>CAVYUE010000019.1:0-112100 GCA_963771625.1 uncultured Acidobacteriaceae bacterium
TCGCAGCGGCAGGACCTCAAGGCAGCGGAGGCACAACTCCGCGCAGCGGAAGAGGCCCGCAAGGCCGCGGGAGCAGAGCATCTGCCGTCTGCGTCAGTCAACGGCTACTACGGCATGGAAGGGACTAACCCCAATGAAGGCGCAGGTGTATTTCAGGCGACCGCGTCGATCAGCGTTCCCATCTTCAATGGTGGTCGCATTCACGCCGATACAGTTTCAGCAGATGCCGTCGTCGCGCAGCGCCGGGCCGAACTTTCGAATGAGCGCGGGGTAGTCGAGCTCGATGTACGCAATGCCTACATCGACCTGACGGTGGCGAACGAACAGGTCGTTGCCGCAGAGAGTAATCGCAAGCTCGCCCTAGCTACTCTGCAACAGTCGCAGGACCGCTTTGCCGTCGGTGTGGCGGACTCCGTTGAGGTCGTCAACTCACAGGAGCAGCTTGCGTCCGCCGATCATGACTACGTCGGCAGTCTGTTTTCGCAGAATCTCGCAAAAATTACTCTCGCCCACGCGATGGGAGAGGCCGAAAAAGATCTTCCCGATCTACTCGAAGGGAGCAAGAAATGAGCACCGCAACACAGATAGAGCCGGAAACTCAACTGCAATCCGCCACAACGGGCAAACCTGACTCTGCTACGGCGGAGGCCAACTCTCCGCGCCGCCGTGTCAATCCGCTCGTACTCGGCATCGTCGCGTTTCTGCTACTGGCCACCGGTATCGGATGGTACCTCTACGCCAGCGGTTACGAAGACACAGACGACGCACAGGTGGACGGACATCTGAATCCGATTGCCTCGCGTATCGATGGCACCATCAAGGCCGTCCACGTTGACGATAATCAGATCGTCCGGGCCGGCACGCCGCTGGTGGAGCTTGATCCCAGTGACGACCAGGTCGCCCTCGAGCAGACGAAAGCTCAGTATGACCAGGCCATGGCCCAGCTCGGCGCCTCTCATCCCAACCTACCGATCACGCGCATCAGCAACAACAGCGATCTCACGTCGCAGCAGGCCGAGGTTACAGGTTCAGAGGCTGCGCTCGCCGCTGCCCAGCATGACCTTGAGAGCGCTATCGCCAAGCTGAAGGAGTCGCAGGCGGTGAACGAAAGAGATCAGGCTAACTTCGCTCGCTACCAGACGCTTTACGATAAACAGGAAGTTGCACATGCGGACTACGACCAGTACAAAGCTGCCGCGACCGCGCAACTTCAGACCGTTGCCTCCAATCAAGCCGGCGTCGCCTCCGCGCAGAAGACTGTAGAGCAGCGTGTGGCCCAGCTTGCGCAACAGCACAGCAAACTACAGCAGACCCAAAGCAGTGCGCCGTTGCAGATCGCCATTCGGGAGGCTGATATCAAGAGCCAGCAGGCAAATTCAGAGGTTGCGCAGGCGGCACTTGAAAAAGCTCGTCTCAATCTCAGCTACTGCCGTATAGCGGCTCCAGTCTCTGGCGTTGTCACCCAGCGAAGCGCTGAGGTCGGTGCGCGCATCTCCAAGGGTCAGCAGTTGCTTATGCTCGTTCAAACGGATGACCTCTGGGTCACCGCCAACTTCAAGGAGACGCAGCTGGCACGTATGCACCCGGGTCAGCATGTGCGCATCTACGTGGATGCGCTGCACGACACATTCGACGGCACCGTGGAGAGCATGCCTGCCGTCACAGGCTCGCGCACCAGCGTACTTCCTCCCGAAAATGCCACAGGCAACTACGTCAAAGTGATTCAGCGCCTTCCAGTCCGCATCCGCTTCGCAAGCGGTCAAAAAGATCTGGAAAAACTTCGTCCAGGTATGTCTGTCGAACCCAAGGTGAAACTGGACTGAGCTATGCCGCAAGATAACGAGATCGTCAACGCCGAGTCCGCTCCATCCGCTCGACCACTGATTAATCCGTGGATCATCGCCATGACGGTTACCATCGCAACCTTCATGGAGGTGCTCGACTCCTCTATCGCGAACGTGGCCTTGCCGCACATCGCCGGTACGCTCGGCGCAAGCTCGGATGAGAGCACCTGGGTACTCACCAGCTATCTCGTCTCCAGCGCCATCGTGCTGCCTATGAGCGGCTGGCTCTCGAACGTGATCGGGCGCAAACGCTTCTACATGACCTGCGTCGCCATCTTTACTGCCAGTTCGTTTCTGTGCGGCCTTGCGACCAGTCTGCCGATGCTCATCTTCTTCCGCATCCTGCAGGGCGCGGGCGGAGGAGGCCTCCAGCCCAGCGAACAGGCCATCTTAGCCGACACGTTCTCGGCCAAACAACGTGGCATGGCCTTCGCGATGTATGGAATGGCTGTCGTCGTCGCCCCTGCTATCGGCCCCACGCTCGGCGGTTGGATCACAGACAACTATAGCTGGCACTGGATCTTCTTCATCAACGTACCGATCGGCATCATCTCGCTCCTGCTCACGCATCGTCTCGTACAGGATCCGGCCTATCTCAAAGATCTAAAACGCAAAGCAATGCGCGTCGACTACATCGGCATCAGCCTCATCGTTATAGGCGTCGGCTTTCTCCAATTCGTGCTCGACAAGGGTGAAGAGAAGGATTGGCTCTCCTCGCACCTGATTCTCGTCAGCCTGATCATCGCCATCGTCGCGCTAGTCGCACTGGTCATTCGAGAGCTTACCCATGACGATCCCATCATGGATCTACGGCTCCTCGGCAATCGAAACTTCGCTACCGCCGTCACCTTCAGCTTTATTCTCGGCATGGTGTTGAACGGCAGCACCATCCTGTTGCCGCAGTTCCTGCAAAACGACCTTGGGTATACAGCACAGCAATCGGGCATGGCGCTCTCGCCCGGAGGGATTGCGCTTGCGTTCATGATGCCCATCGCCGGCATCCTGGCCAGCAAATTCGATCCGCGCGTCATCATCGCCATTGGATTTGCTATGACCTCCTTTGGCCTCTTCCATGTAACGAATATCTATCTCGGCGTGAGCTTCGCCACCATGGCAACCGACCGCGTGATCCAGGTCATCGGCATACCGCTCATCTTTATCCCTATCAGCACGCTCAATTACGTCGGCGTACCGCGAAACAAATACAACCAGGTCTCGGGCATCAGCAACTTTACACGCAACATCGGCGGCGCCATCGGCATCTCTCTGCTGAACAACTTCATCACGCGCCAAGGCCAGATTCACCGCACCACGCTCTCTGCGCATACCAACCATGGCAATCCGTTCTTCGAGAGACAGCTCAACGCCATGACGCAAAACTTCATTGCCATGGGTGCGAGCACGAGCGAGGCTTCACACCACGCCCTGGCACAGCTCTCCGCACAGATCGACTTGCAATCGAACGTGCTCGGCTTCGTCAACGCATTCTGGATGCTTGGGCTGCTCGTTATGCTGCTGGTGCCACTGCCCTTCATCATGCGGCGACCCAGTCCGGAAGAAGCAAAAGCTACGGCCGCGGCGCATTAGCAATAGTCCAACATCTGGCTTCCATAGCATCGAAGCCGCTCTACAGTTTGCTGGTGCAGAGTGCAGAGACGGTATCGACCTTTGTTGCTAATTGGAACTCCGCCCAATAGAATTTCGAATCATGCTGACTCGGCGTAACTTCCTGCAACTCTCAACGGCTGCAGCAGTGCCCATATTCGCGCGGCCCCTATGGGCACAAAAGCGTTTTTCTATCGGACTCCAACTCTCTACGTTAGTGAAGCAAAAAGTAGACGAAGCAGAACTTAAGGCGAACCTGCGGCAGATCGCCGCCATCGGTTTCCAGGAGGTTGAGCCCTGGCACGCAGCCTATTCCATTCCGGCAGAACGACTGCGTGAAGATATTGTGGACAGTGGCCTAAAAGTTACGAGCGGCCACTTTGAATATGCCGACCTCACAACAGATTTGCCAGGGCAACTCGCGTACGCCAAAGCGCTCGGACTTAAGTGGCTGGTTTGTCCCATGCTACCGAAGTCGCAGTGGACATCAGCGGATGGTTTTCACACCGCCGCACACCAGTTTAACGAGTGGGCGAAGCGCGTGAACGATATGGGCATGCGTTTTGCCTTCCACAATCACGACTACGAGTTTCGCAAGTTTGATGGGACGACCGGCTACGACATCCTGTTGCAGGAGACCGACCCGAACCTGGTCTTCTATGAGATGGACTGCTATTGGATCACACAGGCCGGGTACGACCCTCTTCAGATGCTTAACCGGCTGGGTAGACGCGTCCGCATGCTGCACATCAAAGACCGCAAGCCGGGCTTTCCGCCATCGAACGATATGAATGACAGTTCGGCACACTTCACAGAGGTCGGCACAGGCGGCATCAACTGGCCCACGCTTCTGGCAGCAGCCGAGAAACTGCAGATCGAACACTACTTCATTGAGCAGGATCGCATCGAGGGGCCGCCTATCGAGAGCCTACGGATCAGCTACAACTATCTTCAGAAGCTCTTGACCTGAGACGGTCTTGATCGTTACTCATCTCACTACTTACTTACGTCGCCATCCAACGCCAACGTAAGCCGATCAAGAAGCGGTATCTGCGTTGGCTTAATCCGTTCCTTCGCTTCGAAGAGCGAAAACCACGCACCGCGGTCCACCTCAGGAATCTCAATCAGACGACCGGACTTCGGAGGCCACTCCACTTCGCAGTAGTTACTGGTCAATTTGCCCGGATCGCAGTCTCCCTCGAACGCCCACGCCGAGACGATCTTTCCACCTTTCTGCTTGATCCAGCCAAGTTCGAGAAAGCTCCCGGATGCGGCAAAGCCCGTCTCCTCCTGAAACTCACGCACGGCAGCCTGTAACGGCTGCTCGCCGTCAAGGTACTCCCCTTTGGGAATCCCCCACGCGCCCAAATCTTTCTTTGCAAAATGTGGTCCCCCGGGATGAACGAGGAAGACCTCCAGCTCGCGGCTGCGGCGATACATCAGCAATCCTGCACTACGTCTTGGCACGAAAGATAAACCCACCCTCGTTAGGAATATGAGGTTGCCATTCCGACCGAACCATCGTGATGGAAAACTCATGGAACAGTGTCTACGCTATCGTAGCTGCGCCCACGCACCTTGCGTCGACGTCAATCACGCTCACGTTTACCATGCGCCTTTCTATGTTCATGTCGTCGGAATCTACGGTACTGTCTCCGTCTCAGCGTTGTAGATTGATTGAGAAGTTTTCCAGACACATTGAAACTTATTGATTCCAATCCACGAAATTGAACGGGCCCATTAGGTTGGAGTCTCACTTCGAAGGTCTTCACCGAAATCAAGGGGATCCACGATGCGAACGTTCCATAGGTCAATTCATCGGATTGTGAAGTTATTGATGTGGACGATGGTCGCCCTCTCCACACTAGCCTCAACAGCTAAAGCTCAAAACACTGACGACGTCCGCCAACAACTGCAGGATCTGAAGAAGCAGTATGAGCAGACCACCCTTGAATTTCAGAAGCGCATTGACGATCTGGAACAGAAGATCAACAAGCAGAATCAACCAACCGAGCAAGCGGCCAAGCCCAACGCCCCCGCGCCGGGAACTGTACCTCCATCGCCGTCAACGGCAGCGACAGCAACTCCACCAGCGACGACAACACCAGCGGCGCCAACAACATCAACAGCTTCAGCAACGACTCAGGCCCCGGCACCCGCACCAGGCATCTTGGCACAGACAGCCAGAGAGGTCTTCAAAGGAGAGTCGGAGCAGGTCGGACAAAAATATCAGGGTGACCTTCCCTCGGAGCCCACTTACGATCTCTTGAACGAAGCCGACGTCAAGATTGCAAACCTAACCAAAGAGGTCGGCAGCTTCGAATTTCACGGCTACTTCCGCTCCGGTGCCGGTACAAACGGCGAGGGTGGCCAGATGGTGCCATTCCAGGCTCCCGGAGCACCAGCCAAGTACCGCCTCGGCAATGAAGCCGAGACCTACGGCGAGTTCATCTTCGTCAACAACTGGGTGAATCCCGACCGTGTCCCCGGCAGCGCATGGTTCAAGACCGAGGTGATGCTTGAGGCCAACACATCAAACTCCGACACCTATGCGAACTTCCCCAACTCCATCGGCAACGATCAGTTCAGGCTGCGCGAAGTCTTCGTCCGTGGCGGCAATCTCTTCGCCTCGCAGCCCGACGCAAAGTTCTGGGCCGGCGAGCGTTACTACCGCCGCCAACACGTCGAAATCGACGACTTCTTCCCCTTGGACACCAGCGGCTACGGCGGAGGCGTCGAAGACCTGAACGTCCACATAGGCCGAATGGCGGTTGCCTACCTCAGCGGTGCCCGGCCAGATGTTGTCACCCAGAACGGTGTCTATGCGAAGAACAATCTGGATGTGCGTCTCTACGATCTCAAGGCGCCGGTAGGTTGGTTGGGCGGGTGGTTCGACTATGCAACCCAGAAGGGCGGAACCACCTCGTCCGGTCAAGTCATTCCCACCACCGACGGCTTCGCTGGCGGAATCCGCTATCAAAATCTGGAGTGGCATGGCGGATATAACGCGATCTCTGTGCAGTACGGCACCGGCGCGGCCAGCAACTTCAGCACGTCCGTCGCCTTCCCCTCTGAATTCCAGAGAAGTTCCGAGCGGCTCCTGGTTGCGAACCACATGGTGATTCAGCCAAACGACAAGTTCGCCATCATGCCGATCTTCATCTTTCAACGATTGAGAGACGGCGACGGAACCCACGGCCACAACGATTGGGAGTCATTCGGTGCGAGGCCGGAGATCTTCTTCACCCACTATGTCTCTCTCGCGTTCGAAGCTGGATTCGACCACACCGACGGCTACAACGCCACAGTGAACGGCCCCGTCGAAGGCTGGCTCCGGAAATACACCATCGCTCCGCAGATTGGAGCCGGCCGCAAATTCTTCAGCCGGCCCGTCCTGCGAACCTTCTTCACCTACGCCGATTGGTCCAACGGATTCCGCGGCCTCGTCGGCGGAGTTCCATACAAAAACAAAACACAAGGTCTCAGCTACGGGATTCAGGCAGAGACCTGGTGGTAGCGGAAATGTTGTCTACCAAAGCACATGCTGTCTTATAAGTGTGATCGTCAGAAGCTGCATTCGGCCGAGTCTTGAACAGGAACTTGTGGGACGTCTTTGTGCGTGAGAGCATGACGGGATGGTTCAGTGCTCCACATGCGATCCGCTTCGACAGAGATTCAATATGGAGAGCCTTCGAGAGTATAAGGACACCGTCAGCCGACTCATCGAGTTGGTGAATCTCGGCACGTTGCGGTTGGTACACGCAGACTGCTCTTTACAGGAGATCTTCGAATCTCCAATGCAAGGCGATTCCATATCTCACGACTTTCAATGCACGAAATGTGGTCGAGGCTTTCATCTCTCGGTTGACACCTACCGCGGCGGCGCTGGCTGGAGCCCTAAACCATCAGCAACTTCAGACTCACCTTAGAGCAGTTTTCTCTGTCACTTGGGCCTCAACGCGCCCCCGGTGATACACTAGAGCTTAGATTAGTGCTACAGCTCTGAGGCATAGCAGTAGGTTCTGTCCTCCGCACCGATCCACACATTCTCTGGATTTCTCCGGACTCGAAGAGGTAACAAGCAGCCCCGATGGTCATTCTTCTCGTAATCATTCACGTTGTCGTCTGTCTCTTCCTCATAGGCGTCGTTCTCCTTCAGCAGGGCAAATCCGCCGATCTCGCCGGCGCCTTCGGCGGCCAGGGTTCACAGACGGCCTTCGGTCCTCGCGGTGCAGCGAACCTCCTCACCAAGCTGACCACCTACTCCGCGATCGTCTTCATGCTGACCTCCATCGGCCTGACCATCCTGCTCTCTCGCGCGAGCGGCGACCACTCGGTCCTCTCCGGTACTGCGCACCCCACCAGCCAGACGACGCCAAAGAAGTAACCCTTTACGTTCTTTCAAATGCGCAGGCCATTGGCTTGCGCATTTTGCATGCTCTAAACCTCGCGAGTACAGCTGTCCATCACACTCCAACAGCCGTAGATCGATTAAAGCGTCTCCCTTGCCTCTAAAATGAACAGATGATCCACGAAATCATTCCCGTCGGCCCTCTCCAATGCAACTGCTCCATCCTCGGTGACGAGACCTCCCACGAAGCCATCGTCGTCGATCCCGGCGATGAAATCACCCGCATCATGGCCCTGCTCGCCAAGCACAACCTCATCGTCAAGCAGATCGTCATCACCCACGCCCACATCGACCACATCGCCGGAGCCCATCGTCTCAAGCAGCTCACCGGCGCTCCCATCCTTTACAACCAAAACGACCTGCCTCTGGTCAAAATGATGGACGTTCAGGCTGGCTGGCTCGGCATGCCCACCCCAACCGTACATGCTCCCGACGACACACTCGACGACGGCAAGCTCATCACCATCAATGGCCTGACCGGCTCAATCCTCCACACGCCCGGCCATACCGAAGGCAGCGTCTGCCTCTATCTCCCCGACCAGACCCTTCTCCTCGCTGGAGACACACTCTTCGCCGGCTCTGTCGGTCGCACCGACCTCCCTGGTGGCGACACACGCAAGCTTCTTGCCTCCATCCACGAGCGCCTTCTCACCCTCCCCGACGAGGTCACCGTCATCCCCGGACACGGCTCCCGAACCACCATAGGTGCAGAACGCGACTCCAACCCATTCCTACAGTCTATTTAGAATCAGTAAATTGGCAGGAAAATAAAAACCAAAACTTTACAAGCATCGCATGAACTAGTAACTACCGTGGTTCCGCTGGATTACCCCCTTGATCCTCTCCACCCCTGCCGCGAAGTCCTCGATCGGACCTAGCAGACTCACCACCACCCTGCCTGATTCGGCGATGCCGTAGAACGATCCGGGATGAACCACTACTCCCGTCTCGCGCAGCAACATCCCAGCCCAATCTCCCACACCAACCATCTGCGGCAGCCGCAGGATCGCACTCCACCCAGCCTCCACTCGTAGTACGTCGATTCCGCCCCCGATCGCGAGTCGAAGATTCTCCCTCACACGCTCCTGAATCTGCTTCTGAATCTCCTGCCGCCCCGCCAACCAGATCGGCAGCGCCATCTGCGCTGGAGCATTCATCGATAGAAACGTATCCGCAACCACCTCCAGCCGACCCATCGCCTGCTTCCGGTCGCCCTCCGGCCCGAGCCCCACGATCCACCCGACCTTCATCTGTGGCAATCCAGCAATCTTGCTCATCCCACTCAGCACAAACGTCAACACCGGATGCGGCCCCACCGCAAAGCTCTTCAGCTTTGCTCCCTCCTCCAGCGGATAGTCCAGAAACACCTCGTCGACAATCAGCACTAACCCATGCCGCGCACAGATCTCCTCGAGTCTCTGTCTCTCTCTGTCCGCCGTAGCATGCCCGGTCGGATTGTTTGGATGCACCACAACAATTGCTTTCGTCCTCGGCCCGATCCTCCGCTCCAACTCAGCAAAGTCGATCCACCACCCATAGTCATAAAAAAGCGGATAAGGCCGCAGCTTCACATCCTCCAGATCCGCCAGAAAATCGAACAGCGGATAACTCGGCTGCGCGACCAGCACCTCATCTCCCGCGTCACACAGCAGCCGAAACAGATACCCGTACCCCTCACTCGTGCTTGTCGTCAGAACCACATCATCCGGATTGAGGTCAGCCCCATGATCACCGTAGTACCCCGCCACCGCCTCCCGCGCCGACCGCATCCCTCGCGGATCAGGATCGTATGTCATCGCCCCGACACTCGATAGCGGAGCCAAAATCGCCTCCGCATCATAAGCAAACCCGCACACCGTAGGGTTCGACACCGTCAGATCAACCAACTCCCGCCCTGCCGCTCGCGCCTCGCGAATCGCAGCCGCAAACCCACTCTCCCCGACATCCCAACTCGTCCGCACCGAAAACCGATAGCTCACTCTTCCATGCTAATGCGCAGCACAGCAGCTACGCTCACCTGCTCCTTCATCGACAATAGCCGCGCAACCGGCCAACCCAATTTCTCTTACAATAAAGTCTCTATGAACCCCATCCAGGCAGTCCTCTTTGACTACGGCATGGTCCTCTCCGGTGCACCAGACCCCAACGCCTGGCAACGCATGCGTACCATCACCGGCCTCAGCGAAGAGCTTCTCAACCGCGAGTACTGGGCCCACCGCCACGCCTACGACCGCGGCGACCTCAACGCCGAATCCTTCTGGAACACCACCGCCTCAGGCGCAGGCATCGTCATCACCCCGGCTCAACTCAAAACTCTCATCGAAGCCGACACCGACTACTGGTCCACCCTCAATCCACCCATGCTCCACTGGGTCGAACGCCTCCAGCAAGCCGGCATTCGTACCGGCATCCTCTCCAACATGCCCGACGCGATGGAAGCCGGTCTCCGCGCCCGCCACCCCTGGATCGAAGCCTTCAACCACCACACCTGGTCTCACGCCATAAACCGCGCCAAGCCCGAGCCCGAGATCTACCAGCACGCCGCCGAAGGCCTCCAAACTCCGCCCGAAAACATCCTCTTCATCGACGACAAAGCCGAGAACATCGCCGCCGCCCTCCACGCCGGCATGCAGGCCATTCAGTACTCCGACCACGCCGCCTTCGAGCAGGAGATGCGCGCCCGTGGCCTCGACTCTCTGCTACAACTTGAGGGTCATTCGGCGTCCCAAAACGGGAAGCTATAGTACTTCCGTAACGTCTTCGCTAACTTCCTCCATTCAACCCAGCGCCACGCAATGAATATTTAAGGTCAGGCTGCACCAGAGTACTGCCCGCAGCCAATAAACATGAAGACACCGCTCTCTCCCCAACGTATCGTTGCCGGTCTCTGCGGCTTCATTGCCTTCATCCTCACCAGCCTCTCGCTTACCGCCCCTTGCAACGCCCAGACCACCGGCCCCCAGCAACTTCTATTCGCTGGTTTGCTCGGCTCGTCCAATCCCTCCCAGCTCTACGCCCAGTTCAACGCCATCCAGTCCGACGCAACCGGCAACCTCTACCTGCTCCTCGACCAGAAAGACGGCGTCCGCCTTCTCAAGACCGACCCCACAGCAACCAACATCCTCGCCCAAGCTCACTTCGGCGCAACCGGCGACATCGGCCTCGCCATGGCCCTCGATCCCGCAGGCAACGTCTGCATCACCGGCACCACAACCTCCGGCGCCATCGCCTCCACCTCTGGCGCAGCCTTCCCCAGCGCGGCCGACACCTCTATCAACTCCTTCATCGGCAAGTTCGACCAGAACTTGAACCCAATCTTCATCACCTACGCCGGCAGCCCACGCACCGCCGCCGCCGCCATCGCCGCCACAGCCGACGCCGTCTTCATCACCGGCAGCATCTTCGGCTCCGCGCTCCCCGTCACACCCTCCGCCATCATCCAAACACCGGCATTCGGCTCCCTGCAAAACGGCTTCGTCGAAAAGTTCAACGCCACCGGAACCACCCTCCTCTACGCCACCTACCTCAGCGGCCAATCCGCCAACAGCCAACCCGACAACACCGCTCCCTCCGCCATCGCAGCCGACTCCGCCGACGACGCCTACATCGCCGGCTACACCACCGCCACCGGCTACCCAACCCTCAACGCCCTCATCCCCAACATCGTCCCCGCCACTCCCAACACCACCTCCGGCTTCCTCACCAAGCTCACTCCCGCAGGCGACGGCCTCCTCTTCTCCACCTTCATCCCCGGCCCCGGCATCACCTCCATCGCCATTGACCCCGCCGCGCAAAACCTTCTCGTCTCCGGCTCCATCGCCCCCGGCCAGTTCCCTATCGCCAACGTCGCCTCTCCCCTCGTCAACACCAACTACCAAACCCTCCTCCGCCTCTCCCTCGACGGCAGCACCGTCCTCGCCTCCACGCTCCTCGCCCCCGGCACACAATCCACCGTCACACCCGCGCCCAACGGCGCATCGTGGATAGCAGGCACCGAAACCATCCCCGCATGGCTGCTCCCCCTCACACCGCTCTCCACCATCGGCAACAGCTACGCCCTCCGCGTTACCCAACAAAACACAATCGACCAGACCATCCGCTTCGGCGGTCTTCCCACCACCAACCCAAACTTCGCCAGCGCACCCGTCACCCTCACCGGCATCACGACCGACCCCACCGGCCAGCCCACCTTCGCCGGCAGCGCATCTCCCACCGCCAGCACCACTCTCCTCAGCACCGAAACCTACGACCTACCCCTCACCAACACACCCACCCCGGCGCTTCCTTCAAACGTCCGATCAGCCGCGCTCACCCCAAGCGCATGTACCAGCAGCAGCCTCTGCGCAGGCTCAGCCGCCTACCTCGCCAAACTCAACCCCACCACCGCCGCACCAAGCCTAGCTCTCTCCACCGACGACTCCCCCAACATCACCCTCCGCAACCTCGGCAGCCTCGCCGCCACCAACGTACAACTCACCGCCACCAACTTCACCATCGCAACGAACTGCCCAACCACACTCGCCCCAGCCTCCGAGTGCAGCATCGCCCTCACCAGCACAAGCGCCAACCCCGGCACACTCACCGTTCAAGCCGCAAACGCCACCACCCAAACCGCGACTCTGCCGATCCCAACAGCAGGCCCGAACGCAATCGTCTTCTCCCCCAAAGAACTCGACTTCGGCATTCAGACATTCACCAGCCCCATCACCACACGAACCGTCACGGTTACAAATCTAAGCAGTTCACCTCAAACATTCGCCTCGCAACTAGGCAGCAACCAAACAACTCCCTACACCTTCGCCGAGTCCTCCAGCGACTGCCCCACCTCCGGCATCCCACCCAGCAAAACCCTCACCCCCGGAGCGACCTGCCACATCACCCTCAGCTTCACCCCATCCTCCACCTCCGCCAACGACGGCTTCGCGCAAATCCCCTGGACAATAGGCACCGGCGCAGTCCTCCTCACCGGATACACCCAGGCCGCCGACCTCAACCTCTCAGCAACCGAGATCGACTTCGGCACCCAGTTCAGCACCGCAACCAACACAAGCCCCCACCTCCCACGCTATCTCTACCTCTCCAACAACTCCGCGAACCAAATCACCCACACTCCCGTCACCCTGCAAGCGCCCTTCACCCTCACCGACAACTGCCCCACCACCCTCGCTCCCCACAGCGTCTGCCAACTCGAGATCACCTACCAATCCCCCGTCACTCCATCCGCCGACTCGACCACCCTCACCCTCGACGAAGGCCTCACCGTCCTCATCACCGGCACCACGCTCCCCCCATCCACCGGCATCGGCCAATCCGTCAATCCCAACCTCACCGTTACCCCCACCACCATCAACTTCCCCACCGCCGTCCTCGTCACCACCACCTCCAGCACCACCCAAACCGTCACCATCGGCAACACCGGCGCGGTCGCATTCCCACTCGCCCTCACCCTCACCGGCGACTTCACCGACACCACCGACTGCACCGCCACCCTCCCCGGCAACTCAACCTGCACCGTCCTCATCGCCTTCGCGCCCTCGCAGCCCGGCACACGTCAGGGCCTTCTGTCGGTCACAACCGGCGGCAGCTCATCGACACCCACCTTCGTCTCGCTCAGCGGCACCGGCAACCCCATCCTCACCACCGGCAACAACACCCTCGCCTTCGGCAGCGTCATCGTCGGCCAACCCTCCGTCCAGTGGTACAAGATCACTGCGCCATTCCCGAGCCTTACGGCAACCACCTCCTCCCCCGACTTCAAGGCCATCCTCGTAGAAGACATCGGCTTCGGCCACGGCCAACCGCCACCCTCCGCCTTCCTCGCGACCTTTACCGGCTCGTGCACCAACTGCTGGCTCGGCGTGCAGTTCACCCCCTCCGCTCCCGGCGCCCAAACCGCATCCGTCACGCTCTCCTCCAGCACCTCCGGAACACCCGCCCCACTCACTCTCACCGGCACCGGCCTCGCCCTCACTGGCCTAATCCTCAACCCAGTCACACAAGACTTCGGCTCCGTCCCCGTTCACAGCATCAGCGCTCCACTCCTCTTCACCCTCACCAATCTCACTGCAACTACCGCATCCATCACCAACCTCACTTTCACCGGCGACTTCGCCCTCAGCACCGCACCCACTGGCGGCCAACCCTGCAGCGGCACGCTCGCCCCCAACGCCTCCTGCTTCTTCAACGCCGTATTCGCCCCTACAACAACCGGCCAGCGCACCGGAGCCGTCACTCTCCAAACAGCGACCGGTCCAATCACCGCAACACTCACCGGCTTCGGCACACCCGACCCCGGCCTGGCCTTCAATCCCACCTCACTCATCTTCAACAACGTCCCCGGCCCCACCGCCACACAGCAAACCATCACCCTCACCAACACCGGCGCCGCCACCCTCCAGATCGCCCCTCCAACCAACACCACCCAAAACTTCTCCTCCACCATTAACTGCGCCACACTAAACCCCGCAGCCACCTGCACCATCACCGTCAACTTCATCCCGACCACCGCGACCGTCACCGACACTCTCCAACTCCCCGTCACCAACTCCTCAACCGGCCTCACCACATACACCATCCCACTCAACGGCGCCTACACCACCGAATCTGCAGGGCTCCAGATCATCCCCAACCAGGCCGACTACGGCCCCAACCCCACCAGCACCCTCGGCAGCACCCGCCAGTTCACCATCAACAACCTCACCTCAAAATCCCTCGCCCTCAACATCGCGCTCCCCCGCCAGTTCCTCCTCAACGGCCCTGCCTGCGCCGCTCTCGCTCCCAACGCCTCCTGCAACTTCAACGTCACCTTCCTCCCCCTCACCAACGGCGACATCACCGGCACCCTCTTCGCCCAAGCCAACCCCACCGACGGCTCCGCCACCCTCAATGGCCTCGGCTTCGTCGAAGGCTACGGCATCGGCTCCGCCAGCCCTCACCATCACCGGCAACATCATCCCCAATCAAAATCCCTCCCAGCGCGTCCTCAACTTCGGCCAAATCCCCTCCGGCCAAAGCGGCACCCAAACCCTCACCCTCACTAACAGCGGCACCACCCAACTCACCATCCGCCGCCTTACCAGCCAGTGGCCCTTCCTCATCACCGCCACCACCTGCGGCACCGCGCTCACACCCACACAAAGCTGCACCGCCACCCTCACCTACACCCCCACCAACCAGGTCGCCACGGGCACCACCTCGCCACTACCCACAAACGACACCGGCACCCTAAGCCTTGAAAGCGACGCCCTCACCGCCCCCGACCTCATCAATCTCACCGGCTCCGCCGCGCCCGTCTCCGTCGCCGCTCCCACCAACAACGCCCCCCTCGTCTCCTACGCCCTCTCACAAAGCTCGCTCACCTTCCCCACCACCCAGGTCGGCAACGCCAGCCAATCGCAAACCGTCACTCTCGCCAACACCGGCACCACCACCATCCACATCACCGCCCTCCAAACCACGCCCGACTTCACATTCGCGAGCAACTGCGGCAACGCCATCCTCCCCTCCGCCAGCTGCATCATCATCGTCACCTTCGCACCTCAGCCCGTCGCGTCGAACACCACAACGAACCGCATCTCCGCCATACAAATCACCTCCGACTCCAGCAACGCGCTCGACTTCATCAGCCTCCTCGGCGCCGCCACCCCGTCCCCGATCGTCATCTCACCCATCTCACTCAACTTCGGCTCGGTCCAACTCGGTAGCACCGCCACACTCCCCCTTCAAATCACCAACACCGCCGCCACTCCAGCCATCTTCCAAGGCATCACCGCCTCAGGCGACTACTCCGCCACCAGCGACTGCCCCACCGCCGGCAGCCCGCTAGCCCCTGCCACAAGCTGCACCGCGCAGATCACCTTCGTCCCCACGCAAACCGGCACCCGCACCGGCATCGCCAGCGTCGCCACCTCCCTCAGCACCCTGCCAATCAACATCCCCCTCACCGGCATCGGCATCCAATCGCACCTGCAAGCCGTCCCCTCCACCTTCAACTTCGGCGACATCGCCGTCGGAGCATCCGCCGCCCAAACCCTCACCCTCACCAACACCGGCACCGCACCCATCACCGGCCTCACCCTAGCACTCACAGGCGACTACGCCATCACGGTCCCCTGCACCACTACCGCCCTCGACCCCAACACCAGCTGCCAGATCACCGTCACCTTCACCCCCACCACCTCGGCCCAGACAACAGCACCCTCACCGCGACCAGCACCAACACCGGCGCAACCTCTCTCACCATCCCACTCACCGGCACCGGAGTCCCGAGCGGCACCTTCACCCTCACCGTCAACGGAGCCGCCTCCGCCACCGCAACCATCCCCAGCGAGCAAGCCGCCGACTACACCCTCCAGCTCACGCCGCAATCCGGCTACATCGGCACCATAGTCCTCAACTGCACTCCCATCACCCCCGGCCCCAACGCCACCTGCTCGCTCCTGCCCTCAAGCATCGCCCTCAACGGCACCCCACAAAACTCCATCGCAAACATCAACACCGTTACCGAGTTCGTCCCCACCCCAACAACAGCAACACGCAGCTGAATTACCCACGCGCCGTCCTCTGCCTGCTCCCCGCATCCCTCCTCTTCTTCTGGACGACAAGAAGATCAACACGCCAAAAAACACACGTGTTCCTCCTGGCCTCTCTCATCACCCTCACCAGCTTCTGGATCTCCGGCTGCGGCCGTGGCGGCACCGACCCCAACCTCCGCTTCACCCCACCCGGCACCTACCAATACCAGATCACCGCCAGCTCCACCACCGGCGTCCAGCTCACCCAAACCGTCACCCTCAACCTCGTCGTCACCGCCCACTAGCGTAACCCAAACATCTTCCGCACGAATCCACCATCGGATGTTCCTCAAAAAGCGTCGCGACGACTCCCGCATCAGACGCTCGTCACAAAAAATAACTTTCTTATTGACTCTCGAATCGGTCTTCGTATATTGTCTGCTTCCTACCCGGGCCATCCAGATACCGCACCGTCCTGGTGCGAACAGGAGGCTTTCATGCCAGACGACGAACAGGAACTCAACCCCTTACTTCGCTTCCACCCTTGGCCCATCGGAGACTACTTCGTTCTCCCCGAGGCCGTCCTACAAGAGCTCGAGGCCAGCAAACAAGCCGAAATTGCAGGCATGTATTTAGACTCGCTCTCTGCCACCCTCCAGGCGAAAGTCAAATACGTTGAGGGAGTCCGCAACGTTCTTTCCTCTGGCGCAAAGCAGCGCTAGGCCCCCTCATACTGCGCAAATCACAGCAGCGACCACTTCGCTGCTGTGACCCGTGCGCTTCATAGCGGCTTTGTGCTCACGCAGCTCTACCTACTTGTGAGGGGAGATCCCAGTGACTCAAGATACTCAGCTCAACATCGTCGATCCCTGGGCCATCTCTGAATCTCAGAGAGATGTCTCGCGCCCGATCATGCTCATCGGCTTTCAACGCCACTCCAACCTGGGTCTTGGCTATCTCGCCTCCACTCTGCGGAAGTACGGATATCGCGTTCAGGTCTACGACTTTGAAACTGACCGAACTCAACTTCTTCACGCTGCAGTCAATCTCGATCCCATCCTGATTGGCTTCTCACTCATCTTCCAGTCCTATGTCTTTCATTTCCGCTCCCTCATGGAATATCTGCGTCAAGGCGGCATCAACTGCCACTTCACCATGGGCGGACATTTTCCAAGTCTCAGCTACGAACGCACTCTACGATTGCTTCCGGAACTCGACAGCGTCGTGCGCTTTGAAGGCGAATTGACTCTCCTCGAGATGGCAGACCTAATCAGCACCGGTCGCGATTGGAAGCACATTCAGGGAGTCGCCTACCGTACCGATCAGGGCACCGCCGCCAACGAACTGCGCGCACTGATCCACGATCTCGACGACCTGCCCTACCCCGAGCGAGCCCTGCGCCGCAACGCGGTCCTTGGCCGTCACGCCACTCCGATGCTGGCCAGCCGCGGCTGTGCACGAACCTGCTCCTTCTGCTCCATCCACATGTTCTATCGAACCGCCCCCGGCAAGGTCGTACGAACACGCAAGCCCGCAGAGGTCGTGCGCGAGATGAAGTTTCTCCTCGAGCAACACGGAATCAGCATCTTCCTCTTTCAGGACGACGATTTCCCCCTCTTCGGCCCGGTCTGGCATCGCTGGGCACGCGAGTTCATCGCTGAACTCCATCGCAATGAACTACCAGGCCGCGTCGTCTGGAAGATCAACTGCCGCGCGGATGCGGTTGAACCTGAACTCTTCAGCGAGATGCGAGCAGCCGGTCTCTACATGGTCTACATGGGACTTGAGTCGGGCACCGAAGAAGGTCTCAAGACACTCAACAAGCAGATTACTGTCGAGCAAAACATTCGCGCAGTTCAAATTCTGAAAGAACTGGGTGCTATCTTCGAATTCGGATTCATGCTCCTCGATCCCGGAAGCACATTCGCCTCCGTCCGCGCGAATGTGCAGTTTCTGCGCACAATTGTCGGTGACGGAAGCGCCGCTGCAGGCTTTGGTCGAATGGTCCCTTACGATGGAACACCCATCAAGGATGCACTCGAGCGCGCCGGACGTCTCCACGGCGATGTCTGCAAACCCGACTACGACTTCCTCGATCCGCGTCTCACCGCCTTCTACGCAGAGATACTTCACATCGTGGACGTCACCGGCTGGACGCACGGCTACAAAGCGCTCTCGCCTGCACTCAACTTCGCCTGGGATGAAGTCGCGATCCTCGAGCAACTCTTTCCCGAAATCCCTGGACTGCCAAGCTATCGCGAAACCGTCCGTGAGATCACAAGCGCAAGCAATGAAGTCCTGCTCCGAATCGTGGAAGACACCAGCTACACCTTCTCCGATGGACGGCCGAACGTCTGGTCCGCCGACGATCTTCGTGCGCAAAGCCGACAGTTCACTGAGCGCCTGCTAAACACGCGCAATGCCTTCATCCTGAAAAATCAGGACTTGATTCTGGCATCGTTGCAAAGTGATTCAGAAGCCGTCTACGCCTAGAAGCCGTCTGCGCCTGAACCGGCACTTCGACCAGAGTGCCTGCCTGCGCATGAGCATCGCTGGTCGCGCGCTGCCGGGCACTAAGCCGTCACGCAACAAGATCCCGCTTCGGCGCGCCCTCCGCCACCAGCAACACAGCACCTGCAAACAGCAGCGTATCCCAGACGTAGTTCGCTCCCTCCAACACCGCCGGCGCCCCAGACGCCATCAGCAGAATCGGCAGATAAAGAAACAGCGTAAGCAGCGTCATCACCAAGCCCACCACCGTCGCGCCGACACGGCAATATCTTCGAATCAATATCGCCACACCACCTCCGATACAAACCAGCCCCGTCAGCAGCGCCCACACATGAGGCCCCGGCACCCACGACGGCGTCAACTTGCCCAAAGGCACCCCCGGCGCAAACTGCGGAAACAGTATCAACTCCACCCCATACACCATCAGCACAACAGCAACAATCCCTCGCCCAATCCACACCACTACATTCTCACTGCGATCCCGCGAACCACTCCCCAAATACCCCGCAAGCGCCAGCGCTCCTGCACCAAAACTAAGATCCCGCAACGCCACATTCCAAATGATTCTGTCGTGCACCTGCGCAACCGCATTCGGCATATGGATCATCACGACAAACAGAAAAAACATGATCGCAAGCAGCGTTGCGGTCAAACGAACGCGTATCCCAAGTGCCAGACTAAAAGCCGCAGCGATCAACGCAATAGCAACGAAGTACACCCAGAACAGACGCGCCGGCATCCACACAGGAACAGCCCCAATGATCACCCGCCCAAGCGCCAGATGCTCTACCCCGAAGGCCGCCAACGGCGCCGCATACAGCACCCTTCCAACCGCAACAAGTTTGTCCAGCCCCATCGCCGCCTGCAACTCTCTTCTCGCGGCAACAAACCCAATAACAAGAATGATCACTCCCGCAACACAGATCCAGACGTTAGAACTCGGCGGCACAAACACCTCTTCCCTATCCAAATTTCTGGTGCAAAGTCGTTCCGTTCACATCGCTATCGAATCTTCTTCCAAAGCAGATCTTCGTTATTCCGGCGATCGATCATCATGTCCACATGCCCCGAGGCATCGCGATGAAACAGTCGCCGCCCCTCCACTCCCGCACGAAAAAACAGATCCGGAGACTCCGGCAAAAGCTGATAAGGCTTTCCGGAGTTGCGCTGCGCATACAACTCACTGCCCTGGCGCGTAACCGTGGCCACGTTCCCGGGAGACAGTTCATACATACCCACATAGTCGTTTAGCAACGAGTCCGAAACCGCTCCTACAGCCGGATCTTCGTAGTACCGCAACGTCTGGCTCGCAACAATCTGCCACGCCTGATCCCGATACAACCACGTATCTGTCGAGTGATAACGAGCATGCAGCTCCCGTCCAAACACCGTCTCCACCTCGTCGCAGTCGTAACTCAAAATCGCCACATTGCCTGCAAACAGCGACTTCGGATGCACCACCCGAATCGTGCCGCTATAGCCCGCAGGCAACGGCTGCAGATCTTCCATCAGCGCTGCCTTGTCCATCGCCCTGCCCTTCTCATCGAAGAACATCGCATCCTCTGCGACATACTTCTTCCAAGGCGCCTGATTACCAGGGCCAACCGCATCGTACAGTTCTTGTGTTCGCTGAACCAGTACCACTTCTGTGATCTTCGGCATATCCACTCCGCGCGCCGCTGGACACACGAAGATAGCCACAACCAACGAAGCAACTAGACCTCGCCTCATCTCACTCTCCTTCAGATGGCTCCTACCCAACGCTCTGGTTGGTAAGTACGCCGCCCAAAGCTCAGAGTTCCCTCATCGCCCCGACTACTGCCCATAGAGCCGATACCGAATCCAGTACGTCCCGTTGCTCCAATCAATCCGATTCCCGTCCCGGCTGATCGTCCCCGTAATCTTCGTCCCCTGCCAGTTCGTTGTCACTTGCGACCTTCCATTGAGCGAGCCGGTAGCTCTGTCTCCATTCTCATTCTGCAAAGTCAGATTTCCACGACGCTGTTGAATCGAACACTGCAGCGATCGGTTCCCATTCGGGTACCAGTTCCCCGTCAGATTTAACCCATGACCGCCGCCACCTCCGCCGTTATAGCAGCGAGCCCAGAACGTTCCATTCGACCAGTTGATCCGTCGGCCATTCGCACTCAGCGTCCCAGTGACAAACTGCCAGCCTGGAGCAACGATCTGATTGTCCCCCTGCAGATTTCCGATCGACGTGCTTCCACTCTCATTCGTCAGATTCAGCATCGGCCCATTACTGCTGATCGAGGCTTGCTTCGACGGATCTCCCTGCGCGCACCACGCCCCCAGAAACCCCGTACCTTGCCGGCCATCTCCTCCCTGTCGACCCTCTCCCGATGCCCCCTGCGGTATCTGTGCGTCCTGCGGCATCGACGGCATCGGCGGCCCTTGCGGTATCGAAGGCATCTGTGGCGCCTGCGGTAGCAGTGGCCCTTGGGGCATAGTAGGCACCTGCTGCGCCTGGAGAGAAGCCGACCACAGCTTCACACACGTGAACTCCACCGCCATAACAAAACCTGCGGCCACCAACAGCACGGACATCACAGCTCGGATCAAGCGACCTGGATTCGTCACAGAATCTCCTCCTGTTCCCGAACGCCAGCCATTATCTCTCCGGCACCGCGGTGTGGATCAAAGAAATGTGACCAACTTCGCGACGCTCGTCAGATTTGCCGAAACGCATCTGCCTGAACACTCAATCCCGATGGACCGAGTTGGACGGCAGCGCCAACAGCCTCTTCACCACGACCGACAGCCGCTCAAGATGCTCTGAGATCTCTCCCGCCAGCACCTTCGTGTCCCCGCCGCTTATGCCCTCGCCGGCCAAGTACACAATATTCGTCAAGCTCTGCAACGGGTTATTGATCTTATGCGCAAGATCGTTCGCCATCGCAGCCGCAGCGGCGGCACTCGCCTGCTCCATCAGGAGCCGTTGTTGCCTTTGCTGTCTTACCCCCATCGCGGCAAAGTTTGCCAGCACCTGCATCATGCGAACGTCGTCCCCATCAAACGCCTCTGCCCTTCCATGCGCCATGATCCAGATCGTGCCGCGCGTCTCCGCCACCTGCCACGGCAGCAAAATACCGTCGGTCACGATCGGCGCTGCAATCCCCATCAGGTCGAAGAAGCGCTGCGTGACCCGAAAGAGCTGCGGCTGTCCGCGTTCCAGACAAACGCCACAAGCGCTCGGATAGCGTGGAAGTGTCGCATTCAGGAAGTGAGCGTACTCCCCTGCCGTCGCGACCCATTGATAAAAGTTGTCGTCGCTTTTGCTCTCTTGCTCAATGCTGATACCGGCGCTATCGGCCCCACACAAATCGACCGCTGCATTCACAAGCTCCTGCAGGATCGTCTCGGGACTATCAACAAACGCACGGGCCAGGCGATTCATCCCCTCAATCTGCATCGCAACATCGCGTACGTGCAGACGCCTCTTCGCGAACGAAGGATCACTCCGGAGATCGATAACCTCCAGGCCAGTATCCGTCGTAATCGAAGCCGCTATGCCCATCTCACCAACTCCCTTTATGTCGCCTATCCGACAGATGACCAACTTACTTTTCAAGCGACGGACAGTGACCCACTCGCTGCTAGAACAAGCTCACCTGATTATGCTGATGTGCCAACCATACGCTGATGTGGGATACGCAAAGCAAATAATAAGCGAGCAGCCCGGCTACGTAAAAAAAATCAAAATCCGTGACGTATTTTTCAACGCTCAAAATTGCGCTGCTGAACCACCACATCAGCCACACATATCACCACAAATTCACCACCAAAAACCAGCGGCAAAACACGCTTTTTCCTAAAAACCCCCTCAAAAAAGCTTATTAAAGTCATGGTGACGGCCCAACCACCACGCCTAAATTTTTTCTGTAAAAGGCTATCGCCGAACCGACCCGATCGACACCGGAACCTGCTCCACAATCTCAATGCCGAAACCCTGCAACGCAGGAACATGCGTCGGCGTATTGGTCAGCAGCCGAATCTTGTGAATCCCAAGGTCCGACAGTATCTGCCCACCAAGCCCCACCTGCCGCAACGTCCGATGCGCTCGCTCGTCACTGCCTTCGCGCGCCCGCTGCTCCCGGTGCAACACCACTCGCGCGGGCGTCACGCCTTTATCCACGCCAAAACCCGCGCTCCCATTGTGCAGATACACCAGCGCGCCCTTACCGGCCTCTGCAATCATCCGCAGCGACTCCTCCACCACCGCCTTGCAATCGCACAACGTAGTCGAAAAAACATCCCCTGCCAGGCAATGCGTATGCACCCGCACCGTCACCGGCTCATCGCCCGTTACATCGCCATACACCAGCGCGATATGCGACTCCCCGCCCTCCACTTCACTCTCATACGCGATCATGCGAAAGTCCCCATGCGTCGTAGGCATCAGCGACTCTGCCACGCGATGGATGTACCGTTCATTCTGTAACCGATAGCGGATCAAATCCGCCACGGTCACCATCTTCAGTCCATGCTCCGCGCAGAACTTCACCAGGTCAGGCACCCGCGCCATGGTCCCGTCGTCGTTCATAATCTCGCAGATCACACCTGCAGTCACGAGTCCTGCCATCCGCGCCAGATCCACCGAAGCCTCCGTCTGCCCCGCGCGCACTAGCACCCCGCCCTTCCGCGCCCGCAGCGGAAACACATGCCCCGGCCGTGCCAGATCATGCGCCGTCGACTTCGGATCGATCGCCACCTGAATCGTGTGCGCACGATCCGCCGCAGAGATGCCCGTTGTCACTCCCTCCCGCGCCTCGATGCTCTCTGTGAACGCCGTCCCAAACCGCGACGTATTCTCCTGCGTCATCGGCCCCAGCCGCAGATAGTCCGCGCGCTCTTCCGTCAGTGTCAGACAGATCAGTCCGCGCCCAAACTTCGCCATGAAGTTGATCGCCTCAGGCGTGACAAACTCCGCAGCCAGCGTCAGGTCGCCTTCGTTCTCGCGGTCCTCATCATCGACGACCACAACCATCCGACCAGCTTTGATCTCCGCAACTGCCTCTGACACGTCAGCGAACATAAACCTTACCTTTCAACACTCAACTCATTCGACGCACCCAATGCTACGCCCGTCGCACAAAAAGAAAAGCCGCCCACACAGGGCGGCCTCTCTTTTACAATCGAAGACTTACAAAGTTGACTCAATCTCAAATCCCCAGGCCTCAAGCAGCGCCTCAGGAATATACTTCGAATTCTTATTTCTCCGGGCCCACTCACGAAGCCTGGTCGACCGAATGTACTGGTCAGGAGTTAGCTTGAACTCCTTCACAACCTGCTCGAACGATGTTACCGTTGGAACAACCGGCCCGATCGGCTCAGGCTTGCCCCAGTTTGGATTTCCACGACGCTTTGCCATATCTTTATCAGTACCTCTTCAAAGATTAACTTCCGCACTGCACCTGCACACACTGAAAAACTCGCAACCTTCATTCTAAGGCATTTAGGCCGCAAAAGCAAGCGCGCAGCGGAGTGCCTAACCCGCCTACCGCCACTATTTGCAGGCAATTGCTCGCCTCAGCGCTGCTGAGCCAAGGCGTAAAACTTCGCCATATCCGCCTTCATCTCCTTCAGCGCCTCCACATTCAGATAGACCATATGACCAGCCGGATAGTAACCAAACTGCACGTTCCCCACCAGCTTCTCCGGCAAATCCATATGGCTCAGGTCGTACTCGGTCGAAAAGAATGGCGTCGCCAGGTCAAAGTACCCGTTCGCTGAGAACACAAGCAGCTTCGGGTTCTTCCGCATCGCGTCCGACAGGTCCACCGCAACATCCGGCGCAGTCTGCTCCCCATTGCGTCCAAAGCCGCCACCCCCTCCGGAAGGCTTGTGCTTGAACTCCCAACTCTCGTTCAGCCCCGGCCCCGAAAGATAGTACGGCTCTTGGCTCATATACTTCAGATCCCTCTGAATGTAGTCATGAAACGCTCCAACATACACTCCGCTAATCCCCGTATCCGACGGATCATACCCAGGACTCTCTCCCGCCGCATCAGGGTCCCAACCCATGAACCGTGCGTCATAACGCCCGAGCGTCCGCTCATCGTTGCGCAGCAGCTCCTTGCGAAACCGCGTCGCTGAGATATGCAGCTTCGACTCCTTCACATACTCCACGCTCAGCCCCGTAATCGCCGCTACCTTCGCGGCCATCGCATCGAACTCCGCCGGCGGCAGCTTATCCCCCTGCTGCATCGCCTCCGCATAAGGCCCACGCGCAAATACCCTCGCTTGCTGCACCCACTCTGCAAGCGTCAGACTCGTCTTCACCTTGTGATAGTGATATGCGATCGCAGCAAACGACGGCATATACCCAATCGCCTCATAGTCCAGCCCTGGACTGCGCCGGTTGTAGTTCAAGATCGACGAAAGCAGCGTCACGCCGTTGAACTCAATGCCATCATTCTGCAACGCTGCAACCAGACCCGCAGACCGCGTCGTACCATACGATTCGCCAAACAAAAACTTCGGCGAATTCCATCGCTGGTTCGCCGTGATGTACCGAACGATAAACTTCTCAAACGCCTTGATGTCCTGATCGGTCCCGGCAAAGTCCTTCGCCGTCCCCTTACCCACTGCACGCGAGAAGCCCGTCAGCGGCGCATCGATAAACACCAGGTCGCTCTTATCCAGCAGGCTGTACTGGTTCTGCACCCACTCGAACGGCGCCGGTCCTGTCGCCTCGGGACTCTGGGTGATCACGCGCACCGGCCCAAACGAACCCATGTGCAGCCAGATCGTCGCCGCACCCGGGCCGCCGTTATAGAAAAACGTCACCGGCCGATTCTTCGCCTCAGCTCCGTCTTCGGTGTAAGCCACGTAAAAGATGCTTCCATTCGGCTTGTCCTGATCGTCCCGAATCAGCAGATTCCCGGCCGTCGCCGTGTAGTGGATCATCTGTCCACCTGCCGCCCATTCGTGCTTGGTTACAGAACTCGCCTCCGCGGAATCGGCACCGCGGGCTCTTCCTTCGTCGCTGCAGCATCGCCAGGGGCGTGCGGCTTCCCTTCAGGAGGAGCCTGCGCAAGTCCAGCCATCGTCATCGCCCCAGCCATCGCTAAAATTGCGCCTAAACCCCGTATTTGCGATACCAGAGGAAACTTCGGTCGTCCTGACAAACTCAATGAGCTCTCCGTAGAAATTCTTATGAAATCAGTTCATTGCTCTTATGGATGCCATCATCATAACCCTTGCGAAACGCCGCTCCAACAGCCTTTTCTCGGATGCTTTTTGAGAGCTTCCGTCTTTGTCTACGGCCAGTAAACAACGCATCGACTGCGTCGCTGGCAAACGAATCGAAGCACGCCATCACCGTCGGCAAGATCATGCAAGCGTGAATTCCCTTGCCTGCAAGCAGCCTCCGTGCATATTCTCCCAGCATCACGGGACCCGGTCGCGGAGGCCTCATGAAAAACATAAGACTCAACTGGCTCGCAATTCTCGTCGCAGCAATCGTCTCGTTTCTCTTTCGAAGCCCTCTGGTTTACCGTCTTCATGAACCATGGCTCGAGGGAATAGGACGCACCAAAGAGTGGCTAATAAGCGCATCCACCACAACCGTCACGCCTGGTCTTCAATACGCAACCGCTCTTATCTGCTCCATTATCGCTGCAACGATTCTCAGCATCGTCATTCAGGCCACCGGTGAACAGACGGCTCTCCGCGGCGTACTCTGCGCCATCCTCATCTGGTTAGGTTTTATCGCCACCAGCTGGGCCAAAGAATACATATTCGAGGTCCGCACCATCGAGATCTTCGCCATCAACACCGGCTACTCGCTCATCGATCTCATGATCATCGGTGCCATCGTCGGCGCATGGAAGAAGAAACTCTCGCCGCTTGAGAATCGCGAGATCATCGCAGGTTAGGAAGCCGTGTCAAGATGAAACGGTGTGGTGTAACGCTCTACCGGATACCCTTTTGCCTTCCACGCGTCCAGTCCGCCCTTCAAGAATTTGATCTTCGTGAAGTTGAGCGCCAACGCCTTCTCCAAGATCATTCGGCTCGTGCTCTGGCTCACGCAGGTGCAGTAAATCACCGAATCTTTCTCCTTCGGAATCAAGGAAGCCTGCTCGAGAACTTCCTTCGGCGGAATTCTCTTCGCACCAGGAATAATCTCCGAATGCGCTAGGAGATCAAGAGGCTGCCGGACATCAAACAGCAGAATCTCCTGATTTTTCGTGATCAGATCGTGCAGAGCATCTGGCTCGATACTGTGCTCTTCCAGCTCCCGTCGACGCCGCAACTGCCTCATCCTGAAGATGCTAAGCAGCAAAACTAAAAATCCAACCACGCAAATAGCAATCAGATACATATCGAACCTCCCAGTATCCTGAATCAATCAGATTGAGCTGCTGTCTTGAAAGATGCTCAGATTTTACTCGCTGATCAATTCGCGTCTGCTTGAACTGTCGCCTTAGCTCATCACTCATCCCAATAAAACGCGGATCATGCAACGAATCAACCACGCACCAACTCCATCTGCTTCCGTAGAAACCGCTTCTCCGGCTCCGTGCAATCACATGCCAGCGCTGCCGAAAACGCCGCTTCCGCCTCGGCAAACTGCCCAAGCTCCGCCAGCACGCGCCCACGCACCGCAGGTAGCAGATGATAGCCACGCACCGCCGGGTGGTCTGGCCACAGGTACAAGCGCCGCCAGAGCCGCCTCCGCTCCATGCACCTTGATCACCGCAACAGCGCGATTAAGCGCCACCACCGGCGACCCCGTCATCTCCATCGAGCTGATCGTAATGCTCCAGAATCGCCCGCCAATCGATCGTCTCCCAACTCTCAGCCTTCGCATAGGTCGCGGCGATCGCAGCCTGAACATGCCACACCGAGATCTCATCCCCCACGATGGACCGTTCGAAATAGTAAAACCCCTGAGCAATCAACTCATCATCCCAGAGACTACGATCCTGCTCTTCCAGCAGAACAAGATCACCCGCGGCATCCGTACGCGCAGCAAGTCGCGCAGCCTGCAATGCCATCAACGCCATTAGCGCATCAACACGCGGCGCGGCCATCGACGAGTCAGACACCAAGCGCCCCAATCGCAACGCCTCAAAACACACGTCCCTTCGAATCAGCTCCTCCCCGGAGTGCGCCGCATAGCCACCGCTGAACATCAGATAAATCACACCCAGCACAGAATCGAGCCGCTCCCGAATCTTCGTCCGGTGTGGCATGCTCAACGGAAGATTACGTTCGCGCACTACTCGCTTGGCTCGCACCAAACGCTGCGCAATCGTGCTCTCCTCTGCCAGGAATATCCGCGCAATCTCTCCCACACTGAAGCCACCCACCAGCTTCAAACTCAACGCAACCCGCACATCCTGCGTCAGCTCCGGATGGCAGCACATAAAGATCATGCGCAACTCATCGTCGCGCAGGCTCTCTTCAATATCGACGTCCTCAACCCGCCGCGTGTTCGCCTCAATGGCTGCAATCAACTCATCCGTCTTATCTCCGAAACTCCTCTCACGCCGCAGCGCAGAGATCGCATGGTTGTGCGCCACGCGAAACAGCCAGCCTTCAGGGTTCTCTGGAACCCCCTGAAACGGCCACCTCTGCGCGGCACGCAGCATAGCCTCCTGCACCGCGTCTTCCGCGAGCTGCAGATGCTTCGATCCGAGCAGTCCGGCCAAATTGGAGACAATCCTGCCTGCCTGTCGGCGAAACAGGTGCTCCAACAACACCGGACTGCTCATCTGCTCCATTGCAAATCTCCCTACATGGGGCGAACGATAACCTCTCGAATCTCAATCGTTCCGAAATCAATATGAGGATGATCGTTCGACAGCTTCACCGCGTCATCGAAGCTCGCAGCTTCGATTGTGTAGTAGCCACCAAGAACCTCATTCGATTCCATGAACGGCCCATCCGTAATGCTCACACCTCCATTCTTCTTCTGGATCAGTCGTCCCGTCTGCTCATCCAGGCGCTGTCCGTCCACGACAAACGGCTTATTCCGCCACGCCTGATACTTCCCAACCGCCGCCTGCATCTGCTCCGGCCCAAGCTTTCCCCAAACCTTACGATCATCACGTAGCAACAGCATGTACTTTGGCATCGCATTCTCCTCTATTCCCTGTTGGGAATCCTTCTACGCCAATAACGAATAACACCGCAAGAAATCGACACGAATTTGTTAAATCGCTTGCCCCTCCCACAAAAAATAAAACCCATGCAGATCGCGCGTACCCAAGTCGCAACCTCCCCTCATCGCCCTCATGCGAACAATATGCGAAACTCGAAACTAGCAGATGAACCTCGAAACCCTCCTCCACCAGACCTTCGGCTTCGCCCAGTTCCGCGCCAACCAGGAGGCCGTCTGCCGCGCCGCCACCGACGGCCGCGACGTCCTCCTCGTCATGCCCACCGGAGCCGGAAAATCCCTCTGCTACCAGCTCCCCGCCATCGCCCGCGGCGGCACCGCCCTCGTCATCTCCCCCCTCATCGCCCTCATGGACGACCAGGCCACCAAGCTCACCGCCGCCGGCCTTCGCGTCGCCCGCATCCACTCCGGCCTCTCCCGCGACGAAGCCCGTCAGGCCTGCCGCGACTACCTCGACGGCACCCTCCAGTTTCTCTTCATCGCACCCGAGCGCATGCGCGTCCCCAACTTCCCCGAGATGCTCGCCCGTCGCAAGCCTTCCCTCATCGCCATCGACGAAGCCCACTGCATCTCCGCGTGGGGGCACGACTTTCGCCCCGACTACCGCACCCTCGGCGACTTCCTCCCTGCTCTGCGCCCCGCGCCCGTCATCGCCCTCACCGCCACCGCCACCCCCACCGTCCAAAAAGACATCATCGCCCAACTCAAGCTCTCCAAACCCGACCTTTTCATCCACGGCTTTCGTCGCCACAACCTCGCCATCGAAGTCGTCGAACTCTCCAAGCCCCGCCGCAACGAGTTCACCGCAAACCTCCTCAAACAAAAATCCAATCGCCCCGCGATCGTCTACGCCCCATCCCGCAAAGCCGCCGAAGACCTCGCCAGCACCCTCGGCGGAAGCGCCGCCGCCTATCACGCCGGCCTCGACCCGCCACCCGCGAACGCGTCCAGCGCCACTTCCTCTCCGGAAACTTAGAAGTAGTCGTCGCCACCATCGCCTTCGGCATGGGCATCGACAAAGCCGACGTCCGCACCGTCGTCCACACCGCCCTCCCCGGCTCCGTCGAGCAGTACTACCAGGAGATCGGCCGCGCCGGCCGCGACGGGCAACCCTCCCGCACCGTCCTCCTCCACTCCTTCGCCGACCGCAAGATGCACGACTTCTTCCTCGAGCGCGACTATCCCGCCATCACCGAGCTCACCCGCGTCGCCGCCGTCCTCAACGACGACTACCAGATGCCCGACCTCCTCCGCCAACGCCTCAAGATGGATGCCGAGACCTTCGACAAGGCCGTCGAAAAACTCATCGCGCAGGGCGCAGCCAACATCGACATGGCTGGGCAACGTCCGCGCTGCCGAAGACGCACCCCGTAGCGCCGCATGGCGCAAAGGCTACGACGAGCAAATCAACTTCCGCCGCTCCCAGATCGACCGCATGGTGCAGTTCGCCGAATCAGCACAATGCCGCATGGCCGCCCTCATCCAGCACTTCGGCGATACCGCCGACGGCCTCCGCCCGTGCGGCCACTGCGACTTTTGCTCTCCGCAAAGCGCCACAGCCCAGACCTTCCGACCACCAACATCAGAAGAAGAACGCCAACTTCGCGCCATCCTCCGAGCACTCGATGGGCAGTCACGCGCCACCGGCAAACTCCACACCGAACTCTCCACCGGCTCACTCCGCGGAACTCCCGCCGCCGAACGCAAAACCTTCGACACACTTCTCGACGCCCTCACCCGCTCCGGTCTCATCAACCTGAACACCGACCAGTGGACCAACCCCGAAGGCAATCTCATCACCTTCAAAAAAGCCTCGCTCACCCACGAAGGCCGCACACACACTGGCCCACTTCCACCCGACCTCCTCCTCAAAGACGCCACCAACTCAACCACATCATCCGCGCGCAAGAAATCGGGAGCGAGCAGCAGCGCCAAACCCTCCAAAGCCTCACTCAAAGCCGAACGCGAACAGACCACCGCAGCCTACACACCTTCACAAAAAGCCCTGGAATCCAATCTCCGCGACTGGCGCAAGTCCGAAGCAGCCAAGACCGGAAAGCCAGCCTTCATGGTCTTCTCCGATGCCGTCTTAAACGCCATCGTTCTCGCTCACCCCACCACCATCCCGGCACTCCTCAACGTTCCAGGAATTGGTCCGCGCATAGCCGACACCCACGGCGCCACGATCATCGCTCTCTGCCGCCGAGAAGTCCACAGCAATCACACCGAAGCAGAACAAAAGTTGTCATCTCGATCGAAGCGCAGCGAAGTGGAGAGACCCCCGCATTTTGCCGGAGCCATATTAAATTCATCGGCCACATCTCGAACTGCCCCAGCTTCCAAATCCAAAGAATCAGTAGCGAATCTCACTAATCCGACGCGGAAGCTAAGTGCGGTGCAACAAACGAAGCAGGACTTCAAGCTGGCCGCCGAAGACCTCAAACCTCTTTCCATGTCTTCCGCGTCAGGCCGGAAGCGCTCCCGCGACTACGACCAATCAGCATATCGCCGTCTCGATTTTGAAGACGATCTTCGCGTCTTCGCAAAGGCGCAATCTCAAGCGCTCAATCAGCCCGCAGCGACAATCCTTTCTGAGGCGGCAATTGCAGAGATCCTACGTTTTCGTCCACGCACGCTCACTGAATTGCAGCGGCTTGAAAATCTTCGCGCTGATCTGCCTGCTTCGTTCTTCCTATCGCTTCTTGCAACCTGCATTGCCGAATACAATCCCGAGTCGTCGTCTCCGATCAAACAACCGAACCGCACGCCAAATGCAGTCGATCGCGTCTTCGCTCGTGAACCTGCAAAAACCTACGCTCGTCAGCGATCCATCCCACCTGACCCCGCCGACTCCCTTACCCCCGAACAGCAAGCGCTCGACGAGCGTCTCCGTAACTGGCGCAAATCCGAATCCGAACGTCTCGGCCTTCCACTCTTTTTCGTCCTCGCCTCCACCACCCTCCGCAACATCGTCCTCGCTCGTCCGCAGACTCTCAATCAACTGAAAGCGGTCCACGGCCTCGGCCTCGAAAAAGTAGAAAAGTTTGGCCCCGGAATCATTGAGGTCTGCACCACCTGATTTATCTTGCCAGAGAAAAATCCGACAATTCGCGATGAATGATTCCGCTCATGGCACCATATCTCCATCTCAGTTCACCACTGCGGAGGTCATAATGCCGAACGCAACAATAGCGAAAAAAATTAGCCCGATGCTGGCCGTTGCCGACATGGAAGAGACGCTCGCGTTCTACCAAGGGGTGCTCGGCTTCACCCCAATCATGAAGTCGCCAGGGTATTCCATCGTGGAGCGTAACGGCCAAACCATTCACTTCCAGAAAGCCGCCTCCGAAGAGGTCATGACCTGCGTCCGCGGCCATACCGAGATCTACATCGAGGTCTCCAACATCCACCCGCTCTGGGAGCACGTAAAGACCTTCAAGAGTCGCTACCGCATCAGAGACCTCTTCCACCGCGACTACGGCATGACCGAATTCCACATCTCCGATCCCAACGACTGCCTTGTATTTGTCGGAGAGCCCACCACCAAATAAACCACTCGCAGTATCCCAGTCTCCATTCGACTGAATGATTATTCATTTCACGACTAAATTGTGCTAACGTCCGAAGGACGAGCCAGCCACGCCATGACCAAATCCAAGCCACCATCCGCTACACCCGACACCGCCCGCCACACCCCAGCCTCGATGGACGGCAACCCCACCATCGACGAGCGCGCCAATCACTGCTTCGGCTGCGGCCCCGCCAACCCCCAGGGCCTTCATCTCACCTTCACCACCGATACCACTAACCCCGAAGTCATCACCGCCACCTCACACTTCCAGCTCGACCGCATGCACGAGGGCCCCCCGGGCCACATCCACGGCGGCATCGTCGCCGCGCTTCTCGACGAGGCCATGAGCAAGCTCAATCGCCCCCTCAACGTCCTCGCCATGACCCGCCACATGGAGATCGACTACATCCGCCCTGTCCCGCTCTACCAGCCGCTCGTGCTCATCAGCCGTCACCTCAGCCGGCCAGCGCAGTCAGACGGAAAACCTGGCCGCAAACTCTTCCATCAAGCCGAAATTCAACGCCCCGACGGCACCGTCCTCGCACGCAGCAAAGGACTCTTCATCGCCATCGACGAAAAACTCCTGACCATGTCGCGCCTCATGACACCGAAACCTTAATCAACTTCAACCAGCCTCGCCCCAGTACCCTTGGTCTTCGAGAAAATACTCCTCATCCCAGGTATGCAGCATCGTCTTGAAGAACATCCACACCATACGACCGTGGCCCAGCTTCTGAAATCGCCGGTTCGTCGTCAGCACCCGCCCCCGCACAATGCGAAATCGCTGTCGCGCGACACCCTTCGACAATAGATAGTCCTCCGCAAATAACGCCCGCTCGTTGAACCCACCCAACTCCCAGAACACCTCTCGGTCAAACAACATAAACATCCCAGTAGCAAATGGCTTCGTAAAAGAACCCACTCGCTGCATCAGGTTGTTTCCCGCATACAGCAGATCATCAAAGAACCCACCCTGCCTGCATGCGATATCTGTCGTCGCCAGGTGCAATCCCCGCCGCTCCATTCGCCACAACGCCCTTCGCAGCAACGTTGGCTCCGGCAACTCCACATCCGCATCCAGAAACAGCACATACTTCGTCGTCGCCAGCCTTGCCCCCACATTGCGCCCAACCGACGGCAACCCGCCCGCTACAACTTCAACGGCCAGTCGATCCCGAAAACCCAGTGCCGCCTCCACCGTCCCATCGGTCGACCCCGCATCTGCCACCAGGACCCTCGTCTGCGCCATCGCCACATAGTCCTGTCGACATAGCGACTCCAGTAGCTTCGGCAACATTTCCACTTCGTTCTTGGCAGGAATCACAATCGTCAGTTGAGCGTCCATTACACCTCCAGCGACAGCCTGCACACCGGCCCGTAAGCGCAGCTTGACCCTCCTACCCGTCTCACCGATAAAACACAGGTAAATTTTCAGCCAAATCACCCCACGCCGATCCAAACTCGCCAATATCGCATCACCGAAGCGCAAAACTGCTAAACTTAAAAGTCTCGCGGACACCCACGCAGCACAGTGCGCCCACCGCCGCGCACAAGGAGATTCCATGTCAGACCATACCCACAACGGCAACGGTAACTTCGGCTCATCGTCTCTCCGTCTCAAACTCGGCCTCGCCGAGATGCTCAAAGGCGGCGTCATCATGGACGTCATGAACGTCGAGCAGGCCCGCATCGCCGAAGAAGCCGGAGCCATCTCCGTCATGGCGCTCGAGCGTGTCCCCGCTATGATCCGCGCCGAAGGCGGCGTCGCCCGCATGGCTAGCCCTAAGCTCATCAAGCAAATCATCGGCGCCGTCTCCATCCCCGTCATGGCCAAGGCCCGCATCGGCCACTTCGCCGAAGCCCAGGTCCTCCAGCACCTCGGCGTCGACTTCATCGACGAGTCCGAAGTCCTCACCCCCGCCGATGAGACCTACCACATCGACAAGCACGCCTTCACCACACCCTTCGTCTGCGGCGCGCGCAACCTCGGCGAAGCTCTCCGGCGCATCGCGGAAGGTGCAGCCATGATCCGCACCAAGGGTGAACCCGGCACCGGCGACGTCGTGCACGCCGTCCAGCACATGCGCCAGATTGTCCGGGAGATCAAAGCCCTCACCGTCCTCGGCGACGAAGAGCTCTACAACGCCGCCAAGGTCCACGGCGCCCCATACGAACTGGTCCGCATGGTAGCCAAAGCAGGCAAGCTCCCAGTTCCCAATTTCAGCGCAGGCGGCATCGCAACACCAGCAGATGCGGCGCTCATGATGCAGCTTGGCGCCGAGACCATCTTCGTAGGCTCAGGTATCTTCATGAAGGAGCGTGCCACGCCGCTCGACGTCGAAAACGATCCGAAGGAGCGTGAAGAGGCCGTCTCCCGTGCTCGCGCCATCGTCATCGCGACCACTCACTTTAACGATCCCAAGATCGTCGCCGAAGCCAGTGAAGCAGTCATCGGCTCGATGAAGGGTCTCGCAGCAGCGGCAATCGAAGAGCAAGACCTCATGCAGACCCGCGGCTGGTAAAGCGCGGGCTCAGCCCCATTGGTCTTTTAAATCCATCCCCCATCGATGACATAGCTCTGGTTCGTAATGGCCGAGCTGTCATCCGATGCAAGAAACAAGATCAGCCGCGCCACCTCGTCCGGAAGAATCAGCCGCTTCAGCGCCTGCCGCGAGAGCACCTCAGCTTTGTACTCTTCGGTAAGCCACAACCGTCTCTGCCGCTCCGTCAAAATGGCACCCGGCATCACGCAGTTCACTCGGATATTGTCCCCCCCGAACGTATGAGCAAGTGCGCGGGTCATTCCAACAATTGCAGCCTTCGCCGTTACATAAACCGGCACATCGGTTGACGGGATAGCCCAACTAATCGAGCTCATATTGATAATTGAGCCGCCGCCAGCCCGACGCATCGCAGGCACCAAACCCTGCGCCATAAAAAACTGGTGCTTCAAGTTCACAGCCATCGACTGATCCCAGTACGCCGACGTCACTTCGTCAACAGTGTGTCGTGTATCGTTCCCCGCGTTGTTCACGAGCACATTTACTTCAGGAAATCTTTCGACGACTTCCGCAATTGTTCGCTGCAAAGCATCGATGTCGGTCAAATCGCAGCGATGGTACACCGGTAACCTGGCCCCCGCCTTATCCAGCCGCTCGTTCAGCTCTTCAGCCGCGTCGTCCTGAATATCCAGAGATACAACCTGCGACTTCTGCATCGCAAACGCTTCAACGATCGCCGCTCCAATCCCGCTTGCGCCGCCAGTTACCACAACAAGCCGATCTTCAAGACTCGGATAAATCGCCGACGTACTTTTATTCGCCATGAGAGATCACTCCACGCCGAAAGAATACTCGACTAGTGCAACCTCTTTCTCCCAGCACAACCACACTCTCTCTATCGGCATCGCATAAGAGACGCCGAAATTAGCAAAATCGCGGCCATAAAGGGAGAAACATAAATGAGAAAGTTTGTTCAAGCACTCTGCGCCACTGCAGCCTTGACCATATCCATGACCGTTGCTGCATCCGCAGCAGACGTGCAAAAGCTCGATGAGCGCATCGAAGCTGCCCATGAAGTCCTTCACGAACTCATGGGCACGCCCGACAAAGGCATTCCAGACAGCATCGCCGCCAAGGCCACTTGCGTCGCCGTCGTGCCCAGCTTCAAAAAAGGAGCCTTCATCGTCGGCGGACAGTATGGTCAGGGCGTCGTCACCTGCCGCACCCGCCGCGGCTGGAGTGCGCCTGCCTTCATCCAACTCACCGGCGCCAGCTTCGGCCTTCAGGCAGGAGGCCAGGCCACTGACCTGGTCCTCGTTGGCACCACCCGTGACGCCTTCCAACGCCTCCTCCACGACAAGGTCAAACTCGGCGGCGACGCCTCCGTAGCAGCCGGTCCCGTCGGTCGCAGCACATCAGCCAATACCACCGAAGTCGCCAACGCCGCCTTCCTTACCTACTCCCGCAACAAAGGCATCTTTGCTGGAATTGACCTCACCGGCGACGTGGTCCATCAAAACACCGACGACACAATGGCTTACTATGGCTCCGATGTCACATATGAAAAGATCCTCAGCGGCGGTGTTCCTATTAAGCCCTCATCCGCCCACTTCGTCCGCACTGTCAACCAGCTCTTCCACGCCAGCGGAGCGCACTAAACCTCTCAGCATCGCCCCATAATGTGCAATTAAATCCAGCCAGACCTCTCGGGGTCTGGCTTCGTTTTGCATCCATGAGTCCAATACGTCCATCGATTTGCATCCAGAAGTTACAACCGGCAAAATCTTCCGTCCATCTCACCAATAACGCGTTCCCTGCAGAGACATCCTCATCCCTAGGGCAAGGTGCTCCTCATGTCGAAGCATCCTATCTCACGCATCGTCCCCATTCTGCCGGTCAGTGATCTCTCCCGAGCCATGACCTACTACCGTAGTCTTGGTTTTTCTGCAGAACCCTATGAAGATGGTGACGGGTATGCCTTTCTCACCCGCGACAAACTCGAGATCCACCTTCGCACCGCCTCGGATCTGATCGAAGGTCAGAATCCCAGCGGAATCTATTTTTACCTCACTCACGGCAACGCAACCGCACTCGAAGCTGAGTTCCGTGCCGCGCACGTTCCCATCCTCTCGCCCCTTGCCCCACGCGAGTGGAAGATGAACGAGTTCGTCCTCAGCGACCCCGACGGCAACCTCCTTCGCTTCGGCGAAGACCTCACAAAACCCTAAGGATCCCATGCAGAACGCTCAGGTCTTTGAACCCACCGTGACCATTCGCCTTGAGCGGCTTCTTCCCGTCGCTACCGGGCCACTGTTCCGCGCCCTCTCCGACTCCGCCGAGCTCACCGCCTGGATGAAGTATCCCGCCACTGCCGCTCCCGGCCTCGGTGGCCACATCATGGTTGAGTTCAGCAAAACCGACATCCTCGACGGCATCATCTGCGTCTACGAACCCGATAGAGCCTTCGGCTACACCTGGGGCGACTCCGTCGTAAAGTTCTCCATCGAGCACGACCCCTCCGGCGAGTCTCCCCTCGTCCTCATCCACTCCGGAGTTACTCCCGATCTCGCCGCCGGGCTAGCCGCAGGCTGGCACGCCTTCCTCGACCAACTCCAGGAGCACCTCACCGGCACTCCCCGCACCAGTATCGACGCCGACCTCATCACCCACTACAAGCAGGTCTACGCTGGCTTCACGCACCGCTAAAGCTCCACTACAAGGTCGCTACTGCTTCATATCAAGTGCTGCCTGCACCAGCGGTTCCATCATCCTGTACCCCGACTCAGTCGGATGAATTCCGTCCACACTCATTCCGTCCTTCATCTTTCCCCTACCATCATCCATCGCCCCGTAGTAATCGACATAGCTCAGCCCTTCTTTAGCCGAATAGTTACGCAACCATAAATTCAGCTCTCTTTCATTCTCGGAATAATCGAAATTCTTAATCCCATCGCGATGGTTTGTCGGAGGTAACGAACAGAGAATGGCTCGGATGCCATGGAGCTTGGCCAGGTCAGCCATGGTCTCGATGTTGTCCTCGGCAATCTTCGTCGCGACGAGGTTGTTGAAGATAATCACATCGTTTGACCCAGCCAGTATCACAACGGCCTTCGGGTGCAGGTCGATCACATCCTGCCGGAATCGCAAGAGTATCTGCGACGTGGTCTGCTCGGGTATGCCGCGGTTAATGTATGGTTTGCCTGCGAAGAACGATGTCCTTTCCCATAGATAGGTAATCGAGTCCCCCAAAAACACCACACGCGTGGGGTCGTCATTCTGCAGGCGTTTGTTAGCCTCGGCATAAAAATGAGTCTGCTGCCAATCCATGTCCTTGCGCTGGTGGCGCGACAACCGCGATGCTCTCCAGCAGCAGAGAATAACCAGCAGTAAACCAACAGCCCAAAGCGCACGTTTCATAAACTCTTTTCCTCAGTTTCGCTCGCCTCTTGCTTGGTTCTGACCTTCAGACCTCAACAGCGCAATCGGCATAATCCACGAGTGACGGCGTACAGGTTTCCGTCGCCTAACCCGCTCATTAGAAGCAAGTTCAACCCGCACGTAAAGCTCGCATCTTCCTTTATACTGACTATATGGGGGTACCCCGATGAACCATGCGATCATAGAACCCCCCATCAACGTCGGCATCCTCGCCCTCCAAGGCGCGTACGAAGCCCACGCCAAAGTCCTCCAGAGCCTCGGGATCACCGCCAGACTCATCCGCACCCCAGACGAACTCGTAACTCCCGACGGCACTTCCACCGTTGACGGCCTCATCATCCCCGGCGGCGAGTCCACCACCATGCTCAAGTTCCTCGAGCGCAACCACTTCCTCGGCATCCTCACCACCTTCGTCCAGACTACCCCTACGTTCGGCACGTGCGCCGGGGCCATCCTCCTGGCAAAAGACGTCCAGCACCCCGTCCAAACCTCCCTCGCCGCCCTCGACATCACCGTCGAACGAAACGCCTACGGCCGCCAAATCGACTCCACCATCCTTACCGCACCCACCGAACTCTCGGGCGGCCCGCTCGAGATGGTCTTCATCCGTGCCCCCCGCATTACCCGCACCGGCCCCGAGGTCGAAACCCTCGCCAGCCGCGACGGCTTCCCAGTCCTCGTACGCCAAGGCCACCTCCTCGCCGCCACCTTCCATCCCGAGCTAAGCCACGACCCCCGCGTCCATCAGCTCTTCCTCGATCTCATCCGCACCCACACCGCCCCAACTTCCGAGCCCTCCCTTATGCCATCTTTACGTCCGGCTCAATAGCATGGCCATATGCACTCCCATCCAGCCACGACCAAAATCATCAAGTCAGGCAAGTCCGAAAACCTTTATCTCCTCTTCACCGGCAACCGAAAGCAATCCGACGATCTAGCTGCCGACGCGGTCACCGAACTACTCATCTCTCTCCTGATCGCGGTCGTTTCAGTCGTCGTCTGCGTTTGTATCTACGCCTTCGTCACCGGCAAATTGGGCTAAGAAGCACCAGATCGCCAATCCGCAGACAAGATATCCTGCTTAGGTGATCTGCTTCCGCCTAACGAGCGCCTGGATCGATCAGGCTGCAATCCACCGACCCTGGCTCCTCCCGGCAGATTCAAGCGCTCACGGCCCCGCGCTCGACCACCATCTCCTCCTCAACCTCTGGATCGCCCTCGCTCTCCTCGCTCTCGCCCACCTGATCCTCTTGGTCGGCCTTCTCGCGAAACGCCACTCCGAACCAACCCACCTCTGGCGCGTCGAATACCTTCCGCTCGCCATCCTCGCGATCCTCTTCGGAACCCTCACCCTCAAAGCCGAGCGCCTCTGGGCTGCCACCCGCTACACCGGAGCCTCCCTCACCGCCCTTCAGGTCGAAGTCACCGGCGTACAGTTCGCCTGGTACTTCCGCTACCCCGGCCCCGACGCCACCTTCGGCACTACCCGTCCCCAACTCGTCGCCCCCGGCGAAGGTAACCCCCTCGGCCTCGACCCCACCGATCCTCACTCTGCTGACGACAACATCTCCTCCGAACTCGTCCTTCCCGCCAACCGAGAGGTCGACCTCCGTCTCAATGCACAGGACGTCATCCACGGCTTCTCCATCCCCGAGATGCGACTCAAGCAGAATGCCGTTCCCGGCCAGACCATCCACCTCCATTTCACCCCCGCCACCCCCGGCACCTACGCCATCCTCTGCACCCAACTCTGCGGTCTCGGCCACTACCGCATGAACGCCACCCTCCGCATCCTCCCACCCGACCAATTCGCAACATGGCTGTCCAATCATCAAAAGGAGTCAACCCCATGACTCCCAACCGGGAAAACTCCGCCCCGAATTCAGCTGCCTCAGAAACCAGGCCATCCGGACCCTACATCCCGAGCCCTGAAACCTCTCCCCTCACCGATCACCGCATTATCGGCATCCAGTACCTCATCCTCGCACTCGTCTCGGTCGTCATCGGCACCCTCCTCTCGCTGCTGATGCGCATCCACCTCGTCTGGCCCGACTGGCCGCTCCCGCTCCACGGCCCCATTCTTCCCGAAGACTACCTCGCCCTCGTCACCATCCACGGCACGGTCATGCTCTTCTTCGTCCTGACGACAGCCCCGCAAGCCGGCTTCGGCAACCTCATCCTTCCAGCTCAGATTGGCGCCCGCGCCATGGCCTTCCCTCTACTAAACGCCGCCAGCTTCTGGCTAACAGCGTTGGCCCTCCTGACCCTCCTGAGCTCCACCTTCGTTCCCGGCGGCGCAGCCATCTCCGGCTGGACGGCTTACCCTCCACTAAGCGCCATAGCCAGCGCCGGTCCCGGCCAGGCCCGCGGGATGGACCTCTGGCTCACCTCTATCGCCCTCTTCGCCATCGCCTCCACCGCAAGCTCCATCAACACCCTCACAACCATCATCCGCAACCGCTGCCCCGGCATGACCTGGGACCGCCTCCCCCTCACTGTCTGGGGATGGTTCACCGCCGCCCTCCTCAGCATCATCGCCTTCTCCGTTCTGCTCGCAGCTATCCTGCTCCTCCTCTGCGATCGCCACACCGGCACCAGCTTCTTCCTTCCCACCGGCGACCTGGTCAACGGCGTCCTCCACCGCGGCGGCAACGGCAGCCCGCTCCTTTGGCTCCATCTCTTCTGGTTCTTCGGCCATCCCGAGGTATACATCGCCATCCTCCCGGGCATGGGCCTCACCTCGATGCTCCTGGCAAACTTCAGCCACCGCCGAGTCTTCGCCTATCGCACCATGATCACGACGACACTCCTCATCGGTCTCCTCGGCATCCTGCTCTGGGGACACCACATGTTCGTCGCCGGCCTCAACCCCTTCGCCAGCTCTGCATTCTCCATCTCCACCATGGCCATTGCGCTACCCGCAGCCGCCAAGGTCCTCAGCTGGCTCGCGACTACATGGCGCTCTCGTCCCAGCTACAAAACCCCCATGCTCTTCGCCCTAGGCTTCGTCAGCCTCTTCATCACGGGAGGACTCACCGGCCCCATCCTCGCCCAACCCATCCTCGACGAATACTTCCACAACACCTTCTTCGTCGTCGCTCACTTTCACCTCATCATGGCGATGGCTGGCGTCTTCGGCCTCTATGCCGCAACGTACTACTGGTTCCCTCTGATCACCGCGACCCGCACACACACCGGCCGCCTTATGTCTGAACCCCTCGGTCATCTCCACTTCTGGACCACGTTCATCGGAGCCTACGCCGTCTTCCTCCCCATGCATCTCACCGGCCTCTCCGGCGAACCCCGCCACTACGCCCAGCTCACCGGCATTCCCGGCCCTGGCGGCTCTCTCAGCCCCGCCGGCATCCTTTTAGCCCACACCATTCCGCTGAACCACTTCATCACCTACGCCGCCATCTTCCTCGCCATCGCCCAGCTGCCCTTCCTCTTCAACATCTTCCGCAGCCTCCGCCACGGAGCCCCGGCCCCCGCCAACCCCTGGCACGCCACAACCCTCGAATGGCACCCCACCTTGAATCCTTTTCACCTCTCCCCCGCATCGGATATACCGGAGATTAGCGTCCACCGCCCCCCATGCCACTACCAACCCAGCCAGACCGGATTCACGTTCCTGCCACAATGGATACCCGACATCGTTGCTCCGGTCGAAATCAAAAACGACACAAACCCAAAACCGGAGTAAGCTGTCCACAACGCGTGGTCTAAGAGGGCACCTTCATGCCGGCAATCATCACCCCGAATAAAACCGAGCAGGAACGAAAGCGCCGCGTCGAAGACCACGACAACGGCTCCGGCCGACGTCCGCCAACCGACAAACGCACCGGCGGTGGCGGTGACAACGACAATTGGAATGATCGCCCTCATGGCCGCCGCGGCCCCTATGAGCGCCTCCATCGCTACCGCATGGGCATCTTCTTCGCCCTCGCCAGCGACCTCATGTTCTTCGTCGCCATCGTCAGCACCTTCTTCGTCAATCAATCCACCGGCCATTTCGACGCCTACAACCATTACGTCAACGAGTGGCTTCCCACCACCATCCCACCCATCCTCTGGCTCAATACAGCCGTTCTTCTACTTAGCTCCGCAACGATGGAGGTCGCCCGCCGCAACATGTTCCGCGAGACCGACGTTATGGACGAGTGGCTCGGCCTCGGCAAACCCATCACACGCCGCGCGCTTCCCTGGCTCTCCGCAACCATCGCCTTAGGTCTACTCTTTCTCTCTGGCCAGTGGGTTGCCTGGCGCCAGCTCGCTGTCCAGCACATCTTCTTCAAAACCAATCAGAGCAGTCACTTCTTCTACCTGATTACCGGCGTCCACGCGATCCACCTCTTCCTCGGCATCGCCGCTCTTATCGCCGCCTTCACTGGTCTCTACGTCTCGCGCCAGCTCGAAAACCGCCAGATCCTGGTCGATGGCGCCGCCTGGTACTGGCACGCAATGGGCATCCTCTGGCTCTTCCTCTTTGCTCTCTTAGCGTTCTTCCAATGAAGCGGTCACGCCTCTGGCAAATGCTGCTGATCGCGGCAACTCTTGCCATCGCTCCGTCAGCCCGGCCACAGGGCTGCACGCAATGCCAGGACAACACAGCCGCCACCCCACCCAAAACTCAAGCCGCCTATCGCCACGCCATCATCTTCATGACCATCACCGCTGGCAGCCTCTTTCTCGGCACCCTCGTCGTCCTCAAACGCCACCGCTAAGCCCACCCGTGCACTATGGCTTCGCGACTGGAAACTCCTCGACGTGCATCTCTCCCTGGCGTCCGAAGTAGATAACTTTTTTGCCAGTCAGAAACGCCCAGTACGCAATCACGCCTGCAGCAGCCGAGCGCTTCATGAACTCCGGATATCGGATCGTATCCGCCTGCGCCTCGCGTATCGCGGCAACTACATCCTGCGATGAAAACTCCTCGGCAACAGCAGTCAACGGAAGAATCATCTTCTCCGTATGAGTCTTTCCATCAGTCATGTAGAAGGTTTCAACCCCATTGGCTAGATCACAGAAATAACTTTCGACACCAACCTCAAGCAATCTGCGCACCACCTCCGGAAAGATCAGCTTGCCCGCCTGAGACTCCGCCAATACCTCATGGATCACCTTGGCATTCATCCTCTCTCCTTCACTCCGTTGGAATCCGATGCAGGCCATGTGCCTGCACCAGCTTTTTTAGTGTTGCGACCAGGGCCTTATGTTCACTCACCGAAAGTGATTTGAAAAACTCCTCGTCGTTTTCGTCCGCGATCGCCGCAAGCGCAGGAACCAGCCGTCGTCCCGCCGCAGTGAGCGCAACATCCTGATATCTGCGGTCATCGGTGCGGTCGCGCCGCGAGACCAGCTTCTTGGCTAACAGCCGGTCGATCAGCTTGGACGCAGCGCCTCGTGTCATCCCGATCTGCTCTGCGAGCACACTCGGTACCATCTCCTCTTGGTCGTACATCTCTCGAAGCACAACCCACTCCGCTGCCGTAACGCCGCTATCGCTAAGCTTCCGCATGAAGGCATTGGAGACATGGTTCGACACGAAACGAAGCCAAAACCCAGTGTGGCTCGTCAATCCACTTACCGATGAATCCACCAACTTTGCCTTGGTCATAAACACAATTTACAAGCTAACAGTTTCTTAGTCAACTATAAAACATGCCCAATTCTAAACCAGGACAACCTCCTCGCTAGTAAGGCACTCCCTTTGCCCGCTCAGCCTTCAGTGCTCGCATATACCACTCAAACTCATCGAAGAACTTTCCACTCTTCTCGGCCAGCTCTTGCGTCAAAGCCACACCATCTTTGCTAAGCGCACTTCCAATCGATGGGATCGGTTGCAACGAAGGAATCGTCGGCATTCCTACCTCTGCCAGCAGCGCCCTCAACTGAATCGCAGCCCGCACCCCACCGAACGCCATTGAGGAGTAGCAAACAATCGCCGACGGCCTGAAGTAGTACTCCTCTAGAAAATAGTCGATCAGGTTGATCAGCCCCGGTGGCATGCTGTGGTTATACTCCGCACTCACCACGCAGAATCCATCCACTCGCGAATACAGTTTCGCCAGCGGAGCCAGCTTCTCGTGCAGCTTCTCGTACTTTGTTGGAGTGTCTTTCTTAATCTCTTTCCACATCTTGTCGAGCATTGGAAGCTTCAAAACCGCAGCATCCACAAGCACCACCTCGTGCCCTCGCTTCTCCAGCTCCGCCGTAACCCACTTCGCAGCCCGATCCCCCATCCGTTCGCTGCGAACCGATCCAAGCAACACTGCAACCACCATAGAAAGCACCTCGACTAACTGAGATGCACCTCTGTCCGTCGCAGCGGCCACAACAACACATCCAGAATCGCATTCGCAAAAAAGTTTTGATCGCAAAGTTCGATCAAACAAAACTCACGATGAGCAAGAGACGCCTTCTTGATGAAAAGAGTCGTCACGCCAGCCGATGCGACGCAGTATGTATTTGACGCACAAGGGAGTGCGACCGAATGCCACAACTCGTTCCACGTAAAACTTCGCGTCGCTTCCGCTAACGAAGCGAGTCAGGAAGAATTACTTCTACGTGCAACAGCGGGCAAGCTCGAAGCGACTATCGCTTTTTCTTTGCAGCGACCTTCGCCGCTTTCTTTGCCGGTGCATGCTTCGCAGCAGCCTTCTTCGCAGGGGCGTGCTTTGCGACTACCTTCTTCGCTGGAGCAGCCTTCTTCGCAGGAGTTTTCTTTGCCGCAGCCTTCTTCGCAACAGGCTTAGCTGGAGCCTTCTTGGCTGGGGCGTGCTTTGCAACAGCCTTCTTCGCCGGAGCTTTACTCGTCGCTTTCACTGGAGCCTTTTTCGCCGGGGCCTTTGCGACCACCTTCTTCGCAGGAGCTTTCGCCGGAGCCTTGGCAGCAGGCTTCACCTTCGCCGGAGGAGCCGCCGTCTTGGCAGGAACAGCAGCCGCTACTGGAGCAGCCTTTTTGGCAGCAGCTTTCGCAGGAACTGCTGGAGCCTTCGCCGGCGCCCCATTCTTGACTGGCGCTGGCGCACTGACTTTGCTCTCATCCGAAGCAGCAACCGTCTCCGCCTCGTCACCGTTGGCCTCAACCGCGGGCTTCTTCCGGTTCTTGGCGGGCTTGGCATCCTTCTTCGCCATACGCGCCCTGCGCAGATGAACCGGCGGCGGTGGCGCTGGCGGCGAATACGGCTCGAGATATGCCTTCATCTCCTCAACCGTACCCAGCTTGCCATCCATCAGCTCAAAGAACAGCTTGTCCAGCAGCTCGCCGTATCCCGGCAGCTCGGGCGTAATCCGCATCTCCTGCATCAGCGTGTAAGGCAACTTCTGTTTGGCCTGCGCCCATTCAGTAAAGAAGCCTTTGAACTTGTTCTGAATCCCAGCGTTCTTTGAGGTATGCGCAACCCACAAAATCGACTCCGGCTTGGCCGAGTGCAACAGCTTCCACGCCTGCGAGGGAGTAGCTGCCCCCTTGCTGGAGAACTCCGTCGCAAATGCCTTCGCCTGGTCCTCGAGAGCCTCGATCTCCGCCACAAATCCCTGTCGCGCAAAGCTCTTCTTCAGCGCCACGATCTCCTTCGGAGCCATCTTCGCCGTCAGGAAAGGAAAGTTCGCCACCGCAGCCTCTGGATGAATCCCCTGCATCTCCAACTGCGACTGAACCTCCCGCAGCTTCTCTAACTCCGTCACATTTGCCTTCGCCGAAGCCAGCGCCGGAAACAGGTGTTTCACCCACCCCTCCGCCTCCAACCGTCTCAGCACCCGCAATGGGTCTTCCTCGTGGAAGATCTCCTCGGTCTCATACCCGCGGTGGAACTCCCCCATCGCCGAGATATATCCCTCCTGCTTGCCCGTCTCATAGCGGTTGAGCGTCTTCTCGTCCATCTGCCAGCCCAGCCGCGCCATCAGACGAGCAGCCCGGATCATCCTGACCGGGTCCTCAATAAACCCGTAGTTGCTCACCAGCCGCAGCTCGCGGTTTTCAATATCGGCGACCCCGTTCAGCGGATCCATCAACAGACCGTATGAGCCATCGTTCAGCGACAGCGCCATGGCGTTCGCGGTAAAGTCCCGCCGTCGCAGATCATCCAGAATCGTCGCAGCCTTCGCGACCGGCTTCCCCGGCTTCGGATAAGTGATCGACAAAGTGCTGCCAATCTCCATCCTCACGCCACCCGGAAACCGCACAAATAGCGCTTGTCCGGCCTCCGACTCGCCCGTGATCACACCGTGGGCTTTCTCTAGATCTTTCTTCAACTTGAGAGCGTTACCCTGAACCACCACATCCAGATCCCTCACCGGCGATCCGCTCGTCATATCCCGTACCGCACCACCCACGAGGAAAACGGTAAGTCCTTTAGCGCGAGCAACTTCGCGCACGGCAAGCAGCGAAGCCCGCTGCGCTGGAGAGAGGCGATTTTCGAGCAGGTAGATGTAGTCGGCCATAACTGGTACTTTTACTCCAAGCCGGTTCTAACCGGACGCTCTAATCCGTCGGAGCCATACCTAAGCTCCCACGAATCAAGCGTTTATAATGATCATGCCAGGTAAACGCAAAAGGCCAATGTAACACAGCAGTAGCGAATTGACTACTCCGTTTGCACCTTTTCTGTTGCTCCAACCGCTTCCGTGCGACAATCCGCGAGTCCTTATGTCCTCTGCTCACAAAAAGGTCATCGTCCGCCGCTTCACCGGAGAAACCCTCCCCGGGTACCTGCCGCTCTCTGCATTCGTTCGAAACCATTCCATCGACCTCCTCGACCTCAGCGGGCGCGTTATATCCCTTCCTCTCAACGACATCAAGCACATCTGTTACGTCCGCGACTTCAACCTGAACGACCCTGCCAACCCCGAACGACTCCTCCGTCGCACCTTCCTCGCTAAGCCCCGCACGGAAGGCCTATGGCTACGCATGACCTTCCGCTCCGGCGACCTTCTCGAAGGCCTCGCCCCCATCGACATCGCCCTTACGGACGACCTCATCAACGACGCTGGCCTTCAACTCACCCCACCCGACGTCCGCTCCAACACGCAGCGAATCTTCGTTCCCCGTACTTCCCTCACCGAACTCCAACTCATCGCCGTCATTACCAGCCCCTCGCGTCGCAAGCCGCTCCCAGCCGCCTCCGTCCCCTCCATGCAGGAAGACCTCTTCACCAACCTCATCCCCCCGAACTCCCGCCCCAACTAGAGCAACCTACCGCAGCCCTGCTTCGGCTTTGCAGTCCATTTACAATCCACCCCATGCAATCCAGCACGAAGTCCGTAACTTTAGCCGAACTGGCCGACCGTCTCAACGCCACCCTGCACGGTAACCCCTCCGCCAAAATCACCCGAGTTGCCGGCATCGAAGATGCCGCTCCAGGCGACCTCGCCTTCGTTGCCAACCCGAAATACGCCTCACTCGCCCGCACCACTCAGGCGACCGCGGTCCTGGTTGAACCGGACTTCCCCGAGATTCCCGCCGCCACCCTCCGCCTCAAAAACCCATACCTGGCTTTCGCCCGCGCCATCGAACTCTTCTACCAGCCCCCCGCTTACGCCCCCGGCATCCATCCCACGGCCGCCATCGCCCCCACTGCCCGTATAGGAGCCAACGCCCACATCGGCGCCTACGCCGTCATCGGAGACCACGTCATCCTCGGCGATAACGCCATCATTCTCCCCCACGTCGTCCTCTATCCCTACGTCCACGCCGGCAACAACCTCTTCGCCCACGCCCACGCCATCGTCCGGGAACACTGCCACTTAGGCGACAACATCGTCCTCCAAAACGGAGCCGTTATCGGCGCAGACGGCTTCGGATTCGCACGCCAATCCGACGGCAGTTGGTACAAAATCCTTCAATCCGGGCCAGCAATCATCGAAGATAACGTCGAAATCCAGGCCAACGCCTGCGTCGACCGCGCCTCTATCGGCGAAACCCGCGTCCACGCGGGAGCGAAGGTCGATAACCTCGTCCAGGTCGGCCACGGCTCAACCGTCGGCGCAAACACCCTGCTCTGCGCCCAGGTCGGCCTCGCCGGATCTACCGTAATCGGCAAAAACGTCATCCTGGCCGGCCAGGTGGGAGTAGCCGGCCACTGCACCATCGGCGACGGCGCCATTGCCACCGCTCAGAGCGGTATCCCCAGCGACGTAGCCCCCGGGAAGGTCGTCAGTGGTTACCCGGCAATCGACAACCGCCAGTGGCTTCGTTCCGTGGCTCTCTTCAACCGCCTCCCCGAACTGCTACGCGACATAAAATCCAAACTAAAATAACCATCCAAGGGGTGCCTTTAGTCGTATATAAGGAATTACCTCTAGTCGTATATAAAGCTAGAGTTGGGGGATACCCATGTTTGAGCCTCCCGAAACCGCTTCGGATAACACGCTCCAGATGCACCGCTCGCCCACTCAGCCGGTCCGCGTCCTTCTGCTCGACGACGAGCCCATCAACCTCCACCTCCGCACTGCCATCCTCCGCCAGCGCGGCTATGAGTGCGTCCCCGCCTCCAGCATTGAGGAAGCCACCGAGCTCTTCAACAACATCGACATCGCGGTCCTCGACTACCACCTCGGTGCCGGCCAATTCGGTACCGAGGTCGCCGCACTCCTCCGCCGTCGCCGCCCGCACGTCCCCATCATCATCCTCTCGGCAACCCTCGACCAGTACTTTGGCGGCGTCGAGGACATGCACCTCCTCAAAGGCCACAGCTCCGTCGAAGATCTCCTCGACGCGCTCAGTTCGCTTGAGGCGAAACGCCGTGGCGCCCCCGTCGTCGTCGACGCCCGCGACTTCTTCTACTCTCGCATCTCCATGGCCATCGGCTCTGACGTCCTGGTACAGATCTTCGACGACAAGGGCATCTGGCAGCACTGTAACGATGCCGCCGCCGACTATCTCGGCGAGAGTCGCGACTGGTTCATTGGCCGCAGCATTCAGCAAGAGCTCTCCACCCTCATGCGCGACTGGCGCGACGTCATCCAGGCCGTCTCCCTCACACGCGAGACCTACATCGACCGCAGCCACCGCGGCCTGCTCAGCCAACCCAGACCCGCCGAGCAGCACTACACCTGGAGCGTCCTCGCCTTTCCCATCACCCTTCATGACAACCGCAGCGGCGCCGTCCTCACCGCTCGCATCCTCGACAAGCACCCCGCTCGCGCCTCAGAGCTTCTGCCCTTCATCTAAAGTCTGCGCTCCAAACCCGCCCTTGTTCCACTTGAATCGCACCGAAGCCATAACTCTGGGCGAAGCAGTTCTTGTTTCTTGCAAGCAGCGACCTTAGGCTTGCTTTTCCATTCGTGCTGGTACCCTTGAACCTATGCGTTTCAAGCTTGCGTTCGCACTTCTGATCGGTCTCACCGCGGCAACTGGCTGCCACTCCCCCTACGTCCAGGCCACCGTCAGCAATCACACCGACAGAACCATCGAACTCCTCGAAGTCGACTATCCCAGCGCCAGCTTCGGCACCCAAGGCCTCGCACCCGGCACCGACTTCCACTACCGATTCAAAGTCCTCGGCTCCGGCGCCACCAAACTTATCTACACTGACAGCGCCCATCAGGAGCACAAGTCCGACGGCCCCTCCTTGAAAGAAGGCGCAGAGGGTCCGCTTGTCATCATCATTACGCCCAGCGGAGTAACCTGGCAGCCCGCAAAGAGCATCTCGGCAAATCAATAAACGGCAAACCAATAAACATAGATCAACCTTGTCTTAACCCAGACCCGGTGCTGTGCCTGCCCAGCTCATTCTCCGTTTCCTTCGCACGATGCCAACCGACGCACTGCGATAAGCTGATGATTATGCCGCGCGGATATTTCATCACCTTCGAAGGCCTCGACGGCTCCGGAAAGACCACTCAGCTCCGCCGCCTCGCAGCCTCACTCGAGGCCGAAGGCCACACCGTCGTCACCCTCCGCCAGCCCGGCGGAACCGCCCTCGGCGATCGTATCCGCAGCGTCCTGCTCGACTCCCGCTCCGAAGCCGCTCTCGGCCCCATTGCCCCAGCAGCCGAGATGGCCCTCATGTTCGCCGACCGCGCCCAATCCATCACAGAAGTCATCCTCCCCGCGCTAGCCGCAGGCTCCATCGTCCTCTGCGATCGCTACACCGACTCATCTGAGGCATACCAAGGCGGCGGACGCCAACTCGGCAGCGAACGCATCCTCGCCATGCACGCCGCCACCTGCGACAACCTCCAGCCCGACCTCACCCTCCTGCTCCTTCCATCGCTCGAAGCCTCCCTCCGCCGCGCCCGCCGCCGCAACCAGCGCCACGTCGAACAAAAAGGCACCGATGAAAACCGCTTCGAGCGCGAGTCCGACGACTTCTACCGCCGCATCTACGAGAAGTACGAAGAGATCGCCGCCCGCGAACCCCATCGCGTCTCCGTCATCCGCGACGACGCCTCCATCGACCACATACAAACCCTCATCCACGAAATCGTGCTAGCCCGCATCCCCACCACAACAACAAAATAGCCTCTCCGAATCGACCGCCTCGACCCCGCCGAAGGCCGGCCTCTGTTCTTTCCACCCGATGAACGCGTAAAACCCTCCAAGCCGGAAGTGTGTTCTCCTTAAATGAGAGCGTCATCCATGACCACGCCTCCGCCCACCCTCGAAGCCCCACCAGAGGAGCTCACTCCAGCCGCCCCTCCCGGCGAGTGGCACATGCCACCTGGCCTCAAACACTCTCTGCCCTTCTACGCCTTCAAGCCTTGGGTCAAACTCGGCAGCCCCATCCTCCTCTTCGAGCATCTCCTCAGGACCTACGGCAACATCGCCCACTACCACTTCATGGGCACGGCCATCGTCTTCATCAACGACCCCGACTACATTCGCGAGATCCTCATCAACCAATCCGCAAGCTTCGTCAAGGAGCGCACCGTCCGCCGCATGAAGGTCCTCCTCGGCGAAGGCCTCATCACCTCCGACGATCCCATCCACATGCGCCAGCGCAAGATCGCCGCGCCCGCCTTTCATCGCCAGCGCATCGCGGCCTACGGAGACCAGATCGTCGCCTGCGCCGCTCACCAGCGCGAGACCTGGCACCCCGGCGAGCACATCGACATCGCCGCCGCCAGCATGAAGTTGTCTTTAGAGATCGTTGCCCGCACCCTCTTCAACACCGAGGTCACCGCCGACATCCGCAGCATCAACGATGAGGTCAACACCATCATGGACCTCTACAACTTCATCGTCGCCTTCCCCAGAATAGAGTCTGTCCTCCACCTGCCCATCCCCGGCATCATGAAGTTCCGCCGCTCCAAAGCCCGCCTCGACGCAGTCGTCGACCGCCTCATCCGCGAGCATCGCCAAGCCGCCGCCCGCGGCGAACCCGACCGCGGCGATCTACTCTCCATGCTCCTCGCCAGCAAATACGAATCCGACGACCCTACAGCACAAACCGGCATGTCCGACGAGCAGGTTCGCGACGAAGTTCTCACCATCTTCCTCGCCGGCTACGAAACCGTCGCCAACGGCCTCACCTGGACCTGGTATCTCCTCAGCCAAAACCCCGACATCGAAGCAAAACTCCACGCCGAACTCGACGCCGTCCTTGGCACAGGCCCTCAACAACGTCTCCCAACGCTCGCCGATTACCCCGCCCTCCGCTACACCGAACAAGTCTTCGCCGAATCGATGCGCCTCTACCCACCTGCCTGGGCGATGGGCCGCATGTCCACCAAACCCGTCCAACTTGGCCCCTACCGCATCCCACCCGGGGCCCACTTCTTCTTCAGCCAATACATGATCGGTCGCACGCCTCAGTACTTCCCCGACCCACTCCGCTTCGACCCCGACCGCTTCACCCCCGAAAACAAAGCTGCCCGCCCAAAGTTCACCTACTTCCCCTTCGGCGGTGGCAGTCGCCAGTGCATCGGCGAAAGCTTCGCCTGGATGGAGGGCGTCTTCAGCATCGCAACCCTCGCCCAGCGCTGGCGCATGAGCTACCTCGGAACCACACCACCGGTGGCCCAGGCCAAGATCACCCTCCGCCCTCGCGACCCTCTCATGGTGAAGCTCACCCCTCGTTAACCAGACGTCATCGCTTCGATTTGGGAACAAGTTGGAGCGCTAAGATCAACCGAAATCTTCGCTATCGCTGCGGGTTATCTCCGGACCCCGGTGTGGGGATACGGAAGACGAGACCAGTGCTGAAGTTCAATAAGCTTGAAGAACCTAGGCCGATTGGCCCTCCAAAGTTACCGCTACTCTCCGTCGCAACCCTGCCGTAGCCTATCTCGATCACCCGGACGTCCACATAACTGCCAAGAGAGTAATCAACGCCCCCATAAACGTCGAACTCTGCTCTGTTGACACGGATCGCACTTGTCGGTGCCCTCGAGGTGCCGACTCCGCCTGAGAACTGAAAATATGGTTTGAATGAGTTCGCAATTGGCTTGGCGGAGACTCGGCCGCCAAACAATAAGCTATTCAGCATTGCGCCATTGCCATGCACAATCGAGTCACGAATATCGATGCTCACATCGGCCTTCGAGCCATGGAAAAATTCATAGTAGCCGCCAATGTTGGCACCCCAAAACGTACGCGACGTGGTGTTGGGTCCAAGGAAGCCGAAGGGATCGGGGTCAGGATCAGCCTGCGAATTGCTAATATGGGTGGCTACAGGATTGACGTACAGTCCAACCTGAGCGTTAGCAGCGACGGCTGTAAGAATCAGAACAAAGCATGGAACAAGGAACCGCAATCTCATCGGTAAAAAATCCTCTAGGTGCAACGGCTTGCCTGTACGACGTCGGGAGACCCCGATTTAAGACGGGTCAAAGACACCATGAGTTTCGAGTCTACCGAAACAATGGTCGAACTTCGGACGCTTCTCTCTGCCGCCGGCTAACTTAAGTGGTACCTTCCACGCATCATTGGCCAAACACCATCACAACAGCAAACGGACGACTAAGCAGAATGCGAATCCATCTCACACTCTTCCTGGCCTTGACCATCCTGCCATCCCTAGCGTCAGCCCAAAGCGCGCCGTCGCCTGCGCCATCCCCAGCGGAACAAGCCCTCGTCCAGCTCGCCAATCAGACCCGTGCCGCACACAATCTTCCTCCCCTGCACTGGGACAGCGCGATCGCAAGCGCCGCCCGAACCCACGACCAACGCATGATCCACGAACCCGGCCCACTCGAGCACCAGTACCCGGGCGAGCCGGACCTCGCCACCCGCGGCGCCCAGGCCGGCGCCCACTTCACCACCATCGCCGAAAACCTAGCCCGCGGAACCGATCCCCAACAGATCCACCAAACCTGGATGAGCACACCAACCCACCGCGCCAACCTGCTCGACCCAAATCTGAATGCAATTGGCATTGCCGTAATCCAAAGCATGGGATCTCTGAACGCTGTCGAAGACTTCTCCCACAGTGCTCCAGTGCAGTCCTACAGCTCTCTCGCCAAGCAAGTCTCGCTGGTGCTTCAATCGCACGGCATCGGCCCCGCTGAATCCAATCAGGACGCACAGACGACCTGCACCATGCCGCGCGGCTCCGTCGGCACCCCAAAGCTCGTCGTGCAATGGGACGGCCCAGACCCAACTCTCTTACCCGATGCGCTGATTCGTCAGATAGCCACCGGCCGCTACTCCTCGGCAGAGGTGGCAGTCTGCGCCAGCAAACAACCCAGTCCGCAGTTCACCACCTACAACGTGGCTGTGCTCCTCTACTGATCAAAAAATAATCCGCATCCTCACGTTCAACAGAGTGCTCGTGTACGCCTTCGTCGCATACATAGGATTGATCGACACCTGCAGGTCAGGACCCACTTCGATACTTCTGGTCAAACGCAATCGATAGAACGTCTCGAAGATGCTCTCGTGACGCTTAGCGGGATTGTTCGGCTCAATGTAGTTGAACGCCGCTCCAAACATATCGCCTCGCCGATGAAACGGCTGCACATTCGCCACACCAATCGAATCAGTCTGTTTGATCGCCGTTCCCGTATCGGTTGCAAAGCCGTAACGCCCGAACGGCGTCCAGCCATTTGCAAACTCATGGTCAAATCCAAACCCCACACCATGCCCGCTTCCCAGATTTTTTGTATCGTCCCGCCACACAACGAAACGAAAGTCCTGATAGCGATTTCCCGGCGTACCTGAAAACCAACCGATCTCCGTAGCCTCCAGATACTTCAGGTTAGTGAGCGTTTTGATGTTGCTCTGTTGCGCCCCCTCCGTGTCGATAGCGAGAGAGTGTACATAGAGATGATCCGTAATCTGAAACTCCACCGCCCCTCCACCCGCGTACGTTCCATCCGAAGCAATCGCAAGATTGCCGTCATTCTCTCCATTCAGAAACTGCGTTCGCTCATCGTTGTTGTACAGGCTAAGGCTGATGTACTGGTTCGGGTGAATCTTGCCCACATAAAACGACAACCTCTTGCTGAGAAAGTCCTGCCTCCAGTAGAGAATATTCAGCGTGATCGGCTCTTGCGGGCCGCCGCCCTGCAAACAATTCAGGTAGATCCCCGATCCCATCTGATCACTCAAATTGAACTGCTGGCTTATCCCGATATTCACCCCCGAACGCACCAGCAGGGCTATCGAGCCAGCCGTGCTCTCATGGTCGTACACAATCATGTTTCCACTAAGATCCAGTCGGCCACTGAACTGGTCATGCCGCACGCCTTCTGGGGTCACCGTCGCATACTGATTCAGAAACGTATAGGTAGCTCCCAGTCTGAGCCGCAACGTCCGCTCCACCCACTTATTAAAATCATCGGCTGTCCTGGTCACCGGCCCAATAGGATCGGTCTGAAACAACGGATCCGCCGGTATCGTAGACAGCGCTGCCGAGGCCGCATCCAACTCCTGCGTCATCGGCTTCCGAGTGATAACCAATGCCGGTATCGCCTGCGGCTGAATCTCGCTGGTCTGCGAAGTAGCTCCTGTCGTTGTGTTTGAACCAGTGCTCTGCCCCATCAGACCACTCGCCGCCCCCATCAGAAACAACGTAACCATCCCTGTTACAAGCTTTTTCACGTTCACAAAGCTCCCTAACCCGCTGTATGGACTCGTCTAAAGCACTGATGCGCCAACCAGCCGAAGAGTGTCATCATTCTCCTCAGGAGACTTCCTTATGCCAAATCCGCCAGCCCTCATGACCCTTAGGGCCGCACCGCCTTTAGCTTCTACCCGATTGACACAAGATCCCGGCACATCTCCGCAAAAAAATCTGTCAAGCCCCCTTGAGTTCTGTCGATCGCACAAAACCCAGCAACGACGCACCTTTTACAGCACTCCCGCCTTGGCGTATTAGCCTCTTCCGAACGCGTATCATGGAAGAAGGGACAACTCAGCGAGAAGATAGAACCTCCGAAACACTTTCACGGACACACAGAGAACTCGCCTGGAAGTCCCAAGGTAACGTGAATCGATAGAATACTTTGCACAGAAAAGTATCCCCCCGGGGTACCTACTACGAGCAGGAAGGAGGCCGTACTCATGTCCACATCGACCACGCAAATTCCGCAGACCACCCTGCCTGCAACCTTCAACGACTTCCTCGGCAACAGCACCGCCATCGAACACCTTCGCACCGCCATCGCCGCCGGCCGCCTCCCCCACTCGCTCATCCTCGCCGGACCTAGCGGAGCCGGAAAATACACCCTCGCCCTCATGCTCGCCATGGCCGTCGAGTGCGAACGGCAGCCCCGCGACCTCTGGTCCAATGGCCAGTCTCTCGCCACCTTCTGCGGCGTCTGCCACAACTGCACCCGCATCGCCAGCGCCGCAAACCTCGAAGACGAGGTCGACAAAGCAGTCGCCGCGCGCGAAGAGCTCCGCGAGACCGACAAGAAAGAGACCCGCGTCCTGGTACAGCCGCACCCCGACGTCCTCATCGTCCCGCCCGATCCGCCACAGCTCCTCATCAAACTCGGCCAGATCCGCACCGTTATCCAGCGTGCCCACTACCTCCCCAACGAGGCCCCGCGCAAGATCTTCATCCTCACCGCGGCCAACTTCATGAAAGAGGCCGCCAACTCCCTCCTCAAGGTCCTCGAGGAGCCACCCGACACGGTCCACATCATCATCCTCGCGGAAAATCCCGGCGAACTCCTCCCCACCATCCGCTCCCGTTGCGCCACCGTCCGTCTCGGTGCCCTGCCCGTCGAAGAGATCGAGATGCTCCTCGCAGACCGCCGCCCCGACGTCCCGCCCAAGCAGCGCACTCTCATCGCTCGACTCGCCCAGGGAGCCGCAGGCAAAGCCCTCGGCTTCGACCTCGAGGCCTACACCGCCGCCCGCGCCGACGCACTCATCTTTCTGCGCAACGCCGCAGCCGCCAGCAGTGGCTCAGCCGAGCCCGACCACACCGCCCTCTTCAAGATGACCGAGACCTACCGCGCCGGTGCTGAAGGCCAGCAAAAAACCGCCGCTCTCCTCCGCTGCCTGACTCTCCTCCTCGAAGATCTCCTGCTTCTTGGCGCAGGCACACCCGAGCTCCTACGCAACACCGACCTCCGTGCCGAACTCGACCGCCTCAGCACAACCCTAAGCTTCGCGTGGATCGAATCTGCCTCCCGCGGACTCGATCAGGTTCAAAGCGGTATGCGCCGCAATCTCCTGCGCAGCCTCTCACTCGATGCCTTCGCCGGACAGCTAGCAGCCAGATGAGCCAGCCGATCTCCCATCCAGACCGGACAACGCAACGCCTGACCGCAACCCCCGAAGACATCGCCCGTGCGGCAGAAATCCTGCGCAACAGCGGTACCGTAGCCTTCCCCACCGAAACCGTCTACGGCCTCGGAGCCAACGCCCTCGACCCAGCCGCTGTCGCCGGCATCTTCATCGCCAAAGAACGCCCAAACTGGGACCCTCTCATCGTCCACATTAGCAGCCGCACCATGCTGGACGAAGTAGCCATCGTGTCACCGCAAGCCGAACGCCTCATCGACGCCTTCTGGCCTGGCCCCCTCACACTTCTCCTGCCGCGCACAAACAATATCCCCGACGCAGTCACCGCAGGCCGCCCACTCGTAGGCGTTCGCATGCCGACTCATCCCATCGCCCTTGCCCTGATCGAGGCCGCCGGAGTCCCCATCGCCGCGCCGAGTGCCAACCGCTTCGGCCGCACCAGCCCCACCACCGCCGCCCACGTCCTCGAAGATCTTGACCGTCGCATCGACGCAATCCTCGACGGAGGGCCCACCACCGTAGGTGTCGAATCCACCGTCCTCGACCCCAATCAGTCGCCGATGATCCTCTACCGCCCCGGCGCCATCACCGCACCCATGCTCGAACCCATCGCCGGCCCCGTCTCCCTCTACCGTCCGCCCCTACAAACCACATCTGAACCACAAAGCCTCCCCTCTCCCGGCATTGGCATCCGCCACTATGCCCCCCGCGCGCAACTAGTCCTCGTAAACACCGAAGCCGAACTCAAGACCCAGCTAGTCCAACGAGCAACCGACAAAAAATCCATTGGAATCATGCTTCCTCAAGGCTGGACCCTATCGAACAGCCACGTCGAAACGTTCCATTGGGGAGCCATCGACGACCCGGCCTCCCTCGCTCAAGGTCTCTTCGCCGGACTACGAGAATTAGATCGTCGTGGCGTCGGAATCATCCTCTGTCCGCTCCCTAAACCCGAAGGCCTTGGACTCGCCATCCGCGACCGCTTGAAAAAAGCTGCAAAATTGAAGTAGTTGCACTGTTTTGCACCGACAACCCGCCGTATACTCCACCCATGCAGAACTCTGAGATCGAGCTCAAGTTCCCCGTCACTGATCCAGAAGCTCTCCAAACCCGCCTCCCCGCACTCGGCTTCCAGCTCGTCACGCCCCGCACCTTCGAGCACAACACTCTCTACGACACCCCCAACCGCGACCTCCGCGCCCGCCGCGAGATCCTTCGCATCCGCCAATACGGCGCTGTCTGCACCGTCACCCACAAGCGTCTGCCCAGCCAGCAGGACCCCGTCGACACCACCCGCTACAAGATCCGCATCGAAACCGAAACCATAGTCGCAGAACCGGAAGCTATGTCTGAGATCTTCAAGCAGCTCGGCTACAGTCCAGCCTTCACCTACGAGAAGTACCGCTCCGAGTGGTCCTGCGCAACCGGCCCGAACGGCAGCATCCTCGCCCACCTCGTCATCGACGAGACCCCCATCGGAACTTACGCTGAACTCGAAGGTCCCACCGCGTGGATCGACCAGACCCTCGCAGACCTCAACATCGATGCCGCCACCTGCCTCACCGACAGCTACGGCAAGCTCTTCCTCGACTGGAAGCAGCGCACCGCCAGCCCCGCTGAAAACCTCACCTTCAGCGAGATCGCCCCGCCCGTTCTCTCACACAGCTAAAGCCTCCTCCGCACCCGCCGATACAACCTCTATACACGGAGGTTTTCCTTGGCAATCCAACTTCGCTCCTCGCGCCCATTTCTCCTTGCCGGAAGCGTCGCCCTCTGCGTTGGCACTGCCTTCGCTGGCACCGTCCACCGCGCTATCGTCTCCCGCACCGCGCCAACCTATCCCGAGCTGGCTCGCCGCATGCACGTTGGCGGCAAAGTCGTCCTTCTAGTCACTGTTCAGGCGGACGGAACCGTATCAGCCACCAAGATCGAGTCAGGCCACGCGCTCCTTGCCCCCGCCGCCCAGGAGGCGGTCGCTCACTGGCGCTTCGCTCCTGGTCCAGAGGCTTCCGAGTCAGAGATCGAAGTCAACTTCAACATCGAGAGTCAGTAGTCCGACCCTCTCTCAACCGAGTTGTTGTCGAGATCGACTTCACCGACGACGCGCTCCTAAAACAGGAAGTCTAGCCACTCCTCTTCCTACATCGCTCCGAGGCCCCCATGCAACTGCAGTCGAAGATGTTCCTGAAGACTGGCGCTATCGTCGCCACTACCATTCTTAGCGCGTGTATCGCTCATCGGTACATCGAAGAGGCCAACGCTCTCTCGAACATGGTCACGGAAAACCGTATTCCCGTCATCATGTCCAGCCGCGATATCCGATCCCACTTCACCGACACCGTTCGTCTACTCGAGTCCTACATGCTCTTCGGAACAGACGCTAACTCTTCGGCAGCCTATCGTAGCGCTCGACGCGAACAGTTTGAACAAGCGGAAGAGTCCCTTGCTACGCTCCATCAGCAAAGCGTGCACTTCGACCTTGGCGCCGACGCTCCAAGACTCAGCGCGCTCGATAACGACCTGGCAACCCTGAAGACGCTCGAAGAGAAGGTAGAGACATTGAACGAGTCGAAGACGCCCCAGGGTTCGGCCCTGGCCTACGACACGCTCCAGAATCAGATTCTGCCTCTTGAAAAAACGCTCTTCTCAAATATCACTGAGATCGCGCAATCACAGAACCGCCTCGCAAACGAGGAACAGGCGCAGCTTCGCCAGGCCAATCATTTCACTCTTATCGTTCTCTGGCTCGGAACGATCATTGCCTCACTCATTGGCGTGACCGTCTCGGTTTATCTAGCTCGCAAGATAAGCCACGCGTTGGATCTCGTCATGCATCGCGCGGACGCAATCGCCGCTGGCGATCTGAGCGGCCAACCGCTAGTGCTGGACACGACTGACCAGACCAGCGCGCTCGCGAACGCCGTTCAGCAGATGCAATCCAATCTCGCGGGAATCATCGGCACTGTGGCACGCACCGTCAGTACAATCACCGGCAGCGCCGCCACCATGGGTACCGCCAGCGATCAGATCCACCGTCGCATGGATCAGCAGAGCCAGCAAACGCAGCAGGCCGCCACTGCAATGCAGGAGATGTCCGCCTCCATCGCCGAGGTCTCCCGCCACACCCAGTCCGCCGCCGAAACCGCACGCAGCGCCGCCGAAACTGCGCGCGAGGGTGGAACCATCGTCAAACAGGTTCTCGGCAACATGCACTCGATCGCAACTGCCGTCAGCGACACCTCCGCCACCGTCGGTCTGCTTGGCGACGACTCACGTCGCATCAGCCAGATCGTTACCGTCATCGATGAGATCGCTCGCAAGACCAACCTGCTCGCTCTCAACGCAGCTATTGAGGCCGCACGAGCTGGAGACCAGGGCCGCGGCTTCGCTGTCGTCGCCGGAGAGGTCCGCCGCCTCGCCGAATCCACCGCACAAGCCACCGGAGAGATCGCCAGCATGATTCAGGGCATCCAGGACCGCACCCTTACTGCCATCGCCAGCATGGAGAGCGGCACAGGAACCGTCCAGCAGGGCGTCATCACCACCACCCAGGCCGGCGAAGCCCTCGAGCGCATCATCGGTATGGCTGAGCGTGTCGACCGCATGATCGCCCAGATCGCCATCGCCGCCTCGCAGCAGACCGCCGCCGCCGATCAATCCAGCGCAAGCCTTCACGCCATTCATTCGCTGAGCCACGAAAATCTCACCGAGATGGCTACCACCGCCGCTGGAATCGAATCGCTCCGCACCACCGTCGTCACGCTCGAGCAGCAGGTCGACCGCTTCAGCCTCAAGTCGGCACCCGACTCTCGGCTCGTCCGCTCCTCCATCGTTCCCGAACGTCACTCCACCTTTCAACCTGCCTGACAAATACGCAAACAAAAAGGGCCCGCTCACAGCGGGCCCTTCTGTTTAAAAACTCCATCTAGAAGATCTGGAAATTAACCTCTACGTTCAGCTCCACGAGAACCGGCTTTCCATTCTCCATTGCTGGCTTGAACTTGTACTGTCTCACCGCTTCCATCGCCTTCTCGTCCAGCCCCATACCGACGCCACGAATCACACGCACATGGCTCGGGTTTCCGCTGGTATCAACCCAAAGATTAACCAGAACATTGCCCGCAACTTTAGCTTTTCGAGCCTCCTCTGAGAACTCCGGCTCGACCGAGAAAATCAGCACCGGAGCCGAAACGCCGCCGCCGATCCGTCTAGGTCCGCCACCCATGTTTCCACCTGAGCCTGGTCCGATACCACCGCCATTTCCGGACCCCAACCCCGTCCCACTTCCATTGCCCATCGACATCCCGATCAGCGGCGAGTTCGGAACACCAATCTGCGGAATGCTGCTCGCCATCTTTACATCCTTTTGCACATCAACCGTCGGTTCGATATGGATCTTCGGCTCAATCAACGGCGGAGCCTTTGGCGGAACAAGCTGGTTCTCCGAAAACTTCGGCGGCGTTCCCTTGGTCACCGGAGTCGGACCTCTTTGTCCGCCGCCACCACCCATCTGCTGTGCTCTCGGCGGAGCCTGCGGTGGAACCGTCAGCTCAGTAACCTGAACCGTCCTCACCGGTGCTGCAAACTGTACCTTCTTCGCCAATAGGAATGCGATCAGCAGAATGATCAATCCATAAATCACGACGGCTGAGCCGGTCGCGATAGGATTCTGCTTGGTCTTCATCCGGTCGACAACGGCAATAGGCTTCGACTCAAGTACCAACGGCGGCAGCTTCACCGGGAAGAACACATCCCGCACGCTGTTCATGAGCGAAGCAAAAACGCCCTCTTCTTCAATGATCAGATCGCTGTCAGCCGGCTTCGACTCAAGCTCCAGCGGCGCTTCGGTCGATTTAGAGAATGCATCTTTTATGTTTGCGAAGAACGACGTCCACATGGACCCGTCGGTCTCTTCATTCAAATTCGGAGCATCTGCCGGACGCAAAGTCGGCGCTTGTTTTTCGGGATCTATCTGCGGTGGTGGTGTCAATAAACTATTCGCCATGAGCTGCTTCGCCTCGGTGCAGTTAGCCGCAGCCACCGCACGCCCACTTCCAAAATCTGCCCCGCCACATCTGCTTCTTATTCTTACGTCCTGAATCTCGCGTTAGTTCTCGTCCAACGCTAGCAAAACGAGCACGGCTTCACAAACATTCTACAAACATTCACCAACTGGCGCTCGTTACTTGGACGCACGCACCACGTGAATGTCTCTTTGGCACCCTGTTTGCCACTCCCTCCTGGCCGTCTACAATAGAGGTTTGGCGCAAACTGCACCGTCGGTTATCAGGAACAAAGAGGAACGAATGTCGGAAGCAACCCAAACAAAACCCGAGACGAAAGCGCTGAAATCCACGCTGAACCTTCCGCAGACCCCTTTCCCCATGAAAGCGAATCTGCCTCAGAACGAGCCAGCTCGCCTCAAAGCGTGGCAGCAGCAAGACTTATACGCTCAGATCCGCACCGCCCATGCCGGCCAGCCTAAATACATCCTCCACGATGGCCCTCCCTACGCCAACGGAGCCATCCACCTCGGCCACGCCCTCAACAAATGCATCAAGGACTTCGTCGTCAAAACCAAGACCATGGCGGGCTTCGACGCTCCCTACGTCCCTGGCTGGGACTGTCACGGGCTTCCTATCGAGATTAAAGTGGACGAGCAGCTCGGCCGCAAAAAGCTCGAAATGAATCCCGTCGCCGTTCGCCGAGCCTGCCGCGAGTACGCACAAAAGTATGTCGACCTCCAGCGCAGCCAGTTCGAGCGCATCGGCGTCTTCGGCCGTTGGAACGATCCCTATCTCACCATGTCGTTCGGCTACGAAGCCAGCATCGTCGAAACCTTCTACGACTTCTTCGAGAAAAACTTCGTCTACAAAGGTCTCAAACCGGTCTATTGGTGCATCCACGACAAGACCGCACTCGCCGAAGCCGAAGTCGAATACGAGCAGCACACCTCGCCCAGCGTCTACGTTCGCTACGCCCTCACCAGCGACTCGGCTGCGATCCACCCTGCCCTGGCAGGAAGATCCGTCTACACCATCATCTGGACGACCACCCCGTGGACTCTCCCTGCATCGCAGGCCGTAGCCTTCAATCCGCACCTCGAATACGTCGCTCTCCACTGCGCCGACGCCACCTACATCATCGCCGAGGCCCTCCTCTCGTCCGTGATCGCGAACTGCCGTCTGATGAGCGCAAAAAATAACGGCGAACCCGCCTCCCAAGCCGATATCGTCGCTCTCTTTCCCGGCAGCAAACTCGAGCGCACGACCTTCCAGCATCCCTTCCTCAATCGCAGCATCCTCGGCGTCACCGCCGACTACGTCACAGCGGAACAAGGCACCGGAGCCGTCCACACCGCTCCCGCCCACGGCGTCGACGACTTCTACACAGGCAAGCGCTACGATCTTCCCGAGATCCAATACGTCGACAACGCAGGCCGACAACGCAACACCGGTGCTGCCGGTGGCGGAGGCGTACCCCAAACCTACGAAGACCTCACCGTCTTCAAATCCAACGCCCCCATCATCGAGCTTCTCAGCGAACGCGGCGCGCTCCTCAGCGCCACTAGCTTCGAGCACTCCTATCCGCACTGCTGGCGCTGCCATAACCCCGTCATCGTTCGCGCCACCGAGCAGTGGTTCATCGGTATGGAAACACCGATGGTCACTGAAGACGGCACAGTCACGACCTTTCGCCAGCGCGCCCTCGACGAGATCAAACAAGTCGTCTGGGATCCTGCCTGGGGTGAAGAGCGCATCTCCAACATGATCGCCACCCGCCCCGACTGGTGCATCTCCCGTCAGCGCATCTGGGGCGTCCCCATCGCCGTCTTCCTGTGCGACAAATGCGGCGAGCCACTCAACGACAAAGCCGTCAACAAGAGCATCGTCGATCTCTTCAAAAAAGAGGGCGCCGACGCCTGGTACATCCACGACGCCGCCACGCTCCTCGCCAGCTGAAACCTCCTGCCGAGGCTGCGGATCACAAAGAGTTCCGCAAAGAGATGGACATCCTCGACGTCTGGTTCGAATCCGGCGCAAGCTGGCACGCCGTCCTCGACCTCGAACCCGAACTTCACTCCCCCGCCGACCTCTACACCGAAGGCGGCGACCAGCACCGCGGCTGGTTCCACTCCTCGCTTCTCACCTCAGTCGCCGTCCGCAATCACGCACCATACAAGATGGTCGCAACCAGCGGCTGGACCCTCGACGAGCAAGGCCGCGCCTTCTCCAAGTCCCTCGGCAACGGCGTCGATCCCGTCGACATCGCCAAGCGTCTCGGCGGCGAGATCATCCGTCTCTGGGTAGCCTCCGTCGACTTTCGCGAAGACGTAGCCGCTAGCGAAAGCCTCATGCAGCGCGTCAGCGACAACTACCGCAAGCTGCGCAACACTCTCCGCTTCCTCCTCGGCAACCTCCACGACTTCGACCCCGCAATCCACAGCGTCGCCTTTTCGGCGATGCAGCCTCTCGACCAGTACATCCTCGCCCGCACCGCCGAACTCGACGCCAAGATCCGCGCTGCCTACGAAAGCTTCGAGTTTCATCGCGCCTACCATGCACTCAACGAGTTCGTGAACACCGATCTGTCGGCTCTTTATCTCGACGTCCTCAAGGACCGCCTCTACACCTTCGCCCCGAACCATCCCGGCCGTCGCAGCGCGCAGACTGCGCTCTGGCGCATCGCCGAAACCCTCACGCGGCTCATCGCTCCCATCCTCAGCTTCACCGCCGACGAGGTCTGGGCACTCTTGCCAAAGGTAGAAAATCGCGAGTCCAGCGTCCACCTCGCCCTATTCCCCCACGTCACCGACATCGTCCCCGGCACCACTCGCCAACTCGAAGAAGACTGGGACCAACTCCTCACCCTCCGCGACGAAGTCCTCAAAGTTTTAGAGGAAGCTCGCACCGCGAAGACCATCAGCAACAAACCCTCCGAGACCCAGATCGTCCTCGGCTGGCTCAACACCCTCGCCGAGCAGCCCAACCCGGTCTTCGAGCAGTACAAATCGATCCTGCCCGAACTCTTCGGCGTAGCCCAGGTCGAAATCTCGAACGCGATCGTCACCGAAGGTGAAGTCGCTAGAGGAGCCTTCTACGTTCAGGCCAAGCCCGCAGCAGGCAGCAAGTGCGAACGCTGCTGGCGCTTCACTGTGGACGTCGGCGACGACACAAAATATCCAACCGTCTGTCTGCGCTGCGCCGAGGCCCTCGCCGCGATCCACTTCCCTCCCTACGACACACCACCCAGCACCCCAACGGAGCCGCAAGCCTGATGTCCTCGACCTACGAAACCACAACTCCGGCCGTTGCCGCCAAGCCTCGCGACCAACGCGGCCTCGCACTCGCCATCTCGGCCGCCGTCATCCTGCTCGATCGCATCACCAAACGCATCGTCGTACAGCAACTTCCCAACGGCCAGACCCACACCGTCATCCCCGGCGTCTTCCGCATCTCCGACGTCCATAACACCGGCGCGGCCTTCAGCATGTTCGCCGAATCCGCCTCTCCGACCGCAGTCCGCAACATGCTCATCGCATTCTCAGTCATCGCGGTTTTGATTCTTCTGGTAATGCTCTGGCGAACAGCACGCGTCCTCACTCTCAGCTCCGTCGCTCTTGCCCTCATCCTCGGCGGAGCCTTCGGCAACCTCTACGACCGCGTCCGCTACAGCTACGTCGTCGACTTCCTCGAAGTTCGCATCTATCACTACCACTGGCCCGACTTCAATGTAGCCGACAGCTGCATCGTCATCGGCGCTTGCCTCCTCCTCATCGAAATCTTCCGCCCACAGCCGAGCGACTCCTAAACCATTGCCGAAACTAACCTCCCTATGAATGACCAGATCACAATTCGCGGCGCTCGCACCCACAACCTTAAGGGCATCGACGTCGACATCCCGCACAACGCCCTCACCGTCGTCTCCGGCGTCAGCGGCTCCGGCAAATCCTCGCTTGCCTTTGACACCGTCTACGCCGAAGGCCAGCGCCGCTACGTCGAATCGCTCTCCGCCTACGCCCGCCAGTTCCTCGAGCGCATCGAAAAGCCCGACGTCGACTTCATGGACGGCCTCGCTCCCGCCATCGCGATCAAACAAAAAAACCAGACTCGCAACCCCCGCTCCACCGTTGCCACGGCCACCGAAATCTACGACTACCTCCGCCTCCTCTACGCACGCTGCGGCACGGTCACCTGCCTGCACTGCGGCGGCATCGTCAAACACGACACCGTAGACGAGATCATCGCCACTCTCTTCGCCCTTCCCGAAGGCACCCGCACCTACGTCCTCTTTCCCATCGTCCGCGCCGAGATCAGACTCGAGCCAATGCAGATCGCAACGCCAGACGTAGAGGCCGAAGCTCCAAAACCCAAGAAAGCTCCCGCAAAGAAATCTGCGAAGTCTACCAAGTCCGTCGAGACCTTAACTCTCACCGACACCCTCAAGGACCGCCTCACCGAACTCCGCCGCCGCGGGTATAACCGCCTCTTCCAGTCAGGAAAAATAGTCGAGTTCTCCACCCCCGAATCTCTCCTCGAGCTCGACTTCACTCAGCCCATCTTCGCCCTCATTGATCGCCTCTCCATCAGCCCCGACAGCCGCGCAAGAATCGTCGACGCGATCGAGACCGGCTACCGCGAATCCGGCGAAGTCAGGTTCCACACCGTTCCGCGCGATGAGAACGAAACCGAAACCAAGCTTCGTTACTCCGCCGCGTTCGAGTGCACCACCTGCCACCGTGCCTACCGCGAGCCCGAACCGCGTCTCTTCTCCTTCAACAACCCCTACGGCGCATGCCCCCGCTGCCAGGGCTTCGGCAACACCATCGACTTCGACCCCAACCTCATCATCCCCGACAAGTCCAGAACTCTCGACGAAGGCGCTATCGCCCCCTGGACCACCACTAAATACCGCCCCCACCACGGCGAGATGAAGCGCGCCGCAAAAGCGGTCGGCATCCCCACCGATATCCCCTGGTACGATCTCACGCCCGCACAGCAAGCCTTCATCGAGGACGGCAATGGCACCTTCCCCGGCATCCGCGGCTTCTTCGCCGCACTCGAACGCAAAAAATATAAGCTCCACGTCCGCGTCTTCCTCTCCAAATATCGCGGCTATGCCCTCTGCCCCGACTGCCGCGGCCAGCGCCTCCGCGCAGAAGCTCGCGCCGTCTTAATCAACAACCAGAACATCTGCGAAACCAGCGCCCTCACCATCACCGGCGCGCAGGAGTTCTTCGACAATTTGCAACTATCACCGGCACAATTAGAAGTCGCCGGCAAAATCCTCGAAGAGGTCCGCCAGCGCGTCCACTTCCTCCATCAGGTCGGCCTCGACTATCTCACCCTCGACCGCCTCAGCTCCACCCTCTCCGGCGGCGAAGCCCAGCGCATCCAACTCGCCACCTCACTAGGCTCGCGCTTAGTCGGCGCCCTCTACGTCCTCGACGAGCCCAGCATCGGCCTCCACACCCGCGACACCGCCAAGCTCATCGGCATCATGAAAGACCTCCGCGACCTCGGCAACACCATCCTCGTCGTCGAGCACGACCCCGACGTCATCCGCGCCGCCGACCATCTCCTCGACCTCGGCCCCGGCGCAGGAGAACTCGGTGGCCAACTCCTCGCCGAAGGCACAGTCGCCGAGGTCACCGCCAACCCAAACTCCATCACCGGCAAATACCTCTCCGGCCGCGCCACCATTCCCGTTCCCAAACACCGCCGCGAACCAGGCCGCGAACACCTCAAACTCACGGGAGCCCGCATCCACAACCTCCGCGGAGTTGACCTCGACATCCCCCTCGGCCTCCTCTGCTGCGTCACCGGCGTCAGTGGCTCCGGCAAATCCACCATCGTCCACCAGGTCCTCTACCGCGCCCTGATGCAAGCTCTCGGCCAAACCGAAGGCGCCGACCCCGCACACCTCTACCGCGAACTCTCCGGCACCCAGCACCTCAACGACGTCATCCTTGTCGATCAGTCCCCCATCGGCCGCACCCCACGCTCAAACCCCGTCACCTACATCAAAGCCTTCGACGACATCCGCTCCCTCTTCGCCGCACAACCCGACGCCAAGCGCCGCGGCTTCGGCCCCGGCCACTTCTCCTTCAACGTTCCCGGCGGCCGCTGCGACGTCTGCGAAGGTGACGGCACCGTCACCGTCGAAATGCAGTTCCTCGCCGACATTGAACTCCCTTGCGAAGAATGCAACGGAACCCGTTACAAATCCAGCATCCTCGACATTCGCTACAAGGGCAAAAACATCCACGACGTCCTCAATATGACCGTCAAAGAAGCCCTCGTCTACTTCGCCGGCCATCCCAAGATCGTCGACAAGCTCTACGTCCTCGACGAGGTCGGCCTTGGCTACGTCCGTCTCGGCCAATCCGCCACCACGCTCTCAGGCGGCGAAGCCCAGCGCGTCAAACTCGCCTCCCACCTCGCCACCGCCCGCTCCATCACCAATCGAAGCACCAACGACACAGCCGCCAAGGCCCGCAGCCGCACCCTCTACATCCTCGACGAGCCCACCACTGGCCTCCACTTCGACGACGTCGCCAAACTCCTCGCTGCCTTCCGCAAGCTCATCGAAGGCGGCGGCTCTCTCCTCGTAATCGAACACAACCTAGACGTCATCAAATCCGCAGACTGGGTCATCGATATGGGCCCCGAAGGCGGTAGCGGCGGCGGCCAGATCGTCGCCGTCGGCACACCGGAAGAGATCGCCGCCAGCCCTTCCAGCCACACCGGCCATTGGCTCGCCCCGGTCCTGAATCTCCCCACATCAAAGGCCGAACCAGAGCTTCAGGTCACCGCTTAGCCAGCAAACAAACTTGACGCAAGGCATAGGCATAAGAGAACATTTGTTCCCTTCGACGAATCTTATCTCCGAAGGAACTCAAGGACCACTCAATGTGACAGTTTGAAAACTGTCGGGGCCCTCGGAACAGTCGAAGAGAGAGCTTTCGAATTGAGGAACCACGAATGCCCAAACCGACAAAAGTCTCGTCTGTTAAGGTTCCAACCAGAAGCAAACAACTCAGCGAGCAGTTCACTGCGCCTCGTCCATCCGTAGCCGACCGCATGGACGCCGGAAAACGTCTGCGGACCACCGTACCCAAGGCTAGCCTCGCAGACCACCAACCTCCGAAAAATCGCAAAGATCCTGTCGCAATCCTCGAGGCCCAGGCCAAGACTCGGATCCAGGAGCTCATCCCCGTCCGTTACGCCCGAATGCTGCAGTCGCCCTTTGCCTTCCTGCGCGGTACTGCTGCAGTCATGGCACAAGACCTCAGCTCATCGCCTGTCACCGGTCTTCAGGTTCAGCTCTGCGGCGACATGCATGTCTCGAACTTCGGTGTCTATGCCTCTCCCGAACGCAGCCTCGTCTTCGGCATCAATGACTTCGACGAGACGATTCCCGGCCCCTGGGAGTGGGACTTGAAACGACTCGCAACCAGCGCTGTGGTCGCCGGTCAGTTCATCGGGAAAGACCATGCGAGCTGCGAAGCGTACAGCCGCGCCATCGTCAGCTCCTACCGGCAACGAATTCGCGAGTTTGCCGAAATGGGCTATCTCGCTACATGGTATTCAGTAATTCACGAAGAGGAGATCCTGGCAGCAGCTCCGCCAAAGCTGCTGGACAAATGGCAGAAGGCCATCGCCAAGGCGAAAAAGGGGTCACACCTCCAGGTGCTGGAGAAGATGACTGACCTCGTCGACAACAAGCAACGAATCGTCGAAAACGCTCCCTTCGTCGTGCGCGAGACAAAGACGGATCAGGGATTGCCTATTCGCGAAGCTCTAGGTGTATTCCTGGAACAATATCTAGCCTCTTTGACCGAGGACCGAAGACAACTCATCTCGCGCTATCAGGTGCTGGACGCCGCACGAAAGGTAGTTGGTGTCGGCAGCGTCGGGACACGTTGTTGGATAGCGTTCATGCGAGGCAAAGACGAAGGCGATCCGCTCTTCCTGCAATACAAGGAAGCAGAGCAGTCTGTACTCGCACCTTACCTGAAAGGACCTAAATTCCAGAACCAGGGCTCTCGCGTAGTCGCCGGACAACATTTGATTCAGGGCTCCCCAGACATCCTTCTGGGATGGGGAGCCATCGACAAAACCGATTTCTATGTTCGTCAGTTACGAGACATGAAAGGCAGTTACGAGTTCGACCCGGAGACCACGAGCAACAAAGGCATGGAGGCTTACTGTGGTCTGTGTGGTTGGGCCCTTGCCTTGGCGCACGCCAAATCCGGAGACGCCGCATTGATCGCAGGCTATCTCGGCAAGACCGACGAGATCGATGAAGCGCTGACAAAATTCGCTTTTTCTTACAGCGAACAAAATGACCGCGACTACGCGGCACTCAAAGAAGCGGCACGCACCAAGCGAATCAAAGTCTCCGAAGTCGCCTGACCGTCAATTCGATCGTTGTCCTTGGAACGACCCCGTACCACCTCGGTCGTGAAAGGTACCAACGAAGGTGTTGCCCTGAACCGCGCCCTCAACGCGTGGCCCCTCAACCCTCCCTCGAAACGTCAGCACGTCACGTGTCTTGGTTCGAACGACGAGGTGTTGTTCATCGATTGTGCCTTCGACGCCTCCGGACTGGTTCGGTCCTTTGAAGTGGCCTGAGATCACGGTCCCCTTCTGCTGAAGTTCAAGGTACTTCGCTGAGGTCGACCCGTTCGGATCCTTACAGTACAGAGTCCAGTTGCCCGCGACATTCGCCGGTTGTTGTTGTGCAGGTGGTTGCTGCGCCAGCGCTGTCCTCCCCACTGGGGCCATCAAAACAAAGCAGAGCAAAAAAATCCTGAAACAATAACTCTTCACACCATTCTCCTGTCCACGCAGTTCGTTTCAGAAAATCTACAGCAATCTTCAATCTCTTTCACCTCTTCTCGTGACAAGATAAAATTCGCACTCTCAGGTCAATCTCCTCGCGCCTCATCAAAGGGATCTCCGCGCCTATGCCAAACCGCTCGCTCACCCGCCGCTCCGTCATCCAAAACCTCCTCACCTCCGCTGCTGCCGCTACTATCCCACTCCCAGCTCTCAAAGCATTTGCGCAAGCCCAGTACGGCGGCTCAACCGGCCAACAACGCGGCGAGATGGGACGTATCGCCCTGATGTTCCGACAGCAGTTCGCTGTCCCCGCCAGTTCCATTGCTATCTCCCGCAACGGCCAGTTCGTATACGACCAGGCTGTAGGCATGGGCGACCGCCAGCACCTCACGCAGGTGCAGCAGTCCAGCCTCTTCCGTATCGCCTCCCTCACGAAGCCCATCACCTCTGTCACGATCTTCTCCCTCATCGAGCAGGGCAAGCTGAATCTCACCGACAAGGTCTTCGGACCCTCCGGCATTCTCGGCATCAAGTACGGCAAGCCACCCTATAAGCCCTATATCACCGACATTACCGTCGACAATCTACTCACTCACACCTCCGGCGGCTGGCCCAACGACAACACAGATCCCATGATGCACAACAATGGTTGGGACCAGACCAAGCTCATCACGGAGACCATCGCCAACGTACCCCTAACCAACCCGCCCGGTACACACTGGGCCTACTCCAACTTCGGCTACTGCATTCTTGGTCGCGTGATCGAGCAGGTCACCGGGCAGCCCTACGCTTCTTACGTGCAAGCCAACATCCTCGCACCATGCGGCATCTCCACCATGCAAATCGCGGCTAACAAAGAGAGCCAGCGGGCCCCCAACGAAGTTGTCTATTACGGTCAGTACAGCGAAGACCCCTACAAGATCAACATCACCCGCATGGACTCTCACGGCGGATGGATCGCCTCCTCCACCCAACTCGTTCAGTTCCTCAACCACGTTGCAGGAGCACCCGGCATCCCCGCTCTCCTCAAGCCAGCCACAATTCAAACCATGACAACACCCGCTCCAGCCTACCCACCAGGCCCGGCACGCTACGCTCGCGGTTGGATGGTCCGCGACAATGGAGCAGGCAACTGGTGGCACAACGGCAGCCTCCCCGGCTCAACCACGATTATGGTCCGCACCTCCACGGGGATGTGCTGGGCCGCGCTGACCAACACGCGCACCCAACCCTCCAATGAGATCGACACAGCCATCGACCAGATGATGTGGGACATGGTTCGCACCGTTCCGGCCTGGGGAGCCTGAAAGTCGCGATATTAGGTCGCTTGAGAGGAGGTTGATCTGGAGGCACAGTCTTAGGTGGCTACTTTCGGTCGAAGTCTGGACTTGAAGGTTCTGTTTGACCTTTGCACACTAAGATAGGAGGGGGAGTACAGTAGATGCAGACCGCAAGACACAACGGCTTCACCTCAACATTTCACTTTCGCTCCCGTACGACCACCATCCAGTCACTCATCTTCTCCACGCTCCTCCTGGTTGCGATTCCGACCCGCGCCCAACTCCCCGCCGGAACCACCGACACCACCCAGCCCCAGGCTCCGAAACAAGATCCCCTCCTCACACAGGCCAACGAAGCCCTCGACAAGCAGGACTACCCCACCGCCCTCAAACTCCTCACTACCCTCACCGAAAAGAAACCTGCCGACTCCCGCCTTCTCTACGATCTAGCCTTTACCCAGGACGCCTTAGCCGAGACCCCCGCCCAAGCCAGCATCGCCGAAGCCACCTACCGCCGCGCCATCGCCGCTGATCCCACCTACTTCGACCCCCATCTCGCTCTCGGCCTCCTCCTCGCCCGTAGCGGTAAGCTCACCGATGCTCACGCCGAACTACTAAAAGCCACCTCTCTCACCACCGACAACCAGGCCCTCAAAGCCCGCGCCTACCGCGCCCTCGCACGCCTCGACCAACCTACCAACCCCGCAGCCGCCAGCGACGACCTCCTCTCCGCCCTCAAAATCTCTCCTGAAACAGCGGATGACATCCTGCTCTCCGGCGAACTCGCCGAAGCCTCCGGCGACTCCACCGCCGCCGAACTGGCATACCGCCGCCTTCTTGCCGTCGACCCCCAGAATCACGACGCAACCGCCGCTCTCACCCATCTCCTCCTCCATCAGCAGAAACCCGACCAGGCGGAGGCCCTCCTCACGGCAGCTCTTGCCAAAGATCCCGAAAACCCAACCCTGAACGCCCAGCTAGCCAGTCTTTACGAGCAGCAAGGTAAAACCGCCCAGGCTATCCCCCTAGCGGCCAAGCTTCACGCCGCTCACCCGGACGACGCCGCACTCACACGCCTCCTCGCCAGGCTCTACAGCCGCAACCAGCAGTACGATGAAGCTGCCCCCCTCTACGCCGCTCTCATCGTCAAGTCTCCGCAGGACCCCACCCTCCTCGACGATGCCGCAGACGTTCAGATCCACCTCAAAAACTTCGCTGAAGCCGAGGCCCTCCTTAAGCGCGCCATCGCGCATCCGTCCGACTTCCCCACCCACGACGACCTCGCCCAGGCCGCCAGCCATCTCGCCTTCGCCGCCTCGGTAAACAACGACCCCACCACCACCTTGCAAGCGCTTCAAATTCGTGATAAAGTGCTGCCACAGTCGCCGTCATCTCTGTTCCTTTCGGCAACTGCGCATGACAAGCTGCACCAGACCAAACAGGCGACCGACCTGTACAAACAGTTCCTCTCCGTGGCAAACGGCCAGTTTCCGGACGAGGAGTGGGAGGCCCGCCACCGCCTCCTCACCCTCGAACACATGAAGTAGGCAAGCGCTCCCTTAGAGGTGCGTATGAGACTGATCAGTCATTCCGCCGCCCTTCTTCTTCTCCCGTTGCTTCTATTCACATCCCCATCTGCGCTCGCCGCGGCAGCCGACGAAACCCTACCCGATGCCCAGGGCCTCCTTCAACTCGAACTAAAAGCCCAGCAGGCCAGCCCCCGCGACCAGTGCTTCCTCTACACCGAACTCGTCCACGTCATGACTGAAATGGCCGGCAAACAGATGCTCAACGGCGACGTCGAACAAGCCAGCGCCACCCTCAAGCAGGTCAACGCCTACGCTCAGCTCATCCACATGGACCTCGCCAGCAACACCAAGCGCCTCAAAAATGCCGAGATGCTCATGCATCACACCTCTTATCGCCTCACCGAGTACCTTCACCAGGCGTCCAGCGAAGATCGCGATACCCTGAAAGCCACCCTCAAACAACTCGACCAGGTTCACGACGAACTTCTCGCTCAAGTCTTCAAACACTAGGAACCAATGCTCCGTAGGCTCTCGTTCGCACTCTTGGTGCTCACACTTGCGCTGCCCATCCGTGCGCAGCGTGCCGATAGCGCACTCTCCGAAGGAGAGATCGAGCAGTTGCGCGAGGCCGCCTATCTTCCAAACGACCGCGTCCTCATCTTTATCAAGCTCCTCGACACACGCGACAAGAAAATACAGGACCTCTACGCTCATCCCCGCAAACCCGGCCGTGAACAGGACACCCACGACCTCATGGAGGAGTTCACATCCATCGCCGACGAACTCAATGACAACCTTGACGACTATGGCCCCCGCCATCACGATATTCGCAAGTCTCTTCCAAAGTTGCTCGAGGCCACGGAACGCTGGTCCTCAAACCTGAAGGCCCCACCCGACAACGAAGCCTATAGTGTCTCCCGCAGGCTCGCCCTCGAAGCCGTCCGCGACCTGCACGAGGAGGCTACCCAGCTCATCGAAGACCAGAAAACGTGGTTCCTCGCGCACCCACCTCCCAAAGATGACAAAAACGTCCCGTCGATGCCTCCCGGCTCATGAAATCAGGTCTGGACTCTGAGTCTCCTAACAACTGAATTGCCCCCTCCAAACAATTGTCGGAGGTGATACGCACTCTAGAAATATCGTGTGCGTCGCGTGGCATTTCTGGCATAATTCACTGACTTTCTTCTCTCTACATTCAGCGTCTCAGATCGCGCTGAAGCGACTTGAAGAAAAGACCGGGCCCATGCACCGCAGAAATTGCTCTCCGCATCGGAGCCCTATGAGCAACATCAACGGCAAAGTCTATGCAATGAATATCGTCACCCCGATGAAGCCGTGGAAGACATGGCTGCTTCGGGTTTTGTTCTTCGCTCTCTGGCACATCAAGCCACTCCAAAAGGATCTGATCAATCTCTCTTTCATCGAGTTTGCTCGGTGGGTCATCGTCCCTCGAAGACGTTTTCCTTTTCTTGCTCATGGACAAGCACAAGAAGATCTGCAGTACGACTATCTGCTCTTCTTCAGTAACTTCAACGGCACATGGAACCAGTACATCGATGCCTTCTCCTCCGTCCTTAGCCGCGGATTGAATCTCATCTGGCGTTGGAGCGAGAAGTTTCCCGGCTCGGTCCCCATCACGCCTTTCAAGGAATACATCGCGCAGGTCCAGTTCGATACCGACTACTACTACACCGCCTACCCCTACGCTACGGCAAACGATCTGAAGGCAGCGCACATCGTCCAGGCGTCCCTCGATCAACTCGCCCAACAGGCAAACACCTCCGATCCAAAACAGTTCGCGGATGCATACCTGCGCTTCGTCCTCCAGGTGCAGTCGCATCTCGGCAACACCGGCGAAGCTCCCCTCGTCTCTTAAACACCAAAGGAAGCCATGCCCAACCAGAACGGCAAAGTGTACGGACTGACGATTCTTTCGCCGATCATCGACGACGAGCAGGCCGTCCCGTCTCACGACCTTCAGATTCGAAACTATCTCGCCAAGCTGCCAACCGACGAAAGAAGCCCCTTCGCCCTTGCACCCGCCACGCACCTCACTCGCCTCGTCGTCATGGACGACGTGATCTACGTCGGCATGCCCGCTTGCGAAGAGCACCTCAAATCGAAGTACCTCGTATGGGAATCCAACTGCGATGGCAATCTCGACACCTACCTCACCGGCCTGGCCACCAGTATCCCCGAGCACCTGGACGCTATCTGGAGCCACTGTGTCGGCTACCCTGGGGCCTCAAATTTGCAAGCCTTCATCGACTACATGAAGGCCTGCCAGCTCGAAACCACCTTTTACTTCGCGGCAGTCAACGACAAGTCGGTCCTTGAAACGCTTCGCGCTCTTCAAACCCAGCGAGCCGTCTCCGACTTCATCGCCAATCATCAGGGCATGGACCCTTCAAGTCTTCAGTCCGAGTTCAATCAATTCCTTGCCGAACTCAACGCGAAGCCCACTCCGATGGCTGGCATGATGGCTCCCTACAGAGACATCAAGACGGGCGGCCATAATGAGTAAGCTCAACGAAACCGACATCCAGGGGTTCGTCCTGCGAGGCTACAATATGCCCTTTGCACGATACCTCTTCCTGCACTTCGAAGATGCCGGACGCGCAGCAACTCTCGTTCATCGCCTCATGGGTGAGGTCACCACAGGCCAGCGCTGGGACAGCGGCAAACCCCAAAGTACAGTCAACATCGCCTTCACCCATCGCGGACTCACAGCACTCAACCTCCCCGACGCCACGCTGCTCAGCTTTCCGGTCGAATTCCAGCAAGGCATGAAGAAACGCGCCGAAATCCTCGGCGACACCGGTCGCAACGCTCCCGATCAATGGGACGAACTCTGGCGTGAAGGCACCGTACACGCGTGGCTCGGGGTCAACGCATCTTCGCCAGAGGCTTTAAATGCTCGTTGTGCCGACATGCTCACCATCATGCGCGGCACCAATGGAGCAATCCTACTTGCAGCGCAGGACGCGGCCGCGCTGGTCTTCGACGGCGTCCCCACAACCAAAGAACACTTCGGCTATACCGACGGCTTCGGCAATCCCGACTACTTAGGCGTTGAGCGCAGCACCCAGCCGGGCCAGGGCAAGCTGATGCCAGACGGAACCTGGGCACCGCTCGCCACGGGAGAGCTCCTGTTGGGTTATGCCGATGAAGCCGGCGAGCTTCCCGTCGCGCCAGTGCCTCACATCCTCGCCAGCAACGGAACCTTCATGGTGTATCGCAAGCTCCACCAGAACCTCGCCACCTTCCGCACATACCTTGACGAGCACGCACCCTTCTACGCTGGCGGCAGAGAAAAGCTTGCATCGAAGTTCATTGGCCGGTGGCGAGACGGCACTCCCATCGAGGTCTCCCCCGACTACCCTGATCTGTCGATCACACAAGACCCAAACCGCAGCACTAACTTCACCTTCTCCTCCGATCCCGAAGGCACACGCTGTCCAGTAGGTGCGCACGTCCGGCGAGTGAATCCACGTGACGCCTTTGGCTTCGACGGCAAACTCATCAATCGCCGCCGCATCACTCGGCGTGGCCTTCCCTATGGAACGCCGGTCCCCGAAGGCGAGCCCGCATCTGACACCGACGAACGCGGCGTCATCTTCATCGCTCTCAACGCCAACATCTCGCGACAGTTCGAGTTCGTCCAGCAGCAGTGGATCAACTATGGCAACGACGCACGCCTCGGCAATGAAAAGGACATGCTGCTCGGCAATCACGCCACCGGCCATGGTAGGTTCGTCGTTCAAGGGGACACCACCACAAACCAATCCACCCTTCATCTGCAGCAACCTACCCAACTTCGTCGAGCTTCGCGGTGGAGACTACTTCTTTCTCCCCAGCATCACCGCACTCGGAATGATCGGCATGGGCCTGGTCGATCCGCGCTGAAGCCTCTCCTGTCTTCTGTGCCGAACAATGTACCAAGCAGAGTTCACCTTCTTCGTTACATCCGCAACACCATGCTTCTCTTATAAAATCGTTCTGTACGGAGTCCCTCTCCGCACCAAGGACGAGCTCTGACCACACCGAAGCATCCCGGCCCCTCACACCTGCGCCAGTTCCTGCAGCTCTTCTCTCCGTCAGCAGCCCCAACGCTCTTCCCTGTCCTCCCACCCGAATCCCAGGAGCCTGCGACCAAACTCCAGCCCTCGCGAGTTCCACGCCCCAGAAAGCCCCGAGCCGCTAAATCCACCACGCCCACATCCCTCATCGCCATCTTCGAGGAGCAATACCGCGAACTCCGTCCTCGCGCGCCCATCCCCCCACTCGACATCCGCTTCCGCCGCTTCACCTCTCTCAACACCACCATCCGTCTTCGCGAAGGCCGCCTCCACGTCCGTCTCTCCGACCTGCTTGAAGCCGCGCCCGAATCCATCCATCACGCCATCGCCCACATCCTCCTCGCCAAGCTCTACAAGAAACCCATCGCTCCAACCCACGCCGACCGCTACCGCCGTCACGTCTCCTCCGAGACCATCTCCCGCCAAGCCGAGCACATCCGCCAGACGCGCGGCCGCAAGCGCCTCTCAGCTCCCACAGGCCACCACTACGATCTCAACGAAGTCTTCGACTCTCTCAACACCCGCTTCTTCCATGGCCTCCTCGGCCGGCCCACCTTGACCTGGAGCGCCCACCACGCCCGCCGCATGCTCGGCCACTATGACGCCGCCCACAACACCATCGTCGTCAGCCGCGTCTTCGATCGCCCCGACACTCCCCGCTGCGCCATCGAGTACCTCCTCTACCACGAGATGCTCCACCTCAAGCACCCCGTCCGTGTCAAAGCTGGCCGCCGCTGCGTCCACTCCCGCGAGTTCCAGGCCGAAGAGCGCCTCTTCCCCGAACTCGAAGCTGCCAAAGCCTACCTGAAGCGTCTCTAAATCCTTCCGCTTCAACCCGTCCTAACAAAATTTCACAGCGAATAGTCTTGCGCCGTGCTACGATTCGGCTACCAAAAAAGGCAGCGCCGCCGTCACGGTGGAAGTGCACGCTCGTAGATCCAGCGTTGGCGTTCCCCTGCCAGTTCCGTAATGAGTTCGGGCCCTGTCTCCCAGTCATCTTCTCAGTTATACGAAAATCCAATTAGAGAAAGAACAGGTAGCCACAATGCATCTTTCGAAACGTGCAGCAGCGGAGTTTTTCGGCACCTTCTGGCTTGTCTTCGGCGGTTGCGGCAGTGCCGTCCTCGCTGCAGCCTTCCCATCCTCCATTCCCGGAGTCAATTTCAACATCGGCTTTGTCGGAGTTTCGCTTGCCTTCGGCCTCACTGTCCTCACCATGGCCTTCGCCATCGGCCACGTCTCGGGCTGCCACCTCAACCCCGCAGTCTCCATCGGACTCGTCGCGGGCAAGCGCTTCCCCGCCTCAGAGCTTCCCGCCTACATCATTGCCCAGGTCCTCGGAGCCATCGCCGCATCAGGCGTCCTCTACATCATCGCCAGCGGCAAACCAGGCTTCTCGCTCACCGGTGGATTTGCCTCAAACGGCTACGCGGACCACTCCCCCGGCGGCTATTCGCTTCTCGCATGCTTCGTGGCCGAGGTGCTCCTCACCGCATTCTTCCTTCTCGTCATCCTTGGCTCAACCGACGAGCGCGCCCCCAAAGGATTCGCCCCCATCGCCATCGGCCTCTGCCTCACGCTGATCCACCTCATCAGCATTCCGGTGACGAACACCTCGGTCAATCCCGCGCGCAGCACCGGCCCGGCAATCTTCGTCGGCGGTTGGGCACTCAGCCAACTGTGGCTCTTCTGGGTCGCTCCGATTCTCGGCGCAATCATAGGCGGCCTCATCTCGACTACTTTCTTCGCCGCTCCACAGCCACCCATCCGCGAAGAGATGGCGCGCGACAGACCCTAACCCAGCCTCACCAAAAGTGAGTTCGTAGAGACGCCCCTCTACGAACTCACCTCAACCACTGGCGCCGCAACTACTGTTCCCCGTCGCGTCACCATCATCACAATCAGCCCCACCACCACAGACCCCAGCGCCGCAACCTGTGCGTTGCTCATGCCCCAGTAAATCCGCGGATTGATCCGCACAAACTCAACCAGAAACCGCCCCAACCCACTCAACACCAAATACAACCCCGTCAGCCAGCCGATTGGCCTCGCCTTCCGTCCCAGCTGCCACAGCAACCACGCCAGCACCATCGCAAACAAAAACTCGTAGATCGGAGTTGGCTGCACCAGCGCATCCGGAGGAGTCGGCGGCACCAGCAGCGTTCTTCGCCATATGTACTCCCCACGGCAGTGTGGTGTTGATCCCATAGTCGCCGTCGCCCGACGTCAGGCATCCAATCCGCCCCACACCGTACCCTATCGCCGCCGCCGGAGCCGCAAGATCAAGCATCCGCACCGCTGCCTTCCATCCGGTCAACCCATCGGGCCTTGCCTGGCGGCCCTGCCACATCAACATCCCAATCCCGGCCAGCATCCCGCCAAACCATGCGAATCCAGCCTGAAACCAGTGGAGAAAATCCATCACCACATCCAACGGCCGATGCCATCCTGGCGCACCAATCTGCTCCAACTCCACCCGCAGGTCAGCTAGATTCTGCAACTCGTGCCACGTCTTCGCGCCGATCACGCCCGCGATCACGACAAAAGCCACGATATTCAGCGCATCGGCGTCCACGCCATTACGAGCAAAATTTCTATACAGCACCACCGTCGCTGCCACCGCAGCCAGCCACAACAACAACCCAAACGTACCCAGGTGTACCGGGCCAATATCGATATAGGGAAACATAATCCTCGCTCATTTAAAGTATAGCGGCGTTTCCCTTCAACCTCTATTTCGCGCTAGGCTATCCCTTATGCCATCCAGTACGCCACCCGCAAGCACGCCCGTCTTCCCCCCTGCCTCAACAATGGAGATTCTCTTCACCAAACAGCAGATCGCCGATCGCACCCGCGAGATCGGTGCACAGATCACCGCTGACTACGCCGGCCAATCGATCGTCCTCATAGGCGTCCTCAAAGGCGCAGCCATCTTCCTCGCCGATCTCGCCCGCGCCATCGATGTAGACAACACCTTCGACTTCGTAGCCGTCTCCAGCTACGGCCGCGCCCGCGTCTCCTCCGGCGCCGTCAAACTCATCAAGGACATCGACAACCCCATCGAAGGCAAACACGTCATCATCGTCGAAGATATTCTCGACACCGGCCTCACCCTCAGCTATCTTCGCGGCCTCATGCTGCAGCACAAGCCGGCATCACTCAAAATCGCAACCTGCCTCGACAAACCCGAGCGCCGCCTCGTCCCCATCGAAGCCGACTACGTCGCCTTCAAAATCCCCAACCAGTTCGTCATCGGCTACGGCATGGACTACGCCGAGCGTTACCGCGGTGTCGACGACATTCGCATCTTCCCTGCCGAGGTCGCCGGCCACTAAGCCGCGTTCTTATCTCTGATGGGGCTCATCTTCGACTGAGATCACGAGAATATGCGCCCCTTCACGATCTGCAGCCGACAGGAATAACTCTCCCGCAGCCTGCACAGCCATCACATCACCCGACTTCAGCGCTGTCCGCTTCTCGCCAGCCCCACTCTTCTCGCTCAACACAACATCCGAAAACGCAACCACGATCGCCTGAGTCGTGCGGCCGTCTGCACCTTACATGGCGTCGCATCCACACACACTGCCCTCGTAATCGTCAGACCAGGCGTCGTAAACTCTACCGCCGAGATGTCATGCGAGAGATCCTCCGGAGCCTTCCCCCGAAACTCCAGCTTGGGATCTTCTACACGAAACCCCGGCAGCTCCACCCGCAAAAAATCCGAAGGCAGCGCGCTCAGGTTCTCCACCGAGTGCCGCTCCATCTTTCCCGCACTCACTCGATACGCACCTTTGTGGGTTGGAGGCCGCACAATCGAGGTGGCCTTCTCATCGTAATGTGTTATCTGTACTGGGCCGGAGTCGTTCAAATACACATACACCGTAGGCATCTCCGGATGGTTATGCACCGGAACCTTCTCATACGGACCATAGTGAACTCGAATGACCTTCGCAAAATCCGAGGTTAGTACTGTCTTATAGTTCTCCGGCAGGTCATCCGCCTTCTGTTGTGCAACGCAAAAAATTGAGCTCAGGCAAATCCCGACGGCTAATGCAATTTCTCTCAACGGCCTCATCCTCTACGTAGATTGAATCACGCGCTCGCTTGAAATTTAATCCTGCGATCTACTTCGCAAACTCTCCGGCCAACAGCTCATAACTTCTCAATCGCTTCGCCTGCTCCCACACAATCGTATTCACAATCAGCTCGTGAATCCCCAGCTCGTCAGCCATCAACTCCAGCTGTTCCTTTACCAGCGACGGAGTCCCCACAAAGTATCTCGGCCACTCGCCTTCCTCCATCGGCATATCGCCCAGCAGCCTCAGCTCTCTCACCGCATCGTCCGGCGAAGCCACTGGCCTGCGATCTCCCTGTCGAATCCTCCGCTGCAGCAGTCGCACACTCGAAGCCAAAAACTCCGCCTCCTCCTGCGTCTCCGCGCAAATCACCCCTACCGCTACAGTAGCTTCGGCCTCGCTTCGATAGATGCTAGGAGTAAAACTCCGCCGATACGTCTCAATCGCCGCTCTCGTATTCACCGGACTGAAGAAGTGCGCAAACGAATAAGGCAGCCCAAACTCCACCGCCGCCGCCGAGCTCCACATGCTTGACCCCAGCATCCACACATCCGGCCCACCCGGCATCTCCGGCGAAACCCGAATCCCCGCAAACGGATGCCCCTCAGGAAACCGGTGCCCCAGAAACGCAAGCAACTCACTCACCTGATCCGGAAAGTCATCCAGCATCTTCGTCTTTCGGTCTCGCTTCAACGCCAGAGCCTCGATCGGCCCACCACCAGGTGCGCGCCCAATGCCCAAGGTCAACCCTGTCGGGATAGAGCGCATGCAGCATCCGAAAACACTCCGCCACCTTCAGCGAGGTGTAGTGCGGCAGCATAATCCCGCCCGACCCAATCCGAATCCGTTTCGTCTCTGCACCGATCCGCGCGAGCATCACCTCCGGCGCTGTACACGCCAGCGTATCCATCGCATGATGCTCCGACATCCAGAACCGGTTATACCCAAGCCCATCCACCAGCTTCGCCAACTCGATCGAGTTCGCCAAAGCCTGCCCCGGAGTACTCCCTGCCGGCACCGGCGACTGATCCAGCACCGAAAGCCTCAACCCATTGTTTTTCTTGTCTATGCTCACCCTCTTTTGATGTTGAAGAGCTGAAATCGAATCAAGGGTGATCCCTATATTCGCTTTTTATTCGCTATAATCAAGCATCTCACCTTCGAGATGCGCGACTTCACATAGCCATATGAATGTCCAGCAGAAACTCGAGATCCTCGCCGACGCCGCCAAGTACGACGCCTCCTGCGCCTCCTCCGGAGCCAAGCGCAGCCGGCAACGGCGAAGGCGTCGGCCACTCCGACGGCATGGGCATCTGCCACAGCTACACGCCCGACGGCCGCTGCGTCTCCCTGCTCAAAATCCTCCTCACCAACTTCTGCACCTACGACTGCGTCTTCTGCGTCAACCGCGTCTCCTCCGACATCCGCCGCGCCCGCTTCACTCCGGAAGAGGTCGTCAACCTCACCCTCGACTTCTACAAGCGCAACTACATCGAAGGCCTCTTCCTCTCCTCCGGCATCATCCAGTCGCCCGACTACACCATGGAGCAGCTCATCGCAGTCGCCAAAACGCTGCGCACCGGTCCACAAGTTCGGCGGCTACATCCACCTCAAGACCATCCCCGGCTGCGACTGAACGCCTCATCGACGAAGCCGGCCTCTACGCCGACCGCCTCTCCGCCAACATCGAACTCCCCACGCAGCAGGACCTCGTCCAGCTCGCCCCCGAAAAGAAGTCCGCCGTCATCGAATCCACGATGAGCCAGATCCCGACTCGCAAGGAGGAGGCCGACGAAGACCGTCGCAAATCGCCTCTCGCACCAAAGTTCGCCGCCGCCGGGCAGTCCACCCAGATGGTCGTCGGCGCCACTCCCGCCAGCGACCGCGAGATCCTCACAACCGCCACCCATCTGTACGGCCAGTACAAACTCCGCCGCATCTATTACACCGGCTTCAGCCCCTACCCTGAAGCCGACGCTCGCCTTCCGCTCAAGGCCGCCCCCCTGATCCGCGAGCATCGCCTCTACCAGTCCGACTGGCTCATGCGCTTCTACGGCTTCGACGCCGCCGAACTCACCACGCGCCGAAACTCCCGATCTCTCCCTCACCGAAGACCCCAAAACCGCATGGGCGAAGACTCACCCCGAGTTCTTCCCCGTCGACATCAACGCCGCACCTCGCGAAGCTCTCCTGCGCGTTCCCGGCATCGGCTACCGCAACGTCGAGCGCATCCTGAGCATCCGCAGGTATCATCAACTACTTCTGGACGACCTCCGCAAACTCCACGTCCGCATCAAAAGCGCTCTGCCATATCTGATCACCGTCGACCATCTCCCTGGTCGCCAAACCAATATCAACGAAAAACCCGAAACCACTCAGCTCGACCTCTTCGCTCCCATCAGTGCTCTCACCGGCTCAATCTAATGAAGCGCATCTCTCTCGAACCCGACTTCAACGCATGGCGCGATGCTGCACGCGATGCCTTGCACCTCGGTTATCGTCCCGAAGAGATCGACATGCAGGACGCAACGGTGCCGAACCCACTCGACCTCGCGCTCGCAACATCGGACACCCCAACCGGTGATCCGATACTCACGCCGCACACATCGAAAGCCTTTCTCGAATCCGCAAAGTTCGCCGCCGTTCATCGCGATCCCAAACGATGGAATCTGCTCTACCGAATCCTCTATCGCCTTCAAGACAACCGCAGTCTCCTCAAGTTCTCCGTCGACCCTGACATCTCGGAGCTCGAACGTCTCGAATCACAGGTCCGCCGCGATCTTCACAAGATGCATGCCTTCGTGCGCTTCCGCATGGTGCTCGAACCGGGCGACCCAAACGGCCGCCCCATCGTGGTCGACGAATCCCTCCCCACCGAACCCGAGCCGCATCACCTCGTTCTCGCCACACCAACGCCCTTCGGCCTAAGCCGCACCGAGCTGCCAAACTGCGATCCCGATCCCCACGCAACTCCGACTCCCTCACAGCCCGACACTTGCGAGCACTTCATCGCGTGGTATCAGCCCGACCACCGCATCCTCCCGCTCGCCGCGCCCTTCTTTGCTGAACGCTTTGGCATCATGCGGTGGACCATCCTCACACCAGACGCCTCGGTCTCCTGGGACCCCACCAACAAAGAACTCACCTTTGCTCCCGGCCTTCCGCGCGAGTCAGCCCCTGCTGAAGACGAGCTCGAAGACCTTTGGCGCTCTTACTACGCCAGCATCTACAACCCGGCGCGCCTGAACCCGAGCGCCATGCGCAACGAGATGCCGGTCCGCTACTGGAAGAATCTTCCAGAGGTCTCTCTGCTTCCTGAACTCATCGCCAAATCTCAAAGCCGAGTCTCCGCCATGGTCACCGTCCAGAAGCAACAGCCGTCCGCCCAGCCCTTCGTTCCTGCAGAGCACAACCTGACCGCGATTCGCAAGGCACTTCCCTCATGCGAAGGCTGCGATCTGTACAAACACGCCACGCAGGTCGTCCCGGGCAAAGGCGCCGGTCATGCGAAACTTATCCTCGTTGGCGAACAACCAGGCGATCAGGAAGATCTCCAGGGGGAGCCGTTCGTCGGCCCTGCGGGAAGGATCCTCGACCGCGTCATGGCTGAACTCGGCATCGACCGCTCGAAGATCTTCCTGACCAACGCGGTCAAGCATTTCAAATTCGTCCAGCGCGGCAAGGTTCGCCTTCACCAAAATCCTCGGATGTCGGAGATCAGCGCCTGCCGACCGTGGCTGCTCGCTGAACTCGATGCCGTTCGCCCTCACGTCATCCTCTGCCTCGGAGCTTCTGCCTCGAAGTCGTTGTTAGGTGGCACCTTCGCTCTGATGAAAGATCACGGAAAGATTCTGGAAACCCCATACGCCAAACAGGTCGTCGCAACCATCCATCCCAGCGCGGTGCTTCGAGCCCGTGACAAAGAATCCGGCGAGCAACTTTACAACTTCCTTCGTGACGACATGGCCCTGGCTTGGCAGGAGGCACAAAAGCCAGTCTTAACCTCGGTATGATAGAAAGTAACCCGGCGCGGACACCTCCCCTCGCCGAAGGAGTACTCAGTTGAACACGCTGTCCATTACCGATCCCACCCCCAACGGCCCAGAGAACTTTGACGCCGCAGCCTTCGCCGCACACACACTCTCCTCCCCGCAAAATCTCGCAGCCGTCCTCGACCACACCCTGCTCAAACCCGACGCCACTCGAACCCAGGTCCTCCAGCTCTGTCATGAGGCAGCCGAGCACCGCTTCGCCTGCGCCATGGTCAACCCAACTTGGGTTCCCCTTGCCGCCGCCGCTCTTACCGGCACAGGTATTTCTGTCGGGGTCGTGATCGGCTTCCCTCTCGGCGCGTCCCTATCGATCTCCAAGCGCGAAGAGACCGCCCATGCGCTCCAGCACGGCGCCCATGACATCGATATGGTCCTCAACGTCGGACTACTGAAATCGGGCCAGTCCAGCGACTACGAAGCCATCCGGCAAGACATCCACGGCGTCGTTGAGATCGCCCACGCCTCAGGCGCCATCGTCAAAGTCATCCTCGAGACCTGCCTCCTCACCTTCGAGGAGAAACTTCGCGCCGCAGAACTGGCGCTCTCGGCAGGCGCCGACTTCCTCAAGACCAGTACCGGCTTCTCCACCGGCGGAGCCACCGCCGACGACATCAGCCTCCTCCGCGGAGTCGCCGGCCACCACGCAGGCGTCAAGGCCTCAGGTGGCATCCGCTCCCTCTCCGACGCCACTCTCATGCTTCACGCCGGTGCCTCCCGCATTGGAGCCAGCGCCAGCGTCAAGATCGTCAACGAGCTGGCCGGCCATACCACCCAATCCCAATCATCCGGCGCAGGCTATTGACTCAAAACGCTAAATTCTTGTCAAGGGCCACGTTGAACTAAAGCCTTTGGTATGAATTACATAAATCTGACGTATGAGTTATGCGCCCTTCGGTATAATTGAATCATCAGGTAAGGCCCCGGGTATCGGGGCCTTTCGTTTTGCAGCAGGGGCAGCTAAGCCTTTTCGAATGACGATTTTACCTCTAAGCCTTTTCGAATGACGATTTTGGAGAGACCACATTTTTCAACCCATTGAAAATGATTGACTTACAATTCAATACCCCCCGGGGGGTACCTTGACGGTTGTTCATAAACACTAGAGATCTTCAACCCTCCGGTCAGCAAAATCACATTCAGCATTGAGCTAAATAACTCAATGTCAACCATCTTGACCAGATACTCCCCAAACCTAACCTCACCCGGTAATATCAACGCAAAGCAGAATGCCTCCGCCGACCAAACCGAGCAGTGCTTCACCCACCGGCCCCTCCACGCCCCCTCAGGAACACCACTTCGAAGGCGACTACCGACCGACCGCGCCTCAGCTCTTTCATCCACACGCCGCAGACCCGAAAATTCGTGTCGAACCCCTCCAGGTCGACTTCCTTCACAACCTCGCCGACGCCCTCAACACTACCCTCGACCTGAACACTCTCATGCACCGGGTCGCAGATCTCGTCCGGGCTGTGATCGACTACAAGATCTTCGCCATCCTCCTCATCAACGAACGCGGCGGCGACCTCCGCATGCGCTTCCAGATCGGCCACACCACTGAAATCGAACGGATGCGCATCAAGCTCGGCCGGGGCGTCTCCGGTCAGGCCGCACTGCAACGCAAGTCCCTCCTCGTCGAAGACGTCACGCAACACGAAAACTACATCGACGCGAACCCTAACGTGCGTTCCGAACTAGCCGTACCCCTCGTCGTCAAGAACAAGGTCATCGGCGTTCTCGACCTGCAGTCCGAAATTCCGGCGTACTTCACTCACGAAAACCAGCGTCTCCTCGAACTCGTCGCCTCACGCATGGCAATCGCAGTCGAAAACGCCCGTCTCTACACTCGCGTCTCGCGTCAGGCCCAGACACTTGGCGTCCTCAACGACATCTCCCGCGAGATCACCAGCATCCTTGATCCTGACGACCTTCTAGAGCGCATCGGCCAATTGCTCAAAGCGCGTCATCGACTTCCACATGTTCACCATCCTTCTGTGGAACGATCGCACCCAGCTCTTCGAGCACCGCTTCTCCTCCCGCTTCGGCGAGCGCGTCACCCGCGAGCGCACCATCGCCCTCGGCGAAGGCCTCATCGGCACCGCCGCACAGCTACGCGAGCCGATCCTCGCTCCCGATGTCCGCAAAGATCCCCGCTACGTCGAAGCCAACCCCGAAGTTCGCTCCGAGCTGGCCATTCCGCTGGTCTACAAAGGCGAGGTCATCGGCGTCCTCGACCTCGAACACACGCGCGTCAACTACTACAACGAAGACCACCAGCGAACCCTCTCAACCCTCGCCTCGCAGGTAGCCATCAGCATCGCCAACGCCAAGCTCTACCAGCGCATTCACGAGGAGGAGCAGCGCATGGAGCGCGACCTCGACATGGCTCGCCAGGTCCAGCTTCGCCTCATGCCCTCTCGTCCTCCAATACTCGAACGCGCCGAGATTGCCGCCCAGTTCGTAGCCGCCCGTTCCATCGGAGGCGATGTCTACGACTACCTCGACTATGGACACGGCCGCATCGCTCTCGCAGTAGGAGATGTCAGCGGCAAGGCCGCACCAGCGGCGCTCTACGCCGCGCTCGTCAGCGGTATTCTCCGCTCCCTCGCTCCTCAGCACCTCTCACCTGCAGCGATGCTAGCCGCGCTCAACGACCAACTCCAGGAGCGCAAGCTCGACTCCCAGTACGTCACGATGCTTCTGGCCGTCTGGGACGACAGCAATCAGACGCTCCAAATCGCTAACGCCGGCTCTGTTCAGCCCCTCTTCGTCGCCGCCAGCGCCGATCCGGCCAAACCACCCAGCGTCCGCACCATTCAGGCCGAAGGCTTTCCTCTCGGCCTCTTCCCCAACGCTGAGTACGAAGAGTTCACCCTCTCAACTCGTCCTGGCGACCTCATCGTCTTCTTCTCCGACGGCATCGTCGACGCCATTAACGCGACCGGCGAGATGTTCGGAGACGAACGCCTCACCCACCTCCTCGAATCCCAACACCATCCCACCGCACAGTCGACCGTAGACGCCATTCTCCAGTCCGTCACCGACTTTCAATCCGGCACAGACCACTTTGACGATGAGACCATCGTAGTTCTGCGGGCAATTTGAACCAGCGGCGCGCAAGGACGCCATTAGTTCGCGGTCTTCACCTGCACCTGCTTGAACCCTGCCGGCACGACAAAATTAGCCTCGTTCACCGTTCGAGAAAAACTCGTTAGCTGGGTATTCGTCTCCATCAGTACGCTCGATGTCGGTTGCGCAGACGTGGCGGCTGCATTTGGATCCGCTGGAGGAGGATCAGCCTTCTTCTTATGCCCGAATCCTCCAAGTCCAAACGGAATCGAGCTCGCAATCGCCGAGGAAGCGGACTGCTGCGCCACTTCTCCCGCACTCGGCATAGCAGGGCTTGCATCTGATGGCGGCAGCGGAGCCTCCGAAGCAGCAGGCAAAGGCTTACCATCAGTAGTCATTCCCATCCGCATCACCTGCAATACAGGAGTTCCTTTCAGTTTGGACATCTCCTCTGCCATGTCAGCCATCCCCTGCCCCGCCCCGCGATACTGAGCCATCATGGCCGGACTAACCGCACTGCTAAAGACTGTTCCCATCTTCAGCGCAAACTTCCTGTAAAACTCCTTGACCTCGTCGTAGCCTGGAATCTCCTGCGCGAGCCACATGTCATTCGTAATCGCCATCGATCCGGTCTGTCCCGAGCTCTTGTCGGTCGCATCCATATTCATCGTAAGAATCGACTCGTTTGCACTCAGGCCAGAGACATCCTTTGACTGCCCAGTATTTTTCACATGCACTTGAAACTTGACGTCCGCCGTCGAAGGTTGGTCGGGACTTGCAGGCTGACTCTTCTGCTGTTGCGCCTTCGCCTTCTCCGCGGCCGCTTCCATCTGTTGCTTCATCTGCGCAAAAGTTGTCACGGTGTACTGCCGCTTCAACGTGTCAATATCAGTGATCGTCTCCGCATCCAGGTCGATGATCTCGGTCCGGTCGGGGCTTATATGGGCCATGCGATTGCCCTGAATGGAGACGGTCGAGACAACAGGCTCTCCCACCTGACGTGCCTGCTTGTTGAAGGTTCCAGCCATCTTCATCAGGCCCAACATCGAACCGCCTGTGACCTGCGTCGTCTCGGTGTAGCTGAAGTCTGCGTGCATTGACGTAGAGGCGGCCACCAACACGCCGAGCGCTACACCTGCGATGATCTTCATCCGTGTGTCTCCCTGTGTCCTGAAGATTTTCTTCCCGGGCCCATGGATCACAACAAGAAATGAACATCGAACCTTAGCCTGCAAGGCTGAACTCACGAAGTCTAACAGACCAAGGTTCGCGCTTTACGCGAAGTTACTATCGTCTCCTCCACCGCCCGAACCGTCATCCCCAAAGTCACTGCCGCTATCGTCGAACGAAGCATCGTCCACGTTGTCGGTGACACTGTCATCCAGGCTTGACCCGCTATCGTCACCCGCCCCATACAGCGGATCGCGATCATCTTTAGACCCAAAGTCCCGATCCTCGCGATCTCCCTCGCTCCTCTCGGCAGCAGAGGCATCATGTCCGCCGCGGTCGCCGCCTGAATCGCCGTAGTAGTTGTTAACGACCTCCTCCGTCGGCCTCTGACCACCATCGAAGCCCCCAAATCCCTGGCCGCCGCCATATCCCGCAGCGTGCCCGAACCCGTGCATCAGCGACTCAACACCCTCGAAGGCAAGCGCTCCCGCGGCTACACCGGCCGCCGTCTGCAGCGCGCCCTGCAGAAACCCGCCTCCACCTCCTCCCATCGGCGCTCCATACTGCGGAGCACCATACCCACCCCCCACAGGCGCATACGGCGGATAACTCTGGGCCGGCGCCTGCACATACCCCTGAGGCGGCGGGGGAGGCGGCGCGGGCGCGTCATTTCGCCCCAGCAGGCTTCCCAGAAAACTCGTCGCATGCTTCGGCTCCGGATGCTGTTGCATCTGCTCGATTTGCGACTTCGCCTGAGTCAATTGCGCCTGTGCCTGCTCCAACGCATACTTCTGCACCAGTAGAGTCTGCGCAAGAATGTACAGCGCATCCGGGTTCCGCCCTAATCCCTGCTGTAGCATCTGTTCCGCGTCCATATCTTTCTCTGCCAGCTGCGTCTTTTGCACGCGGTCGATAAGGCCGCCGATCATATCCTGTTCCTGAGGAGTCATCTATCAATCCTTTTCGTTGTCCTGCTTAACTACTTTTGGCGCCTGCTCTAATCGAAGCGCCGACCAAGTCATCCTCTAATGGACGCACTCCGCATCCCAAAGTTGCTATCTCCGACGACCTGCCTTCAACAATCCAGCAACGTACATGAGATGCATCCCTTCTCCTTCAGGTCAATCTACGCAACAGGAAGTCGTTTCGTTCACCACCGTGATCTTGTTCACCCACGATCGAAACAGCGGATCGCAACCACACGCACCAAAAACCATTTAAGCTGTATGCAAATGTCCTCCACGTCGAACACCCAAATAATCCGCCCCGCCCGCAGTCTGCAAGGCTCGATCACCCTCCCCGGCGACAAATCCATCTCACATCGCTACGCCATGCTGGCGGGTATCGCCGCAGGGACAACGCGCCTGTCAAACTTCTCCACTGGCGCCGACCCGCACTCCTCACTTACCTGCATGGAAGCCCTTGGAGCCAAGGTCACTCATAAGGCAGACAAAACAATCGAGATTACTGGCACCGGTGGAGCGTTCCAGCAACCGTCGGCGCATCTTGATTGCGGCAACTCTGGCTCAACAATGCGTATGCTTGCTGGACTCATCGCCCCGCATCCGCATACCTTCACCCTGATCGGCGATCACTCCCTCACCCTCCGCCCTATGGAGCGTATCCGAAAGCCCCTCGTCAAGATGGGCGCGAAGATCGACCTCGTTGACGGACACGCGCCGATCACCATTCACGGTGGTCCACTCCAGGCGATCGACTTCGACACCCCCATCCCCAGCGCGCAGGTTAAAACCGCAGTTCTCTTCGCCGGACTCCAAGCCAACGGCACCACCAGCCTCACCGAATCCATTCGTACCCGTGACCACTCAGAGCACGCCCTGCGCGCCTTCGGAGCCGCCCTCACCCGCGACAGCTCCGCAGCCAGCGACGTAGCGAAACTAAGCATCGCAGGTGGCCAGACTCTTACCGCGATTGACGCCACCATCCCCGGCGACCTCTCCTCCGCAGCCTTCTTTCTCTGTGCCGCGTTACTGTTCCCCGACTCCAACCTCATCCTCGACGGAGTCGGCATGAACCCCACCCGAGCATCCCTGCTCGACGTCATCACCGCGCTCGGTGGCAAGATAAAAGTCCTCAACGTCGAAGAGCACCACGGTGAACTAACGGGAACCATCCAGGTCAACGTCTCTCCCAATGGTCTTCGCGGCATGCACATCGGCGGAGCGCTCGCCGCCCAGATCATCGACGAGCTGCCCGTCCTTGCCGCCATCGCCCCCTACACCAGTGACGGCATTACGATCCGCGATGCCAAAGAACTCCGCGTCAAAGAGTCAGACCGCATCGCACTTGTCGCCAAAAATCTGCGCGCCATGGGCGCGGAATTTACCGAACACGAAGATGGCCTCGTTATCCCTGGCAAGCAGCACCTGCACGGCGCGCAGATCGACTCAGGCAGCGATCACCGCATCGCCATGGCGTTTTCCATCGCTGCTCTCCGCGCCACCGGCGACACCGAGATCAACGGGGCAGATGCCGCCGCCATCAGCTTTCCAGAGTTCTTCACCCACCTCAACGATCTCTGCCTCCGCTAAGCCTCAGCTCGCGGTAGGCAGAACATCAATCGACGACAAACTCTGCTCCAGGCGATCTCTCCGAGCTTCGACACTCGGCGCGTACGCCCGGAAGAGGTCGTCTAGCGCCTCAATAACGCTCTCCGCAGATATCTCATCGAGTTTGTAGTTCGCCGGAACGGTATCGCGATCTACACCGCGCAGAATCCTGACGTTGGCCACCTTCAGCGGCAGCCACTCGAGCGGCCTCTGCCACGATGGCCCCAACACCACCATCGGCGTCTTCACTGCACGCCCAACATGCATCGTCCCAGTATCCAGCGTAACCATCGCGTCGCTCATCGCCAACACACACGCAAGCTCCGTCACGCTCGTCCGTCCTGCGATCGAGCTTCCAATGCTTCCGGAAGCCTGACGAATCTCCTCAATAGCGGGGCCATCGCTCGCAGTCCCGACGTACACAACGGCACATCCAAGCTTTTCAGACGCATGGCGAATCACCTGCGAAAACCGCTCGGTATGCCAGCCGGTCGCCTGGCCTCCACTACCTTGAGTCACCATTGCCACCAACGGCCGGCCTTCAGGATTAGTCTCCGCCAGCAGCAACCGGGCTGTCTCTGCGTCTTTCGGCGAAAAAAATACATGCGGCTCAAGCGCTTTTGCCTCGCACCCCACCATCCCAGCAAGTCTCAGATTATTGTCGATCAAACTCAGCCCAGGGTCATAGCTCAGGGGTCGTTGATAAAGCGTCCCCGCCTTCAAATTAAATCCACCTCGCCACCCACCCACCCCGAGTAACCCAACCAGAGCGATCCTCGTCCGCAGATCCGAGGCACCCGTCAACACACAGTCAGGTTCGAGGTTCAACTCCTTCAACTGTGCTCTCAAAGAGAAAACCGCTGCCCTCAAATCTGTCAGCGGATTCGGAGTATCGATCACATGATCGACGTAAGGTGAGTGCCGTAACACCTCCACTCCAAGCCCACGCGTCGCGACTGCAACCTTGATCTCCGGTCGACAACGCTTGAGCGCTTCGTAGACCGGTGTCAGATGCACACAGCATCCAAGCGGAACCTGATACTCCAGGATGAGAACCTGCTTAACTTCGGCAGCGTCAATCGCGGCGACCTTCTTGCGGAACAGTTTTTCCGCGGCAAGCAGTATACGAGCCAGCATCCTTCCCCTTATTCAATCCACATCATCAATCCACGCACACCGATTGTACTGTCCACCGTGACAGTCCTCTCAACTCGCCTCATCTGCTAGCATTGCCACAGAAAGTTACCCCTCTCATGAAAGTTACCCAGGCCGTCTTTGGAGTCTTCCACCACTTCGAACTGGCGCATCAGCTGCACCGCCGCAATCATCTTCAGAAGATCTACTCCACCTGGCCTTGGGCAAGACTCAAACGTGAAGGCCTGCCCCGATCCCTCGTGAGCTGCTTTCCCGTCCTTCATACGACGGATTATCTTCTGAACCAGACGCGTTTCTATCCCGAGCGTCTTTCGTCGAAGATGAACTCCTGGACCGCCCTTAGCTTCGACCGCTGGACCAACAGAATCATGTCTCCTTGTGACGCATTTATTGCCATCTCCGGCGCGGGCCTACTCACAGGCCGCAACGTACAAGCCAGTGGCGGCAAGTTCATCTGCGATCGAGGCTCCACCCACCAACGTTTTCAAGAGAACGTCATTGCAGAGGAGTATCGCCGCTGGAACGTTCCACAACCCCTCAGCAAGCCGCACATCGCGCTGCGCGAGGAAAAGATCTACGCGACAGCCGACGCCATCACCGTCCCCTCGACAGTAGCAAAGCGATCATTTATCCAGATGGGCATCGCGCCAGAGAAGGTACACGTAATTCCGTATGGCGTTCGTCTCGATCAATTCACTCGCACAGAAAGTCCGCCGCTGGACTCCTTTGAGGTTCTCTTCGCAGGCCAGGTCAGCCTACGTAAGGGGGTTCCTTATCTTCTCCAGGCATTTGCGCGCCTGAAGCACCCAAACAAACGCCTCACAATCGTCGGCAGCATTCAGGACGATATGCGCGCGCTCTTACAGACTCTGCCGACCGAAAACGTGATCATGACTGGCTCGCTTCCACAGGCACAGCTCGCAAAAAAAATGAGTGCCAGCCATCTTCTGGTGTTGCCAAGCATCGAGGAAGGACTCGCCCTGGTCCAGGGTCAGGCAATGGCATGTGGGTGTCCAGTGCTTGCAACGACCGCTACTGGAGCGGAGGATCTCTTCACAGACGGAGAGCAGGGATTCATCGTTCCTGATCGCGACGTCAACGCTCTGACCGAACGAATGCAACAGATCGCCGACGATCCGGCACTCCAGCGCAGATTGAGCGAAGCAGCTTTGCTTCAGGTGAAAAGTCTCGGCGGTTGGGATCAATACGGAGAAATTTGGGACCGCCTTCTGCATCAACTGACCGGCCTACCCGCTGACGAAATCTAGTGCAGCAGTCACCTACATCTTGTAGCGGCCCATATCGTCGTCGTTTAGGTTTTCGAGCCATCGCCGCATCTCGTCAGCATTCACACTCTGCGCCCCGCTCGCGGTCAGCTTGGAGTTCTCCAGCACCTCGCGATTGACGTAGATCGGACAATCCCATCGCAGAGCAAGCGCAATCGCATCCGACGGACGCGCATCCATCGCGACCGTCTCGCCCGCATGGTCCATCCAGATTACGGCATAAAAAGTATCATCGCGAAGCTCCGACACGACCACCTTGCGAACCTCGGCATTCAGGCCTCGAGCCATATTCTGCAATAGATCGTGCGTCATCGGACGCGGGGTTGCCGTCTTCTCTAGTTCCAGTGCGATCGCATTCGCCTCAAATATCCCAACCCAAATAGGAAGTACAAGATCACTTGCGACGTCTTTCAGGACGATGATGGGCATATTCGTAATCGGATCCATCATCAGTCCGCGAATCTGCATCTCCACTTCATTCGGAGCCTGCACGACGGGTTGAACGGAAGAAGAACTCATCAGGTAAGCACCACAAAGTCCGAAACACGTTGAAGAGGCACAAAAGGAATAGCATCTGCGTCTGCAATCGCCTCCCCTACCAGGCAGTTCGGCAAGGTCTGCGTGATTCGAACCGGCAGGTAGCTCCCAATCGGAGGCTGAGACTGAATGATCTGAGTGGTAGTAAAGTTAACCGTCTTATTCTGCGAGCTGCGACCGACAACCTGGTTGCGCGATGGGTTGTAGCTCTCCACCATCACCTCCTGCACCTCACCGAGATGCCGCCCATAGTGCTCGCGTTGGATCTCGCGCTGACGATCCATCAAAATCCTCAACCGCTCCGACTTAACCTCGTCTGGAATGCTATCGGCCATTGTCACAGCGGGCGTGTTCGGCCGCGGCGAAAACTTGAACGCAAACACAGCGTCATACTTCACCTCGCCGACCAAAGTAATGGTCTCCTCGAAGTCGGCGTCGGTCTCGCCCGGAAAACCAACAATCATATCGCTGGTGATGCTAATGTCACGCTTGGCCGCCTTGATCCAGCTCATCCGCTCCAGATACCACTCGCGTGTGTACTCCCGCGACATCGCCTTCAACACGGCAGTCGAGCCTGATTGCACCGGCAGATGGATGTGGTCACACAGCGTCGGCGTATCGTCGATCGCCTGCACAATATCGCGCGTAAAATCTCTCGGATGCGACGTCGTGAACCGCACCCGCCGAATCCCCGGCAGCTCACCAACCGCCACAAGCAACTCCGCAAACGACATCCGCCCCGACGGGTCGCGATACGAGTTCACATTCTGTCCAAGGAACTGAATCTCGGTGAACCCAAGATCCACCATCTTGCGAGCCTCCACCAGCACAGAGGCAGCAGTACGGCTCCGCTCTTTGCCACGCGTATAAGGAACCACGCAATAAGCACAGAACTTATCGCAGCCCTCGATGATCGTGATGTACCCGCGATGCGGATTCGACCGCGCCGTGAACTCCGTCTCAAACGTAAGATCCGTCTGCCGGTCATCGAGCCCTGTAATCCGCTCTTCCCCGGCCTCTAGCCTGCGCAGCATCTCCGGCAGATTGCGATACGAAGCCGACCCCGCCACCATCGACACATACGGGGCCTTCTCGAAGATCTTCTCGCCCTCCTGCTGTGCAACGCACCCCAGCACGGCGAACTTCTTCCCCTCGCCCTGCAGCTTCTTGTACTCATTCAGCCGATGAAACACCTTCTGCTCGGCCTTATCCCGAATCGAGCAGGTGTTATACAGAATCAGTCCAGCATCGCCTTCGTCCTGAACGCGCGCATACCCCTGCTGTTCCAGGGTTCCGATGACCTTTTCCGAGTCATGGGCATTCATCTGGCAGCCAAACGTTTCGATATAGAAAGTCTTACTCACAACTACAGTATAGCTGTTCGCTAAGTCTTGATTTATAGGGGTTTGGTAGCGCCAACGGGGATCGAACCCGTACTCTCAGCCTTGAAAGGGCCGCGTGTTAACCAGTTACACCATGGCGCCAAAACACGAAGTTGCAGAAGGAAAGGATTGGTAGCGTCAACGGGGATCGAACCCGTACTCTCCGCCTTGAGAGGGCGGCGTGTTAACCAGTTACACCATGACGCCAGAAACCTTACAGGAGAGGAACTTCTCTACTGCTACAACCAAATTATATCAGCTAATAACGATGCAGAGCGACTCGCGCCAGCCTGAAAAAGAAGCTCTTACAACCCCAGCTTCTTTACCTCATCGTTGTAGTACTTGCGGTATAAGATGTCCCACTCCTGCGACCCTTCAACGATGATCTTTCGCTGCGAAGCGATCTTCTGCCGTGCCGCCGCGTCAATCTTCGTCTCTTCCATCAGCAGCTTCTCGAGAGCCTTCCGCGCCTCCTGCCGGATCGTGTTCCGATCCTCCAGAAAGTCCACCTCAGGGATCTCCGCAAGAGTGTCGGCAACCGTATGGGCCAGCTTGTTGAGCTTGTCGCGAGAGATCCTCATAGCACCGCCTTATACTTGCGGGCCAGCTCGTTCTTTACCTTTTTGAACATCTCCGGGTAGCTTGCGCCGGTCTTCCGCATATCGTCCTGGAAGGCCTCGAGGATCACCCGAACTTCATCATTGATCCGGTCTTCCAGCGCCAATTCGTCGACCATTCCAGCGGTGACGCGCTCGTTGACCAAAGCCGGCTTGTCCGTGTGGATCATCTTCTCAGCGACCAAATGCTTTACCGTCTGGCGCGCCAGGTATCCAACATAATCTTTAGAAAAAATCATTTGACTTTCCTTCGAATATACCACGCAACCGGTATACCCCATCCAGAGTGGATCACTTACGTTTAGGCATCGGTTTATGCGGACAACTCTCAGTATTCAGGCATGTATCCGCCAACCTGAGCCGGTCAACCGGACGTCCATGCACCAGATGTTCGCTGACGATCTCCTCGACGTCCTTCACATGAACAAACCCATACCAGACCGCGTCCGGATACACCACAACCACCGGCCCATGCTCACACTGATCAAGACATCCCGACTCGTTCGCACGAACCTGCCCCTTCAAACCGGCGTCTTTCACGGCATCTTTGAACGCTGACTTCAGCTTCTTTCCACCGGAGTGACCGCAACTTGGTCGAGGAGCGCTCTCGTCACGCTCGTTTACACAAATAAAGACATGGTGCTTAAACTTTGCCAATGCGGTGTCCCTTCTGCCAGCCTGTTGATCCTGCATAAGTTGATTCCTGTGCGATGCACCGGCGTTTCTGAGACAATAACTATCGAATGCAACCTGACAATCTTATCTCGCTCAAAGACGACATGGTGGCGTTTATCGCTGGCCACGGCATGCGGCGGCTCAATGCCTACGTCACAGAAGAAGTTCCAACAGTAATCTTCGAAGAAGAAAACGCCGACGGCTGGAAGGACTTCGTCGAACACGCAAAAGCTGCCGGCGCACCGTTTGTCACCATGAGTGAAGTGATCCTCGAAAAGGCCGACGTCGCCATTCTGCTCGACCAGCTCCGCGACCAGAGCTTTCCAGACGACGCCTCAGAAGATCTCGACGACGCCGAATACCTCGTCAACCACGTCGGCAAAGTTGGCTATCTCCAGCTCGGATTCGCTCACCAGGGCGTCATGTTCATCTTCGAGGTCGCAACGGACTGGTATGACAGCTTCCAGAGCCTGATGGAGACCGTCTCCGACCTCGGTGGCATCATCGTCGACAACCACGGCATCGACGAGTAGTTCCCAACGGGCACTGTGCAATTCAAACTACCCCCCAAAGTCTTCGTTGAACGACCATGCAACTCGTCCGTGCGGGATGCATACATAAATGCCGGCGTCGCTCCCCACATCGCAGACTTTCTTGGCCGGCGTCTTGATCACTTCATCGACTGGGATCTGCTCGCCTCTCCGAAGCTATCAGCCATCGCCGATCCCGCCGCAATTCCATCAATGGCGCTTGCCGTGGAACGAATCATCCGCGCCATCCTGCAACACGAACGCATCGCCCTCGCATGCGATCACGACATGGATGGGACAGCTTCAGCCGCAGTCCTATGGTCAGCACTCGTAGGCTTCTTCGGCGTCGAAGCCGACCACGTCACGGTCGTCACCAGCCACCGCCTGACCGAAGGATACGGAATCAGTGAGCCAGTCGTCTCGCGAATCGAGAGCTTCGCTGCAACTCTCGTCATCTCAGCCGACAAAGGAAGCAGCGACGAGCCGCGGATTGCCACGTTGGCCTCCAAAGGAATTGATGTCGTAGTTACCGACCATCACGTCATCCCCCAGGCAGGCCCACCTCAATCCGCGTATGCCGTCGTAAATCCCTCTCGACTCGACGCCGAATACGACAGGCACGTCTGCGGAGCGGGTGTCGCATTCTTAGTGATGGCGAAGGTGAGAAGCGCCTTGTTGGAAAGAGGCATCTTTTCACAGCTACCTCCCCTGACGAGCCTTCTGGATTACGTAGCCGTCGCCACAATCGCCGACTGCGTCTCCCTTTCGCCCGGCGCAAGCCTGATCAATCGGGCGTTTATTCGCCGCGGGTTGGATCAGGTTCGCTCTCAGTGTCGCCCCTGCTGGAAGATCTTTGCACAGGAGCAGACCGGCGAGATCGATGCAGAGACCATCGCATTCCGCCTGGTCCCCGCCATTGCAGCTGCAGGACGGCTCGACTGGGCAGAGGCGGGGTTCCGCTTTCTCATCTCAAAGTCAGAGCCAGAGGCGACTCTCTATTGGACCGAACTCAAACACGAGAACGCCGAACGCCAGACAATCGAGCGCAGGCTGAGACACGAAGCATTCCCGCGAGCATCGTTAGTCGAAGGTCCGGCCATCGTTCTGTTTTTTGAGGACGGCCACTCCGGTGTCCATGGCATCACAGCCAGTCGTGTCGTCGAAGCATTTGGTAAGCCGTGCGCAATCTTCGCCCCTAAAGGGCTGGGCGCCCGATCGACCGCACCAGCCGTAGCTGATGGTCTTGCCAGCGGATCATTCCGCTCCATACCAGGTGTTGACGTACAACGAGCCTTACAATTCGTCGCAAACACCTACCCGGACTTACTGATCGCCCACGGGGGACATCAAGCTGCGGCTGGAGCAACAATCAGAGCCTGCGACATCGATCGATTTCAACAAGCCTTCTGCGAGGCGGTTGCGAACCAAACAGCAGGCGCGTCTGGATCACAGCCCACCATCTGGACCGACGGAGAACTCGATGCACTCTCGCATAGTTGGAATGCCATGGAAGCCTTCGATGGAATTGGCCCATTTGGGCGAGGATTCGAGCCGGCCGTCTACTCCGGTACATTCTGCGTCGATGCATATCAGGCCATGACCGAAGGACAGCACGGCAGGTTACGCCTGCGTCGCGAAGATCTCGTCATCTCGGGCGTTTGGTTTAACATCGCATCCGCGCTCGACCGTCTCCCCACAATCGGAGATCGCCTGAACATTGCGTACCGCCTGACACGTCGCCGCTATCAGGATGTGGCGAGCCTTCAGGCAACGATAGTCGCCGGTAAATTCAAGCCAGATTAGCGTCCAGATGTGCAATAGCGCAGACTACGGAGCGGCAACGACGCGATAGTACACGCCATTTGCGCCGTAAGCTGGCTGTAACCAGGTGTTGCCGCAGAGATAGTAGGTCATGCCGCCGACGTTAGGCGTTACGCAACCTGTTGGCGCTACTGCAACGATCTCTCCCATGGAGTACGCAGTTGCCGCTCCGGCCGCGACACCGGCGTTGTAAGCATTGGCAGTTGCAGCGGCGTTATTCGCCGAAGCAACGGTCGCTCCCGTCGCCACACCAGCAGCATAAGCGTTGGAAGCAGCCGCACTGGAATTCGCAGAAGCGACGGCGGCTCCTGCGACTGCGCCAACAGCGACGCCGGCCGCTACTGCTCCAGCGGTCGACCACCCGCCACAGTTGTAGCAACCCGTGGAATAGGAGTTGACGACTACCGGCGGATGATACGCCGCAGTTGATCCACCATAGTAGTGATCGCTCGCGTACACAGTTGAACCCGAGGAAGTAGTCCCCACAGTTCCTACGCCCTCGTAGTGAGTCGCCGAGCCACCATAGCCATTCGTGGCAGTCGTAGTGCCTGAGCCTTCGGCATGATATGCGCTGCCACCATAGCCGTTTGACGCAGTGGTTCCCTGCCCGGCATAGTGAGTGGCACTGCCACCATAAGCATTACTGCCAGTCGTGGTCCCTGACCCCTCGGCGTGATACGCCGTGTCACCCTCTTTGTTGGCGTATGACGTCCCCTGTCCAGCGGTATGAGTCGCCTCTCCGCCGTACCCATTGGTCCGCGTAGTTGTATCCCCTGCATGCGCTGTAGAACCACTGCCATAAGCGTTCGCATGCGCCCACCCAAAAGCTGGTTCACATGGCATCAGGGTGACTGTTGCACATAAGAGGCTTGCTACTAAATTTTTCATGGCGTTGCTCCTGCATTACGGGTTGGTCGTTGCAGCAACAGGCTTCGCAGCATCTTTCGGCCCGGAGCTTCCGGGAAGCATGTTCGGGCTGGCAAACGGAATGCGCTTCGCACTAGCGGCCTTCGAGGTGGTAAAAGCTCCCTCTGGGACCGCCACGTCGAGCTTCCAGTCGCTGAACACGAGTACGTGGCGCAAATGCAAAGGATCATCGTCGTAAATTGCACGGAGCAGTCGTGGCAATTTATCTTCAGTCCCGATCCACGCCTCGATGAAGACTCCGCCACTGTCATATGCCACGATATCGGTTGTCGTGCCCCCGACAATCTTGGATTGACCGACGTAAAATGCCACGCTCAAGCCCTGCGCAATGTCCTTGTACGGGTCGGCCACAATCACGTCATCGAACGGAAAGTAAACGGAGGCGGAATGGTAAGCCGTTTCTAGCATCGCGTCGACGGTGGCCGGCGCATCGGCGACGGCGACAAGATTCTCCGCCGGTGCAAGAGCCATCATCGTCTTCCCGTCGTAATAGAACTCCGAAGCAGGACCATCAACGAGAGTAATTACGCGAAGTTTGTTGGGCCGCTCAAGCAGCACGTCCGATTTGGTGCCATAAGCCAGCGGAAATCCCAAACGACTCGGGTTCTCATAAGTCACGATCGCCGTAAACGACATCGAGTGCGCGGCAGCCAGTCGCGCGCAAGCGGCCTTCAGAATATCGACGGCTTTGGGTTCGAGCGAAGGCTTCGTCTCCCCCGCTGCCGGTGCGGAAGATGCAGTTGCTCCCGCCGTTGCAGATTGCAGCTCCATGCTGGGTAAAGTCTGCGCACTCGCAGCGCACGCCACTCCTGCCAACAAACCCAACGTCCAAAGGAGACGTATCGAACGACTGAAACTTAACGTGGTCATACTGTCCCCTCGAACCCATTTGAATGTGCAGGTCAGACCAGCTTCATTACGGAATCATTCCGCACTCGAACATTTTGTTAGCAATGGGAGCTGCTACCTTGTTGATAAATATCGTGCGCATCTGCGGATCAGTCTTGAGAAACTGAATGGCTCTCTGCTCCGCGGGCGTCGGCGGCGCTTTCTGCGATTTCTGCACCCACAACTGTTCGCAGGTGGAGTTCTGGTATTTCGCAATCACCTTATTGGCAACCTGATCCAGAATAGGGTGCTGATCTTGCCCTTGACCCTCTATCCGAACAGCTCCGCTCAACAGCAGACAAACCAAAAACATGAAGATCGCTTTATCTCTCATTATTTCCCTCTTACGAATCGGGTTGAATTAATTCTTTGGCCACTGTTTGAACATCTTGGTAACGGCATTTCCAACCATCTGCTGGTTCTTGTTGCCGTTGTTGCTTAGCGTGTCCTGAGCGATCCCCCGCCACACCAGGGACTGGGTGCTTGCGTTATACAGATCGACGATCAAAGTCCCTTCGACGTTCTGCTGTGGAGTGATACCGCCCATCCCCCCGCCGATTCCACGCATGCCCCACGCGCTATAGGAGGTCTGCTGCCTCATACCCCCGTTGGCGGTCAGGATCAGGTCGGGCTTCTGGGACTCCTCGACCTTAGTGAGGCCTTTACCCTGCATGGCCGTATCGATGTCCTGTTGCGCCACCTGGGCCAGAATTGAATTTTGGATTTGGTTGGCATTGTTAGAGGCCCAGGCGTAGGTATGAAACGGCGAAAAGCTCTGGTTATGGTTGTAGTTGACCGAAACTTGTTGCCCGACGGCCACACCGGAGGCAACGCACACGACCATCGCGCACAGTGCAAACTTAATTTTCATCATCGTCATCCTTCTTTCGAATTTGTGTCCTTCAGCGACGAAGCTCATCTCTGGCTGCCACTTAGACAGTAAGGACTTGCCAACATAAGGGCCTGGAACCAATCTCGAATAGCTTCAACCGGAGCAATATTCTGCGCTCTTCCACTCCAGGAGAATGAGCATATGCCTTTCGCCCGACTTATACAGTTAGTAAAACTGCTAGAAAGCCGGATGTTAGTTCTAGCAGATTGAGTGCGATCACCGCGCCTTTTCACAACACCCGGAGCTGTCGCAGAGAACTCGCTTTGGAAGTGCTCATCTACGGGAATTTAGGCCAACACGAGCCGTCCGGCTCAGGATTGGCTGAAACGAAAGCCTAAAATGACTCCGTGCAAGTCTGAGAGGCCAGGACTGGCAATCCGCAAACTATCCGGGGAGAGCGATATGAAAACGCTATTACTGTTCCTTATTTTGGGAACCACTACCCTGCACGCTCAGCTTGAAGGACTTTGGGAAGGTTACGACGGCGAATGGGGTCACGTCTCACGGCAGCTGATAGCACTTGCCGAGGCCACTCCAGCCGACAAATTTGCGTGGCGTCCAGCGCTTGGAGTTCGGTCAACAAGTGAGGTCTACATGCACATCGCCCTCGCTAACTTCTATTTACTGAGTATTACCGGCCCACCAATGCCTCCGGACATAAAGTCCGACGAAATGGAAAAGACAGTGACCTCGAAGGCCGATGTCATCGCTTTTTTGAAGCGCTCGCTTGATGCAGTTAAGACGGCTCGCGCACAGCTAAAGCCTGGAGACCTTCAGCACAAGGTTAAGATCATGAACAAAGATGTGACCGTAGATGGCATGTACCTGCGCATCATCGTCCATGACAACGAACACATGGGGCAACTCATTGCCTATGCACGCATGAACGGGATTGTGCCGCCATGGTCTAAGGCTGCGCACGACTAGTAACAATGAATGCGCCTGCGCCACCACGACTCAAGTACAACTCCGCTCCTCACTCGCAGCCTGCCAACGTCTGAGCCGCTTCGAACTTGAATCGGGTCACGTTCCAAATGTTCTTGCAATACTCCTGGATCGACCGATCAGAAGAAAACCTGCCAATACGCGCCGTGTTATAGATTGACATCTTCGACCACCGCTCCTGGTCGCGAAACGTAGCACATACGCGATCCTGACAATCAACGTAAGACTGATAGTCAGCAAACAAAAGATAAGGATCGCTGTAGAGCAGTCCCTCGATCAATGGACGGAACAGATTCCGGTCGCCGCGCGAGAACGTACCGGAGCCGATACTATCGATAACCTCGCGCAAGGCCGCATTTGACTCGTAAATAGCGTGAGGATGATATCCGGCCGCCTTGGTCGCAGCCACCTCAGCCGCTGTAAGGCCAAACAGAAAGAAGTTTTCGTGCCCCACAGCGTCGCGAATCTCAATATTGGCACCATCGAGCGTGCCGATTGTCAGAGCGCCGTTCATAGCAAACTTCATATTGCCAGTCCCGGATGCTTCTTTACCGGCAGTAGATATCTGTTCGCTTAGGTCAGCGGCGGGATAGACCAACTGCCCAAAGATCACGTTGTAGTCCGGAAGAAAGACGACCTTCAACCGGTGGTTAACATCCGGGTCGTTGTTGATCACCTCTGCGACGGAGTTAATCAGTTTGATAATCAACTTGGCCATAAAGTATCCGGGCGCAGCCTTTCCGCCGAACAAAAATGTGCGTGGCGTTATCTCCAGTGCCGGATTTTTCTTAAGCCTGTGATACTGCGTAAGAATATAAAGAACGTTGAGATGTTGACGCTTGTACTCATGAATGCGCTTCACCTGCGCGTCGAACATCGAGTACGGATCAACTGCAATCCCCGTCTTTGCAGCAATATATTGTGCGAGTCGCACCTTGACTGCGCATTGCACACTCCGCCATTCGGCACGGAAAGCAGAATCTTCGACATAGGATTCCAGCTTAGTGAGTTGATTAAGATCGCAAATCCAGCCCTTGCCAATCTTGCTGATCATCAAATTCGACTGCTCAGGATTGCTGACGGCCAGCCATCGCCTGGGCGTTACGCCATTGGTCACATTGACAAACTTCTCCGGCCACAGCTCATAGAAGTCCCGGAGCACGTCGCTCTTGAGCAACTCAGTGTGCAGTTTAGCTACGCCGTTGATATGTTGGCTCCCGACGCAGGCGAGAAAAGCCATACGAATGAACTTCTCGCCTTGCTCATCGATCAGCGACATGCGCGCAACCCTTGCCTCATCGTTGGGAAAGCGTCCACGTACGAAGTTCAAAAAACGCGCATTGATCTCGTAGATAATCTCGCGGTGCCGCGGAAGCAGCGAAGCGAACATCGGCAGGGACCAGCGCTCGAGCGCCTCCGGTAGAAGTGTGTGATTGGTGTAGTTGAACGTATGCGAGGTGATCTCCCACGCTTGGTCCCAGCCGAGTCCATGCACATCCACCAGAAGCCGCATCAACTCCGCAACGCCGATCGAAGGATGAGTATCGTTGAGTTGGACAGTGCATAACTCATGAAAGTTCTCCAGCGAGTGCCCATGGCTCTGATGACGCCGGAGCATATCCTGCAGCGAACATGAGGTAAAAAAATACTGCTGTTGCAGACGAAGCTCTTTACCTTGCAGTTCCTCGTCATTTGGGTAGAGCACCTTGGAGATGTTTTCCGCAAACACCTTGGCTCCGACCGCCCCCTGGTAGTCGCCGCTGTTGAAGCGCTCGAAGTAGAACGACTCCGTGGCCTCAGATCGCCACAGGCGAAGCGTGTTTGCGACTCCCGAGCGATATCCCAGAATCGGCGTGTCGTATGGAATCCCTTTCACAACTGTCTCAGGAATCCACTGAACCTTGGACTCGCCGAACGAGTCAGTCCACGTTTGGGTATGGCCGCCGAACCCCACCTCGACGTCCACCTGTGGTCGTCGAATCTCCCACGGATTGCCGAACCGCAGCCAATAATCAGTAAGCTCCACCTGCCAGCCGTCTCGAATCTCCTGATGAAACATGCCGAACTCGTAACGGATCCCGTAGCCCATGGAAGGAACGGCCACCGTCGCCAGCGAGTCGAGATAACACGCCGCCAGCCGGCCCAGCCCACCATTGCCGAGTCCAGGCTCGCGCTCCTGCGCAATGAGGTGATCGAGGTCGAGATCAAGCTCCGCAGTCGCTTGTCGAACAGCATCCTGAAGTCCGAGGTTGAGCAGATTATTTGCGAGATGCGGCCCCATTAAAAACTCAGCCGAGAGATAGTAAACCGTGCGCACATCCTGCTTCTCGTAGTCTTCCTTGGTCAGAAGCCAACGAGCCAGAATTCGGTCCCGCACTGTATACGCGAGAGCCATGAAGTAGTCCATGTCGGTCGCAACCTCGCGCCGCTTCCCGACAACGTAGAAGAGATTGTCTAGAATCGCCTGCTTGAGGGCGGGGACACTCGTACTCGTCCGGTCGTCATCGACGATCGGTTCCTGCGCTTTCGAAGTTTGCTCCTGCATGGCGTACCTCGTTCCCTTCTGAGCGGATGGTGCGAGTCCTGAATCTCTGGGGAGCCCGGAAGCTGCTATTTGGCCGAGAATGCCGTTGTGAAAAAGATGCTAGAAGCTCTCCCGAATCAATAGCAATAATTTTCGCTAACTTTACACCCGCCTCGCAGAAGCTGTTGACGTAGACCTACCGACTAAGGCTGCGGAGCACTCTGTGGCTGAGTAGGCGCAGGCACTGGATTAGCCTGCGCCGGTCCTGGAGCATCCTGAATTCGCGGCTCATCCTCACCCGGCTGTGAAAACAGCGACGCCGGCGGCCCCGGAGCATTCTGGATCCGAGGCTCAGCCTGCTGCTCCTGCTGTATCTTCAAGCTCTGCTGCACCACTCCATTCAACTCCTGCTGCTGCCTCTGCGATGCCGCCTCCTGCTGCTTCAGCAAAGCAGCGTCCCGCCTCTGCTGTGCCTCTTGTGCCGCCTGAGCGTCAACTGCCGGCGTCTGGTCCACCTGCGGCGGTGCAACCCTTCGTCTCCTCGGCTGCCGCGAAGCCACAGCATTCGCATCAGGCACCGGCGTATCATCTGGCGGAAAATCCGATGGCGTGGGACCACTCACCCGTGGTGTGCTGCGAATCACTGGCTGGACGGCAACGGGCGCGACCTTTTGCTTACAACCCTGCACCCATATCACCGCCAACCCAAACGCCACCACCCCACCAACCTTCGCCAGACCATCTCGCATCGCTTACCTCGCACTTCATTGGACGCATCGCTACCCTTACAAGACCCACCACTTTCGCCGCTCTCGTCTCATAACCGTCACGCTTGCCCCTGCGTACGCACAATCCCGGTAAACCGACCTCAGATGTCCGGCGGCCCACGAACAGCTCCCGTTCACACACAAACGAAAAACATTAATGGCCTAATGACATAATGTTCAAACATGCACGTCGCATCTCAGCCATCGTCACGGTCCTGCTCGCCTCCTCATCGCTTCAAGCAGCAAAGAAAAAAGTCGTCGTCATCTCCATCGACGGTCTGCGTGGTATAACACTCGCCTCACTGTCCACCCGTGGCCTCAACACTCCAAACCTCAATGAATTCGCACAGGGAGGCGCACTCGCCGACGGTCTCATTGGTGTCTACCCCACCGTCACCTACCCCAGCCACACTACTCTCGTCACAGGCGTCTCTCCCAGCCTTCATGGAATTCTCGCCAACCTCATGTTCGATCCGGAACACCGCCTCAACGGTGCATGGTACTGGTACGCCCAACAAATCCAGCGCCCCACCCTCTTCACCGCCGCAAAGCAAAAGGGCCTCACCACAGCCGCCGTCTCTTGGCCAGTCACCGTCGGCGCTGAGATCGACCACAACTTCCCCGAGTATCGCAATCCCGAGACTGACGAAGGCGTCCTCCTCTACGCGGGCCTCTGCACCCCTGGCCTCATGTCTGCCTTCGAAAAAGTCCATGGCCCCTTCGATCGTAACCACATCGACGACGACCTTCGCGCCAGCATGGCCACCTTTCTCATCTCCACCTACAAGCCCGATCTTCTCTTCGTCCACCTCATCGACGTAGACCACCAGGAGCACCTCCACGGCCCCGACTCGCCCCAGGCCTTCTCCGCCCTTGAAAACATCGACCGCCTCATCGGAACAATCCGACAGGCCATCAAAGCCTCCGAGCCGAACGACCAGGTCGACTTCATAGTCGTCAGCGATCACGGCTTTCAACCTGTCGACAAACAGTTTCACCCCAATGCCGTTCTAACCAGCCTCGGTCTGGCAGGAACCGACGCCCCCGAAAAATGGCGCGTCTTCGCATTTGAGAGCGGTGGCTCCTTCGGCCTCGTCGCCCACGACCCCAACGACATCGAAGCCATCACTCTGGCCACCAACACCTTCAAGCAGCTAGCCGCCGAAGACACCTGGGGCATCGACAAGGTATACGACGACGCCCAGACCAAAGCTCTCGAAGGCTACTCCAACGCCTTCGCCTCCGTCAGCCTCAAACCCGGTTACGCCATCGGCGGAGGAGCATCCGGTCCCTGGCTCACCACGCCCAAAAATCTTATGGGCACGCACGGCTACGCACCCGGCCCCAAAGAACTCGACGCTTCATTCTTAGCCTTCGGTCCCGGCATCCCACAGCGCCACATCGCCCGATCCAAACTAGTTGACGTGGCCCCAACAGTAGCCCACATCCTCGATATTCAAATGCCCAACGTCGAAGGTCACGACCTGCTCCAGTAACCACCCAGATTGAGCGAAGTGCGTACTCCTCCCACTTCGCTCTTCTAGGCCGGCTGTATCGAAACGGACAGTCAAAAAATAAATCTTGGAAGCATGTCACTTTTTTCGCCCACAAAAAAATATGGTGCTAACAAACCAGGTTCACCACACATTCCACCACGATAAAGCCACCGAAACACCACGTTCAGGCACGCAATTTCTGCAAAACCCCCAGCAAAAACGTACCTCCACCACGCTCAAAAAAATCTGTTCTTCGCAAACGACCCACCTAAGTCTTTAATTGGATTGTTCTTCACCGAAGCTTCCACAATCACCGTATTGTGCCCTTCCACCAGCACCCATTTCCCGCTCCGCCGAACAAAAACCTCCGTCAGAACATTGCGCGTAGCCGGCTGTGGACGCCCATCCGGCGTCGTATACGCATCCGCCGGCACCACCTCTGTCACAATCACCGCATCCGGCGCAACCAGCCTCATCGCCATCGTCTCTGGATCATGCAGCTGCCGATTTTTGAAATATCGTCTGGTGAAAGGCCTCATGCGCCCGATACACCTGATCCTTCCCCTTCCACCACATCCCCACCACATTCACCCACTCCACATCGTCGCTCATGCAACTAACGAAAGCCTTCATATCATGCCGATTCCACGCATCCTGCATCCCCTGCAGCTCTGCGCGAATCTCCGCCGTATCTTTCTCAGGAACCGTCGTCGCCTGCGCTCTCGCAACGCCATCTACGCCAAGCATCGAGCTCAGCGCCAAAACTGCAAACCACCGTTGTGTAGTTGTCATGCGCTAATTTAGCGTGCAATCATCGCAGCTTCGAAACTTTTTTCGAAAAATCAGTTCATTTCGCGCGAGGATGCGTCTCGTCATAAACCTTTTGCACCTGACCCACTGTCAGCTGCGTGTACCTCTGCGTAGTCGACAACCGCTCATGCCCCAGCATCTCCTGAATCGCCCGCAGATCCGCACCTTCCTCCAGCATGTGCGTCCCAAACGCATGCCTTAGCGTATGCGGATGCACATCCGCCGCCAGCCCGCGGCTCAGCGCAATCGCCTTCACAATCCTTCCCACACTCCGCGTTGTCAGGCGACAATCACCACGCATCCGCAGATTCATCACCAGCGGCCCATCATGCACGAGCACACCTTTCCCGGCCGCCATCAGCTTAGCCTCGCGCAGCGGCAGATATGCCTTCAACGCCACAGCAGCCTCATCTCCCAGAGGCACCAGCCGCTCCTTCCGGCCTTTACCACGTACAAGCACCGCATCATCCCGCCACTTCACGCTACCCATATCCAAACCCACCAGCTCCGAGTTTCGAATCCCACACCCATACAACAACTCGAAGATCACCCTGTCCCGCTCCGGCCACGCCGCTGCCTCATCCGCCTCCTTCTTCGCAGCACCCTCCCCTTCAAGCGAGTTCAAAACCCGGTTCACCTCTTCGACACTTGGTACCCTCGGCAGATGCTTCGGCAGCTTCGGCGTACTCACCAGCAGCGCGGGATTCTGCGCGACCTTGCCCTCCTTCGCCAGCCACTTGAACCAACTCCGAACCGCCGCCAGCGCTCTCGCTGCACTTGCCTTCGTCAATCCCCGCTCATACAACATTCCCAAGTAGGCCCGAATATGCAGGTGCTCCACCGACCCCACCCGCGCCCCCTTCCCCATCGTCTCGCTGAGATAGTCCGCAAAGTTCCGCACCTCCCGCGCATATGCACGCACGGTATGCTCTGACGCGCCACGCTCATTGGCGAGCATCGCCAGAAACCCCTCCGCCAAACCTTCGATCTCGTCAGCCCTATCCCGCATCCCGATCAACTCTCTTTACGAACCCAAACGAAGCTAATTAAACTCCAAGGGAGAAACCCGGTCGTCATCCTCACCCTGAGCGCAGTCGAATGGGGAAGGATCCCTGTATCTACTTGTTTACCTCCGCATTTACTCGGGCATCTGAAAGCTTCAACGTTAGGTCTCTCCCATCGCCTCAACACAAACGCCCTCACGCAACAACCCTCCGCCTCCCTCGCGGATGATGATCCCGGTGCACCTTCTTCAAATGTCCTAACGCCACATGCGTGTAAACCTGCGTAGTCGCTATATCGGCGTGCCCCAGCAACGTCTGAACACTGCGCAGATCTGCTCCATGTTCCACCATGTGCGTCGCACAGCTATGCCGCAACATATGCGGACTAGCCTTACTCCCCGTACCCGAAACCGCGCGCACCATCTCCCAAACCCACTGCCGCGTGAGCGCATTTCCCCTCACGCTCAAAAACAATGCCCGCTGCACACCAGCCTTCACCAACCCTGGCCGCCCCAGCTTCAAATATCTCTCTAGAGCCTCTACCGCCGACCGACCGAGCGGCACAATTCTCTCTTTGTCTCCCTTACCCCGAACCTGCGCCCGTCCCTGATCCAGATGCACATCCTCCACCCGCAGCGCGCAGATCTCCCCCACCCGCAGCCCTCCCGCATAGAGCAGCTCCAGAATCGCGTGATCCCGCAGCGCCAGGCTATCCGCATCTGCGCTCCTGGCGACCACGCCTGTCCGTTCCAGCATCTCCGCCACCTCGCCTTCAGCCAGCGACTTCGGCAGTACCTTCCAACTCGCAGGCGTCTCCACATTCACCGTCGGATCATTTGCAATCCGCTTATCCATCAGCAACCAGCGATAGAACCCGCGCAAACAACTTAGCTTCCTTGCAATCGACCGCGACTCCACCCCATGTCCCCGCAGGCCTTCCATGAACCCACTCACATCCGCCTGTCTCGCTACCAGCAGCAATCCATTGCGT
>CAVYUE010000020.1:0-70064 GCA_963771625.1 uncultured Acidobacteriaceae bacterium
ACGTTCTCGGTCAGCCGCTTCCAGGTCCCTGAGACGCCCTCGACCTCGGCCTGCCCGCCGAGCTGGCCGTCCCGGCCGACCTCGCGGGCCACCCGGGTGACCTCGGCCGCGAACGAGGACAGCTGGTCCACCATCGTGTTGATCGTGGTCTTGAGCTCGAGGATCTCGCCCTGCGCGTCGACGTCGATCTTCTTGGTCAGGTCGCCCTGGGCGACCGCGGTGGTCACCTGAGCGATGTTCCGGACCTGGCCGGTCAGGTTGTTCGCCATCGAGTTGACGTTGTCGGTCAGGTCCTTCCAGGTGCCGGACACGCCGTGCACCATCGCCTGGCCGCCCAGGTTGCCCTGGGTGCCGACCTCGCGGGCGACCCGGGTGACCTCGTCGGCGAACGCCGACAGCTGGTCCACCATCGTGTTCAGGGTGGTCTTCAGCTCGAGGATCTCGCCCTGCGCGTCGACGTCGATCTTCTGGGTGAGGTCGCCCTTGGCCACCGCGGTGGCGACCTGGGCGATGTTCCGCACCTGCCAGGTCAGGTTGCCCGCCATCGCGTTGACCGACTCGGTGAGGTCCTTCCAGGTGCCGGACACGCCGGGCACGTTGGCCTGGCCGCCGAGCTTGCCCTCGGTGCCGACCTCCCGGGCGACCCGGGTCACCTCGGAGGTGAACTGGTCAAGCTGGTCGACCATGCGGTTGAACACGGCCGCGATCTCGTCGACCAGCGGGTCGCCGGTCAGCGCGAGGCGCGTGCTGAAGTCGCCGCCGCGCACCGCGGTGAGCCCCGCGAGCAGCTGCTCAAGCGCCGCCCTGTCGAGACGTGGCCGCTCGTGGTCAACGTCTGTCATCGACTCTCCCGTTCCTCGACCGCTGCGGAGGATCCGTCAACGACTGACCGTTACACGATAGTCGCTTTCCACTGGGGCAGTGTGCCGCAATTGCGGATATAATCCGCCCTCTGCCAGCTCTCTGGCTTAGCAGAATTCAAATCGGATTATCCGAACGGGGGCGGCTGACCCGCACACCATACTGTTCCTCTGTCCCGATGCTAGGCTTCCATGCAGGCGCTGCCCATTACGTTAGGCAGATCGCGCATTCGAAACGTGCGTCGCAAGGTAACGAGCGGACTGCGGCCGGCGCAGGGAGCAGTCACCCGTAGCGGAGGCGATGCCTGTGGCAACCGGCCCAGTGACAGATGGCCCAGTGACGGGCGGTCCAGCGACAAGCGGCCCAGTGACAGACGGCACGGCGACTGGCGGCACGGCGACTGGCGGCGGCACGCCGCGGCTGGCCGCGGTCGTCGAGCGCCAGCGGCGCGAGCTCGCCCGGGTCAGGTCGGACAGCCAGGACGCGGTGACCGTCGCGGTCGCCCGCGGCGTTCTCATGGAGCGGCACGGCTGGTCGCTGGCCGAGGCGGCCCGCCACCTGGCCGACGTGGCCGCCGCCACCGGCCTGCCGGATACCGAGCTGGCGGCCGCCGTGCTCGCGCAGGAGCACGGTCGGGCCCGGCATAGCCGGCGGCGCCGGGAGCCGAGGCTGAACCGTCAGCGGACGGCCCTTCCCGGGACGGGTCCGGGGACGGCCAGCCGCGGGAAACGCCGTCCGCGGAGTCCCCGCGGGCCAAGCCTGACGCCGCCGCCGCAGCCGCGCCGATGGAGTGGATCGAGGCCGGGCAGGTGCTCGGGCAGGCCGACAGCCCGGTGGTCATCGCCGCCGCCGAGCGGGCGCGGGACGGCGCCGAGCTCGTCGGTGCGCTCGCCGCCCAGCTGCGGGCGCGGGACGGTGCGGCCGCGGTCGCGGTCTGGCTGCTCGACGCGGACGGCGCGCTCGAGCTGTTCGGGGCGGACGGGCTCAGCCCGGCCGAGTCGGGCCGCTGGCGGTTGCTGCCGCCGCAGTTCGACTGCCCGGAGCAGCGGGTGGCGGCCGGGGCGGACCTGTGGTGGCCGGCCGGGGTGCCCGCGGCGACCGGGTGGCCGCCGCGGCGCCGTGGGGGAGGGGCGCCGCCCGCGCCGTGCTGGCGCTGCGGGACCGGACCGGCCTCCTGCTCGGGGTGGCGGAAGCCTGGTGGCCCGCCCCCCGGCCCGCGTTCGACGCCGGCACCAGGACCGCGGTGGCGGCCGCGTTCGCCGGGTTCACCGACGTGCTCGCCCTGCGGCTGGCCTACGGGCCGGTGGGCTCGACGGCGCCCTCGCTCGCGGTTTTCCGGGCGCTTGACCAGGTGGCCGGGTCGGTCCTGGTGGTCAGGCCGCTGTGGGACGCCGAGGGCGCGCTGACCGATTTCGGCGTCGTGCACATGAGCCCCGGCTACGTCGACCCGGCTGGCCGGACCGCTGCCGAGCTGACCGGGCTGACGCTGCTCGAGGCGTACCCGGCTTCCGCGGCCGGCGACGGGCTGTTCGCGATGGCGGAGCGGATCTTGGCCAGCGGCCGCGCCGAGCACGTCACCGGGCCCGCGGTCACCGCGCTGACCGGCGACACCGACGCGGTCCAGCTGGCGGGGGTGCACGCGTTCGCGTTCTTCGCCGGCGTCGCCTTCAGCTGGCGCCCGGTCGGTGCGGCCGAACGGCTCGGCGACCTGCTCGACCACGTGCAGCGCCTCGGCCGCATCGGCGCCTGGGAGGAGAGCTTCGCGACCGGGGAGGTCCGCTGGACCGACTCGGCGTTCGCGGTCTTCGGCCTCGACCCGCGGCACGCGGTGCCGATCCCGACCGACAGCCTGCACAGTTTCGCGATCGCGGCCGACCGGGCCCCGGTCCGCCGGTTCCGCGAGTCCCTGCTGCACCGGCGCGAGCCCACGGTCTCGGTGTTCCGTATCGTCCGCCCGGGCGATACGGCCATCAGGCAGATCCGCGTCTTCGCCGAGCCGGTGCTGGCCGGGGACGAGGTAACGGGACTGCGCGGTGCCTTCCAGGACGTGTCCGCCCACTACCACACCCAGGTGGCGCTGGCCGCGACCCAGGATCAGCTGGCCGACAGCGAGCAGCGGGCCGAGCAGGAGCAGGAGCTGGCGCTGCGCCTGCAGCGGGCGATCATGCCGGAGGACGACGCGCCGGTGGAGGCGGCCGGGGTGGACGTGGCGGTGCGCTACCGGCCCGCCGAGCAGGGGCGCCTGGTGGCGGGCGACTGGTACGACGCGCTGCTGCTCGCGGACAAGCAGGTGCTGCTGGTGGTGGGGGACATCACCGGGCACGGCATCGACGCGGTGACCGGCATGATCGCCGCCCGCAACGCGCTGCGCGGCCTCGCCGCGACCGGGGCGGGGCCGGCCGAGCTGCTCAGGCACCTCAACCACGCGGCCTGCTACCTGACCGAAGGCATCGCCGGCACCGTCGTCTGCGGCCGCTACGACCCGGAGACCCGGGTGCTGCGCTGGGCCCGGGCCGGCCACCTGCCGCCGGTCCTGGTGCGCGACGGTGCGGCCGAGATGCTGCCGCTGCCCGGGGGCGTGCTGCTGGGGCTCGACCCGGACGCGGAGTACGAGGAGGCGGTCCTCCCGATGCGCAGCGGCGACACGCTGCTGCTGTTCACCGACGGCCTGATCGAGCGGGGGGTTGGCTTTTTTTCTCTGGCGCTGGCAGGGTTTGGACAGTCGACGGCTGCGCCGGAGGGGATGAAGGAGAGGACGAATCTCCGTGATGTGCGGTACTGCGAGGTACTTGTCGCGACACGACATGGGATGTCCGCTACTGCGGCGGTGTACAACACGTTGGGACTGAATGACTGTCCGGAGGCGACGTGGGCTGCGCTGAATGCAGATAAGTTGAAGGATGAACTGCATGCGGCGCGGGTGATCCTGAATGGACCGCGATATTTCACGATGGATCGGAACGCGCTGGCCAATCCCGGCGAGGTGAAGACGTTTGATGGGCTGGATGCGCGGCTCGTGGCGCAGCTCGAGATCAAGTCGAGGCAGAAGAGAGAGCCATATACCGAAAACATCGTCGAGCGGAGAAACCAGTATGTCTACGAACAGGGTAAGAATGTGTACGAACTGGTTTCGCCGGACGGACATGTGTACATCATGCAGAGCTACTCGCAGGAGATTGATAAAAACCTGAACGAGGATGGGCTGATGACGCTGGCTGGTCGGCTGAAGTTGCCGAAGGGCTGGCAGTATCGGACGCGCAAGGTGGATCAGGATCTGGTGGTGCGAAATTCAGGTGACAAGGCGCATGTCGTGCAGGACGATCTTCAGAACTCGTATCAGATGATGCAGTAGCGGTTTGGCTAACGGCTGAGTTGCTGGGTGAAGAAGTCGGCCATGTAGCCGTAGGCTTCTTTTGTCTCGGGGAGGCTGATGTCGTTCCAGAACGCGTGGGGGAGAGCTTCGAAGACGATGAGCTGGGCGTTGTCGCCGTTCTGGAGGAAGGCGCGGTGGAGGATGGTGGTGCCGCTGAGGAGGAGATCGCGGGTGCTGGTGATGAAGAGGGTTGGGGGCATGCCATGGAGGTCGGCGTAGAGGGGCGAGAGGACGGGATCTTTGGGATTGGTCGAGCCGAAGTACTCGGTGTCGAGAGCGTTGTTGGCGGGGAGTGGGAGAGAGCCGGTGAGGCCGCGAAGGCTGAAGAGGGCCTGGGAGTCGGTGCTTTGGCTGAAGTCGCCGAGGCCGGAGAAGATGCCGAGTGCGGCGGGGAGTGGCAGGTTGAGCTGCTTGAGGCGGACGGCTACTTCGGCGGTGAGGATGGCGCCAGCGGACGTGCCGTAGAGAGCGATGTGGGTGGGCTTGTAGGTCTTGAGGAGGTCGCGGTAGACGGCGATGGTGTCGTCGACGGCGGCGGGAAATTTGTGCTCGGGCGCGAGGCGGTAGAGGACGGAGACGACGCGGGTGTGGGTGAGGTTGGCGATGGGGATGGACTCGGTGAAGGAGCCGGAGTCGGAGTTGAAGCCGCCGCCGTGGACGTTGATGAGGACGCGGTCGGGGTGCATGGGTGTGGCGTCGAGTGGGAAGGATGTTGCGGACGGGGACGCCGGCGATGGTGATGGATTCGATCTTGACTGGATAGGCTTTGAGGGAGGCCTGGCCGGCGCGGGTCTGCCAGGCATCGGTGCCGGTGCGGCGTTCGGCGAGGGACTGGTTTTCGGCTCCGGCGGGGCGGCGGAGGGAGGTTTGGGCCTCGGGGCTGACGGTGGTGGGGACGGGGACGACACGGGTGACGTGCGCGGTGCCGTCGGCGTCGATGACGCTGGAGTTGGTTTGTGGGGTGGGGGGTTGTTGCGCGGAGAGGGTGGCGGTGAGGGCGAGGAGGGTTGCGAGTTGGCGGAGTTGCATAGGGGATTAGGCTAGCAGCGTTTGATTGGGATGGGTAGCTGGTGTGGTTGTTGTCTCTGCTGCCTGTGGCGCTTTGGTGAAGACTGGGTTAACAGCAGATTCCTCCGCTTCGCTGCGGAATGACAACAAAAAACAGGCAACGGCAAGGGCAACTGCAACAGCAACCGCACGACAACTGCAAGGGCAACTGCAACAGCAACGACAACCGCAGATCCCCTTCGGGGATGACAACAAAGAACAAGCAACTGCAACTGCGGCTACTACAGCTACGCAGATCCTGTTCGGGGACGGTTGTGCTTATGGATCATGGATGGCTATTTGCCGGTGTAGGGGGTTTTGAGGTAGCGGTGGGCGGCGTCGCTTTGGGATTGGTCGCCGCCACCTGCGGCGGCCAGGTTGTACTGCTTGATGGCTTCGGGGCGGTTGTGGAGGAGGTCGAACATCTCGCCGGCGTTGAGCTGGGCGCGGCGACGGATCCAGTCGCTGCAGGTGGGCTGGGCGGCGGCGAGGACGTAGTCTTGTGCGGCTGCGGCGATCTGGTTCTGGCCGCGCTCGGTGTCGGCGAGGCCGAAGTAGGCCATGTGGAGGCGAGGCTCGACGAAGTAGCCGGGCTTTTTGGCGTCGGCGAGGATGGTGTTGTACTCGGCGATGGCGCCGGGGCCGTTGCCGGAGTCTTTGGTGAGGTTGGCGACCTCGAGGCGGAAGAGGTAGTCGTGGGGGTACTGGTCGGCGAGGCCTTTCTGGACGACGAGAGCTTCGGGGTAGCGGGCGTCGTGGCGGAGGAAGAGCGAGAGGGCGGTGCGGGACTCGATGGGGGTGACGATGCCGTGGGCGGCGGAGTCGCGGAGGAGTTCGAGGCCTTTCTCCTTGTTGCCGTTGACGCCGGCGATGCCGACCATCATGCGGACGAAGCGAGGAAGGCTGGCGACGGCGAACTGCTGGATGCCGATGGCCATCTTGGCGTCGGCGTAGTTGGGATCGATCTTGAGAGTGGCTTCGCTGTCGTTGCGGGAGGCGTAGCCCTGGCGGGCGGCGGTGACGTAGCTGTGGTCGACGAGCGTGATGAAGGCGGCGTGCATGCCGCGGGAGTAGCCACGGGCGAAGTAGGCGTTGGCGTCGTTGGGGTTGGCCTTGATCTGCTGGTCGGCGAGGGCGACGGCCTGATTGGTGAGGGATTCGATGCGGTCGCGGATGGGCTGAGGGACGGGGACGTTGCGCTTGGAGGTGAGGAAGGAGTCGTGGGCGTAGTAGGTGGTGTCGAGGAGGTCCTGACGGTAGAGTTCGCGGAAGACGACGGTGAGGAGGATGTTGCCGATGGCGATGACGCTCTGCGGGTTGGCGCGCTGGACGGCCTCGAAGCGGGAGAGGGCGCCGTCGAAGTCCAGATAGTAGAAGTGCTCGAAGGCTTCATGGACCTGGGGGGTCAGGTTGATTGGGTCGGTGTGGGCGGCGGGATTGGAAGTCTGAGCGTGGGCCGAGAGAGCCAGCGGGAGAACGAGAAAGATGCTTAGGATTTTGACGCTGCGTTTTATTTTTCTTCTCCCGGAGTTGATGCGGTTGATGTTTATAGAGTTCTTATCGTCTTGCGGAGATACTTCTGTGGAGATGATACGTGGTTGGGCTGTTGGTTTTATTGGACGTGCGACTCCGTAAACTATACCCTTTGGCATCGAGATCTATTCGAGGCTCTGCGGTACTTTCATGGGACTGAGAAGAACTTTATGACACGGGTTGAGTTGCTTCAGTTGTTGGTCGGGCAGGCACGAACGAATGGGTTCGAGTTCCGCAGGTGGTATGTGGGAAAGCTTGGGCTGCCGTGGCAGAGTGCGCGCCAGGCGGTGGAGATGCTGGCGGCGGAGCGAAGGTACTATGCGTTGTTGTTCTCGCATGAGTTCGCTTCGAGGTTCTGGAAGGCGGGCGAGACGATGACCTTCCAAGTAGCGACGCAGACGTTCACGCGAAGGATGAAGGATGGGTCGATCGGCACGGTGAAGCGTAAAGGTTACACGCGGCGCAGTGCTCGGGAGGATGCCTGGCTCTATCACCTGAAGGAGATGGCTGCGGCCGAGGAGCCGCTTCGGTATATGCGGCGGTATCTTCGCGTGGAAGATGAGCTGGAGGAAGAGGCCGTGGTGCTGGTGAGTGAGGCGGACGAGTAGGATTCGGCGGACAGGCTAGACGTGGTGGGCTTTGCGGATGGCGAGGATCTGCTTCAAGTGATGTTCGCCGTGGATGAGCTGAAATTTACGCCACTGCTCGACCCTGAGGGGGCCGAGGACCATGTGGCTGGCACATCGGCAGGTGGGACCGAAGAGTTCTTCGGCTTCGGTGCAGAGAAGGTCGAGCTGCGCGAGGTGGTCGGCGGCGGCCTGGGTGAGATCTTCGCCGCAGATGGGGTGGGTGGTGGGTGCAATAGGCGAGACCAGCGGTGGGGCTTTGCGGCCGCGTGGGAAATATCCGAGATGGATAAGGGTGTATTGGCCGAGATACTGCGGGATGCTGGGTTTGGCTTTGGTGGGGGTGCGTTTGGTGAGGCGGGCGTTGAGTGCCATCTCCGTGCCGGAGTAGCTAAGAAGAAGATGCTCCATGATCTGCTGAATGTTCCACTTGTCGGGGCGTGAGGGCGGCTGTAGCTGGGTCTGAGCGGCGTCGAGGCCGTTGAGGGAGTATGCAATCTCTCGCTGAAGCCGCTGGAGGGTAGGGTTCATAAGGCAGGATCACGGTACACCGGTTGCGGGCGCGACGGCTAGTGTTCTGTGAAGGGTTAGTTCATCGTGGTCGAGAGGCTTACATCCCACCCTTCGCAGAGGCGCGAAGGATGGGGCACCCGAGATTTGTTGCTGGTTGGAAGACCGATGGGTTGGCGTTCGTCGGTAGCTACTTCAGTTCGTCGAGTGCTCGCTGGGCGGCTTTGGCTTTCTCGCCCTCGGGGTCGAGTTTGAGATAGAGCTGGAACTCAGCCATCGCTTCTTCTTTCTTCTTCATCTTTTGGGCGATCTCGCCCAGGGCGAAGTGGGTCTCGGAGTATTCGGGCTGGACCTTGACTGCGTCTTTGGCTCGGAGATAGGCGCCGGGGAGGTTGTCGTCGCGCATGTAGAACTTGGCGACGCGGAGGTCTTCGTCGACTCGTTCGTCGTCGGTCTGGACGCGCTTGACCTTGGGGAGCTTGCGATGGACGGAGCTGCCCTCTTCGCCGGGCTTGGGGAGATCTGTGTCGGGAACGTCCGGGTCGGGGGCGGCGGCGCTGCCTGAGCCGGAGCTACTGCTGCTGGAGTCGTCGCCGGGGAGTTTGGGGGCAGGTTCGGTTGGGAATGGGTGTTCCTCTGCTGCGGACTTTGGGGTGGTGGTGGAGCTCGGTGAGTCGGGGGGAGGAGCGGACTTGCTGGGGGTTCCGGGGAATGGGAACTGTTCGGCGGTCGATGGCTTCTTTGCGTCCGAAGGTGGTGGAGGGCAGGGTTTGGTGGTCTGCGATTGTGTCTGGTTTGGATCGGGGCACGGAGCGGGTGGGGTGTTTTGCGCAGGCGTGGTCTGGGCGAGGCAGGCGGTGGAGAAGAGGAATGCGGCCAGCAGAGCGCGAGATGTAGTGAGAATGGCCATCTAATCCAGATTCGTGGTTCGATACTTTGACGCTGTTGCGCGGCGGTTTGTTATAGTCAGCTGACCCGGGCTGCTTGCCCTGCCTCTATTTTATTGGATGGAACACATTTGACTATGGTTGATGGGCTGATTATTCGTTCTTCGTCGATTCACGCGGCTGGCTGTTACACGACACGAGCGATCAAGAAAGGGACACGCGTCGTTGAGTATGACGGGCCCCGGTTTACGAAGGATGAGGCGGATGATCGCTATCAGGACCGGGATATTACCTACCTTTTTAGCTGTGGGACGGACGGGCTGGTGATCGATGGCTTTGGTACGGCTATGTTTATCAACCACTCGTGCGACCCGAACTGTCAGACGGAGGATGTCGGTGGACGGATCTTTGTGATGGCGATTCGGGACATTGAGGCGGGTTCGGAGCTGACGTATGAGTACAACCTCTACGATAGCGACGATGCGGATCAGGATTGTTATTGCGGGGCGAAGAAGTGCCGGGGAACGATGTTTAGCGAGGCTGAGGTGAAGCGGCGGGCGCGGAAGGCGAGAGCGGCGGCTAAGCGTAAGTCTTCCTGACTTCTTGAGGCAAAGGCAAACGGCGTGCTGCGCGCACGGCGCGATCTGCCATCGAGGCTGAAGCGCCTTCGGCGCCATTTTGGGTTGAGGATAAGGGCTGGCTGGTGGGCGATACAATGGGGGTTGAGGAATTGGTTGCGCTCTTGTCGCTGCGTTCGTGACTTCCCCACTTTTTCTATATGGCATATCAGGTTCTTGCAAGGAAATACCGGCCACAGCGTTTCGCGGATGTAGCGGGACAAGACCATGTGACCGTGACGTTGATGAACGCGTTGACGCAGGGCCGGATTGCGCATGGCTACATCTTTAGTGGGCATCGCGGCATTGGGAAGACAACGATCGCGCGCATTCTGGCGATGGCGTCTGAACTGCCGGAACGCGATTGGGTCGGCGCTGCGGCCTACGGCTGAGCCTTGCGAGGTGTGCGAGAGCTGCACGGAGATCAAGGCAGGCAACGCGGTGGATGTGATTGAGATCGATGCGGCGACCAATCGCGGGATCGATGAGATTCGCGAGCTGCGGGACGCTGCGCGGTATCGACCGGCGAGAGATAAGTACAAGATTTACATTCTGGACGAGGCTCATCAGATTACGGATGCGGCGTTCAATGCGCTGCTGAAGACGCTGGAAGAGCCGCCGGACCATATCGTCTTCATGATGGCGACGACGCAACCGGAGGATATTCCGCAGACGGTGCGGTCGCGGTGTCAGCACTTCAGCTTTCATGCGGTGAAGCTGGTGGACATCCTTGGCGAACTGCGAGGGATTGCAGAGCGCGAGGGTGTGGATGCGGATGAGGCTGCGCTGAGTCTGCTGGCTGAGGCGGGCGATGGGTCGATGCGTGATGCGCTTTCGATCATGGACCAGGCGATTGCGAGTGCGCCGGTAGAGGATGGGCGGCCGCGGCTGGTGGCGGGGCAGATTCGCGAGCTGATGGGAACGGTTCCGAATGCGGTGTTTGAGCGGATTCTTGAGGCGGTCGATGGGAATCGCAGCGCCGAGGTAATTACGGTTGCGAATCAGCTGCTGGATGCGGGGAACTCTCCGGCACAGCTGGCGCGGCAGTTTGTGCGATATCTGCGGAATGCGGTGATTGCGAAGATTGCGGGCATTGGCGTGGATGGAGTTGGGGCCGATGGCGTGGCGGGTGAGTTGCTGCAGATTTCTGCGGATGAGCAGAGGCGAGCGGGGCGGTCGGCTGCGCTGTTCAGCGAAGAAGAGCTGACGAGATTTTTGCAGGTGATGTTGCGGACGTTTGATGAGCTGGGATATCGGCAGGAGCAGCGGTTTCACTTTGAGCTGGGGCTGCTGAAGCTGGTGCATCTGCGGCGGCTGCTGCCGGTTGAAGAGTTGTTGAGTCAGTTCCCTGTTGCTGGTGGCGGGTCAAGGCCGGGGCCAGGGGTGGCGACGGCGAGATCGGTAAGTACTGCGACTGCTTCGCCTGGTAGAAATCCGGTGAGTGGAGCGGCGACGGCGCGGGTGTTGGAGACCAGTGCTGCGGTCGTGAGTGCGCCGGCGTTTTCTCCGTTTGAGAAGGACCAGAGCAAGAGGCGGTTTGATGAGAAGGCTGTCGTGGCGTCGCCGGTCGTTGCTGCGGTTGTGCCGATCGCTCAGCCTATGCCTGTGCCCGTAGCAGTACCCGTGCCGGTTGCTGTGCTGACGCCTGCGGAGCTCGTGTTGACTGACGGCGATGCGATCGGAGCTGCGCTGGTGGAAGTGGGCGATCTGGCGGAGGCTGCAGTTGCGACTTTGCCCGCGGTGGAAGAGCGCGTGGATACGATTGTTGACGACTGCGGAGGAGGAGTCGCGCAGTTCTGATTTGCAACTTTCATCGTTACATTCTGCGGAGGCGTTGCAGAGGGTTGCGGTGGATGCTCTGTCGGCGGCGAAGAATCAGGATACTCCGGCGGATGCGCTGGCCGATGCGGAGTGGGTTGTGACGGACGTCGAGATTCGGGTGCAGACGGAGCTCTCGAAGACGATGCTGCCGATGGTGATCAATGCAGAGGCAGAGAAGCTGGTGAAGAATGCGCTGCGTGAAGCTGGTGCTGGGGCGTTGAAACTGCTGTTGCTGCCTGGAGTGAAGACCACTGCCAGCGCAAAGAAACCACGCGCGGCAAAGAGTGGGAGTGTACAGGCGAAGGCAATGGAGCATCCTATTGTGCAGCGGGCGCAGACACTGTTCAATGCGGAGATCAGGAACGTGATCGATCTGCGGGACAACGATTAGCCGACTATGGGATTTAGCCGATAACGGCGGGACTAGGGAGTTGATAATGGACTTTTCTGATCTGGGCAAGATGAAAGAGATGATGGGGCAGGCGAAGCTGATGCAGGAGCAGATGGAGAAGAAGCTCGCTGCGACGGTGGTGGAGGCTTCGAGCGGCGGTGGTGTGGTGACGGTGCGGATGAATGGCAAGAAGGAAGTGCTTCGGGTGAAGATTGAGCCGACGGCGATGGGGAGTTCGGCGAGCGATCTCGAGTTGCTGGAGGACCTGATTGCTGCGGCGGTGAATGAGGCAGGACGGCGGGCGGATGAGGCGATGAAGTCCAGTGTGGCGGGGATGATGGGTGGGCTGGGACTACCGGATCTTCCGGGGTTGGGTTAATGGCTGGATCTTTTGGTGCAACTCCGAGTCGCTTTGCGGAGCCGATGTCGCGGTTGATCGAGGAGCTGAGGAAGCTGCCGGGGATTGGGACGAAGAGTGCGCAGCGGCTGGCGTTTCATGTGCTGCGATCTTCTGCGGAAGATGCCGAAGCGTTGTCGGTGGCGATTCGTGAGCTGAAGTTGCATCTGCGGCTGTGTTCGGTGTGCAACAACATCACGGATGTCGATCCGTGTGGCTATTGCACGAGTTCGGTGCGGAACCAGCGGGTGGTTTGCGTGGTGGAAGAGCCGACGAATATTGCGACGATTGAGAAGACGCGGAGCTATAACGGCGTGTATCACGTGCTGCATGGGACGCTGTCGCCGATTGGCGGGGTGGGGCCGGAGCAGTTGCGGATTGCGAATCTGCTGACGCGGCTGGCGGAGTTGGATGAGGTGATTCTGGCGACTTCGCCGACGACTGAGGGCGAGGCGACGGCGGGGTATCTGGCGCATGAACTGCGTAAGGCACAAGGCGATTTGAAGGTGACGCGGATTGCTACTGGCGTACCTGCGGGGAGTGACATCGAGTATGCCGATGAGGTGACGATGACGCGAGCAATGGATGGGCGGCGGGAGTTTTAGTCTTGACGCTGATTCAAGTGGTGCGGCTTTCAAGCGAGACCCGTCGTCTAACACTACGGAGATAGAGATACCAATTTATGAGTTTGAATGATTTGAATGCGACCATCTCGCGGCGTCGATTTCTGCGGCAGAGCTTTGCGTTTAGTGCTTTGGCTGGACTTGGGGCTTCGCCACTGGCTGCAGTCGCAAAGGCTGGCCGTAGTACTGCTGGAGGGTCGCGTCTGCTGATGATTGGCGATTGGGGTTATGAGAACTTCAAGGCGCAGAGTCGCGTGGCGGATGCGATGAAGGCGTATGTGCATGAGCAAGGTTTCAGGACTGAGGCGCTGTTGATGCTGGGTGACAACTGGTATGGGCAGCTTCCGGATGGAGTGAAGGATAAGCGGTGGCAGACGCAGTTTGAGGAGATGTATCCGAAGAGCGTGTTTGATTGTCCGGCGTATGCGATTCCAGGGAATCATGACTATCAGCGAATGCCGGCGAGCAAGGTCGCGGCGGAGTTGGAGTATGCGAAGGCTGGTGGGACGCGGTGGACGATGCCTTCGCTTTGGTACAGCTTTGAGTTTCCGGCGAAGAAGCCTCTGATGACCGTGATTGCGTTGGATAGCAATATGCCTTCTGCCGATGGGAAGTGGGACAAGGGCACGAACTTTACGTTGACTCCGGAGCAGCAGGCGGAGCAGTTGACCTGGTTGGCTGCGGAGCTTGAGAAGCCGCGAACGACGCCGTTTTTGATTGTGATGGGGCATCATCCGATTTATTCGAATGGGCCGCACGGAGATCACAAGGTGCTTTTACGGGATTGGGAGCCGTTGTTGCGGAAGCATAAGGTGCATCTGTATCTGGCGGGGCATGACCATGATATGCAGCACCTGGAGTTTGAAGGGCATCCGACTTCGTTTGTCTTGTCAGGTGGGGGTGGGGCGGATCTGTATCCGTTGGCGATCGATGAGGCGGAGCGTGGGCCTTATGCGGCGAGGGTGTATGGGTTCAGTGATCTTGAGGTGACGCCGGAGATGCTGACGTTGCGGCATCTGGATGAGAAGGGGCAGCTGATTCACTCGTTTACGAAGAGGGTGGATGGGACGGTGGGCTGTTATCTGAGATAAGGGCTACAGATGTATCGCGATGAACGATCTGCGGCGTCTAATCATGAATATCCGATCTGCGTAGTTCACCGTCATTCCGTCGAACATTCTAGATATATACCCCTTGATTTGTTGCTCTTCTGTTCCTAAGTCTTTTTCAATGAAACGACAGTTCGCCACCCTGGATTGTGCCAGGGTTCCTCGTCCTAACCTGAACTAGATTGAGGGATGGAGGAGTCCAATTTATCGAGTTGTTCAAGCCAAGTCGTGGACGTAGTTTCAGGGATTTGCAGGACACGTCCTCGTGCAACTAGCGACATTCCTAAAGCAACCGCTAATCCAGGCTCTATCGCAACTTTGCATTGATGAAGCAAGTCCTGAGCGCTGAAATATCCGCCCACTACCCACATTACGTGCGGGCTTCCAACTTGACATCTATAAGATCGATATGTAAGTCGTCACATCTCTCCACACCACCATGACGTTTGAACATGATTCAATCCACTCCTGAATTCTGTCATGAGAATTTGTAGTCTGCGCTACTCATTATCGGCTGCTCTGACTGGCGGAGGTTGCCGCCGGTCATTTGGTTGGGTTGGTCTAGGTTGAGGAGCGACAGGATGGTGGGGGAGATGTCGCGGAGGCTGCCGCCTTCGCGGAGGGTGGGGTTGTTGCCTTCTTCGGTGATGTAGAGGAAGGGGACGGGGTTGGTGGTGTGGGCGGTGTGGGGGCCGCCGGTGGCGGGGTCGATGAGCATCTCGGCGTTGCCGTGGTCGGCGGTGACGAGGAGGGAGCCGCCGCGTTGTTTGATGGCTTGGTAGATGCGGCCTAGCTGGGTGTCTACGGTTTCGACGGCGCGGATGGTGGGTTCCATCTTGCCGGAGTGGCCGACCATGTCGGCGTTGGCGAAGTTGACGATGATGACGTCGAAGGCGGTGTCGTTGACGGCCTTGATGACGGCGTCGGCGATGCCGGCGGCGGACATCTCGGGGGCGAGGTCGTAGGTGGCGACTTTTTGCGAGGGGACGAGGGCGCGGTCTTCGCCGGGGAATGGCTTTTCGATGCCGCCGTTGAAGAAGTAGGTGACGTGGGCGTACTTTTCGGTCTCGGCGACGCGGAGGTTGCGGAGGTTGGCCTGGGCCATGAGGTTGGCGAGGAGGTTGTCCATCGACTCGGCGGGGATGACGATGGGGAGTTTGAAGTTTTTGTCGTACTGGGTCATGCAGACGTAGTGGATGTCTGCGGGGATGGTGCTGAGGGGGATCTCGGCGTCGAGTTCGGCGGCCTTGGGGAGTTGGTGGCCCTGGCTGCCGACGGGGTCGGCGGTGAGGCCGGAGGTGCGGGTGAGGACGCGGGTGATCTGGCGGACGCGGTCGGCGCGGTAGTTGAAGTTGATGACGACGTCGTGGTCGCGGATGAGGCCGATGGGGTGGCCTTCGTGGTCGATGCAGGTGAAGGGCGGGATGAACTCGTCGGTGATGCCGTTGTTGTAGAGCTCTTTGATGCGGGCGATGGGGTCGGCGTAGGTGCCGCCTTCGGGGTGACCGGTGACGAGGGCGTCGAAGGCTTGCTTTTCCTTCTCCCAGCGGAGGTCGCGGTCCATCGCGTAGTAGCGGCCGCTAGACGCTGGCGACTTGGCCGACGCCGATTTTCGCGGAGAGTTTGGAGGAGTTGTTCGAGGTAGCCGAGGCCGCTGGTGGGCATGGTGTCGCGGCCGTCCATGAAGGCGTGGATGAAGACGCGGGTGAGTTTGTGTTGCGCGGCCATCTTGATGAGGGCGTCGAGGTGGCGCTGGTGGGAGTGGACGCCGCCGTCGGAGAGGAGGCCGATGAGGTGGAGTGCTCTTCCCTTCTGACCGGCTAGCTCGTAGGCGCGGAGTGAGGGTGGGGTCGGTGTAGAGGGAGCCGTCGATGATGGCGGTGTCGATGCGGGTCATGTCCATGCGGACGATGCGGCCGGCGCCGAGGTTGAGGTGGCCGACTTCGCTGTTGCCCATCTGGCCGTCGGGGAGGCCGACGAAGTGCTCGCTGGCGCGGAGGAGGGTGTTGGGGTAGTCGCGGAGGAGCGCTGTCGTAGGTGGGTTTGCGGGCCTGGGCGATGGCGTTGCCGTGGGTCTCGGGGCGATATCCCCAGCCGTCTAAGATGGTGAGGACTATTGGCGCTTTGGGCATGATGGCTTCGTGTCTCGCTTCGTTTTGCTGGTGAGGATGCTCGGTTTTCGTGCTCGCATGTCAGGATAACAACAATGAGTGAGGTCTGTTGAGGCGCTGCTGCTGGAGCAGGCGACTGGTAATTGGCTGAGCCGTTGAGAATCAAAAGGGTTACAATCTCCGGATCAGTCCATAGACAGGAGCACGCCCATGAGTTCTTCTCAGACCGGTTCGGCTGCGCCTGGCCGAACTCCAAAGCCTTTGGATCTTAAGGCGCATCAGAATCTCGATCTGCATGCGCAGTACTTTTCTTCGCGCACGGGCGGCGACTTCTTCGATGCAGTCAATCTCGGCTCGCATATTATCGTTCTGCTGACCGATATCGCGGGCACCAAAGAACAAGCACAACCGATCGCGGCGGCAGTTCAGGAGGCCTTTCGTAGAGCTGGGGCTGAGTTCTTCCGTGTGAACGATACGAACCTGATGGATGGCACGGCCCAGTTGGTGCAGGAGGTCAATCATGCACTGATACGAGCGGCTCACGGGGTACGGTTCTCGCCTACTTTTATTGGCTGTTACGATCTGGCGCTTGGGCTGTTTGCGTATCTCAACGCGGGTGGTATTACGGCGGTGTTTCGCGACTCGGAGGGCACGCGTATCCTGCCGAACGTTGCGATGCCGATGGGACTGTTCACACATGTGACGTACGAGCCTTCGATGCAGGCGTTTGAACCGGGGGCAAAGCTGCTGCTCGTCACCAAGGGCATCGTCGAGACGCAGCGAGGTAAAACGCACTTTGGAGCGGAGAGGGTGGTGGATGTTCTTCAGAGCGCCGCCCAGACTGATTCTGCGATTGAGGTTTCCCGGGCGATGTTGCAGGCCGCGCACGATTTCAAGAAGATCTCATGGCCTGGCCTGCACAAGCTGAAGTTCTGGCAAGAGGATGTGGAGGAAGACCTGACGGCGGTGACGATGGTGCGGCCGGCTAAGGGTTGATTTCTGCGCGTGGGGCTAGTGGGCCCAGGGCAGGGTCGATGGTGATCTCTTCTACGGTTTCGGACCGAGGGGGTGGCGCTTTGCTGGAGTGCGCTGCGTCGCGCGGCAGGTTGAGACTGGCGATCTGGCGGTGTATGTCCTGCCGGACGAGCCGCCTGCGCGGCGGGCGGTCACTTCGTGACCTTTATACCTTTTGTTGTCTGGTTATAGGCGTGTGCTCGCTTCATCTGGGGTCGGAGGGTTGGCTGGGGACTCCGTCTGCGTTGTAGGCAGTGACGCGGTAGTGAACGCCGGCGAGAGAGCCGTGGGGGTCGGCCCAGGGATCGTCGGAGTCGGTGGCGCAGCGGTCGCAGATGGTCTTCCAATCCTTTGAGCTGGGGTCGTTGCGCTCGATGGAATAGTTGACGGCACCAGCCGAGCCTCGCCACGCTATCAGACCAACGATGACGGTGGATGTGATGACGGGGCGTGGTGGGATTGCGTGCTTCGGCACAGGAGTGCCTGACATGGCGTAGGCGTGGGTACGGAGTTGCTGGGCGCGGGCTGCCATGTCATCGGCAGTGTTGACGAGGGTTTTGATGCCGGGATAGTAGAGCGCCCACCATTGGCCGCACTCGCCGTGTTCGGCGAAGACGGGATTGTTGCTGTCGGCGGGGATGGGTTGGAAGCCGAAGTTGTCGAGGTGCGCCTGGAGGGCCCAGAAGCCGTCGCCGGAGATGTTGGGGTCGGAGGCGAGGGTGTTTAGGACCTGCTCGAAGTCCTGGGTGGTCTTCCAGTCAGTGCGGTCCCAGCCGAATTCGTTAACGATGAAGGCTTTGCCGTGGCTGGTGACGGTGGCGGCATCATGGGTGAAGGTTGCGGCGGTGGTTGGGGGCTGGCCGGGGCCGAGGAGGGAGTCCCAGTGGGGGTAGAACTCGAAGGTGACGAGGTCCGTGCTCTTGTTGTCGAGTACGAGCGGGTAGAAGCGGAAGATGCCGGTGGTGTCGAGGTAGAGGTGACGGGAGTCGAGCTGTTTGATGTGCGCGCCGATGGTCTCTGACCATGTGGAGACTTGCGCGAGGGCGGACGCACCGCCGCCGGAAAGCATGGAGATGAGGCCGCACATGTTGCAGTTCTCCCACGCCATGATGGTGGGGTCGTCTTTGTAGCGGATACCAGTGATGGTGTTGACGTGGTTGAGGACGGCGTCGATGTGTTTTTCGTAGGCGGCGATGAGGGCGGGGTCGGTGAAGAAGTCTTGTGGGTTTGGTTTTCTGTGCCAGGCGAGGAATTGGCCGATGCCACCGCCGGTGCAGGTGGCGCAGTCGCCGATGAGTGGGATGATGATTTTCATGCCGTGCTTTTGTGCGGCGGCGAGGGCGTAGTCGCTTGCCTGGAAGGCGGCTTCGTTGAACTTGCCCTCTTCGGGCTCGATGCAGAGTGGGCAGCCGACGGTGTCGCCCATGGTTTGGGCGCGGACGACCTTTGCGCCCATCTCAGATGCGGTGGCGAAGGCGTCGTCGATCTCGAAGTGGCTAGGGTAGCGGGGGCCCATGGGGTCGTGGGGGCCGTAGCCTTCGAGGCCGAGCCATTCGATGTTGGGGCCACTATAGCGGAAGGGGGTGGTGCCTAGGGTGAGCTTGGTTCCGGCGCGTTGGACGAATGCATCGGTTTGGGCTGGGAGGTAAGTGGCTAGAAGAAAGACTGCGAAGATAGCGACGATGATGTTGCGCCTGCAGGGCCTTGGCATGCGTTCTCCGTACCGCGAAGCTTGAGTTTTCTATCGATGGCAATTATGAATGGCTATTCAATGGTTTGCAAATTTGCAGGGGCAGTGAGCTTGTGTTTTCAGCTGGAGCTGGAGCTCTCTCGCTTACGCGGATTTACTTTGAGATGACTCCGATCAAACGTCGTACGCTAAGACTTACGTGACTAAATTGGACGCGAGGGTTAAACGATGAATGAACAGCTTCCAGAGGTCATCACGCTGACGGCCGAGTCTTCGTCGCATGTCGGGTACGACAATCATCCCATCGCTAAGGTCAACGACCATGTCGTTCGGATTGCCACGATGACAGAACCATACCGATGGCATTTTCATCCGAACTCTGATGAGACATTTCTGATGGTTGAAGGACGGCTTGCCATCGACTTTGAGAGCGGATCGGTCGAGCTTGCTCCGGGACAATTGCTTACGATTCCGCGCGGTGTCCGTCATCGTACGCGGCCGGTTGGAGCGCGATCAGTGAATCTTACTTTTGAATTGGCGCAGTCAGAGACGGTCGCGGTCTTACCGGATGATCCTTATTGATTGCTCTTCGACTGGAGGACAATTGACTGACCCCACTCTGCGCTTAGGTCCTGCCAAGTTGGGTTAGTCGCGATTATGAGCCGAAGTTCTTTCTGCGAGACCAGTTTTAAATTGCTTCTCTCGTGCGATGGCTTCGTTGATCCTTGCGAAGTGTTCTAGGTAGACGAGCTTCAGGCTTATAGCGGGAGGTGAAGCTGTCTGGATGCGCTCCGCTTTTGTGTTGGCTTACGCGGATTTCGATTTGGGTGGTGATGCCGATGTAGAGCCGCTGGAAGCTGCTGGCCATGATGTAGACGTAGGCTTGTTCGAACATGAGAGTGTGTTGGTGCTATAGGCAAAATGCGGGTCCCTCCGCTGCGCCGCTCACGATGAGACTGTGAGCGGCTTCGGTCGGGATGACGCAGCTTTAGGGATAACGAGAACGACAACTTCAAACACGAGAAAGACACTTCGAGACAGCTCTAAGAACAGTTATTCGCCGAAGTTGACGGACTCGATGCCGAGGAATTCGGCGGATTGGCCTAGTTCTTCTTCGATGCGGAGGAGTTGGTTGTACTTGGCGATGCGGTCGGTGCGGGATGCGCTGCCGGTTTTGATCTGGCCGGCGCCGGTGCCTACGGCGAGGTCGGCGATGAAGGTGTCTTCGGTTTCGCCGCTGCGGTGGCTGATGATGCTGGTGTAGCCGAAGCGGCGGGCCAGTTCGATGGCTTCGAGGGTTTCGGAGACGGTGCCGATCTGGTTGACCTTGATGAGGATCGAGTTGGCGACCTTCTGCTCGATTCCCTGCTGGAGGCGCTGGGTGTTGGTGACGAAGAGGTCGTCGCCTACGAGCTGGACCTTGTCGCCGAGGATCTCGGTGAGATGACGCCAGCCGTCCCAGTCGTCTTCGGCGAGGCCGTCTTCGATGCTGACGATGGGGTATTGACGAACCCAGGACTCCCAGAAGGCGGACATCTCAGTGGAGGAGAGCTCGCGCTTGTCGGATTTCTTGAAGACGTACTTGCCGGTCTCCTTGTTGTAGAACTCGCTGGAGGCGGGGTCGAGGGCGATGGAGATGTCTTCGCCAGGGGTGTAGCCGGCGAGCTGGATGGCTTCGAGGATGAGCTCGAGGGCTTCTTCGTTGGACTTGAGTGAGGGGGCGAAGCCGCCTTCGTCGCCGACGGCGGTGTTGTAGCCCTTCTTCTTGAGGACGCCCTTGAGGGTGTGGAAGACCTCGGTGCCCCAGCGGAGGGCGTCGGAGAAGGTCTCGGCGCCGACGGGCATGACCATGAACTCCTGGAAGTCGACGTTGGAGTCGGCGTGGCTGCCGCCGTTGAGGATGTTCATCATGGGCGTGGGAAGGAGGCAGGCGTTGACGCCGCCGAGGTAGCGATAGAGGGGGAGCTTGATGGCTTCGGCAGAGGCGCGGGCGACGGCCATGGAGACGGCGAGGATGGCGTTGGCCCCGAGCTTGGATTTGTTTTCGGTGCCGTCGATGGAGATCATGGTCGCGTCGATGAGGCGCTGGTTGGAGGCGTCCATGCCGACGAGTTCGGGGCCGAGGATGGTCTCGACGTTTTCGACGGCCTGGAGGACGCCTTTGCCGAGGTAGTGGTCTTTGTCTCCGTCGCGAAGTTCAACGGCTTCGTGCTCGCCGGTGGAGGCTCCGCTGGGGACGGCGGCGCGGCCTTTGGCTCCGCTGTCGAGGAGTACGTCGGCCTCGACGGTGGGGTTACCGCGGGAGTCCAGAATTTCGCGTGCGTGGATAGAGACGATCTCGGTCATGTTGCTCCTGTTTTTTTGTTGGTTCGGGTTTGCGAAGGATTGGGCGACGACGCGGTGATTCAACCGTTCATTTAGCTTCGGGCGACGGTCGACAGGGACGGTGCGGCCACCTGCGATAGAGATGGATTGCACCAGCTTTGCGTCGGATGGGCTCACCTGACGAATTTTAGCAAAGGGATAGCAGGTGGTGCCGCAATGGTTGGTGAATTGACAGGGCTATGGGAGGCGTTGAAGGACTTATTAGCAGGATCGATTCCCTGCTGACGAATTTGCTCCACAGACAGGATAGGAGTTCTAACCTTTGGAGTGATAGGAGTGCTGGTTGATTCAGCGCTCGAATCCGTCAACGAGGATCTCACCATGAAGCTACATCTTACGACCGCTGCATTCGTTCTTGCTGCTGTTCCCGCATTCTCCCAGAGCGCCAACGTGGGAGTGTCTCATCCTGACCCTGCGGTGATTTCGAGTACGGACGATGCTGCTCCGGTGACTCCGCGGCCGCTGACGGAGAAGCCAAGCGCTACGGTATCGACGCCCGCGTCGACGGATACGGTGTATGGGCCGTATGTTCCTTACAAAGGGGCGACGACGGCTGCGGCTGGTTCGAGTTTCGTCAGCAGTGCACCACCGGAGAATCCTTTAGACGCGATGATCGTTACCAGCGTGCCGGAGGGTCACGGTGAGCTGCGTGAAGGAACGCTGCTGCGGACGAAGATGCTGGATACGCTATCTACCAGCTCGACGGTGGTTGGGAGCAAATTTACAGCCGAGGTGACGGAGGCGGTCGAGCGAGATGGCCGCGTGATCATCCCGATCGGTTCGATTCTCGATGGCCAAGTGACGGAGGTACACGGCGGAAAGCGGATCTCGGGTACGGCACTGCTGCACCTGGAGACGCGGAATGTAACTCTGCCGGATGGGACGCACTATATTGTGCATGCGCAGTTGATCGATACCGGGAAGAGCGAGTTCAACGTGGATAACGAAGGTACGTTGAAGCGCAAGAACCATACGAAGGAGACGCTGGCTGTGGTTGGAGGCGTGACCGGAGCGGGCGCTGTGTCAGGAGCGATGATTGGCGGTGGAGTTGGTGCGCTGGTCGGTGCCGGGATTGGCGCGGGCGTGAGCACGGTGATCTGGCTGAAGCAGGATCGTCAGGCGACGCTGCCGACGGATGCGAGGTTGGTGTTTAGCTTGACGACGCCGATGATTCTGACTCCGCTGAGTGGCGGTTCGGTAAGCAGCTTGAATACGAGTACGGTTGGTGGTCTGGGTGCGTCTCAGTAGTGATTGATTTCGTTTTCGTGCAGGCCGGGATCTTCTCCCGGCCTTTTCCTTTAAGCGCAACGGCGTGCTGCGCGCACGGCGCGATCTGCCATCGAGGCTGACGCGCCTTCGGCACCAGGACGCTGCTAGTTGCGGACTTGGGCTAGGAGGCGCTTCCAGTTTTTCTGGTTGCGGCGGTAGCTTTTTTTCAGGTCTTCGAGGATGCGCTCGAAGTCGCCGTGGCCGCTGAGTTTGCGCCATGCGGGATTTTTGCTGAACCACGGGTAGTTTTCGTTGCCGAGATAGATGGCGCGGCGAAGCCAGTGGAGGGCTTCGGACTCGTCGCCTTCAAGGGCGAAGTAGGTGGCGAGGCGGTAGGCCATCTCGCTGTCGGCTTCGGCGGCGGAGAGGGTCTCGTCGACGATGAAGCTGGCGGCTTTTTGGCGGTCGCCGAGCTGGACGTAGCAGAGGGCGATGGTTGGGAAGACGATGCGGAGGGAGGAGTCGTCGCGGATGACGTTTTCGAGGGTTTCGATGGCCTTTGGAAGGTCGCCGGTACGCATCTGCTGGTAGCCGAGGGAGATGCGGAGGAGAGGCTGGCGAGGCTCGAGGGTGAGGCCTTTTTCGATCTCGTCGGCGGCGAGTTCCATCTGGTTTTGGTACTGGTAGACGCGGGCGCGATGGTTGTAGATCATGGCCGCGTTCGAGGGGTTCATGCGGAGCGAGGCGTTGAACTGATCGAGGGCTTCGTCGTACATGCCGTCGATGCGGAGAGTCTGGCCGGCGACGAGGTGAACGTTCCAGTCGTTGCCGGCGGTCTGGAGGAGGTTTTCGATGCCGTGGCGGGCAGACTCTTTTTCGCCGCGGGAGAGGAGCATGTAGACGCGGTAGAGGTTGGCTTCGACGGAGCCGGGATCGAGGGCGAGGGCTTTGTCGAAGGCGCGGCGGGCTTCGAGGACGTGCATCTGGCCGCCGAGGCCGTGGCGGGCGTACTGGAGGTGGGTGATGCCGAGGCCGGACCAACTGGGGGCGTACTTCTCGTTCTGTTTGACGACGTTGGTGAAGAGCTCGCGGGCGCGGTCGAGGTCTTCGCGGCTGCCGGTGCGGGTCATGAAGGAGGAGAGGACGGCGCGGGCCTGGAGGTATTCCTCGGAGACGTCTTCGGAGAGTGAGGCGGCTGCGGTTGGTTTCGTGCGGGGCGAGATCGCCGAAGCCTTGCAGGGTGCTGAAGACTTCGTTGCAGATCTCGGATTGAACGGAGACGAGGTCGAAGGAGGCGACGTTGATGGAGCCGCCGGCGCGGACGCTTTGGCCGGGGACGTCGAGGAGTTGCCAGTTGAGGTCGAAGCCTTGATCGGAGCGGAGGAAGTTGCCGGCGAGGACGAAGTTGACCAGAAGCTTTTTGCCGATGCTGAGCGGGTCGAGCTGGTGGGTGGGGATGTTCATGAGGGAGCTGGATGGGCGGACGACCAGGGTGGTCATGCGGGTGAGGCGGGTGGCGATGGCGTCGGCGAGGGCGTAGCCGTAGAGGGGTGCGACGTCGGCGGGGCCGAAGTTGACGAAGGGCAGGACGACGATGCTGTTCTGGTTGCTGACGGAGGCGGTGCCTGACTCGCGGAAGCGCTCGGCGAGCATGGAGAGGATGCCGGTGGTGCGCTTTTCTTCTTCGGGTGCGTCGAGTGCGAGACGACCCTGTGAGGGACGGAGTGAGATGTTGTCGCCGGGGAGCAGGACGGAGTCGAGCTGCATGGCCATCATGATGGTCTTGAGGGCCTCGCGGACCTCGGCTGCGGAGCCGAAGCGGGCGGAGGGCTGCTTTTCGAGGCAGCGGAGGATGACGGACTCGAGTTCGATGGGGAGGTCGGGGACGATCTCGCGGATGGAGGGTGGGTCGGCGAACTGGATGGCGCGGATGGATTGGAACTCGGGGGCGTCGGGGCGATGGAAGGGGTGGCGGCCGGTGGCGAGCTCGTAGAGGATGAGGCCGAGGGCGAAGATGTCGGACTGGACGCTGGACTGGCCGGTGACGAACTGCTCGGGCGCCATGTAGGCGATGGTGCCGCCGCGGGCGGTGTAGGTTGCGCCGGGGGCGGCGGGTGTGCGCTTGTTGGTGGGGCCTGCGGGGTCGAACTCGGTCTGGTCGGGACGGAGGCGGCGGGCGAGGCCGAAGTCGAGGATCTTGATGAGGCCGCCGTCGGTGAGCATGACGTTGGCGGGCTTGAGGTCGCGGTGGAAGATGCCGAGGTTGTGGGCGGCGGAGAGGCCGTCGGAGGTCTGGATGCCGGCGGAGAGGACGAGCTGGAGGCTGGCGGGGCCTTCGGCGATGAGCTTGTCGAGGCTCTTGCCGGGGATGTACTGCATGACGATGTAGGCTTCTTCGCCGTTGCCGTTCTCTTCGGGGGCTTCGCCGACGTCGTAGATGGCGCAGACGTTGGGGTGGTCGATGGCGGAGGCGAGGCGGGCTTCGCGGAGCTGGGTGGCGCGCATCTGCTCGATGGTGAGGTTGCCGCGCTTGAGGAGTTTGAGTACGACGGGGCGTTGGAGGAGGGTGTCGTTGGCGAGGAATACGACGCCGCTGCCGCCTGCGCCGATCTTGCGGACGAACTCGTACTGCTTGATTTCGCGGCGCTTCATGAGTCCATTATCGCAAGTGCCGGGGTGTGGATGGTTTAGGCAACATTATTTGCGGGTCTTTCATGCAAAGACGGGAGAGATTCGGAGGGCAGCGGGTCGGTCGCGTTGTCGAAACAAAGACGGCCTTTTTCTCGTCTGCTGCCGAATGTGACGATGCGATTTAGACCTGGACCCTTCGGGAGGGCCCAGATCGTTGCTTGTCATTTAGGACTTGAGGAAGGCCAGCAGGTCGGCGTTGACCTTGTCGGCAAGCGTTGTACACATGCCGTGTGGGGCTCCCTCGTAGACTTTGAGGGTGGCGTTCTTGACGATCTTTGCGGAGCGGAGGCCGGCGGCGACGATGGGAACGATCTGGTCGGCGTCGCCGTGAAGGATCAAGGTGGGAACGTCGATCTTTTTCAGGTCTTCGGTGAAGTCGGTCTCGGAGAACTGCTTGATGCAGTCGTAGGAGCCTTTGATCGAGACAAGCATTCCTTCGCGCCAGAACTCATCGCGGACGCCCTGAGAGATCTTGACGCCGGGCTTGTTGTAACCGTAGAAGGGCATGCTGAGATCTTCGAAGAACTGGGAGCGGTCGGCGAGAACGCCGGCTCGAATCTCATCAAAGGCAGAGATTGGTAGCCCGTCGGGATTTGCTTCCGTCTTCAACATCAGCGGGGGAACGGCGCTGATCAGGACCGCTTTGGCCACGCGACTGGTGCCGTGGCGACCGATGTAGCGGGCCACTTCGCCGCCGCCGGTGGAGTGGCCGACGTGGGTTGCACCTTTGAGGTCGAGCGCCTGGACGAGTTCGGCGAGGTCGTCGGCGTAGGTGTCCATGTCGTTGCCGTTCCAGGGCTGACCGGAGCGGCCGTGGCCGCGGCGATCGTGCGCGATAACACGGTAGCCTTTGTTGGCAAGAAACATCATCTGGAGATCCCATGCATCGGCGTCCAATGGCCAGCCGTGCGAGAAGACGACAGGGCTTCCGGTGCCCCAATCCTTGTAATAAATCTCAGTGCCGTCTTTGGTGGTAATTGTGCTCATGGTGTTGTGTTCTCCTTAGTTGTTTTCTTCGCGAGTTGTTCTGCGCGATTTGACTCCACGAAGAGGAAACCGGATGTGTTTTTTTAAAAGACGTCCCATCTGCGGTTGTGCCCCCGCACCAACCACTATGGATACCGCCGATGAATGATGAATGACCCGAGTTCGGATTATCGGGTAAAAAACAGAGTTCAGAAGGCTGTGTGATTAGTGCTTGGGAGGGTTTGCCTGTTCCCATGGCCGGGGGTTGACCGGGTCATCCTGCCATTTCTGGCGGCGGCCTACGAGGTACATGACGAGGCCGAAGAAGAACATGAGGAGTCCCCAGGTGAGGTTGAGATTGATGCCCATGGATTTTTCGTAGATGGCCGCGCTGCCGCGAGTGATGAAGCCGTAGATGCTCATGAGGCCGCCGATGAAGAGGAAGATCAGGCCGAGGGGGATGCGGATGTCGAGTCCCATTTTGGGTGCTCCTTCGATTCAACAAGTACAAAAGCAGATCCCCTGCGGGGATGACAACAAAAGAAGCAAGAGCTAAAGCTAGGCGAAGACGAGGTTGAGGGCGATGAGCATGGCGAGTGACAACGACGCCGAGGGTTGCGGGTTTCTGGTACCAGTTCAGATGAGTGTCGATGGGCTTTGGGGTGAGGGAGTAGACGAGGCCTACGAGTTCGGCCTCGGGGCGTGGCTCCGTTGCGAGTGAGACCGCGATGGTGACGAGCAGATTGACGGTGAAGGCGAAGATGGCAGTCCAGAAGTTTTGGGCCATGTCGCTGGGGTAGTGGTGGACGATGGCGATCCAGCCGCCGTGGATGCCGGGGTGGGCGTCGGTGGGGAGGGTGAGGCCGTGGTGGACGAGGGCGGCTCCGGTTCCGGCGAGAAGGCCGGTGAAGGCTCCGTGGCCGGTGGTGCGCTTCCAGAACATGCCGAGAAGGAAAGTGGCGAAGAGGGGCGCGTTGACGATGGAGAAGACGAGTTGGAGCGCGTCCATGATGTTGTTGAAGTTGGTGACGATGTACGCGGCCGCGACGGATAGCGCGACCCCGCCTATGGTGGCCATACGGCCCATCCAGAGGTAGTGGGCGTCAGTGCCCTTCTTGTTGATGTAGGCCTGGTAGATGTCGTAGGTCCAGACGGTGTTGAAGGCGGTGACGTTGCCGGCCATGCCGGACATGAAGCTGGCGAGGAGAGCGGTCAGGCCTAGGCCGAGGATGCCGGTTGGGAAGAAGTGGAGGAGCATGACCGGGATGGCGAGGTCGTAGTTGTAGACGGGCTCTCCGCTGCTGTCGAGGACGGGCTTACCGCTGAGGGGGTCGGTCTTCTGAGGGATGATGCCGTGGGGATGCTGCTCGTCAGGGGGAGTGGTGTGCCGTTGGGCGCTAGGGTGGAGATCGCTACGTTGGGGGTGCCGGCTCCGGCCATGTGGCTGGTGACCGTGACGGCGATGAGGCCGGGCATGATGACCAGGAAGGGGAAGAACATCTTCGGGATGGCGGCGATGAGGGGGACGCGCCGGGCGGAGACCTCGGAGTCTGCAGCCATGGCGCGCTGGATGACAAGGAAGTCGGTACACCAGTATCCGAAAGAGAGGACGAAGCCGAGGCCCATGGCTAAGCCGACCCATTCGACGCCGAGGGTGTTGGTGGATGCGTGGGCCATGCCACGCCAGGAGTGGGTCATGTTAGCGGGGAGGGTGTGCTTGATTCCCTGCCAGCCGCCAACGTTGCGGAGGCCGATCCAGACAAGAGGAGCGAAGCCGGCGACGATGAGGAAGAACTGAAGGACTTCGTTGTAGATGGCGCTGGTGAGGCCGCCGAGAAAGATATAGCCGAGGACGATGATTGCCGATAAGAAGACTGAGACGTGGAAGATGTAGGCGTCGGGGATGACGCCGTGGAGGAGGCCGAGGGTCTGGATGAGGAGTGCCATCGCGTACATGGAGATGCCCGAGCTGAGGACGGTCATGATGGCGAAGGTGAAGGCGTTGACGGCGCGAGTCTTCTCGTCAAAGCGCATGCGGAGGTACTCGGGTACGGATCGCGCCTTGGAGCCGTAGTAGAAGGGCATCATGAAGATGCCGACGAAGACCATGGCGGGGATGGCACCAATCCAGTAGAAGTGGCTGGTGATGATGCCGTACTTCGCGCCAGAGGCGCCCATGCCGATGACTTCCTGGGCGCCGAGGTTGGCGGAGATGAAGGCGAGGCCGCAGACCCAGGCGGGGATGGAGCGCCCGGCGAGGAAGAAGTCGTTCGAGGTGCGCATGTAGCGCTTGAGGGCGAAGCCGATGCCCAGAACGAAGACGAAGTAGACCAGCATGATGAGCCAGTCAATGATGGAGAGATTCACGGTAACCCTTAGTGTTTACAGCAATCTGAATTGTGGTGAGCCGATGTACTGGGGCCAACTGTAAATGTTTTTTGAGTGGCCGTCCAAATGCGTCTGCATATGGAAGGCCGATATCGGACACGGATGTCTCGAACGACGCGGCAGTACGGGCTTGGATACGTCATTTGTGCTATGTCGCCAAAAAAAAATGAAACCACTACCAACGTAGAATCAGGATCATGCATCCCACTTGAGGTCGAATTGTTCCAATCATCTCTGCTCGAACAGAGAACGAACGCTTAGCAAGAGGTGTACGAGTGAATTTATTGGCAGATTCTCCCTTGGAGCAAACGGTTTCCCGGATGGCAGCGACTCTTCTTCTCATTGACGATAATGCTGTGCAGGCGGCGACGCGGCAGACGATTTTGAAACGGGCTGGATACTTCGTGATTGCTGCGTTGAACCCATCTCGGGCGCTGGAACAGTTTCAGAGCGGAGATTATCCTGCGGAGATCCGGTTGGTGATCACGGACCACCTGATGCCGGGCTGAATGGCGCGGATTTTGTTCGGGCTCTGCGCAAAACACATCCAACGCTGCCGGTGATGGTGATTAGCGGTTTGGAAGAGGCCGAGCAGGAGTACGACGGGTTGGATGTGACCTTCCGCATGAAGCCGCTGCTGCCGGATCAGCTGCTGGCGACTGTGCACGGCTGGTGCAAGAGAGCCCTGATTCGGTGCTGCCACCAATCAATTAGTGTGTTCAAAGGTGTCCGGTAAACGATGACCCCATCGAATGGTTGATTGCTGTTACCCGCTGCCCTTGAGAGAATAGGGTCGAGGAATACATGCGACTGCATCCGATGCCGGAGTTTGGTAGTTTTACGCTATTGCTGGCCCTGGCGCTGAGTGTCTACACGTTGGTGATGGGTGGCGTGGCGTTGTGGCGCACGCGCGGGCTTTCGGCAGGGGTGGATGGTGGCGCGGGGCGGCTGGGTGAGACGGCTCGGCGAGCTGGGATTAGCAGCTTTGTGGCGTTGAGTTGCGCGGCGTTTGCGCTGGTGTGGGCTTCGTTTACGAATGACTATTCGGTCTCGTACATTCTGCACCACACCAATCGTGATCTGAATACGGCTTACAAGTTTTCGGCGCTGTGGTCGGGGCAGGAGGGCTCGCTGCTGCTGTGGGCGTGGCTGCTTTAGGCGTACGGATTTGTGTTGCGGATGCGGCACCGGGTGGATGTGAGGCTGTCGGCGTTTGCTTCGACGATTCTGGCGGGGATTCAGGTTTTCTTTTTGCTGCTGCTGAACTTTGCGGCGCCGCCGTTTGCGATTCAGCCGGGGCCGGTGGCGACGGATGGATTTGGGTTGAATCCGCTGCTGCAGTATCCGGAGATGGTGATTCATCCGCCGATGCTTTATCTGGGGTATGTGGGGTTTTCGGTGCCGTTTGCGTTTGCGCTGGGCGCGCTGATGATGCGGTATCCGGGCGAGAAGTGGATTCACATTACTCGGCGCTGGACGATGGTGACGTGGCTGTTTTTGACGTGCGGGATTTTTCTCGGAGCGCACTGGGCTTATAGCGTGCTGGGCTGGGGCGGCTACTGGGGTTGGGATCCGGTGGAGAATGCGAGCCTGATGCCGTGGCTGACGGGGACGGCGTTTCTGCACTCGGTGATGATGCAGGAGAAGCGCGGGATGATGAAGAGCTGGAACGTGTGGCTGATCTTCTCGACGTTCATGCTGACGATTCTGGGGACGCTGCTGACGCGGTCGGGGATTGTGAGTTCGGTGCATGCGTTTGCGCAGAGTTCGATCGGCGATTGGTTTTATGGGTTCATCCTGATTGTGTTTGCGGTGTGCCTGTTTACGTTCTTCAAGCAGAGGGATCATTTGAAGTCGGAGAACAGGCTGGAGTCGCTGGTGAGTCGCGAGTCGAGCTTTCTGTTCAACAACCTGATTCTGCTGGCGGCGTGTTTTACGGTGCTGTGGGGGACGCTGTTCCCGGTTCTGTCGGAGTACGTGCAGGGAACGAAGGTTACGATGGGGGCTCCGTTTTATAACCGGGTGAACCTGCCGATTGGGTTGTTTCTGTTGTTTCTGACTGGGATTGGGCCGCTGCTGGCCTGGCGGTCGACTTCGCTGCGATCGATTCGGCGGAATTTTATTTTGCCTTCCATTGCGATGGGCGTGGCGCTGGTTGTGCTGCTGCTTGTCGGGCGTGCGGCCGTGGGAGGCGGGCGATGACATGCAGGCGTACGTTGTTTTCGCTGGTGACGTTTACGCTGGCGGCGGGTGTGATTACGGCGATTTCGGCGGAGTTTCTGCGCGGGGCTTCGGTGGTGCGGACGCAGACGGGGAAGAATCTGTTCGCTTCCACCGTGCTGCTGGTGCGGCGGAATACGCGGCGGTATGGCGGGTACATTGTTCACTTCGGGATTGTCGTGATGTTCATCGGGATTGCGGGTGGGGCGTTCAACCAATCGCATGAGCAGGAGATGGGCTTCGGCGATACGTTGAAGCTGGGACCGTATCGGCTGGTGTGCCAGAGCTTTACGCAGGACAGCAATAAGAACTTCGACACGGAGTATGCGCTGCTGGATGTGTTCAAGGGCGGCAAGCAGATTACGCAGCTTGCGCCGGAGAAGCGGTTTTATCAGGCGAGCCAGACTTCATCGACGATGGTGGCGCTGCACTCGACGCTGGCGAGCGATTTGTATGTGATCTATGAGGGGAAGAATCCGGATACGGATCGGCCGATCATCAAGGTGTTTCTGAATCCGCTGATGAACTGGATCTGGATTGGAGTGTTGATTGTGGTGGGAGGGACGTTCCTGGCACTGGTGCCGAACCTGACACGGACATCGGCACGGGTTGTTGCTGAGACGCCGATGGTTGAGCTGAGGTCCACCATGTTTAGTCTTTCGTTCCGTCGTTGGATGCAGGCTGGGATGGTTTGTCTGCTGGCGGTGGTGATGCTGGGGGCTACTCCGTCGTCGCGGTTCGAAAAGGTTGGGCACGAGATGATGTGCGCTTGCGGGTGCGGGCAGATATTGCTGGAGTGCAACCACGTGGGGTGCCCGGACTCCGACAGGATGATTGGGGAGCTGCGCGCGCAGGTGGCTGGCGGAGGGTCGGACAGTGCGATCATGAATTGGTTTGTGGCGAAGTATGGCGCCACCATCTTGGCGGCTCCGATTCGTGGCGGGTTCGATAATGTGGCGTGGATTACGCCGATGGCGGTGTTCTTTCTGGCTACGCTGGGGACGGGATTCTGATTCGGATGTGGAAGCTGCGATCGGGACGGCAGCTTCCGGTGAGCGCTGCGGGACCGAGTGTTGATGGGGATGCGTTGCGAGAGCGGATTCGGCGGGAGACGGAGTACTGATGGGCATGATTGCGGGAGTGGTGCTGACGTTTGCGTTGTTCGTGTTCATCTTCTGGCCGGAGAGAAATCCTTTTGTGCAGGCGGACAAGACGCGGGTGGATTATCTGCGGGAGCGGAAGGATGTCATCTATGAAAATCTGCGGGATTTGAACTTCGAGTTTCTCGCGGGCAAGTATCCGGAGCAGGACTATGCGGAACAGCGGGCGGGGCTGGAAGATGAGGCGGCGAGGGTGATCGCTGAGATGGATGCGCTGGAGTCGCGGGGCGTCTTTGGGCGTAGAAGCCGGGCCTGACGCGGTTGATAGCGGCTGGTTTGACGTAAACTTAGGCGTGACCTTTTTACCTTCTTTACCTTCCTTCCTTCGACGTGTTGTTGTGGCTGCCGCGGTAACTGCGGCGCTTTCCGGCTTTGCTTTTGCCGACTCGATCACCGGTATCGTTACAAATAAGACGACGAACAAACCTGCGGCTGGCGATGATGTTGTGTTGATCCGTCTTCAACAGGGCATGCAGGAGGCCGCGCGGACCAAGACGGATGCGAAGGGCCACTTTACGCTGGATGTTCCGGATAACGGGATTCATCTGGTGCGGGTGACGCATGATAAGGCCAATTATTTTCGGCCGGCGCCTCCGGGAACGCAGTCGGTTGAGGTGGACGTTTATAACGCTGCCGCGAAGGTGAAGGGCGTGAGTAGCGAGGCCGACGTGATGCGTCTGCAGACGGATGAGAGTGGTAAGGCGCTGCACATCGTCGAGAATTTTTTTGTGAAGAACGAGTCGAATCCGCCGATGACTCAGTTCAGCGACAGGCCGTTTGAGTTTTATCTGCCGGAGGGTGCGGTGGTGGAGGGTTCGGCTGCGTTGTCGCCGGGCGGGATGCCGGTGCAGGCTTCGCCGGTGCCATTGGGTGAGCCGAATCATTATGCGTTTATCTTTCCGATTCGGCCGGGGGAGACGCGGTTTCAGATTACGTATCGGCTGCCCTATAGCGGGAGCTTGAAGTTTGCACCGCGCGTGATGATGCCGACGGATACGGTTGCGATCATGATGCCGAAGAGTATGACGTTCAAGCCGGGGCCGTCGGCGCCGTATACGCCGGTGACTGAGGAGACCACGGCGCAGACGTATGTGGCGCGCACGGTGCAGCCTTCGCAGGCGTTGGATTTTACGGTTTCGGGAACTGGACAGATGCCGCGGGATACGGGTGCTCCTGCTGCGGCTGGTGAGGGTGGACCGGCGGCAGGAGATGCTTCGGCGCAGGCTGGAGGGGGCGGTGCGGCGGGGACGGCGGCTAGTGATACACGGCCAGGAGGTGGGTTGGGTGTTCCGCTCGATCCTGAGGGGACCAACGATCCGTGGGCAAAGTACAAGTGGTGGATACTTGGCGGGCTGGGGTTGGTGATGGCAGTTGGCGCGGGAGTGATGCTGAAGAATGGACCGGCGCAGACTGTGGCTCCGGTGGGTGCAGGGGTGGTTGCAAGCGGGCCTGATTCTCTGCTAGCGGCGATGAAGGAAGAGCTTTTTGCGCTGGAGACCGATAAATTGCAGGGGCGGCTAACCGAGAGCGAGTATGTTGAGCAGAAGGCGGCGCTTGAGGTGGTGTTGCGACGAGCGCTTGGGCGCGGCGAACGCAGTGCCGATGCGTCTAATGTAGCGGGCCCGGTTGTTTGAGGTAATCCCGATGAATACGTTTAAGTCGACGCTGCTGCTGGTGCTGTTGACGTTGTTTCTTATCTTCCTTGGAGACCGTGTTGGCGGGCGTAATGGGATGCTGCTGGCGTTCGTCATCTCTGTTGCCTTCAACTTCGGAACTTACTTCTTCTCGGACAAGCTGGCGTTGAAGATGTACAACGCGCAGCCGGTGACGCGGGAACAGCTGCCACGGGCGTACGCAGCGGTGGAGAGATTGACCGCGAAGCAGGGGCTGCCGATGCCGAAGATCTATGTGCTGCCGACGGAGTCTCCGAATGCGTTTGCTACGGGACGAAACCCGCAACATGCTTCGGTGGCGGTTACACATGGAATACTTCAACTGTTGGATGATGAGGAGCTCGAGGGCGTGCTCGCGCATGAACTGGGGCATGTGCGGAATAGAGATATTCTGACGAGCTCGATTGCGGCGACGCTTGCCGGGGCGATCACGATGGTTGCGCGGATGGGGTATTGGGCTTCCCTGTTCGGCGGCGGCGGTGGTGGGCGCGGACGGGAGCGTGGCGGTGGCGGGATGGGTGGACTGCTGATGATTATCGTGGCGCCGATTGCGGCATCGCTGATTCAGTTGTGGATCTCGCGTACGCGGGAGTTTGAGGCGGATGCGACGGGGGCGGCGACGACGGGAAATCCTTATGCGCTGGCTCGTGCGCTGCAGAAGCTGGAAGACTACTCGAAACGGATTCCGATGCAGGCTTCGCCTTCGAACGCGCATCTGTTTATTGTGGCTCCGTTGTTGGGGAGTGGAGGGATTGGGAATCTTTTTTCGACCCATCCGCCAATGAAGGAGCGTATTCAACGGTTGATTGGAAGGGACTACGTCTAGGATGCAGACTTTGTTGCGGGCCCTGCGGATGTTTGCGATGGTGGCATGGGTGGGTGGGCTTGGGTTCTTTGCTTTCGTGGTTGCGCCGGTGGCTTTTCATAGTCTGCCAAGCGCGCACGAGGCTGGGATTGTTGTCGGGGGAACATTGCGGGTGCTGCATTGGATCGGGTTGGTGGGCGGCACGGTCTTCTATGTAGCGACCGGACTGTTATGGTTGCGGGCGGGCGTCACTGCGAGGCTGGGGTTTGCGATCGAGATGATTCTTACGGGCCTGATGATGGCGGTAACGTTTTACTCGCAGTTCAAGATTCTGCCGGCGATGGAGGTGGATCGCGCTCTTGCGGGGGGTGAGGTGGAGACGGCACCGTTGGATAACGCCGGGCGCGTGGACTTCGAGCGGCTGCATGTACTGTCGGAGCGTCTCGAAGGATTTGTCCTCTTTTGCGGGTTGGGCGTGGTGTTTGTGTTGTCTCGCGAGTCGCAATAGCCTGAGACAGGTAAGATTGTAAGGACATGAAAAATAGAACGATGAGTTCGCTGCGGGTTAGCGCGGCGTCTGTCTTTATGATGATGAGTGGCGATGCGTCGATCATCCGCCAGAAGGCTTAGCTGTGTCGGCGCTCTGGTTGAGCCTGATGTTGGGGCTGGTTGCGGGGCTGGCTGACTACCTGGGCGGGTTTCTGCTGGTGCGCCGGTCGCCTTCGGCAAGAGCGCTGCGATATTTCGTGGCTCTGGGCGCGGGCTTTATGCTTGCCGCGGCGGTGTTGGAGATGATCCCGGAGGGCATGCATGTTAACCCTCGGTTTGCTCCGTTGCTGATTCTGGCTGGGTACTGTGGGGTTCATCTGCTGGAGCATTCGCTGGTGCCGCACTTTCACTTTGGCGAAGAGACGCATCATCATGAGTTTCTTTCGGCGAAGACCAGCTACTCGGTGTTGCTGGGGCTGGCGACACATACGTTCTTCGACGGTGTGGCGATCGGGTCGGGATTTGTGTTGTCGCACTGGCTGGGATGGATTCTGTTCTTCGCGGTGTTTCTGCACAAGATTCCTGAGGGTTTTACGATGGCGAGCGTGATGCTGGCCGGTGGGCGGGGTGCGGCGATGGCGCTGAATTCGGCGCTGTTTCTGGGTGCGATGACGGTGCTTGGAGTTCTCGTCGATTAATCTGGAGCCAAGCTGGGTGCGGGTGGGGTTACCGCTTTCTGCCGGGGTGACGATTTATGTCGCAGCGACAGACCTGGTGCCAGAGGTGAATAGAGAGCCAGGGATCAAGATGGCTTTGGTGTTTTTTGTCGGCGTGGTGGTGTTTTTTTTGCTGAGGTTGTTGGGACCGGGATAGCTGCGCGCTCTGATGTCAATTGGCTGGTTCGAGAAGCAGGGTGACTGTTGTGGAGTGCTGCAGCGTGCTTCCGGTTGGTGCTGTAGCAGTACCGGTGACCGTGATGGTGTAGGTCTTCGCATCGAGAGCAAGAGCGTCGGCTGGGCTGATGCGGTCTCCGCAGCCTGTAGCTAGCAGCAGGGGAAGGCCGATGATTGCTGCTGTGAAGAGGATTGCAGTTGCGTTGCGTTTGCGGAGGCCAAGAGCAACGCCGGCGATGGGGCAAAAAAGAAACGCCCAGGCGATGGGTGGGTGGGGGAGTGTGTTGGCTGGTCTATTTTTGAAGGCTGTGGTGTTCGGCGTTGCGATCGTCAGGGTGAAGGTGTTGACGCCGGGTGGAAGAGTGGGGGGATTGAATGAAGCGGTGGCGAGATTCGGGAGACCAGTTGCGGCGAGAGTAATTGCGCTGGAGAGATTGCCCTGCATCTGAGCAGAAAAGGTAAAGCTGGCGCTGGTGCCGGAGAGGATGGTCTGGCTCATCGCACCGGTGGGTTCAAGCGTGAAGTCGGGATTTGAAGTTGGGCCTGTCCCGATGGTGAGCAGCTGCGGGGCGGAGGAGCTGGGAGTGAAGTTTGTACTGCCGTCATAGACAGCAGTGAGTGTGTGGGGACCAGCAGCGAGAGAGTTGATTGTGAAGACCGCGGTTCCGGCGGCGGAGATCGGTATGGTGGAGATGGGAAGTGTTCCGTCGAGAAGAGTGATTGAACCGGTTGGAGTGCCGATGGTAGTGCTGGTGACGTAGCTGGTAAGCGTGACTGTCGATCCGCTGGATGCATTGGCGACGAGGTTGCTGAGAGTAATTGATGTGGGAGCAGGATTGATCGTGACGGTGACAGGTGACACTGTGACGGTGTAGTTCCCTGCTGCGGAGCCGGTGAGTGTTGCGGTGATGGGATAGGTTCCGGCTGGTGAAGTTGAGGTTGCGGTCGTCGTAAATGTAGCTGCAATATTTGCGGCGTCTTGGGGGAGGATGCCGGTGATGGTTCCGCTGATGGCGGGGATTGATTGGCCGTACAACCGAGTGATAGAAGCGATGGCTGCGGTTAGCGGGAGTGGAGTAATTGTCAGCGTGCTGATTTGGCTTTGCGCGGAGAGATGAGTCTGGTCGCCTGAGTAGGTGGCGGTGAGGTTGTGGACACCGGCAGGAACGGTTGCGATGGGGAGGGTGGCGGCGTTTGAGATAAGAGCGGTGGTGGCGAGGGTGATCGCCGCATTGGCGTTGGTGATATCGAGGAAGGTGATAGTGCCGGTAGCGGCGGATAGTGAATTGAGGGAGGCCGTCAGTTGACCTGTGCCGTAGGGTGTAACGGTTGGGGCACTGAGGGTTAGTGCTCCGGGGGTGGTGGCACCTAGGCCAGCGATAGTCGTGATTGTTGCGCCTGTGGCGGGTTGCGCGGTGAGTTGGCGAATGCGCTCGTTGCCGGTGTCGGAGAGGGTGAGCAGATTGACCGGAGAGAGTGAAGTTGCGGTGGGGCTGTCGAGAGAGGCTGTGGTCGCTGGACCGCCATCTCCGGAGAAGGCTTGGGTGCCGTCTCCAGCTACGGTGGTGATGACGCCGGTGATGGCGTCGATGCGGCGGATGCGATGATTCGCGGTGTCGGCCAAGTAAAGATTGCCAGCGGCGTCCAGTGAAAGGCCATGAGGGAGTGCCAAGGTGGCGGAGGTAGCGGCTTCAGTGTCGCCGGAGAAACCCGGCGATCCGGTGCCGGCAATCGTGGCGATAGTCCCTGTGATGACGGTTATTTTTCGGATTCGGCTGTTGTGGGTGTCGGCCAGATAGAGGTTTCCGGCAGTGTCAACGGCAAGGCCTGTTGGGGTGTCAATCGTAGCGGATGTTGCAGGGCCGTTGTCGCCTGAAAACCCTTGCGTACCAGTGCCTGCGATGGTGGTGATAAGACCGGTAGTGGGACTGAGTTTGCGGATACGGTGATTGCCGGTATCGGCGATGTAGAGGGCGCCGGTGGCGTCGAAGGCGAGGGCTGTGGGGAGATTGAGTTGGGCCGATGTGGCAAGGCCGTTGTCGCCGGAGAAGCCTGGAGTGTTGCCAGCTACTGTGATCAGGATGCCGGTGGTGAGGTTAAGTTCACGGATGCGATGGTTGTGGGTGTCGGCTATATAGAGGTTGTTAGCGGTGTCGAGTGCCAGCCCCTGCGGGGAGTCGAGGGTCGCGGCGGTTGCGGGGCCAGCATCGCCAGAGAAGCCTTGTGAGCCGGTGCCGGCGATCGTCGTGATGTTGCCGAGTGTATCGAGCTTGCGGATAAGGTGGTGCCCGGTCTCAGCGAAGTACAGGTTGCCAGCTGCGTCAAAGACGAGGGCTGAGGGGAGGATGAGAGGGACGGTTAGAGCCGAGACTGTAGGGGTTTGAGCAGAGACGGTAAAACGAGACATGAGGCAGAGCAGGAGAAAAAGTGCGATCCGGAGTGGAGCGTGCCTGGGGCCAAAAGGGTGAGTGATGCTCTGCGTACCCATGAAGAATCGTTGCGTGCAATCTGCGATTAGGATTTGGTTGGCGATGCTGCTGCAAACTAGTCTTACTTTACCTGAAGGATTTCAGCATAGGGATATGACTTCTAAAGCTGTTGTTGCTTGTTGCTATTCGACCTGTTGATTCGATTCATTCTCTGCATTTAACCTCACCCTGCCGGTTTGTCATGATTTTTTTTAGATGCGAAAGAGTCATAGCACTAAGTTGGCCGGTGACAGGCACCTGAGAATTTAGGAGAGAGAATGCCACGTCATTGCCTAACGCTCGATTTGAAAAAGAACGAGACTGCGATCGCGGAATATAAGCGGTATCACGTAAAGATATGGCCCGAGATAAAGCAGAGTTTGCTCGACGCGGGGATAGTCGCGATGGAGATCTATCTTCTGGGGACGCGGATGTTCATGATCATGGATGTGGACGATGCTTTTTCACTGTCAGCTAAAACGGCCGCGGATGCGGTGAATGCGAAGGTTCAGGAATGGGAGAGGACGATGCAACAGTTTCAGCAACAGTTGCCAGAGGCTCGCCACGATCAGTGGTGGATGGTGATGGACAAGATATTCAGTTTGGATGAGCAGTAGAACGGGACATAATCACGCTACTGCAATAGGACAGAGTGGTACATGATGAGGAGTCAATGCAAAAGGCCCTGGGAGATTGTGTCCCAGGGCCTTCTGGTGCTGGATGTTGCGTTGGGTTATGGGATGGTCTGGTAGCGGCCGTTGACCAATCCCAGCGAGTAGGGCTGGAAGATAGGAACACCGGCGCCAACAAACTCGGTGATGAAGTTATTTCCGTCGCCAGCGACCCAAACGTTTCCTGCCTGATCAACGGCCAGAGCACGACCGGCGTTCAGATAGGTAGTGGATTTCTGGAATCCGGTAGCAGGCGAAAGTGCCGTGCCATCTCTGCTGATGTAGCTGATGCTGCCGGCCGGATTGCTGCTGCCATCGGTACCGTTGGTGTTGTTGGGAAGAAAGATATTCTGACGGCCGTCGATGGAGATGGATGTTGGGGCGGCGACTCCAGCACTTGCTGCAGCTGTGAAGGGGAAGCCACCTACGTTTGAGGTGTAGGTGCTGCCCGTGCCAGCTACCAGTCCGGTAATCGTACCGCTAACGAAGTCGGAGACGTAAAGATTATTAGCCGGCCCGATCGACAAACCGTAAGCGGAGGTACCGGATGTGGTGATGGCGGTAGTGGTAAAGGTGCCTGGCGTAGCGGTTGGCGAAACCTTCGAGACAAAAGACGAACCCGAAGTGACGAAGATGTTGCTAGCAGTTGTCTTTCCCTGGAAGTCCGGCATCAGGCGAACCGGGTTTGGACCAACGGCAGTGGAGATCTGCGTTGGAGTCGCTCCAGGTGTGCTTACTGCACCCGCCAACTCATAAAGTGAAGTGTTTGCGGGAGAGGTGAAGTAGATGTTGTTTTGACCGTCGGCGCCAATTGCGAGCGGCGCTACGCCGACCGAGTATTTGGTTTGCGTGAACGGCGAAGCTGCGTTGAAGCTGTATACGGCGTCGTTGCTGGCGGATGAAACCCAAACATTACCGAGTTGGTCTACGGTCGTCCCTTGCAATCCATTACTTCCGGTGAGGAATACGCAAGTCGTAGGCACGCCGGCGCTCGAGAGCTCAGACAGGTTTCCTGGAGGCGCTGTCGAACCGGCATTGGCAATCCAGACATTGTCTGAAGCGTCGATGCTGATGTCGGTCGGCGAGTCGATGAATGCGCCGGAGCCGCCCGACGTGGTGCCGCATGAGCCGGTGCTGGTGTAGTTGACAGCGATCGTCCAGTCAGTGGGCTGTGTCGCAAGCGCCGGCTGGTAAGGTGCAGTGGCTCCGCCGGCCAAGCCGAAGGTCGTGGCGAGTTGGGCAGGGCTGCTGTTGCTAGCGTTGGTCAGGAGGTAATAGACGGCCATAAGTGTGTCCGTCGCCGTAGGGTAGGTACCATCCGTGAAATTGCTGGTATACGCGCTGTTTGGCGGTATTGCGGCGGCAAATAGAGGAGCGCAACCCGCTGCGGTTGACTGATTGATGCAGGAAGCGAGGATGTTTGCCAACAGGTTGATCTTGGTGGACTCCGGCGTCGCGGTGACCCGAACCAACGGGTTCATGATATGTCCCAGAGCAGGCTTGATGGTCGTCGACGGGACAACGGCTCCTGTAGTCGAACTGGCGAGAAGAGCGATTGTGTTGGTGACGTTATTGAGAATGGTGTATTGCTGACCGGTACCGTCTGCAACGATGCCTTCGGTGTTTGGGTCAAAGAACTGCTGGAGAGCAACCATCGTAGCGACGGTCGTGACTTCGTTGAGAAAGAGCGTGCTCCCTGCAGTGAGGCCATTGCAATTGCCGTACACACCGATAAAAGCTGCGCCGGTATTGCTTGGTCCCGCAACGTTACCCGCTGTGTTGCCGCCCTGAGCGATCACATATACGAGTGGACTGGCGACTGTCGTGGGCAAGGGGCAAGCGTAATGTGCGGTCGTGCCAGTCTCGGAGGTGCCTGCTGGATCCTGTATAAAAGCGAAGTTGCCGCTGGCATCACTCGTGACCGACGCCGCAGGAGTAACCGGGAAGCCTGACGAACCCTTTTGACCAGCGTAGTACATGGTTACGGTAGCGTTAACAACCGGCTGACTACCGCCGTGAACGTTGCCGCTGAGAGTGGCAGCCTTGCTGAAAGGATTTGCGTCTGGGGCCGTGGTGGCCATATTCGCGCAGCCGGCGGTGAATATAGCGCTCGATGCCAGAAGCCCGAGCAGATTTCGCTTTGAGCCCGTCAGCCGGGCGAATTTATTGCCAATCATGGGTGATCCCTCCGAAAGGTGGTGGTACGGTTTGCTGTTCAATGTGGAGTTACCTTAGCGACAGGTCGTAGGGACCTGGGGGAGAATGTCATTCAAGGAGAAGACAGGCTTCTGGAGAAGGCATCTGCTTGAGAGGCGAATGAGTAAATTCTGTAGAACATCTAACTCTTCCTTCAGTTTCAGAGCCCCTGTTGGGAAGCAGTGGCTCCCGTTGGGGAGGATAGTTACAGGACAAAGGAAAAATCTTCAACGTCTCATGATGGAGCATAACCGAGGTTAGGCATTCTGGTGCTTAATTACTCGTGATACTTTTGGGTCATTAATGACCACAGAAGTTAAAGCGCTATTGCGTTAATGCCAACTACCGTGCGTGGCCAAGACTTGTAGTCGACGGAAACCACGGGCAGGTGACTCGGCAGGATGAGTCTTCTGGCAGCTATATACCGAGCCCAAACGCACCTGGGAGAAGAGAGTAGATAAGTCCGTATTTTCCGCCAGATAGACGGATTTCAGTACTTCGGAAAGTCGATGGCAGTCTAAACGTATCGGTAAGCATCGCACAAGTCGGTCAGCCTTTGATCGGCTACTGTCAGTGGAATGGGGCTGTCGTATCTTAAAGCTTGCGAGCCTTTCGTAAGACCTCTACGGTGGTATCTTGTCTGGTCCGTCTCCGCGGGAGCGGTCCGTCGCCAGACTTCGAATCCTACGCTCGGAGCGACAGTCCGTTTGGCCTATCAAGTTGAAGGGACGAAGCCCCAGCGCGAATTTTAGGACAACTTTCAGCAAAGAAGTCTAATCTATCCCAGTAGAATCAACAGAGAAACCAGATCATTGACCGGAGAAAACAATGCGCTTGAAATCGATCTCCCTTGCAGGAAGCTTAGCTCTGTCAGCGGCCATGTTCCTGGGCGGATGCAAAAGTTCGACGCCTGCTCCAGCTCCAGCGCCAACCCAGAGTGCAACCCCAGACGGGACTGCACCAGCAGCTGCACCGGCGACTTCGCCAACGACGGCTACATCTCCAGAGCCTCCTCCACCTGCGGCTCCGGCGGGCGCTCCAGCACCTGTGCAAGGGCCTCCCGTTGCGGAAGTTCCACCCCCGCCTCCTCCTCCAGTAAGGCTGACCGCGCCAGCAGGCGCGGCTGTGACCGTAACCGTGACCGAGCAGCTGAGTGCCAGTCATAACAATGTCGGCGACGGATTTACAGGTGTTCTAGCAGCTCCGGTGAAGAGCTCGGGCGGTGGAATCGTCTTCCCACGAGGAGCGCACGTAGTTGGCACGGTGGTAGCTGCAAAGGGACAAGGGAAGTTCAAGGGATCGGGCGCACTGGGTATCCAAGTGACGTCGATCTCGGGCATGGCGGTAAGCGTGAGCTCGTACGAGAAAGAACAGAAGGGCAAAGGTAAGAGGTCAGCGGGCTTTATCGGCGGCGGAGCCGGTGGCGGTGCGCTTATCGGTGGATTGGCTGGCGGCGGAAAAGGCGCTCTGATCGGTGGCCTCATCGGCGCAGGCGCTGGCACAGCTGGAGCAGCGTTCACCGGAAACAAGGACGTTGTGATTCCGTCGGAGTCCACCGTGACGTTTCACCTTACGGCTCCGGTCACGATTACGGTTCAGCCTAAAGAATAATTTCGAGACGGATGACGTAGGAAAACACCTGCTTCTTCATGGAGCAGGTGTTTTCTTTGGCAGCCATAGATTACGTGTGTCACAGAGAGCGGCTGCCTGATAGCGATAGACTAGATGTATGCGGCTGAATCCTGTTTTCCTGTTGTCTGCGACCGATGTCGCACACTTCCCTTCTGAAGCGAAGACGTACGGAACTCCCGAGGTGGCGTTTCTAGGTCGCTCGAACGTTGGCAAGTCTTCTTTGATTAACGCGCTGATTGGATCGAAGCAGGCGCACACGTCGTCGACTCCGGGGCGGACGCGGGCGATCAACTTTTTTGCATTGCATGAAGGGTCAGGCGACAAGATGAAGTTGAGACCGACGCTGATCTTCGCCGATCTGCCCGGGTACGGGTATGCGAAGATCTCAAAGTCTATCTCGGCGGAGTGGCCGAAGTTTATCGAGCCGTACCTGGCGGATCGAGAGACGCTGGCTCTCTGTGTTTGCCTGGTGGATACAAATATTCCGCCGCAGGCAAATGATACTCAGTTGATTACATATTTCAAGCAGACGCAGCGGCCGTATCTGGTTGTGGGAACGAAGGCAGACCGGCTATCAAATAATGAGCTGGCGAAGTCGATTGCTGCGCTGAAAAAGGCGCATGAGGTGGATGAGATTCTGCCTGTTTCTGCCAAGACGGATGCGGGAACGAAGGCGCTGTGGGCGAAGATGATGGAAGTTGCGGAGTAGCAGGTTAGAGCGGCCCACATTTTCTGCGGAACGCTGTGAAGTAGATTAGTCTCCCGGCTGCTTTCGATACCTTCAGGAGAACAATGCAGATCATCCCGGGCGATCCAGTAAAGAGTCCAGCAGCTGTGAGACGCTTTGCGTTTGCTTTGCTTTGGCTAGCAGCGATCGCGCAGGCGATATGGATGCTGTTCCACCACCTTCGTCTGAAGGAGTCGTGGGGGAGCATGTGGTATCCGCTCACGCTGGCTGCACCGTTTGTTCTGCTTGCGTTGACTGGGAGCCGCGTCCGCTGGCTTGCGTCGATGTTGCGCCTGCCTCTTGCATTTGCGTTCCTTGACGCTGTTGCCGATCGTCTCGGTTTGTTGGGACTCGTTGGTTCCCCCGGTGTGGCGTGGGGAGATTTCAGGCATTTTATTGACTACACGGCACAGATCAATCCGTTTCTACCGAGTGCTGTTATACCTTTCGTTGCTGTAGTGGCGACGATTTGTGAGATAACGTTCGGTCTCGCACTGGTGTTTGGGATTGCGATTAACTTCGCAGCGTTGGGAGCCGCGGCGTTGTTATTTCTGTTTGGAACCGCGATGACAATTTCGGGGTTTTCACAGTTTGCTTACGGCGTGTACCTGATGGCTGCCGGAGCATTGGCTCTTTCCACGGTTGACGCCTCGCTCCTTAGCGTGGACTCCTTGCTGCGGCGGAGAAGGAAGACTCCGTAAAGGGCGGAAGAGTTTTTCGTAGGTTATTCGACGCGGAATCTTGATTTTCGGGCAAAACATCGGCGAGCAGCAGATTATGCCGCTCGCCGATTTCGTTGCGTGGATTGTGCCTACTCGCCGTAGTAGTCGAGGCCGAGGTGGGTGATGAGGTCTTCGCCCATGATGTGGCGAAGGGTGTTTTTTAACTTCATCGATTGAATAAAGAGGTCGTGCTCGGGATAGACGCCGGGGGCGCTGTCGGGAGCTTTGAAGTAGAAGCTGAGCCACTCCTGAATGCCGAGGCCGCGCAGACTGGGTGTGCGGGCGGCGAGGTCCATGAAGAGGATCAGGTCGAGGGCCAGAGGAGCGGCGAGGATGGAGTCGCGGCAGAGGAAGTCTACCTTGAGTTGCATCGGGTAGCCGAGCCAACCGAAGATGTCGATGTTGTCCCAGCCTTCTTTGTTGTCGCCGCGGGGGGGGTAGTAGTTGATGCGGACCTTGTGGTAGAGGTCCTTGTAGAGATCGGGGTAGAGCTCGGGCTGAAAGATAACATCAAGCACACCGAGCTTGGACTCTTCCTTGGTCTTGAAGGACTCGGGATCGTCGAGGACTTCGCCATCGCGGTTGCCGAGGATGTTGGTGGAGTACCAGCCGCTGACACCGAGCATGCGGGTCTTGAAGGCGGGCGCGAGGACGGTCTTGATGAAGGTCTGGCCGGTCTTGAAGTCCTTGCCGCAGATGGGTGCGTTCATCTTGCGGGAGAGTTCGTTGAGTGCGGGGATGTCGACAGTGAGATTGGGTGCGCCGTTGGCGAAGGGGATGCCTTCCTTGAGTGCAGCCCAGGCGTACATCATGGATGGCGAGATGCCCGGGTCGTTGTCGACGAGGCCTTTTTCGAAGGCTTCCAGAGTCTTGTGAACGGCGGTTTGTTCGAGGAAGATCTCGGTCGATCCGCACCAGATCATAATCTGGCGGTCGGTCTTGGTCTTGAACTCGGCGATGTCGTTGCGGATCTGATTGGCAAGGTCGCACTTGTTCTTGCCGGTCTTGATTTTCTTGCCGGTGAGGCGTTTGACGTAGTGCTGGTCGAAGACGGCAGGCATCGGTTCGATGGATTCGAGATAGGGACGGATCTGCTCTAGTTGGTCGCGGTCGAGGACCTGAGCGGTCTTCGCAGCGTCATAGAGGTTGCCGCCGAAGATATCCCAGCCAGTAAATACGATGTCGTTGAGATCGGCGATAGGGGCAAAGTCTTTGATGAGAGGGCTGCGGCCGTCTGTGCGTTTGCCGAGGCGAATGTGCCCCATTTGGGAGATGGATCCGATGGGCTTGGCGAGGCCGCGGCGAACTGCTTCTACGCCGGCGATGAGTGTTGTGGCGACAGCTCCCATGCCGGGAATCATGACGCCGAGTTTTCCAGTTGCAGGCTTGATGCTGGCCGCGTCTTGCGGTGCGGCTCCGGGTGTAGACATGCTTGGCGGTACCCTTCTATCGTACGATTTTCCGTGTGATGCGGACTATCTAGTATCGCTTACGGGGGATGAGGGGTGCAAATAGCGTTGGACCGAGGCCGTTGCATCTCAATTGGTTGAGAGCCACCAGCCGGGGCCGGAGCACCAGCAGGTGTCATCTGGCTTATCGTTTCGATGAAGGGACTTTACCTTGGTCCAGGTGCTTTTGCGGAAGGCTTTGGTCAGTTTTTGTTCGATGTCCTTGTCTCTTGCTCCGACGCAGGAGACGAATTGCACCTGGGTCAGAAAACGTGCGGCGTAGCGACCGTCTTCGCGCTTTGTGACGAGGAGCATGGCTCCATACCCTTTCGAGGGAGTCAGCGGAACGACTAGTCGGCCATTCGGGCGGAGTGCGTCAAGCCAAACCGCCAGTGGATGAGTGGCTCCAGCGTTCACGTAGAGGACATCACATTCGGGGAGCGGTCCTACTGCTCCGGATCGATGATGCACCGTGACTTGAGGAAGCTCAGCTAGGTTGGCGATGGCACGCTGCGCGAGTGCTGGTTCAATCTCGTAGGCGTCTACGATTCCTGTTTCTCCAACCAGCTTGGCCAGCAGTGTAGTGTAGTAACCGGTTCCAGCACCGATGTGGACGACTCGTTCGCCCTTCTTTGGATCCAGAGCAGCGATGCAGAGGGCGTGCAGCGTGGGTTGCCCATTGTTGAGTGGGCCTTCAGCGCCGAGCGAGACTACTACGTCCTGATAGAGACATGCAGGGTCGTCGGAGGGAGTTTCGATGTAGTTATGACCTGCGAATATCTTCCACGGTGGCGGCCCTACGAAGTTCTCTCGCGGTGTCGAGGCGAAGGCGGATGCGAGTTCGCTCCCGGGAGGAATGCCGGCATTCGCAGTGATCAGATTGGCGAAGGACAATCTGCGTGCCTGAATGCGTTCCATACCGTTCTCCAGATGTCATGCCTCGGGGGCGACCTCGGTGCGGATGCGGTTCTTCCAATGCGAGACGACGAACCAGAGGAAGCCGATGACGAGGACGATCTCAACGCCGAGGTGAAAGCGATGGAAGGTCTCTTTGAAGCGAGGGTTGGTGTTGAACTGGGCTCCAAGCTTCATGCCAATGTAAGCCAGCGCGTAGCACCAGGGCCAGGAGCCGATAAAGGTGTAGACGTGAAAGCGGAGCTGGTTCATCTTCGCGACGCCGGCGGGAAAGGCGATGAAGGTGCGAACGATGGGCAGCATGCGGCCGATCAGGACGGTGATGGAGCCGAAGCGGGCAAAGAAGTGATCGACGAGATCGAGATCGCGGCGGCTGAGGAGCATGAAGCTTCCGTAGCGTTCGACCATCGGGCGTCCGCCACGGGCTCCGACCCAGTAGGCGGGAATGGAGCCCAGGTTTGAAGCGAGTGATGCGACGGTGGCCAGGAGAATGAGCTGGAGCTGGGTGTGGGCTAAAGCATAGCCTGCGAGCGGCATGATGACTTCAGAGGGAATGGGAATGCAGGCGGACTGGATCGCCATGAGGAGGATGACGCTGGCGTAACCGCCGCTGGCAATTGCGCCGACGAGGAGTGCAATGATCTTCTCAGACATGTAGCTGCCAGTATACGAGGTGAGTGTTCGGTGAGGATGAGCTAGCATGGAAGAGTCAGGAGATTTATCCATGTCGAATATCGTTACCGAAGCAGAAAACTCAAAGGCCACAGATACTTCCGCCTCTGCGCCAGCGTCCGCGGGACGTCCCGCCAGCAGCTATGGAGCTGCGCCGCACGATCCGTCGAAGCCGCCGGTGAAGCGGCAGATTGTGTGCTTCAGCTTCTATAAGGTGATGCCGGAGTGGCGCAGATTGCCAGCGGAGGAGAAGGCGGCGCATAAGGCAGCGTTTGCCGAGGTCCTGGCGCGGTGGAACAAGCCCGGAGAGTTTGTGTCGCTGACTTACTCGACGATTGGGACGCGTGGCGATGTAGATATGTGCGTCTGGTCGATCGGTTACGCAGTCGATGAGCTGAACCAGATGCGCAGCGAGTTGATGCGAACTCCGCTGGGTGGGTATCTGAATTCCCCGCATAACTTTCTGGCGATGACGAAGCGCTCGCAGTATCAGATCGATCGTCCGGATGAGAGTGAGGGCGAAGGGCGTGGAGCGATTCGTCCAGGTGGGCAAAAGTACATCTTCATCTATCCGTTCTGGAAGACGCGTCCGTGGTATTTGCTGTCGGCTGCCGAGCGGAAGCGGTTGATGGATGAGCACATTCGGATCGGGTTGATGTATCCGAGGGTGAAGTTGAACACGACTTACTCCTTCGGCATAGACGATCAGGAGTTCGTGGTGGCGTTCGAGACTAACTTCCCGGAGGACTTTCTGGATCTGGTGCAGCAGCTGAGGGAGACGGAGATCAGCCTGTACACGCTTGCTGATACGCCGATCTTCAGTTGCGTGCGCGTTCCGGCGGCGGAGATGCTGGATCGGCTGGGATAACGCGCATGGCGAAGACCACTGTGGTGCGGACAACGGCGAAGTCTAAGGCTGTGGCTGGAGCGAAGGCTCGCGCGATTGCTAAGACTGAGCCTGTTTCGGCCAAGAAGAAGATTGGGAAGACGCGCAATCCGCTCGATCCGGCGCGGGTTGCGGCGATTCTGGATGCTTTGCGGAAGACTTATCCCGGTGTTGTCTGTGCGCTGAACCATAAGAGCGCGTGGGAGTTGACGGTTGCGACGATTCTGTCGGCGCAGTGTACGGATGTGCGTGTGAATCTGGTTACGCCGGCACTGTTCAAGGCATTTCCGACACCGAAGGCGATGGCTGCGGCTTCCCTTCCGGAGCTTGAGGAGCTGATTCGAACTACGGGATTTTTCCGGAATAAAGCGAAGTCGATTCAGGGAGCGGCGCGGGTTGTGGTGGAGGAGTTTGGTGGCAAGGTTCCGCAGACGATGGAGGAGATTCTTACGTTGCCAGGGGTGGCTCGGAAGACCGGGAATGTTGTGTTGGGGTCATGGTTCAACATTGCGGTGGGAGTTGTTGTTGATACGCATGTTATGCGGTTGTCGAAACGACTGGAGTTGACCAAGGAGACCGCGCCCGAGAAGGTAGAGCGGGATCTGATGAAGATTATTCCGCAGGATCGGTGGATCGCGTTCTCTCATGAGCTTATTCATCACGGACGGCAGATCTGTGTCGCAAGGAAGCCGCGTTGCGTGGACTGTACGCTCGAGAAGCTCTGTAATTCGGCGGATAAGACCTGGAGTTCGCACTAGGGGCGACGAATAGGTTCTCCGAAGAATGCGTGACGCATTGACTTGCCGGAGGCCTGCCAGCATTTCACGGTCTCATAGATGATCACGGTCGCGTAGGTCACGGCGATCCAAAGACAGATCTCCTCGATGGGGAGTTCTCCCCATGCGGTGATACGAATCCCAAGCATTTGCTCATTGCGAAAGCTCCACCAGCCGTAGGGTATGGCGAGTGTGACCTCCCACATAAGGCTGACGAGGAGTACGAAGAAAGCTGCGAGGCTGAAGGCGCGCCAGTTAATGGCGGGTCTCGCTGATGGGAGGAGAGCCGATGAGGGAACGAGTGCGGTCAGGGTGAGAAAGATGAAATAGCCGGGGAGGCCGACCGGGGAGCTTGAGAAGTGCTTCTTGTAGATGATGGCGGCGGCGACTAGAACGACTGCAAGAATGATTGATTCGGGGTGGGGCTTGAGAAGGCGGTGGAACTGGTTCCGTTGGGCGGATTCGGTCTCGACGTTGTAGGCTGCCAGCCAGTATTCATCAAACCAGATGTAGAGGAGAAGGATGCAGAGGAAGCCAGTCAGGTAGAAGAGATACTCTTCGATGGGGACAGGAGCGCCGAGGGCCGGGGCTTTGATTCCGAGGGTGGCTGCCTCGTTGGGAAAGATGAAGAAATATCGAGCGAAGAAAAAGTCCAGGCCTGCACCGATGGGAAAGAGCAGACCGATGGTCCAGCCAAAGCTCTTTTGAGAGATCTGTATGTCCTCTTGCGGGAGAAACCAAAGCGCGATGACGAGAATGGGGACGATGAAGAGGAGCAGGCTGACGGTGTAGCCGTAAGGAGAGGCGCTTAGCGTCGTGGTAGTTGTCGGGTTCAGAGCAGAGAGATGCACGGTGTGAAGCGTGAGCGCGGCGGGGACCACGATCATAGCCAGCATAGTGATCACGAGCACGGAGCTGAGGCGCGGAGATCGAGAGGCGTTACGCATGCGGGCTGCTTTCTGCGCCACCGGAGTTATGAAGTCGTAACGGCTTCGAGGAGAAGGATACGTAGCTTTGTTTTTCGAAGGCAAGTGCAGCGGCAAGATTAGTCAGGATCCGCGTCGCTGGCAGCCTCCGCACTGAAGCTGCTTGCTATGGCCTGGATGAGGGCGGGGATGGTGGGTTCGGTCGCTTCGACGGTCGGGGAGTGGCCGAGGTCGCGGAGTGTACGGCTGGTGATGGGGCCGATGGAGGCCAGGAGGATGTTTGGAGGGAGGGTCAGGTTGGCTGCTTCGAGAAGGCTGATGAGGTTGGTGGCGGTGGAGGCGCTGGTGAAGGTGATGGCGTCGGGATAGGTGGTGGGTGAGCTGAAGAGCGATTGAAGAGCGGGGATGGAGTCGGGCGGGATTTGGTTGCGGTAGGCGTTGGCTATAGTGACGGTGGCTCCGGCGGCGGTGAGAGCTTCGGGGAGGATATCGCGGGCCTGCGCGGCGCGAATGAGAAGCATTTTTGCACCGACTGCGTAGGGGGTGAGTGCTGCGGCTAGTGATTCAGCGATGTATTGCGGAGGGACGAGATCGACGATGAGACCGCTGGATTGCACGGCGCGGGCGGTGGCGGGGCCTATGACGGCGATGCGTGGCATTTGTGGCTCTGTCGATGAGTACGGATGGCTGGCACGACGGGGCATCCGAGCTTGTTGGATATTCAGGCGATGGTGGAAGACTTCGACGGCGTTGGCGCTGGTGAAGATGAGCCAGCCGTAGTTGTTGAGGTGGGCGAGGGCGGCGTCGAGGAGAGCGTAGGATTCGGGCGGGACGATCTCGATCGTGGGGATGAGGATGGGATTCGCGCCAAGGGCTTCGAGCTGGGCGGCGAGGTCGGAGGCCTGGTGACGCGTGCGTGTAATGAGGATGCGTTTGTCTTTGAGCTGGGACATCTGCCAACGATTGTAGTCAGAGGGAACAACTTCGATGTCGTGCTCTGTGGAGATTATTGGTTGGAGAGCCTACTTCCCTTCCACGACTCCGAAGTCGAACGAACCTGCTGCACCACCCGCGAGGATGTACTGACCTGGAGCCAGAGGCTGTTTCGGCGTTACCTCAACTGCTCGATCGGAGATTCGCTTAACGTCTGTCTCAAACTTCTTTTTGCTGGGTGCCCAGGAGTCTCTGTAGCGATCTGAGTACTTAACCTCAATCTGCCGCGCGTCGCCTTTTACGTCCAGGACGCCGATGGTGTAGATAGGCGCTTGATTGACCGTTGCGGGGAGGCAGAATCTCGGGCTGGGACCGACGACGGTGGTCGCTTCGGCACCTTTGTATCGAAAGATCGTTGTATAACCGGCCATTGGGTTCAGGGGATTCTTGAGCTGCTCGGTGATAGATACACCGTTTCCACCGCGAGAGATGTTGGCGATTGTCATCGGCTTCCAGGAGGACCCGTCCCAGTAGTTGCCCATTGAGTTTGGGGGACAGTCTGCCGCGGTGGTGGCGGGCTGAGGCAGGCTGGCTTGAGGTGGCGTGGCAGGGACGGCGGTGGTTGCGGCTGCCGCCGGTGAGCCGATACGGGCGAAGTTCAAGGCCGTTGGCGCGCCTTGCGTCCACATGCCGGACAGGGTGTTGCCGTCTGGGTTCATAGTGCCGATCCATGATCCGTGGACGTTGGGGACGCTGAAGCTGAGGGCCTGACCGTTGATGTGGAAGTCGGCACACTGTAGGCCGAAGAGACCCGCGTCGGGGCTGTCGACTGTACCGCTAATGGAGCCTGAGGCGGCGACGAGGTGAAGCTTGACGTGATATGGGCCAGCCATGCCCGCGTATTCGCCGGCGAAGTTAGTGGGTGTTTGCTGGGCGAGGATGGGGGCGGCAAGAAGGAACGATGCGAGCAAGAGACGCACTGTGGTCAAGATCATGACGCAGCCCTCGGAGACTTTCGTTGGGGGTGCGCTGGGCCCGGCGCTGCGAAAAACGTTAGCGTTCCCGGAGATGTATGTCAATAGACAGGCGTTTGAGTGATTAAAGAAGCGGAGTTCTGGTGGGCCGCATCTGTGGGCTTCGCTGGTACTTTGACTTTGCTGGAGTTACAAGCCTAGGATGCCGCGCAATGAGGTGACATTATGCCAACTTACGTTTCACTTTGCCGCTGGACGACACAAGGGGCGCACAACATCAAAGAGAGTCCAGCGAGGCTAGATGCTGCGAAGAAAGGCTTCGCGGCTGACGGCGTCAAGATCCTTCACTTCTTTATGACGACGGGGACGCATGACATGGTCATCATCTCCGAAGCGCCGAATGATGAAGTACTGGCGAAGGCGATGCTTACGCAGATTTCAAAGGGAGGTATCACCACGCAGACTTCGCGGGCCTTCACAGAGGATGAGTACCGGGCCATCATCGGCGGTCTCTAGGAGTGCCGTTTTGATGTTGCGATCACTGTTGCTTTCGTGATTGCAATGATGGCGGTGAGGTAGCAACGAGGATGTGCTTGCCGTCGGGTTCCATAACGGGACCCGATATTACTTTTGGACTGTTACGAACGACTTCCGGGCCGATAGGAAAACTATTGATTGCCTAGAGGTCCCTCTGTGAACCGTGCTTCGAAGATAGTCTTACTCCTCTCCACGTGCTTAGCGGGTAGTTACCCCTACGAACTACTTGCATCGGATGTCTCGGCTGGGCACCCGGCTAACTCCGGTTGCGTTGGAGTTACTGACAAGAATGCAGATAGTAGTTTTGCGGCTGTAAGTGGGGCTTGCCATGTGGGAGAAGCTAAGCCGGAGGCGATACTCGCTGCAGCGACGGGAAGCGAACATAAGCTAACGACGGATTTACCGAATGATGCAACTCCCTCAACGGATTTGAAGGCCCCCGGTGTTGCCGGCGTGTTGAGAACGACGATCAAGGTAGAAGGAAGACCAAACAATATCGACACAACGGAGGGATTTGAGCGGAGGATCGGCGAGAAGGAGATCGAGGAATCAGCAGGTACGTTCGGAGATCCGTCGAGGTTTATGCAAATGCTGCCAGGTGTGGTCTCTGACAACGATCAGTACAACGACTTTATCGTTCGCGGAGGAAACCCGGATGAGACTCTATTTCTTGTCGATAACATCGAGGTCCCTTCGATCAATCAGCTTGCTCTCTCCGATACAACTGGTGGGTTCGTGTCGATGATCGATAATGCTGCGATCCAGAAGATGACGCTGCATACCGATGCTTACGACAGCAAGTATGACCAGCGCCTGTCTTCGATTGTGGAGTTCTCTACGAGGCCCGAAGGTAAGACGGTGGCACACTCAGAGTCAGAGCTTGGCATCGCCGGCGCGGGTGGGTCGAGGAACGTGCCGTGGGGAGACGATGGATCGCTGTTTGTGTCTGCTCGTCGGAGCATCTTGAATCTAATGACGGATGATATCGGGCTCAACGGAGTGCCTATCTATTCGAATGCCTTGATCAGGGCTGACAAGCGCGTGGATGACAGGAATAACTGGTGGGGTTTGTCGCTGACGGGGATCGACTCGATCAAGATTCATCCGAGCCCAACAGATTCATTTGAGACAAATCCTTACAATATTCATTACCAAGGATGGAGGAATACCACTGGCATCAACTGGCAACATGTACTTTCGAATCGGTCGTTTGATGTTCTTAGTTTGAGTAACTCGGAGCAGTCGCAGTCGGTGTTGGAAGATGCGCAGTTACTAGATGACACGTCAATTTATTCGGAGAATACCAGAGACGGTGTAACTACTCTTAAGTACGACTGGACTATGCAAGCGAAGCAATGGCTGACACTGACTTCGGGCGCGCGTGGGTCGGTCGATCGTTTGAACTACCGTGTGGATCAGCCGCTGGGTTTGCAGAATCCTTACAGCGAGGATCCGGCTCCACTGGATGCGATGTCTCTGGACCGGAGATTCGCGGCCTTTTCCTCGGCGGCATATGGGCAAGCGAGCGTACTGCTACCGCATGGGATGAAGTTTGTCGCAGGAGAACGAATTTCGCAGTGGGCTATCATTGGAAGCACGATCTGGACGCCAAAGGCGCTCTTTATGGCTCCTGTTCTGGGTAGGCTGATCCATATGGGATATGCCGAGTACGCTCAGCTGCCGCCAAATCTCTATCTTGTTTCGTTTACGAACCAGCAGACACTGAAGCCTATTCGTTCGAGGCAGATTACTGCGGGTATGGATGTGGTTCGGAGTTCTCGTTTCGAGATGTCGGTGGAGGGATACCACAAACGCTATCTGGACTATCCTGTAGCAACTAACTATCCAGAGCTCTCTTTGGCGAATATTGCAGATACATTCGGGCAGGCGTTCCTGCTGTTTCCGATGACGAGTCAGGGGTTGGGGCTTGCGCAGGGCGCGGAGTTGTCTGTTCGCTACAAACCAGCGTCGGTATTCACATTTACGAGTGCGATGACTTATTCGAGGAGTTGGTACTCGGGGCTGGATGGAGTACTGCGGCGCGGTAACTACGACTTACCGTTTGTCGCAAATATTGCGGGGACTCTTAACCTACATAAGAGTATGGTACTTTCTTCCCGGTATAGCCAAACCTCCGGGAGACCTTATACGCCGGACAACATCGAACTCAGCGACGCACAGGATCGGGACGTCTATGACTTGAGCAAGATTAATGCAGCCAGGTCTGCGGCGTACCACCGGCTCGATTTCAGGTTGGAGCAGAGTCAACTTATGCGAAGAGGTGTGTTTACCTGGCATGTTGGGTTGGAGAATGCGTTAGGGTCAAGCAACTTCTACTCGAATCAGTGGCGGCCGCGAGCAGGTGATCTCGGTGTCCTTGAGCAGGATCAGATGCCAAGATTTCCGGATGGCGGCGTCAAGTATGCGTTTTGAGATGCCGGTGGAGGACGTTGCGTTTGCGAAACAAAGCCATGCCGATCTATGACGATCGGCATGGCTTTAAGTGCGGTGGAAGTGTGGTATTTACTGGTTATGCAGCGTGGGGATGGAGAATGACTTTAGTCCAGCCTTCGTCGCGATTGTCGAAGTGTTTGTAGGCGTTGGGAGCTTCGGCTAGCGGAAGCTCGTGAGAGATGATGAAGGATGGGTTCGCCTTGCCGTGGTGGATGAGATCCATGAGGCGACGATTGTAGGCTTTGACGTTGCATTGTCCAGTGCCCATCTTCTGTCCCTTGAACCAGAACTTACCCATGTCGAAGGCGATCTGTCCCTTCTTTTCGAGCATGTCGTCGGCCTTGGGGTCTTGTGGGATGAAGACGCCGACCACGCCGAGGGTACCAGTAGCTTTGACGGCGTCGACGAGGGCATTCATAACCATATTGGGGACCTCTTTGCCCTTTGAGTTGTGGCACTGGTAGCCGATGCACTCAGCACCGCAGTCGGCGCCGAGGCCGTTGGTGAGTTCGCGGATTTGTTCGGCGACATCGTCGTTGGCCGAGTTGATGGGGGTGGCACCAAGTTGTTTGGCCAAGGCGAGGCGATCGGATTTATGGTCGACGACGAAGATCTGGCTGGCTCCTTGTATCTTGGCCGACATCGCTGCCATGAGGCCAACGGGACCGGCTCCATAGATGAGGATGGATTCGCCGGGCTTGAGATCGGCGAGACGAGTGGAGTGCCAGCCGGTGGGAAAGATGTCGGAGAGCATGACGTAGTCTTTTTCTTTTTCTGTGGCGTCGGAGGGGAGCTTGAGACAGTTGAAGTCGGCGTAGGGGACGCGGAGGTACTCGGCCTGGCCGCCGGAGTAGGGGCCCATACCGGCGAATCCGTAGGCGGCGCCAGCCATTCCAGGCATAACGGATGGGATCGGCGCAGGTGAGACAGAAACCGGTGAGACCGCGCTCACAGTTGGCGCAGAAGCCGCAGCCGATGTTGAAGGGGAGGACGACCTTGTCGCCTTTTTTGATGCTGTCGACTGCTTTACCGACCTCGACAACTTCGCCGAGGTTTTCGTGGCCGAGAATCTTTCCTTTTTCAACGTCGGTGCGGCCTTCATACATATGGAGGTCGGAGCCACAGATGTTGGTGGTGGTGAGCTTGATGATGACGTCGGTCTGCTTCTCGAGTTTCGAGTCTGGGACTGAGTCGATGCTTACTTTTTTGGGGCCGTGATAGACGAGTGCTTTCATCGATAATTCCTTTCGGGAAAGGCTGTGGCTGCATTTGGACGCAGCATGGGGCGGACGCATGGAACTCGCCCGTGAATAAAGACGAAGTTTTGGGGCTTGCTGAACGTGCCGTGCTGATGCTCTGCCTGTCTGCTCCTGCGGATCGGGCACAGAGGAAAGTGAATGACACTCTCGGCTTACGGAGAGACTGGATGCGGTGACGACGCGATCAGTCACCGGATATAGAGAGTAGATGCGGTTGCGATGTCGGGGGTTGGGTTGGTGCGATGGCTGGTTTGAACGGAGCATTCGCAAAACGGCTCCCACTGTAACTGGGAGCCGTTTTTGTTGAAATAGCGGTATTCGGGTTATGGAGTGCTGATACGAGACGATGCCGTTCGTTAGACAGCAGTGGAGGAGAGTAGGTCGAGTGCGCCCTGGGATTTAAGGTCGTCCGCGGCGCGATTGCCCAAGGTGATGGGATCACTGTTGTAATGGGCTTCGGTGTCGAGCTGAACCATAGCTTCGCCATCGGGCGCGACGACCTGGGCGATCATGCGCCACTTTCCGGATTCGTCGGTCGGGGGAATGCAGTGGGCGCCGATGGGGAGGGAGCAGCCTCCACCGAGGGCATCGAGTGTGGTGCGTTCGGCATCGATGGCGAAGCGAGTGTGGGGATGTTCGAGGAAGGCGATGGCGTTGCGGATGTACGTGTCGCGCGCCTCATCGATGGGGTACTCAGGGCTGCGAGTTTCGAGTGCGAGGGCACCTTGGCCGGGAGCGGGACACATCTCGGTGGGACAGAAGCGCTGGTGGACCCATTCGGCTCGCTTGAGGCGGTCAAGGCCAGCGGCTGCGAGTACGAGCGCATCGCATTGTCCGGCTGCAAGCTTTTTTAGGCGGGTGTCGATGTTGCCTCGGACTTCCACAAAGGTGACATCGGGGCGGAGGGCCAGGATTTGGGCTCGGCGACGTGGGCTGGTAGTGCCGATGCGGCCTCCAGTGGGAAGAGTGTGAAGGGCCCAGTAGGGTTCGCAGACCCAGACGTCGCGGGCGTCGGCGCGCTTGGGAATTGCAGCAAGGGTGAACTGTGGAGCGAGCTTAGTCGGGAGATCTTTGAGTGAATGAACGGCCAGGTCGATGCGGCCTTCTTCGAGGGCTTCCTCGATTTCTTTGATAAAGATGCCTTTTCCGTCGAGGTTTGGCGGCGCGACGAATCCGGGTTGCTGCATGCGGTCGCCAGTGGTGCGGATGACTTCGAGTTCAACGTGATAGCCGGCATCGCGCAAGGCGTAGAGGATGTGATTGGCCTGCCAGAGAGCAAGCTGCGAGCCTCGGCTACCGATTCGGATGGGGTTGCGTGGATTATTGTGTTCGGAGCTCATAGTCGTTTACTAGGATACGGGATGGCGCGCGATTGGTTCGACGCTGGAGATGAGAAGCTTCGAGGAGGCGCACAGCTTGAGGATTTTTCGTTCGGAGACGCTACAATAGAAGGGTAGATTCTGCCTAATTTGCCGCAGAGATCTCCTCTCTCACGATGCCAAGCTGCAGTACAGAAGTGACAGGACAAGACGTCGGCGTTGATCGCAGCTTAACGTTGCGGATACTCCCGGTCGTTGGATTCACCTTCGTCGCGTACCTCTGCATTGGCGTTCCGCTTTCGATTTTGCCCAGCTATGTTCATCACAAATATGGTGTAAATGCCGCATTTGCAGGGCTTCTGGTAAGTCTTCAATATATTGCGACGTTTGCGAGCAGACCACGCGCGGGGCATATGGCGGACACGATTGGACCGAGAAGGACGGTTCGATACGGGCTGCTGTCGTGCGCGGCGAGCGGCGGATTTGTGCTGCTGGCAGCAATTCTGCATCGATCTTTTGGTTTGAGTTTGTTGAGTCTCGCGTTGAGTCGGCTTGCTCTTGGGGTTGGCGAAAGCATGAGTTCGACTGGCGCAATTATGTGGGGGATTGGCCGGGTCGGTGTGGCGAATACGGCAAGGGTAATCTCCTGGAACGGCGTGGCTACCTATGGGGCGCTGGCGATAGGGGCGCCGTTGGGAGCGATCCTGGAGCAGAGGTGGGGTTTTTCGTCGGTGGGGATTCTGGTGCTGGTGGTGTGTGTCGTGAGCTATGTGGCAGCGACGCGGATGGCGCCCACGAAGATCTATCACGCCGAGGCGGTGCCGAAGCGGCAGATCCTGATTGGAGTGACACCGTACGGTCTGACGTTGGCGTTTGGGAGCATGGGATTCGGCGTGATTGCGACCTTCATTACGCTGTACTTCGCGCAATTGAATTGGCAGGGCGCGGCACTGTGTTTGACGATCTATGGGGTCGCGTTTGCCGCGGTGCGGCTGACGTGTTCGGGGCTGATCGACCGTTTTGGCGGATTTCCGGTTGCAACAGTATCGTTCGTGATTGAAGCGGCGGGCTTGATTTTGCTTGCGTTGGGGCATACGCAGACGCTTGCTTATGTGGGAAGCGGATTAACCGGCGTTGGCTTTTCGCTTATCTTTCCAGCACTCGGCGTGGAGGCGGCGAATGCGTTTCCGGCGTCAGTCCGAGGATCGGTGCTGGGTCTCTATTCGGCCTTCGTGGACTTCTCTCTCTTTCTCACCGGGCCTGCAGCAGGGATAGTGATCAGCAGTTACGGATATTCGACTGTGTTTCTAGGCGCGGCTGGGGCTGTGTTTCTCGCACTCGGCGGGACGATCTGGCTCGCTTCACGGGCGAGATCGCAGGGGATCACTAGCTCGTAGGGAGTAGCAGAAGGATCATGGCGATTCGCGTTAGCGCTGATCAGGTTGCGCTGCCGTTGGAGATGGTAATTACTACTTTGCCGTAACCGAGTTTTTGTGGAATTGATTTGGCGTAGGCCTTTGCGGAGTCTTCAAATGGAACGGCAGCGTTGACGAATGTTTTCAGGAAACCGGCGTCGATCAGTTTTGCTATTTCGATGAGCTGCTTCCGGTTTGGTTCGACGATGAAGTAGTTTTCCTTGATGCGCGGATCGGTGCTGCCCTCGCCGTCGGCGGCAATTGTGATCATTCGCCCTGATGATTTCAGAACAGGCCAGGAGAGGTCGCGAGTCTGGCCGCCTACCGTGTCGAAGACGACGTCAACCGGTTGAACGATGACGTCCTGAAACCGTGTCTTTGTATAGTCGATCACTTCGTTCGCGCCAAGACGCTTGATTCGATCGACGTTCGGAGTGGAGGTGGTCGCGATGACATAGGCTCCGTGCCGTCGAGCGAGTTGGACAGCGAAGATTCCCACGCCGCCTGCCGCGCCCTGCACCAGAACACGTTCGTTTGGCTGGAGGTTCCCGTGATCGAAGAGACCCTGCCATGCAGTCAACGCCCCGATAGGAATAGTCGCGGCCTCATCGTAACTAATGCTGGTTGGTTTGGGAGCGATGTTGGAAGGCTGAGTTACGCAGAACTCTGCGGTTGCTCCATCGGCAAACCAATCGTTCATGCCGTAGACACTCTGGCCAACCGCGAGGTCTTTCACGTTTGAGCCGATCGCCGCGATGATGCCGGAGAATTCGTGGCCGGGGATGGCGTTCGTGCGTGCGTCACCGCTTTTCTGGTGGGTTGTTGGATACCAACCCAGCTCGGTCGTTGTCACGCCTGCTGCATATACGCGAATCAAAACATCTTCCCTGCCTGGCGTTGGCTGAGGAGTCTCAGCAGCATAGAGAGTCAAACCATGCGGTGATTCTCGGACCTGCATTGCTTTCATACGCCACCTCACCTCAGTCTTTATTTTTTAAAGCGATGACGGCTCTTCGAATCCGGCGGTTCGCAAGCGGTCAATTGCACAGATGTGTGCGGGCAGCGGCCGGTTGCAGGTTTTTGCGATTCTAGGCCCGAGTGAGCTATTCAGATTCTTTGGGACGGGTGGATTCGCGGAGAGCCGTAAGCTGGGGGTGAAGAAGCTTTGCGGTGAGTGAGCGAGTGAGGGACTCGACTGCTTCGCGTTGTTGCGGTGTGAGATCTGCAAGTTTGGATTGGGAGCGGGCGAGTTCGGCCTGGCGGAGTTCTTCAGCCTGTTGTTGCAGGGCCTTGATGGCGGGAACGGCGTCTCGTGACTGGATGCGCTCCTGGTATTTGTCTACTTCCCTGCTGACGATTGTTTCAGCGGCAGCGGCTTCGCGGCTGCGATCGGCGAGGTTAGCGGCGGCGACCTGCTGGAGGTCGTCGATATCGTAGACGAAGCAGCCTTCAACCTCATTCATGCGTGGGTCGACGTCGCGGGGGACGGCGATGTCGATGAAGAACATGGGACGGTTGCGACGGCGTTGGAGGAACTGCTGGCCGTGGGAGTGGCCGAAGATCTTTTGCGGGGCGCCGGTGGAGGTGATGACGATGTCAGCGCGGTCGGCCTGCTCGTAGAGGGCGTCGAAGGGGATAACGGCGGTGAGCACGGAGGCGCTGGAGAAGGCGGCAGCGATCTTTTCGGCGCGAGATTGCGTGCGATTGGCGACGAGGATCGAGGATGCGCCCTGCTGGATGAGGTGGCGCGCTGCAAGCTCGGACATCTTGCCCGCGCCTACGAGGAGGACTGTCTTGCCTTGTAGGGATCCGAAGATTTTTCTGGCGAGATCGACTGCCACGGACGCGATGGAGACGCTGCTTGAGCCTATCTGGGTTTCGGTGCGGATCTTCTTTGCAACGGTGAAGGTGCGCTGGAGGAGAGCCTCGAGGTGAGTTGAGACCGCTCCAGCATCGCGGGCGATGGTGTAGGCCTCTTTGACCTGACCAAGAATCTGAGGTTCGCCAACGACCATGCTGTCGAGCGAGCTGGCCACGCGGAAGAGATGGCGGACGGCTTCGCGTTCGCGGAACTCGTAGAGGTGGGGCTGGATGTCGCTGGGTGGGACGGCAAAGTACTCGTGGAGGAAGCGAAGGAGATCGGCGTTGCTCTTTGCCTGACTGCTGGAGATGTCAGCTTCGGTGTTTTCGTCCTGAAGCGTGAGGAGTTCGACACGATTGCAGGTGGAGAGGATGAGGCCTTCGCGAATGCCGGGTTGGTGAAGCAGCGTGCGCGTGGCTTCGGCGAGCCGCTCCACCGGGATGGCGAGGCGCTCGCGGACCTCTATTGGCGCGGTGTTGTGGTTGATCCCGAGCAGGACGAGGCTGCCCGGTCTGGTGTTGTTCGTGCTCATGGCGCGGTGAACCTGTGTACCGCGGAGAACTGGTTTGCTGCCCAGACGGCGAGCACTACCAGGAAGACAAAGCTGGAGAGATAGACGGCGCGACGTCCACGAAGACCGGAGTGGCGGCGAATGTAGATCATCGCGATGTAGGCCAGCCACATGGCGAAGGCGAGAAGGATTTTGGGGTCGCGGAAGTAAGAAGCCCCGACGGTTGCCTGGGCGATGAGCGAGCCGATGAGCAGGCCGGCGGTCATGCAGGGCAGGCCGAAGAGAAGGGCTTTGAGGGCGATCTGATCAGTGGTTTCGAGCGGAGGTAGCCACGGGATGGTGGGCGACTTTTGCTTGAGGCGACGCTCTTGAATCAAATACAGAAGCGAGGCGAGGAGAGACAGCAGCAACGCGGCATAGGCCGCTAAAAGGAGGACCACATGGAGGAAGATCCAGTGGGTGTGAAGGAGGGGGAAGGTTGTGCTCTCCTGGCCAGGGTGAAAGGCCGGGACGAGGCCGAGGAGGAAACAGATGGGCAGGATGAAGATGCCGAGGGAGACGGTTCGGTAGCGCCAGTAGACCAGAAGGAAGGCCAAGGCGAGAAGGAGGCCAAGGAGGGTCTGTGTTTCGTGGGTGTCGACGGGGAGAGAATGGTGGGCGGCGTTAAGCATCTCTGCCAGAGAGACGAAGTGGAAGAGAACCGCAGCGATGGTGGCAGGAATGGCGACGTGACGCCAGCGCGGGCGGTCATATAGAGCCACCGGTAGCACCGCGAGCGCGGCGATGCCGTAGAGAAAGACCGCGACTCGGAGCCAGAGGAGAGACATAGTTAGGTGCAAGATGGTGCTGATTGCAATGTTAGTCGCAAGAGATTAAGTATATCGCTTTTGCGGAACGTCGGGCACGCAGGAAGGCAGCGCCATCCTGTGGCACTAAGGCAACTTGGGTTTTTACATTGGGCACAGAGACGCTGCGTGGGTGGACGGAGTTCAGCTGGTCGAGGCGCAGTTGCGCCGGATGGCTGGATAGTTATTTACTTCTAGCCAATGCCTCGTTGATGAGCGCTTGTTTTTCGTCTGAGCTGCCCCACAACGTGAGGAACTCCCGATAGGCCTCGACGCTTTCAGGTTTATTTCGACTGACTAGATAAGCCCGTGCTTCCGCCAGCTCGGCCATTGGATAAACATTGCCCTGCAAAGCTAATGTCCCACCATGACGGGCTCAAGCGCAGTGTGAAAATCGAGAATTGCGGGTGCCAGCTGGCCCACCGCTGCGTGAGCCATACCTCGCAGATAGGGTGTCAACGATATCTCGTCGTACCTACTAAGATCAGTCAGCGCCTGGATGCTCTTCTCCGGCTCGTTTATCCCAATCTCTGCGGCTGCATGCAACTCAGGCACGTAGTACTGGGTTACAGCAGTGCTGCGTGGAAAGTTTTGCTGTAACGCAACGATCGTCTTCTCTGCGTATGGCTCATCACCACACAGAGCCGCCGCCATTCCAGCATTGAAACTTGCGACGATACCCTTCGGAAGAGTTCTAACCTCGTCAGCCATCTCCAAGGCTGCGGTGCAGCTCTCCGCGAGCGCTCGGTCCAGAGCTCCTTGTGCAAGCAGATACGCTTGTGTCCCTGAGAGGTCTTGCTCGGCGCTTGCGGCGGCCGTTGTTCTCCAAAGCTTCGAGCCTTCACCCAGCCTTCCGGTATTGTCCAGATAGAGACCGTAACTATTCCATTCCGAATATGTAACCTGAGCGATGTCAGCAGGTGTCCCTTCTGCAAGAGCACTCTGCATCGCATCGACCCGCGCTGCGACAAGGTTGGGTCTTCCGCCTAAATACCCTGCAGTCAAACCATTCGCGCTTTCGACAACGCCAACTCGCTTGGCCTCCGTCTCCAGTTGGAGCACGTCATCGTATCGGCCCATTCCGATCATCACGAGTTCTGCCTCAGCATACGTCTGCGTGTTGAATGGGTCTCTGCTATACCCTTGCTGGGCGATCTTCAATGCCTCCGGTAGATGTCCTTGCAAGCGCAGAGTCAACGCCATTCCTTGCATTCCATCAACGTCGAGCGGGTACCGCGTCCTATAGTCACGAATTGTCTTCGCTGCCTGGTCTATGTCTCCACTGGCATTTATCTCATAGCAAAACTTCGCCAGTAGTTTTACCTTGTCGCTTGCATGCACGGACGCGTCTCGTGCTGCAGTGGCTGCCTCGGCAGACGCTACCTCGGCCTTCTCGTCGCGATAGAGCCATGCAAGACGCATATGCGCCTGCACGAATCCTGGATCTAAACTCGTGGCTTGCTTATACGCTATCAGGGCATCGCGCCTGTGCCCGGCATCTGTTGCTGCCTCGCCCTGGGCGTATGCGTGCAATGCATCTACCTTGGCTGACGCCTCTTGTTCCAGCGGAACGCTTCTCCGAAGGTCTGCTTTGCTATCTTCACTCACCTCGGCGCGTACTGCCTTTGCCAGCCTGCCGATCGCTGCTGGAATCTCTTCCCTGCTGGCCGCGATCTCCTCTATACTCGCGACCTCATCGTTCGAATCGGCTTCCAGCACTTCAACGTTGATGGTGTATGGCGCTTGTGAACCCGTAACCTCGCCGTACAAATATGCTCTTGCGTTAACCTTCTGCGCGACCTTTTGCCCTGGCACGGCTGTCAGCACACCGCCGTTTTCGGCCTGAATCTGCCGCAACCCCGCACGGTAGGCCTCGCCTCCCAGCAAGTCCAGAGCCTTAGACTGGCGCAGCGCAATCTCAAGCCCCTGCATTACTGTTCCATCGAGTGTCTTGTCGGACGTCCTATTTTGAATCACTGTCAACAACAAGCGATCACTCGATCCCAACACAACCGGCCGAAACAGCCCGCTTCGGGCCAGGAGAAAAATTGTAGCTGCGACAATACCAACTGCTGTTGCAGCGAGTGCCAACCGCACCCGCGTGCGTGATCTTCCCGCCTGCCCTTCGACCAACTCTACGAACTCGCTGTTCTCCGTAAGAGTCCAGGCCGAAGCCGTCTGTGGGTCCACACCGCGAACTCCGTGCTCAACCTGACTGATGAGAGACCACGAACGAGAGGGCTCCTGATTTTCAGTCAAAGAATTGCTTGTGGCAGTTTTTGTATCGCTATCGATGGACGAATGAACCCGTGTCACGGCAGAGTGCAGGGCATGCGCCTGACTCTCGCCACTCTCTAATGCAACAGCACCTGCGGTCGGCGTTGAAGCACTTTGTAGTTCGACGCCGCCGCGATCTCTTTCCATTCCATGCGCCGGGCGATTCTTTCCGCTGCCAGAGCTCGAAGCAGAAGTGCCGACTGCGGGTAACGCTTCGCCCTGCGCTCGTCCTGGCCTACGCCTTCGGCCCTTGTGTCGAGCCACAGGATCAGCAGCACGAACCAAAGGCACCACGGAAGCCGCCCCCTTGTTGAGCCATCCTCCGCGCCCTAACTTGTCGGAGATCTTCGACAAGGCTTCGTGCAACTCCGACGCCGTCTGAAAGCGGGCCCGGCGGTCCTTCGTCATCAGCTTCAGAATCAGGCGCTCCAGTTCGCGCGGAATTGATTCGTTCCAGTCGCGAACCGGATCGGGTATTTGATTGAAGATCTGGGCGAACGTCAGCGCACTTGTTGTCCCTTCAAACGGCACACGCCGAGTCGCCATCTCATACATGACAACGCCAAGCGAAAAGAAGTCCGACCGCATATCGAGCGTCTCTCCCCTTGCTTGTTCGGGTGACATATACGCCACCGTACCGACGGTCGCACCAGCGAGCGTTAAGTCGAGCGTTCGCGACTCCCACCCACCGCGCATTTCGAGGGCAATCTTCGCCAGCCCAAAGTCCAGCACCTTCGCCTGAGACCTTCCACTCGGCATCTTTACCAGGAAGATATTTGCCGGTTTGATGTCCCGATGCACAATCCCTTTGGTGTGCGCGACCGCCAGCGCATCGGTGATCTCGACGGCATACCGAACAATTTCGTCCGGCAGTAAAGCTCCGCGAGCAATACGGTCCTTCAGGGTCTCGCCCTCAAGCAGTTCCATCACCAGATAGGGGTCGCCGTCTTGTTCGCCTATGTCGAAGATCGTGCAGATGTTTGGATGATTCAGCCCTGAGGCGGCCCTGGCCTCCTGCAGGAAGCGCTCATGCATCCCGGGCATCTTGTAGTCATTTTGTAGAAGCTTTACCGCGACCTCACGGTGCAGACGCTCGTCCCAGGCTCGGAAGACGAGGCCCATGCCGCCGCCCCCCAGTTTGCCGAGGATCTCGTACGGCCCGAACCTCTGGCCAGCTTCTGGAATCATGCCTTCGGTTCGCTTTCTGCCCTTCTATTCTTCAGTCAATTGAAGAGTCTCCTACGCGAATAACCCCTTGTTTAGCTTCATCATATCTGGGCCCATGAGGCTTCACGGATGTACTTCGCGAAGGTTCCACACTCGATAACCCATGTCGCTTGCGGCCCCGCGAATCATGGGTGATTCCGCATATGCCGCCACACGCACGGCACGTTGATCAATCCTTGCTATCAATCTGGCATATCCACCAGCAAGGGGGCATCCCCCAAGCGTGGCATACGCAAACCAGATGGCTGTAAACAACGCAATTATTCATAGCTTCGAGCACAACTTATAATCAGCCTGTGAACGCCTCAAACCAGACTACGCAATCTATCCCGACCGTTCGTCGTTCGGAACGCCAAACCCTTCTGATCGACGCCGACGACACTCTCTGGGAGAACAACATCTACTTTGAGCGCGCGATCACGAGCTTCATCTCGTACCTCGACCACCGTGTTCACACCGCGGAGGAGGTCCGCAGCCATCTGAACCGTGTCGAGCACGCCACCGTTCTCTCGCACGGCTATGGCCTGCATAGTTTTCGCCGTTCCCTTGTGGCTTGTTTTGAGCAGCTCACCGACGTCCCACTTACTGACGAAAAGCATCGGCGTATCGAAAGCTTCGCCCAGTCGATCGCTGATCAGGAGATCGAGCTACTGCCTCAGGTGGATACAACACTAGCCGACCTCGCCACTCGCCATCGCCTCATTCTTGTCACCAAGGGAGATCAGAACGAGCAGACCGACAAGCTGCACCGCTCCGGACTCGCATCACATTTCACCGCCATCGAGGTGCTACCTGAAAAGCATCGCGACGCCTACATCTCCCTTGCCACAAATCATGGTTGCGAAGGTTGCAACACCTGGATGATCGGCAACAGCCCGCGCTCCGACGTAAATCCAGCCCTCAGCGCAGGACTCAACGCGATCTTTATCCCCCACGACTTCACCTGGGTTCTTGAGCACGAGGTGGTGAACCAGCCTCCCGCCGGACAGCATCTGCTCGAACTCGCAACCTTCGCCGATCTGACTCGCCATTTTTAATAACATCGCGAGACCACACGCAGCCGGTCCGTGCATGCATGCGTCAGGCACACCTGGCACGATGAATTTGGCCGGTTTGCCGCATTTCTTTGAACATTCACACTTCGTAAACCTGCTACAAAACTTCCCTGTAACATCTAAGAGGACGAACAAAGAAGTTGTGAGAGGTGTATGAGCGAAGGTCGTTGGGTTCTATTGATTGCGAGTGAAGTTGGTGGCACGGATTCTGTCTCGGATCGCGCCATGGAGCGGCTGGTCGATGCAATTGGCGAAGAAGGTTATGAGGTAGTCCGAACATCCACACCGGAGGACGGCCTGTCTCTGGTCACCTCGGATCCTTCGTACAGCGCGATCCTTTTGGACTGGGACCTTGAGGGGGAAAATCAGTTCGCCGAAGGAGCGGCGCTGGCCATTCTTCGCGCCGTCCGCCGCCGCAACAAGAAAATTCCAATCTTCCTCATCGCGGACCGTACCCTCGTCAGTGAACTTCCCCTCGAAGTCGTCAAGCAGGTCCACGAGTACATTCATCTCTTCGGAGACACTCCAGCCTTCATCGCCAACCGCGTCGACTTCGCCGTCGAGCGCTACCACGAGCAGCTTCTCCCACCCTACTTTCGCGAACTCAAGAAATATAACGACCAGGGCGCCTACTCATGGGACGCCCCAGGCCATATGGGTGGCGTTGCCTTTTTGAAGCATCCCGTCGGCATGGAGTTCCATAAGTTCTTCGGCGAAAACATCATGCGTTCGGACCTTGGCATCTCCACCTCGCCGCTAGGTTCGTGGCTCGATCACCTCGGACCCCCAGGCGAATCCGAGCGCAACGCCGCCCGCATCTTCGGTGCTGACTGGACCTTCTACGTCCTCGGGGGATCGTCGACCTCTAATCAGATCGTTGGACATGGTGTTATCGCACAGGACGACATCGTCCTCGCCGACGCCAACTGCCACAAGTCCATCTGTCACTCTCTCACCGTTACGGGCGCGCGTCCCGTTTACATGAAGCCCACGCGCAACGGCTACGGCATGATTGGCCTCGTTCCAATAAAGCGCTTCAGCCCCGAGTTCGTTCGCGGGATCATCGACAAGAGTCCGCTCACGACGGGCGTCGCCAACCAGAACCCCACCTATGCCGTCGTCACCAACTCTACATACGATGGCCTCTGCTACGACGTCAACAAGGTCGTCACTGAACTCTCGAAGTCCGTTCCGCGCATTCACTTCGATGAGGCTTGGTACGCCTACGCCAAGTTCCATGAGATCTACCAAGGGCGCTTCGCTATGGGCGTTCCCGACGACATGCCCGACCGCCCAACCATCTTCGCGGTGCAATCCACGCACAAGATGCTGGCGGCCTTTTCCATGGGCTCCATGATTCACGTCAAGCTCAGCCCTCGCGCCAATCTCGACTTCGATCAGTTCAACGAATCCTTCATGATGCACGGCACCACTTCGCCGTTTTACCCGCTGATCGCCAGCCTCGACGTAGCAGCCGCCATGATGGACGAGCCAGCCGGTCCCACTCTGATGAGCGAGACCTTGCAGGACGCCATCAGCTTTCGCAAAGCGATGTCGTCGATCGGCCATCGCCTGCGGGCCGCCGAACAAGGCTGGTTCTTCCGCCTCTACCAGCCGGAGTACGTCTACGATCCTCTCGACGGGAAGACCTACCTCCTCGAGGAAGCCGCAGACGGCCTCCTCACCAACCGCTCCAGCGCCTGGACTCTGAAGGTCGGCGAGGAGTGGCACGGTTACCAAGATGAGGACATCGCCGACGACTACTGCATGCTTGACCCCACCAAAGTCACGATCCTTGCGCCGGGAGTTAACGCACAGGGTGTGATCAGCGACTGGGGCATCCCGGCAGCCATCGTTACGGAGTTCCTCGACGGTCGCCGTGTCGAGATCGCTCGCACTGGCGACTACACGGTACTTGTGCTCTTCTCCGTCGGCACCTCAAAGGGCAAGTGGGGGGCGCTGCTCGAAAACCTCTTCGAGTTCAAACGCCTTTACGATTCGGAAGCCCCTCTTGAAGAGGCACTCCCAGAGCTGGTATCCCGCTACCCCGCGCGCTACCGCAATGTCACTCTCAAAGAACTCTCGGATGAGATGCACGCGGCTATGGTTCAGCTCAACCTGTCCGGGCTCGTCAATGACGCCTGTGACGAGGACTTCGACCCCATCCTGACCCCGGCACAGACCTATCAAAAGCTCCTTCGCCACGAGACCGAAAAGATCCGCTTCAACGAAATGGCTGGCCGCATTGCTGCCGTCATGCTTGTTCCTTATCCCCCGGGCATTCCAATGTCCATGCCGGGCGAACGGCTCGGCAGTGCGGAAAGCCCGGTCATTAAGCTCATTCTAGCTATGGAGGAGTTCGGCAAGCGCTTCCCCGGCTTCGAGCGCGAGGTCCATGGGATCGAGGTCGACTCCGATGGTAACTACTGGATGCGCGCCGTCATCGAGACCACTGGCAAGAAGAAAAATGGAAACGGCAACGGCAATGGCAAGCAGCGCCCACCAAACGCCGCGCCACCGGTCAAGAAGAAGAAGCGTTCCGTACCGGCCACCACCTCCATCGTTCCTGGCGATGGCCTCGGGTCGGAGAGATAGTTCTTCCTCAGTTTTTACGCTCTCAAATAGTCGGCCTCTAACTGCAACCGGAGAGGCCGGTTCATTTAGCGGTGGGAGTTCCTCGCATTTCCGCACAGCCTATCTGGTTCTTGTCACCACTCGTAAAACAGGACTTCTCAGACTTCGAGGAACGGGTATATAGTGAAGCGGTATTTCGGGAGACCTTGCTGATCGTTACACGGCCAACCGAGTACCTAACTAGCTTCTTGTTCAGACAGTTCGTTTTATCGCTTTGTAACACCACTTTTCAGTCAAGGCCTAGTAATTCTACTAGTATCGTTTGTGCTCAATGAACAGTAACTTGAAGAGTGAAACACCAGACACGCGGCACCGCTGCTGCGCTCCAAAAAACAAACCAAAAGAGGTCGTTTAAAATGAAGAAAAGCTTGCTACTCGCTCTGGCGTGCACTGCGGTGGCCTTGCCGGCCGTTGCCCAAAACAAGATCGACAATCGCCTGGGCGACTCGGCCGAGGTTCTGAGACAGTTCCTCGCTAAAGCCGATGGTATCCCCAGACCCCTCCTCAATAAATCTGCATGCGTGCTCGTCTTCCCGGCCGTCAAGAAAGTTGGAATCGGTCTCGGCGTGACCTATGGTCGTGGCGTAATCATCTGCCGCTCTGGCGCAGAGTTTAACGGCCCGTGGTCGGCTCCCGCGATGTACAAGTTGGACGTCGGCAGCCTCGGTGTGCAGCTCGGCAGCTCTTCGACCGACTACGTGCTGGTGGTCGAGACCAATGTCGGCGCCTCGAAGATCCTCTCCGGCAAACTGAAGCTCGGGGCGGATGCGACTGCCGTCGCCGGTCCTACCGGAGCAAAGGCCGTCGGAGCTAACGATCCGAATGTCGATGTCCTGACCTACTCCAGAGCCAAGGGTGGATTGTTTGCCGGCGCTTCTTTGGCCAGCGCATCCATGGACACCGACGACGATGCCAACGCTACCGTGTATGGCAAGCCCGTTACCGCGTCCCAGATCGTTCGGGATGGGGCCGTCACAACAACGGCCTCAGGAAAAGCCCTGGACAGCGTTCTGACCAAGGCATCTCCAAAGCGCGTTCAGTAATCGGCAGCAAATGAACACAGCAAACTGCCTCTTCTTCATTAGGAGAGGCAGTTTTTGTGCCTGGTGCTGCGCATTCACAGCTCCCAACTACCGCCTTTGGATGCTATACTTACCTTCGGATTGCTTACCGCACCTCGCGCCCACCAGCGTCGAGATACAGCGCGGAGGTGGCGAAATTGGCAGACGCACTAG
>CAVYUE010000021.1:0-138515 GCA_963771625.1 uncultured Acidobacteriaceae bacterium
CCGTAGAAGAAGCCATCAAGAAGGTGAATGAGCAGGTAAAACTTCCCCCCGGCTATAAGACCGACTGGGCTGGCGAATATGAGAGCCAGAAGCGCTCCTCCCGCCGCCTCGCGCTCGTTCTTCCGGTCACGATCCTCCTCATCTTTCTTCTTCTCTACATCATGTTCCACTCAGGTAAGTGGGCCACACTCATTCTCGTCAACGTATCCATGGCGCCGCTGGGAGGCTTGCTCGCTCTCTTCCTGACCCATACCAACTTCTCCGTCTCCTCAGGTGTAGGCTTCCTCGCGCTCTTCGGCGTCTCGGTACAGGTTGGCGTCATCATGCTCGAATACATCAACCAGATGCGGGTTCGCGGCCACTCCATCGAAGAGGCCGCAATCGAAGGCGCTGTCCTGCGCCTCCGTCCCATCATGATGACCATGCTCGTCGCGACCCTCGGTCTTCTTCCCGCCGCCACGTCGCACGGCATCGGCTCGGACTCGCAACGTCCTTTTGCCATAGTCATCGTTGGCGGCCTCGTCGGAGCGCTCCTCATCAGCGTCTTTCTGTTGCCGACCCTCTACGTCTGGATCGCAAGGCCCAACGATGTTCTACCCAACCCAGAGACGGAGTTTGAGAACTAATGCTGTTCAAGTGCGCAGGCAAGTATTCGACGATCTTCACGCAAGCGAAAGGAGGTCCTGAAGGCCACATGACAACTAAAAACCATCGGACCCTCCTCGCTGTGGCCTGTCTTGTGCTCCTGCCGTGCGCTGCGTTCTCGCAGACCCCGTCGTCCAGCTCCGCCCCGGCCGCCGTTACCATGCAACAGGCGGTCGATATCGCACGCATGAAGAATCCAGCTCTACTCTCCGCGCAGCAGAACCTGCTCTCCGTCAAGGCACAGGAGATTCAAGCTGGACTCCGAGCAAACCCTGACCTCAACGTCTCCGGATCGAACGTCACCCTTGGCGCCCAGTCCAACAACCCCTACGACTACAACGTTGGCGTCTCCCGGCTGTTCGAACGTGGCGAAAAGCGTCGCTGGCGCCTCGACAGTGCCCGCTCCACCACCGCCCAGACTGACGCCCAGTACCACGCCCAGGAACAGCAGACCATCCTCTCGGTCCGACAGGCCTTCACCAACTTCGTCGTCGCCAAAGCCGCTAAGAAACTGGCCGACGACAACCTCGCCGACTTCAAACACGAGCTCGACATAGGCCACGAGCGCTTCAAAGCCGGTGATCTCTCCAAGCTCGACTACGAACGCCTCGACCTCCAGCTCGCTCAATTCGAAACCGACGAATCGAACGCCATCACCAGCGCTCAACAGGCCAGCATCCAGCTTCAAGCGCTCCTCGGCTACGACAAAGCCCGCCCAGACTTCGATGTCATCGGCAACGTCGTCCCACCGCCCGTCTCCGACACCATGGAAGGCCTCGAGCAGAAAGCTCTCGCCGCGCGTCCCGACTATCACGCAGCCCACCTCGGCGTAGCCGTCGCCGACGCCAACGAAAAACTAGCCTACGCCAACGGCACGACCGACCCCACCCTCGGCGCCGAATACGACCGCAACGGCCCGGACAACTCCGTCGGCTTCTCCCTCGACATCCCCCTGCGCATCTTCGACCGCAATCAAGGCAACAAGGCGACCAGCAAATACCTCGCCCAGGCCAGCCGCTTCACCGAACTCGCCACCCGCAACCAGGTCATCGCCGACGTCGATCAGGCATGGTCCGGCTACGCCAACGCCAAGATCCTCTCCGACCGCTACAACGGCCACTACCTCGACGAAGCCAAAGACGTCCTCGACATCTCGAAGTTCAGCTACGACCACGGCGGCCTCGCCCTGATCGACTACCTCGACGCCCTCCGCGAATCCCGCTCTGTCACCTCGGACGCCCTCAACGCCTACTCCCAGACCTGGATGGCCATCCACCAACTCAGCTTCGCCTCCGCCACCGAAGTCATCCCCTAACAGCGTTCCAAACTCAGACAAAGTTCAAAGCCAGAAAGGGAATTGCTCCCACGCCATCCCCACGCTATTCCAACGGTGGCCATCTGCAGAGGGTCTATGCCGAATCGCCAAGCGGCTCTTAGGCGCGACTCAAAACCGTCGGTTTTCAACCGATGGCGAGCCTATGTTCAGTTGCGACGTGACTTTTGAGGGACTAATGGTCGAGGGGGAACGCGAGGTTCCGAAAACGGACCAACCTCGCAGAACGCCCTAAAATAAAGTTGAGAAAGTTGGCGTATTTTTTCGACCTCGAAAATGTGGCTGCTAAACCACCACATTTGCCACACAAATCACCACAAACTCACCACGTTTTTACCACGATTTGCACCCCTAAAAATGCCAAAAACCCCTGCAAAACAGGGGTTTCACCACAGGGAAATTAATTTGTCCCTGAAGCGGCAAATTTGTGTATTGAAAATGAGATGGTGGAGGCGGTGGGAGTCGAACCCACGTCCGAAAAAACTTCCAACAGAGAGCATTCATGCTTTTCCACGTTCATTTTTGTCTCGTCATCATCGCTAGGAACGGGCGAAGAAACGATGACGACCAGCCTGATTGATCTCATCCGACCCGCTCAGACGGAGCAGGGAAGACCAGCCTACTGTGCGACGATCGGTACAGGCCCGTAGGCGAAGCTTGAGCGATCGGCTACTTAATTATTAAGCAGCAAGAGCGAACTGAGGTTCGGCACTTATAGTTTTGTGAGCGATTACGGGTGTTCACGCCCCGGCATGCCTCTCTGCCACAAGCAATCCCGTCGAAGCCGTGACGCCCCCATCTGGAGCTGGCACCAACATTGCATTGGGCGCTACAAAGAACTGATTCGATTATAACTCCTACAGCGTGGGCTTCACGCGAAGGCCAGAATCACCGCGCCAATCGTGATCAAAGACGCTCCACCAATCTTCAGCGGAGTCAGTTGCTCGCCAAGAAACAGCCACGCACCAACAATCACCAGCACCACGCTAAGCTTGTCGACCGGCGCCACACTTGAAGCTGGCCCCATCTGCAGCGCCCGGAAATAACACAACCACGACAAGCCAGTACAGATTCCAGACAGCACCAGAAACACCCAGCTTCTCCGTCCAATTTGCGCCATTGCATGATGCTTCTCGAAGCCGATGGCAATAGCCCAAGTGAACACGAGAATGACTGTAGTGCGAATGGCCGTCGCCAGATTTGAGTCGATGCCGGAAACGCCCACCTTGGCCAGCAGCGCGGTTGCAGCAGCAAAGACAGCGGAAAGAACCGCCCAGAAGACCCAGGTCATAGATGAAGCATACTCGGCTCAACCGGCGCTTGACGATCGCAACTGCTCCCACGTAAACAATTTCTATGTTGAAACAACTCAGAAGCGTCGCTGTCTCCCTGGCCCTAATTCTTCTTTCTGCCAGCGCCGTGGCCCAGGAGGCTACCGCCGTCTCCCCCACCGATCCTGGCCTACACGAGAAGTTAGGGCTTCCCAAGCCAGCTAATCCCAAACTTTCAAGTCTTTTCCTTGTCGGCGACTCCACCGTGCGCAATGGCCATGGCGACGGGGCCAACGGTCAATGGGGATGGGGAGAGCCTTTAGTAGATCTCTTTGACACCTCGAAGATCAATGTCGTCAACCGCGCGATCGGAGGCCGCAGTAGCCGTACTTACCTCACGGAAGGTCACTGGGCCGATACGCTTGCCTTAATGAAGGCGGGTGACATCGTCATCTTCCAATTCGGCCATAACGATACCGGCCCTCTAGACGACACCTTCCGAGCCCGGGGAACGCTGCCGGGTGTAGGCGATGAGTCTCGTGAGATTGAGAACCCAATTCTGAAGGTGCATGAAACCGTACATACCTACGGTTGGTACATGACAAAATACGTCACAGACACCATTGCCAAAGGGGCAATTCCAATCCTGTGTTCTCCGATTCCTCGCAAGTCGTGGAAGGATGGAAAGATCGTCCGTAATGCCGATACATTTGGTGGGTGGGCTCGCCAAGTCGCGCTCCAGCAGCATATCGGATTTATCGATCTGAATGAGATTATCGCTAGCCGTTATGACGCGCTCGGGGAAGATAAAGTTGAACCGCTCTTTGGAGATCCGCATACACACACGAGCCGTGCAGGAGCGGAGCTCAACGCAAACTGCGTCGTTGCAGGTTTAAAGTCTCTTCTGCATGATCCGGTAGATCGATATTTTTCGACCGCTGGAAAAGCGATAGCGCCTTACGTCCAGGCTCATTAGAGAGTTGCCTTCTCCAGATCGACAGCCTGCCAATCTCCGCGCTCGATGCCTGCACGGATTTGGGCCGGGGTCTGCCCTTTCTTTGTCTGCTGATAGGCGTAAATCGTCTCTTTCATGCAGGTCGAGCAGGTTGCTCCGTGGGTTCCCTCGAAGCAGCTATGCAGACTGTTGTGCCGCATTACTTTGTCGCAGTGACAGTAGCAGGGTTGTTGATGCAGGACGGAGGGGATGGCGGCAGCCATTTTGTATGTGGTGACCTGATATGGATGCGAGAAGTAGGGCCCTGTCAGTTGATTACCGCTAAGCACCGGCGGAAGAGGCTTGGTTGGCGCCATAGCATTGTAGGCAGGTATGTCCTCAGATGGGTTTGACCATTGAGCCGACGCTGCCATAGTTGCCAGTCCCAACGCGATGCATCCAAGGAGTCGCTTCATGTCGATATTTTAGACTATCCGTCCGTTGCGTTTAGTGGTGCTCGCAACTTTCCCGCAACTCCTTGTCGCTATAATCGACAAGTGTATTCAGGGATTTAACAAAAACGCCGTGCTCAACGTACTGATTTATTTGTTTAAGGAGGAGCGGATTGGAAATGCGCAGGAATATTCAGATGTTTAAGCCTTTGTTTGTAGCTATCGTTGTTGCCTCCGGCTTTGCCCTGTTCTCTCCCAGCTGGGCATTGGCGCACGCCGTGTTGGTGAGCTCTAAGCCAGGGTTGAACAGTACCGTCTCAGGACCAGAGGTAGCTGTACTTCTCAAATACAACTCACGGGTCGATATGGAGCACTCGACCTTGACGTTGCTCGATCCTGCGGGCAAGGTTGAGAAGGTCGCCATCGACGGCGAGCCTGAGCCCGGGGTGCTGTCTGCCAAGTTGACCGGACTGGTCAAAGGAGCTTACGTGTTGCGCTGGCAGGTCCTGGCAACGGATGGACACATCACGCGTGGCAAAGTTCCGTTTCAAGTACAGTAAAGGCCTAACTTTTGATCTGGCTCCTTCGCGATATTGATCTGCTGAGTGTTTTGGCACGAGCGGCAACACTGGCCTTCGAGGCGTTGCTGTTGGGAGGCGTTGCCTTTCTCCTGATTGTGGTGCTTCCGGCGCGGGCGAGCACGGCTGTCGAGGATTTTTGCCGCCGCGGTATCAGGATGGCGGCGATTGCCTTTGTCGTGGGACAGTTGCTCTTGGTCACCTTCTCTGGAGCCATCCTGATGAGCGGCTCTGATTTGACGTTCAGGGATGTGACGAGTACCAGTTTCTTCCGCGCCGACTTCTTCGCGGTCCTTTTCGCGACTGGCCTTTGGATTTGCGCGCGGTTCAAAGGCAATAGGGCTACGGTTGCATTGTTTCTGCTAAGTCTGCTGGTGCTGGCAGCTACAGTGTCTACTAGCCACGCGGCGGCGCGCATCGACCATCGAGTTTTGTTGGCTATTCTCACGGCCGCACATCATCTTGGTACTGCCGTCTGGGTTGGCGCGATGGCTTACCTGTTGATCTCGCTCGGTCGCGTCAAAGACTCAAGCGAGGCTGGGCAATTGACTCAGCGTTACTCCAAGATGGCGATGGTGGGTGCGGCGACGCTTGTGCTGGCCGGAGTAGGCATGGCCTGGTTTTACGTGGGATCGTGGAGCGGGATGTACACCACGGCTTACGGCATCATGCTGGTTGCCAAGATCTTCCTTATGCTGGCAATGATCACGCTAGGCGCTGGAAATTGGTTTCTGGTGCGGCGGCTAGCCAGCGATCCTGAGCCTCTGCTGGTGCGGTTGCGCCGGGTTGTCGAGGCGGAGGTCTGTCTTGGGTTTCTCGCAGTGTTGACTGCGGCTTCGCTGACCGCACAGGCACCCGCGATCGATGTGAACGCTCAGGACCGGCTGACGGGACACGAGATCTACGTTCGTCTGCACCCGGAGGTACCGCGCATGAGCAGTCCGCCATTAGCGGCTCTAGCTGCTCCTAGCTCACTTGCCGAGGCCGTACAAGACAGTCAGTTCGTTCCAACTGTCGGAAGCGACGACATTGACAGAGCATGGTCGGAGTACAACCATCACTGGGCGGGGTTAATTGTGTTCGTTGCAGGGTTGCTGGCGCTGCTCAGCCGCTTCCGCACCATGCGCTGGGCTCGCTTTTGGCCGGTGACCTTTGCTGGTTTGGCCGTGTTCATCTTGTTGCGCGCCGACCCAGAGAATTGGCCTCTTGGGCCACGTCCCTTTTGGCAGAGCTTTGCTTCCCCTGATGTGCTGCAACATCGCGTTGGGGCGCTGCTGATCGTGGTCTTCGCGGCATTCGAATGCGCGGTACAGGCAGGCAAGTTGAAAGCACGCTGGGCCTCTTACGTCTTTCCGGCGATGTGTGCTCTGGGTGCTGCGTTGTTGCTGACGCATGAGCATTCGGCCAAAGACGTGAAGGAATCGATGCTTGCAGAGTTGAGCCACACCCCTATTGCGCTGCTGGGTATGACGGCGGGTTGTGGCCGATGGCTGGAGCTGCGTCTACCCAGGAGCCGCATGGCCACGATCGCTGGCTACCTCTGGCCGGTGTGTTTGGCGCTGGTAGGCTTTGTTCTCCTGAATTATCGCGAGCTGCCATAACGCATGGCGACATTCAATTCGATCTCGTACATGCTTTTGTTTGAGACACAGAGCCACATTAAATGAATCGACGGGCAGGAACTGTTTTCTCTGTTCAGGTTGGTGTCTGAACGCGGAGAGTGCGTCGACCGCTGTGCCTGGGCGCAGATGGCTACGCTACACTAAGCAGGAGTCTGCTTAATGACAACAGCCCTAACACGAGACGTATTCCTTGGCATTGCGGCGATCCCGTTCATCTACTACGCAATTGCGATCTTTAGTTCTTTGCGATTTTTCGTGGCGGCGAAAGCTAAGAAAGATAGGGTGAGCGGCTTTGTGCCGCCGGTGAGCAATTTAAAGCCGGTTCGGGGGCTTGATCCGGATGCCTACGAGAACTTTGCAAGTTTTTGCCGACAGGATTATCCCAACTACGAGATTTTGTTCTGCATCGGCGATACAAGTGACCCAGCCTATCCGGTGTTGCAGCGGCTTGTCCGCGACTTTCCGGAGCGTCAGATCCGAATCGTGATTGGGTCGGGCCGGATTGCAACTAACGACAAGGTGGCCAAGCTGGCACGGCTTGTGGAAGAGGCCTCTCACGAACACCTTGTGATTAGCGATAGCGACGTGCGTGTTGAGCCGGACTATTTGCGCAAGGTGATTGCACCGCTGGAAGACCCTAAGGTAGGAGCGACGACATGTTTTTATGTTCCCATCGAAGAGTCGACTTGGGTCCAGCGTCTGCAGGATGTCGGGATGGCTTCAGACTTCTATCCCGGAATTCTTGTGGCGAAGCAATTGGATGGAGTTAAGTTTGCGCTTGGGCCGACGATTGCGACAACTCGCACTCGGCTTCAAGCCTTCGGTGGCTACGGGTCGATTGAGAATCGCCCGGCGGATGATCTTTTGGTCGGTCGGTTGATCGCTGAGCAAGGCTACGAAGTTGAGCTGCTTCCCTACACGATCTCAACGGTTGCGGATTACCAGTCTTTGAGCGAGCTGTTTCATAAGCGCCTGCGCTGGATTACGGTAATGCGGCATATGCGCCCGTGGGGGCATTTCGGTCTGATCTTTACCCTGGGGTTGCCCTGGGCGCTCCTGGCAACCGCGCTTCTTCCGAGGGCCGGCGTCGCCGCAAGCTATCTTGGCGGGTATTTGATAGTCCGGGCTTTGTTGACCTTGATGGTTGGTTCGTGGGGACTCAAACAACAGGGCGTCTGGAAGAAGCTGGTGTTTATTCCTGTGTGGGACGGAATGGCGACCGTGATCTGGTTGGCGAGTTTTACGCGCAAGAGTATCCGGTGGCGGGGACGAGATTATCTGATGCGTGACGGGGAGCTTGTCCCGCTTCTCTGAATGCGTGTAGCGGGACAAGCTCAGTCGGGAGTTAGACCGTACCTTTTGCCAGAGAGCGGCAGTTTGCTGGCGTCGCTTCCGATACGGCGCTCGTTCTGCGTGCTGCGCCAGTTGACCTGAGGCGCGAACAACGCTGGATCGATGCGGTCGCGGTATCGTAGCGCAATGCTGATGAGCGAGTCGACGAGTGAATCGGAGAGCAGGTGTGGCTGCAGTCCAAGGTCGGCCAACTTGGAATGTTTCGCGTTGAAGTAGTGCGACTCCGCCTCGACGCGCGGGTCGGGAAGATGATCGATCTCCACCTTGAGACCCATCTGTCCGGCTACGGCCTGAACAGTTACGGCGAGGTCCAGAACGGAGAACTGTTCGGTGAATTGGTTGAAGACGCGGAACTCCCCGGCCTTGGCGGGGTTCAGGCAAGCCAGTTCGACGCAACGGACGGTATCGCGAATGTCGAGAAATCCGCGTGTCTGGCCACCGCGTCCGTATACGGTCAAAGGATAACCAATCGCAGCTTGGGCGCAGAAGCGATTAAGGACCGTACCGAAGACCTCATCGTAGTCGAAGCGGTTGATCAAGGCTTCATCCATGATGACTTCGTCGGTAACCGTTCCGTATACGACACCTTGATTGAGGTCGGTTGCGCGCAGACCCCAGATCTTGCAGGCAAACGTAATATTGTGACTGTCGTGGACTTTTGAGAGGTGATAGAACGAGCCGGGCTGTTTGGGGAACGGGAGCGTATCTTTACGGCCGTTGTGCTCGATCGTGATGAAACCTTCTTCGATATCGATATTTGGCGTGCCGTATTCGCCCATGGTGCCCAACTTGACGATATGACAGTCCGGCCGTAGCTCGTGGATGGCGAAGAGCAGGTTCAGCGTCCCAACAACGTTGTTTGTCTGGGTAAAGACCGCGTGCTTCCGATCGATCATGGAGTAAGGCGCAGATCTCTGCTCTGCAAAGTGGACGATCGCTTCGGGCTCGAATGATTTGATTGTCGAGGCGAGGAATTCGTAGTCCGATACATCACCGACGAAGAGTTCGATTGGAATTCCCGTCAACTGGTTCCAGACTGTTAAACGCTCGGCGAGCGGACGAATCGGCGTCAGAGTCTGGACCCCAAGTTCGTAGTCCCATTGGCGGCGTACGAAGTTGTCTACGATCGCAACGGTGTGCCCCTTTTTTGCAAGATATAGGGCAGTAGCCCAACCACAGTAACCATCACCACCGAGAACAGCAATCCGCATATTTCCTCCGATTCGTAGCCATAAGTGTACATATTTCGATGTTCAATTGAATGCTTTGATTGTAGTAAATTTCCTACTGCGATGAGTCGCGGCCATTTGGGTGAAACAGAACAAAGCGAGTCTACGGACCTCCAGGAGGCCCTGATAATGAAATTGGATGATTGGTAATTAAGACTTTGCCGCCGCTCTCTTGGACCAAATTGAGTTGATTTTTGCCTACCAGCGACTGCAGATGATCAACGGCGGTGTTCCTTGCGAAGATATAGTACCTCTCGGGTCTTTGCCAGAGCTGCTGGAAATGGCTGTCATCAAGAAAAACATCTGGCACATTGGGAGCGTAGGAACCGTAGACCAGATTGTTGAATCTTCCATTGAGGAGCAGGGCAGTCCTGTTCGTGTAGAAGAACACGGACGAGAACCAATAGTAGTGGTGGTCGACGATTATATCTCCCTGAGGCAGCCGCTCTAGTGTGTTGACCAGCGGCCGAGACGAGAGATATGGGTCGAAATCGATCATCGCCAGACGAGCAGCGTGAAAGAAGATTACCATCATGATCGCTATCGTTACGTACACCTTCTTGCTTGTTGCCCGGATCGTACCGATAGCTCCAATTAGAAATGAGGCCGCAGCAAGAGCAAGAGGCAGCCGCAGGTAGGCAAATGACTTGATAGTCAGATCCTCCATGTGGCCCAGCGACAACGTATACGCTGACGGGTTGGAGCTGAGAGCCTGGGAGATATCTCCAGGGGTTGGAACGTGGCGGACCGCAAAGAGGATCGCGATGGCAACGACCGCTGCGACTGAATAGATCACGGTCAGGAATCGCGTACCAAATCGTAGAAGTCTACCGTTAGCCGCGATACCCGAACCGATGAGGAGGGCAAAGGCCGGGTAGCATGGCATCGAGTAGTACTCCTGGGTTGTGGAGAAGGTAAAAAATACCAGGACAAAACCTATCCAGCACAGGGCGAGGAGTCTAGTTCTACCAGCGCGATCAACGGATCGGTAAGAGAGCTTTGTGGCGGCCGGAAGATATACGCTCCAGGGGAAGAGCCACGCCAGGTTAAGCAACCAGAAATAGAGCCGCGGTACGGTGTTGTAGTCGCGTGGGTATCGAAGGTTGAGAAATCGAAGCAGCTGCTCGTTGATGAAGAAAAACCAGAAAAATCCGTGATATTCACCCGGAAGACTCTTCATCGTAAAGCTGAAGTAAGGTGGATTTCGAAGCGTGGCTAGGATATGCCAAGGCGCAGCAATCAAGAGAATGATGACGATCCCACTGAACGGCCGAAGTCGTTTCCACACTCGCGCGGAGAAGATCTGACGGGTGCATAGCAGATAGATGACAACCGCAGCAATGGGAAAGACTATTGCAATAAGGCTCTTTAGAAGCAACCCGACTCCGAGGCTTGCAGCGAAGACAGCTGCCCATGCCCGTGGATGTGGCTCCTCCTCTTCAAGGAGTCGAAGAAACGCCCACAGAGCCAGGGCGATCACCAGCGTGAGTATGACGTCCGGCACGAGGATACGGGTGAAGAGAAAGAGGCCGACGCAGGTTGACATGCAAAGGCCTGCGTAGAAGCCGGCACGGCGTCCGAAGGCCCAGGCTCCAAACGCTGCCGTGGTGAAGCAGAGGGCGATTGCGGAGAGTGCGATGGGAATGCGCGCAGCCCAATCATAAACGCCGAATACCTTATAGGAGATCGCGATCATCCAATAGATAAGCGGAGGTTTTTCGAGATAGGCCACCCCATCGAGGCGTGCTGTAACCCAGTCTCCGGAGCTGAGCATATTTCGAGCGATCTGCGCCTGCACTGCATCTACGTCGTCCATGAGCGACGGCGGAGAGAGGATGCAGCCGAGATAGACTGCGGCCGCGAAGAGTATAACTATCCAAAAGAACTGGCTGCGGCTTACAACCCGGCCGTGAGCACCTGTCTCCTGAAGGTCAGTGACGGTGTTGACTGAATATTCCATCGTTTCATCCACAGAAATAACATGACCAGTCCCCACAAGTGATAGCCGACATTGATGCGCCTGTTCAAGTGTAGTTGGGTGTAAGTACGTATCGTTTCGAAGTCGAACAGCTCAGAGTGCTCTGCTTCCGCTGACGCCAGGGTCTCCATCAACATTGCTCGAAGTGGTCCGCGAAACCAATCGTGAGTTGGAATATCGAATCCCACCTTCTCGCGCTGAACGATGGCGGTGGGCAGTTTGGATTTCATCACTTCTTTGAGGATATATTTCTGGCGCGTACCGCGGATTTTGAAGTCTGTTGGTAACTTGGCTGCAAATTCTACGATGCGGTGATCGACGAAGGGAGGCCTAACCTCAACAGAGTGGGCCATGCTCACGCGGTCCGATTTCACCATGATGTCATCGGGAAGATAGTATTGCTGGTCGAACTCCAGGAAGGGCGCGATTCCGTCTCCCGGGAGCCGTGTTCTTAGACGAGCCAGAACATCGTTAAGAGCGCTTGGCAGGGGAATTCGCAGCAGAGTTGCTTTTTCAGCGTCGGAAAAGGTTCCGTTCCAATAAACATGAGCGCGTTCTGGAGGCATGAGGCTGCCCTGGAGGAGGCGTTTCACCTTATATTCAACGCTGATTTTTTCGTTTGAAGCCGGCCAGAGGCGGAGGGCGCGAAGAGCAAGATCGATTGCTGCAGAGGGTAGATTTCTCAATGGAGAGGCAATGCGGTTTGCGCGATATGTGAGATAACCGCCGAAGATCTCATCTGCTCCCTCTCCGCTAAAGGCTACCGTACATCGCTTCTTGCAGAGTTTAGAGAGAAACCAGACGGGTAGTGCCCCTGAATCCGCGCTCGGTTCATCGGAGTAGTAGGCAATGTCTTCGATGGCTCCCTCGATGTCGTCGTCGGGAGTCAGATTTAGTTGTTCGTGGTCTGTCTCATAGTGTTCGACTACCTGGCGGATGTATGGGGACTCATCGAAGCTGTGACCGCTAAAAGAGATCGAAAAGGTCCGCAGCTTTGAAGTGGATGCTTGGGCGGCATAGTGGAGGACGGTCGAGGAGTCCACGCCGCCGCTGAGCCATACCCCCATCGGAACATCGGACATCAGATGCTCGCGGACTGATTTGTCCAGGAGATGATCGAGCTCCACTTTGGCATCTTCGAACGATTGGGGCACGGGAGTGATCTCTGGGATATGCCAGTACGCGTGCTTGCTTGTGCGGCCGTCTCGCCACTCGAGCCAGTGGCCGGGTGGTAATTTTTCAATCCCATCTACGAGGGTCCACGGAGAAGGAACGTAGTTCATGGATAGATAGCAGTCCAGCCCTTCGAGACTGAGCCTGCGTTCGATCTCTGGATGCACTAGAATGCCCTTCAGTTCCGAAGCAAAGAAGATATCCTCGCCGCGTTCAGCTATATACAGCGGCTTGATGCCGATGCGGTCGCGTGCCAGCACCAGACGTTGCCTGGAGTTGCTCCACAGGGCAACCGCAAACATCCCTCGCAGTCGTTCAAAACAGTCAGTGTCCCACTCGAGAAATGCCTGAAGTACGGTCTCGGTATCACAGTGGGTCTGAAAGCTGCGACCAAGCGATTCAAGTTCGCGGCGAACCTCAAGATGGTTGTAAATTTCACCGTTGAAGACGATTACGGAGTCGCGATCTTCGGAAAAGATGGGCTGATCCCCGGATGCCAAGTCGATAATCTTGAGGCGGGTCGCACCGAGAGAGCAGGTTCTCGATTGAAATACACCTTGCTGATCGGGTCCGCGATGAATAAGGGTATTCGTCGCACTCCGTATGCGCTCTTGATCAGGGTGCCAGTCTTTCGTCGTGAACCCAACAATGCCACACAAGTGTCTATGCCTCTTCCAGGCACGCCGCTGTGGAAGCCTCGACATGCTGAATATTGGACTCGTCGCAATACCGTTTGTGCCGAGAACTCATAGTCACCATCATGTTATCACCACATTTTACGAAGCCAATTGCGTTATTGAAGTGCTCGTGTTCACTTTGTATGGCAAACAGCACCGAGGCAGATGCGTGAAACGAGAGCTGCCGAGTGTAGAGAGTAATGTTCAGCCCGGATATCGCTATAGAATAGACTGATGTCTTTCGAAGCGGTGAAGAGCAAATCAAGCAGATGACGCCACACAAGCCTCTACATCTAAAAACCTATCTTTTGATTGCGGTGATGGTGATCGCAGGTCCGCTGGGAAATGTCCTGTTGGGCAAGGGGATGAAACACATTGGCGAGCTGGCAATCTGGCCTCCCTCGCAACTGCTCCACACCGGCATGAATATCTTTACATCTGGTGCGATTTGGTCAGGAATTGCCTCGCTGACTACATTCTTTGTCGCCTACATGCTGGTGCTGTCGTGGGCAGATTACAGCTTTGTTCAGCCTGCATCCTCGCTCGCGTACGGGGTGGTTGCGCTGCTTGGGTACCTGATGCTGGGTGAAAAGGTCTCTCCCCTAAGATGGGCTGGTGTAGCAGTTATCTGTCTGGGAGTTTTTGTTGTTGGCCGCACCAATCCTCGAACGACTGAGCAGGTTTAGATTGCAGCACCTCATTCTATTTGCCCTGATCGTTGTCGCCGGAACCGGCGGCGAGTTATGCGTGTCCCGTGCCATGAAGGTTGTTGGAGAGGCCCCTAGTTTGCATCCGATAGAAGTGGCCAAGGTGATTCTGAGAGCTCTTCGTGTTCCTTGGATGTGGCTCGGCGTCGGAATGATGGCGGTCGCTTTTTTTTCGCTGCTGGGAGCCTTATCGATCTACGACGTTAGTTTCGTCGTTCCTGTAACAGCGCTCAGCTACGTCGCGGGTGCTTTTGGAGGTGTTGTTTTTCTGCGCGAACATGTGAGTATTCAACGCTGGGTTGGAGTCTCGCTGGTCGCCATCGGTGTCGTCCTGGTGCTTTTAGGCAAAAATTGAAAACCTCAGTTGGTGGCTAAAAGGGCTCTTCAAGACATCTCTTCTTCATTCTCATCCGTGAATCGCGAATGGCTTATTCAAAGGCTTCGCTCGATTGTTACTGGAATACCTATGGACAAACCATTGGTCGCACCGAAGTGTGGAGCTGTGGCAGTAGCGATTAAGGCTGCCAGTGACTAGGAATTAAGCGGCTCCATGTCGACGGCGACCTTGAGTGTGTGAGCTCCGCCTCCAAGAATTAGGCCGCGCAGAGGGCTGACGTCACCGTAGTCTCGGCCCCAGGCGAGGGTTACGTGGCCGTCTGATGGGACAAGGTTATTCGTGGGATCCATGTCGAGCCAGCCGAATCCTGGACAATAGGCAGAGACCCAGGCGTGCGAAGCATCGGCTCCTACCAACCTCGGTTTGCCCGGGGGCGGATAGGTTCGAAGGTATCCGCTGACGTAGCGGGCAGCGAGATTCAGTGACCGGAGACAAGCGATTTGCAAGTGGGCGAAATCCTGGCATACGCCCCGGCGTTTCCGAAAGACCTCTTCAGTGGTCGTTCGAACGTTGGTCACTTTTGAATCGAAGCGAAAGTCAGTGTGGATGCGATTGGTCAGCTCGAGAAGCGCCTCCTGCATCGGGCGTCCGGGCGTAAACGACTCTAACGCATAGGAGGCAAAGTCGGGCCGCACCCGAATGCGTGGAGACTCATATCGAAACTGGCAGGCCTCGAGCCCCGCGCGGCTATGATCGATAAGAAGTAATCGTGCTGCCTCTTCCCAAGGGAGCGACTGTTGGTGCTCTGGTGCCGGGCTTTCCTCGATGGCCACTTCGCTGTGAGACTCTACCACCAGTTCCTTGTGCGGCTCCTGAACGGTGAAGAAGCAGAGAGTGTTCCCGAAGTAGTCCACCCGTTCGGCCCAGGTCGCAGGAGGCGGCAGGATGCGCAGTTCGCTCCGTGCCAACTGGCGGTGCGGTAACGATCGAGGTTTAAGACATGCGACGTGGTTTCCTACTGAAACCGGGTATTTGTACCTGTAGGTGGTGCGGTGGAGAATTTTATAGATCATTGGCCTATGGTGATGGGGAGTGTGCGAGCGTGGCTGAAGTACCTGCTGGACAGATTATTTGACCAAGAGGGCAACAGCCTCTCCAGCTCTTTGAGGAAATGCTCAAGTCGGTGGAGGTCATGGGGGCTATTCGGAGCTGTCGCGGCGCCTGGCAGCGGATATGTTATCTCTCGAAGATCGAAGCTGCGTAACAGTGCCAGCGCGTCCCGCATCGCCTTCAGGTCATCCTGAAGGTGGCGGGGGAGTTTGTGGTAGATATCCGCGAGGTGACTAAGTTGAAAGTCCAGGGACCGGGGGTTAGTCTCATCGGCCATGAGTAGGTCCAAGACAGCCAAGGGCTGCAGCGTGGTGTAATAGCGAGTCCGATAAGTCATGGAGCTATCGGCGACCTCAAGCATACACTCCAGTAGGGGCCAGTCCTCCTCGGCGAGTGGCTTCGTGATCTCGCGTAACTGCCTCGCGAGGTAGATCGCGCGTTCGAGACGCCGACCAATGGTCATAAAGAACCAGCCTAATCCTCGGCTGATATTTTCGCGCTCCATGCCGGAGAATGCCGAGAGCAATTCCAGGCAACTGGTCAACATCGCCCGCCCCTCAAGATCGCCTGCGCCATGGCCGGACTGAATGGATTCGCGCAGCTGTCCAATGAGGAACATCATGTCGGCAGACAACCGCTCGCGAACGTTGCCTCCGATTCGGGAGACCTCCACTAAGGTAGAGGCAAGACTGTCAGGTCGCTTGAGATCGGTCATGAGAGAGATGATCTCCTGCTCGAGTTCTAGCGAGGTCGGGCGTCTGTCTTTGGACTTCGGCAGCTTGCTGTGTCGCGACTCCAGACAACTATGAAGCCGAAGGAGGTATCCGAGTTCCGTCTCGTCGGCGCTCCGTACACGAGACAGCATGGAGCGCAGAATGCGGGCAATGCTTTCCGCACGCTCGGCGTAGCGGCCCAGCCAGAAGACATTGTCGGCTACGCTGCTCGGCACAGCGCGTACGACCCTTTGCAACTCCACCGGTTCGTGGCGCGGGTGCAGCATGCTGAACGTGTCGATTGGTCCGTCCCAGAGGACCCACGCGTCTTTGCTATGTCCCCCTCGCTGCATTGATACGACCGAACCTTCGCTTTCTGCAACTCGCGTTAGCCCTCCGGGAATCGCGATCCATCCGTTACCGGTATTGAGCACGTAAGTACGCAGAACCACGCTACGCGAGTTCAGGTGGCCGTTTTCCCACACAGGTGCGGTAGACAAGGCGACCTGCTCCTGCGCGACGTATTCATGTGGGTTGGCGCGCAGCTGCTCGGAAAAGTTTTTCTTTTCGGCTAGTGGTAGTTCAGCTCCGAAGACGGGCTCCATGCCGCGAGACGGAAAAGCTGGCTTCACCACCACAGAGTCGAGATGGGCAAGCACCCAGTCGAGTGCGTACTTCTGCCCGCACCACCAGGTAGCGACGGAGGGAAGCTTGAGCTTCTCGCCAAGTAATTGTTGAGATAGGCCGGGAAGAAAGGGCATGACGGCCGCGGTTTCGATGAGACCGCTTCCCAATGCATTTGCAACCTGTACGTTTCCTGCGACGATGGCATCAACCAGGCCTGGTACGCCCAGGAGAGATTCGCTCCGTAGTTCGAGAGGGTCGCAAAAGCTGTCGTCCACGCGGCGCAAAATGACGTCGACCTGCTCGAGACCGTCGACTGTTTTGAGGTAGACGCACCTGTTGCGCACCGTTAGGTCAGCTCCCCTGACCAGAGTGAATCCCAGGTATTTCGCGATATACGAGTGTTCGAAGTAGGTCTCGTTAAGGGGGCCTGGCGTCAACAGCACTATGCGCGGATTACTGCGCTGAGCGAGGCTGGTAAGAGCCTCACGTTGCGCGCGGAAAAACGGAGCGAGACGCAGCACGTTCGAGGAACGGAAAAGGTCCGGTAGAACGTCGGAGACGATAGTGCGATTCTCAAGTGCATAGCCGCTGCCGGAAGGCGCTTGTGTGCGATCGGCCAACACCCACCACTGACCGTCTGGGGAACGCGCGAGATCGACTGCCAGCATGTGGAGATAACTGTGCGCCGGAACGGGCACGCCCACCATTGGCCGAAGGAATGCGGGGTTGGCGTAGAGAAGGGCGGCGGGAAAGTGGCCCTCCACAACGAGGTTTTGCGGGCCGTAGAGATCCTGAAGAAGAAGACTCAGCAATTGGGCGCGCTGGATGATGCCAGCTTCGATAAAACGCCACTCGTCGGCCGGAATAAGAAATGGAACGATGTCGATCTTCCAAGGCCGGTTTGCGCCGAGCGGATCGTTGTAGATGTTGTAGGTTATGCCATTCTCGCGAATGCGTCGCTCAGCACGGCCCCAGCGTCTCCCTAACTCTTCAGGGCCGATCGTTCGGAGCGAGTCCATCAGGTGAGCCCAGTGCGGCCGGGGCGTTACCCCGTCGGTCGACAGTTCGTCATAGGCGGCTCCATAGCGGAGCGGAGTTTGATATAGGTCCACGGTCATAGGACAGGCCCCCGCTTCTCGGGGCGAGTCTTTTCTCCAGGTGGAGGTTGCCGCAGGTCAAGAGTCATGGGAAAGACCGGGTTACTTTCCTCCTCTGGCATCGCCATGTGACTTAGCTTATGGCCGGACTCTTGAAAGCGCTCCAGACGACGGTCACGCGCTTCCGCCGCGTCGACTGGGCGCGCCGCGTACGTGCGATTATCTGGTGGTCCCACATGGTAGATGCATTGTCCAATCGAGCGCTCTTTCCATCGGTCGATAAGGTCGAAGACGAGGGGTGCGTGTACCGGGATGGTGGGATGTAATGCCGCTCGCAGTCGGCGGGCGCGAAACCGTACGCCCGCTACAGCCTCTCCAGGTTCACCTGTGGGATAGAGCGGCACCCTGCGACCATTGCATGCCACCATGTAGCGCGATTCTGTTGTGACTCCGGACACTTTGACCTGTATCCGCTCAAGTGATGAGTCCACGCTGCGGACCGTTCGGCCTGAGGTAGTCTCTTCCGCGAGCACGTTCCAAGGCTCGAGACCCTTGCGCAGCTCGAGTTCGACTCCATCTGCAGCGATCGAACCTATTTTCGGAAAGCGAAACTCCAAGTGTGAAGCGAACCACTTTTCCTCGAAGGCGTAGCCGGACTGGCGCAATTGTGCGAGCACATCGGAGAAGTCGCGCCGGACAAAGTGAGGCAGCATAAAGCGGTCATGGAGCGCAGTGCCCCAACGAATAAGGCCGGCTTTGAATGGCCGCTTCCAGAAAGTGCAGATTAGAGCGCGTACGAGCAGCATCTCAACAAGGCCCATTCTGACATGAGGAGCCATCTCGAAGGCACGCAGTTCAAGCAGGCCAAGTTGCAAGCCGAGGCCCTCCGGCGGATAGAGCTTGTCGATACAGAACTCGGCGCGATGCGAGTTTCCCGTGACATCGACGAGCAGGTTACGGAACAAGCCGTCCACGATGAACGGCGGACAGTCGTCTACGGGTAAATTACTGAAAGCGAGCTCCAGTTCATAGAGGGCATCGGTGCGCGCCTCGTCCACTCGTGGATATTGACTCGTCGGGCCGACATACATGCCGGAGAATAAATACGATAGCGACGGATGGTTCTGCCAGAACGCTACCATGCTGCGTAACAGGTCTGGACGGCGCAGGAAGGGGCTGTCCGAGACGGTTGCTCCACCAACTACGATATGACTGCCGCCGCCGGTCGCGAGATGGTTGCCGTCGTAGTCGAATTTCTCAGTAGTCAGCCGGTTTCGACGCGCCTCCTCGAAGAGAACTGTATTGATCTGTTTGAGTTCGTTCCAGTCGTTCGCGGGCGGCAAATTTACCTCCAGAACGCCCGGGTCAGGTGTGACACTGAATGAGCGCAGACGCGGGTCGGACGGCGGAGCGTAGCCCTCCAGCCACACCGGCTTGTGCAGATATTGACATGTGTCTTCGACGGCGGCAAGCAGGTCGAGGTAGTCCGCGAGTCTGGATGCATACGGCAGAAATATGTGCAGACGGCCCTCTCGAGCTTGCGCGCAGATCGATGGCCGGATTAACTCGGACGCTGTTTCGGCCCTGCTGGAAAGAGCGGGCAGGGGATCGGCCATGGGAATCTGATGAAAGAGGTCCATGCGACGAGTGGGACTTGATGGCAGCTTAACCCGATCTGCGAAGGGCGCAGCCTCGAATTCGTATTCGAGCTCATCGGGCGCTACCCACGGCATCGCTGCGGTCGGTATGCGATACCCTATGGGCGAATCGCCAGGCGTCAACATTAGACGTTCGGGTCGAGGGAACCACAGCTGGCTCGACCAGCACAATTTACCCTCCGACTGGCGACGGCGAATGGGCAGAATGTATCCGACTGGCTCCATCGAGTCGGCCTCTGCGTTGTAGGCAGGCAGCAGGTCTTCGGAGCTCACCTGAAGGCGGCGGGTAAGTGCTTCCATGAAGCTTAATGCATCAGCCGCACTGAAGCCGTAGTCCACGTCTTCACGAGCAATGAGATCAACATTTTCCCAAACAGGAACGCCGTCGTTACGCCAATAGCAGCTCAGAGCCCAACGGGGCAAAGGTTCACCTGGATACCATTTGCCTTGCCCGTAATGAAGCAGAGCGCCGTGCGCTATCTTATCGCGAAGGCCTTGAATGAGCGCCATGCCTCGTGTTCGCTTCATCGACCCAAGAGCATCGATATTCCACTGTGGACTCTCAGGCTCATCTATGCCGATGAAGGTAGGTTCGCCGCCCATGGTCAGGCGTACATCTTGTGTCTTTAGATCCGCGTCGACGACATAGGCAAGTTGTTCGACCTGCGTCCAATCATCTTCGTTGAAGGGCTTGGAGAGCCTCGGTGTGTCATTCAGACGGCGAATGGACATGGAGTAGCTAAAGTCAACGCTGGCGGGCTCGACCGTACCCTCGATGGGCGCAGCCCTGGAAGCGTTTGGTGTGCAGACGAGCGGAATGTGACCCTCGCCGGCAAGCAGACCCGAAGTTGGATCCATGCCAATCCAACCCGCACCAGGCAAAAATGCCTCGGTCCACGCATGCAAAGCCGCAGAGTCGGTCTGAGGACCGGTTGAACCTACCAGTTCACTCTCGTCTGGCGCCAGCTGAATGAGATATCCGGAGACGAAGCGCGCCGCGATGCCGAGATGCCGGAGGGTCTGAACGAGCAACCATGCAGAGTCGCGGCAGGACCCCACGCGTTTTTCAAGGGTCTGCTCACATGTCTGGACGCCGGGATCCAGCCGTTCAAGATAGTCAATTTCGTTTCGCACGCTTCGATTTAGGTCAACTAGAAAGCCGATAGTCGAACACCTCTCCGTCGAAACCCCCTTAAGAAAAGCCTGAAGCAGAGGGCCAGGCGGATCGACCGAAAGATAGGGTTCGAGATCCTGAGCCAACTCTGGTGCGTACTGGAAAGGGTAGTCTTCGACTCCCGGCTCCAGAAAGAAATCGAACGGATTGAAGGGGGATAGCTCCGCGACAAGATCCACTTCAACCAAGAACTCATTCGTCTTGCTCGAAAAAAGGAGGCGCGCAAGATGATTGTGGTAAGGATCAAGTTGCCAGTTGAGGAGGTGATCGGTGGGAGTCACATTAAGCGAGTAGCTGAGGATCGGGGTTCTACAATGCGTGGCAGGTCGCAACTGTATAACCTGTGGACCGAGTGAGACCGCCTTGTCGTACCGGTACTCTGTCCGGTGATTGAGAGCAACTTGTATTCTCATCCACCCTCATGCAGCGCAGGTCTTGAGTACGTGGTTCGTTCTCACAGGGCGCTATAAGCCAGTGTGTCTCGCGAAAGCTGCTGCTGTAGAGCTACCTTAACATATCAATCGCAGGAACGATATCGATTCTGCAATTGGGTGTCTAACAGACGTGTACAAGCACACAAAAACACTGACAGAACACCATCGCTGTAGCCAACAAAAGCAAAGGTGCTGTCGTGCCATGAAATGACATCAGTGGAAAGAGTCAGAGAGTCTGCTCAAGAACTCAGTACACGCTGCAGCTTTCGTTCGTCGTAATGCGCCAAAGCTGGAATGTGGCCAGATTGTTGAAAATTGGAGGCGCGGGTCGGGATCGAACCGACGCATAAAGGTTTTGCAGACCTCTCCCTTACCACTTGGGTACCGCGCCTCGGGTGGGCTATCTATTTCTGCCCTGCTGAATTGTAGGAGAAGTGTACCGCAGGCAGGATTTATTTGGAGCGGGAGACCGGGGTCGAACCGGCGACATCTTCCTTGGCAAGGAAGCACTCTACCACTGAGCTACTCCCGCTCTTACAAGATCAAGTATAACGGCCATGTTCCGTATGGTCAACGAGCTGTGCCATATCGCTGCAACAGCGATCCTGATTTTGCGTATTGCGAGAGCTAAAACTGCATCTCATTTGTTGGACGGCGTGTAATTAGCGCGCAGGCGAAACTTCCGAAGGGTTACGATGGCGATGCAGACACCACAGATCGGCGAGCAGATGCAGCAATGGCAAGCACTGCTTGACTCTGCGGGTGAAGGCATATGGGGCCTCGATCTGGAGGGCAATTGCACCTTTGTTAATCGCATGGCGGTGAGCACGTTTGGTTTCGCCAGCGAAGAGCTGGTTGGTAACAATATGCATGAGCTTGTGCATCATCACTACCCGGACGGCCGCCACTTTCCCGGTTCTGAGTGCCCAATTTACGACGTGGTGCGGAAAAATAAGGTTCTCCGCCAGCTTACGGACACGATGTTCCGGAAGGATGGGAGTTCGTTCATCGCGGAGATTTCGGCGCAACCAGTGACCGTAGCAGGTAAAGTAATGGGCGTGGTGGTCACTTTTCGAGAAGTGACCGAGCTTCGGCAGCAGCAGGAGAATCTACGGAAAGCCTATGAACTAGCAGAGCAGAAGACGGCTGAGTTGGATGCTGTGATTGAAAGTATGCCGCACGGGGTGTACATTGCCACGCCCGATGCCAAGATGCGATCGAATCACGTGGCCAAGATGATGAGCGGTGGAGAATTCCCGCATGAGCTTAAAACACTTGAGAGTGCGCTCGCGGGAACGTGGTCAACCGAGACAGTGCGGACCGCGGACCGCTGGATTCGTAGTGTCGCGGCCCCGATCTTATTAAATGGAAAGATTCTCGGCGGTGTAGCGGTAAATACTGACGTGACCCAGGCCAGACTGCAGGACGATGCGCTTCGTAAGTCGGAGAAGCTGGCTGCAGTAGGACAACTCGCTTCGTCGATAGCACATGAGATCAACAACCCACTGGAGTCGATTACGAATCTGCTTTACTTGATTCGTCAGTCGGTGTCGATGGAGGACGTGCAGCACTATGCGATGCTGGCACAGGGTGAGCTAGCCAGGGTAACGGAGATTACGCTGCAGACCCTGCGCTTCAACCGGCAGCACAGCAAACCGGTCGAGGTGAATATGGCCGATCTGATGCGTACAGTGATGGCTTTGTACACGGGGCGAATTCTTGTTCGAAATATTGATACGGACATGAAGCTTATCGCGGCGCCGCGAGTTATGGCGCTGGAAGGCGAGATTCGTCAGGTAATTAACAATTTAGTGAGGAACGCGCTTGATGCTATGAGCAGCGGAGGAAGGCTCATGATTCGGCTTCATCCCCAGAGGGACCGGCGCACTGGAGCCCAAGGGGTACGGTTGACGGTGGCGGATACGGGGGAGGGGATTAGCTCAGAGATGCAGGACCATCTCTTCGAGGCATTCCAGACGACGAAGGAGTTGACCGGGACAGGGCTGGGGCTTTGGGTAAGCAAGGGGATCGTGGAAAAGCATGGGGGGCATATCCGAGTCAGAACGCGACGTGGAGAAAGACATGGGACAGTATTTTCGATATGGTTGCCCGTCGAAGCCAGTCCTAGCTTGGCGGCTCCGGTAAATTGATACTGATTCTAGGGCCGACTGTTAGGTTTGGGCGGCGACGGGTGATATGCGGGGTAATAAGCAGGATAAGATCACTGGAATTAGTCTCCGTCGTTCGGTCAGCCGTAGCTGTTTGAAATCCAGGTAGTTGGCTTATTCCGGGATATCCATCGAGGCTGGCCGATTCGCTCTTGGTAAGACTGCTGGCGAGAAGTGCGGTCTCTCCGTCATTGAGCGTTACGTCAGATACGAACTGCTGGTTATTGAGGATTGGAATATTGCTCAACGAATTGCCGGTTAGCGCTTCGATCTTCAAGTCTATGTGCATTTTGATCGCGCCGGATTTTTGGACAGTTGGTGTCGCCTTAAGAGTGAGGCCAAGGTCTTCGTATTGTATCTGGGGAATGGTGGCTGAGGTGCCAACGGCGGAGTTGAGTAGGCTGGAGACAGGAACTCCGTTGATGGTCGTGTTCGCTAGAGCGGCGGCGCTGCCTGTTATGCCGCTGGAGTAGGTAGCGGTGGTGATGGGATAGCGCTCACCGACACGGAATGTCGCGGATTGACGGTCGGCAACCCGTACTTGAATGTCGTCGCGTGCACGAGTGTCACTGGATGTGAGCAAGAGGTTGAAGGCCGGGTTCTGGTTAGTGGTAACGCCGGTCGCGGTAAGACCTCCACCGAAAAAGCCTATCGTGCTCGATAGAAGTGTGCTCTGGACGAGTCCTGAGGCGACGAGCGCCAGAGCGATGGCCACGTTGCTTGCTCCAGCCGGTATGAGACCTTGAGCGATCGCCTGATTGACGATGCTCTGATTAGCAGTGACCAGGTTTTGCGCAGCGGAGGAGACGCTATAGATGCCAATTTGCTGCGGAAGCTGGGCACCGATGTTGCGCTGATTGGTCTTGTCTACGGAGTAGAGTTGGAGTTCGATCATGACCTCACTGCCGCCGTCAATTAAGTCGGCGAGGGTGAGGTTGACATAGGTGAGGGTTTCCTGAGGGGCGCGAAGGACGAGAGTCCCGGAGTTCTTTCCGACAGCTACCTGTTTGACATCAAAGATGTTCTTTACGAGGGTGCCGAGATTGTCCATCTCCTCATTGCTCATCCCAGGGATGAAGATGGTCTCTTGCAGCTGATGCTCGAGGCGCTCGCGGTTCTCCGGAGTGTCTTTGGAGATTATGACGCTTTTGGCGTCGATTGGCACACTGAAGAGGTGGCCCATGTTTAGCAAGATGGGGACGGCCTGCTGGTACGGCAAGTCATCTAGGTCAAAGCGAATGTTGTCGCGCGGAACAGAATCGTCGAATACAGGTCGGATACCGTAAGCGGAGAGGACTTGTCGGATGACGTCCTGTTCGTCGGAACGGATGTGGAAGCTCTTCGGACCAGTATTGGGGATAAGTGTTATGGGGCCCGCGATGGCCGGACCTTCACGTATCCAGGGTTCTATTTCGGGATGAAACATTCTTGGCAGCGCGCCCGAGTCTACATGCTGGCTGACAATGGTGTTCTCGGGATCGAGAAGGCGAGCTTCAGCGAGCAGAGTCTCAGCCTTTTCATTTTGTCCGAGCAGCCGGGCCTTACCAGATTGCTGCACAAGATCGGTGACAAGGCGTTGATGAGTAGCACTAAGTGCCAGGGTGTAGTCACGATTTGAGGCATTCAGCGCCGCGGCTTTACGAAACTGCAGCTCTGCGTCAATTAGATCATTGCGAAGGAGCAGACGCGCACCAGCTAGGTATGCGTCTTCGGCTGCCTGGGCGTTGTGTTTCGACGGAGCTGCCCCGTCGGCGGCGAGGCTGTTGCTGCTGTCGGCGGACGGGATTTGAACCTCAGCGGGTTTGGCCTGTGTAGTTGACTGGGGAACTGGTGTTTGGGCTAATGTGGATAAGGAGAGGCTCCAGATCGCAAGCACGGCCGTGCATCTTGCGATGTCAGTGACGCGTGGCTGGATATAGGGTCTCATCGACTACTAATTAGACGAAGTCGGAGGCTAACGGGCGCTGGCGATGCTTTGAATATGTGGGCGTTCGCTTCTGGGTGGTCGCCGCATTCCGTTGCGGATTTGCGCGGTGTCCATATCGAGCTCGGCCAAAGTGCGGCTGAGGGTATTGCGGTGCATGCCAAGCTCTTCAGCAGCCTTGCACTGGTTTCCCTTGTGGTGCGCAAGCACTTCGAGGATGTAGCGTTTCTTGAACTGACGAACGGCCTCCGAATAAGGGATGCCGGCGCTATGCATCTGCGTGATCAAGCCGTCCATTTCGCGCTTCAAGGTTATTCCTCGCTGGCAGTTCCTTTGTTGGAACCACACTCTCATTGTGCCTCTACCGGAGCGGTTTGATCCAATGAGGCGCGTTGTGCTTGATCTGCTCGGCGCCGTCTAGAATCTGTTGCTGAAGGTCGTGAGGTACAACGAAGGATACCGCATGCGCCCCCGCAAGGAAATAGGAAGATAGCTGCGAATTTGCAATCCATGTGGAATGGGGCAGAAAGGCGGCGATAGCCATCATAATGGCGACCCCGAGGAGACAACCACGCGCAAAGCCGAAGACGCCGCCCAGAAGCCGATCGAAGAGGCCGAGTCCAATGGCATGGGCTGTCTGATTGAAAGCTTTTCCAAGGATAGCGCTGAGCACCATTACTCCAATGACAATGACGAAAAAGGCAATGATTTGAGCGATGGCCGGCGTCGCGATGAGACGCTCGGCAAAGAGCGCAAGACGGTCGTAATTCCAGCTGGCGATCACTATTCCAGCAATTAAACCTCCGAGGGAGAAGAGCTCCAGGATAATTCCGCGAACGAAGGCCGTGATGGTGGAATATGCCAGAACCGCTATCAAAAACCAGTCGAAGAAATTCATGCGATTAGGTATTGGCGAGGTCGGTACGACCGGTAATCAGGCGGAAGGCATCAAGGTATTTTTCGCGGGTACGAGCTACGACCCCGTCGGGAAGGGCTGGCGCTGGAGCCTGCTTGTTCCAGTGAATGGATTCGAGGTAATCGCGGACGTATTGTTTGTCGAAGGAAGGCTGCGGACCGCCAGGATTGTAGGTTTCACTGGGCCAGTAGCGGGAGGAGTCGGGCGTGAGGACCTCGTCGGCGAGAATAATCTTTTCATTACCGTTCTCGTCGGCGACGAGTCCGAATTCGAACTTTGTGTCGGCGAGGATCAGGCCTCTGCTGGCTGCGTGCTTTGTGGCTTTGTCGTAGATGTCGAGTGTGAGAGAACGTAGGGCATTGGCGTGGGGTGCGCCGATCACATCCTCAACTGTTTTGTACGAGATGTTTTCGTCGTGGCCGCCAGTATTAATCTTCGCAGCCGGAGTAAAGATGGGCTCTGGTAATCGATCAGATTCGCGAAGGCCAGCAGGCAATTTGATGTCGCAGATCGCACCAGTTTGTTGGTAGTCCTTCCAGCCTGAGCCCGAAAGATAACCACGCACGACGCATTCCACGGGGAACATCTTGGCTCGCCTGACGAGCATGCTGCGACCATCCAGCTGGCTGAGGAATGGCTGCAGTTCTTTCGGAAATTCTGTTGCCACCGCTGTGATGAGGTGGTTGGGGATAGTGTCCTTTAGGAAGTCAAACCAGAAGAGGGAGAGCTGAGTGAGGATCTTACCCTTGTCGGGAATTCCACTACCCAAGACGTGGTCGAACGCTGAGATACGGTCACTGGCGACGAAGAGAAGTTCGTCGGCGGATAGGGCGTAGATGTCGCGGACCTTGCCGCGGGCGGTGAGTTGGATACGGCCAAGGTCGGTCTGAAGAAGGGCTGTTGACATCACGTTGACGGTACCACCTCTTGGAGAATGAGATCAGATTGAAGCGGTCTAGGGAAGTCGGAAAGTCTTGTCGACGGTTCCTTCGGGTTCAGAAGGCCAGCGGGGGCAGCGAGCGAGTACGACTTTTCTATCGAGAGAAATCGTGGCAGTGACGGCCATCGCATGGCATTCGCGATTATTGAATGGAATGGGTTGAATCTTGCGACGGAGAAATGGGGCCAGCGTGGGACGATAACAGATTTGGAGATCGACGCCGTCAGTGCCATCGCCGACGTTACCCCATGGCTTGACCTCATAGAAAAAGTTGCGGCTCATAGTCGCTTTTTTGTTGGTGTAGGGATTAAAGAGGTCAGTCAGGGGAAGCAAAACGCTTGAAGCAAAGACTGGGATAAGCAGAATTGCGGCGCAGATGGACGTCAGCCATCGCGGAGATAGTCGGGAGAAGAGAAGAACTAGAAGCTCGTAGGCAGCTATAGCCAACCAGTTGATGATGACGTTTAGGAGGTCCGATGTTGTGCCCCACTTAGTAGCGGAAAAAAAAGCCTGGAGGATGACTAAAGCAATTGATGTCCGAATAAGGACGAACCTAAAGTGTGCGGGAACGCGACCCCAATAGATTCGCAGCAGGAGCATAGCCAGGGTCACCAGGGCAAGAGTTGCAGTTGTGAGTGGTATGTCCATGCTTTTAGATTAGCTGCTTTCAACGAGCAACGGAGGCTGGCTCTAGTTCACGAAGGTTCAGAGTGTCGGTCGTAATTGTAAAAAGAGCTGGAGCGAGTGGTGAACCGCTCCAGCTGCGCAAAACCTGATCCGTTTCCGCGTCAATAGGCTTAGGCCACGGCGCGCCGGTTTTCGGCGGCATCGCGTCGGCTGAGGTTGACACTGACGATCTTCGATACGCCTGGCTCCTGCATGGTGACACCGTAGATTACGTCGGCCTGTGACATGGTTCGTTTGCTGTGTGTAATCACGACGAACTGAGTGGTTGCACTCATGTCGTGGATGAGCTTAGCGAAGCGGCCCACGTTGGTCTCGTCGAGTGGTGCATCGACCTCGTCGAGGATGCAGAAAGGGGCGGGCTGGAACTGGAAGATTCCGACCAGAAGCGAGAGGGCGGTGAGAGCTTTTTCCCCTCCTGAGAGCAGGAGGATGTTCTGCAGCTTTTTGCCTGGAGGCGATGCGACGATGTCGATGCCGCTTTCGTTGGAGTTCTCAGCGTCGGTGAGCTTCATGAAGGCTTGGCCGCCCCCGAAGAGTTTGGTGAAGGTGACTGAGAAGTTTTCGTTGATGATCTTGAATGCCTCGTCGAACTTGAGACGGGACACGTCGTCGATCTCCTTAATGGAAGCCTGTGTGTTCTCGATGGAGTCAAGGAGATCCTTGCGCTGCGTTTCGAGGAAGCTATGACGGGTAACGGTCTCGTTGTATTCATCAAGCGCCATCATGTTGACTGGTCCCATTGCTTCAAGCTTTTGCTTGAGTGCGCGGGACTCCTCTTCTTGGGTGTGCAGCTGGTCGCCTTCGATGCGGCTGATGGTCTGGTCTTCGCGGAGGGAGATGGCTTCGGTACCGAGATCGTTGAGGCAGGTGGTGTCAATGTGCTCAATGTCGGAGGCGAGTTTGGCGGCGCGGGCCGTAAGGGCTGCGCGTTGTTCGCGGAGCGCTTCAGTGTCGTGACGCAGCGTGCGGAGGCGGGTGTCGAGCTCAGCCATGGACGCGCGCAGTGAACGGGCTTCTTCGGTAAGACGTGTGCCTTCGGCAACAGCCGTAGCGCGAAGTTCAGACAGTTCGGCGTGCTGGACGGCGAGGGCGGCCGTCTCTTCTTCGCGTCGATTTTTTTCCGCGCCCGCGGCGGCAAGCTGCTGCTCGAGTTGCTGAATACGCTGGGTTTGGCCGTTATGGAGCCGAGTCGTTTGCTCGAAGTTGGCAGCGGCGTTGCGGCGGCGCTCCTCTAAACCAGCTAGGGATGCAGATGCTGCTGCTGCGGACTGCTGAAGTTCTTCCCGACGTGCTCGGAGCTCTTCCGTTTGCTCTTGAAGCGCGGCGAGGTTAGCTTCCAAGGTGCTTCGCTCGTTCTCAAAGGCGGCGGCTTCTTGCTGACGACGGGCGATGAGCTCTGACTTCTGTGTGCGTGCGTCGCGGGTTCGCTCGCTGGTGAGAGCCCAGTCCTGCAGGCGGCGCTCGATCCGTGACACCTCGGATTCCATTTGGCGAAGAGCGGCACCGGAGTTGGCGGACTCTCGTTCTGCATCACGTCGCTCGTGGATCTTGCTTTCTATGGTGGCCTGGAGCGTGGCGATCTGATGTTGCAGTTCGATTGTGTTGCGGTCGGTCTGGGCCAGCTCTTCCTGTGCTTTTTCAAGATTCTGCTGCACTTCGGCGAGTTCGCGTTTCAATGCAAGTGGGCCTTGTGTGCGAGGACGCCCACCGGTGACGGTGACATTATGGAAGGTTTCACCGGTAGGAGAGAGGAAGAAGGCTTGGGGGTTCGACAGGGCTAATGATCGGGCGGTATAGGAGTCCGGCGCGACAAAACCCTCGCGAAGTTTAGGCAGAATAACTTCAAGGGACTTGCCGAACCCGTCGAGAACGCGAATGCATTCCTTGAGCGGGACAACACCTTCGATACCGTCGATCTGAGTTTGGGCTTCGCTCTTCATACCCTCTGCGAAGGCGAAATTTGCTTGAGAGTCATTTGGATGCACGAGGAAGGTGGCACGCCCAGTGACATCAGTTTGGAGCAGGTGCATGCCGGCGTTGGCAGCGTCCCAAGATTTGACTACTACATAGTTGAGTTCGTCGCGGAGAAATTCATCGACGACGTTTTCGTACTTACCGTCTACTTCGAGGAAATCCGCGAGGGTGCCGACAGCGGCCATTCCGTCTGTGTTTTGCTTGTAGGCGTCCGTCTTGAAGAGGCTGCGGACGGTGTCGGTGGAGTAGCTGTGCTCGCGGATGAGAGCTTCGAGAGATGTGTGCCGCCCAGTTAGCGTTGCGACTTCGCCGCGCAATTGATCGCCGTGCCGTTTGGACTGGACCTCTTCGCTGCGATTGGCTTCAACTTCGCTACGAAGAGTGGCGATCTCAGCTTCGAGGCGCTTGAGACGTTCGGTCACGGACTCGAAGGACATCTTGACTTGGCCGCGCTGTAGGCCGAGGGTTTCCAGCTCCTGTTTGGCGATTTCGGATTCCGAGAGTAGGCGTTCTGCTTCGCGGTCGAGGCCAGCGAGCGCTGCCGCTGCCTGTGCCTCCTCGTTGCGGGTTTGGGCGATGCGCTGGACGAGCTGCATTGTGGAACGGCGATTTTGTTCGGCCTGCTGCTCCGCTGATGCGACGGCTCGAACCGCCTCCTGGGCCTGTGTCTGCTGTGATTGCGCAGCCTCACGGGATTCGGTGGACTCGGCAGTGGCGCTATTGAGGAAGCTGCGGTGCTGTTCGAGCTCTGTAGTGAGGCTGGCAAGCTGTTCGCGGGCTTGGGCCAGATCGTCGTCGCCTGTAACGAGGCGACTAGTGAGCTCGGTGATGCGGTCGGCGTTGGCCGCGGAGCGGGCTGTGATGCGCTCCAGCTCGACAGCCGATTGATTCGCCTGTGCCCCGGCCTCGCGGATCTGTTGATCCAGCGTGTAACCGGCGTCGACGCCTTCGGTATGTTGGGCGTCCATGGTTTCGACAGTTTCTGCTTGGGCGTCGATCTGGGTGGCGAGCGCGGTGATCTTTTCGGTGGTGGCGGTCTGCTCGGCATCAAGTTGCGACATGCGGCTGGCGAGGACGACGCGAAGGCGGGTGCGGAGTTCGTCGCGGAGAGCACCATAACGCTCGGCCTTGGCGGCCTGGCGTTTTAAGGTGGTCATCTGACGAGTAACCTCGTCAAAGATGTCGTTGACGCGAGCCAAGTTCTGGCGGGCAGACTCGAGACGGAGTTCAGCGAGACGCTTTTTGGTCTTGAATCGGGTGATCCCGGCGGCTTCTTCAATTATCGAGCGGCGGTCATGAGGCTTGGCGGAGAGGAGTTGTCCGATGCGCTCCTGGCCGATGATGGCGTAGGACTCGCCTCCAAGACCAGTACCCATGAAAATGTCCTGTATGTCGCGAAGGCGGCAGATCTTACCATTTAGCAGGTATTCGCTGTCACCACTGCGGAAGAGGCGGCGAGTAATGGTGAGTTCGCCGGCGCGCACGGGCGCACGTCCAAACTTGCGTCGGCGAATTTTCAGTACAACGTTATTAGGATTGGCGAACTCAGCTATGGCATCTGCCTCGGTTGCTGGCGGCAGGATATGCGTTCCCTTGGCCTCGCCTTCTATGATGGTGCCGGGCTGGGCTTCGGCGACGGCCTCCTCGGTCTCGTCGGCTCGTTCCTGGCGGAAGGCGGTCTCGTCCCAGTCGGTAGGGAGACTCTCGTCAATGACGATTTCGGGCTCGTCGTGCAGGCTGGTGCTGTCGTACACCTCGGGGTCGACGAGTGTCAGCGAAACTTCTGCCATGCCGGTGGGCTTGCGGTCGCGCGTGCCCGCAAAGATGACGTCTTCCATCTTGATGCCACGGAGGCTTTTGGCAGATTGTTCGCCGAGGACCCAAGTGATGGCGTCGGAGATATTGGACTTGCCACACCCATTCGGGCCGACGATAGCGGCGATGCCTTCGCCGGAGAGCTGAACCTCGGTGCGATCACAGAAGGATTTGAAGCCGAGTATCTGAACTTTCTTGAGCTTGAGCAAGTGCACCTCTGCCGGACGGATGGGTGAGTTGAAATGAACTCGTCGTCTCCGATAGGAATATGACTGATTCAACTGTAGCTGCGGTTGTGTGCGGAATCAACGGGTACAACACCACCAGTTGTGGATAAGAGGGTCGAAACACTACCAATGGGTGATGCGCACGGATACGAACCATATTTGCAAAGCTTTGCGGTGGACCGAGGCAGCCAGGAGTTGGGGAATCGAGCAAGGTTCCCACGATTTGAACACCATGGGTTGGACACGATTTGGACGCAGCGTGCAAAGAAAGCTTAGGTCGAGGGAGTTAGCGTGCTGTGTCCAGCGTGATCTATACATGTGGTGCACATAAGTAGACAGTGAGAAGGAACATTCCCAGCAGCGGTCGAACATGATGCGAGCGTCAACTGTAAGCACACGGACAAACCGTGTTTATTCAGTGGCGGTTCATGCGACGAGTGTGCATTGGCGTGACCTCCTCATAAATAACTGAGGTTTGGCTGCATCGAGCATCTCGGCCGAGCAGCGTCTGCTGGTTTACTGCTTCCCAGCGTTGAGAGTTTGTATTGGACGGAAATGTGGCGTTCGCGTTCGTGTATAAAGACCATTATGGCTGTAAAAGAGTGTGTCGGCTTGCGTTTTCAGCAACGCCGTTTCTATAATCCGCATCATCATCCCGAGATGCCACGAACACTTCAATCGCTTGACCGAAGGTTAGGCACGACGAATGACATAGCGGATGCACTATGATCACGCTGTGCTTTGTCTTATAAACAAGTGACCCCGGAATCATCGGTGACACATTTGAAAGAAAAGATTTACTGAGGAGTGTGGAATGAAGAAGGTAGTCGTTGCGTCTCTCCTGGCGGTCGCTAGCGTGGCAGGTGTTGCGGGTAGCGTATTAGCACAAACCCAGGTCAATCTCGGTTCCAACGCGCAGGCCGCAAGTGGCGACGTTCAGTTGTCGCCGGCGGAATACAAGGCCTATAACGATGCAATCTCGCAGTCGACGCCACAGACCAAGGCGCCGGCGCTGGAGCAGTATCTCACTGCGTATCCACAGTCGACCCTAAAGGCGTCTGTCCTGGAGCAGCTGATGCTGGCCTATAGCGCGTTCGATCCTGCTAAGACCCTTGACGCGGCGGATCGTCTGCTTCAGGTTGATCCAAACAATCTTCGGGCACTGACCTTCGAGGTTTACTTCCGCGATCAGGCAGCAGACCAGGCGACCGATCCGACGGCCAAACAGGCAGCGTTGGACAAGGCGGCCGAGTACGGTCAGAAGGGTCTGGCTGTGACGACCAAACCCGCTGGCATGAGCGATGCCGACTTTGCCAAACTTAAGTCGACCGCGACCCCAGTGTTTGATCGGGCGATTGCTGAAGCTGCGTTGAACAAGAAGGACGCCGCTACCGCGATCACAGACTTCAAGGCCGAACTGGCCAGCGTGCCAGTTGCTCAGACGCAGATTCCCGGACCGATGCTGCAGGATACCTACACACTTGGTCAGGCCTACTATCAAGCGACGCCGCCTGACTATGTGAACTGCACCTGGTACGCTTCGCGTGCTGCTGCCTTTGCGCCGGAGCCGTACAAGAGCCAGATGCTTCCACTGGCGAAGTTCTGCTACAAGAAGTACCACGGCTCCGATGAGGGCTACGAGGCTGTGACGGCTGCTGTTCAGACGAATCTGGATCCGCCGGCAGACTTCAAGATCAAGCCAGCTCCTTCACCCGCCGACATTGTGGCCCAGGTCATCTCGAGCACTCCTGACCTGGCGACGCTGGCGATCAGCGACAAGGAGTTCATCCTTGCCAACGGTAAGCCCGAGGATGCAGCCAAGGTCTGGGATACGATCAAGGGCAAGTCGGTCCAGTTCCCGGATACCCTGGTCATCTCGGTGACCGATACGGCTCTCCAGGTTGCGGTCTCGGACGATGCGGTGCAGTCGAAGACAGCGGACTTTACCTTCCAGCTGACTGCGCCGTTGAAGACACCGCCTGCGGTGGGAGCCAAGGCAACCGTGACCGGAACGTATGCTTCGTTTACGCCTAGCCCGATCATGATCACGATGAGCGATGGTGCTGTGGTGGAGCCGAAGAAGACTCCGGCCAAAGCTCCTGTTCATCACCCGGCACATCACTAGACAGAGGTGGATACTCCGGAAAGAGGCAGCCTTTGCGGCTGCCTCTTCGTTTTGGGGGTACCCCCTCCCCCATACCCCTTGCTAACTATCTAATTTTCAATTATTTAGCAAACTCAGTCATTGCAAAATAGTCATACTAAATGGGTTGTAGCTAAAATCTTCCAACAAAGGGGTTATGGAAGATTCCTCTTTCATGGCAAATCCTCGCCAAATTTTTCCCCCCAGCTGTTTTAAGTATAGCGGCTGGAGCATAACTCATACGCCACGCGGATGCGCTGGATTGACGCGGAGTTTTGCGATTTGGGGGCTTGACAAGGTTTATTGGAATCGAGAAAACAGACGGCCGCAAGAGGCAATGTCAATCTCCTCAGTGCACTTTAGTCTCGCACTAAGACGTGAGCCACACGAGCGCGTTTGCAAGGAGACGTTGTTGCAGGACGGGGTGGAGTTCTGGGACTCGGTGGTAGAGGATCTTCGTGGAGCCTAATTTGGTAGTGAAGGTGCCGGCGCCGATGTTGCGGTCGTGGTCACGGCTGTAAGCGGCGATGATTTCGATGTTAGGACCATCGACCAGAAGGCCGTTCGATTGGCGACCCTTCGCCTGGTAGTGGATTCCCATGACCTGATTGACGGGAAGACCAGCGTAGATGGGGTGCTGACGGACGAAGTACCAGTTTCCCATCCATGGAGCGCGGAAGTCGCCGACGGTGCCGTTGTAGGTGAAGGCTCCTGCTGCTGCCAGCTGCTTCGCTACACCTTCGGATAGAGTGTCTGCCTGTGGGATGGCGAGGAGTGGTGTGCCAACGCGAACGGCTTCGAGGATTGCTTCGTCGAGGTGGCCGAGTTGTGTGATGGGTACGGTCTCGCCCGGCTCAAGCTTCCGGCCGGGGATGATCTTGTTTGCTCCGGGCTGGGCTTCGAGGCCGGTGGTGTCGCCGGCGTTTTGCTCGGATGAGGTGTGCGCTGTGAGGCCGGAGGAGATGATAACGTCGTATTTTTTGCCGGATGCGAAGTCTTCGACGGTGATGCCAAGACGAGGGCTGAGATCCGCGAGTTGCTGGCGAAGCGTGGGCGTGATGCCGGAGACAGCGACGTTGAGCGCGCGCACACGTTTGTAGGCTGGCGGTTCGGTGACCCAGATTTCTTTGGTTTGTGTTGCGTTGGGTGCAGAGGAGATGGCGAATCTGAATCGATACAGGCCTTCTTCGGTGAGAGGGGGAGTCTGGAAGGCTTCGTGGATGAGGTAGCTGAACTGGTCTTTGACGGCGGTGGGAGCAGGGAAGGTTTCGAAGCTGATGACCTTGCCGGATGGAGTGAGGGCGCTGAAGGTGAGGTCTCCGGTTGCAGGTTGTGAGTCGTTGAGGAGGAAGAGATCGAAGGTGGCAGGCTGGCCGGTCGCGATGCAGGTGCTGCGTTGTTTGGCGATGGGACGGACTGGCGTGAGGGTGCCGGAGATGGGCTTGGGGTCGGATTTGAAGTTGCGGAGGTTGTCGACGATGCCGGAGTGGTTTTCGATGGCAGTGGATTCCCAGCCGGAGATGACGGCGAAGTCGAGGTCGTCGGAGATGCGGGCGTTCTCCAGGTAGTTCTGCCAGGTGTCGTAGCACTTTTTGCCGAGGGAGAGCCAGAGAGATTCGGTAGCGGGGAAGGCTTTGCGGAACCTCCATTTGTCGAGGAAGGTGTCGTAGGCGGCGAGGATCTCTTCGTGGTCGGTGAGGTCGTAGCTGGTGCCGCCGTATTTTGCGTAGGTTTCGGTGATCTGATGGATCATCAGGGAGTGGTTGTCGGGTGTGGCGCAGCCTTCCATCTCGCCGAACTCAGTGAGGACTTTTTTGTAGGGAGCCTTGTAGGTGAAGTCGGTGGGTGATTTGTAGAACTCGTCGTACCATTGGTCGCCTGCGCCCTGATGTTGATTCCACCAGTCGCCCCATTCTTCTTCGTCGGAGCGATGGAGCTTGTCGCTGTATGGCTCGTACCAGGCCTGTGCGGCCTTGCGTGGGAGGGCGACGAAGCCGTCGTTGAGGACGATGCAGCGGCTGGGGTCTTCGGCGCGCATGGCGTCGAGGATGGCGAGGGTGTCGGGGTTTTTGAGGTCGGCGCCGATCTCGTTTTGCAGGAGTATCGATGACGCGATGGGTGCGAGCGGAAGGCTTCGGACCATCTCGACGCACTTGACGAACATGAAGCGCTGGGCGAAGTTGTCGGCTTCGTCTGTGGGCTTTTCCATGATGATGTCGGCTGCGTTGGAGACGGCACCGTTGGGGAGTTTGCCGATGGCCATCTTGCCCCGCCGGGCTCCATGTAGCGGAGCAGGCCGAGGCGGTCGTGGGCGCGGAGGACGTCTTCCTTGGCGAGGTTGCGGTGGAAGTTGAGGCAGTTGAGGCCGAGCTTTTTGGCTTGCGTGACTTCTTTTTCGGCGAGCTCGGGGGTGGGGAAGAGGCCGTTGAGTCCCCAGAAGCCCCAGGAGATGGAGCTGTAGAGTTTGATGCGGCGGCCGTTGAGGCGGAAGATGGCGTCGGTGCCGATGCCGCTCGGGGCGAACGAACGGAAGCCGAAGGGGATGGTGCGGGTGTCAGTGTGGCCATCGCTTGTTGAGAGAGTGCTGCGAAGATGGTAAAGGTTGGGGCTGTCCAGATCCCAGAGGCTTGCTTTCGGGCAGCTTAAGGTTGCGGCGAAGTCGCCGCGGCTTGGCGTGGTGGGAGGTCCGGACGTTTCTCCATCGTTCGCTCGCAATCACTCGCCCTGAGTGAGTATCGACGACTTCGAACAATACTTTGACCGAACCGGTTGCGTCGACGGATGCGTTTGCAGTGATGGTCTTGCTGTCGGCGTTGTTGAACACCCATGCATCGCGGATACGAACGCCATCATGCGCGCTGATGGTCATGCCGCGGTCGAGGCCGGCGAAGCCGTGGGAGCGGTAGAGTCTGACGGCGCCCCACTGGGCGTTGAGGCCGTCGACCCAGTCGTAGCGGCCGAAGGGGTTGGTGATGCGGATGGCGAGGTGATTTTCGCCGCCGGGGTTCGCGGCTTGGGTGAGGTCGCACTCGAAGGGGAGCTCTTCCATGATGGAGTAGCCGACGAGTTTGCGGTTGAGGTAGACCTCGGCGCGGAGGTGGGCTCCGCGGATGTGGAGGAAGATGCGTTTGCCCTGCATGGATGCGGGGATGTCGATGGTGCGGTACCACCAGGAGACACCGAGGTATGCGCCGTTCTGTGGGATGGGGTCGTCGGCGGCGTAGCGATATTCTTCGGGTGTGTAGGGGCGGGAGCCGTGGGTGCCCCAGAAGTGCTGCTCGACCGTCGTGGGGAGGAGGACTTCTTTTCCTGCTTGTGGCGTGAGGACGTGCCAGCCTCCGGTGGGTGGGTTGGTGGGAAGAGTGGCGAGGTCTGAACGTCTTCGGGGAGGAAGATGGCGTCGTCCTTCCACTGGGCCTGTTCGTCGAGCCAGAGATGCCAGCCGTCGTCGGGGATGAGCGTGCCGTTTTCTGGATACGGTGTGGTGGGCTGCGCGGGGGAGGGTTTGAGTTGAGCGGCTAGAGTGGCGGCGGTGGCGGCTTGCAGGAAGGTGCGGCGGCTTAACTTGCTCATGACTGGTCGGGCCAGTTTAGATCATTTTGTGTGATGGATAGTTACTCGCCGAGCATGATGCGTTGGATGTGGTGGGCGCGGCCTGTAGCTCCGTCGCAGGAGATGAGGGCGGCGCACATCTTGGGGTTGCCCTTGGCGGGTTCGAACTTGCCGGGCATGCCAGTGAGAAAGCGGGCGAGGACCAACTCTTTTTCTACGCCGATGACGGAGTCGTAAGGGCCGGACATGCCGACGTCGGTCTGGTAGGCGGTGCCGTTGGGAAGAACACGCTCGTCGGCTGTGGGGATGTGGGTGTGGGTGCCGAGGAGTGCGGTGATGCGGCCGTCGAGATACCAGCCGAGCGCTACTTTTTCGCTGGTGGCTTCGCCGTGGAGGTCGAGGAGGATGACCTTCGCGGTGATCTTGCTGAGGAGCTCGTCGGCTTTGCGGAAGGGATCGTCGCAGGAGGACATGAAGACGCGGCACTGGAGGTTCATGACGGCGTAGGGCTGGCCGGTGGGGAGCTCGCCCTGGTAGACGCCGAAGCCGGGGGTGCCGACGGCGTAGTTCGCGGGGCGGAGGACGCGGCGGCCGCGGACGTGGGAGTCGGCGGGGACGGTCATGTATTCGAAGATTTCGCGCTTGTCCCAGATGTGGTTGCCGGTGGTGATGACGTGGGCGCCGAGGTCGAAGAGCTCTTCTGCGATGGAGGGGGTGATGCCGAAGCCTCCGGCGGCGTTCTCTCCATTGATGACGAGGAGGTCGACGGCGTTGGTTTCGAGGACGTGAGGGAGGTGTTCGCGGACGATGTGGCGGCCGGCGGAGCCAAAGACGTCGCCGACAAAAAGGATGTTCACTTGAGAAGTTTACATGGTGGTGCGGTGGAGAAATGGTGATGGATATAGCGATAGGGTGATTGGATCGGGGGCCGGGTGTGTTAGTTTTTTGAGCATGGCACAGAGTGGGCGGTTTCAATTAAGCGTGCGGGTGTTGGCGGTGCTGGCGAGTGAGCCGGATGCGATGCATACTTCGGCAGCGATCGCGGAGGCGCTGAAGGAGAGCGCTGTGATGGTACGCCGGACCTTTCTGCTGCTGCATAAAGCAGGGTTGATCGAGCAGAAGAAGGGTCCGCATGGTGGGGCTAAGTTGAAGATTCCGGCCAAGCAGATTGGGCTGGGGGATGTGTACGAGGCGACGGCTGGGGATTGGTTGAGTATTGAAGACAAAGCCGTCAGTGCGTGGATCAAGAAGGTGCGGGGAGATGCGGTGGCGGCGATGAATGAACATTCGCTGGCCGGCGTGGTGAAGAGATTGAAGAAGACGAAGTAGTTTTGGGCTTCGGAGCGGATTTTTTGCAAAAAAAAGTGGGCCCTGGTGAGAACCGGGGCTTCGCTGTTTTTGCTGGGGTTTTTGAGGGGGGTCGTGGAAAAAGCGGTGATTTTTGGATGGTTTTCTGTGGTGAAAACGTGGTGAGTTGTGTGGTGAATGTGGTGGTTAAGCAGCCACTAATTTGGGTCCGAAAAATACGCCACGGAATCTGATTTATTTTTCATTTTTTTTAGGGCGATTTTGCTCGGTGTAGAGATTGCAAACGCAGATTCCCTTCGGGAATGACAAACAAAAAAGAAAGCAGCTCTACACCAAATGCGGCGTTGCTCCAGGGTGTCTTGTGCTGAGGCAGGGGGCTTGCTTGAAGATCAGTACAACGGCGGGAGTCCGATTTTCTTGATGAGGGAGCGGTACTGTTCGTCGGAGTGGAGGAAGTCGTAGGCGGGGTCGTTTTGTACCCAGAGGAGGTATGGCGCCTTTTGCTGGTATGCCTCTTCGAGCATAGCGAGAGTTTCTTCCCGGCGGCCGAGCTGGGCGTATTGAAGGGCAAACTCCATAGGAGAGACGTAGTGGGTCGCAGACTGTTTCTTGAGTTCACTCAACCTTAGCAGGAGGAGGGCCTGATAGCCGCCTTTCTCATAGGTGCGGCGGATATTCTCGGCCTCCTCTTTGCTGTCCATCAGGAGGAAGGCTTTTTGCCACTCCTGGGCGGCTTCCTTTAGTTGGCCTTTGCGACGGTACGTGTCGCAGAGCATCCAGTGAAGCATGACGTCTTGCGGGGTTGCTTCCAGTCTTGAATGAATATCGTCGATGGCATCGTCGTATCGCCGTGCGTTGCTCAAGGCTAGAGCCATGGCGAAGGGCCGCTCAAATGGATCCAGTTCCATGGCCTTTTTTTCCGATTCTATAGCTTCGCTATGGCGGCCGAGTGCGTTCCACATCTTTGCGCGGAAGTGATAGGGCTCGGCAAAGTCGGGATTGAGTTCAATCGCGTGTTCGGTCTCCTGCTCTGCTTGCGGCCAATTCCAATTAAAGAACATGTTCGCGCCAAGTGCGAGGTGCGCCCAGGGCAGCGAGGGATCGAGTGCGACTGCTTTGTTGGCTGCTTCGATTGCCTGCGGAATGGCAGCTCTTGGGTCGAGATCGTCGAAGGCGCCTTGACCATAATAGGTGGCTAGTCCAGCCCAGCCGGGTGCGTAGTCCGGTTGCAGTTCGATTGCTTTTCGGAAGTACTTGCCTGCCGCCTCGTTGTTGTCGTACTGAAACCAGATGTAGCGCCCGCGGAGGTAGGCGTCGTGGGCTTCGGGGTTGACGTATTGGGTGGGAGCGGGTTGAAGAGTGGAGGTGCCTAGTCGCTTTGCGATGGTCTTGTGCGGCTTCGCCTGGGAGCGTGACAATGTCGTTTGCGTTGCGATCGTAGCTCTCGGCCCAGATGTGGGTGTCGGTGGGTGCCTGGATGAGCTGGATGGTCATGTGGACCTTGTCGCCGGTGCGGGCGATGGATCCTTCGAGGACACCGTCGACGCCTAGTTCGCGGGCTATCTCGGGGAGGGGGCGGTGGGCTCCCTTGTATTGCATGGCGGAGGTTCGCGAGACGATGCGGAGGGTGGAGTTCTTCGCGAGCATGGTGGTGAGCTCGTCGGTCATGCCGTCGGCAAAGTAGTTCTGGGCGGGGTCGCCGGAGAGGTTATCGAGTGGGAGGACAGCGAGCGAGGTGATCCTGGATGCTGCGTTGCGATTGAGGGAGCGACTTCGCAGGCTGCGTGCGCCGAGACCTAGAGCGATGAGAAGAAGAGCGAGCGCGGCTGACGCGGAGAGCCAGAACCGAAGGCGCGAGTTAGGTGAAGGCGACACCTCTCTCTCGCCTGGTGGCTTTATTTCTTCGTCCGGCAGGGCTGCGTGAAGCAGGGATGTTCCGTTCGACTCTGGATCCGGCCTGGTGTCGCCAACTCTGCGATTCTTGTTTGCCGATGATGATTGCTGGTTCTGCTCCTCTGTCGAGGAGGGGGAGGCCTCTGCGGGAACATGGACGACTGATTCTATGAAGCGATAGCCCTGCTTTGGCAGAGTGTCGACAAATTTGGGATTGGAAGCGGTGTCGTTCAATACCGAACGGATCTGGCGAATGCAGAAGTTCAGGCTCTGATCAAGATCGACGTAGACGCCGTCTCCCCAGACGTAATCACTGATCTCTTCGCGCGTAACGATGTTGGGAGCGCGCGCGATGAGGAGTTCCAGGACGCGAAAGGGTTGAGGTTGAAGCTTGAGCGGGATTCCATTTCGAGACAAGAGGCCGCGTTTGGGGTCAAGCTCATAGTCCCCGAAGCGAACGGCAGAGGGTAGTTCTCGCTGCTTGCTCTCGAACATTGGAAGACGATTATAGTTCTCTCCTCTGAATGAGCTCGGACGACTGGTGGTGCTTTGAGGAGTGCGGTCGCTTCGCGAATAACCCCTCCTTTGCAATGAGACTGCAAAGGATGGGCCACCCAATTCTTTGCAGTCTGATGCAAACCCTTGTCTTCAAGCGGTTTGTCACCTCATGTGGGATGAGGAAGACCTCATGGTGAACTCATGACGGAATTTATGTGGTGGGTGCTAGGTTCTTCCCGTCGGCAAGAGTCGGCGTCAAGAGGAGAATTGTTATGAGACTGAAGTTCAGCGCACTTACCGTGGCTCTCGGAGTCGTCGCCTTGGGAACAAGCTTTGCACCAGTCGCCAGGGCAGGATGCGGTTTTAACCCGGGTATTCAACCGAAGGGAAGCTTGAAACCTATGGCTTTTGTTCTGGGTTCCGGCTTGACGGGGACAGGTCTGGATTCGACCTCCGCTACCGAGAATCCGATCGTAGGGCTTTGGCGGATCAAGGTGCTATCGCGTGGCAACCAGGCGTTCGGGATTCCGGACTACACGGTGCTGGATCAGGGATTCTCTGCGTGGCACAGTGATGGAACTGAGATCCTGAACTCCGGTCGCGATCCTTTGACGACGAACTTTTGCCTTGGGACGTGGAAGCAGACAGCGGCATCGAGCTACAAACTCGCTCACTACACGATGAGCTGGTCGGGTCTCACTGCAGATGCGAAGGGGAATATCGTTCTGAACCCAAAGACCAAGGAACCGTTGAACACCTACATCGGTCCTGGGTACATCCAGGAGATTGTTACGCTCAGTGCGGGGAAAGATTCGTTCCAGGGGACATTCAGCGTCGAGCAGTTCGATCAGACCGGCAAATCGCTTTATGTGTTGAACGGTGACCTGTTCGGAACGAAGATTACAACCGACAGTCCTACCTTCTTCAAGTAGATGCAGAATGGCCCGGAGGATGGTGGCTCACTTCCGGGCCGGGCTTTACGCTGTTGCCGCCGATTGCAAACGCAGATTCCCTTCGGGAATGACAAAAAGGAAGGCTGCTCTTCACCAACCGCGGCGTTGCTAGTCGTTGCGGATGTCGAGGGTGCCCATGCCGACGTTGATCTCGAGTGATCCGGAGCCGGTGCCTGCGTACTCTTTGGTGACGGTGAAGTGTCCGTCGGAGCCGCCGGGGCGGTGGTCGTGGAGGGTGCCCAGGCCGACGTTGACTTCCATCTTGGAGTAGCTCTTGTCTTTGTCGAGCAGGAGCTGCATGTGGCCCATGCCTACGTTGATCTCGCGGTGGCCAGCGCTGCCGGCAGCGTTGAAGTCGAGGTCGCCGAAGCCGAGGTTGATCTCGTTGTCGGAGTTGAGACCCATTGGCATCGTAATGGTGACAGATGCGTGGGCGTCTTTGGGGAAGTTGAGATTGATCACGCCTTTGTCAGGCTGGACGCGGATGGTCTGGATGTAGTCGGCTACGGTGTAGGTGCCTGATTTCGGGGCCAGCATGACGGTGAGTTTGATCTCTTTGGCGTCGGGCTGAATATTTACTTTGAGGTCGGCGCGACAGAGGTGGAGCTTGAGTTTCGCGCTGGAGGCGAAGGGGCGCGTGAGTTCGAGGTGGTGTGGCTGGAGGATGTCGCCGGGGATGCTGGTGTAGTCGTGTGTGGTGATGGGCTTGTCGAATTCGCCGCAGTCCATGGAATCGGATTGCGGTTCACCCTGGTATTTTGTCTGGGGTTCAACGCGGACGGCTTGGGCGGTGAGGGTTGTAGCAAGAGCTAAGGCGAGGACGTACCAGAATGATTTGCGCATGGGATCTCCTGGGTGGTCTCTGGGTGCTTCTGGTGAGTACGTGAGTTGAGATGCGGATGTTCCGCCTAAAAGCGATGGTGAGGACAAAAGCGGTCTCAGGGTTTGGGGCGGAGATTTTTGAGGAGGGCCTCGGCGGTGGGCTGAGTGTTGAGGATGTCGGCGGGGGTGAGCCAGGCGCGGCGGAGCTGGGTGATGCCGTAACGCATCTGGTCGAGCTCTTCGGTGGCATGGGCGTCGGTGTCGACGACGATCTTGCAGCCGTGTTTCTTGGCAAGGCGGAGGTGGAGGTCGTTGAGATCGGCACGGGCGGGGCTGGCGTTGTGCTCGACGGCTACGCCTAACTTCGCGGCTTGTTTGAGGATGGTGTCGATGTTGATGGCGTAAGGCTCGCGGCCGAGGACCTTGCGCCCGGTGGGATGGCCTAGGATGCGGACGTGTGGGTTTTCAAGGGCGCGGAGGACGCGGGCGGTCATCTCTTCGGCGGGCTGGTTGAAGTGGGAGTGGACGCTGGCTACGACGATGTCCATCTGCGCGAGGGTGGAGTCGTCGAGGTCGAGGGCGCCGTCGGCGAGGATGTCGACCTCGATACCGGGGAGGATGCGGAAGGGTGAGGGAGAAGGGTCCAGGGTGTAGGGTGCAGCCGACCTTTTGCCGGTGGCAAACTCCTCGGCGAACTCGGCGTCGACTTCGCGGATGCGCTTGATGTGGGCGAGGGCGCGGGTGTCGTCGAGGCCGTTGGTCATGGCGAGGTTTTTGCTGTGGTCGGTGATGGCGATGTACTTCAGGCCGCGGGCGAGGGCGGCTTCGGCCATCTGGCGGATGGTGTCGCGGCCGTCGGTGGCGTTGGTGTGCATGTGGAGGTCGCCGCGGATGTCGGCGAGGGTGATGAGCTGGGGGAGGGTGTGGGTTGCTGCGGCTTCGAGCTCGCCACCGTTTTCGCGGAGCTCGGGTGGGATGTAGTCGAGGTCGAGGGCGTTGTAGATGGCTTCTTCCGATTCGGAGGCGACGATGACGTTGTCTTCGAGGCGGAGTAAGGCGTATTCGCTGAGGGTCAGGCCGCGCTTGATGGCGCGCTGGCGGAGGGCGACGTTGTGCATTTTGCTGCCGGAGAAGTATTGGAGAGCTGCTCCGTAACTGGAGCGGGGGAGGAGGCGGACGTCGACCTGGAGGTTGTTGCGGAGGGTGAAGGAGACTTTGTTTTGGCCCTTGGCGATGAGCTTGTCGATGAGGGGCAGGTTAGCGACGTGCTCGACTGCTGCGGAGACGACGTCGGGTTCGCAGGCAGGGCCGGTGGCGAGGAGGTCGAGGTCGCCGACGGTTTCGCGGCCGCGGCGGAGGGAGCCGGCGGGGGTGATCTCGTCGATGCCGGGGAAGGCGCGGATGAGGTTGGAGATGGTGTCGGCGTACTGCTGGGCCTTGTCGATGCGGAAGCGGCTGGAGTTTTTGCGGTGGTCTTCGATGCCCTTGAGGAGCTTGGTGACGAACTTTTCGCCCATGCGGGGGAGTTTGGTGAGGTGTCCGGCTTTGGCGGCGGCTTCGAGGCCGTCGAGGTCGCAGACCTGGCAGGAGGACCAGACGAGAGCTACGGTTTTGGGGCCCATGCCAGGGAGGCGCAGCAGTTCGAGCATGGTGGGTTTGTATTTCTGGAGGAGCTCTTCGCGAAGAGGCATCGTGCCGGTGGTGAGCAGGGCCTGAATATTGGCTACCATGCCTTTGCCGATGCCGGGGATGGCTAAGAGCTGTTTGGGATCGTCTGCGAGGGTGGAGAGCTGGGTGGTTTGCTGCTCGACGGCCTCGGCTGCGCGGCGATAGGAGCGGATGCGGAAGGTGTCAGCAGCGTCGATCTCGAGGAGGGAGGCAGTTTCGTCGAGGAGGCGGGCGATCGAGATATTGTCCATGAGTATTCGTCAGTGACAGTTGCAGGTCACTGAGCAAGTATGCAACATCTTTGGAGGGGGCAGGAGAGAGACAAGGCAGGACAGGGCCGAGCGTTGGCCCGTGGTGCAGTTCTCGGCACTGACTGACAAGATTGTGACTAAGGATCTGTTCTTTATGCTTCTTTGAGCCGCGCTACCTGATCGGCTTGAGGACCCTTGGTGCCCTGAATGATATCGAACTCTACCTCATCGCCTTCCTTGAGGCTCTTATAACCCTCGCGCTGGATAGAGCTGTAGTGAACGAAGACATCTGCACCGTCTTCGCGGCCGAGAAAACCGTAGCCCTTTGCGTTGTTAAACCATTTAACTGTGCCCTTGTATTGTGCCACTTGAGCCGCTCCCTGTTCGTATCTTCGTGTTGCGCCGACTGCCGCGAAGTGAAAGCACTTCAACGGTAACGCCGCTTCTTAAAGACTGTGACGCAAACGGAGTGGTGGGAGTTTTCTGGATAGTTGGAGGGTGTGTCTATTTTTTCGAGATAACCAGAGATATGGTTACCAACGTGCTTTCGTCAGCTATTCGACATAGTGATGAGGTACTTAAAAGATGCGGGATTTATGGGTAGTTGAGACTGGTTTTGCTCCGCCGCGGCTCGAGTGGCGCAGCGGAGCAGGAGGGGTGAGTTAGGTTTAGAGGCGACCGGCTCGGCGGGCGGCGTCGTAGAGCATGAGGCCGATGAGAGTTTTGCCGTCGTGGATTTTGTTTGCGGCGATGAGGGCCAGTGCTTCGGAGAGTGGCATGCGAAGGATCTCGATCTGCTCGTCAGCCTCAGGCTTGGAGACGCCTTCGCGGATGTCGCGGGCGAGGTAGATCTGCATCCACTCGCCGAGGAAGCCGGGGCTGGCGAAGTACTTTGTCAGCAACGTCCAGCGTTTGGCGCGGTAGCCGGTCTCTTCGATCATCTCGCGCTTGGCGGCGGCGAGGGTAGATTCGCCGGGTTCGACGCGGCCGGCGGGGAGTTCGATGAGGAACTGGCCAGCGGCGTGGCGGTATTGGCGCTCAAGGACGATGTCTGGGTCGGCGGCGTTGCGGGACTCGTCGACGGCGAGGATGACGACAGAGCCGTTGTGACGGATGACGTCGCGGGTATTAAGGTGGCCGCCGGGCTCTATCACTCTGTCGGTGTAAACGTCGAAGACTTTACCCTTGTACGAGAGCTTGGAGGAGACAAGGCGGGATTTTTTCGCGATGGCTGGGGATTTACTGATGGTGATGGCGGCGGGTGGTTTGGTTGCCTTGGTCTGGAGGGTAGTGGATTTGGCAGACTTCTTTGGCTTCTTGCTGAGCTTCTTTATTTGGGCGGCCATGAGGCTAAAGTATCATCCTGCATCTAGACTTGGGTGTGGGGCATCCAACGGGATGCGCGGAAAATTTGTGTCGCCAGCTATTGATTGTCGTGGCTGATGTGAGGATAGGGTCTGGATGAGCGTTGAGTGTTTCCCGATCACGGTGTTGCCGCATGTGTCGCAGATCTATCGCGATTATCTTGCGATGGAGGAACACGCGATCGTGCGGCGGTGGTATGGAGCGGAGCCATTTGCAAACAAGTGGATAGGTAAGGGCGTGCCGGTGGGGCATGCCGATGCGCTTGCCGATTTGTTGGAGCGGGAGGCGGCGGAGTTTGGTGCGAGTGACGCCGCCAAGGCGAATATTGCGAAGTTGCGGGCTGGTGCTCGGGCGGTGGTGACGGGGCAGCAGGTGGTGTTGTTTGGAGGGCCGCTGCTGACGATTTTGAAGGCGGCTACGGCTGTGGCGCGGGCGAAGGATGCAACGAAGGCTACGGGCGTGGAGCATGTGCCGGTGTTCTGGCTGGCGACGGAAGATCATGATCTGGAAGAGGTGGATCAGGTTTCGCTGTTGACGAAGACTTCGGTGGAGACACTGCGAGCAGGGCTGAAAGTTGCGCATGCGGTGCCGGTGGGCGGAGTGGTGCCGGGGCCAGAGTTGGATGCGGTGCTGGAGCAGGTGAGCGAGCTGCTGGAGTTTGCGCCTGTGAGCGATTGGCTGCGGGAGTGTTATCGTCCGGCCGATGAAACGAAGCCTACGTTGGCGCTGGCGTTTGGGCGGCTGATGGCGAAGATCTTTGCGGAGCAGGGGCTGGTGGTGATGGATGCGGCTTCGCGAGGGTTTCATGCGCTGGGGGCGAGTACGCTGCGGTATGCGATTGAGCATGCGGCGGAGTTGCAGGCGGCGCTGATTGCGCGGAGTAAGGAGCTGGTGGGGGCTGGGTATCACGCGCAGGTGCTGGTGGCCGAGGGTGGGTCGATGTTGTTTCTGCTGGATGAGGTGACTGGAGAGCGGGTGGCTCTGCGGCGCGTGGTTGTTGATGGTAAGGATGCCCAGTGGAAGGCAGGGGGACGGGCGTATTCGACTGCTGAGTTGATTGCGATTCTGGAGGCGACGCCGGAGAGGCTGAGCCCGAATGCGCTGCTGCGGCCGGTGTTTCAGGATACGTTGCTGCCGACGGCTGCTTATGTTGGTGGGCCGGCGGAGATTGCTTACTTCGCGCAGAGTGCGGTTTTGTATGAGGCGATTCTGAGGCGGATTACGCCGGTGCTGCCGCGGTTGAGCGCGACCCTGCTTGAGCCGGCGATTGCGACGGTGATGGATAAGGATGAGGTGCAGTTGCCGGATGCGATGACGACCGCGGAGGTTCTGGCGCAGAGGTTGGGGGCGCGGGCGATGCCGATCGAGGGTAAGCGCAAGTTGGCGGCGGTGGGGAATGCGGTCGAGGTGGAACTGGCGGCGTTGACGGAGTATCTGGCGGGGATGGATGAGTCGCTGGGACGCTCGGCGAAGGTGTCGGGGTCGAAGATGCGGTATCAGATGAATCGGCTGCGGAGGATGGCGGCTACGTTTGAACTGCAGAAAGAGGCGAGCCTGATGAAGCATGCGCAGGCGATTACGCTGAATGTGTTTCCTGGGGGGCATCCGCAGGAGCGGGTGGTGGCGGGGGTTTGGTTTATGGCGCGGTATGGGGATGGGTTGGTGGAGAAGTTGGTTGGGGTGGCGGGGAATCAGTGTCCGGGGCATGTGGTGGTGCGGCTGTAGGTTGCCGGGCTGGATTAGTGTATGTCGAGAGCGGTCTCGCATGTCGCTGCGAATAACCCACCCTTTGCGGTGAGACTGCAAAGGATGGGCCACCCGTTTGTTCTGTTTTGTTCTGGTTGAATTTCTCCCTGGTCCGTTCTGGCGATTTGGGGCGGGTATGATTGGGTGCGTTTTAGAATGGCTGATGAGGTGTTGCGATGGGATTGAGCGATCAGCCGTTTGAGGTGATGTGCCCGGATTGTGGGGGGATGCTGAAGGTGGATCCGGTGACGCGGTCGGTGATTGCGCATACGTCTGCTCCGAAGAAGAAGATGTTTGAGGACTTTGGCGAGGCGGCGAAGGCGTTGCGCGATGCGGATGCACGGAGGGATTCGATCTTTCAGCAGAGTGTGGATGCGCAGAAGAACAAAGATGATGTGATGGCGAAGAAGTTTGCCGAGGCGGTGAAGAAGGCGAAGGAGACTCCGCTGACGGAACGGCCGTTGAGGGATTTTGATCTGGACTAAGTCTGCGGGGATCGTTTAGCACCATTTTTCGGGTACAAAGAAGCGAGTGGGCATCTCGGAGAGCGCATGATGATGCTTCAGACGATTGCCTGGATTTCTTTGTGCGCCGCGGTCTTGTGTGCGGCCGTGATTGTGGTGCATGAGATTCGGCACCAGCAGAAGATGATGGTGATGAACTTCGTGTGGCCGATTACAGCGCTTTATTTGAGTGTGTTTGGGTGTGTGGATGTACTTTCGGTTTGGGCCGAAGATGGCGGTCGGGTATGAAGTATGGGCTCGATGCATGGTGGGCATCGTGGCTCGATGGGCTGCTGAGCGTGAGGTGAAGGCTCCGTCGTTGAGTGAGGCGATGGTCTCTGCGACGCATTGTGGGGCGGGTTGCACGCTGGGAGATATCGTTACCGAATGGGTGCTTTTCGCGACGGGGGCGACGATTCTTGGTTCGGCGGTGTGGGCCAGCCTGGTGTGGGACTTTGTTGCGGCATGGACTTTGGGGATTGCGTTTCAGTACTTCACGATCAAGCCAATGGGACAGCTCTCGGCTGCGCAGGCGCTGGTGGCGGCGATCAAGGCGGATACGCTCTCGATCATCGCATTTCAGGTGGGGATGTATGCGTGGATGCTTCTGGTTCACCTTCGACTGTTTGCGCAGCAACATTTGCATGCGAATGAGCCTGTGTATTGGCTGATGATGCAGATTGCAATGGTGTGTGGGTTTCTGACGTCGATACCGATGAATTGGTGGTTGCTGAAGATGGGATGGAAGGAGTCGATGGGCGCGTGACGGCGCGTCTGTCTCATCCCGTCGCGATCGGCTCGCGAATGGTGCGTGCTGCGGTGCTAGAACCGGTAGCGCGTTGGTGAGGCGTCTGCCGGCGTTGTCTGAGCGATGCGAGACTTGTTGCGAGTGCAGGATGAGCTCAAGGAAGTGTCTACCGGAACCAGAACGGCGCTGGTCATCTTGCCCGGCAACATCTCAATCTTGACGAAAAACCTGTTGTCTACATCGAGCTTGATTCCGTAGACCGTGGTGCTTTGAAATCCTGGGATTTGAAGGGATAAGGAGTAAATGCCTATGGAGAGTTTGGGAAACGCGTAGCTTCCGTCGGCCTTCGTGAATACCTTAAAGGTCATGTCGCCAGCCTGAGTGGTAGCGGCGACCGGCGCGCGATCGATGGGGTTGCCGTCTGAGTCGACTACGGTTCCGCGGATGTCTCTGCAGTTGTCTTCTGCTTTGGCTTGGAGGTAGATGCACGCGAAGATGAGGAGGAGCGATGCCATCGCACATGCACGGAGTTTGGACGACCCGACGCGGTGAGCTGTAACCGGTGTGGAAGCTGCGCCAAAGAATTTGCCCGACATTGTCGAAGGTTCATCCATATATGGATGAACGGTAGAAGCAGAACAAACAAATTCCAATCACCACTTCTTCGATTCTTTGTATAGCCAGTTGTGAATGAGGGTGTGGGCTGGCGTTGGATGATTAGGAATGGCGCGGGAGAGACGGTAGACTGGAGAAATGCCACCAATCTTAAATGCGCAGGGTTTAACTAAGGCCTTCGGCGCGACGCCTTTGTTTCGTGAGATCAGTTTTACTGTTTCGGATGGAGATCGCATTGGGCTGATCGGGCCGAATGGAGCAGGGAAGTCAACGTTGCTGAAGGTACTGGCCGGAGATGAAGATGCCGATGCCGGCGATGTTGCGGTGCGGAAGCGGGCGCGGGTGGGGTATGTGCAGCAGGAGTCGACGTTTGCGCCGGGGGTGACGGTGCGCGAGGTGCTGGAGGCAGCGCTGGTAAGGGCGAAGGTCGCGGATGGTGAGCATGAGGGGCGGCTGCGGGAGACGAGTGGGCGGACGGGGTTTCCGGAGTTGAGCGCGGAGGCGGCGAAGCTGTCGGGCGGGTGGCGGAAGCGGCTGGCGATTGCGGAGGCGGTGGTGACGCATCCGGATGTGCTGCTGCTGGATGAGCCGACGAACCATCTGGATTTAGCCGGGATTGCCTGGCTGGAGGAGCTGCTGAATGAGGGTAGTTTTGCTTGTGTGCTTATCAGCCATGATCGTTATTTTCTTGAGAATGTTGCGACAGAGATAGTCGAACTGAACCGCGTGTATGCCGAAGGGCTGCTGCGGGTGAAGGGGACTTACTCGAAGTTTATTGAGGGCAAGCAGGCGTATATGGAGGCGCAGAGCAAGCTGCAGGATGCGCTGAAGAATCGCGTGAAGATCGAGGTGGATTGGCTGCGGCGGGGGCCGAAGGCGAGGAGTACGAAGGCGAAGGCGCGGATCGATAATGCGCAGGATCTGATTGGGCAGTTGAAGGAGGTCAACTCGCGGGTGCAGACTTCGAGCGCGGGGATTGATTTTTCGGCGACGGATCGGCAGACGAAGCGTCTGGTGGAGTTGGAGGATGTTTCGGTTGTGCTGGGTGATCGGAAGATAGTGGAAGGGCTGAATTTTCTGGTGACGTCGGGGATGCGCGTGGGGCTGGTGGGGCCGAATGGGAGTGGGAAGACTACGCTGCTTGCGATTGCTCACCGGGGAGTTGGAGCCTACGGCGGGGACGATCAAGAAGGCGGCGTCGTTGAAGATTGTTTACTTCAGTCAGATGCGTGAGCTGGAGGAGGGCGTGACGCTGCGGCGGGCGCTTGCTCCGGATTCGGACTCGGTGGTGTACCAGGGACGGGTGGTGCATGTGGCGAGTTATGCTACGAAGTTTTTGTTTACGAGTGAGCAGCTGAACCAGCCTGTCGAGAGGTTGAGTGGAGGCGAGCGGGCGCGGGTGTTGATTGCGAAGCTGATGCTGGAGCCGGCGGATTTACTGCTGCTCGATGAGCCGACGAACGATCTGGATATTGCGACGCTGGAGATTCTGGAGGAGAGTTTGCTGGAGTACACTGGGGCGCTGGTGCTGGTGACGCACGATCGCTACATGCTGGATCGGGTGTCGACGATTGTGCTGGGGCTGGATGGGCGCGGTGGCGCGGAGATGTTTGCGGATTATTCGCAGTGGGAGCAGTGGCGAGGCGTGAAGGTGGAGGAGGCGATCGCTCCGGGGGCTGCGGGGGTTGCGGTTTCTCCGGCTGCTGCTTCGACTTCGTCGAATGGAACTTCGGGTGGGAAGAAGAAGCTTTCGTATCTGGAGGCGCGGGAGTATGCGGGGATCGAGGCTGCGGTGGAGGCGGCGGAGGACCGGCTACAAAAGGCGCGGGAGGTGATTGAGGATCCGGCGGTGGCGGTGGATGCGGTGAAGTTGACGGCAGCGCTGGCGGAGATGGAGGCGGCGCAGGAGGCGGCGGATGGGCTTTATGCGCGGTGGGCGGAGTTGACGGAGAAGGTTGGGTAGGGACAGTCTCTCACGATGAGAGATTTTGCCGGGAACAGAGGTCTCGCTTTCGCTCGATAAACCCACCCTTTGCGATGAGACTGCAAAGGATGGGCCACCCGGTTTAGTTCGGCCACCCGGTTTCTTTTGGCCATCGGTTTAGGTTTGATCAGACGGATTTCTTGGTTTCCTGAAAGTTCCTCGCTGAAGGGTTGAGATTGATATCGCGGTGCTTCCGCTCTTCTTGTTAGGCGGACTTTTTGTGTTTAGGGTTGGCGGTGTGGGGCTTCTTCCCCAGGTCGTGCCAGTCGGTTTCGGTCATCTCCACGCCATAGTGTTTTGCGGCCGCTTTGATGTTGGCGAAGGCCTGTTCACGTTCGTGGTCGGTGACGTCTTTGACCTGATCGAAGCGGGCGATGGCGTTGCGGACGTGTGAGGCGTTGTTCAGCGGCTCCTTGCGCTTGTCGGGGAAGGCGTAGACAGAGGCAGGGAGGTCGTTGCGTTCCTTTGCGTCGAGGGCTTTGTTGTCCTCATGGTGCTTCCAAGTTGCTTTCATCTCTCCTCCGGTCGCTCCGGCTTGCGATGGAGCGTGGTGTTACGCGTGGTTGGATGTCGGGTGGTGACGCGGCGTTGTGAGGGTGAGGCGCGATTTGGTTGGTTTCGCGATATGCTGCTGAAACTATGAAAAAACTTTTTTGTGGGATGGTTGTGGTGCTGGCAGCGACATCTTGTATGGCACAGAATGCAGATGCAACGAAGCATGTGACGGTGCTGCATGCGGCGCGGATGCTGGATGTTGCGGAGGGGAAGGTTGTGTCTCCGGGAGAGGTGCTTGTAGAGGGGGCGAAGATTGTTGCGGTGGGGACCCGTGTGGAGCGGCCAGCCGGTGCGGAGGTGATTGATCTGGGAGATATGACGTTGATGCCCGGATTGATCGATGCGCATGTGCACTTGTTTCTGCATCCGGGGGCGGAGGATCTGCAGACGGTGCAGGAGAGTGTGGCGGAGAGGACGCTAATCGCGGCTGGAGCGGCGAAGGCCGATTTGATGGCGGGTTTCACGGCTGAGCGGGATATGGGGAGTGAGGGCGCGGGTTGCGCGGATGTTGCGGTGAGGAACGCGATCAACTCGGGGTTGATCCCAGGGCCACGGATGCGGATGAGTTGCAATGCGATTGATCTTACTGGCGGCCATGAGGATGCGATTGGGTATAACCCGGCGCAGAAGGTGCTGTCGAACGCGGACTACGCGGACTCGAGTGAAGAGATTGTGAAGGTGATGCGGGAGCAGCGCAAGGGTGGCGCGGACTTTACGAAGATCTATGAGACAGGGCCGGATTCATTTCGGGGTGGCGTGTTCAAGACGCCGTATCAGTACTCGGAGCAAGAGTTGGCGGCGGCGGTGAAGGAGGCTGAGAGGCTGGGCGGTGGGGTCGGTTCGGGACGCGGAGTGGCGGTGCATGCGACGGGGGAGCCGGGGACTGGATTTGCGGTGGAGGCTGGCGTGGCTTCGGTGGATCATGCGTATCAGTTGAGCGATGCGACGATGAAGATGATGAAAGAGAAACAGATCTACGCGGTTCCGACGTTTACGATCGCGGAGTACTTCGCGGACCATGCGGCCACGCCGGAGAGAGCAGCGCGGGAGCGGGAGCAGCAGGCTTACCATGCGGCAGAGTTTAAGAAGCAACTGGCAGCGGGGGTTCCTATGGCCGTGGGGAGCGATGTTGGGCCATTTCCGCATGGGACACAGGCGCGGGAGCTGGAGCTAATGGTGGAGTATGGGATGAAGCCAGGTGCGGTGCTGCAGGCCGACCTTCTGAATGGGGCGAAGCTGCTTGGTTGGGCGGGGCGGATTGGGGAGCTGAAGGCTGGATACTATGCGGATGTAATCGCGGTACCAGGGAATCCGCTGGAGGATATTGCGGTGGTGAAGAGGGTTGGGTTTGTGATGAAGGATGGGGTTGTTCACAGGCGGTAACGGGTTGCATCCGTGCGTGACGTGAGGAGCTTATACGAATGATGAGCAATGTTGTGAGTCGATCGATTGTCTGTGGAGCTAGTACTTTTATGAGTTCTCGCCAGAAGGCGATTCCTAGATACTGGTTCCACTTGAGCAAACGATCCGCTCTGTGCAGTTAGAGGTAAGATCAGACTCCATATTCTTCGACCTCAAGGATCCCAAAGTGTCTAAAGACCGACCAGTAACTGGAATTGACGGAGTTCCGCTTCCAATCCTGCCACCAGATCGTGACGCGCGCGTTTGGGCTCGACTGGTGCGCGTGATGTTCTATCTTCCCGGTTTTATGGCGTTGCTCCTGATCAAAGCGGGTGAACCTGCGAGCTTTGGGATTACGGTAGAGCTACTGATGTTGTCGAGCGGCGCAGCTATTGTTGGGGGCCTGTTTATAGGTTCGCAAGCATCTGGTTCGGGTGCTGACGCCCCTTCCAAGATTGGTACCTGGAGTGGAGCGCTCGTGCTTGAACTGCTCGCCGTGGTGCCGTTCTTATGCGCGGTACCGCCGTTATTTCATGAGTTGGCTCATAGCAGGTTGCTGCATGTTATGGTGCCGGGCACTATTGACGAGTCTTTAGGCGCCTCAGAGTTATTGCCGGCGATTGCGATTCTGCCGTTTATGATCTACGAGCTTGCCGGCTTTGGCACACTTCACTTCATTGTGTCGAAGACCGTGAACTGGATCATCAACATCGGTATCCTTTGCTTGATCATTGCCAGCTACGTTGCAAATCGGGAGGCATCCTACAATCTCGAAAGAAAGTTTGTGGGACTCCTGGTCATTGCGATGGGGATAACGCTGTACTACGGCATACTCAAGCTGAAACGAATGCAGATCACTTACGACACGTGCTGCCCGCCGAAGGCTTCGAAAAAATCAGATGACTGATGGACGTAACTGGCGTTCGGTTCATTCACGATAAGTCACCGTTGAATGCCGTGATAGGACGTGGGTGGCTGAGTAGCTATTCCAGAGTGCCACTTCTGCACGCGATAGCGTGCAATCAAAACGGCAATGACTGCAGAGCGTTTAGACTCTGCAGTCATTGGGAATGGATACTATCAGCAACAATCAATTTAGTCCTTCAGTTGGTTGCTTTTCTTGGCGAGCTAGTTCATCAAGGGATAATGACTAACTCTGCATTCGTCTGTCCGCACATCCCATAGATTGCTCCCGACATGCAAGCGCCTGCGGAGTACTTGTAGCATCCGGGTGTCTTTGCCGCTACGGAAACAGCGCGATCTGTGCCGCCAATAATTGCTCCGCCCGGATCAAATGGAGATGTAGTGCCAAAGTCGACGACAAAACCAATATCTTTTCCGGTGCTCTTCCACTGTACCGCCGTTCCCACCTTCACGCAGAAGAGCGCGCCGTTCTTGGCGTTCGGTATGCTGGGAGTCGATGAAGCCGCGTTGGCGGTCCGTTTGACGTCGACGCTACAAGGGGTGGAAGCTGAGCCGCATGTGTTGGCTGCGGTGCAGAGGTCCGCTGGCTTTGCCTCAGAGCAGGCGTACTTACTGCTCTTCGACTGGGCCGTTGCGTAGGCGGAGAACATAACGATTGGCAACAAGAGCGAAGTACATTTGATTCCAAAGCGTCGATGCGTAGTCATAATTTGCCTCAAAGGTGTACTCAGACCGCTCGGTGGCAGGCGGGTTGATGATTTCGATCAGAGGTTATTAGCGCGGCGTCAGACTTCAATTGCTGAACTAATTGACGCCGGCCGTTCCTGCCCAATCAAGGACGTCAGAGAGCCTCCAGGGATTCTGAGTCAAATCCAACTGCAGTTGTCCCTCTTTATCGAGAATCAACTGGGCCGCGGGATAGAGGGTTCCTGTGCTCTTGCTCTTGTCCTGATCGTTGAGTTCCAAGACGCCGGCTGTCAGATTGAAGGACTGCGACTGGGTATCAAAAAAGGCTTCGCCGAAGCGGACCAGTCGATTCGTGACGAAGACAATCTTGCGACCGGTTGGCGTAGGAGTCATTTTGATAAAAGCGCAGTCGTAGCCGAGGGTGCCGGTGATCTCGACATGACCAACAGCCCTCATCTTCGTCAGGGCATTGACTAATCCCTGATTCTGGCCCTTTTCGAAGGCCTGGACAAGGGTGACCCGGTCGGCGGGCGTTGAGAATTCGTAAATATTCAAAGTGACACCGATGTTTTGGCCCAACTGCGTGCCGGTGCCGAAGGCCTGCGCCTCGATGGTTTCATATTTGTCACGAGCGAACCCGGGATGGGCTGCAAGCATGACGATGCCGAATACCAGAAGGCCTTTAGCGATGATCCTGGACATTTTTGAGTAAACCGACATATCTCTTCTCCGATTGCCGCAATTTGACAGCGGTGCTACTGCTTCTCGGGGAAGTCTACGGCGATAGCTATGGGGAGCAGAATTAGCAAAACTACTTGTTTCTGAAAAAAATTGCGCTAGGGGCAATGCTTCGCAAAAACGAGTGTGCAGCCTCGGATGTCCCTTACTTTAACGATAAAAATATATTCAGCTTCAGCCCGATACCTTGCAGTTGGCTATTCGGACTCTTGCCGGTATTGTTTTGGTGCTCATAGTAGGGATCGAGTTCAAAGTGCTTGCGGATTGGGAGGAGACAGCCAGCGTAAATCTCGGTGGTGCTCCACTTCTGATATTGGCTTTCGTAGTACACCTCGACACTGGCGTAGGGTGAGGGGTGATAGGAACGGATTACGAGAGGCTTTTCAATCTCGAGTTTGTTGCGATAGCGCCACTTGAATTTCCCATCGCTCCAGTCAAGATCTGACCGGTTTCTGTCAGAGATCAACAACCCTGGTTTTGCCGGGACGTGGGCCGTTGCGATCAGGACCATTTGGTTGGTCGAAGGCGAATCCGGCGCGGCCAGGTAGCGATACCCGGCGGAAAGTAGTAAAGGTCGTGTCTTGGTATCGTCCAGATCGAATGCAGTAACGTTTTTCAGCCTGACCAAAGGTTTCAGGGTGAACTCCAGACTAGGACCGAGCGATACCTGAGTGGGATCGCCTCCATCTCGTGTGTCGTACGCTTGTGCCCAGATCCGGACATTTGAATCTAACTTCAGATACAAGTCTGCTTCCGGCAAAAACTGTGTTTCCTGGGCGCCCGCAATTTTGCAGAAGCAAATCAGGAAAGCCAAGGACAGCAAGGATTTTTGAAAAGCCATAATTAGTTGCGGATTCGCCGGGGAACTGAGGAACTGTACTCGTATAAAGCCAGAAGTTGATGTTCCAGGCCTTTGATGTGAAGGTAGCTTTCACTCATAGAACAACGGTGTAGTGCTGGAGGCTGCATTGTCTAGCTTACGATTCGCACGGTATCAACGCTGCTGGTATATCTGCCAGTACCCAGCCGAATAGTTACTAGAAAAAGCCAGATGTAAGACATCAGATATTGCACAGAGACCACGGTTCTTGTCAGATCTTCAATCGTCAGATCTCAATTCAGTGACTACTAGTTTTACTAGTTTGCTCTGGACGAACTGATGGTTAGCCTGATAAAGGTAGATCTCGCAATATAAGGACATGTTCGAACGAAAACGTAATCAGATGCTTCGTGTCTAAAATCGAAAAAAACGTGAAAGTTGTAACAGATGAATGCTCGGCAAATAATTGATTTGCTCGACCTAAATGTTGACACTGTAAATAAGCACGAGTATAAATTTAGTCTCACAAAGGGCCCAACTTAATAGGCAAATGATCGAACTAATATTCGAGATATTACCTAGCGCCACCAGGATTTTTCAACTGGTGAGACCACTTTGAGCTAGACCAACTGAAAAGACGCACTTGAGGAGATCAGCTTTGAGAGAACAACGACCAGCTGCACGTATCCTGATCGCCGATGATCATCAGCTCTTGGCTGACGCATGCAAGAATCTGTTAGAACCAGAGTTCTCAGTGGTTGGCATTGTTAATGACGGCCGCGATTTGGCGGATGCAGTCGCCGCATTCAAGCCAGATATTATCCTCCTGGATATCTATATGCCACGCTTGAACGGCCTCGATGCCGGCGAGCAAGTTAAGAAGAAGAATCCAGGCATTAAATTGGTGTTCCTTACCATGACACTTGCTGCTGATGTGGCAGCGGAAGCGTTCCGCCGTGGCGCTTCGGGTTATGTGCTGAAGCAGTCGGCGGGGACTGAACTCTTGCTCGCAGTTCGTAAGGTCAATCGCGGGGAGTCTTATCTTTCGCCGCTCGTTGCGAAGGAGACCGTGACATTCCTACTTAACAAGAAGGAACCCTTCACGGACGAGAAGCGGATCACTCGAAGGCAAAGCGAAATCCTGCAGTTACTTGCAGAGGGCTTGTCGATGAAGCAGGTAGCGAGCGTGATTGACGTGAAGCCAGGCACGGTCGCCTTTCACAAGTATCGGATGATGGAGACACTTAACATCAGTACGAACGCGGAACTTCTGGGGTATGCAATCAAACACCAGATGGTTGCGTCGTAGGTTTCGCCAGCTCCCGTGGGTTCCGTAAAAGCTTTCATCTTCGTTCTAGGACCGCAAAAACTCTCTCCCTTTCTCACGGGAGAGAGTTTTTTTCATTGGTTCGCAGCAGGACCGCGGGGCAACGCAGGGCCAAAAGAGTGGGTGGTATTGACCCTTGCCAACTGCTGCTAACTTTTGGTGCTGCCCTAATACATTTGATAGTTACGTCAGGCAGCGGATGCTTGAATAATGTAGACGTGACCCTGACTCGTCAAGGCATGAGGATTGTCCGCAAACTCAGTACAGGAAGCGAGATTGCAGCTCAGAGCCGCCAGTTCCCTCAGGAGCGGACCAGCGGCGGCACGGCTAGAGTTATGCCTGCAAGTAGACGTAATCGAAGTTTGATGATCGACATCTATAACGCCAGGGTAAAAGTACTGGTCTGTCGTTCTGATCATAATATTGCAACGATGTGAGTTGACCTTAGACCTGACGCCGCGCCTGATGTGGCCAAACAAGTGATGCATATTCAGAAAGGCAATCATGAAGATCCGCGCTGTACAATCCCTGCTTTTGCTTTGCTTCCTAGCGACTGGCCGATATGGCTACTCTCAGGAGTCTCCTAAGCACGACAAAACGGATCATCCGAAGCTTGGCCTGGTTCTCGAAGGCGGCGGCGCGTTAGGACTTGCCCATATTGGAGTCATCACATGGATGGAGGAGCACCACATCCCAGTTAGTTATGTAGTCGGGACCAGCATGGGAGGCCTGGTTGGCGGAATATACGCAACAGGCCGCTCTCCTGCCGAGGTTAGGGAGTTGATCAACGGCATCGATTGGGACCAGGTGTTAAGCGGACAGATACCGTATCGAGATCTTTCCTTCCGACGCAAAGAAGATGCTCACGAAGTACCGGGCTCGCTCGAATTTGGTTTGCGTGATGGACTGCGGTTCCCCTCGGGGTTCAACACGGGGCAGGAAGTTAATCTGGTTCTTGATCGTGTAGCACTTCCGTATTCGGAAGTTTCGAGCTTTAACGATCTACCGATACCGTTTGCTTGTGTGGCCACTGATCTTATCTCAGGAAAGCCGCATGTCTTCCGCGACGGCCCTCTTGCGCTGGCGTTGCGATCGACCATGTCGTTGCCGGGCATCTTCACGCCCGTTCGATCTGGGAAACACCTTTACGCAGATGGTTTCCTGCTGGACAATCTCCCGATAGACGTTGGCAAAGAGATGGGACCGGAGGTGACACTGGGGATCCATCTGGAGACTGCTCCGCTCGATCCTAAGACGGACCTGTCAAGTTTCGGTGTGCTGGGTCAATCGATCTCAGTTATGTCTGCAGTGAACGAAATTCGTTCGATGGAACTGGCGGATATCCTCGTAACCGTTCCGCTGCAGAAGTACACCTCTCTGGACTACAGCAAGGCCGATGCGATCATCAAACTCGGATACGACGCTGTTGCCGCCAAAGCCTCAGTTTTAGCTGCCTTTTCGGTGAGCGACGGCGAGTGGGAGGAATATATTGCCAAGCGAAATGCGCGGCGGAAGACTACTCCGATACCCCAGTTCGTCCAGGTCGTGGGCGCCACCTCTCCTGCAATGGCAAAGGCAATGGAGAAACAGATGTCCCCGCTTATTGGAAAGCCCATAGACAACAAGCTGGTAGGCGACGACATGATGTACATCGTCGGCCAGGGTCGTTTCTCAACGTCGACTTATTCGATGGTTGAGAAGAACGGCGAGCAGGGCCTCCAGGTGCAGACGGAGCAGAAGTCGTACGCGCCGCCTATTGTTCGTCCTCTCATCCTGATTGACGGTTCGGATTACAACAATGTTCTTTTCAGCATCGGAGCTAGAATTACTTTTCTGGATGTTGGGAGCTATCGGTCAGAGTTGCGCAATGACATAGTCCTCGGCTCACAGTACCTTTTGTCGAGTGAGTATTATCATCCATACACCACAACGAGTAACTGGTTTATCTCGCCCAGGCTTGGGGCAAACAGCCAGCAATTTAATATCTATTCGGGAAGCACTTTGGAAGCCAGCTACCGTATACGTCAGGTGCTAGGCGGCCTGGATACCGGATACGCGTTCGGAAGAACCGGCGAATTTCGGTTTGGTTACGAAGGTGGCTTTGAGCAGGCCTCTCCAGAGATCGGCAACGTACCAGCGCTGCCTACGACTTCTGGAGCGACCGGCGATATCAGGATCCAGTATCAGCTGAATACGCTCGACAATGCCGTCATCCCTCGCTCTGGCGCCAGCCTGCTGATGTACACGAAGGGATATAACACGAATCCCGCGGCGCCCGCACCTTTTCCGCTGTCTGAGGTACAGGCTCAAGAATTCTTTCGCCTGAATGAACCGTCATCTATCTTTGTAACTGCGGCCGGAGGGAGTAGCTACGGTTACAAGACCGGCATCCCAACCTTTTCTCTGGGTGGTTCGCGGCAGTTGGTTGCGTGGGGCACAAATGAATTACTTACAGATCAATACTTTCTAGGACAGCTAGGTTATATTCGGGAGTTGGCGAAGCTGCCGCCGTTTTTGGGCAGTTCGGTGAACTTTCTCGGAGTGTTGGAGTTAGGCAAGACGTACAAGCTTCCCTACTCACCCAGTCCGCCGAATCTCCCGATGGATGTTGCGGGGGGACTGCTTGTGAATACGATATTCGGTCCGGTCTTAGTGGCTGGTGCGGTGGGTGATTATGGTCACGCACGGTTCTATTTCCGAATTGGACGAGTTTTTTAAAGTTTGAGGCATTGCATCTAAAATCGATGATGCGCTGCCTGGAGAAGCTTACGAACGATGTGGCCTCGGATGCCAAAGTCCAGAACGGCATGGAGACCGGATTCTCTATGATTTTTAGAGTCATCATTCTGAGCTTCATCCTTCATCTTTCTCTGCCTCTCTTCGCCCAAGGAAACACCGATGTTCTAGTGATGAAGAATGGCGATCGGTTTACTTGTGAGATCAAGGGACTAAGTGATGGGGTGCTTTCGGTCAAGCTGAGCTACGTGGATGGCACGATCTCGGTGCAGTGGTCACAGGTAGAGCACTTGGAAAGCAACCGGCTGTTTCTGGTGCAGACTCAGAGTGGCGCGGTGTATACCGGTAAGTTGTCTACGACAGGAGCATCCAAGGATCCACCGGTAAAAATTGAGATCGCAGAAGCTCCTAACAAGGAAGTGGAAGTTCCACGGCGTGAGATTGTTAGCTTGAGCCAGACCTCTGAAGGCTTTTGGCGTCGTTTCAATGGAGGGATCAACACAGGGTTGCTCTACTCCAAAGGAAATGAGTCACTTCAATACAATCTGAGTTCCGAGGTGGCCTATCAGAGGGAGCGCTGGTCGAGTGGCGCCAGCTTCAACTCATCTTTTACCTCGAATAGCGGCGCCGCTCTTTCTACCCGCAATCAAACCGATTTGGACACCTTGAGGCTTTTGCGGTGGAATAACTGGTTTTATGCCGGTAGTGCATCTTTCCTGCAAAGTACGGTACAAGAGATTACTCGACAAACTACTCTCGGAGCAGGAATTGGACGGTACATAAAAAATACCAACCGAGCGAAGATATACGTGCTCGGAGGCATTGGCTGGCAAAATACTGCGTATCAGCAAAACACGGCAGATCAAAGTACACAAAATAGTGCAGTGGGTTTCGTGGGTACCGAGATCAAAGCTTTCAAATTCAAAAAGACGAATGTGGATATCACAGCCACTGTGCTGCCCATACTCTCGCAACCAGGTCGCGTCCGTTTTAACACGAACGCAGCCTACTACATCAAGATTGCCGGCGATCTGTCATGGAACGTTTCGTTCTACGGAAACTGGGACAATCAGCCTCCGGCACACCTGTCCGGTAGCGACTATGGCTCCAGTTCAGGACTCACCTGGACGTTCGGCAATAGGTAGATGCGGTCGTAAGCCGATCCTTAGCTATCAATTAGATTGATGGACGCAGCGATGCGTCAAGGGTCTTCTTGTTTGCCGCTTCGTGCAGTGTGGCCACGTTCGAGACGATTTAAAAGTGACTTCGCTTGCAGGCGGTTTGCTAAATCGCTGGCGGAGCGTTGGAGGCAAACCGCCCCCCGCTGAAGACGATGTCTATCGCCCTAGTGAGATCTTCCGTTACACGGGACTTGAAGACATAGCCGAACGCGCCGAGGTCAAAGGCAGCATTCACAAAATCGACGTCTTCATGCACTGTCAGGAAGATGATCTTTGCAGGGCAACCACCATCCTTAAGTCGCCTGGCTACTTCGAACCCGGTCAGATCGCCTAAAGAGACATCCAAAATGACAAGATCGGGGTTGAGGGGGCCAACTTGATCCAAGACGGAAGTACCATTGGGAAGCGCGGCTACGACTTTGTATTCGGTTTGCAGCATCTCTACGAGCGTTGTCAACAGACCGGGGTTGTCGTCTGCTAACAAGAGCGCCGGGGATGCCACAATTTCTGTCATCATCGATGAAATTCCTGAGTTTTCTGCGGCGCCGCGCATCCCTAAATATATTTGCATCGCTGAGACCCATCCACTAGTAAAAGTATGTGCTAATGGACTGCGAATTTACCTGCAGACCATCTGCTCGTATCTACATTTGATATATAAGATCGCATATTCCAGCAATCTATTTTGAGAGTGTTGATAAGCCTTATTCATTAGGTGCTAACTGGCTGAAGGGTTAGCTCTTCCAGTTACTTTGTGCCACAATCGATGTCTGTTTGATGCACGAAATAAGGCAACTGCGAAGTCGAATTGATAACGCACGATGGCTTTTGACCGTATAGAACAGCTAAGTAATATTCGAGATTTGGCAAAGCAGGTGAGGGGCTTTGATTCTGTACCAATATCTACGCATTCCCGCAACGTATGGACGCAGTTGGGCTTATCGTATTGCGTTGCTGCTTGTCTGCTATTCGCTTTGGCAGATGACGGTGGTTACAGCCAGCGCCGAAGAGAGTCGACGCGTGCTGGTGCTCTACGAGCTGGGACGGTCGTCAGCTGCCGTAGATATCGTTGACCACGAGATTCGCGAAGTCTTAGAGAAACAGACGAACTATCACATTGATTTGTATGTTGAGTACATGGAAACGAACTTGTTTGATGATCCGGCTTCTCAACAAAAGATTCGCGATTGGTACCTGGAAAAATATCGAGACCATCAACCAGACGTTATCGTTGCAGCCGGCATCACGCCAATGCATTTCATGATGGATGCACATGAGGAAAATTTTCCAGGAGTGCCGATCGTCATTTGCGGAATTACGCAAGATTGGACACATGCGCCTAATCTCGACTCACGTTTTACTGGCACCCATGTAGACTTCGACCCTGCTAAGACACTCGATGCGGCCTTGCGGCTTCAGCCTGGCACTGAACAAGTAATCGTAGTGAACGGCGCATCTTCGTTCGATCAGGGGATCGATGCCATAATTCGCAAGAGTCTGCACAGCTACGAAAGTAAATTGCGGTTTACATATTTAAGTGGCTTGCCCATGGCCAGCCTCCAGTCTCGTCTGGGGCAGACAGATGCCCATACGGTCGTTCTGTTTGGCACTCTCTATCAGGATGGGACGGGAGCGCGTTACGTGCCTGCGACGCAATCTCTCCCGTTAGTTGTGGGCGCGTCGAAGGCACCTGTTTTCGTGCTTGCGGATGTTTTGGTCGGCCAGGGATCTGTGGGAGGCGACGTGGCCAGTTTTGCTGCTCAAGGGAGGATCGCGGGCGAGGACGTCATGAAGATCCTTGGCGGCGCGAAGCCTCAAGACATACCCATTGTGGCGAGCCCGAACGTATATCTGTTCGATTGGCGGGCGTTGAAACGATGGGGATTTCAAGAACGGAACTTGCCTGTCGGCAGCGTTGTGCTCAATCGCGAGCCCACGCTAATGGAGGCCTATGGGCGCTACGTCTTTGGTGGATTAGTTCTTCTGTTTGCGCAGCTATTACTGATCCTTCAACTATTAAGTCAAAGGGCGAAAGAGAGAACGATCAGGCGATATTTGCACGAAAGCGAAGCTCGGCTTCGTGAAGCGCAAAACATCGCTCAGTGCGGAAGCTGGGTGTGGGACGTTACGAAGCGTGAGGCGCATTGGTCTGACGAGATGTATCGCATTCTGGGTCTGACTTTGGGCTCTATTGCTCCGGCAAACCGCTTACTGCCTAACGGTGGTGACCTTGAGTATGCGGAGAGAATGAAGAATGTCTCAAAGGTGGGCCAGCGTTACAGCGAGGAGTATCGCATTGTGCGGCCTAATGGCGAGGAGCGGATTGTGGTTGAGTCGGGTCAACCCAGATACGATTCGTCACACCACTTCGTAGTAGGAACGCTACTTGACGTAACTGATATGCGGGTCGCGGAACAAGCGTTGCGTGAAAGCGAAGAGCGCTTTCGGACGATGGCAGACACTGCTCCGATCATGATGTGGATGGCGGGCGTTGATAAGCTCTGCACAGATTTTAATCTGGGATGGCTCGCGTTCACGGGGCGTGCTATCGAGGATGAGGTAGGGAATGGATGGGCGGGTGGTGTTCATCCGGACGACTTGCCGAGGTGTTTGAAGACTTACATAGAAGCCTTTGACGCACGGCTGCCATTCACGATGGAGTATCGTTTGCGGCGATACGATGGCGAATACCACTGGATCACTGATTCTGGTTCGCCGCGTTTCCTGAGCGATGGCACGTTTGCCGGATATATCGGATGCTGTCTTGATATTCACGATCGCAAGGAGATGGAGCGGTCGCGACTTGAACTGCACCGTCGGCTGATGGGCGCACAGGAGGCGGAGCGGAGCCGCATCGCGCGGGAGCTTCACGACGGGATAGGTCAGGAGATAGCCCTACTGAGCATCCAGATGCAAAGGGCTGCATCGCCGAATGGGTCGGAGGCTGTGAGTCAAAAATCCAAGATGCAGCAACTCAGCGGCAAACTGGCGGCGATAGGGGTGCATGTGAGCCACCTGTCTCATAAATTGCATTCATCAGAGCTGGAGTACCTGGGACTGGCGGTCGCGATCACGAAGTTGTGCCGGGAGTTTTCCGAAGAGTTTCCGATCAAGGTTTCATGTGCTTGCCGGAACATTCCGAAAGATCTGAATAACGACATCGGACTAACGTTCCTTCGAATTGTCCAGGAGTCGCTGCATAATATTGCGAAACATAGCCACGCTAAAGCTGTTCAGGTTGAAGTAACCGGCACGGTCGAGGAACTTAGTCTTAGTGTTCGTGATGACGGTACCGGGTTTAACTTTCACCCGAAGACTTCGGCAGGTCTGGGGTTGATCAGTATGCAGGAGAGGATCTATCTGATTGGTGGCGCATTCACGATCGATTCTGCGATTGGCGTTGGAACGACTGTGCGGGCGCAAGTTCCGTGGTCAGCGGTCTCGTCGTAGATTTCGACTCGTGAAGAGTCTTCCTGATTGCTGTATTGTGGCCGCGTCGCCGAAGCTAGGGTGCCTGGCCGTCTGCGAGAAACGCCTTCGAGGGAATATCGCTAGTGCCGACGGAGAGCGCCTGCTCCTGATCCGCTACGGGGACGACTGGCGCGTGGTTTTCGAGTCTGAAGCGGCCGTTTTTCAGATAGTCGACTGCCAAGCCAGCCAGCAAATAGGGGTTAAGGGCACCGATGACAAGAGCATATTTTTTGGTTCTGACGAGAGATTCTATGACGCCTCGGTTGGTGTGGCTGCGCGGGATCGCTCCAGGAACCTGGGGAATAATAATTTCGTGTAATTCGAGCTCCTCATGGTGACGTGCGTAGTTGGATAGAGATTTGGCGATCTGCTTGGGGGTCGTGATGGCGACATCGGCTGTGAAGCTTTTGCCAACTGAATTGGGGTAGAGGGTGTTGAGGAGATGTCGCGAGAAGTCGGCACAGTTGTTGGTGAATAGATTAAAGTGGGTCTCGTTTTCCGTGTCGTTGTACTCTTCGATGATGCGGTCGTCCTGTTCGTCTGTCGTGGCGATCTCGAAGCTGTAGATCTTTCTGATGTAGGCCACGCCTACCAGCATCGGCCACACGCGCCTGGTGTCGTAGTCGTAGTCCTTAGTGATTGAGACGAGTGATTCCAAGTGGGCTTCGGCGTACTCCTCGCGCATCTTCAGGACGGTAGCTTTGTCGGCCCATTGAGGAACGTCCTCGGGCTTCTCGACGGCGTAGAGATACGGCAGGAGCGGGATTGCAATCCAATCGAGCTTTCGAACACCCGAGTAGCGGCTGATGACGACGCCTGTTTCGCCGGCCTGGCAACGGCGCAACATCGTCGGTGTCTCTGCGCATACGCGATTGAGATAGATTGCGGAGTGACCTGTTGGGTTGATGCTGCCGAAGAACCCGAAGGGTTCCTCAATCAGAAGGGAGACGTCGCCATAGGCTTTGTGCGTCGCAGCCAAAGATACCAGCAACAACAACAGTAGATGGAGGCAGCAAGGCTTCACATTGCCGGCTTCTCGCACATCGCGTTTTGATAGGTGCGAGTCCATGCTCAGTTGAACCCTTTTGGTAAGAAACTGATTTGAAATATTCGATCATTAAAGACGATATTTCTTACCAATAAGTTGCCCCAGTCGTCGTCAATTGCGGGTGTGGCGTCACCCAGCAAACACACTTCGACTGACCGCAGATTATCGGTATTTGTGAGGTTAAACCCAGTTGCGCAGATGAGTGAACTAGCAGTATTAGTAGTGCCGGCATCAATTTGTTTCAGCATGTCCAAGTAGGCGTTCGTGATTATTCCGACCGCTCATATCCTGCTCCATTGGCTAACCCTTGTGGTTGCTTCGTAATTCCCGCCTTTTCTACTAGTACTGCTAGTTCCGGTAGTTGATCGGAGAGGCTAGGCTTTCCATCTACTGGTAGATTTATTCGATTTAGTGAGAAAGCGCCCTATGAAGAGCAAGACCTCGAACACCGTCGCAGCCGCGTTGCTCTGGGTTGTTGGGGCACTCCTGGTCTTGGGCTGAGAGCAGAAAACGACGCAACAGTAAGAGTTGGGTGCATGAAGAAGAGGCGGCCTCAGGGCCGCCTCTTGCGGTATTGCCAGAGATTCTTGTCTTCGATTCTGTGAGGAATTCTCAAATGGTTACTAACAGGTATTACTACGACAAAGAACTTCGTCTGCCTATTCGAGAGTGTTGCAGGTTCGCTGCAGGGCTCTTGATTTTGCTGTCCGTGACTCTTGCCGGAGTTGCCCAGAGCCCGAAGACACCAACGAAGGCGACGACTCCAAAAGAGCCGCAGATCAAGGAGGAGCTGACTCTCAAAAACGGGGATCGGCTCACGGGGCAGCTGCTGAATTCGACTGGGACGCAGATTAAATTCAAGAGCGATCTGGCGGGAGAGGTCACGGTGGAGTGGGTCAATGTTACGGAGTTGAAGTCTAATCGTGAGTTCGCGGTCATTCCGAAAGATATTAAGGATTCAAGAGATAGCGCGGCGGTGCCACAGGGTGCGATCAAGATTCATGAGAAGGAGATTGTGGTGTCTCCGACAGTTCCTGGTAAATCGGGTGAGAGTGCGGCACCGGTCAAGAGTGAGAAGGATAGCGCTTCCAACAAAGAGGTAATCGCTGAGACAGATATACCGACTGTGAAGATCGGATTTATCGTTGATGACGTCTCGTACCAGAAGGAGATTCACAGGAAGATTGGATTGACGTCGGGCTGGGATGGACATGTTACGACGGGTTCGACGACGATCTTTTCGACGCAGAATAGCTTCCTGCTTGCGTTGAGCGCATCGTTCCGGCGTTCTGTTCCTTCGGTGAGTTGGCTGGATCCGAAACTTCGGACGACGTTTGACTTTAATCTAAGCGCAGGCAAGACGACGCAGGTGGGCGACCCCGATACGTACACCAATATCTTCCATGTGGGTGCGGAACGCGACGAATACTTCAGTCGGAGGGGCTATTATCTGCAGGTTACGTCGTTCGATCACGACTACTCGCAGGGCCTGGTTCTGCAGCAGATTTATGGCGGCGGAGTTGGAGCGACTCTGCTGAAGACAGAACATCGGGAGTTTGATGTTACGGCCGATCTGCACTATGAAGGACAGCAGTTCAATGCGACGGCTGATGTTTCAGAACTGAATCTGCACCTGATCGGGTCTTCACTGACGGAAGCTTACTCGCGCAAGTGGGGCAAGATCAGCTTCGATGAAAAGCTTGCAGCCGATATCGCGTGGAACAATGCAAGTGCGTTTTCGGCTTCGGCTAATAGTTCAGTGAGGATGCCCGTTTACAAAAAACTAGGCTTCGCTGTGTCGGTGATCGACAACTTCCTGAACAATCCGCAGGTTGGGTACAAGAAGAACTCGCTGCAGTTTTCTACGGGATTTGCGTTCAGTCTGCACTGAGGCGAATCGTGGCATTCGTCAGGAGCCCCATTGCTCGTCGGCGGATGGGCCGTAGAGGGCGGGGACGGGGATGTCGTTGAGGCGGAGGTAGACGCCGAGCTGCGCGGTGTGATGGATGAGGTGGTTGAAGCACATCTGGCGGAAGGCTAGTGAGCGTGGGCCGTGGGAGATGATTTGATCGCCGAAGCTGAACTTCCAGGGAGCGGCGAGGGCTTCGTCGGAGGCTGCGGCGATGGCGCTGCGACAGGCTGCGGCGCTTTCGTCGAGTCTACTGAGACAGGCTTGACGGGATTCAAAGACAAAGGAGGACTGGGGGTGGGTTGGCTTGGCCATGTCCATGCCGTCGTCGAGGATGATGTAGGAGCCGAAGAGGGGAAGAGAGGCACAGTGCATGGCGAGCTTGCCGAGGGGCATGGACTTGTCGTGACACTTGAAGTCGTTCTTGCCTTCGGGGACGCGCTCCAGGGTGCGGCGGGTGTTGGAGATCTCGGTGTCGAAGTCCTGGAGGAGAATTTCAGAGATGGTCATGTTCGCTCCTTTGATTTGGAGTGAAGGATACTCGAAATGAGCGGGTGGAAGATGAAAAGCGGAGGCAAAATGCGGGGTCTCTAGACTGTGCAGCTCACGATGGGCTGTGAGCTGCTTCGGTCGAGATGACGGTGTTCTTTGGGAGGGAGCTAGAGGCCGGTGATGTTGAAGCCGCAGTCGACGAAGGTGATTTCGCCGGTGATGCCGCTGGCGAGGTCGCTGGAGAGGAAGAGGGCGGTGTTGCCGACTTCTAACGCGTCGACGTTGCGGTGGAGTGGGGCGCGCTGTTCGACCGCAGTGAGGATGCTGGTGAAGTCACTGATGCCGCGCGCGGCGAGAGTTTTGATGGGGCCTGCGGAGATGGCGTTGACGCGGATTTTTTTGGGGCCGAGGTCGGAAGCGAGATAGCGGACGGTTGCTTCGAGTGCAGCTTTTGCTACTCCCATGATGTTGTAGTTGGGGAAGACTTTGTCGGCGCCGTAGTAGGTGAGGGTGAGGATGGAGCTGCCCTCGGACATGAGAGGCTCGGCGGCACGCGCGATGGCGATGAGGGAGTAGGCGCTGATGTCGTGTGCGATACGGAAGTCTTCGCGGGCGGTGTTGAGGACACTGTTTTTGATGTTGGGGGCGAAGCCGATGGAGTGAACGATGATGTCGAGCTTGCCGTAGGTGGTTTTGAACTGCTCGAAGACTGCGTCGATGTCGGCGTCGATGGAGACGTCGCAACGGAAGGTCTTGGTGCCGGGGAGGTCGGCTGCGAGTTCTTCGGCTTCGCGCTGGAGGCGCTCGTTCTGATAGCAGATGGCGAGAGTGGCGCCGGCTTCGGATAGCTTCTGGGCGATGCCCCAGGCGATGCTGCGTTTGTTGGCGAGGCCGAAGACGACGGCGACTTTGCCTTTGAGGTCAATCATGATGCGCGGTGATCCTTTCGAGACGGCTAGGGCTGGTGACGCATAGCCCAACAGAAAGGATAGCAGGATGGGCGGGGGTGCGAGTTCTTCTATAGTGGAGGCGCTGGTTGAGGAGGTTGTTTCGATGTCGGAGTTTTCGCGGAGAAGGTTTTTGCAGACGAGTGGCGGGTCGGCCATGGCGGCGATGTTGCCTGGGGCGATGATGCTGGGGCAGGAGCAGGCAGGGCAGCCGGCGGCGAGCGGAGACCGGGTGCGGTTTGCGAGCATCGGGGTGGGGATTCAGGGGTCGTCGCTGCTAAGGGCGGCAGTGACGTTACCGCAGGCGCAGTGTGTTGCGGCGTGCGACCTGTATGACGGGCGACATACGCTGGCGAAGGAGATTGCCGGGCAGCAGATTAAGACGACGCGGCGGTATCAGGAGATTCTGGAGGATAAGAATATTGAAGCTGTGATTGTGGCGGTGCCGGATCACTGGCATAAGCAGATTACGGTGGACGCGATTCGTGCCGGGAAGGATGTTCACTGCGAGAAGCCGATGGCGCACACCATTGGCGAGGGTGAAGAGATGGTCGCGGTGGTGAAGAGCAGCAAGAACTTTGTGCAGGTGGGATCGCAGCGGGTGAGTTCGAAGGTGTTTGGGAAGGCGAAGGAGTTGTACGACAGCGGGGCGATTGGCGAGGTGCATCAGGTGGAGCTGCAGCTGGGGAGGAACTCGCCGGGTGGGGCGTGGGTGTATCCGCCGCCGCTTGATCTGTCGCCGGAGACGCTGGACTGGGTGACGTGGCAGGGAACCGCGCCGAAGAAGGCGTTCGATCCAATTGCGTTTGCGCGGTGGAGGGCGTTTCGTGAGTATGGAACGGGGATGGCAGGGGACCTGATGGTGCATCTGCTGACCGGAATGCAGTTTGTGACCGGCATCAACGCAGTTCCGGATAAGGCGTATTCGATTGGCGGGATCTATCGGTGGAAGGATGGGCGGAACATGCCGGATCTGATGGTGACCTCGTTCGAGTATGGCAATGTAGCGGTGACGGTGCGGCTGACGCTGGGGACGGAGACCCCGGAGGTGACGCGGTTCATGGGGCCGAAGGGTGTGATCGAGGTTTCAAATACCAACCAGGTGACACTGACTCCGGAGCTTGGGGTGGATCGGTCGCCGGCGTATGGGATCAACGGGTTTCCGGCGGCGATGCATGCGGCGTATGAGAAGCAGTGGCATGCGGAGCACGATGCGTTTCTGGCGGAGCACCCGCTGGATGAGACGATGACGTGGAAGGGACCATCGTGGGATGAGTTGAGGCCGCATCTGGCTACGTTCTTCGATGCGGTTCGTTCACGGAAGCCGGTGGTGGAGGATGTTGTGTTTGGACATCATGCGGCGGCGGCTTGCCACATGGCGAATGCTTCATATTTTGAGAATAAGGTGGTTTTCGCGAAGGGATAACTTACGAGAGTCGATGGAGAGACTGCGACGAATAGGTTGCGCTAACGAGACCAGTAGCTTGCTCGTCGCGAAAGGAGTTCGCTTGCTTCAGAGGCCTTCGGGCTTTTGTTTTCGCTTTGCGTGACGAGCTTCATGCCGCGGGCAGTGATGGTGCCGGTGAAGGCTCCATCGCAACTTTTGTCCCGACTGTGAACCGTGAATTGGATCTGATTGCCGTTTATTGTCACGGGGACGAAGACTGGATCGCTTGGGGCACCTAAAGAGCACTGAAAGATTGCATAAGCCGTTTGGTACTGAGGAATGATCGTCAGCTCGGTGCCGACTACGTCGCCGGTTTGATCAATGTAGTGCAGGTTGCTAAATGTTCCGAAGGCTGGACCATGACGCTGCGCGGGTGTTGACTGCGCCTGCATGGAGACTGCAAGAAGTGCAAATAGGGCGAACGGTAATTTTTGCACGAAGACGCGCACACTTTCTCCTGTATTCCCTTGCTGTTTATGTGGGTTCAGTTAGTTTGCTGTTAGCCAGTCGTACTGAGCTTCGGTGAGGGGGACGACGGAGAGGCGGAACTGGCGAAACATGATCGAGTCTTTGAAGACGGCGGCGGCGCGGATGGCGTCGAGGGGCTTCTCTGTCTTTAGGCGTTTGACGGGCTGGATGCGGACCTGGGGATTTTTGGGGTCAGCAGCGTCGACGGAGACGACCTTTGCTGTGCCTACGGCTGCTTTGCCAACGACGGAGTGGTAGATGACGAGCTTGTCGCCCTTCTTCATGCCGCGAAGGTTGAGGAGTGCCTGGTTGTTGGAGATGCCGTCCCATGTGGTCTCGCCGTCGCGCTCGAGGTCTTCGAAAGAATATTTGGTGGGTTCGGTTTTGAGCAGGTAGGGCATGTCGTTTGTCGCTCCGTTTAGCTACTTATCTTTTGTCTTCTGTTCTGGTTCAGATGATTGATTCGTTCTGTCGGGTTACTCAGGGGAACGCAGGCGCCTGTTCCATGCATCCACGATGATATTCACATTTTGACTGATCGACTGCATCGAATCTACCTCTACATCGTATTTGCAGAACGAGTGAGTCTTCAGGTGGTATGCAGCTTCACCGATTTTCCGGTCTCCTCGTAGTTGCTCCCTGCGTTCGAGTTCTGACAGAGGTGCGTGGACTCCGATCCAGAAGGTGTCGAACGGTGATAGGAGTTTGACGAGATCGTCGGCCCAGCTTTGCTCCTCGATGATGTGCTCGACCAGCAGATCGAGCCCTGCGGCTGCAAATGCTGGGATCGACCTGTGGAATCCATCGAAGAATTTCTCTCTTCAGCCGTGCGCGCTTCTGGTTGGACGGGGCGGAAGCCTGCATCGGCGAGCTGGTCCGAGGCATAGAAGCAGAACTGCGGTTCCAGCCTCTCCCTCAGTGCTTTTGCGAGGGTAGACTTTCCCGCGCTGGAGGTTCCATTCAGAAGGATGATCCTGCCGTTTCTCGCCATAGGCTGTCGTATGGTTGGTTTTGTTGAAGGCTTGATGTGATTGGTTTAGCCGCCGAGGTCGATGAGGTTCACTTCGTCTACCGGCTGGCCGAGGAAGTTGGAGCCGAGGCGCTGGAACTTTTCGATGGAGTCGGTGGCGTAGAAGGTGGTGGTGGGTTTGGCGGTGGTGGTGAGGTTGGGGAAGTGTTCGGCGACGAGGGTGGCCGTGGCACGAGCGGTCGCGTCGGCCGAGTCGATGATGGTGAGGGGATGGTTGATGGTGGCGAGGGTGCGGTGAATGGCTGGCTCGATGAGTGGGTAGTGGGTGCAGCCTAGCAAGAGCGTCTGGGTGGCGGGGGCAGAGGCGAGGGCTTCGGTTAGGTAGATCTTCAGGACGTCGTCGGTGACGGGGTGGTTGGTCCAGCCTTCTTCTACTAGCGGGACGAGGAGGGGGCAGGCTTTTTCGCAGGCTTCGAGGCCGAGGGCGTTGAGGGCGTGGGTGTAGGCGTGGGATTGGACTGTTGCGGCGGTGGCGAGGACGAGGACGTGATGGGGTGACTCGACGGTGGGTTGGGTTGAGGCGGCCAGGGCTGCGTGGGCTCCGGGTTGGACGACGCCGATGACTGGGATGGGCAGAGCTTGCTGGATGTCTTCGAGGGCGAGGGCGGTGGCGGTGTTGCAGGCGATAACGAGGAGGTCGGCGCCTTGCTCGTGGAGGAACTTTGCACTGGAGACGGCGTAGCGGGCGATGGTCTCGCGGGATTTGGAGCCGTAGGGGAGACGGGCGGTGTCACCCAAGTAGATGTAGTGCGCGCCGGGGATGAGGGGGAGCAGAGCGCGAAGGACGGTGAGGCCGCCGAAGCCGGAGTCGAAGACGCCGATGGTAGGGGATTTCGTTGGGGGCTGCGTGTGGGTGGTGGTGCTTTCGGTCATCTTGCTTTCTCGTGCGTTTGAGTATGAGGGTTTTGGATGTGAGTTACTGGCTGTCTGTGGGTGGGGTGGGATGGGTGGTGGTGTCGGTCGCGGGGTAGGTGCGGAGGAGATCGGCGTGGCCGGCGAGGGTGTCGTGGGGCTGGCCGTCGACCAGGAAACGAATGGTGGTGACCTGCGGGAGTGCAGCGTGGAGGGTGCCGATGATCGATTGCAGGGTGAGGGCTTCGACGAGGACGCCGGAGGGGTGGTTATCGATGAAGGAGCCGCGAAGGTTGACGACGGCTAGCTGAGCGGTGGCCTGCGAGCTGGATTGTGTCGGGTCGGATAGGAGGAAGACATCATCGACTGCTGGGCCGCTTTGGAGTGGGTGGGCGGAGGTGGGCAGGGCGTAGGTGGAGAGGAGGTGGTCGAGGAGGGCGCGAGCGCGGACGGTGGGCTCTTGCGGGAGCGCGAGCGATTGGGTGGTGGGTGTGATGGAGGCATCGGCGTCGCTGGCGAGGTAGAGGGTGACGTCTTCGGTGTTGGCGTTGGTGGGGGCGGCGATGGGCGTGGCGTCGTTGAGGGCGGCGAGACGCTTGTGGGCCTGCTGGCAGCCATGGAGGAGAAAGGCGGCCATGAGGAGGATGCCGGCAGTGAGGCTCCAGAAGAGGATGCGCTGGTAGCGGGGGATCATCGGGCGGCTCCGGTGGCGGCGGGGAGTTGGCGTGTGCGCCAGGAGGTGAGGCCGGAGGCGATGGCCTGGGCGATCTGTTGCTGGTAGTTGGCGTCGGTGACGGGAGTGGTGTCATCGTCGCGGGTGAGGGGGGCGATCTCGATGGCGATGGCGGGGCAGGTGAGGTTGTCGAGGGGGCGGATGGAGGCTCGGGTAACGATGACGGGGAGCTTGGCGTGGAGGAGTGCGAGACCGACCTGATTGGCGAGAGCGAGGCTCTGGGGAATGGAGGCGGATTGCGCGGTGTTCCATGGGATGGGGCGGTGGGCGTCGGGGTCGTAGGAGTCGTCGGGCGGTGAGAGTTCGGAGGTAATGATGTGGACGCCGTTGCCGCTGTCGGTAGCGTGGAGGATGAGGCAGGCGGTGGGGTGGGAGTGGTTGGCGATCTCGGCGCGCTGGTCGGTGGTGAAGGTGACGGTTGGGTCGGCTTCGTGGGTGGACATGACGGAGAAGCCGCTGGTGGAGAGGAGGGTGCGGAGGCGGGCTGCGAAGGCCATGGTGAGGGATTTTTCGGTGACGTTGTCGGCGAGCTTGGCTCCGGGGTCGGGGCCTCCGTGGGCGGGGTCGATGAGGATGAGGGTGCGGGGGGTGGGAGTTTGTTGGGCGATGGCCGTCGCCGCCATGAGAGCGAGAAAGAGCGTGGCGATCTGTCGGTGTGGAGAGGTCAAAGTGAAGGGTCTTGCTTGATTGTAGCTGGTAGAGCCGTTGAATCTTTACGACTGAGGATGGACCGGTTGCAGGGTGAGTTTTACAGGAGGATAAGGTGTTGTCGATTTTGGCAGTGGAGCGTCGAGAGCCTGAAACCCTTCAGCTGTGACGTGAAGAATCGGTTGAGGGTTAGGAGCCACCACGAGGGCACAACCCCAAACGTCGGTTAGCAGAGGCTTGGGCGGTGTCTCTGGCTTTGACTGCAGCACCAGCGTGGCTTGGACGGGATGGCCTGATAAATCAGTCACGCAAACCGTGTAGCTGTGATTTACGAGAGCGGTTTGCGTTTCATTCATTACCTCGACGTATGAGCCACTTCCTACCTCGAGGTGAAATAAGATCGGCGGGGTCTCCAAGTTTGCCGATACTGGTATGGGCTGGCTTGTGGAGCGAAATCCTTGGGCGCGCGCGTGAATCTCTGCAGGGGAAAGAGGCGCGGCGATGAAGAAACATCCCGCACCGTCGGTATGAGTATAGGAGAAGTTTCTGTTGGCCGCGCGGACGAGCACCTCTGCGTTTGGTATGACTGCACCGGTGACATCAACAATCTGCCCTGTAACTGCTCTGGGCACAGCAGAATTTTGCGCACTAACGGCACAGGTAGGCCGCTGGTACTGCATAAGGCCGCCGCCCGTCAGAACCAGTACAAGAGTAAGAATCAGCATCGCTGGCAGAGTAAATTACGATTCCCGGAGAGCACAACACTGTTGGTTGTAGAGCCTTCGCTAGTCGAGGGCGTAGATGGCGAGGCCGCTTAGGAGCTTGGGGTAGAAGTCGGTGGATTTTTGCGGCATGACGTCGCCGGAGAGGGAGATGTCGCGGAGCTGGTCGAGGGTGATGGGCTTGATGAGGAAGGCGATGTTGGCGTCGCCGGATTCGACCAGTGAGATGGCTTCGTCGGCTTCGCGGATGTAGCGGACGTTGCCGAGACGGGTGATGGTCTCCTGATCGAGGCCGAGGAGCTTGTCGAGGATGATGCGGTGGAGCTGGACGACGTCGAGCTGGGCCTGGCGGGGGGAGATGTCTTTGAGTTGGGCGGCGATGATGTCGGGCTTTGGGGTGAGGAGGTAGTTGCCGTCGCCGGTGGCGGCGAGGAATGCGGTGCCGGGGTGCGGCGCTGAGGGCGGAGAGATCGGGCGTGGCTAGCTCTTTTACGTTGAAGAAGGCGCTGGCGCGGGTGATGAAGTCGGGGGAGGAGAAGTTTTCGATGCCGCTGACGACGCGGTGGGTGGGGAGGATGGTGATGCCGGGTGCGTCCATGTTGACGAAGGTCATCATCATGGCGGCTTCGGGGAAGGCAGGGGTGGGGAGCATGGAGCGGGTGTCGCCGTCGGCGATGACGGAGGGGGAGCTGTCTTCGTCGCTGGGGAATGCCTGGTTGAAGGGGAGCTTGAGCTGGGCGGAGCGCTCTTTGGCGTAGGCTACCGAGGTTTCGTAGCGGTGGTGGCCGTCGGCGATGATGAGCTTCTTGTCGGCCATGGCGGTGAGGAGGAGGTTGATGAGGTTCGGGTCGGTGAGCTTCCAGACGCGATGGACGACGTTGTACTCGTCGGTGATGGCGAGGTCGGCGGGGTTTGTATCTTCTCCGTTGGGGCCACTGGCGCCGAAGATGAGCTTTTCGGCGGTGAAGGCGGGGTCGGAGTAGAGCATGTAGATCTGCTCGCAGTAGGCGCGGGTGGCCTTGAAGAGGGCGAGGCGGTCGGACTTGTGCTTGGGGAAGGTCTGCTCGTGGCGGTAGACGACTTTGTCGGCGTAGTCGTAGAGATGGCCGAGGGCGATGAAGCCGCGGCGTTCGCGGAGCTTCGGAGGTGCCTGGGACGGTGTACGTCTGGGAGTAGCCGTAGACGGCGGGCTCGGACTCTTCGGCGAGGATGTGGTCGCGACGCCACTCGTGAAGGGTTTGGGCGGCGCGGGTGTAGACGTTGTGTGCCTTTTCGCCGGCGGGGAGGAAGTCCTGCGGTTCGGTGTCGTTGGGCTCGTGTTTGCCGAGGATGACGCGGATGAGGTTGTAGGGGCTGGCTTCGTAGTAGCGCTGCTGCATGGCCGGGGTGATCTTGTCGTAGGGCTGGGTGACGACGTCTTCCATGTTGACGCGGGCTGGGTCGTAACGGAGGGCGCGGAAGGGGTAAAGACGGGCCATGCTTTTGGGTTTCTCCAGATTTGGAATATGAAGTGATTGTACGGGTTTGGCGTGAAGAGACGATTAGGAGTAGGGATGTGAATCTGAAAAGGGTACGAAAAGCGTTGAGAAGACAGGCGGCGACAAGGTGGCGAAGAAATGGTGACAAAAGGGCTTGACAGTGGGTCTATTATCTGTGGAACAACGCATTGGATGGTTTTGAGTGTTGCGGCGACAGGCTCGGGTAGTTGGCGAAATAGTACGGAGTGGCGATAGCCACTGGTTCTGCGGCGGCTGACGGGTTGCAGGGTTGCATAGGTGCCACGATGGACATCGATCTGCAGGGCGGGAAACGCGTAAAGGGCGGCGTAAAAGGCGCTGGACGAGCGCTGAGTTTGGCCGCGCGCCGGGTGGTGTTGGGGCTGGCGGTGATGCTGGGCATTGGGCTGTGGAGCGTGACGGGGAGCCAAGTCTGTCGGGCGCAGGAGAATCCGCTGGATCAGGTGGCTACGCCGACGGCACCCCCACCGCCGAAGACTCCCGAAGAGCAGAAGCCGTTGCTAGAGGGGGCGGATAACGTTGCTGCGCATGCAACCTCGAGGAGGGATGCCCGGATTCGAGTCGATGTGAATCTGGTGCTGGTGCCGGCTACGGTGACTGACCCGATGAATCGTCTGGTGACGGGTTTGGAGAGGGAGAACTTTCAGGTTTTCGACAATAATATCGGTCAGGTGATCAAGAGCTTTTCGACGCAGGATGCGCCGGTGACGATTGGGATCATCTTCGATCTGAGCGGGAGTATGTCGTCGAAGTTTGTGCGGGCGCGCAAGGCGCTGAGCGAGTTTTTGAGGACATCAAATCCGCAGGATGAGTTTTTTGTGGTGGGGTTCAACGACCGGCCTGCGGTGATTGTGGATTACACGTCTGAGGTAGATGACGTGGAGGCCAGGATGGTGATGCTGAAGCCGGAGAACCGGACGGCGCTGATCGATGCGATCTATCTGGGCGTTGATAAGTTGAAGCAGGCGAAGTACGAGCGGAAGGCTTTGCTGATCATCTCCGATGGAGGGGATAACCGGAGCCGTTATACGGAGGGGGAGTTGCGGCGGGTGGTGCGGGAGAGCGATGTGCAGATCTATTCGATCGGGATATTCGATCAATATGCTCCGACAACCGAGGAGCAGTTGGGGCCGATTCTGCTGACGGATATCTGCGAGATGACGGGGGGACGGATGTTTCGTGTGTCGGAGATGGGTGATATGGGCGACATTGCTTCGCGGATCAGCGCGGAGCTTCGGAATGAATATGTGATCGGATATAGGCCCTCTGAGGTGAAGCAGGATGGGAACTGGCGTAAATTGAAGATACGACTCGTGCCGCCGCCAGGGCTTCCGACCCTGACGGTACACAATCGCCAGGGGTACTATGCACCTTCGCAGTAGGATATTTGGGCCGTGGGCTACTGCGGCGGGACTGATGTTGATGACCGGTGGTGCGGGTGGATGGGCCCAGCAGCCAGCGGCTTCGCAGGCACAAGCGAAACAGCAACCAGCAACGGCGCAGCCTTCGTTGACAGTGGACCGTGACCCTGTGGCGTCGCCTGATCCTGATGTGCCGGTACAGGGTAAAGCCGGGGCGGCGCAGGGGGCGGCTGCCGTTGGGACGATTGAACGGGAGAACGGCAAGTACACGCTACGGCAGGATGCTTATGAGGTTCGGCTGAATGCGACGGTGCTGGATGGGAGTGGCCGCTCGGTGCAGACGCTGGATAAAGATGCGTTTCATGTCTATGAGGATGGCGTGCCGCAGACGATCGCTTCGTTCCGGCATGAAGATCTGCCGGTGTCGCTGGGGCTGCTGATCGATAGCTCGGGATCGATGTATGACAAGCGGCAGGCGGTGGATAAGGCCTCGCTGGATTTTGTGAAGCTGTCGAATCCGGAGGACGAGGAGTTTTTGGTGGACTTCTCATGGGAGGCGTTCATCGATCAGGACTTTACGAATAACATCGACAAGCTGCAGCAGGGGCTGGGGTATATCAAGTCGAGTGGTGGGACGGCGATTTACGACGCGCTGGTGGCCTCAGCGGATTATTTGAGCAAGAACGCGAAGCACCCGAAGCAGGTGCTGCTGGTTGTGACGGACGGCGAGGATAATGCTTCGAGCGCGACGCTGGAGCAGACGATTCGGAGGATTCAGGATCTGGATGGGCCGGTGATCTACTGCGTTGGGCTGCTGTTTGGAGACGATACGGACAAGCGCGAGTCGCGACACGCGCGCAGGGTGCTGGAGACGCTGGCGGAGCAGACGGGTGGAGCGGCTTATTTTCCGAAGTCGGTGCGAGAGGTAGATGCGATTGCTGCTGAGGTCGCGCAGGATATTCGGACGCAGTACACGATCTCGTATCACTCGACGAAGTCTCCGACGCTGGGTGGGTATCGCGAGGTGCATGTAGAGGCGAAGTCGAAGAACTTCGGAAGGCTGTCGGTGCGTACGAGGACCGGGTATTATCCGAGGGTTGTAGCGGATGCGTCGAAGGGTGGGGACGCGAGCTTCAGTTCCGGTAAGAAGAACTAATGGCGTAGGATCGCTGATGGCGTTGCGGTAGAGCGCTGCGGGATATTCACGTCTGTCAGTACGATAAGACGTGACAGTTTAGTTTTGCGAGGGTTTGGATTGATGAAGGTTGTCGAGAATATTTTGGATCTGGTGGGACAGACGCCGATGGTGCGACTGCGCCGACTGGAGCAGGCGAGTGGTACTGAAAACTGCGCGGAGATATGGGCGAAGCTTGAGTATTTGAATCCGGGTGGGAGCATCAAGGATCGCGCGGCGCTGGGGATTGTGCTGGATGCGGAGCGGCGTGGGGTGTTGCGGGCTGGCGGCACGATTGTGGAGGCGACGGCGGGAAATACCGGGGTGGGGCTGGCGCTGATCGGCGTGAATCGCGGGTACAAGGTGATGTTGTACGTGCCGGAGCAGTTTGCGGAGGAGAAGTGCAAGCTGATGCGCGGGCTGGGCGCGACGGTGGAGCGGACTCCTGAGGCAGAGGGCATGGCTGGGGCGATTCGGCGGGCGCTGCAGTTTGAGAAGGAGACGCCGGGAGCGTTTGCGGCGCTGCAGTTTGAGAATCCGGCGAACCCGGATTTTCATGAGGAGACGACGGCGGCGGAGATATGGGAGCAGATGGAGGGCCGTGTGGATGCCTGGGTCTCCGGTGTGGGATCGGCGGGTACGTTCACTGGAGTGGCGCGGTTTTTCAAGAAGAAGCGGGCGGGAATTTTGACTGTCGCGGTAGAGCCGCAGGGCAGCGTACTGGAGGGCGGAGAGCCGGGGCCGCATAAGGTGGAGGGGATTGGGGTGTCGTTTATTCCAGCAACGTTTGACCGGAGTGTGTGCGACCGCGTGATGATGGTGATGGATGAACCGGCGTTTGCGATGGTGAAGCGGTTGGCTGTGGAGGAAGGCGTCTTTGCTGGCTCGAGTGCGGGGGCGATGTTGTGTGCCGCGGTGGATGTTGCGAAGGAGCTGGGTGCGGGGAAGAGAGTGATTACGGTGATTCCGGATTCGGCGGAGCGGTATCTGTCGAAGGGGTTGCTGAACTAAGTCTGTATTTCAAATAGATTGCGACGGTAGAGGTTACAAATAATGGAAGCGAAGAGATTTGGGTTTGCTACGCGGGCGATTCATGATGGGCAGGAGCCGGATAAGGCGACCGGTGCAGTGAATGTGCCGATCTATCTGACCTCGACGTATCAGCAGGAGGCGATCGGTGAGAACAAGGGGCATGAGTATGCTCGTCTGACTAACCCGACGCGAGATGCGTTAGAGGAGAATCTGCGCTCGCTGGAGGGTGGAACGAGTGCGCATGCGTTCGGCAGCGGGATGGCTGCGATTACTGCGTTGTGCACGATGATGAAGTCGGGCGACCATGTGATTTGTTCGGACAATGTGTACGGTGGGACGGGGCGGCTGTTTGATTATGTGCTGGCGAACTATGGACTGACGTTTACCTACGTCGATACAAGCGTTGCAGAGAATGTTGCCGCGGCGATTACTCCGGCGACGAAGCTGGTGCATATCGAGACGCCGACGAACCCGATGATGTCACTGACTGATATTGCTGCGGTGGCGAGGATCTGCCATGCGAAGGGCGTGGAGTTGAGTGTCGACAACACGTTTTTGTCGCCGTATCTGCAGCAGCCGATCGCGCTGGGCGCGGATATTGTGATGCACTCGACAACGAAGTTTTTGAATGGGCACTCGGATGGGCTTGGCGGCGTGCTGATTTGTACTAAGCCGGAGCATGCTGAGAGATTTCGGTTCGTGCAGAAGTGCACGGGGGGGATTCTGTCGCCGTTTGATAGCTACTTGTTGCTGCGCGGCGTGAAGACGCTGGCGGTGCGGATGAAGCAGCATGACGCGAGCGGTCGGATAGTCGCCGATTTTTTGAAGGGACACAAGAAGGTACAGCAGGTGTTTTATCCGGGGCTGGTGGAGCATCCGCAACATGAGTTGGCGAAGCGGCAGCAGCGTGGGTTCGGGTCGATGATCTCGATGGAGCTGGGTTCGCTGGAGAACGCGAATACGTTTGCGAAGTCTCTGCGGCTGGGGGTGCTGGCGGAGTCGCTGGGCGGAGTGGAGACTCTGATCTGTCATCCGGCGACGATGACCCATGCTGCGGTCGGGGCAGAGGGCCGGGCGAAGCTGGGGATTACGGATGGACTGATGCGGGTCTCGGTGGGGATTGAGGATGTTGAGGATATTGTGGCGGATCTGGAACAGGCTTTGGACCGGATCTAGATTTGGCTGGATGTGTTGAGGGGCGTGGGCTTGAATGCTCACGCCCTTTTTATTTGCATGCGGTGCGGCGAGCCAGAGTATGCATGAATGTGATACATGTATTAGCGTTGGTTATGAGGCTATGGAGGGTCCATGTTTGGTTTGACGGAAGAGCAGAAGCAGTTGCAGAGTGCGGTGCGGGCGTTTGCGGAAGGTGAAGTTGCGCCGCATGTGTCGGAGTGGGATGAGAAGAGCGAGTTTCCGCACGAGGTGGTGAAGAAGCTGGGCGCGATGGGGCTGCTGGGGGTGATCTTTCCGGAGTCGCTGGGCGGCGCTGGGATGGGTTATGTGGAGTATGTGCTGGCGATTGAGGAGTTGTCGCGCGTCGATGGCAGCGTGGGGATTATCGTTGCGGCGCACAATTCGCTTTGCACGAACCACATCATGCTGGGTGGTAATGACGAGCAGAGGAAGCGATGGATTCCGAAGCTCGCGAGTGGGCAGTGGCTGGGGGCTTGGGGATTGACGGAGCCGGGGTCGGGTTCGGATGCTGGCGGGGCGCGGACGACTGCGGTGAAGCAGGGCGACAAGTGGGTGCTGAACGGGAGCAAGACGTTCATCACGAATGGCAGCTATGCGAACTGCGCGGTGGTGCTGGCGGTGACGGATAAAGAGAAGGGAACTCGTGGAGGGATCTCGGCGTTTGTGGTGGAGCGCGGGACGAAGGGGTTTCGATCGGGGCGGAAGGAGAACAAGCTTGGACTGCGGGCCAGCGATACGGCGGAGTTGATCTTCGAGGATTGCGAAATTCCTGCGGAGAATCTGGTTGGTAAGGAGGGTGACGGCTTCAAGGATGCGATGCGGGTGCTGGATGGGGGAAGGATCTCGATTGCTGCGTTGAGTTTGGGGATGGCGCGTGGGGCGTTCGATGCCGCGATGAAGTATGCGCAGGAGAGGCGGCAGTTTGGGAAGGCGATCAGCGAGTTTCAGGCGATTCAGTTCAAGCTGGCGGATATGGCGACGCAGTTGGATGCAGCGTGGTTGTTGACGATGCGAGCGGCGCAGATGAAGGACGCGGGGAAGAAGGTGACGCTCGAGTCGGCGATGGCGAAGCTGTATGCGAGCGAGATTGCGTGCAAGATCTGCGATGAGGGCGTGCAGATTCATGGTGGATATGGGTTCATCAAGGACTATCCGGCGGAGAAGTTTTATCGCGATGTGAGGCTGTGTCCGATTGGTGAGGGGACCAGCGAGATTCAGCGGATGGTGATTGCGCGGGAGCTGCTAGGGAAGAGCCCTTCGCGCGGCTAATCACGGAAGAGCGAGCGGCGCGTGTGGTTGCTGCGCGCCGCTCAAAGGCTACTTGTCGTTGGGAGTTGAGGTTGGCTTGCTGGGGTTGAATTTTGCGGCGAGCTCTGGTGTGGAGAGGACCTCGGATGGGTTGGGGTTTACGGCCTTGTTGACTTCGACGCCGAGGACGTAGCTTGGCCCGAACATGTTGCTGGTGAAGATGACCATGCTCTTGTCAGGCGTGAAGCGAACGTTGGGTTCGAGCTTGTAGTTGTGGTGGGCCATGTTGACGAGATGCTCGGAGTGGAAGACGCCGGGCTGCCAGAAGTCGGGATCGTTGAGCGCGCCCTGGCCCGTGATCATCTGAGGGTGAAATAGTTCAATCCACTCGCCGTCGGGTGCTTTGGCGACCTGGCCGGGATCGCCACCGTCGCCGGTGAAGAGGTCGAGGTCCTGGGTGAGGTTGAAGTGAATGGACCATTCGTTGCGTTGCATGTGGAAGGCAGTGCGCTTGTGGGTGTCGAGGTCGTAGCCAGCGAGGAAGAAGTCTTCGCCTTTGGGATACTGCCAGTCGTACCAGATGGTCTTGCCATCGAGGCCCCAGAACTCATGGCCGGCGATCTCCATGAGCATGGTGCGCTTGTGGATGAGGGTGTTGTGGGTGCCGTCGGTGTGGATCATCCAGATGCGATCGACTTTTTGCCATGGGCCTTCGTGGCAGTACATGAGGAGAGTTGGATCGACTGGCGAGAAGAGGAGGTGGTTGACCCAGTCGGTACTGTGAAGGAGGGTGGTCATCTTGCCGGTTTGCAGGTTGATGGTGAAGAGGATGAGGGGCTGGCGGGAGGCGAGGCGGCGCTCCATCATGGCGCCTTTGCCTTCGGGCTGGACGTGCGCGCCGGCTGTGGGGTCTGGAGCGGTTTGGCGAGCGCTGGGTAGGTTGGCGCCGTAGGGTGCGTCAACGGCTGGACCGTCGTTCATGGTACCGGCCGCGAGAGTTTCGTCGGCGTTGACGGTCGCTATGTAGGCGCCTGGAGGAAGCGTGGTGAGCTTCTGGATTTTGCCGGTGTTGATGTCTGCTTTGTAGACGGAGACGATCACTGCTCCGGGTTTGCTGCCGGGTTCGGGCTGCGTGTAGAAGACGGTGGGTGTTTTATGGCCGACTACGACGGCGTGAACGCTGTTGCGGAAGCGCGCTGCGGGATCGTTGTCGTCGGCGGGGCGGGGAGGGTTGGGGACGAGGAGGCGTGTCTTTTTGGTTGCGAGGGTGAGGACGTGAATGCCGTCGGGTGCGGTGTAGATGAGCTCTTTGCCGTCGGGGGTGTAGTCGTTGACGTTGAAGTAGAAGGCGGAGGAGCCGGGTTCGTCGGTGAGGCGGTAGACGCGGTGGCCGGTGTCTTTGTCGACCCATGTGGTGGGGAGGCTTTGAGGATGAGCAACAGGAGAGAGTGCGGCTAGCAGGGCAACCGTCGATGAGAGATGACGAACGAACGACGACATGAACTGAATTCCTCCGAGCGATGCAGGGTGGCTGTGCTGGTATGCTCGTCGGCTTGAGCACGGCGGGCACGACCGCATGCGTGAGATTTATACACGTTTACGTATGCGAATGGGAAATAGTTTCTGTGTGGGAATATTTCAGCAGATGAACGACAGACGGGCTTGTGGGTCGTTGGAGGATTTCACAGGTGGTTCTGACGAGTTTCGAGCACTACACTAGAGATATGGGTCAGATTGCCGCTTCTGTTGAGACGATATTTTCGGAGATTGCCGCCAAGGTCGCGCAGGGTGGGCGTATTGGGCGAGACGAGGCGCGGTGGCTCTGGGTGAATGCCTCGGATGAGGAGTTGCAGTTGCTGGCGGGACAGGTGCGGGGCCGGTTTCATGCTCCGGGTTCGTGTACGTACATGGTGATGCGGATCATCAACTACACGAATGTGTGCGTGGCCCAGTGCGATTATTGTGCGTTCTATAAACTGCCAAGCCAAGATGGCGGGTATGTGTTGAGCCATGAGGAGGTCTTCGCGAAGCTTGACGAACTGCTGGCGTTGGGTGGGGACCTGGCGGCGTTCAACGGTGGGTTCAATCCGCATCTGCCGCTGAGTTACTACTGCGAGTTGTTTGCTGCGATTCGTGCGCGGTATGGAGACGCGCTGGAATTTTATGCGCTGACGATTGCGGAGTTTATGTATCTGGCGGATCACGCGAAGCTGAGTTACGGCGATGCGGCGGCGCGGTTGAAAGAGGCTGGTGTGCGTTGGATTACGGGTGGAGGGTCGGAGATTTTGACTGAAGAGTTTCGCGCGCGGCACTCGAAGTTCAAGTACACCGTGGCGCAGTACTTTGAGGCGCAGCGGGCTATTGTGGGCGCGGGTTTGAAGACGACGGCTACGATGGTGATCGGGTTCGATGAGTCCCTGGAGGAGCGGCTGGAGCATCTGGAGCGGACGCGGCAGTTTCAGGATGAGACGGGTGGGCTGGCGAGTTTTCTTTGCTGGACGTTCAAACCTTACTTCACGCAGATCGGCGGGATTGAGATTACGACGGCTGAGTATCTGAGGCATCTCGCGTTGAGCCGGATCTATCTCGACAATATTCCGCGGATTCGTACTTCGGTGCTTACTCAGAATGAGCAGGCGCTGGGTGGGTTGAAGTACGGCGCGGATGATTTTGATCTGCCGATTGAGGACGAGGTGACGCAGAAGGCCGGGGCAACGATTAGCCTAGACTTTGAACGGATACTAAACTATGCGCGCGAGCTAGGATTCACGCCGGAGTATCGGCATGTGTCGCTTGGGCAGCCAGCCTGGGACTAAGCCTTAGTTTCTTGATCAGATGGGTGGCCGTTCCTGCAGAGTGAATCTGCAGGAACGGTTTTTCGTTAGCGGCCAACGATGATGACTGAGAAAGTCCCTGGAATGGGAGTGGGGCGGAATTGCAGCTCTTCGGAGACGACTCCGGTGTTCTGGCCGAACTTTGAAGTTACGAGGTAGGCCTTGGAGTCTTTCTGACTTACGATCATGGTTCGGGCGCCTGATTGGGTTTTTACCTGCTGAAGTTTGGAGTATTTCAGTGGGGAGTCGCGGCGAAAGATCAAGACTGAACCTGCGGGGTCCGCTACAAAGAGTAGATTGTGTTTGGCGTCAAAGTCGATGTCGCCGGCGTTGGCCGGGGCGTCGGCGATTGCTGTGACTTGTCCCGTGTCAGCGCTTACGCTGACGAGTTTGTGATCTTCGCAGGTGGTGAAGAGTTGATGACGGGTGCTGTCGATCGCGAGGCCGCTGGGACCTGTGCAAGGCGTCAGCTGCCAGGACGATGTGACTTTCTTCGCTGCAGTGTCGATGCGGGTTATCTCGCCAAGCGCGGGGAGCGCGACGAAGACTGCGCCGTTGCCGTCACCCACGGCGGAGCTGGGCCGGCCGGCGAGTGGGATGGTTGCGATGACCTGGTTGGTGGCGCTGTCGATGATGGTTGCGCTGCGGCCGCGCGAGTTGAATACGAAGACTGATTTGGACGTGGGATCGAAGACGATGGCGTCTGGGATCGCTCCTGTAGTGATGGAGGCGACCACTTTCAGCGTGGTGCGGTCGAAGACGCGGACGAAGCCGGCGCTTCCATCGGTGACATCGGTGACGTAGCCATATTTGCCGGAATCATCGAGGGCAATATTGCGGATGTTCTTCATGTCTTCGACTTCGCCGATGACCTTGCCGGATTCGGTGTCGACGACCATCACGCGGTTAGTGCGTGGGATGTAGAGGCGATGTGTAGGCTCGTCAAGAACAAGAAAACCCCACCCGCCTTTGCCGCCAAGATTCCATTGGTCACGAACGTGAAATTGCGGAAGAGCTGTTGGCGTGGCTGCTAGTAGAACTTGTGTCGTGGGGGCTGATGCTATGCCGAACGCAAGTAAGGTCGAAGTTAGTCTGAGTAAGTTGCGTAAGTAAGTAGTTATTTTATTCATCGCCAGATTCTTTTAGAAATTACTTCGACGACCGGAGTAACCGGCCGTCGAAGTATTCGAGTTATTTCTGTTATTTGATAGAGAAGTTGAAGACGTCCATTAGATCGCCGATTGCTGGGCTGTTCGTCGGGACGTAGGGGCTGCTTGCTTTCTGGATTGGGTTCGGCAGATTGTCGCGGCTGCGGCTGGAGACGGTTGGCAGATCCCAGTTCTTCTCGATGAACTTGAGAAGCGAGACGTGATCTGCATACTCATGCGAGATGTGGCCGCCAGCGGTGTATTTGGAGACGATGGCCAACGGGATGCGGGTTCCGTCGCCAAAGAAGTCAACTGGCTGGATATAGCCGGAGTCATAGTAACCACCGCCCTCGTCGAAGGTGACGAAGATGGCAGTGTCGGCCCAGAGGGTCGGGTTGGCCTTGACGCCGTCGATGATCTTCTTGGTGAAGCCTTCGAAGAGGTCAAGTTTGGAGGAAGCGGGGTGACCATCGTTGAAGCCGCTGGGCTTGACGATGGAGACTGGCGGCAGGTTGCCGGTATCGATGTCTTCATAGAGTTCAGTCGTATCCGCGATGTAGGTCTGGCGGGCAGCCTGAGTTCCCATGAACTGAGTCTGATACTGGAACGGGTTGCAGATGTTGCAGTATTCATCGAACGAGTTCGACTCGGTGGGATCAGTTACGTAGAGATCCCAGTTTTCGCCGAAGTATTTGAAGGGGACATTGTGAGCGACGAGGTCGTCACCAATGCTCTTCTGGCTGGTCGGAGGAATAGTGAAGGGCGAGTACTGCGAGGCCAGAGTGCCGTCGCCGTTGTAGCCAGGATTGTAGTTGTTGACGAGATAGTAGTTGCCTTTGACGCAGTTGGCCTTGACGGGACGCGCGAGCGACTGGAGATAGTTGGTGACGGCGGGAACGCCGGGTTGGCTGATGTCGCCGCAGTTGACGTAGCTGCCGCCGCCGTAGCCATCCTGGTCGTAGAAGTCGTTGGTTGAGGGCTGGGGGTTGGGGTTTTCCACCTGATTGACAGGAGGAACAGCAGGTGCGCCCTTGGTGTTGGTGTAGTAGATGGCATCGCCGAAGCCAAACATGATGTGGTTGGCGCCAGTGCCGCCCATAACGGATTGGTGGAAGTTGTCGCTGATGGTGTAGTAGTCAGCAAGGTCCTTGAAATATGACGCATCGCCCTGTGCCATGTTGTAGAAGCCCATGGAGGTGGAGCCTTCGCCGGTTGTCGTGTCGGTAAAATTGGCGGGCAGTTTGGCGCCGTTGCTGCCGGTGCCGACAGCAGTCTCGACCCAGGGAAAGAGGTCATTCAAGCAGCCGCTGGCGTTTTCTTCTGTGGCGTAGTCGGCGTTGCAGTCTGTCTGCTGCCACATCTGAAAGAAGCGGTGTACGGGGCTGGCGGTGTAGGCGTCATACGGCATTTTGGGGCCGCTGATCTGAAAGACACCTTCGCGCAGGTTGGTGGCGTTCGCGATACGAGTGTCGACCTTGCCGCCGGTGATACCGGTGGCGCCGGTGGTCAGGTACTTGTCATACGTGGGGGCGAGACCTGTGTCCGCAAGTTCTGCGACCTTGAGAGTGGTAAAGGGAGCGCTGGCAACGCTCTGTGTCTTAGGGCCACCGGCGAGCGCTGGCGGGAGCGTGCTGTAGATGCTCTTGGACATGGGGCTGTTGGTGTACTTGCCATTGTCGGCTGTGGTGGTATCGAGTGCCGAAAACTGCGCGGAGAGGGAGTAGTTTGGGCCGGGCTTTCCGTTGACGTCGACGATGCCCTTGGAGAGGAGGTTTGAGACGGTCTGACCCTCTCTCGGCTTGTAGGTGGCGTAGACGTGATCGAAGGTGCGGTTCTCACCGATGATGATGATGACGTGCTTAATGGGGGTCTTTGTTGCAGGTAGAGCTGATTGGGCGTAAGCGGATTGAGGTAATCCGGCAAACACTTGTAGCGCAATCATCATCATCGCGCCACACTTCAATGTCCCGTTAGGGGCAGTGACCTTACGATTCATTTTCAAGGTGCAACCTCCAGAAGCTGAGGGGACGGCATAAGCCGTTTGGGGAGTAACCCTCAGTGGGATAACCGTAGTTGTAGGAGCATCCTTGTTGTGTCACGTGAAAATGAAATGATTAATAATTACGATTACGTTATTGAAGCAGCTTCGTCGAAAAGATTTTGGCAACGCTGACACTTGAATGCCTCGTTACGTTTATCGTGTAGTTTCGGTTTGCACTTCGTATGTAACTAGACGATTACTTTGTAGGGGCGCATCATTTCATTGTCTTCGTGCTCGAGGATGTGGCAGTGCCAGACGTAGAGGAGCTCGTCGCCCGGTGAGACCTTTGCTCCGTGCGGTAGATCGAAGCGCGCGATGATGCGGGTGACCATGCCGGGGTAGGACTTGATGGTGTCTTTGTGCGCGGGGCGTTCGTTGCTCTCGGGCGCCATTGGTCTGCCGGTAAAGACGAGTTTGCCGGTCTGCTGGTAGGTGGGGACATCGAATGTCTGGCGATTCAGCACCTGAAATTGCACGAGGTGGACGTGCAGGGGATGGACGTCCGCGGTGGTGTTGACGAAAGACCAGATCTCGGTGCTGCCGGCTCTTGGATCTTCGGTGATGGGCTCGTGCCAGCGTGCGTTGCCGAGGAGACCGGTGATGACGTAGCCGTCGGAGGGGCGTTCTTTTTCGGATACTAACAAGAGCCGGTCGCGCGTGGCGTAGGTTGGGCTGAGCGGCTCGAAGGGAACGAGTGTTTCGGGTACGCTGCTGTTGTCTTTCCCGGAGATTGGCCTGATGACCTTGAAGAGCATCACGTCTTCTGGAACGTACTGGCCGCCCATATTGTACGGCGCGGGCGCGTCATTGATGAGCGAGAAGGATTTGCCTTCGGAGCCGGCGAAGTCGATGACGATGTCGAAGCGTTCGGCGGGGGCGATGAGGAGATAGTGAAGTTCGAGGGGCGCGGGGAGAAAACCGCCGTCGGTGCCGATCTGCTGGAAGGATGGGACGTCGTAGGATTCGTCGGTGATCTTGCCGGTGGCATCGGAGTTGAAGAGGCGCAGGTGATAGAAGCGCGAGTTGGAGGCGTTGAGGATGCGGAAGCGATACTTGCGCGGCTCGACTTCGAGAAACGGCATGACCTTGCCGTTGACACAGTTCATGTCGCCGTAGAACTCTTGAATCCAGATGGGATGTTCTTTGGGGCCGTTTACGACCTTGGGGTAGTAGAGGGAGCCGTCGTGATGGAAGAGGCGGTCCTGCAGCATGAGGGGGATTTCGTAGTCGCCTGTCGGCAGGTTGAATGACTTTTCGACTTCGTCGCGGATGAGGTAGAAGCCTGAAAGTCCGGCGTAGACGTTGAGACGCGTGATCCCGAGGCAGTGGTCGTGATACCAGAGCGTTGTGGAGGGCTGACAGTTGGGGTAAGAGGAGGGGAGTGGGTTGAACTTTGCTCCGTGGGGACCGTGTTCACCCTCGGCGGTGAACCACGCTTCGGGGTAACCGTCGTCGTCTGGTAGAGCGCAGGCACCGTGAAGGTGAGCGACGTTGCGCACGGCGGGTAGCGATGCTTCGGCACCGTGGATGGAGTGATCGATGGGGAGAAGATGCGTTGTGGGGAGTTTGCTAGTCCAGTTGACGCTGAGAGGCTGGCCACTTTGCGCTTCGATGGTGGGGCCGGGCCATGAGCCGTTGTAGCCCCAGACGGTGGTGGGAGGAAGATCGCGATGCACCTTCTGCTGGAACTGACGCATCTCGATGTCGATGACTTCTCCGGGCTTGTCTGTTGCACGGATGACGGGCGGGATAGGCAGAGGGTCGACGTAGCGAGCGAGCTTGACGCCGCTACGCACCTGCGGGGGAGAGGCCATGGCCTGTTGCATCGCCGGAACTGTCTTGCTGAGTGTGAGACCCGCGGCGGTGGTGAGACCGTTTTGAAGAAGACGGCGTCTGCTCAGCATTCGCTGCGGCCATCGCCAAATTTTATTTTTGTTGGGGGAGGGCTCGATTAATCCTGTTGTTCGACCTAACTGCACAGGAAAACACTATTCTGAGTTTGTTACTGCAGGATGAAGGACGGCACGCCCCCTCAGGAGAGCGCTTCGTAGGTTGATCGAAGTAGATCGATTAGGTGTCGCTAGAACGACACGCGAATGGTTGTCTTGTCCGATGCGTGGTGGAACTGCGCAGACTACGCTGCCGAAGTTCGAGGAGTCGAGAGCGCCAATAAATTGAAGTGGTGATTTCGCGGACTTCAACGCTGGCGTCAGCAATGACGACGGTTAGCGGGATCACTAACCATGCCGGAGATACCGCTGCCGCTATCTTCCGTAGGCGACCGCGGAACGGCTGCATGAATACACTGGCCAATAGAAGGATTGCAATGGCCATCTTTAGCTAGCACTCGTTCTTGCCAAAGTTGAACGACAGAAATTGTGTGGAAAAGAGTCTGTTGGAAGGTCAAGGCGCTCTTCCTTTGACCGCGGGCTGCCCGACACGTCTAAAATCTACAGACGGGCGCTCCTACACGTGAGTTGTCCTGGTTGGCTGAGAATGGGCGGATACTTGGGATGGGTAGTCGAGCGACGATCGTAATAAATAGAATGAACGTGGATGCCTAGATCGACACTTTCTGTAGCTATCATCACGCTGAACGAAGAGGATAATCTTGCGCGGACGCTGGCCAGCGTACAGTTTGCGGATGAGATTGTCGTCGTGGATTCGGGTTCGACGGATCGTACCGTTGAGATTGCCAGGTCGTTTGGGGCTAAGGTCGTCGTAGAGCCGTGGAAGGGGTTTGCCGGGCAGAAGAACTCGGCGATCGAACGATGCGTTGGGACATGGGTGCTTTCGCTGGACGCGGATGAAGAGCTTACGGTCGAGTTGCAGAGGGAGATCAGCGAGATGCTGGTGGCCGACTCTGAGACATTGCCACAGGTAGATGGGTATCGGCTGAGGCTGCGGCATGTGTTTCTTGGGCGCTGGATGCGGTATGGAGGCTACTATCCGGATCTAAAGTTGAGGCTGTTTCGGCGAGTGACTAGCTCAGGCACTGCTTGTTTTACGGACCGGCCGGTGCATGAGTCGGTGCAGGTTGCCGGGAGGGTCGAGACGTTGAAGAGAGACTTTCTGCATCACGGCTATCCTAACCTCGAGATTTACCTCGAACATATGAACCGGTATAGCAGCCTGGGCGGCCAGATTATTGCTACGAAAGGGAAGGTCAGCGGTTCGGGTGCGGCATTTTGCTGGAACGTCGTTCTGGTTCCGTTGCTGACGTTCTTATGGAACTTTGGGTTTCGGCTAGGGTTTCTCGATGGACGCGAGGGGCTGCTGCTGCACCTGTATCACTCGGCGTACATAAGCTGGAAGTACGCGAAGGCGTGGAGGATCGGATTGGTCAGCGGTAAGGGTTGATAGCGATCTTCTCTACTGGGGCTTTGAGCTGCGACGACCAGGCAACGTGGCCGATTGAAATAGAAATACGGTCAGAATGGTCATGATGGGTTCGAGCGGGTGGCGGAAGCGGGCCTGCACGGTCACGAAGTAGTAGACGAGGGGCAGGAGCGCGAAGGCCCAGGCGAACAAGACAGCTCCGGGGATGCGCTCTTTGAGGGCTAGTGCGAGGCCGAGGAGGGATGCCAGGCAGAGGAAGCTGTAGTTGAGGACGCGGAAGACTTCGTTCCAGACTCCAAACTCTATGGGGTGTGGAACGCTGACCCAGTAGAAGTAAAAGCGTTTCAGGGCAAGTTGCGCGAATTGGAGCTTGTGCGACCTGATGTAGAGTTGGGCGGCCTGTGCTTCGCGTTGGACGTAGGCGTGCTCGCCCATCTGCTTGTATTCCAGGTAATCCGGGCACACCTCGCAGATGGGGATTCGCGATCCCATGGTGAATCCGTTGTACCCCTCGGCGACCGAGGCGTGGAGTTCAGCTCCGAAGTTTCCGCGAATTGGTATGAACGCGTGGAAGACAGTCCAGTTTCGCCACAGCCATGGGGTGAGACAGGCGAAGAAGAGTGCTCCTGCCATGATCGCTTTCAGGAATGTGCGTGGGAGGGCGGCCTTGTCTTTCGCTGCGCCGAGAAGCATCCAGACTCCACATACAGGCACGAACAGAAGCAGCGTCGAGTTCAGGAGGCCGAGCATGGCTGAGAAGATTCCGAAGATGGCCCAGCGAGAGGTCGTTTGAGTTTCGCTTGCAGGGAGATCTTCGCCGACGCCTCGGGCGCGCAGGGCTAGAACAATGACCTTCGAAAAGAGGAAGGCTGTTACGGCCATGTCCCAGATCCAGCGCACCGCGTATTGCATCGCGGCGGGATGGAGCGCCCAAAGCCAGCCAGACCAGAGAGCGATCTTTCTGGCACGGCCAGTGTGCTGGAAGCAGCGCGAAGCGATCTCGTAGATGACTGATGAAGTGGCCGCGGAGAAGATGCTGTTGATGGTGAGGATGACCCAGGCAGATTTTGCGGTGTAGACGCCGAAGATTTTAAAGATGGCTGTGAGGAGCCATGGGTACAGGGGCGGAACCCATGCGGTTGGGCCAGTGTGGCCCGTGAAGGGGTCTGCGTATCCATAGCCGGTAGCTAGAGCGCGAGCTATGCGGCCCATCTCCCATCCGAACTGGAGATGGTCCTGACCGAGGCGAATGCGGTAAGTGTGGGCCAGCGTGATGTAGAGCACACGCACAAGAAAGCCCACCCAGAACATGGAAGAAGGTGCTTTGAAGAGCGAGGTTGTCGCGGCCGGCGGGTTGTTCTTCAGCATTCTCTTTCCTGCTCATGAATGGAGGGAGCTGATGTGGCGTGCACCGGGTGGTGCTCCCTACTACTTCCATTATGCGGGATAGGTTGGAAAGCTGCTGTTTTGACCTAAGGAGCTTTGATTCTGCCGCGTATCCCGAAAATTGTGGATAATGGCGAGCGAGTAAAGAAGCATTGAAAGTTGGCGCGAGCTGCGTGCCGGGAGAGGCCAGTAGGAGATCGTTTTCATGACAAAGACGTTTGTGGGGCAGCTGATTTCAGAGGCGATGGCGATGTTTATCGTGATCGCGTTTGGCGATTCCGTCGCCGCAATGTACACGCTTTATACTCCAAGCCCATATCAGCAGGCGTATTGGGGAGTGTGTATCGCGTGGGGGCTGGCTGTGACGATTGCCATCTATACGACGGCTTCGGTGAGTGGCTGTCATGGTAATCCGGCGGTCACGTTGGCGCTCGCGGTATATCGGGGATTTTCGTGGCGCAAGGTGATTCCGTACTGCGTTGCACAGGTGGTTGGAGGGTTTCTGGGTGCGGGAGTTGTGTACACGTTGTTCTCGCCGGTGATCGACAACTTCAACCTGACGAATCATCTCTCGCGTGCAACAGGAGGAGCGGCAGGAGTCTTCTTTACTCACCCTGGCCTCGCGGTTACCCCTATGCACGCGTTTGGCGATGAGATTATTTTGACAGCGTTTCTGATCTTCGGCATCTTCGCGATTACGGAACAATATAACGAGATGGCTCCGGGAGCTAATGCAGGAGCGTTGATGATTGGGTTTCTGGTGGCGCTGATTGGCGCGTCGATGGGGTACCTGGAGGCTTGGGCACTGAATCCGGCGCGCGACTTTGGCCCGAGGCTGTTCTGCTTTTTTATGGGATGGGGATCTTCAGCGTTGCCTTCGCCGGATAACTATTGGTGGATTCCGATTGTCGCGCCGCTGATAGGGAGTCTCGTCGGCGGTGGGGCGTACCAACTGCTGATACGGCCGTTTCTTCCCGGGCGAGAAAAAGCGTTGATGGATGAGTTGAAGGCACGACAGCTCTGACGGGAATGGAACCGTCTTCAAGAGGCTACGCATCAAAGGAGACAGCATGAAGTATGTACTCTCGCTCGACCAGGGAACCACGAGTTCACGCGCCATCCTCTTCGACCATGATGGTCAGATAGCGGGCACGGCGTCGCATGAGTTTCCGCAGATCTATCCGAACAGCGGTTGGGTGGAGCACGATCCGTTCGACATTCTGACGTCGCAACTCAGCTCTGCGGTTGATGTTCTGGGTAAGGCGCGATTGCGTCCGAGGGATGTCGTCGCGTTGGGAATTACCAATCAACGCGAGACTACTGTTGTCTGGGACCGTGAGACGGGGAAGCCGGTTTATAACGCGATCGTCTGGCAGGACAGCCGCACTGCCTCGTCGATGAAGAGACTAACTGACGACGGTGCGGAGGAGATGGTTCGTCAGAAGACGGGGTTGTTACTGAGTCCGTACTTCTCGGCGAGCAAGGTTGCATGGATTCTGGATAATGTGGATGGTGTGCGTGCTCGTGCTGAAGCTGGGAAACTTGCGTTTGGCACGGTCGATAGCTGGCTGATATGGAATCTGACGAGCGGTAGGCGACACATCACTGATCGCACGAACGCTTCACGTACCTTGCTCTACAACGTCGTCGAAGATAAATGGGATGACGATCTACTCAAGCTATTTAATATTCCGAAGAACATGCTGCCTGAGGTTGTTTGGTCGAGTGAGAAAGCGGGCCAGGTAACTACTTCGCTGGGACTTGGCGAGGTCGAGATTGCGGGCATCGCGGGAGATCAGCAGTCGGCGTTGTTTGGGCAGCTGTGCGTTTCGCCAGGCGATGCGAAGAATACTTACGGTACCGGTTGTTTTCTTTTGCAGAACATTGGAAGCAAGTTCACGCTTTCTGAGCATCGGTTAATCACCACGCTTGCCTGCAGTACCGATAAGAAGCTCACTTACGCGCTGGAGGGTAGCATTTTTATTGGGGGTGCGGTCGTACAGTGGTTGCGCGACAATATGAAGTTCTTTCGTAAGTCGTCAGAGGTTGAAGCGATTGCGGCATCAGTGCCTGACTCCGATGGAGTGGTGTTTGTGCCTGCTTTCACAGGCCTTGGCGCACCCTATTGGGATGCACAGGCGAGGGGACTGATTATTGGATTGCAGCGCGGAACGAAGATCGCTCATATTGCGAAGGCCGCGATCGAGAGCATTGCGTTTCAGGTGGCAGATGTTCTGCGTGTCATGGACGCTGATACTAAAAATCCATTCAGGGAGCTGCGCGTAGATGGCGGCGCGGCAGCAAACGATCTGCTGATGCAGTTTCAGGCTGAATTTGTTGGGCGTCCCGGTCCATCGTCCTGCGGTGCTCGAAACAACGGCGATGGGCGCTGCTTATCTGGCGGGTCTTGCGTCTGGATTTTGGAGTGATGTTAACGAGTTGGAGCAGCATCGGAAGGCCGATACGGTCTTTGAACCAAAGGCAGATAAGAAGCAGATGCAGAAGCTGCAGGACAACTGGAGAGAAGCTGTAGAACGCTCCCGCAACTGGAGTAAGGAGAGCAGATGAATCGCGACGAGATGATATCCCGTGTACGCAATCGCAAGGAGCCCTGGGACATTGTGGTGATCGGTGGAGGGGCTACAGGAGCTGGAGTCGCCGTGGATGCGGCGTCACGCGGCTATGATGTTTTGTTGCTGGAGCGCGAGGACTTCGGTAAAGGTACGTCGAGCCGTGCTACCAAGCTGGTTCATGGTGGCGTTCGTTATCTGGAGCAGGGAAATGTTTCGCTAGTGATGGAGGCGTTGAAGGAGCGTGGAATTCTTCTTCGGAATGCTCCGCATATTGTGAAGGACCTTAAATTTATAGTGCCGAATTACTCCTGGTGGGAGGCGCCCTTTTACGGCATTGGGATGAAGGTGTACGACTTTCTTGCTGGAAAATATAGCTTTGGCTCGTCGAAGGTGCTCTCGCTTGAGGAGACGTTGAAGCTTCTGCCTACTATTCGACAGGATGGCTTGCGCGGGGGCGTGATGTATCACGATGGTCAGTTCGATGACACGCGGCTGCTGATCAACTTGATGACGACTGCCGCCGAGCATGGTGCTACCTTGCTGAACTATGCCGGCGTCGTCGAGTTGTCAAAAGATGACGCGGGTTTTGTGAAGGGCGTGACGGCGGTGGATGGCGAGACGGGTGAGCGCTTCTTGATTGAGGCTCGCTCGGTGGTGAACGCTACTGGTATTTTTACCGATGAAATACGCCAGCTTGCGGAACCGAGCGCTGAGCAGATGATGGTGCCTAGTCAAGGAATTCATCTGATGTTCGACCGTTCGTTTCTGATTGGCGATACGGCGTTGCTGGTCCCACATACGGATGATGGCCGCGTTCTGTTTGCTGTTCCGTGGCACGGTCGCACGCTAGTTGGTACAACAGACACGCCGATTCAAACAGTGTCGTATGAACCGCTGCCGTTTGAGGAGGAGATTGAGTTTGTTCTGGAGACGGCGGGCCGTTACCTGAGCCACAAACCGACGCGCGAAGATATTCTTAGCGTGTATGTCGGGATTCGGCCGCTGGTAAAAGCGGCGGGGGCAGCGGATGGCAAGACCTCCTCGCTTTCACGCGACTACACGATTCACATCGATCACTCTGGTTTGTTGACGATTGTCGGCGGAAAGTGGACTACCTATCGGCATATGGCGGAGGACTGCGTGGATCATGCGACAACACTTGGTCGGCTGGATGAGAAGCCATGCGTGACGGCAACGATGCACATACATGGCTACCATCAACATGCGGAGAAATTCGGCTTCCTATCGGTTTACGGGTCGGATGCTGAGGCGATCCTTGAATTGAGCAAGAAAAATCCAGAGCTTGCAAAACCACTTCATCCAGATCTGCCATACATTGCGGCGGAGGTGGTATGGGCGGCACGGAATGAGATGTCCCGCACTCTGGATGACGCTCTTGCGCGGCGAACACGAGCACTGTTGTTGAATGCTCGGGCAGCGGTAGCAGTAGCGCCTGCAGTTGCGTCTTTGCTTGCCGCAGAGCTTGGTAAGGATTCTGCATGGGAAGACACGCAAGTGAATACATTTCGCGCTATGGCGGCGCAGTACATCCCACAGGGTAGGACGTATCCTGCGGATCCTGCGCTGCAGAGTCAACCTGTTAAGGGATAATTCGCATGAGCGATGTCGCGACAGAATATTCCGCGGTTATCGATTCTCATCATCATCTGTGGCGCTATACGACCAAGGAGTTTGGCTGGATCGATGAGAGTATGGCAGCTCTGCGCCGAGATTTTTTACTGGAAGATTTGATGGTCGAGTTAGTCAACGCCAAGGTAGATGGTGTCGTAACGGTACAGGCACGGCAGACATTGGAAGAGACGCAATGGTTGCTGAAAGTGGCGCGTGGATGCGATGCGATGCGAGGGGTTGTGGGCTGGGCTCCGATTGCTTCCGAGGAGTTTGAGGTATTGTTGAACACGCTTGCAGCAGAGCCAAAGCTGGTTGGTCTGCGCCACGTTGTGCAGGCTGAACCGGATGGCTTTCTGGACCGTGCCGACTTCAATCGTGGAATCTGCGCCATGCGGGGGAGCGGCCTTATTTACGACGTGCTGATTGTTGAGCGTCAGCTTGAAGAGGCTATTCGTTTTATCGATCGTCATCCGCAGCAGGTCTTTGTTCTTGATCATGTTGCGAAGCCCAAGATAGCTAACGGTGAGCTTGAGCCATGGCGCAGTAGGATGCGCGAGTTGAGTAAGCGCGTCAATGTAGTGTGCAAGATCTCGGGGATGGTGACTGAAGATTCCTGGTCGCGTTGGTCGATCGAGTCGCTGCAGGCCTTATATCGATGTAGTCGTAGAGGCGTTTGGGCCGAAGCGATTGATGGCTGGTTCGGATTGGCCCGTCTGCCTTGTTGCGACCGAGTATGGTCGATGGTGGCGTGTGCTCCACGATTATTTTGCGGAATATACTGAGGCCGAGCGGGCGCAGGTATTCGGTGTGACAGCTATAAAGACATACGATTTGGTGGATGAGTAAACAGGCAAACGCTTTGTGGTGATTCCTTAGTAGTTTGTTCGCTATCGGAGGTTGACGAAGCCTCCATCCAATGGGTAGTCAACACCAGTAAGGAAACTGGCCTCGTCGGAGCAGAGGTAGAGGGCAAGGTTCGCGACTTCCTCGGGATCGGCCATACGGCCGATGGGTTGCGCGGCTGACAGTTTCTCGAACATCTCTGCCTCTTTGCCTGGATAGTTTTTTGCGAGATACCCATCGACGAAGCCAGTATGCACGCGTGCCGGCGAGATCGCGTTGCAACGAATGTTCTGCTTCAGGAAGTCACGAGCGATGGAATAAGTCATGGCGAGCACAGCGCCTTTGCTCATCGAGTAGGAAAAGCGATCAGCAAGACCGCTAGTCCCAGCAATGGAGGCGATGTTGAGAATGACTCCACCGCCGGCTGAGACCATAGATCCTATGCATACCTGGGTGCAGTGGTAGACACTTTTTACGTTGACCTGGAAGACGCGATCGAAGTCTGCTGCGGTTGTGTTGTCCACTCGACCGATACCAGCGATGCCAGCGTTGTTGACGAGTATATCGATGCGCTTGACGGTGAGGATTTCACCGAAGACACGGTTGACATCGGCTTGATCAGCAACATTGCAAACGTGGGCAAAGGCTACTCCTCCAGCCTCTGTTATCTGATATGCGGCTTTGCTAGCGGCTGTCAGATCCATGTCAACGAGGTGAACGGTAGCTCCTGCACGAGATAACTCGGCTGCGATGGCCAGGCCGATTCCATTGGCTGCGCCAGTAACAATGGCGGAACGTCCTTCGAGCCGAAACTTGTCTGATCTTCCTGGTGCTGGGGGCATGAAGTCCTCGCGTAGTATGTTCCTTTAGATGTCCGATTGTACGGAATGACGTTGTTGGAAAGCGACAGAGGTACAGATGGAAGACGTGGAGCAATATCGTAGAGCGGTGGTGGAGTCGAAGCCACCCCGTCCGAAGGTGGCACGGCCAATCGTAATCCTGGGAGCTGGCGGAATCGTTCGCGCGGCGCATCTGCCTGCTTATGCCAAGGCAGGTTTTCCTGTTGTTGCGATTGCAGATAGCGTAAGCGGAAAGGCTGGAGCGCTCGCCTCTGAGAAGGGAATTGCGAACAGCTTCGATTCGATTGAAGAGGCAGTACAATTTGCGCCGAACGACGCCGTGTACGATATCGCGGTTCCAGCTTCGCAGATCATGACGATCCTGCCCAAACTCCCTGCCGGTGCGGCGGTTCTGATTCAGAAGCCAATGGGCGACACGCTGGAAGATGCGAAAGTCATACGCGACTTTTGTCGACAGCGTGGCCTGGTGGCTGCCGTTAACTTTCAACTTCGCTATGCGCCGAACAATCTTGCGGCTGTGGCACTAAAGGGAGCGGGGTTGCTAGGAGAGTTGCACGATATGGAGGTGCAGGTGCGGACGCACACTCCGTGGGAGCTTTGGAGTTTTCTTGCAACTGCACCACGACTCGAGATTCTGTATCACAGCATTCACTATCTCGACCTCATTCGCTCGTGGCTTGGTAATCCGGTTGGCGTCTACGCTAAGACTGTTAGGAATCCACAGTGCAGAGAGTTGGCCGCGACAAAGTCATCAATCATTCTGGATTACGGGGAGTGGAAACGAGTGTTTGTCGTTACGAACCACGGTCACAATTTTTCGTCGGAGACACATCGCAGCTTCGTACAGTGGGAGGGAACTGGCGGCGCTATACGGATGGACATGGGCGTGAATCTCGACTACCCCACTGGCGTACCGGATACGCTCGCTTATGCAATTCGCGACGGCTCAGAGCGGCAGTGGAAGAGTCTGCCCGTGAGCGGAAACTGGTTTCCGGATGCGTTTGTAGGAAGCATGGGCGTGTTACAGGCTTATGTTGAAGGATCCGTTGCCGACTTGCCGATAGGGTTCGAGTCAGCTTACGAAACCATGGCGCTGGTGGAGGCTGCGTATCGTTCGAGTTCACGTCCAGCCGAGCCTCTTCCGCTGTAGGAAAATCAGTAGCGCTAAAGGAGTGAAGATGCGTCTAGTTAGTTTTATTCGGAATGAAAAGAGCGTTGCGGGCCTGTTGAATACAACACAGGATCAGATATTTCCGCTGGATGTGATTGGATATGGCGACGCGTTATCATTTCTGGCTGCGGGGGAGCAGTCTTGGTACGCCGCTGCATCGCGGGCGAAGGCTGCTTCGTCGGATGAATTTATTCCGTTGGCTCGTGTGCAATTGCTTTCACCGCTCCCGCGACCAGGAAAGATCCTTTGTGTGGGTCTTAATTACCGTGATCATGCCATCGAATCGAAGATGGAGTTGCCGAAGGTGCCGGCGGTCTTCACGAAGTTCTCAAATTCGGTCACCGGGCATGACGCGAACGTTGTTATCCCAAAGATGACAAATCAGGCGGATTACGAGGCAGAGATGGCGGTTGTGATTGGAAAGACAGCGCGGCGAGTTGATGTGAAGGACTGGCAGGAGTACGTGTTCGGATACACCATTTTGAATGACGTGAGCGCACGCGATGTACAACTTTCCACCTCGCAGTGGAGCTTGGGCAAAAGCTTCGACACCTTTGCGCCAATTGGGCCGGCCATCGTCAGTAAGGACGAGATCATAGATCCGCATGCGCTCGACATCAAATTGAGCATAGATGGCGAAGTGCTACAGCACTCGAATACCAGAGAGTTGATCTTCAAGGTACCTGATTTGATCGCGTATCTGTCGAGTATCGTGACGCTCGAGCCGGGAGATTTGATCAGCACTGGAACACCCGCAGGGGTGGGTCTCGGACGGACGCCGCAACGTTGGCTGAAGGCTGATGAGACGATGACGATTGAGGTAGACAAGATCGGGATACTGACGAACCCAGTCGTTGCAGAGTAGCTGCGAACAAGCGCATCCCACAGAGGATCTGGTGGATAATTGTTCATTTTTCTTTTTTTTGCAGGCAAAATGAATTTTTCATTGACAACCATTGACTCAGTTTGAGATCGTCCTAGCCATTAGCGAAGCTGTCCCCGCGAAATCGAAGCTCGACTTCTTTCGAAGGCTAAGCGCGAACCACGAATCTTTTGCTGATGATCCGCAAGTGGTTTCTCAGTATGACCCCCACATTCACGAAGTTGAATTGAGGAGATACTTAGGTTGAACCGGATTAAAGTAAGCCGACGCCATATGCTCTTAGGCAGTGCCGCTGCAGCGTCGCTCGGTGCTGTCTCCTTCGCGACAGCTGCCGTGCAGGCACCTGGTGAGCGTGCTTCATCCCCGGCTCCGCCGACTGCCGATCAAGTTCGACGCATGCGTTGGTGGCACGAAGCGAAGTTTGGCATGTTCATCCACTATGGTCTCTACAGTCAGCATGCACGTCACGAATGGGCGATGGAGGATGAGGCGATTCCCATTGGCGAATACACGGCGTTGGCCCAGGTCTTTGATCCGGCTCCTGGCTTTGCGCGTGGGTGGGCGAAACTTGCCAAGACTGCGGGCATGAAATACATGGTGATGACAACAAAACACCACGAAGGGTTCTGTAACTTCGATAGCAAGTTGACGGATTACTGTGCCACGAAACAAGGTCCGAAGCGCGACCTGGTACGCGAATATGTTGAGGCTGCTCGTGCCGAGGGCTTGCGCGTCGGCTTCTATTACTCGCTGATGGACTGGCACCATCCCGACGGGGCTCGGTGTGCTACCGATGAAGCGGCACGAAAGCGATTTGTTGAGTATACGCACGGTCTCATCCGCGAGATTCTGACCAACTACGGCAAGATCGACGTGCTTTGGTACGACGTCTCCTGGCCGCTCAACGCCGCAGGATGGGAGTCTGAGCGCATGAACAAGATGGTCTTCGAACTCCAGCCAGATATTATCGTTAACAATCGCAACCAGCTTCTCGGAGATTTTTCGACGCCAGAACAGAAGATTGTTGCTGAGACCAATGGCCGTGCGTGGGAGAGTTGCATGACTCTCAATGACAGCTGGGGATTTCAACGTGCCGATGACAACTGGAAGTCCTCGAAGACCATCATCCGTAATCTCATTACATGCGCTCGCGATGGGGGAAACTACCTGCTGAATATTGGACCTCGTCCCGACGGCTCGGTGCCAGAAGAATCGGTCCAGGTCCTTTCGGAGGTAGGTCGTTGGATGCAGGATAATGGAGAGGCGATTTATCAATCGGAGATTTGTCAGCCGAGGCGCTCAAATTATGCAAGCTTTACACGCAGCGGTAACACGCTGTTTATGCACGTGCACTTCTGGCCAGGTCAGGACGTTGCAATCTCCGGCCTTATGGTTAAAGTGAAATCAGCGCGACTTGTGAAGGGAAATCAGCCGGTCACTTTTGTGCAGGATCTCTATCGAGTTCACCTGACGGGGCTTCCCATCGATGCGCCGGATTCGCCGGTAACGACAATCGCGCTTGAATGCGACGCCGAGCCGCACCAAGATACAGACTTTGTTCGCATCAACAAACCGCGTGCCGGAGTTTAGCCTCGGTTGCTGCCTATAAGCTTGCGTTTGGTCACACGCTGGAGATCTTCTTGCGTCGGCATCGCCCCTAATGACTCTGAGATCTGCTGCGCTGCAACCCGCAGCACCTTCACAACTTCAGGGATGTCAATCTTGTCTTTGATTCGTTTGACGTAAGGAACGGTGAGTCCAGCCACGGCATTACCTTGCGCACTGAGAATAGGGAAGCTGATGTTTACGACGCCCTTGATCTCGTAGCTAGCGCGGCTTTCGTATCCACGTCGACGGATGTTTGCCAGATGAGCGTCGAGATCCGCAGGTTTTCTCCGTTTTGCCTCCGTGCTCCATTCGTCGAGAGCACGATGGTAGGCATCGTCGTTCTGGTAGGCCAGAATTACATGCCCTGTCGCGGCGTGCATCAAGTCGACCTTCGATCCCATCTTGACGTAAAAGCCGGTTGATTCTGGTGAGTCCACTTGCGCCAGGATTACGACATGTCCTCCGTCGATCACGCCCATATGACATGACTGCCTCAACTGATGCGCTACGCTGTGCATGATCGGCAGCGCTTCGGACACGAGCCGTTTGGTTGGTGGATGTTCCTGTGCCATGCGAAAGAGCTGGAGGGTGAGGTGGTATCGCTCTCTGTTTTGAGTCTGAGCAAGATAGCCGCGCTGTTCCAGACAGAGCAGCATTCTGAATATTTCGGATACGGTGCGGTTTAAGCGTCGCGCTACCTCACTCACCGTTAGTCCCGCAGGGGTGCTGGCGAAAAGCTCAAGTATGTCCAGTCCTTTTTCAAGCGCCGGAGTTGGGTAGTATCGCTTGATGGCAGGTTTAGACATAGGATTTCCTGACACAACTTGTTACGTGACGCCACATGGTAAGCAAGTGTAGCAGCGTAACGAATGCAACGTTCTGCGGTCCGAAGTCTGTAGGATGCTTTGCACGATTGTGTGAGAAGTCCGCCGGTGCTCACACTGAGCTGAAAAACAAAGTCCAGCATGATTTCATTGACGAATGACTATGTGCGTAGGTAAAAATAGTGTGCCTGCTACATGGACATGCAAATTGGTCTTCGTTTCAGGGAGCTTGAGCGTTTGCTGTAAGGAGTCCTTTAATGATCGATGTGCGAATCACGTCCGTCCGTGTTGTGGATCTTCGTTTTCCTACGTCGCGGGATTCCATCGGTTCCGATGCAGTCAATAAGGATCCTGACTACTCCGCCGCTTATTGCATCCTCTCTACCGATAGTGACATTGAAGGTCATGGTCTTACTTTCACGCTCGGTCGCGGTACCGAGCTTTGTGTCATGGCCATCGAGTACCTCGCGCGTTTTGTGACCGGACGAACACTTCGCTCCATTACTGACGACTTCGTTGCCTTCTCGCGCCAGCTCACAGACGAAAGCCAGTTTCGCTGGCTCGGTCCGGAGAAAGGCGTCATTCATCTGGCTTGCGGTGCGCTCATCAACGCCGTTTGGGACCTTTACGCCAAGGTTGAAGACAAGCCGCTTTGGCGTCTACTTGCCGACCTCTCGCCGGAGACCATTGTGTCCATGGTCGACTTCCGTTACATCGACGATGCCATCACGAAAGAGGAAGCGTTCACTATTTTGAGTGCGAGCCATTCAACGATGCAGGAGCGGCTCAGTCTTTTGGAAAAAAATGGATATCCTGCCTACACTACCTCTGTCGGCTGGTTCGGTTTCAGTGATGAAAAGATCAAGCAACTCTGCCGGCAAGGTCTCGCGGATGGTTGGACTCACTTCAAGCTCAAAGTCGGCGGCGTTCCGGCTGACGATCTGCGCCGTGGACGCATCGTGCGTGAAGAGATTGGGCCGCATAACCGGCTGATGTTGGATGCCAACCAGAAGTGGGGTGTCCTCGAAGCCATCGTGCGCACTCGTGCATTTGGCTCGTTCGAACCCTGGTGGATGGAAGAACCTACTAGTCCGGACGATATCCTCGGCCATGCGCGAATTCGTCGCGAGGTGGCACCGATCCGCATCGCGACTGGTGAGCATTGTCACAATCGAGTTATGTTCAAGCAGCTCATGCAGGCCAATGCTATCGACGTCTGCCAGATCGACAGCTGTCGAGTTGCTGGTGTCAATGAAGTTCTGGCAATCCTGCTTCTCGCTGCCAAATTTCAGGTGCCCGTCTGCCCACACGCGGGTGGAGTGGGGCTCTGTGAGTACGTGCAGCACCTCGCCATGTTTGACTATCTGCGGGTCTCAACTACTATGCAGGATCGCGTCATCGAATACGTCGATCACCTGCACGAGCACTTTGTTGATCCAGTCGTCATCCGCAACGGACGATATATGCCACCACACAAACCTGGCTATAGCATTGAAGTTCATCAAGAGTCTCTAGCCCAGTACGCCTTCCCTGATGGGAAGGTTTGGACGACTGAACATCATGTGATGCGTTAGCGGCAATGACTATTTGTGTTGGAAGTTTCTGTCAGGGTGCTCAGGTGCGGCTGACGCTAAGCAGACTTTGCCATCCTGCCTTACTCATTTTTAGCCTCTGTCCGTTTTTAAGAATAATCGATCCCTCATTTCTTCCCTCACGAAGGATCTCATTTACCTGGTCTACATTGACAATGATGGAGCGGTGGACACGCACGAATTTGTTTGGGTCCAGGGTGTTCGCTAGTTGTTTGATGCTCTCGCGCAGCATGAGGCTCCTCGATCCAACATGCAGGCAGGAGTAATAGTCCGCTGCTTCGATCCACTCGATCTCACTGACGTTGACGAAGGAATCCTTTGCGCCGTTTGGAACGACAAGCCGTCTGGGATATTCCTGTCGGATAGTTCCGTCGTTCTCAAGGGCTGCCAATACGGATTTGAGCCGTTCCTGGGTTATCAATGCAGCTTTCGAGGCTATGCGTTCCTTGATGCGTATGAGAGTGGACTGCAACCGCTCCGGCTCGATTGGCTTCGTAAGGTAGTCAAGCGCGTGTACCTCGAATGCCTGCACAGCATATTGATTGTGCGCCGTCACGAAGACCGTGATGGGCATGTGCTTTGAGCCAATCTGTTCGATGACCTCAAACCCACCCCGGCCGGGCATCTGGATATCGAGAAACAGCACATCAATCTCGGTTTCCTTAAGTGCGGCGATGACTTCTCTTCCGTTCCTGAACTCCCCCGCGATCAGAATCTCTTCATCGCTGGACAAGAGAAATCGAAGCCGCTCGCGCGCCAAGGGTTCGTCATCGACAATAAAGGCTTTCAATCTCATCTCAATTGCGTTCGTAAGGAATCGTAATCGCGACTTCAAAGCCGCCAGCGTCGAGTGGATGCGCGTTCATCGTAAATTCTTCCTGATAGAAATGCGTGAGACGGTCCCGCGTATTCCTGAGACCAATTCCGTTTCCTTCCTGCTGTAGCCCGTTTAAACCCGGTCCGCTGTCGCGCACTCGCAGGTGCAGAGATCGTTCGTCACACCTCGCTGTTGCCTCGACGAGACCTTCATTCTCACAATGTGCAATACCGTGTCGGATTGCGTTTTCCACGATTGGCTGAAGCAGAAAACTTGGGACGAGTCCGTGCAGAGCGTTTGGTTCAACCTTGATGTCAACGCGAAGTCTATCTGCAAAGCGAACCTGTTCAATTGCAAGATAATTTTCCATCATCTGCAACTCCTGCGATAGCGGCACCTTCTCCGGAGTTGTTCTCTGCAGCGTACTCTTCAGGATCGCATTGAGATGGGCGAGCATCGATGCGGCTTCCTTCTGTCTTCCGAGTTCGACGAGTGTCGTGATTGCATTCAGGGCATTGAAGAGGAAATGGGGCTCCAATTGCATCTGCAATGCTTGCAAGTGTGCAGCTGAAAGTTGTTTTTGTAGTTCGAGGGATTTCATGGCATCTTGCTGCGCGCGAATCTGAAACTGTGCGACACCTGTGATCCCAAAGACGAATCCGTACAGGAGTAGTTCGATGCCAAAGCGGTTGATGTCGAAGAGACTCGTCCATACGGAGAGCGCAGTTGCATGTGCCTGCCAATCCGGCACGGTAAAACCGAGGCTCCCCAACAAAAGAAGATGTACCACCCCGAGCGCCGAGCCCGATAGGAGATGAACGGCAATTGCCTTTGGGGAGAAGCTAGACATTAGCGGGATTCGGCGGCCGATTCTCCAGGCGGCGCTGGCAACACAGCCCCACCACCCCCAGAGCACGGCACCATACCGGAGCGAGGGGAGGTGAGTGACGGATTGGCATTCACCTGCGGTTGCGAGGGCGAGGACGAAGGCCAGGGAGAAGATGACTACTTCTCCATTTAGATGAATGCCTGTGTTCGGACTTATAGCCGATGGTATTTCTCTTTCCGCGCTCGATGAAGTCTGCGGAAGTTGTGGAGTGGCCGTAAGAACATTCATGTTGGTCCTTTCTTCGCGTCGCTATCTCTGCCTATCGAAGAGTTATTTCAAGACTCCGCATTCACGATAAATGTGATGGAACCGACTGGGCATTTTTTGCAGGGAACCCTGCGATTTCTGCAGGGAGTGAGGTCGAAGCTCTGTGTTTTCTGGTTTTTATATTGAAGCTGAATAACTTAGAACGCCCTTCGTCGTTCGAACCGCGGCTGAGTGGGGTAAGAAGCGTTGCTTATCTGTCGCTGCATATTTTAGACCACTGCCTGCAAAGACCGTGCCTTCGGCTGCATTTGGGTTGTTCTCCACCCTTGCTTCACGAATGCTTGGATCGAGGTGACACGAACGTGAACCGTAATGATAAGCTGGCCGTTTGTGGGATCTTGATCTGTCTTCCGCTTTCGTCCTGCACTCGAGTCTCGGCCAAAACCGAGGCAGCGGCGACTGAGAGTGTTCCGGTGCGGGTGGTCCGAGCGTTTTCCCGAGACGTTCCTCTGGAGATCCTCGCGGTTGGAAATGTTGAGGCCGTCAACAGCGTGGCAGTGAAGCCTCGTATTGCAGGGCAGATCAAGCGCGTTGCGTTCGAAGAAGGTCAGAGTGTGACCAGGGGGCAGTTGCTGTTTACGATTGATCAGGACACGCTCGAACGTCAGGCGGTAGAGCAGAAGGCTGAGTTGGAACGCGACGTCGCCATGGAGCAGCAGGCTCGCGCGGTTGTGGCGCGAGATGCCGCCTCACAGAAGCAAAGCCAATCGGAAGCTGATGTTGCTTTGAAGCTTGGTGAACTCGGTGTGCTCTCTGGACAACGTGTCGACCAGCTGGTCACGTCGAGCGATACAGCTCGTGCAGCACTACGTTCCGATCAGGCGGGAGTCGACGCTGCGATGAGTGCCACAAAGACCGATCGCGCGCGCCTCTCCCAGACTCAGCTACAAATAAGCTTTACCGAGGTCGTTGCGCCGATAGCCGGGCGCGCAGGCGCAGCCATGATAAAGGCCGGCAACATAGTAAGAGACAACGACACAACACTTGTTAGCATCCTGCAGTTGGCGCCAATCTACGTCACGTTTGGCATCCCGGAGCAAAGTCTGGCCGAAGTGCAGCGACTCAACGCAGAGAAGCAACTGGCCGTTGAAGCGAGCAGCGGCAGCGGATCTGCATTGGAAGGGAATCTCGTCTTCATCGACAACGCCGTGGATGCAAGCACCGGCACCATAAGACTCAAGGCAGTCTTTCCAAATGAGGATAGGACTCTTTGGCCAGGCGAGTTTGTCAATGTTCGCCTACGCCTAAAAATGGAAAGGAATATGACGTTGGTTCCGGACTCTTCAATTCAAAATGGCTTGAATGGGAAGTACGTATGGCTCGCCAAGGCAGGTATAGCAACTATTGCCCCGGTAACCGTGCTGCGAACATATAAGCCGCAGAGTGGCCCTGAGCAAGCGATTGTCGGTAACGGCATCAATCCCGGGGACATGATTGTTAGCGAAGGGCAGCTCCGGCTCACGGATGGTGCAAGGATCTCACTGCTGGGTACGCATGACGAAAAACTGCCACATCCTTCAGCTCCGGAGCCAGCAGCCGTTAGATAACGACCCTATACGAGCCTATGCGATGCAAGGTGATTAAGTATGCGCATTACTGACTTTTTCATTCGCCGCGCCACCACTACGACGCTGCTGATCGCGGCGATCGCAGGATTCGGCGTGCTGAGTTATTTTTCGCTGCCGGTCAGCAATATGCCCGAAGTCGAGTATCCAACCGTTCGTGTTTCAGCGGCGTTCCCCGGAGCAAATCCGGACGCGATGGCGTCGACAGTCGCGACTCCACTGGAGAGCGAATTTTCAACGATACCCGGCATCGAAAATATGACGTCTACGAGCGCTGTCGGAACGACGGACATTACGTTGCAGTTCAGCCTCAATCGCAGCGTGGACGCAGCGGCACAGGATGTGCAGGCGGCGATCTCGCGCGCTGCGGGGTCTCTGCCAGCAAACATGCCGTCGCCGCCGTCCTACTCCAAGGTCAATCCTGCTGAAGACCCAATCATTTGGCTAGAAATGTCCTCGAAGACAATATCGTTCGATGATTTCGCGAAGTTTGCGAATCAGGTCTTTGCAAAGCGCATCTCCATGGTGAACGGCGTCTCACAGGTGCAGGTGTATGGTCCGGAGGAGCCAGCTATCCGCGTACAGGCGGATCCAGCGAGGCTGGCCGCATATGGTCTGGATCTCGAACAGGTTCGTTTGGCGCTCAGCACAAACAGCGCCAATCTTCCGACGGGAACTCTCTATGGCGACGCCAGAGACTATTCGCTTCAGGCAAATAGTCAACTCACATCATCAGGGCAGTTTGCGCAGCTTGTCGTCGCTTATCGAGACGGCGTCCCGCTGCGATTGAATCAGGTTGCGAACGTCTTCGATAGCTCAAGCAACAACAAGCGTACGTTCTGGATCAACGGTCAACGTAGCGTCATCCTTGCCGTACGAAAACAGCCAGGCGCAAACACGGTAGAAGTGGCTGATCGTGTAAAAGCTGTGATTCAATCACTGCGAGATTCCACGCCACCCGGTGTGTCGTTCGGCAAGGTTGCGGACAATGCGGATATTGTGCGGGACTCGATTGCAGAGGTCAACAGAACACTCTTCATTACGATTTCACTTGTTGTTCTGGTAATCTTTGTGTTCCTTGGCACGGTATCTTCGACCGTTGTCGCAAGTGCGACTATTCCCGTTTCAATCCTAGGGTCATTCATCGTAATGCGTCTGCTTGGATATTCGGTGGATATGTTTTCGATGATGGCCATAACTCTTTCTATAGGTTTTATCGTCGACGATGCCATCGTCATGATCGAAAACATCGTGCGTCATCGTGAGATGGGCAAGACACAGTTGCAGAGCGCAATCGATGGAGCGAGTGAAGTGGGCTTTACGATTATCTCGATGACCATTTCGCTGGTGGCGGTTTTTCTTCCTATCGTCTTTCTGGGAGGAGTACTCGGAAGGCTGCTGCGCGAGTTTGCGGTTACGATCTCCGTTTCCATACTGCTCTCGGGCCTGACCGCTCTAACACTGACTCCCATGCTTTGCAGTCGATTTCTGAGCTCAAGAGTGCATGCGCAGAACAAGTTCCAGGAACATTCGGAACGATTTTATGCTGCGATACAGGACATCTATAGACGCTCATTGGACGCGGTGTTGCGGCACCGGCGCGCGACTATCTTCTCGAGTGTCGCGATGACCGCACTGACGGTCTACCTGTTCGTCGTCATGCCCAAAAGTTTTGTGCATGCGGTCGACGTCCCTTACTTTTCCGGAACGCTCGAAGCCTCGCAGGACAACTCGTTCGATCGCATGGTTGCCTACGGTCAGGAAGTGAACAAGGTACTAGCGACGATTCCGTGGATGCAAAGCAATCTGTCTGGTGTCGAATCTCAGAACTCTGGTTGGTTCTGGATCAACCTCTTCGACGACAAACGTCGACCAAACGTAAAGATCATCATTGCCGATCTGCAGAAACGACTGAACGGCATTCCAGGCCTGAACGTATATCTTAAGCAGGGCGATTTCCTCAATCTAGGCCAGAATGAGGGACGTTCGCAATATTCTGCTTCGCTCCAAGGGCCCGATGCTGAAGAGTTGTATCGGTGGGCGCCACGCCTGAAGAGCAAACTGCAATCCTTGCCGGAGTTGGCAAATGTATCGAGTGATCTGCAGATGAGCGCGCCACGAGTGAATGTAGAGATACGGCGCGACCTAGCCATGTCGCTGAACGTTGATCCGGAGAAGATTGCCAATACTCTTTACGATGCCTACGGAAATCGGCGAGCGAACACAATCATGGTGGCGTCGCAGCGATACGATGTCATTCTGGAAGTTGCGAAGCAGTATCAACAGGATCCAGCAGCACTTGGAGACTTATACATCCGATCGGACACGGGTCGGCTTGTTCCACTCTCTGCAGTTACAACGCTATCTCAGACCGTGGCGCCATTGACTGCGAACCACGTTGGCCAGTTTCCTGCAGTGACTTTTCAGTTCGATCTGAAGCCGGGCATCTCGCTCGATGCAGCAACAAAGATCGTTCGACGTGCGGCGGAAGAGATCGGTATCCCGGCGACGATGAACTTCGCTTTTCAAGGCACGGCTGCTCAGTTCCAGAGTTCGCTCAAAGGCCTTGGCCTTCTCCTGGTTATCGCGGTCATGGTGATTTATCTCGTGCTCGGAATGCTGTATGAGAGCTTCATCCACCCGATCACGATTCTTTCTGGACTACCGTCCGCAGCCGTAGGTGCGCTTCTGACGCTCTTGTTGTGTGGAGAGGATCTCAACCTTTATTCTTTTCTTGGCGTAATTCTGCTGATTGGCATCGTCAAGAAAAATGCAATCATGATTGTCGATTTCGCACTCGATGCGGAACGGAAGTCAGGTCTTGCGCCTGAAGACGCAATCTATCAGGGCTGTCTTCAGCGCTTTCGTCCGATCATGATGACCACAATGGCTGCGTTGCTCGGGGCTATTCCGATTGCATTTGGCAGCGGTCCGGGTGGGGAATCGCGTCGGCCGCTTGGCATTGCGGTCGTCGGCGGCCTTCTGCTGTCACAGTCGCTGACCCTTTACATCACTCCAGTGATCTATCTATACTTTCACAGATTCCAACGAAAGAGTTCTTATAAGACTCGCGGCAAGATACTATCCGGTCGACGCGCCATGGAAACTTCGATTCGAATGTGACACGGATTGCAGCTAAACCATCGTTCACCGATGTGAAGATGGGTTTGTCGTAAATCCGAAACCAGACGGTCTTCTGGACCAATCACACCAACCGTATGAAACGCATCCAAATCTTTTCCGGCCGCCTGCCAGGCGGTAGCTGTTTCTCCTTGGCAGGCCTGTGCTAAACTTCGCACCATCAAAGGATAAAGCAAAGCTCTCAAAGCAAAGTTGAAATCCTACCTTCCAGTTCTGCAAGCATTCGGGCCTCGTAAGTGAAAACTTCGTCAAGGCAAACAGCCGTGCGAGGGGTCGAAGCAGATGAACAAAGGACTAGGTGCCACCACCTTCGGCGCTATTCTCCTGGCTGGATTTATCTTCCAGACCCGGCCCAGCAGCAGTCCGTCTTCCAGCCAGCAGAACGTCACCTCCTCCGAGTCCACGACAAAGACTGTAACTGGTGAGGGGCCTTGGATGGCTTCCTGCAAATACTGGTCTGCAGCACAGTTGGCCGATCCTTCCGCGAAAGACGCATCGTCCGAGGCCATCTGTGGACCCGGTGGAGACGGGTGGGGCATACCTCAAGCCGACGACCCCTCTCATGAACTAGAGATCAGCGCTATTGTTGCCACCATCCCCGATCCCATTCATAGTCATTTAGCGCTCGACTTCGATCGTTCGGTTGACGCGATCCTGCTGGCGGCAGCGGACAACGGCTACCTCAGCAGCTACTACTGGCTTCCTTGGCGCAGCCATATCAATACTCTCTCCGCCAGCGAGTCTGTCTCTAGCCCCACTCCAAAAATTGACGACGACAACACGCGCGAACGGCAGCCCGGCCTAATCATTCTCCGTTACTCACCTAATGCGTCCGAGTGGCAGAACAACAGGAGCCGCTTTTCTTCCACCAGCTACCATCGTGTGATCTATCTGTTTCTGGTTGGCGAAACTCCCGCTCTCGGTGTCAACGGTACACAGCTCCAAAATGCCTTCCGATACGAAAAGACTCTGAGGGACTGCCATCAGGCAACGCTGTCTGTCCGTTCCTGGCGACCTGAGGGTCAGCACGCGCGAGTGAGTCAGGACGGTACGTCCAAGTGCAAGCCGCACGATGCGCCGGAAGGCCAGTTGTCGATCATCGGCCCTTTATTCTCAGGGTCTGCCGCCTCTCTGCACGAAGGCATCGAAGCCGCCAAAGGCCAGCTCAACCCACTAACAGTCTCCATCACCGGAATCACGGGAACCAGTGTCGCGGCCCGCGAGCTTGATCCACAGGTAGACCCACAGGATAAACAACGCTATCGCTCCTTCGGGGAGAACGCTCGCTTCGAACAGGAACGCTTCCTGCTATCACTCGCCTCAACAGGGTATGACCTCAGCCGTGTCGCAATCCTCTCAGAAGCCGGAACCGTCTTCGGAGATGCAGCAAAGTTCTCAGGGGCGGAGACGGACGCAAAGGATCATTCCGATGTTGATCTGAACAAGAAAGGCACTATTCTCTACCTTCGGTTCCCCCGTGAGCTATCTCTACTCCGTAATGCTGAGAGCAGCGAGTCCAGCAAGTCTGATGCATCCGCCCCTCCCACCCCATACCTCAACCTTTCGCTAAAAGACTATAGCGCCGACGACACTGTGCCGCGCTTCTCCACCGTTCAAAGTCCGCTCTCCATCGAAGCGCAGCTCATGGCGATCGCCCACCAGCTACAGCGCGCCCGCACGCAATTTATCCTCTTCTCCGCCTCCAACATTCTTGACGATATCTTCCTCGCCCAGTTCCTACATCGCGCATGTCCTGACGCCCGGCTTGTCGTCTTCAGCGGAGGAGATCTGTTGTTCGAGCGCGACGTAGACAACGCACCCTACATCGGATCTATCTCCGTCTCTCCCTATCTGCTCACCTCGCTTGACTTCGGAAATAAGGTTCAATGGCTCTACTCCGACTATCAGGCCGAGGCTGTCTATAACGCAGCCAGTTATACCTTCTGGGACCATACCATCGATCGCTCGCCGAAGCTTGCCGGATACCGACGTTATCCCGTACCCGATCCTGACTCAAAGGTCGCTGCTCCCGCCGCTCAGTTCCTCCAGATCCCGCTCTGGGCCGCAGTTGTAGGCACGGATGGCTATTATCCGCTCGGAGTTCTCAATTGGTGCGGCAGCGACCTAGAGGAGATCCTGCCAACTATCCAGCCGACTATTCCGCCGGGCAGTGTTGACTTTCCCAAGGGCCAGCAACGCCCGTTGGAAAAACGATGTTCCGAGACGCAGACTTCAGTCCTCGACAAAGCTGGAAACCAGCCGCAGAACGTCTGGGACTACGTTCCCGAGTCCATCAACCGCAACTCCGGCATCTCGCCATCATTGATATGGATGGTGATCGACATCTTCATCCTCGTCCTCTGCCTGCTACACATCGTCTTTCTTTGGAGTGCCCAGTTCTGGTCTCCGTCGACTCGCGATCTCGCCGTCGATCATAACGATCAACCTCACCGCCGCTCTGTTCATATCAACATCGGAACCTCGGTGCTCGCCGCGATGGCTTTTGTCACGGCCTACCCTCTCATCCTTGTCGGCCACTACTATCACCTTGCATTCCCGGGCCACCTGTTCGCGTGGCTTACCCTCATCGCCGCAATCTTGGCATGCTTCTCTACGATTGCGAAGACGTGGTGCTATCGCTACGACGGGCGCCGCAAGGAGTATGCATTTTTCAATATCGTCTCAGCTCTTGCTCTGTTGTTCACTATCAGTTTTTGGATTGCCATCTGCAGAAGCGACAACTTAGGCGGTGCCCACCATAGCTATGCTGGTCTCTACTTCAGCTACCGCTGTCTCCAGCCTCTCAGCGGAGTATGTCCTCTGCTTCCCATACTCCTATTACTCTTCGCGTGGTACCTCTGGTCTATCTGTCAGACTGCGAGGCTCCGTTTTTCGGATATACACCGGCCACGAATCGCTCACAGCCTTCTGTCAACTGCGCCTTATAGTTCTTGCGAGACGCCTTACCCTCTTTTTGTTCCTGACGACGCACTGGAGAGATGTGATCGCCCTATCGACTGCTGTCTCTACGAGAACATGACCTGTCTCCTTATCACCCGCGAGGTCGTCAGGAGATTTTGTGCGAATCTGAAACACGATTCTCGAAAGGCCATCTCTTCTTTTGTCGTCTGGGTTGAGAAGAGGATCGATCTCGTTCTCGCCTGCGTCTATCTCGTGCTCTTCGCACTCTGCATCTTCGCGAGTCATATTCATAGTCTCGACCGCCTTCTCTTTACACCCATCCTCGCCAGCATCTCCTCAAGGCTGGGCCCTCGCTTCGACACGCACTACGGCCCAACGCTGTATGAGTTCCTCATTACTGCTCTCTTCTTTCCACTCATCATGGTCGCCCTCTCGGGTTGGTTCAGGACCATCCTCATCTGGGGTGCGCTCAACAGGGGACTGCTGGAGCCTCTCGAACGGTTTCCCATTCGGTTTGCTTTCACTCGCTTCAAGGGCGGAAGCTGGATGAGCATGCTCAACCAGAGCGGCCTCCATATTCGTTGGCGTGACATGAGCCGTTCCACAGAGTCCATCCGCCAACTCGTCCATCACCCGTACGTGCAATCGCACCCTGAGCTGAATGAGGAGCTCTCGAAGCACTATAAGAACATTAATGCCGCCATTCGAAGACTGATGGAGAGCATCCACGCCAACAGCGCGCCCCCGCCTGACACCCTCGTCACAACGGCTCAGGCCCCCAATGCCACTGAAGCTGTCGTGCAACCTCAAGACGAAGTACCGAGGAGTCAATCCAGCGCTTCCTGCCTCGCCGCTGTCTGGGACCGCCCCAAGCCCCCCGCCGACGACGACCTCTGCACCATTTATTGGATAGAAGACGGATACGCTCAATTCTCCAGCGTTCTTCTCAACTCCGTACTTGTTCATTATTGGGATCAAATACGGACTGGCTTGGTTGAAGAGTCCAACACTCCGCTCGATAATGTGGCCAAACCTGAGGAAGGAAAAACAGAACAAGGCGAGCAAAACGGGAAAGCTGAGAAGGTTGAGAAACGCCGAACAGCCGGAAAGACCCACGCAATGCGAGCTTGCCTTCATTCATCTTGCAGAGGAGCTTATCGTCGTCCGCTACGTCGCCCTCATCCGCGCCGTCCTCGTCAACATGCGTTACCTCATGCTGTTTGTCTCGGCTGCCTTCGTATTTGCCATCATCGCTTGGAACTCATATCCCTTCCAGCCCCATCGGCTCGTTGACTGGTGCTTCACGCTCTTGTTCCTCTCGCTCGGCGGTGGCTTCATCTGGGTCTTTGCCCAAATGCATCGCAACCCCATACTCAGCCGCATCACCGATACCACCCCCAACAAACTAGGAGTCGACTTCTACATACGAATCGCTACCTTCGGAGCGGTTCCTGTTCTGACTTGGCTGGCCTACCAGTTCCCGGAAATAGGAGGGAATCTCTTCAGAATCATCCAACCCGGACTCCAGGTCATGAAGTAAAAAACTGCCTGCCGCTGAAAACCTACGACCTAAGCTATTTGCGAATAATTCCACACGCTTTAGAGACTGCTCAGTTTCCAAAGTGGCGCTATAGGCGGCCTCACTTGACACGTATTGCAAATCGCGATATAAATATTGCGATTTGTAATACGTTATGAAGCTGAGCGATAAAATTCGTTACCTAAGGGAAGTGGAGGGCAGTCTTCGCGGGCTTGATCGAGCCATGACCCAGCAGGAGCTTGTACACGCAATTCAACAGGAGAATGGCAGCAACAGGAAATCCAGCAGAACAACTATCAGTCAGTCTTATCTCTCGCAGATCGAGAGCGGCGCCCGCCCCCACCTTACCAACACCACACGGCTTCTGCTGGCGAAGTTCTTCAAGGTGCATCCGGGCTACCTGGTCGACGACCCCGAAGGCTACCACGCCGAACTCCTCTCCGACCTTCGCACGATCGAGGACAAGCTTGATCTTTGGCTCGTTGGGGGCTCGGAGCGTTTTCGTCGTGATCCGGCGCTCTGTCAGGCGCTTCTGACTGTGGCCAATCACGCCGATTCACGGCGCTGCTTTCTTCTCATGGAGGCGATCATCGAGACGCCCGCCCTTCTCGATCGTCTCTTCCACGTTCTGCGTCCCGAGGACAGCCCGTCGCAAGCTGAACTCGCGCAACCCGTTCCCCGAAAAACTACAAAACGGAGCACCAAATAGTATGGACTCCTTCTATCTCATCTGCTTTTGCGTTGGTCTTATTCTCAGCGTGGTCTCCTTCGTCGGAGGCTTCGGGCACCTGCATGTCGGCCGATTTCACATTGGCCATACGGCACACGCCACTGCGACTCACGGTGCTTCCCACCGCAGCCCCGGTCTGTCCGCGGTCAACGGCTTTACGATTATGGCTTTTCTCTGTTGGTTCGGTGGAATCGGTTATCTGCTGCATCACTACAGTACCTTTGTCGCACCTCTGATTCTTATTCTGGCTGTACTGAGTGGACTTGTCGGAGCCGTGCTTCTGTGGACTGTGCTCTTCAAGCTGCTCTTGCCTCGCGAGCGAGTACTCACCCCCAAAGACACTGAGATGACCGGAGTCCTCGCTCATGTTAGCGACGCGATCCGTGAGAGTGACAGCATTGGAGAGATCATCTTTTCACAGACCGGGGCTCGTCGTGCCTCCGCAGCTCGCAGCGATGATGGCCATGCCATTGAGCGCGGAGCCGAGGTGGTCGTTGTCCGTTACGAACGGGGAATAGCGTACGTTCGTCGCTGGGAGGACCTGACCGACAGTCTTCCATGACGCGCTAAGAGACTTTCCACGGCGGTCTCGCTTGCCGAGACAATCCTCCCTCGCCATTACCTCACTGAGGCAAGCTCCTCACACGCCCCTCCGGTCCGTCATCGGACAAAGGAACGATATGTCGAACTCGGTCATCATCATTGTTGGTCTGATTGTTCTCGCCACTCTCACCCTGGCGCTTCTCATGGCCAAAATGTTTCGCAAGGCAGGCCCTAACGAAGCGATTATTGTTTACGGATTTCGCGGCCCGCGCGTCATAAAGGGCGGCGGCGCGGTCATCTTTCCAGTTGTCGAGAACTCACGCCAGCTGTCACTCGAACTTATGAGCTTCGACGTTGCGCCACAACAGGATCTCTATACCAAGCAGGGTGTGGCCGTGACGGTAGAAGCCGTCGCACAGATTAAGGTTCGCTCGGACAATGAGTCCATCCTCACTGCTGCCGAGCAGTTCCTTACTAAGTCTCCCGACCAGCGCGAGGGCCTCATCCGCCTCGTTATGGAGGGCCATCTGCGCGGCATCATTGGCCAGCTTACGGTGGAGCAGATCGTCAAAGAGCCTGAGATGGTGGCTGAGCGCATGCGATCGACGTGCATGGACGATATGAGCAAGATGGGCCTTGAGGTCATCTCCTTCACCATCCGTGAGGTTCGCGATAAAAACGAGTACATCACCAACATGGGCCGTCCTGACGTAGCCCGCATTCGTCGTGACGCAGAGATTGCTGCTGCCGAAGCAGAGCGCGATACTGCCATTCGCCGCGCGATCGCACTGCGCGAGGCTGCCGTCGCCAAGGCTTCGGCCGACCAGGAACGCGTAATTGCAGAGACGGCATCATTAGCAAAGCAAGCCGAGGCGCAGCGCGATCTCGACATCCAGAAAGCGCAGTTCACCGAGCAAAGTCGCCGTCAGGAGGCACAGGCCGATAAGGCGTACGAACTTCAGACCAACGTCATGCAACAGAAGGTGATCGCAGAACAGGTCAAGGTTCAGCAGATCGAGAAAGAGCAGCAGGTCAAGGTGCAGGAGGCGGAAATTCTCCGCCATGAAAAGGAGCTGATTGCTACCGTCCTCAAAGGCTCTGAGATTGAGCGTCAGCGCATTGAAAATATTGCCAACGCTGAGAAGTCGCGGATCACGATGGAAGCAGAAGGCCGTGCCGCGGCTACAAAACTGCAGGGCGAAGCCGAAGCCAACATCATCTTCCAGAAAGGCGAGGCGGAAGCGAAGGCCATGAACGTTAAGGCCGAAGCCTACCAGGAGTGGACACAAGCCGCCGTGGTCGACAAGCTCATCACCAATATGGCTGACGTAGTGCGCGCCATGGCGGAGCCGCTCAGCAAGGTCGATAAGATTACGATCGTCTCAACCGGCAACGACGGAGCAACGGGGGCCAACAAGATCACAGGAGAGATGACAAAGATCGCCTCTCAAGTTCCCGCGCTCTTCGAGGCACTCTCCGGCATGAATCTCCACGATCTCATGTCCAATGTTAAGGCGATGAAGCCGCGCGAGGATGGCAACGGTCATCAAGCCTAACTGAATAGCCGGCGCGGATCTCACCTCCGCGCCGGTATAGCACCGTAGCAAGGAGAAACATCATGGCACTACTCGAACGCGTAGGAACGCTATTACGAGCAAACATTAACGATCTGATCGAGAAGGCCGAAGATCCTGAGAAGCTGGCCAAGCAACTTGTTCTTGATATGGAGAACCAGCTCCTTCAAGTCAAAACGCAGGTGGCCATTGCAATAGCCGACCAGCATCTTCTCCAGAAGAAGCATAAAGAGTATGAGGACGCTATGAATCAGTGGACTCGCAAAGCAGAACTCGCCGTCCAGAAGCATCAGGACGATCTCGCGCGCGCCGCTCTTGAGCGCAGCCTAAGCAATCAACAACTCGCTGCAGGTTTCACCCAGCAACTCGAAGATCAGTCGGCCGAGACCGAGACGCTCCGCAATGCCTTCAGCCGCCTCCAGCAAAAGTTGCACGAGACCCGGTCTATGTGCGAGATGCTGATTGCTCAACACCGCCGCGCCCGCACTGTCGGCAAAGCGAACGCTGCTCGCACCATCGCGGCCGGCCGCCAAACATCGACAACGCTTAATCGTCTCCGTTCCAACATTCAACGCAACGAAGCCAGCAACACAGCGAGCCACATGATGCTTGAAGCAGAGTCTCTAGAAGATCGTCTAGGTAGCTTAGAGAGAGAAGATCAAATTGAACGTCTGCTTGAAGATCTCAAAAGCCGACAGCCCCGGTTGACGTAGGACACTAAATCAGCAAGGAGGAATTCCATCCTCAAGAGCAGGAGACGGCTCAAGGTTTGGTCGGTGCTGTAGGGTCCAGAGAAGAGCGGCCGCAAGAAGGGCGATGAACGCAATGATGCGTAGAACGTAGGGGTATCCGTAACGTGCGAACGCTCCTCCGGCGAGGCTTGCCGCGATAACCTGCGATGCTGAGCCAACGAGACTATTGGAGGCGGAGGCGCCGCTGCGATCTTCAGGAGGAACCGAGTTCATGAGTAGGCTGTAGAGTCCGGGCTCGTTCATCCACTGAAAGGCAGTAAATCCAACATAGGTTGCTGTTGCCATGAAGGGGTCGCCGACCATGGCCAATGTTAGAAGTAGTAGGGAGGAAACGACCTGGGTAGAGACGATTCCGGCAATAAGACCCATGCGCCGGAAGAGCATCGGAGCGACGAGCACGGCCGCAACTTGCGCGATTTGAGACAGGGAGAATGCATTGCCAATCTGTGGTAACGACATATGCAGGTGCCTGGAAAAATAAACGCTGGCCAGCGGTGAGAACGAGCCGGTAACTAGACCCCAAATGGCGATGGCAGGAAGAAAGCGAAATAGAAACGGAGAGAGTGCGGGTCTAGTTTTTGGGGAGATTGAGGGACGGGTCAAGGTTAGCTTTGCTACTGGCCACACACCGAGTACTGCGAGGCCGCAGGCGAGCAGAAGAACAGTCTGAGCAGGCTCAAGAAAGCTCGTGTCGAGGTGATTGCCTGCGAACCATCCTGGCAGCCTGCTACCGGCGAAACCCCCGACGGCGCCCAGGCCAATACCGAGTGAGAAGACGAGGCTGAAGGCGAGAGGGCGCTGCTTCTCGTCAGTGAGTTGGGCGACTACAGGGGAAAGACACACTGCCCAGGATGAAAGTGCAACTCCAGCAAGGAAGGCAAGTGAGAGCTGCCAGGGAAAAGTAAGCAAGAGCACGCGCGCAGAACAGGTCGCGACGGCGAATATGAAGCAGCCGATCAGGACTGGCCGCAGGCCGAAGCGTTGCGCCAACTTGCCGGCCGGGACGGCTCCAACTAGATTGCCGACTGCGATGGCGCTCGTTAGCAGGCCAAGCGACTTTTCGGTATACCCGTGGCCAAGGAGAAAGAGATTGAAGAGGAAAAAGTAGATTGAGAGGCCGAGATCGAAGAAGAGAGACGCTGCGAGAAAGATCCAGAACTGTGATGAAAGTCGATGCTGCGAGAGCCGCCAAACGAGGCCGTTCGTAAGTGTACTGAGGCTCGCGCGCCCATGCGCGACGGAACGGGAGAGCAGATAAACAATATATTGCCGCCAGGGATTATTGTCATTCGATGTGACGAGTCTCTTGTAGCGCACCCTGACAATGGGTGCGCCAACGGGCGCGATGCGTGGTGGAATCAGGCTCCGCTTGAGTATCTTCCATCGATCCCAGTGCGAGGAGAGAAAACTTAGGTGTAGCCAAACTGAGTCCTTGTTCTGATGAAACATGACCTCAAGAGCGGAGCCGGAAAAGGTCTGCAACCAGCTCTTTTGTATGACGTTGAGATCAGCGATCTCCTGTGCAGCTTGCGGATGAAGACGGCAGCCGAACCAGGCTTGGGCGTAGTAAAAAGCGATTGCCTCAAGGGATCGCAATGACGGACTGTGGGTTTCGCACCAGCTCTGCCAGAAAGCATCGTCGTTAGCATGGGAGTCAAGAAAAATCGCCAGTTCACGAACATGGTGGACAATCCAGTCACAGAGAAAGATATTGCGGAGGATGTGAAGCGTGAGATAACCTACGTGGTCGACGGGAGACAGGCATGGAAACGATAAGCCGTTGACCACTCGCGTCGTGCGCCGCTCCCAAAAGAGCTCCACCTCTGGCATGCGAATCAACGAGACTCGATCGTTCCAGAGACAAAAGTGCAGCTCAATTCCCAACGGCATTGCGGCGTCGAAAGGATTGCCTTTCCACTGCCAATCGCTAGGCCGAACTAGAGCAGATGTGTGGTCGGCGAGAGTCTTATTTTCCTCGTCTGACTTGTAGCCGATGTTTACGAGAGCCGCGCGTGCATCGTCGATGGATTCGGGAGGGCAGAAGAAGTCGAGGTCGGATTGCGCACGCAGGCGCGGGTCTGCGACGTAATTAGGCGCCTGCGTAAAACCTTTGATGACGATGTGCTCAACCCCCGCGTCGCTTAGCGCCTTCGCTGCTTCTCTATAAGTGGTTTTGATCGTCTCGAAGCGAAGAGCATTATCAAGAAGGTTGGTCATGAGCCGATTGACGACCCACTCTGGTAAGCCGTCCATAGAAAGCTCTGTCAGCGGCAGGGTTAGATGCGCGGTATCGCAGAACTCGAGAAGCCTTTTCCACTCCTGATCGCCGAGCGTCTTCAAGAGAGACGTGTCTGGATGGCTCAGGTGAAGTGCGGCGAGCACCGCCGCTACCTCAGGCGGAATTCGCGGCGCGGCCTTCCGACTGGTGAGATTAGACAGCGTCATTGAAGACCTAGCTTCCTGTGTGAGCCAACGTGTTGAGCCGTTCGATCGCCCAATCCAGATCCTCATAGCGGAGTTCGAAGATTGGAACTTCGAGCAGATGTCGTATGGAAGCTTCTTGTGCGGCGTGCATGGCGGAGGTGCCAAAAGGAGCCGGGCCCAACCACGAATGTGCCGCCTCTCGTTCGAAAGGAACTAGCTCGGGCGTCTGGGCATTGCGGCGGTTGAGAAATACGATGGAGCTAATGATTGCGGACTCAGAGGTGATAAGCCCCGGCAGCTTCGAAGTGAGAATTTCGATAGAGGGTTTGCCGGTAGCGCGGGGAGTGATGCTACGACCTTTAAGCTCCGGAAACAGTTCTACCCCGGAATCGCGAAGGCGGATAAGGTGGCAGTTACCGATGATCATACGATCGTTATGGTCCAATGGCAGACTGCTGGCGTCGTCGCATACAAAGGTCCAGCCTGTACGGGCGCCGGCGAAGGCGAGAGAGGATTTACCTGCTCCGGAGTTGCCGCAGAGCAGCATGCCTTGCCCATCAATACTGACGCAGGCTGCATGGAGTGGTGTAGCACGGAGCGTCGCCACCATACAAAGGACCGCGGCTTCGAGGATGAAATAGCGGAGATACAGAGTGGATTCGGCCGTCTGTTCCGTTATCCAACCAAACGCGAAGCCAGTGTTGAGATCACAGTGAACGAAGTTGTATGCGTCCGCTACGTGCGACATAAGATGGCCGCGTGCGCGTGTGATGGGGGCAGGCGGAACTGATGTGGAAGCATCCGCGTCTGAGCTGACACCGAGACGAAGCTTCAGCGGGGGGTACGAGAATCGCTGCCGAAACTGCCCCCAACTCTGACGAGCTGCTGCAAGGACAGCTGGAGAGTTAGTGGCTATCTCCACAGGAAAGCCTAGTGGAAAACAGGTGATGCTGAGCGGCAGACTTGCGTTCGAGAGGACGGGGTCGTCCTCAGGTATCACCGTCGGCACAGTGTCAATATCAGGTGTCTGCATTCGTTTGGATCTCCAGGTCTGAGATGAGTAGGAATTGATTGCGAGTAACTTTGCATGCTAACTACTTTGCATATTCTTCACCGGAGTAGGCGCGCGGCTCGCCAAGGCTTCCCGCTGGTGGTAGATGACGGAGGTAGACGACAATGGCCCAGACGTCGTCGTCGCTGAGGATCCCTTTGGAAGCAGGCATACCTGATGGTGAGATTCCGTTGTCGATGATCCATTTGAGCTGCCCGTCGGTGTAGCGTTGCACATCAGTAGAGGCGAGCGATGGGATAGGTGGCGATATGCTGCCCACGAATGGCACGCCCGTGTTCTGCGCGTCGCGACCGTGACAGACCACACAGTAGAAGCCGAAAGCTTGCTTGCCGGCCTCGATTTTGTCGACGGTCGCCTGGATGGGATTCTTGTCGTGTGTGCCTCTAACGGTGATATTGTGCTTCGTCCACTGAATAACAGCAGTCTCAGCGCGGCTAGGAGGCGTGACCCTGCAGCCAGTGATTGAAATCGACGAGGCGCATCCAGCGACAGCAATGACGCGGAGGCAATGCATCGTTACTCCTTGACGTGAATGATGAAGACCATGGATCCGTGACCGCTGCCACAGAATCGACCGCACTCGCCATGGAAATTACCTGCAGTCTCCGGCGTGATCGTGACATCGGCAGGATGACCCTTCGTGACCTCCTGATTAATGTGGAGGTCGCGGATGACAAGGCTGTGAGGAACATCGTCGGAGAACAGTTGCAGCTTGACGGTTTCTCCGCGCTTCAGCGTAATCTCGGACGGAACGAAGGCGAATCGTTTTGCGTGAACCTCGATCGGGCTGTTTGGCTCCTGCGCCTGGGACGGCGTCCCCAATGCTAAGAAGCTAAGGTTGAGAAGTGTGATCAGGACCTGTCGGATTGGCTTCAAGATTTTGATCCTCCAATAATGAGGTGTGTCGATAATTTCGAATCGGGCCATTCGCTAGGGCGCCATGTACTTCAGGAGAAGCTGCTCATCCTGACGGGAAAGCCGTGCGCGTACACGCATGTGCATGATGACCGTACCGGTAATCCGTGGAGAGATACTCATGGGCGGCGTATGACAACGAGAGCATTGGGATTTGAAGACCTGTTCGCCAGTTGGCACAATGGCATGTGTTTGCGACGACGTGGTCCGAGCGTGCTCCTCGGTAAGCGCAGGCTGCACGGTAGCGCTAACGCAGGCAATGCTCGCGAAAAACAGAAGAACAAAACTGGAGAGGATAAGACGTTTCATTTTTTCCTTCCTGGCCAGAGCGGAAACATGAATCGATACGTGGCGCCTATGTTCCAGACATTTGCGTTGCCTTGCGAGCTAAAGGTACGCCCGTAGCTTGAAATGAATCTCATGTTTTCACTCAGGTAGTAGTTGAGACCAAGGTCAAACCGCTGGGTATCCACGCTGGGGAGGCTGTTTCCTCCTCCATTCGAGGGAAAGAACTGCTGGATGCGACCTACGATCTGAGTGCGACGGAAGAAAGAGGGGATAGGCAGTTGCTGGAAAAGGTATGCGGATTCTATCCAGTAGCCACGGCCGTTGTAGCTGAAATCGGCTTCTGCCTTGATGTCCAGCGGAACCGATGATGGTTGCCAGGAGACATACGTCGCCACGCTGTTGATATTGCGACCTTGGAGAAACCGTTGATACGATGTTCCGATCTCAAGACGTGCCTGCGTGAGATAGAGGCTTGCGTCGCCGCCAGCCGCGCGCCCTGCCTGGAGTTGATTGATGTTGCTGGATGCGGAGAAGTAGCTGGTGTATTGGATGGAGTAGGACGGCGTCTGCACGGCCATTCCGCGCAGCATAAAACCATCTCCCGATCCGCTCGTTCGTGTGCCGATAGCGGCGGTGATGGGAGCGTCCTGCAGGTTTTTGATCCAAATAGGCTCAAGCCGCTCACTATAAAGTCCAAAGGGAATCAAATACCTTCCTGCGCTGGCGATGACGTGAGTGTTTACCAGCCAATCGACCTGTGCGTAGTCAACGCTCTTCAATATCTTTCCGGTGAACGGTCCACTGGTCGCATTCTCTCTTTGAAAAAATCCGAAAAAACCGGTGCGCGACTCTAGCAGGACGTGGGACCCGAAGGGCACGAGAAGGACGGGGTTGATCTGAGGCTCAAGTGTAGTGATCCCGCCATCGACATTTTGAATGTAACCTGCTCCGCCGGAGATTGCCGGTATGTATCCGGCGTGACTTTCACTCTCCGAATCCTGCGCCTTGACTCGTATGGAGAGAACCATGCAAAGCGCAATAGTGAATATGGAACAGGCCTGTTTTGTTTGCCTAAGTAATCGCACGATGCTGCTCCGATTCCATGAATTTCGAGCGACTGCCCAGTAGATAGGTGGCTCAAACGCTTCCTAACGAAGCTCAGTATAGGAAGACGCAAAGCCCGGTTTGTCATCGCTTTGTCACCGACTTGTCAAAGTCTTCTGATTGACAAATATTGTGCAGAACCCTGACAAGACCGTGACAAAGCGCTGTCGTGTCGTGGTCAATACTTGCTCTCAAATACGAAATCATGACGAAGCACGAGGTTGAGACATGAGCCGTTTCCTACAAAGATGCCTTCAAATACGGCTACTGAGTGTCCTGTTTCTAGCGAGTGGAATCGTCGGAGCGCAGAGTCCCGGAACCGGCGCAATCGCAGGGTTGGTCACAGACCCTTCAGGCGCTGTTCTTTCGAAGGCGGCTGTATCTGTGGTCAACGAGGAAACTCATGTGACCAGACCAGTGGCGACCACGCAAGAAGGGAGCTTCCGCGTCTCGCTGCTGCCGCCGGGTACATACTCCGTCGCTGTAGAGGCCGCTGGGTTTGCGACGGGAGAGATGCATGCCGTGCATGTAGTCGCAAGCGAGACTGTTACTGTGGAGATCCGCCTCGCGGTAGGACCGATGAACCAGCGTCTTGAGGTAAACACCGCATCCCCGGCGCAATTGGAGAGTTCGACATTGGGTGGCGTCGTCAACGAGATGGCGATCCGTTCGCTGCCTTTGTCGAGCCGCAACTATACACAGATTCTGGGCCTATCTCCTGGCGTCGTAGCAGATCTGCCGACTGCAACTGTACTGGGCAATGGGACTCAGAACGTGGCGTCCAATGGAGCGACACCGACTGCAAATAATATCCAGTTCAACGGTATTGACGCCAACAACCTGCAGGAGAACTCGGCAGCTTCCGCCCAAAACTACGAAGTGGGAACAGCCGTTCCCGCGCCGGACACGATCGAGGAGTTTCGGGTGCAGACCGCAAACTTCGATGCGACGTATGGACGCGGTTCGGGGGCAAACGTCGATCTAGTCAGCAAGAGCGGTGCGAATAGCTTTCACGGCAGCGCCTGGGAGTTTGTGCGAAACAATATATTTAATGCGAATGACTTCTTCTCCAAACTCGCCGGTCAACCTCGCGCCGACCTGAAGCAGAACGAGTTTGGCGCGGCGATTGGTGGGCCTATACGCAAGGATCGTACTTTTTTCTTCACTGCGTATCAGGGGGTCACTCAAGTGAATGGCCTGGGTTCTTTGAAGACCGCCACTCTGCCTGTGCTGACCTCAGATCGCTCGGCTGCGACATTGGGCGCCCAGTTCTGCCCAGCGGGACACTTGGACGACAACGGTCAACCGGCGACCGGATATCTAACAACGGCCGGTGGAGCACAGGTAGCTTGTGATGGTTCGAACATCAATCCAGTCGCGCTGGCAATCCTTAACGAGAAGTTGCCGAATGGACAGCTTGCAGTACCCAACCCACAGGTTGCGTTGCCGCCGAGCAGTGGGACTGATCCCACAGACCAGCTGCCTTTGGGGCTGTCAACGTTTTCTCCTCCGTCGCATTACCGCGAGGACCAGTTCACGGTAAATATCGACCAGGTGCTAAGCCAGAAGAATACGCTCGCCGGGCGGTTTTTCTACTCGCGTGCTACAACCCAGCTGCCATTCGCTCCGAACGGAGAGAACCTTCCGGGCTGGCCTACGGATGCACTAAATCGCAACACCATGTTTGTGTTGGCAGACACACACGCCTTCAGCTCGAACCTTGTGAACATTGCCCGCTTCGGCTACATGCGGTTCGATGGGCTGGTCACGCAAAGAAATCCGATCTCCGCGCAGGATGTCGGGATTGGCACGCCGACAGGGCAAACAGGCGCCAGCTTCAACATCCCAGCGCTAACCGTGGGCGGGTTTCAACTGGGCGATGGTGGCACGCCGTCCGACTGGTCTGTGACGAACTGCTTTGTGTGGCAGGACACACTTGCTCTCACGAGAGGCCGACACAATGCTCGCTTCGGCATCGAGTTCAAGCGACATGAAGTAGACGAGAACCAGCCGCAGCAGGTGGACGGCAACCTGATGATTGCTGGCATGCCTGACTTCTTGCTTGGGCAAAGCGCGGCGCAGAACGGCAGCGCTCTGGGACTCAGCAATGTAGGCCTCAGTATCGCGGGCGGCGGTATCTTCCGCCGAGATGAACGTTACACAAATTTTGCCGGCTTCATGCAGGACGATATTAAGCTCACCCCACGACTGACAATCAACGCGGGCTTGCGGTACGAGATATTCGGCGCACCGTCGGAGATAAATGGGCGACTGACGAACTTTGATCCAAGCATAGCGATAAAAGGACCGATCCCCGACTCTGGAGTATTCAACGGTTTTCTTGTCTCGTCGAACTTTATGGGTACAGTGCCACAGGGCGTCACGCAAAACTCCTTTGCCGGGTTTTACAAAACACCGTATGGCAACGTGTCGCCGCGCCTTGGCGTTGTGTGGCAGATGACGCAGAGACCAATGCTGGTGTTGCACGGCGGATTCGGCGTGTACTATGACCAGCACTCGGCCAACGTTCCCGAGGCCACACTGGGACAGCCACCATTTGCGCAGTCCCAATTCAATACCGGACCTCCAAACGGAGGCGCATCCTTGCAGGATCCGTTTCTCGATGCGCGAGTGCTGCCGAGTTCCAGCTTTCCGGTCTTCGTGCCGTTGGTTCCCAATGGAACGCCCTTCATCGAAGGAACGAATCTCAACCTGAAAGACGGCAAAACATATGAGTACAACCTTAATGTGCAATATGAGATCGGTCGCGGCTATGTGCTACAAGTTGGGTACGTGGGAACACAGTCATCACATAGACCCGGACAGGTCGAGTTTGATCAGGCGTTGCTTGCAAGTCCAGAGAATCCGGTGAACGGAGAGACAACGAACTCGACCGGCAACGTAATCAGTCGCATGCCAGTTCAGGGCGTGAGCCCAGGAGCCCTATTTACGGACTCGGTGTTTGTGGCGAATTACAACTCTCTGCAGGCCAGTATTACCAGGTTGATGGACCACGGGTTCCAACTGCAGGGAAGCTACACTTGGTCAAAGAATTTAGATGAGGTTAACGGGGAAGGAGGGCTCGATGTCTTTGAGTTGCAGCTGCCGACCAACAATCAGCTCGATATACGGAATTCGTCGTATGGTCTGGCGAATGATGACCGGTCCCAGAGGCTGGTTGTGAACTTTATCTGGTCTTCACCGAAGTTTGCATCATCATCTGCCGCATCGCGGTATGTGTTTTCGAACTGGCAGTTTTCCGGAATCGCTTTGATCCAGTCAGGTGCTGCGTTCAGCGTATTTGATGGTAATGCCGGCAGCGTGTACGGACTACTTGGTGGGCAGACGAGAGCTGAGCTGGCTCCTGGCGGCCATCTTACGACCGAGGGGTCTTTGTTCTCGCGTGTGGTTGGGAACGGACGCTACTTAAACGCGAACGCGTTTATGCGAGCGCCGGAGGTGGCAAATGGAACCAGTATCGCTGACGAAGATTTCGGTAATAGCGGCGTCGGCATAGTACGCGGACCGGGGCAGCACAACATTGATTTCGCAGTTGAGAGAAGTTTCCCGGTTACTGAGAACAAGAACTTTCTGTTTAGGGCAGAGTTCTTCAACCTGACGAATACACCTCAGTTCGGTAATCCGAATGCCAGCCTTGGGTATGGAAATGCCTTGTTGCCTGCAGTGGCCAGTCCTGGCTTTGGCCAGATCACAAGCGAACAAGGCGGTCCGCATCCGCGCATTATTCAATTCGCACTCAAGTACGCCTTTTGAGCATTCATCTACGCAAACGCACGAGAGCAAGATGCCCATGACAGGACTTCACCGATGAGTAAAGCCCGGCTGTACTACGGATATGCGGCGTGATCTTCATTACTGAAATCTTGAGTCTCCGAACCAGCGTTGTACGGATTGCTCTGCCGCTGCTGTATCGATTTTCGCGTCCGCTGCCCAGGCTACAAATCCGTCGGGACGAACGAGGAGATCCGCCAGGTCTTTCTCGTCCTTTGCAAACGCGCCCGCGAGGCGAAGCACGGTTGCAAGGAAAAGTCCGACTGGGCCTACGCCCACAATTAATACGTCTTAGGTGATGGTCGTATTCATAGCTAACGAATTGTACGAAATTGCCCCAGTAAAGTTCTGGAACCCTGGCGCGCTTTCACCGTGGGGCAGTGGCGGCGCCGCTGCATCACATAAATTTGACGCCCTTTTCTCCGATGACCGTAAACACGTCGAAGAGATTCGTGAGTCCTAGAAGGTGGCGAATCTGTTTGCTCAGGTGCATCAACTCTAAACTGCTACCCGCTGACTTCGCGCCGACGTACAAGCGCACCAGTGTGCCGAGGCCCATGCTGTCGGTGTGCTGAAGGTCGGACAGATCCAGGATGATTCGTTTGTTGGTCGGGATGAGTTGGCGGACGGTGGTGTAAAGAACATCCTCCACGCCCGCAACCAATCTGCCGTGACAGAGCACAAGCACAACGTCGTGTGGGTAATGCTTAGTTTCAGTCGTAAGGATTGGCGAAGCCGCTGTGGTCTCAGACATCAAGGAATCTCCTGGGCGGAACCGAGAGGGCCATGGTTGGAACTCGAGCGATTATCGCATGTGACCGGGAGGAGGCAGTGGCCTCGCATAACTGCAAACAATTGCGAAATCGCACATTGGTTCGGCTATGGCAATCAAAAATCTTCACCCCTTGCCCCTCCGGGAAGATTTTCGAGGTGGGCGGATTGCGGCATGGTATAGTTTCCACCTCCCCAAAACAATGGACTCCACGGCGGTTGCCGGTGTCCTACATAGAAGCGGAGTTGGCTCATGAATCCGATGATGACGGTTCTTGCAGCACTTGTGTTTGCGTTACATCTCTCTTGGTATGTTTGGGTGATCTTCGGAGCGTTGTGGACTCGCAACCGTCCATTACTTGCTGGATTTCATGTGCTGTCCCTGGCTTGGGGAATCGTCATGCAGGTGGGTCTATGGCGATGCCCGTTGACGCTCATAGAGCAATTTCTTCAAGCGAAGATGGGGGACCACGTCTACGCAAGCTCGTTCGCTCTCCACTATCTCGGAGCGCGCGTAAACCCACGGATCGCGTATTCCATCACAATCATCGGCGCGCTCATCATTTGCGTAGTAAACCTTTCGATCTACCTCGTGCGCCTGATAAGAGCGCTCGGGGATAGAAGCCAGAAGCTGGCGATGTCGCTAGTGACGATAGCCGTAGTATTTATGGGAAGTCTCTTGCTGCGGCAGACACCGGTCCATGGCAAGTTATCACTTGGTTTGCTGCATAGATTTCTACGAGCAGCTGTTGTCGGAAGCGACGGGTCGCAGACAGGGACTGCGAGCTTTCAGGGCAACTTCACTTCTATCTCGGTTCCAGGTCTTGCAGTTGGTCTGTCCCGGCAGGCGGACTGTTCGCTCACTCTCCTCAGTGGTGACTACTCCCTTGCGTCGCTGAGTTTCACGCAGACCGTAGTTTCCGCGAACTATGACCGCGTCCTTCATTCTGCAGCAGGCCTGACAACAACCCCGGGTGTCTTTGCCTCTGGATGCGCCTCACCCAACACGGGCATCAGCACCAGGCCAATCGTATATGCAGGCGAGACGACCGCGGGAATCAAAATATACGCCGCGGTCAGCTATAACCCGATGACGGGAAATAACGCCCTGTATACGATGAATCTGAACACCTCTTCTATCTCTATTCAGGACCTCGCCACGGCTGGCGCGTTGACTACTGCTGATCTGAACGGCGACGGCAACGGCGATCTGGTGATCGTGAACAGTGATCTAACCACCGCTGGATCTGTTTCGGTGATGCTGGGCAATGCAGACGGTACCTTCAAGACAGCCGTCTCCTATCCGACAGCCGGTGCCGGCGCTATCGCTGCTGTCGTTGACGACATAAACAGCGACGGCAAACTCGACATCGTCGTCGCGTCGGACGATCAGGAGATCTCTGTTCTGACAGGGAAGGGCGATGGGACCTTCAACAGCGCCCAGAGTTTCTCAGCTCCGCTGCCAGGCAGCTCTCTGCCGATTGCGACACCCATCAAACACCTGATCACAGCAGACATAAACGGCGATGGAAAGAAGGACATTATCTGCTCTAACGGTCTCGTTCTTTTAGGGAATGGAGACGGTACATTTACAGCGTCCTCTACTGTCGCCTTTCCCTACGTCACAGGGACAACCAACGCAGGTGCGAACCTAGCAAGCGGAGACCTGAATAAGGATGGCAAGGTCGACCTCGTTCTCGCGACAGGCACAACCATCTCGACGTGGCTAGGCAAAGGCGATGGAACCTTTATCGAGGGAAATAGCTACGCTTCCATCGAAAACTCCGGCTATGTTGCGGTGACTGATCTGGATGGCGACGGCAACCTCGATATCTATTCGGGCCTCGCAAACGGAGGCTACTACGACGGTGACGACACCAGTCCCACCACCAGTTATGCGCTCATGGGCAATGGCGACGGAACATTCGTCGGCGCGCCATCCGTCTCCGGCTCCTACAACGGATCCAACATCGGCGATGTCAACGGCGACGGCTACCCGGACCTGATCGTTCCCACCAGTGGCACAGTAAACGGTCAAACTGCTGTGTTCACGGTTGAGCTCGGCACGCCCAACGGGACCTTCACCCCAACTTCTACGATCACGGTGCCTCTTACAGTGACGTTTTCAGTAAGTGAATTTACCTCGCCGGTCACAGAAAATACCTCAAATCTAACTCCCGCCAGTTATGTCGTCGGCGACATCAACGGCGACGGCAAGGCCGACGTCGCCTATGTCTCCAACTATCGGGGCTACGCCGTCTACTTTGTTGCATTGAACAATGGTGACGGCACCTTTGCGCCTGCTGTAGCGACCGGATTTCCTCAGATCGCGCCTTCAAGCGGCTTCGACATTACCACAATGATCAATAACCTCCGTATCGGAGATTTCAACCACGACGGCAAGGCCGATCTCATCTTCAACTTTGACGACACCGCGGGCCCATTCGGCACCGGCCTCTACCTCCAGGGGCTCGGAGTTCTGCCGGGTAACGGAGCCGGCGCCTTTGGTGCACCTGTTCTTACTTATTCCTATAACAGTGGCACCGTTCCCACTAGCGGTGGAATTCCCTCTGTATCTTCCATCGTCGATCTCAATGGCGACGGCTATCCCGATCTCGTCGCTACTAACGGCAGCTTTGCCGTCGTCAATGGCGTCGGCGTAACCACCAGCACGGTCCAGGTCTATCTGGGCAAGGTGGACGGAACGTTCGCGGCTCCCACGGCGGCAATCACCACAACGTACCTCGGACAACTCACCGTCGCCGACTTCAATAAAGATGGCAAGTTCGACATTGCCGCTCTCACTGAGACCTCGGCAGGCCAGGCTCAGCTCTCCATCGCGCTTGGCAACGGCGATGGAACTTTCGCGGCTCCCGCGATTTCGAATCTCCTTGGCGGAGACGCGATCCGCAGTGCAGGTCTTGCGTCAGCGGACTTCGACGGCGATGGCAACGTTGATCTCGCGCTCTTCGACACGAACGATTTCAGCGGCGTCTTCTACGGCAAGGGCGATGGCACGTTCACCTCAGTCCCATTCAATGGCGACATCATTCCGAAGGACCTGGTGTCGTTGGCGGCAGGCGGACAAGCGGTCTCACTCGACATGAACAAGGACGGCAAGCCTGATGTGATTGTGGGCTCGACTGTGCTGCTCAACCTCTACGGCTTAGGGCCTATCGCTCCGAAGTACGCGACCACGGCCACGCTGACGACATCGGCGACGACCATCCCCGCCGGTTCCAGCCTTACGCTAACGGCGACCATTACGGGAGCAAGTGGAAGCCCTGCAGCTCCGAGCGGCACCATAACCTTTCTCGACGGGACGACCACGCTCGGAACGGGTACTCTTGCCTCTGGTGTGGCTACGTTGATGACCTCGACACTGCCTGTAGGCAACCACAGCATTACCGCGACCTACGGCGGAGATGCCAACTTCAATGGCAGCAACTCTTCCGCCGCGGCGGTTACAGTCACCACGGTGGCGGCCGTCGCCACAACGACCGCGCTTTCTGCATCACCCTCGACGGGTGTAACGGGAACCAGCATAACCCTCACCGCGACCGTCACAGCAGCTTCAGGCACGGCCATACCCACTGGTCCGGTCAACTTCCTCGATGGCGCGACAACAATTGGTATGGGCACACTCGACCCAACCGGCAAGGGAACCTTCAGTACGTCCTTGCTCGCAGTCGGTACACACACCATCATCGCGAATTATGTCGGGACCACTGGATTTGCCGCTTCTACCTCGAACGCCGCCAGCGTCTCCATCACCCTACCGGTGCCGGACTTCGCCCTCACTATTAGCCCCAGCAGTGGCACCGAGACGAAGACTACGCCCGCCTCGGCCACTGTCTCCGTTACGCCCGCGAACGGCTTCAACTCCGCCGTCAGCTTTGCTTGTTCCGGTCTGCCCTCGGGAGTCACCTGCTCTTTCAACCCGCCCACCGTGACGCCAACAGGGACGACCGCCTCGACGACCACCGTGACCTTCGCCGGAGCCACCTCGGCTGCAAACCGCGGTCCCCTCGGCCATCATGTCCCCGAGACAATCTTCGCAGTTGGCCTCGGAGCATGGCTCCTCACGCGCCGTCGCATTAACAAACTCTCTATTGGCCTGTGGACGGTCCTTATGGCCGCCGCCCTGCTCAACCTCGCAGGCTGCGGAAGCTCCGGCTCTAAAACCACAACCTCCACTGTCACCATTACCGCGACATCAGGAGCACTATCGCACACCGCCAGCTACTCGCTCGCCGCAACGAAGTGAAGCAAGCCAACGTGCTCATTGAGAGACTCGCTTAGTTTGATCCACCATCTCTGCGAGCACCTTGGCGATTTAGCAAAAGTTGAGGACTGCAACATCACCTATAACTTAGGAAGGGGTTATTCGTTCCGTAGTGCGACCATCGGCTCAACCCCAGCCGCGCGGCGTGCAGGAATCACTGAGGCAAGAACGGCTGCCAACGCGAGCAGCAGCGTAGCGAACACGAGCATGACTGGATCCCACGGCTTTATGCCGAATAGTTGATCCTTCATCAGCCTGCCTGCTCCGATCGCTGCTGGAATGCCAAGCGCCAACCCGATCCCTACCTGCGAGAAGGCGCCTCGCAGCACCATCCTGACCACACGCCAGCGATCAGCCCCCAGCGCCATGCGAATGCCAATCTCGCTCGTCCGCTGTTCCACCATATACGCCATCACACCATAGAGACCGACCGCTGCCAGTAACAGCCCAAGCACACCAAACAGCGTCGTAAGCGTCGCGATCATATTCTCCTGTTGGAAGTCTGCGCTCAGCACTTTGTTGTACGGGTCGACACCATAGAGCACGAGATTTGGATCGATCTCGACCAAAGCCTTGCGTACGCGCTCTTCCAGGCCAGGCGGATCTCCTGGTGCCCAGAGCACAATGTTGTACAGATAGTGCGACCAGATTTCGCCGCTCACATATGCCTGATCGTCATACTGCACGGTCTGGGCCTCAGGCAACCAGAACATCGGGCGTATCGGATCCTTATAGTCGTAGGTTAGATACCGCATGTCCTTCACGACTCCGACGATCTCAAACGTTGTCGCGTATTTGATTTTGTCGGGCCCGAAGTGCTCTCCGATCGGGTTCTTGTCTTTGAAGAACCTTTTCGCGAAAGCCTCATTAATCACCGCAACCTTACGTGTTGTGGCGGTGTCATCCTCCGTAAGCGGCCGACCACGCGCCGTCGTCGCACCGATCGTCTCGAAGAATCCTGGCATCACGCGAGCCCACGACGAGCTGGTGTCTTCCTTGGCTCCGGGTTCCGGCCTGCCTGCAATGCGAATCCCATCGTTCCAGCTATCGCCTGTCATCGGCGCATAAAGAGCCGGCGCAACCATTCGTACCCCGGGAATCTGACGCAACCTATCGTCAATCTTCCGGAACATCGGCTCGAGTTCCTCTGGCTTATAGGTGCCCAACATCGGATTGATCCACGCAATATACCGGCCCTTTGTCTCGAAACCGAAGCTCTGGTGTTCGAGATTCCGCAGGCTCCGGCCGAGCAGCGCGGCTGCTGACAGCAACACCAGTGACATCGCTACCTGCCCGATCACGAGAGACTTTTGTGCCCACGAGCGAGTGCCGCCCACTGAGCGATTTGCGCCTCGTAATGCTTCAATTGGGTCGGCGTGCGAGGTCATCCAGGCCGGTACGATTCCAAAGATGATTCCGGTCAAAACGGACATCGCAAAGGTGAAGAGCAGGACTGTCCAGGAGGGCGTCGCATCAATCGGTATGTAGTTATTCGGACCCCCGAGCTGGAACGCAAGATGCAGAATCAGCCTTGTCCCCCCATAGGCCACACCGATCCCTACAACACCTCCGATTACAGCCAGCAGCAAAGACTCCACCAGAGCCTTGCGCACGAGCCGCTGACGCGAAGCACCGAGTGCTACGCGGACAGAGGTCTGCCCGCGATCTTTCAATCCTCGCGCGAGCATCAGATTAGCGAGATTTCCGCAAGCGACCAACAACACACATCCGGCTGCCACCAGCAGTAGCTTCAACCCATCCTTATACTGATCCCGCATGGCGGCAACTCCGGCGCCGCCGGAAGTGAGATGCAGCGTCTGCTGCTGCCAGAGCTGTTTCTCGCCTGGCTCCATGTCGGGCACGTGGCTTGCCAGCCAGTCGTGGAACTCTACCTTCAGCCTCGCTTCGAGAGTCTTTGGATCGACTCCCGGGCGCACTCTCCCGATCAGATCGAGAAAGTTGCCGTTCGGTCTTTTCAGCCGCGAGGTCGCACCATCGATCAATAACTCCTTGGTCAGTGGCAGCCAAAAATCTGGCATGCCCCAACCGGCCAATTTTGCTCCGTAGAATCCCGGGGCGGCCACACCGACCACAGTAAACGCCTGCCCATTGATCAAGTAGCTGGAGCCAACCACCGAAGGATCGGAGCCGTACTTCTCCTTCCAGATGTGGTAGCTCATCACAGCCACCGGTGGCGCGCCCTCCTGATCGTCCGCATCGGTCAGGAGCCGGCCGATCCAAGGCTGCACGCCGAAGGTCCGAAAGAAATTTCCGGATACATATTCTCCGTTTCGAGTATCCGCCTGCGCCTGTGAGCCAGCCCTGCGAACACCAAGCGGCGCGTTGCCCGCCTGAAGAGCAGCCAGATCCGTGAACTCCGGAGTGTGATCGCGAAACATCTTGTACGCCTCCCAGGAGAACAATGAAAAATCCCCATCATCCCCCTGGGTATATCCACCCCAGTTGCAGCAGCGAATTTTGTCTCCGATGCGCCAAAGTTCATCCGGCTTCGACACTGGCAGCGACTTCAACATCACCTGGTGCACGAGCGTAAAGATCGCTGTCGTAGCTCCGATCCCCAATGCCAGCGTAATCACCGCCGTCGTGGTGAAACCCGGAGCCTTTCGCAGTTGCCGAAGCGCGTCGCGCAAATCCGCCAGCATTCGTCCCTCCTAGCTTGTCTGAGACTTCGGAAGCCTCAGCTACTCAGTACGAGAACGTCTGTCCTGCCGGTTCCCGGAAATAATCAGGCCTTACCACGAAGAACTCAGGCGAAACGGCGTTTCCAAAATAGGCTACGTCGAGGCACTGTTGAACATAACTGCGTGACAACTACGGACGCATCTCGCGGCATCCACGTCTGCTGTACGCGCGAGTGGTCTACGCAAGATTTTAGGGGAATTTGCAGTCTTTAGAGGGTTTG
>CAVYUE010000022.1:0-18881 GCA_963771625.1 uncultured Acidobacteriaceae bacterium
GCTCAATAAGCGCCTTCTCGAAATTAGTACTCATCGAGAAGGCGCACCCGTTCCTTTGAGCTACTTCCGATACCATTTCTTCGATGCATGGGTTAAATTCCACCTTGCAAACGTTGATAGAAATAGCCCCTAGCTGACTCGATAGCTTCCAGCACCTTTGCCTCGGTAAATGGTGCAACAAGCACGTCAAATCCTCCAGCTTCGAGAACACCCGACCACATGGGGAAGTCGCTTGTCAGCGTATATACGAGTATCGATGGCTGCGGCTCCATCGTTGAAAGCAATCCCCATAGAGTCCACCATTCGTGAGTTGGTAAGCTGGCTGGTATTAGCGCAACCGCATAAATTTTCTCTCGGGAGTGCTTGGCGAAGTCATCAATATTGTCGCAAATTGTGAGAACTCCGACGACAGTGCTCCTCAGATGAGGCATATTGCGTTGCATCTCATAAGGAACCAGGGCCAGGATGTCTCCGATGGAGTTCTCGGTCATCTGCGCTCCTCCCTGAGATCAATCCGAACAATATCCCCTTGAACTTCCCCGCGGAAGTGAGCTAACGGTGAGCGCGGTATGCAAAATGAGAGTCAGGCTCGTCTTTCGTCTTAGAATGGGGTTGGCCATCGGCCCACCCGGTAATGGATACCTCTACCAAACAACGAATGGACTCGGTGCCCACAGATGCGGCGTTGAACGCACTATCACTCGTGCTAGCCAGCGAGATCTTTGCGCGTTCTAGTCGTCTCTCCCAGTTCCTCAGATTTGTGGTGGAGCAAACGCTGAACGGCCACGAAGAAAGCCTGAAGGAATACACCATTGGCACCGAAGCTTATGGACGAAAAGCTGACTTCGATCCAAGTCAGGACACGATCGTAAGAACGGAGGCGAGGCGACTCAGAAATAAACTGAAGGAGTACTACGAGACTGAAGGCAAATCCGACGACGTCGTGATTTTTATGCGATCCGGCAGCTATGTTCCTGCTATTCGGTGGCGGGCGAGCCTGGATGGCCAGTCTCAAGCATCAATAAAAATTGCTGATGAGCTCTGGGTACAAGGCGACGGAGTGCGGGTCACTCTGACAGCCTTCCAGGCTCATGCGAATGACCCCGTCGCCTCGGAATGTGCGTTTGGAATTACCGACGATTTGCTACACAGACTAGTTCAAACTCCAGGAGTTCGAGTTGTCTCACCGGTGCCCAGGTCAGTCTCGCAAGATCCTCATGCCCGCCAGAGCAACGAAGAACTAGAGGCACAGATCATTCTTGATGGAACAGTTCGTAGCGAACACAACCGCCTGCGGGTATCAGCACGTGTTTCAACTACTCGCGGTTTGCTGCTTTGGTCACAACGATTTGACGCCGCAACAGATGAAGACTCTCTGCTGAAGTTGCACGATGCAGTCGCCACAGCTCTGCTTAGCCGGATCGCTCCTAGAGTTTCCATCGTTCGTCGTTATCTTGGAACACCGACGCAGACGCTTTATCAGTTTTATTCAAGAGCTTTAGCGGCAGAGTCTCTTCTCGAAGAGGGAACCGTTCTTACAATTTCAGACTCTCTAAAAAAGTTTGAGGAACTGGTCTTGGAAGCCCCGGAATACGGACGGCTCCATTGCGGCGTTGCTCAATGTTGCATGGCTTTAGCGCAGAGAGGCGCACCATCTTCAAGAGAACTTGTCATAAGAGCGGGGGAAGCTTGCAAGCGTGCCATAGCGATAGACTCGGACGCCATTGATGCGCATTCAACGCTGGGTTGCATTCTCGCTCAGGAGTGGAAGTGGGAGAACGCCGAAGAGAGTTTTCGCAAAGCGCTGGCGCTTGGGGATCAGCACGCTGCGCATCGGCAGTTCGCCCAATTCTTACTGATTCATTCACGCTTCGATGAATCGTGGAAGCATTTTCAGATAGCGGAGGGCATGGACCCCTTTTCGGCTCGGCAGAAGTCCTCGATAGCGCGCTTCTTTTACTACAGCCGCTGGCATCAGGAAGCCAGAGATTACTACGATAGAGTCAAGCAGTATGGTCCATTGCCGATTGAAGCCACACTGATTCGCGCATTCACCGAGATACAGGTGGGGGAGTTAAAGAACGCCGTTGCGCTGGCACAGGGAGTTCGTCGCAGGGTGGGAACTGTGCAGCTTTACCTGGCCACAATCGCGGAGATCTTTGCGCTTTCCAATGAGGTGGAGCAAGCACAGGCGCTCACCATGAGCGCAGGCTTGTTAGCGGAATCGGCATCTCTGAGTTATTTCCGTAAAGCTTGCCTGGCTTTGGCGCTGAATGAGCCTGTAAAGTCAGTAGAGTTTTTAAGCGAATCCTTCAAGCGAAAAGAGGCGGAGCTGCCCTGGATCGCTGCAGATCCTCGATTTGATAGAGTTCGCGGCGACGCTGCTTTCCAGGCTATCGTTCGCGAAGTTCTCTAGGAACAAACCCCTCTAATTAGGGATCCCCGAAGTCTCGATGCATGGTAGATTGAGGGCCTTACTTACGGTGAGCTCACCTCCCCCTCACTTTCGAGGGGCTGCATCGCCTGCTTCAATCGAATGGGTCTTCTCGAACAAAAATCCTATCTGATAGTTCCTGATTTAGGAGCCGTTCTTGAGTACCCTGTTGCAGATTCCCTGATGAGGTCTGGTTGTGAAGAAATGGTCTATTGCGATTTCGATATTGGTGCTGGCTGTAGCCATCTTTCTCATCTTCGCCATCCGAGGCCACTGGGACTCGTGGAAGAGTGACGCCGTTCTTCAAAAAACCAATGATGCCTATGTGACAGGCGATCAAATTCCTCTTAGTACTCGCGTGAGCGGTACCGTACAGCGAGTGGACGTCCAGGACTATCAGTCTGTCAAAGCTGGGCAGCCAATTATCGAACTGGACCACTCGGACTATCAGGCAAACGTCGACGAGGCGCGAGCTGCGATTAGCGCGGCACACGCCGAACTTAGTGCAAACCAGGATGCAAAGCGCGCCGCCGACGCGAGTATAGACGCTTCAAAGGCGGCGGTTGAGCAAGCGCAGGCGGCCGCCGACGCTGCGCAGTCTGGAATCGATGCCGCACAAGCTCAGGTCACGCAGGCAGTCAGCGAATATCAGCGACAACAGACTTTGCTGGCGAGCCGGGCTGCGACTCACCAGCAGTTCGAGCAAGTTCAGGAGGCGCGGGACGCCGCTCAAGCTGCTCTGCAAAGCCGCCGTGCCGATCTCTCGCGCGCTAAGGCTGCAGTAGCAAGCAGCCAAGCCGCGGTCGCTGGCGCTCTTCAACAGAGAGCCGCTCTAAATGCAAAAGATGCATCACTGCAGGCTCAGATCACGGCCAAGACCGCTGGAGAAACGATTGCGCAAGTGAGTCTTGCTTATACAAAGATCGTTGCGCCCGCAGACGGTAGAGTTGGCCGACTACGGGTTCATCCGGGGCAGCTCGTTGGAGCAGGCGTTCAAGTCGTCGATTTCGTTCAAGACGGTGCCTGGATCGAAGCCAACTTCCTCGAGACGCAACTCGCCCACATCCGCGTTGGCGACACCGCGGACATCAAGATAGACGCCTACCCCTCTCAGATCCTTCACGGCCACGTGAGCGAAGTAGCACCGGCGAGCGGCTCCGCAACAGCTCTGTTGCCGCCCGATAACGCCACCGGAAATTTCACCAAGGTCGTACAGCGTGTCCCGGTCAAGATCCTTTTCGATGGCAACCCATCTGGTGACATCCTTCGTCCAGGACTGTCTGCGGAGGTCACGGTTCATACCGATAGGCAGGAAACATCAGAAGGAACTCGTCCGGCAACAGCCCGGTAATGGAAGACATGACGACAGATCCACAAACCGAATCTGTCCAACGAATCCGACCTGTGCTTGGGATTCTGGGCGTGCTGTTGGGCGCTTCGCTCGCTACCTTTTTCGGGAGGCTTTTGAGCGTTGGCGCGCCCGATCTGCGCGGAGCACTGCGGCTGGACGTCGACTCAGCATCATGGATCGGCACTACGTACAACATGGGCTTGATGTTCATCGGCCCCTTCTCTGTCTACCTCGGCGGACTTCTTGGACCGAGACGTGTTCTGCTTGCCTCCGCGATCCTCTTCACCGTGTTGTGTATCGTAATGCCATTTGCCGGACAACTTCCCGTATTGTTGTTCTTGCTGGCGGCAGCTGGGATGACGGCCGGGACATTTTATCCCCTCACTCTGTCGTTCATTCTGCGTAATCTCCCTCAGAGCTACCTGCACATCGGTATTGCTGCCTACGCGGCGGATATCGTCGTTACTACCCACATGGCGCATTCGTACGAGGGTTGGCTGATGAATGCTCTCTCGTGGCATTGGATCTTCTGGACGACTGCGCTCCTCACACCAATCATGATCGCGTTGGTTGTCTTTGGTATTTCACAGCAACCGCTCCCGAAACCGAAGCCAGGAGAGCCTTCGCCAAGCTGGCGTGGTTTCCTCTACTTCAGCCTCGGAGCAGCGCTGCTCTACGGAGCGATGGACCAGGGACAGCGACTCGACTGGTGGCGTTCGGGGACCTTCGTCGCGATGGTTGTGTCTGGTTCGCTCCTGATCGTGGCAACGGTCGTCAGACATTTCAGTAAGCCTAATCCTCTAATCAACTTTCCCTTCCTGCGGCGGAGAAACACGATTCTACTTGCCATGATCATCATGATCTTCCGATTCGTTCTGTTGTCTGGCGTCGTGCTCGTTCCCAGTTATCTCACCGCGATCAGAGGGTATAGACCGGAGCAGATCGGACCTGTGCTTCTATGGCTGGCCATTCCACAGTTTCTCGCCGGCCTCCTCGCGATCTATCTGCTCGGTAAAATCGACTCGCGTCTGATCCTGGCTGGGGGATTTGTCACCGTTGCCATCGCTGCGTTGATGGATTCGCATATCACTTCCGTCTGGTCTGGCAGCAGCTTTGATCCTAGCCAGATACTGTTGGCGATGGGAGAAGGATTCGCATTCAACGGGATGGTAGGTACCATCGTCCTCGACCTCCTCAACTCCGGCTCGATGAATAAAGGCCCAGACGTGCTCAGCTTCGGAGGCTTCTTTCAGACCATCCGGCTCATCGGCGGAGAACTCGGCGCCTCGTTCATCCAGTTCTTCCTTCATAGCCGACAGGTGTTTCATGCGGACATACTGTCAGCGGACATTCAGGGAGGCTCGAATCCTGTCATCGAACGCGCACACACTCTGACCGCTGGAATGCATGCGCAGTCGGCGACTCAGGATATCGCAGCGGGCCGCGCCGCCGTACTGTTTGCGGGAAGTATTCGCCAGCAGGCTTTCACCCTGTCGATCATGGATGCTTTCACCCTCATCGCCTGTGTCGCGACGGCTTCTCTTTTCATCATTGTGTGTTTACGAGGGTTGAAGGTCGGCTTCCGCCAAATTATTGCCACTTCGGCCAAATCTGCTTCTTAGAAAATTCGCTTCAAAGGAACAATGGAATGGTGAGACAAAATACATCTTTGCGTAAAGCAGCACACCGCATAGGTACGAGACTATTGGTGGCGGCATTTATGGTGCCAGCCGCGCTCGTCTCGCCGCTAGTTCTCCTCGCTCAGCAGTCTAGCGCTGCTGTTGCGGAGGAGCCGTCAAGTGCGAACAGTGTTCACCTTACACTCCCTAAAGCAGTCGAGATGGCGCTAGCGCACAACCGTCACATCGAACTTGCCCATCTGCAAGTAAGGGACAGCGAGGCGCAGAAGAAGGTGGCCGAATCGCACTTCTATCCAACTATCAAGAACGAGTCTGCGGTCCTGCATATCACCGAGCTTGAGGGAGTCAGATTCCCTGCCGGAGCCTTCGGAAACACCTCTATAGGTCTCATACCTCCAGAAGCACTCACCGTAGATCAAGGTTCCGATACGACGTATACCAGCGGAACTGGACTGGCTCAACCCATAACGCAAATGTTCAAAATCCGCGCTGGCGTAAAGGCTGCCGACGCCGACCTCAACTCAGCGCACATTCAGTCTGACGACGCGGAAAATGGTGTTTCCCTTCTCGTCCACAAGCTCTACTACGGCATCCTTATTGAGCAGTTACGTGGACAGGCAGCGAAGGATGCAGTCGATGCTGCAACGGTGTTTGAGCAGGAGACAAAGCACGGCGTCGACGATGGGAAGCTGCTGGCCGACGCAGAGTTGATGAGCCGTACCGATTTGCTCGATAAGCAACAAGCGGCTCTGGTCTCACACCTGAACCTTGACGATCTTACGTTGCAACTTGACGACGCACTTGGCTTGCCGCTTGGCACTCACCTTATCCTGGAATCGAATCCACCGGGCGATGCAACAGCTCTTCCTACACGTGCTGAGGCAATTGCACTTCTGCTCGGCAAGAGCCCAACAATATTGGAGGCGAGGCAGGCTGTAGACAAAGCAAAAGCTGGCGTCGCCGCGGCGCGGGATGAATACATCCCCGAAATAACTGGAGTAGCGCGCTACAGCTACCAGAGTGGTCTGCCTTTCTTTGTTCACAACTTTGGAACCTTCGGAGCTACCTTCACTTACACCTTGTTCGACGGCGGCGGACGCGAAGCCAAGCTGCAGGAAGCACGCATCAAGCTGACGATGGCGCAGACGCAATTGAACCAGGTCGAGACAGACGCCACCATCGAATTGTCGTCTGCCTATGACAAAACGGAGCAACTTGAACAACTGTTAGGCGTAACAACCCAATCTCTCGAAGCTCGCGAGGAAAACTTTCGTATTCAGAGTGAGAGAGCCAAGGTTGACGCTCAACTCGCTTCTGGAGTGGCAACAGCTCGCGCTGCGCTGACCTCTGCACATATGAATGTATTGAACTCGCAGCTGAACTTGTCGCTCGCTCGAAACAGCATTCGACGACTACTTGGAACAAGGCCGGAGTGAACGACATTTCATCCCGCAATCGGGGTTGAATCGGTCGCGCTTGCTTCCAGGAGTAACTGTAAAAGCCAAGGAGGATTCAACTGATGTTTACGAAGATTGCCGTCACCTACGATGGTTCCCCAGAGGCGGACCGTGCCCTCACCGCAGCTATCTCTCTAGCGAAAATCGTGGGTGTAAGCATCCATACCATCACGATGCTTGAGAAGCCTCCAGCCTACACTGCTTTCGCAGTAGCAGCCGACGGATCGCTACTTCGCACACTTGAAGAAGATCGCGATGCCTTCTACCAGCATCTGCAAGGTCTCGCTGTTTCAAAGGGTAATGCCGAGGGAGTCCAGATAATCACACACCTGGAGAGCGGTGACACAGTAGATTCGATTCATCATTTTGTACGTAGCCATCAGATTGATCTCCTCATAATTGCACTTCGTCACAGGTCTCTTCGTATGTCGAGTCTCTGGAGCGTGGTCTACAGCCTTGCCCAGGAACTCCCCTGCAATATGCTCGGTGTTCATTGAGCTGAACCGCCAGTAGAGTAGTCGCGTGTGCACGAAAAGATGGTTGGAAACTTCACTACAGGAAAGGGGATCTTACGTGAGCGATGCCTTGAGGCTTAGTTATCCATTCCTGTGGGCGATGGTATTCGCAAGACAGTTATGCTTGCCTGTTCCGGCAGTCCTGTTCCTCATGAGCGCCGGAGCCATGGTACATAAAGGAGAACTTAGCCTTGCGGGAGTCTTGTGCGCAGGAGTCCTGGGTTGTCTCTGCGGCGATCAGCTTTGGTTCGAAGCCGGCCGTTTTTGGGGTAGTCGAATCATCCACATGCTGTCGATATTCAGCAACAACCCCCAACGTTCGACGCAAAGATCCAAAGAAATCTTTTCCCGATGGGGCGTCCGTTCGCTTGTCTTTGCAAAGTTTGTACCCGGGCTTGATGGAATCACCCCGCCGTTAGCGGGAATGGAGGGCACCAGGAGATCCGAGTTCCTCGCTTTCGATGCGATAGGCTCGCTCTTCTGGACCACTGCTTACGCCGGAATCGGATACATGTTTTCCGATCGGCTTTCGTCTATCGCTGCGTCCCTGGGCCGCGCTGGCGACCTGATCGCCCTCATCGTGGGAGTTCCGCTTCTCTGTTACGTCCTGTGGAGAGCCTGGGTTCTCGTCAGGATGTTGCGTTTTCTGAAGATGAGAATGATCTCTCCTTCTCTTTTGAAATCGAAACTCGATCAGGGCAAGCCGATAGCGATCATCGACCTTCTGAACTATGAAGAGATGAACGAGCCGCTACCAGGAATTCCGGGTGCCGTGCGGATTGATCTGGAGAGGATCACGAGGCGTTCACATGTGACAGCTCCAGAAGATACACAGATCGTGCTCTACTGCTCTTCTCCTAACGCATTTAGAAGTGCGCGAGTGGCGATCGCTTTAAGAAAAAAGGGTATTTCATCGGTTTGGATCCTCGATGGGGGATTAAACGGATGGACGGCTGCTGGTCTCCCTACGACGTTCAGTCTATGTACAGAACACGAGGTTGCCGACCGGCTTGGAATACTGATTGTCGATCGAGATACTCCCAAAGTCCGCCGATCAAAACATCAGAATTTGTAATTCGGCTTTGCGCAAAAAGTAGTCAAGTAGTTCCAGATCGAGTTGATACCCGAGGGCTGATTGGAGAGAGCCAATGAGACGGCATGCTGTGTTGCCATCGAAACCTCCCAGGGCCAGCCGCCGTTTCATGATGAATTCTAAGAGCACGCGTCCAATATTTGTATGCCGCGCATATGCCAACTGATGTTCGCATTTCTTCACTCCTCATCACGGTTAGCTCACGTTTACTCACTTCCGTTATAAGAAGAGCAAGAATAAATTGAGGTTGTAGAAGTGGTTATTTGGGCATATTTCAGCAGATTATTTCCGAGGGCGCGAAGGACCAAGTTGCCCTTGCAAACTCATAATCTTCCACCCTATTCAATGTTAGCTTTCTTCTCGCATCTGCTCGGACTAATGCTATCTTGCGATTTCTTCGGACGAACTAAATGGAAAGCATTCGATAGCAAATTACATTAAAAGGTGAACGAATGACCATTGATGCCTTCCCTCAACGCGCTGAGCGGGAGAAAACTCTACTATTAGGCAGCGACGAAAGTCTTGTCGCTGCTGCAAAGCAAGGCCTTCATGTCGCGTTCGTTGAAGTCTGTGAGCGCCACTCGAGGCGCATCTTCACCGTAGCCTATCAAATCACGAAGAATCGGGAGGACGCAGAAGATGCTTGCCAAGACGCCACTCTCCAAGCATTCGTTCATCTCAAGACGTTTGATGGAAGATCGAAGTTTTCTACGTGGTTGACGCGAATAGCTATAAACTCCGCTCTCATGATCCTTCGCCGGAAACGTCGTCGTAACGAAACCTCCATCGATACACACCTCGATGACGAAACGGCGATTCCTTTCGATATACGAGATCAGGGAAAAGATGTTGATCTGGCGTACATCGAGCGTGAGAGGGAAGCAAATTTGAGGAAAGCGATCAATCGTCTCTGTCCGGCACTGCGCGATGTGCTTGAGGTCCGCCTTTGCACCGACGGGTCAGTCAAGGAAATTGCAAGAAAAACGGGAATTTCCGTGGCTGCTACAAAATCACGCCTAATTCGCGGCAGACATGCACTTTTGAGATACATCAACGAACGAGATGTTCTTCGATCTTAGAGTACGGAGGGATCGCCCCTCGACGGTCTGGTGGTCGACGTCATCAGTTGTTGCGCGAAAACTCGAGCCACCGTACTGGATTTCGACGAATCTAGTCTAAAGTCACGCTGGAGGCGGTTCGCGGCACGAGCGGACTCATGCGATACCTCAGCCCGCAGTCTCGTCGGTCATGAGCTTCCGCACTTTATTGGCTGGGGCTGATTTTGTGTGCATCTACCACGGCGCGTTCTTGAACGAGTTGCAAGCAAGTCGGCAACGAGCAAACCCGAATTCACGAGTCGTTCGCTGAATAAGCCGTCGATAAATGCGATGCGCGTCGTCAATCTCATTGACAAACACAGGCCGTGCTCAATAAGTTGTTGCGCGGCGCATTGAGGCCTTCCACGCTCGTCGGAAGGTAGCGATTGCACGCGCGCTCAGGAGGCTCCCCATGCATAATCGCTTCATCCGTAGCATCACCTTGAGAGCGCTCGTCGTAGCCGCTCTGCTATCGAGTACTTTCCTTGCAATCAAGGCAACCGCGCAAACCCCAACAGACAGAACCCTCCCCACTAATACTCGCTTCTTCATCCCGCAGCCCGCCAGTGGCTCCATCCAGCAAGCCATTGAGCTGCTCGAAAAGTTCCAGCTCAAAAACGCCCTGCTTAATCGCCGCGATAGAAGCCACCCCGCAGGCGGTCTGGCTTACCGGCAATACCCCCGCGCAAACAGCCTCAACGGTCACGAGTACGCTGCGCGAGGCCAACTTCCAGCGTGCCATCCCGATGTTTGTTCTTTACAACATTCCCGGCCGGGACTGCGGCAGCTACTCTGCCGGCGGCGCAGAGAACACCACAGACTACGAGGCTTGGATCGACGCCATTGCCGGAGCCATCGGCAACCAGAAGGTCGTCATCATGCTCGAGCCCGACGCGATCGCCGACCTGCCCAGCGACTGTGGATACGACCCCACCCAAGTCGACATCCCTCAAGCCGTCGCCAACCGTTACGCTCAGATCAACTACGCGATCACTCGGCTCGAGCAGCAGCCCAAAACCAGCGTCTACATAGACGCCGGCAATAGCCGTTGGCAGGCCGTTCCTGTCATTACTCAACGCTTGATCACCGCAGGTGTTCAACAGGCCCAGGGTTTCTTCTCCAACGTGTCGAACTACAACCTCTCCACCTACGAGTCCAAGTTCGATACTTGGGTCTCCGCCTGCATGGCCTTCGGAATGAACCCAGCCGACGGTGGCTGGCGCCTCGGCAACTACTCCTACTGCGCGAGCCAGTACTACTCTCCACTCGGCACCGTGAACCCCGATGACATCACCACCTGGGTTTACACCGACGAGTGGTTTCAGCAAAACATGGGCGGCGCAGTCCCCATCACTCACTTCGTCATCGACACCAGCCGCAACGGACAGGGCCCCTTCAACGCAGCCAGCTACGCCAACCCACCCTACAACCAACCCACCTCCGTTATTACGACCCTCAACAACGGAGGCTGGTGTAACCCGCCCGCACGAGGCCTAGGCGCTCCGCCTACGGCGAATACCGGCGTTGCGCTGCTTGACGCTTACCTCTGGGCAAAGACCCCCGGCCAGTCAGACGGCACCTGCGACTCGGCAGGCGGAGCACGCGCCTGGGACTATAGCGTCTACGAGCCCGCAGGATGGCCGACCACCGCTGCTCAGCAGGCTACCTTCGATCCGCTTTGGGGACTCTACGATCCCATAGCAGGTGCATGGTTCCCGCAACAGGCGCTTGATCTTGCCCAACGCGCGAATCCTCCACTCCACTAAACCTTATCTCCTGTTCAGCACAAAGGCCGCTATGTCGACTCGAGTAGCGGCCATCGTGTTTCTGCACCGCACCCTGGCTTAGTCGCTTCCGATCTGATGACAGGTGCTCGCAAATCTTCTGCGATGTGTCAGCCGTACTCAATCATTCTTTGAATCGCTGTCAATAATCGTCATCTCCTCTCCAACGTTAAGGCATAGATATCGTCGGTTCCCTCGTCGCGAAGCATCATCGGGGCATCGGCTGGGTCAAGGCCCATCCACAGCGTATAAGTGCCCGTGTACCGTGCGCCTTTCAGATCGGCCACTTGTTCCCGTTTCCCATCCGTAGCGCGAATGCGAAGGACTGACGGATCGGCCGTCCACCGGACGTAATATATCCAATGGCCGTCGTGTGACCATTCTGGAAAAGCCACGGCGCCTGTATCCAGCTTCGACCATCTTCCGTTCGATAGGTCGAAGAGTCTCAAGCTCACAGTGTCGAGGGTCATGGCGGAGATGAAATGACCATCCGGCGACCAGCGGGGTACCAGGAGACCTTCCGACTCAGGAAGGGCAGTGGCCTTGCTGGTTGCGAGGTCGAAGACGCGCAGGTCAGACTTGGCGCTTGCGCCGACATTGGGCGACGTGGAAAAAGCAATCTTCTGTCCGTCAGGCGACCAGCTTGGATCCGTCTCCGCCTTGCGATCCTGCGGCAAGATGCGATGCGGCTTTCCGCTTCCATCGGAGGCTATGACGGAGATGGCGTCGACGCCGTCGCCTGTCCGGTCTACAAAGGCAATCTGAGATCCGTCGGGGGACCAGCGAACCGACTTCGGGTGCAAGGGAGGTTCAGTTAGCTGAATGGGATGACTGCCGTCCAGATTCGCACGCCAGAGAACGCCCTCAGGGTAAGAGACGTATGCCACAGATTTGCCGTCGTTCGAAAAGACGACGAACTCCACCGAGATGCCGGAGAGGAAAGGCTTGAACTGGGTGGATTTTGTGTCGAAGCGAACAAGCTCGCCACGCCGGGTGCGGCCCGATGCAAAGATCTTTTTCCCATCCGAGCTGGAAATCGGCCTATCCCAAATGGTGGGGCCGAAGGTGAGTTGAACCGGGGTTGCAGGTTCGTTCGAACCAAAGCTACGCTCTGGCGGAAGAAGCCAGATTTGGCCGTCGGCGACGAAGAAGAATCGTCCATCTGGCGCCCATTCTCCACTCCATTGAGTGGGCGATTTGCCCCAGCCAGGGAGGAGCTGGTGGAGATTGGTTCCGTCGAGTGCGATCTCCCACAACAAACCGTCTTTGGAAAACCGTATAGTCTTTCCGTTCGGCGACCATGCCAGGGACCTCAGATATCCTCCGGGTGAGGCGATTCGATGTGCGTCCGAGCCGTCCCGTCGCATCACGAATATTTCTCCGTTTGCCGAGGCATTAACCATCTTCTCTCCGTCGGGAGACCAGGCTGAGGAGACCACCGCGTCTGCAAGGTGGTGAATAGCGCCTCCTACGAGGCGAAAACTCCACAGTGAATTTGCAGGTCCTTGTCCGCCTGCCTGAGAGATGACCAGCAGAGTGGATCCATCCGGCGAAACGTCGCCGCTCCACGGATCTTCAATCCCAAGCTGGACGGGCGCCTCTACTCCGCCAGAGACCGAAACCTCCGCAACGCCTCCAGTTTGCAGTTGCGTGAAATAGATTCTGCTCCCGTCGGTCCCACCGATAGATTTGGCGCCTCCGTCGGATGTGATTTGTGAGTACGTGGAGACGCGCAGATGGGTCGGGTCATTCCATCGCGTCCCAAGGTACACAGCCAAAAGGACAAGCACTGCTGCAACACCGACGAGCCAGCGCATCGCAGGCGAACCAAAAGTGCGGCCGGGCGAGCGCGGCTCCCTTGCGGCGGACGCTCCTTCCTTTGTCAAGGAACCTTGTGGCACTACGAGAGGCTGATTGGTCGTCCGAGTGTCGAGCGTCAGATCGGTCGATGCATCGCCATGCGCCTCAATATCCTCCTCCTCAATAGTGATGTGGGTTACCGAATTAGTGGCGTTGACCACAATTTGCTGCTCAACCCGCTCCAGCCCGCCGATCCGCTCCTCCACTTCCACTCGCGAGGTAAACCGGTAGCCGCGGCCGGAAATGGTCTCGATGATCTTTCTTCCGAATTCGCGCCGTGAGAACTCCTTGCGCAGCAGAAAGATGTGCTGCGTGAGGTTGCCTTCTTCGATGAATTGCTCAGGCCACAGCGCCTGCAGCAGTTCCTCTCGAGAAACCACCCGCTCCCGATGATCGATCAGGTATAGGAGCAGATCAAATGTCTTCCGACTAAGCGCAACCGGTTCCCCTTGCCATGCCAAAGTCCAGCGGGGCCGGTCAATTACGTAGCCTTCAAAGCGAATTAGATCGTTACGTTGCAGCAACATAGCCCGTTTGATGAGGAATTGAGATGTCTTTGAGGCTGAATTTAGGCGAAGAACTCGCGTTTCATGTCACAACGTAAACATCCGAACGAGTCCATCGACGACGAGAAAGCGATGTACTCGCGAGAAGCATACCAGACCGCGCAAGTGCACTCCTATCAACCGATCCGGGCCACGCTTCCTAACCACACGCCTATGACACGCATGCGTCGAATCTCGATCTACGAGGAACACACCGAAGTAACCATTTCGGTGACCGAGACCTCCTCCCATTCGACACCCACTTCGAGCGTAACGGTCACAGGAGAACCCAAACCGCCAAATGTCTGTCCCGAGTGTGGAGCGCGCTGGCTCCCTAACTTTCAAGATGCAATCCGCTCGCTCGGTCTGACCGCAACGCAGTTGAAAGCGGCCGCGAGTGAAGGCCGGCTGCACCTCTTCTGCTCGCCTCAGAACGAAATCTGGATCTGCGAGCGCTCGATTCAACAGATGAGGGAGACCTCCTGATGGTACCGACCTACACGTCCTCGGCCATGCGTTTCCACCCCAAGCACCCCCTGAAATCCGACGCACTCCGGATCACGAGGGCGGCAGCGGCTGACTGCCAAAGATCGTTTGAAGAACTCAAGGAGAAACTCTGATGCCATCGTCAATTCTCGAAATCTCGCAGTTGCTCTCGCGCTGCATACTTCGCCAGTACTCCGGTTCTCTCCGTTACGGCCACACGAAAGCCTATAAAGCTTTGCAACTTCTCGGGCTGATGGTCATGTTCCTGGTGTCATGGAAGCCATTACTTGCGCAGTTGGTCCCGGTGAGCGGCCCTATCGCCTTACCTGCAACGAATGTCGCCAGCAGCAGCGCACCGCAGAATATTCTTCTGAAGACAACCTCTGCCGAGACCATCAGCGGTTTCACCGTACCTTTATCTCAAGGAAACAAGCAGGAATATACAGTCGGCACAGTGAGCGGTTGCTCGGTCGATGGCGTGACGTCCAATCCAGTCGGCACGATCTGCACCGTTCCCATCACTTTCAGCCCTGCGTACCCTGGCCAGCGTCCCGTACCCCTGCAGGTAGTCACCAGCGCTGGCAAGGTAAATATCGGCTTGAACGGCATGGGTATCAGTCCACTTGCAGTACTGACACCTGGAACTATGTCAACGCTGGCTGGTGAGATCAACGCGCCAAACTGCAATGCTTATAACGGGCCCGCACTGTCGGGGCCAATCTGCAATCCATCGGCGGGAGCAGTGGACTTCGCGGGGAACGTCTATGTCGCGTCGTTCTATAGCAACACCGTCAGCAAGATCGATACGAGTGGCAACATCACTGTGATCGCCGGTACCGGTGCGGGCGGCCTAAGCGGCGTTGGCGGTCCTGCGACCAGCGCAACTTTTGATCGTCCCGCCGACGTGGTTGTCGATCCGGCGGGCAACGTCTATTTCGCAGTTGAGACTGCTGAGCAGGTCTTGAGGATAGATGCCACCACGCAAATACTCACCAGCGTTGCGGGGAACGGAACACAAGGCTACAGCGGAGACAATGGCCCGGCCACCGAAGCGAGCCTGAACCGTCCGGAAGGTCTCGCGCTCGATTTGCAAGGCAATCTATATATCGAAGATCAGGACAATAACCTGATCCGCAAGGTAGATACTGCGGGCATCATTACGACGGTTGCGGGCAATCTAGCGACTATCGGTCAAGGCTCACCTACCTACAGCGGTGATGGTGGCCCGGCTAACCAGGCGAACCTGGCTCTCTGCTGTGAGGGCGTCTATGCGTCCTACGATTCCATCACCGTGGATCCTGCGGGCAATCTGTTCATCGGAGATTCCGGCCACCACGTCGTACGCGAAGTAACGACGGACGGCATCATTCACACCGTTGCAGGCAACAACGCACTCGGCGCCGGCTACGCAGGCGACGGCGGAGCTGCAACCAGCGCGCAATTGAATTGGCCGATGGGCGTTGCAGTGGACCCTGCCGGCGATCTGTATATCGCAGATTTTTCCAACAACCGCATCCGAAAAGTGGACGCTGCCACTCAAACCATCACTACCGTCGCTGGCAATGGAGCGTCAAGCTCTCCTGATGGTGGACCAGCAACGCAGGTCTCATTGAACGGCCCGCAGAAGGTTGCGTTAGATGGCGAGGGTAATCTCTACGTCGCCGACACGAAGAACAATCTGGTTCGCAAGACGGATATCAACAACTCCACGTTGACCTTTGCCACGCCCACTCCCGTCGACTCGACCGATACGACAGATGGGCCGCTGGGTGTAATCATTTCAAACATCGGCAATGCGCCATTGGCTCTGCCGCCTACGACCGAGACAAGTGCGAGTGTCTCCTCGGGCTTCTCGTTGTACATCGGTGAGAGCGGGCTGTGCCCCCCACCGGGCCCGTCTTCACCGGCCGGGACGTTGGCGCAAGGAAGCAGCTGCGGATTTGAGGTGGGCTTCACCCCAGTAAGTGTTGGCAGCATTACCGGCGCGCTTGTGGTGACGGATAACAGTCTGAATACACCCGCCCCCTATGCCACACAGACGGTCTCACTCGTCGGTACCGCGATCGCCGCCGTTAGCACCGGAGCGCTTACCATCGCACCCACAGCGCAGACATTTCCATCGACTGCCATGGGTAGCACCAGCTCCGCACTCACCTCCACTATCACCAACACCACCAACCAGGCTATCTATCTCAGCAGCGGATCGCTGACGGACGCAGTTGACTTCGCCCAGACGGCCAACTGCAGCGGCATCATCCCTGCCAACACAGGCACATGCACTGTCACTTTCACGTTCACGCCACAAAGCGCGGGTGCACTCACCTCCACCTACTCCATCCATGACCTCAACCATCCTGAATCACCGTTGACTGTAGCTCTCTCCGGCAACGGCACGGCTGTAACCTCGGTTCCGCAGGCGACGCTGTCACCCGCAACTGCAGACTTCGGCAGTGTGACAACAGGCACGGCAAGCTCTGCGCAGACCTTCACGCTCTCAAATCCAGGCACCGGATCGCTGGGCATCACATCCATCTCGCTCAGCGGGGCGAATCCGAACAGCTTCTTGATCGTCAACGACAGCTGTGCCACCAGCGCCGTACTCGACGCAAGACCAGCGCACAGACTGGCTGCCGCCCGTGGCCGAGCCAACCCACACGACTTTCCCGGATTGCCGCCAGCAGGAACCTGCCAGATCTTAGTTGTCTTCTCTCCCACCAGCGCAGGCCTGTCTACGGCGACCCTTACTGTCGTCGATCAGGCAGGCACCCAGACCTCAACCTTGACGGGAACCGGCGTCGCATCCACTCCGGCAGCGGCTCCGCAGGCTGCCCTCACGGCCGCCTCTGCGAACTTCAATAGCGTCGCGAACGGCAGCAGCAGTGCAGCCCAAACCTTTACCCTCGCCAATGCGGGCAACGCGGCTCTGTCAATCACCTCGGTCGCGCTCACAGGTGCGAACGCCTCTTCGTTCCAGATTGCAGCCAATACCTGCGGCACGACACTCGCCGCCGGAGCCTCCTGCACCATCGCGGTTACATTCTCGCCAGCCACTACGGGCAGCTTTACTGCCAGCCTTTCGGTCACCGACGCACTGGGCACGCAGACATCCGCTCTCTCGGGCACAGGCGTCGTATTCTCCACGCCTCCAGACTTCACCATTGCGGCAACTCCTGCAGTGCAGTCCAGCTATCGCGGGGCCACAGTGAGCTACATAGTGCAGCTTACTTCGGCTGACCCGAACAACCTTTTCACCAGCGCCGTCGCTCTCACCGCGGGCGGCCTTCCTGACGGAACCTCTGTCAGCTTCTCTCCAACCAGCGTCGTGCCCGGAACAACGCAGGCGGCGACCAGCACCATGACCGTCACCATTCCGGCGGTCTCTGGGCGAAGCTCTCCACCGATCTCACCGTTCCCCTTCAACTCTGTTCCCGCGGCCGTGTCCCTCGCCTCTCTCGGCTTTATCTGGTTCTCCCGCAGCAGGTGGAAGCAGCGACCTCTGCTTATGGTCCTGCTCGCCTTCGCAGCTCTGGCAGGTGCCACCGCTCTGACCGGATGCAGCGGTACAAAAACCGGCTTCGCTGTCCCCACCTCAACCTCCATCATCACCGTGACCGGAACCAGTGGCAGCATCACCCACTCCACCGCCGTCACGCTGACCGTTCAGTAGCAAGGGAGACGACATGATTCGAAGCAATCTCAGACTCAGAGCCCTTATCGTATCGGCCATCGCCCTCGCGTTCTGCGCATCGCGCCAGTCGGCCGCACAACAGGATCACCCGCTTTCCATCGGCGCCAACTACACCTACCTGCACAGCAATGTGGTGCCGGGCTGCGACTGTTTCAGCATGAACGGTGGCGGCGCGCAGCTCGAATACGGTCTCCGCCCCCATCTCTCCCTCCTTGGGGACTTCACGGCTACCCATGAGGGAGGCATCACGCCGGACCACTACGACCTCACCCAGTTCACCTTCGCAGGAGGTGTCCGCTACCGTCCGGCACTAAGCTTCCACCGCATCCATCCCTTCGCCGATCTTCTCTTCGGCGCCGCTCACACCACCGGTAGCCTCTCGCCCAATAACACCGGTTTCGGCAGCTCCACCGCCTTCGCGTTTCAAACCGGAGGAGGCGTAGAACTTCGCCTCAGCAGGCTCTGGACGCTCGTTCCCGTGCAGGCTGACTACCTGCTCACCACCTTCTCAAACGGAGCCGACGATCATCAAAACGATCTGCGCATCTCCGCCGGCATCTTGGTACGAATCCGCAAGTAGACAGTTGGAGAAAAGACAGAAGACAACGAACAAGACTGCCGTCTTGATCGCGATGCGTCTCAGCAAGAACCACAATGGTCTTTTTATAACCGGGAGGAATCACAATGGTCTTTTACACATTGCAGACGCTCTATTCACCTCTGTTTCTTAGCCAGTCGGCTTCGCCAGGGCAGATCGATACCACACCGGGTGTGCACCTTGCCGTGGTGAGCGAGTACGGATTGCAGCAATACTTTTACTTTCGCGGAGTGAACTACACGATGGCCGGTGTGGGAAATCCCGGACGTGCCTACTACCTGGAGGTCTTTGGTGGAACGGGTGCGGATGCTTTGGTGGCGGATGTGCCGGGCT
>CAVYUE010000023.1:0-27770 GCA_963771625.1 uncultured Acidobacteriaceae bacterium
TAAAACATCTTAGAAATAACCTAGAAAGGCAGCCAAATCGGGCTGCCTTTTCTATTTCGCCGATGCTGATCTTCCCCGAAATGCTCAGGCGGGAGAGAAGCTTCCCTTAGCGACGATTCCCGCATTCGTCTGGATACTGCATCAGGACACTTGTGACGCTTTACTTGAGACTTTCAAGGCTGTTCAAGGCCCTCATCGTAACTTCACGGACTGAAATATGTGCCATAGCAGCATCTTGGAGGATCGGAACAACACTCGGATCTTCCTTGAGATCGAGTTCAATTTGTAATTCCAAACTCAAAATACTCAGCGTCAATTCGGCCACCAAGTCATTCAGGAGCGCTTGGGCGTCGTATTTCGTGGATAGAGCTGTATCAGGAAGCGTAGAGGCTATCTTTTGGTCAGGCACTTCACTCTCGGCGCGGGAACTGATTTTGTCGGTACCGGGGGAAAATACCATGGACCCTGATGGTACTCAGTGGAAGTTGACGTAGTGTTCATAGTTCGTCAAACCCACACAAAAATAGGCTCAGCGGGCTCCCCAATATATCTCTATGGCAAATATTGTTTTTGCCTCCACTCTTATATTCGGCGGCGTGGACACTGTCGTGGGCATTTCAGCAGACTTCGTGAACATCGCGATGCTTGTGGTGAGACTCGTTCTGTTTATGGTTGTGGAAGTCAGCGATGACACGCGGAGGCTCAGTCATGTTGCGATCTCGATCACAACATGACTGAAGGAAAGCTACGGCGCGGATCGTCTCGGCTGACGCGGCGCACGAAGCAGGATGACGTTGATCGGGCACTCGGGTGTATGGTGCTCGGTGATGACGTCAATGACGATGCGCTCGAGCCACGCGTGGCGGACGAGAGATTCAATCTCGGCCTCGCGGCTGAAGTAGAGGCGTTCTTTGCCCTGCTCGGTAAGGAGAACAAAGCCTTCGAAATCGCCGAAGCGGTCGTAGATGATGGCCTCGACCTTGCCGATGGAGTCACGGCCACGGCCGAGCAGGCCACCCTGGCCAAAGATGCCTCCTTTGCCAGGACCAGTTCCCTTGCCGGGCCCTTCGCCTGTGCCTTTGCCTGGACGCGGCGGACCGTACCAACCCCATGGCGAAGGTTTGACAGAGCCGGGGTTGACGCCGATGCCTGTCAGGCGGCCACGGATGTAGCCGAGGTAGCGTTCGAGGACCGGAATCCAGCGGTTGCCGGGCTCCATTTGCGAGAGACGCCAACTGAGCAGCGAGTAGATATTCTTTTCAATGGGCACCATCACGTCCGGCTTGGCGACGGGGATGCGAACGACGAAGGACCCGATGATGTAGCGCCAGTTGCGCATCGTTTTTCTTGGAAGCTCGCTGACGTTGGTTTGTACAGCGAGCGCCGTGCTGCCGGCGATATGCGGTTCCGTCGGCTGCGTCGGCTGTTGTGGCGGCGGCTCTTTGAAGGAGCCGCGCCGCGTAGAGACGCGACGCACGGTGATGTCGAACTCTTGACCGGCGGTGACGCCTACGGGTAGTTCTACGGTGAAGAGACCGGCGAAGTTTGCGCCTGATCCTGGTGGGATAGGTACGAAGGTGTATCCGCGGGGGACGGCGCACTGGATGGTGTTGGCGTCGGCGGCGGAGAGCTGATTGGTGGAGTAAATCTTTTTGGCAAGCGCGAGAACGTCTGCCGAGGAGACTGCGGGCCAGTAGATGCTGGCGGTCGAGCCAACGGGTGTGTCGCCCCAGGAGATCATGAGCTCGTCGGGATAGTCTTCGAGCTGGCCGGTGCCGAGCGCGAGGCTGGGCCTGGCGTCGAAGGTCTGCGGGCAGATGTGGGCCGATGCAGGACCGGGGTTGTCGGAGAAGGTGACCTGCAAATTGCGCTGCGCGAAGTTGTCGGAGTACTCAGGGCCTTGCAGAACCCCGGGGCCGGTGGGCATGGGGGCATCATCGTAGACCAGCTGGGCGACGATGCAGGCGTGTGTACCGGGGAAGAGAGTCTGAACGGCCTTGCCCCCGATGGTATTGCCTGCTGGGTAGATGTTCAGGTAACAGCCGTAGTAGGCCCATGACTCGCCCCCGCCGATGATCTGAACCGGTTGGTTGTTGATGCTCGTGCCGGAGTAGTCGACGTTGATGCCGTAGTCTGAGTTTGCTTCGTAATTGCCAGTGGCGAAGAAGGGAATGGTGGTGTCGCCGGTGCCGAGGAGCGGAGAGAGCGCTTGTCCTTCACTGTCGGTAGTAGAGGGATAGGTGAGGGCCTGATAGTCGGTGTCGTTCGTCTGGGTGGCGAACATGCGGAAGAGCACGCGGACGTTGGGGCCGGAGCTGGTATTGGGGGTTCCGCTGAGTCGGACCTTGGCGACTGCGAAGTTGTAGTTTGCGAGTGGATTGCTTCCCGGGCTCGAGGGATTGACCTGCGTGGGAGTAACGGAGGAGTCGGCGCTCAATGCATTGGTCTGATCGGGGAAGAGGCTGAAGGGATCGGTGCCGTTGGGGTCAGCGTAGGTGGAGTTGAGATGGCCGAGGAGGGCCTGGATGTATTTGTAACCGGCGTCGGTATCCCAGCCGGTGGTGCTGGAGGAGTTGAGGGAGATGCCATCGATGGGAGAGTTGTTGATGCCGGGGCAGACGGTGAAGACGCGGAGATCCGAGGAGAGGGCGAAATAGTTGTCGGTGGCGTAGTTGGAGAAGAAGGGGTCGGCGCCGGGCTCGAGGAAGATCTCCGTTTCGGCGGACAGGGCTTGGCCTCCGATGATGATGGATGAGCTGATCAGTGGGACCGTGGTGGGGACGGGCGGGCTGCCGGGGTTGGGGAAGATGCCTCCGCTCGAGAGGGACTTTACGGCGGAGGGAGTGAAGTCGACGGTGCAGGGGAAGAAGACGCGCTGAGGCGTGTCGAGCAAAGTGGCAATCTCGAAGCTGGGTGCGCCGACGTTGACGGCGATCTGCGTAAAGGAGGCAGTGACCTTTGGCTTGATGTTGGCGGCCTTCACGGCGTTGGGGGTGAATCCCTCCAGCACAAGCTGGATCGGAACGGGATTGTCGAACTTGGCGTTGATCTGGGCTTCTTCGAGGCCGAAAGATCCTTTATTGACCTGGAAGTAGAAGTTGGGATTGTAGAGCAGGGAGCTGATTCCGTTGAGCAGTTTGGTGCCATCGACGCTGCCAAGGCCGGTGCAGGCGTCCCAACCGGCGGCGGCTGTGAAGAAGGGAGCGTTGGGGGTGGTACCGGTGTAGCCGGAGATGGCGAGCTTGACGTTGGCGGGTGTGTCGTTAGAGCTGTTGTTGCCATTGGTGATGTCGTTGAAGGCGACGTCCTTCAGGGCGTAGAGAGTGTTGTTCAAGGGGCCGATGTCGCGGCCGAGGGCGGAGCGGATGACTGCGGCGAGACCGGCATAGAGTGGAGCGACACAGCTCGTGCCGATGAAGTTATAGGAGATGCCGTTGACGAAGAATGGATTGAGGCCGACCATGCCGGCTATGTCGGGGACGCCCCGGCCAGTCTGCACGTTTCCTGCGGAATCGGTGGCGCCCGTGATGCCGGCGGCCGTCTGGTAGGGGGCGTCGGTTGAGGAGGTAAAAGTCTTGCTGACGCCTCCTCCTGTGGCGGCACGGTTGGAGTTGGAACTGCCGAAGTTGGTGCCAGAGGTGTAGGCGTCACCCCAGACGTATTCGTCGGTGGTGCCAAGCACGGTGCCGCCGACGGAGATAACCCAAGGGTCGCTGCCGGGGTACATAACGTGACTTGCACCGTCGGGAGCAGTGCCGTTAGCGAGGAGCCACCAGTTGTCGGCGCCCCAGTCGCCGAGCGCGACGAAGACGTCGACCCCGACGGCTGCAAGCTGCTTAAACTGCTGAGTCATCAGCGAGACAAGAGAACCAGAGTCGGAGAGGTTGCCGATGTAGCTGCTGTCGTCGCCGAGTTCAAGAGTGAAGCTGCTGGTGAGGACGGTAGGGCCGTTTTCGCCTTCTGGTAGGAGAACGCGATTGAGGAATACGAGCCAACCCTGTTCGTCATCAGAGGTGAAGTAGACGTTGACGGTAGCGCCCTGGGCGACCGTGGAGGAGGTGGAGATGTCCTGTGTGAGTTCTAAGATGGGCGCGTTCGCGTTAGAGCTCAGGTTGGCCGAGGTTACAGCCTGCACAAGGGCAGAGTTGTTCTGATAGGTCGTTCCGCTGACGGTGAGGTTGACGTCATGGATGGTGGGGGCCGTTTGATAGGCAAGCGGCTGGCTTGGAAAATAGGAGGTCGTGAAGTCGCTGGCGAGGTAGCTCGGGGTAAATCCCGATGCCTGTGGCGCATGCACTCCGATCGTCTGATCGGACGCACCTGGGTTAGGGAAGTTGTAACGCTGTGCCAGAGCTTGCGCGGAAAGGAAGACGGCGCCCGATGGATCGTTGCCGCCGGAAACAACACTGCGCGCACGGTTATCGAGCCCGACGGCTGCGAGGATAATGTCGTGGAGTTCGTCGGGCAGGTGGAGAGGGCCATCGTAGCCATGGTGGATCTGGCTCCGAGCGGGCTCCTGCTCTTTTTTCTTCGCTGCGAAGTTGGGTCTGGGGCCGCCCGATGGAAGCGGCGCCTCGTATTGGTTGAGCACGATTCCAAAGGCTGAGTTGAACTGCGCAGGGAGGCCTTCAATCGTGACGGAGCGCCGGCCGGGGTGAGAGGCAACGACTTTGAGGCCGTGGGCGGCGGCGAACTCATGCACCTTGTTGATGTCTGCAGGGGCGGCACCATAGTTACGCGCATACTCTTCGCGAGTGAGGGCGCGACGCTGGGAGATGGGTGTTTTCTGCCACGTTTGAAGGTCAGGAAGAGGTGGGCTCGCCGGGTTAGGACGCACCATGATGGTGATGCCGATCAGGCGTGACGGGTCTGCAGGTCCGATCAGCTTGTGGGATTCTCTACGTGGTCTTTCACTGCCGATAAGGGGGCGCGTGCTATTCGCATTCATCATTCCCATCTCTCCTTGGAAAACGGATGGGGCCTCAGGACTCGGCCAAGTCCTGTGTGCGGGATTGTAGTCCCGCAATTAGAAATGCGACAAACGCCAGGTTAAAGGTGCCACGACCTCTGAAGATATTTCAAGACAATCGTTAGATGTGCCCCATTTTTCCCGCATGGGTCCATCTGCCGCAGAACTCAGTGAACTCGTATCGGAGGTCACCCGCATCACGCTGGAGCGAATCTAGTTCTCTGGCCTTATTAAATATCTGCTTTCCCGCAGATGTTGTTGCAGGTTGGCCAAATGGAAGAGGTATTGATTGAAGCCTGCTGCCATCAGCTTCATCACTTTCGCCCTGTTTCCCACGGCAGCCATCAGATAGCATTCTCTGCCCATGCTTGAATAGAACTCAATATTGTGCCGGTGCTTGTTCTGATGTTGAAAGAATCCGGCGTAGAGAAGGATGTGCGCACCTGCCGACTCCATCCAGAGAGGGTTTTTCGCACTCGTAAGTTGCTGCATCATGAGTTCAGCGATCTGGGTCAGATCCGCGAACTGACGGAACTCCAGCTCGTTCGGGCTGTAATCCGGAGAAAGGACTTCCGTCCGATCTATCGGTTGCAGGCAAAAATGACCAAGCACACTTGCAAGATAGACCCCCGTAGAGTTGCAAATCTGGGACCACCGCTTACTGCCTATCGTTTCGTGGAGATTGGAGGCCCAGAAGTTCAGAGCTCCTTCTTCTGTGACACCATACAGATCCTGAAAATCCTGACTGTGGATAGAAGGCATATCAGTGACCTCGGCCCTAGGTTTTCCAACGATGTGCCTATAGTTAGCTTGTTCGTCTTGCGTATAGCAATGTTTAATTACCCTCCGCATCCAACTGGGTACATCCGCCTCCGTATAAAACCCTTCAAAAATACCATTTGTCTTGTACGCATTAATCTCTAGCCAGAAAAGTTTTCACTTCGTCGAAGGTCGGCATGGAAGGCTGCGCCCCCACCCGTGTCACCGAAACAGCAGCAGCTGCTGCTGCAAACCGCGCACTCTCTTCGGGAGAGCGTCCGTCAGCAAGCCCCACCGCAAATGCTCCATTGAAAGCATCCCCCGCGGCAGTTGTATCCACCGCCCTGACTGGAAATGCCGGGACGTGAATCTTCAGACCATCCTTACTTTGCAGATACACTCCGGATGCTCCCAGTTTCAGAACCACGCTCCGCAGTCCCTGGTCCATAAGCTGGCTGGCGATCCTTTCCGGCCCCTCCTTCTCGTTTCCTCTGGCATAAAACAGCGCCTCAGTTTCATTCGGAGTAAACCAGCTAACTCGCCTCATTACGATGGGAGAGAGTGCCTGCGCAGGCGCGGGATCGAGCATGAGTGGAACTCCTTCCTGCTCGCAAAGCTGAGCAAGATACTCGACAATCTCCATAGGTGTTTCCAACTGCGTAAGCACAAGCTTCGCATTACGAATCATCTCGATATTCGCATCCAGATCAGCAGGTCTTACAGCTGCATTCGCTCCCGGCGTCACCACAATGGCGTTGTCCCCTTCTGAAGAAACAACGATCACTGCGATCCCCGAACTATCTTCCACAGTCCCGATTGCAGATACATCGACCCCTGCTTGCTCTAACGCCGAGCGCAACTGAATCCCAAATTCGTCACTCCCGACCTTGCCTATCATCTTCACCGGGTATCCTAGTCGCGCTATGGCGACTGCCTGGTTCGCTCCTTTCCCTCCAGGATGCGTTTTGAATTCGGTTCCAAGCACGGTCTCTCCCGACACCGGAATCCGTTCGGCCTTCGCCACCAGATCCATGTTGATGCTGCCTACTACGACAATCGGCTTTTGGCTGTTCGACATTATGCCTGCCCTTTGATTGATGAACTAGAAAAGTGGCGCCAGGGCTACCATCGTAAGCCCTATCAAAAAGAGAACAAACATCCAGAACAAATAGTTCTTCGCTCTGGGAGGAGCTGATGAGAACTCCTTCCAAACGAAGACGCCCCATGCGGCGGAGACCATGGTGGCTCCCTGACCAATTGAGTAAGAGACAGCCGGGCCTACGACGTGTGCTCTCGAAGCTACAAAGTTGAAGACGGCTCCAGTGCACCAGATGACTCCGCCTAGCACCCCCCACAGATGCCAGCGGCCAGGAGCTGAAGTAAAGCCAGTCATGGAGACGGGACGCTGCGCGTCAAGCGGCTTGCGCATCAGCAGATAGTTAAACGGGATAGCACAAAGCGCCACGCCAATCGTGAAGAAAAGTGCAGTCGCATAAGGACCGGGAGCCCCCGCACCCGTCATAGCGCGCGAAACAAAGGGGTAGAAAACACCCATCAAGAGACCGGCTACGAGGCTGATCAATACTCCACGGCGGCTGGTTGCCTGATGTTCGCTCTCACGAAGCCGATAAGCGATCGCATCGCACACAATAGCTGCGACGACTAGAGCTATTCCGCCGAACAACATCAACGGGTTGCCATGTGGAGACAATATGTAACTGCTGACCGCTCCTATAATCAACGCCAGCCCAATACCGACAGGAAACGCTACTGCCAGCCCCGCAATTTCAATTGCAGCTACAAGTAGTAGGTTGGCTCCGTTGAAGATCACCCCTGCAATTAGCGCGAATCCAATATGTGTTGCATCGGTCGCTGCCAGGTCGGCAGGGAAGGCCCTGCCCGTTGAGCCGGCAGTTCCGAGGGTGAGGCCCCAGATCAACGCGCCTGCTATGAGTCCGATGACGTAGTCCCAGTAAAAAAGCTGGAATCGATATCCCGGACAGAGTTTTACCGTGTTGGCCCATGATCCCCAGCACAACATGCTGATGATCATGAACGAAAGAGCAATTGTGTAGGTCTCAGGTTGATACAAGCTGTCCTCTCCTGGATAGAACCAACTCGTCACTGACTCGGATTCAATCTAGGATCTTATCCCGGAATCCGATATCAGAACGCCCGTTTGAGTCCGAGTCGCATATTTGTGCCCGGTTGTTCGATGCGGCTTGGGTCTCCCCGGCAAAAGAGACTTGCAGGGTGCCACCTGTCGAGAGGTTAGAATTCGGTGAGCCATTTTCTCTACTTCAAGATTCCGGCTCAATATCGGAAACGGAAGATTCGCCGATAGCTCTCGGCGTCGTTTTCGCGGAGGCAATACTCTTGCTCGATCTAAACCGCCGTTCCTACTTCACGATCACATTCGTGCTGGCATGTACTGCTTGTGCTGCCATAGCGCAACAACCAGCGTCCTCCGGCACCTTCGCGTTACATAAGTTCGCAAAAACGATCGGGAAAGAGACCTACTCCATCGAGACGAAAGGCGACAGCTATACGCTGACTTCGCACTTCCTCTTCACAGACCGGGGTTCGCCGGTTCCTTTGGAAACGACCTTCGTTGCGAAAACTGCAGATATGGTGCCACGCTCTTATGTTGCGAAGGGACGGGCTTCGCGGCAGTCCGAAATGGATGATGCCCTGAAGGTGAATGGCAATGTCCTCACAATCATGCGAAGAGGCAAAACGGAGACACACACTCCGAGCGAACCGTGGTTTATAACCGACGGCTACTCGCCAGTAGCCATGCAGGAGCAGATGATGCGCTGGTGGCTCATGCATGGCAAGCCATCGGAGTTCACTGTGTATCCGTCGAATTCGAAGGTTCACATTGAGTCTGCAGGAACGCTGGACATCAACGGCCACACAGGGCACGGCTACACCGTGGGCGGCCTCATCTGGGGAGAAGAGTCGCTGTGGATGGACGACGCACAGAATCTTATGGCCTTGGTTAGTACGGACGCAGAGTTCGACCATTTTGAGGCTGTGCGCGAGCCTTATGAGGCGAGCCTGGGCGCGTTTATCGCCGCCGCCGTCCAGGCGGACCTTGCCGCATTGGCGAAGCTGTCTGCAACTGCACGAATGGCTCCCGCTCCCACACTTGCTATCGTCGGTGCGACATTGGAGGATTCGATTGGCGCGCCTCCGTTGAAAGATAGTGTGATCCTCATTGAAAAGGGCGTCATCACAGCGGCTGGGCCGCGCAGTCAGGTCCATGTGCCTGGCGATGCGAAAGTCATCGACGCGTCAGGTAAGTACGCCATTCCTGGTCTTTGGGACATGCACGCCCACTACGAGCAAGTAGAGTGGGGACCGATCTATCTCGCAGCCGGCGTCACCAGTGTTCGCGATGTCGGCAATGAGTTCGACTTCATTCGCACTGTGCATGAGGAGTTAAATCGTAAGCAAAATCCTGCGATCGGCCCGCATCTTGAGTTTGCGGGGATCATCGACGGCACCGGGCCGATATCTCTGGGTGCAGTTCTTGCGGACACACCGGAGCAGGCACTGTCGTGGGTAGAGAAGTATCAAGCTGCGGGCGCGCGTCAAATCAAGATCTACAGCTCGGTCAAACCGGACATTGTGAAGGCCATCACAAACGATGCGCACGCACGAGGCATGACGGTGACGGGTCATATTCCAGAGGGAATGACCGCGATCGAAGGTGTGCACGACGGTATGGATCAAATCAATCACATCTCATACGAACTGCCATATTTCTCCCATACCGTATTAGGTGCCGATGGGAAACCTGACCGCACGAAGCCCCCAGTGCTCGAGTTAGATGGTCCGCGTTCAAAGGATTTGATTTCGACGCTCAAAGCACATCACACGATTTTGGACCCGACCGTCGCACTCTATGAATCGTTCCTCAATACGAAGCCACTGGACCAGCTTGAACCGGGACTGGATCATGTCGCGCCGCAGTTGCGGGAAGCGCTGGACAGCCCACCCGCACCGGAAGACAAGGCAGCGTTGGTAAACGCACGTTGGCAGGCTGTGATAGCCACGCTGCGCGCTCTTCATGCAGCCGGCATTCCGATCGTGGCTGGAACTGATCAGGCAATTCCCGGGTACTCACTTCATCGCGAACTGGAGCTCTACGTTGAAGCTGGTTTCACGCCATTGGAGGCGTTACAGGCCGCGACTATCGAAGCGGCTCGCGCGCTAGGCGTGGAGAAAGAATCGGGTTCGCTCGAGCCGGGCAAACGTGGTGATGTGCTGCTCCTCGACGCCGATCCGTTGTCTGACATACACAATACTCGTAAAGTATGGCGCACAGTTGCGGCAGGCGCAGTCTATGACCCTGCACCTCTTTGGCTTAGCGTCGGATTCACGCCATGAAAGCGCGGAGCGGTCTGGACGGTCAAGAACCCTAATAAGCACGAGGGGATCATTTCAGCCATCCTTCTTCATGACGAAGACCGTGAGTTTAAACTTGGGCAGCTCTGATTTCATTTTGCCTGGCACGAATACTCAGAGTTTTCCGCTTTATTGAGTGAAGGTTTGAAACCGATGCCTTCGGAGAGATTCTGGGAGGAAGAGCCATGGCAATTGATATCGTTACAGCTATCTTCATAGCCTCTGTTGCAGGAGGTATTTATCTGTCTACTCTTTGGGTGGACCTTAGACCCTGTCGCCGGCTACGTTCGTCCGTGAAGCAGAGGCGTGTGTCCTTGGCCACCCCACTGAAGCGTTCACATCATCAGATCTAAGAAGAAGCGCATGATCTTCACAGCGTTTTAGGCGACAGCGATCTCAACCTCGCGCTTCGCGACACGCGCCTCATTCGCAGACACAACGGCCAACGCAGAACCCAAGCCAACATGTTCATCTGCGATGGGCCTCTCTCCCGTTCGAACGCAGTACACGAACGCTCGCGTGGCCGCAGTCGTAGGGTCCTCCCCCTCCTTAACCTGAACGGGACTTCCAGGTCCTCGGTATGGCATCTCGTTGGACGGGTTGTATGAGGCACTTGTGACCACTGGCTCATGCCCCTCGCCGGTTTTTACGAGCTTGTCTGCCTCTACTTTTCGTGGCTCGTAAAAGAATGTCGCGTCCTGCAGCGTCAGGTTCAGCGAACCCTTGGTCCCATAGAGCCAGAGCTGATCGCCCATCTTGGCGTTATCGGTCATCGAGGTGAAAACCATCCGTCGGCCACCTGGGTAGCTCAGGATCACCTGAACATTGTCATCCGTCTCGCGTCCGTCGTGGTAGCAGCAGATCGAGCCCGAGGCCTGCGCTGCGACCGGGTAGGAGCCCATGGTCCAATTCGCAATATCCATATGATGCGACCCCAATTCAGCGATCAACCCGAGCGACCACTGGTTATAGAGCCTCCAGTTGATCAGCCGCTCCAGCGATGGATTGGGTACAGGTCGCCGCCAGCTATTGTTCCGATTCCAGTAAGCCAGAACGTGGGTGACGTCGCCGATCTCGCCTGCCTGAACCCGCGCCATGGCTGCGCGAATCCACGGAGAATACCGGTACTGATGACCAACCTGGAACACCTGTTTACTGGCAGTCACCTCCGCCACAATCTGTCGTGCTTCTTCGATCGTGTAGGCCATCGTCTTTTCGCCGTAAACCGGTCTGCCGCTCTTCAGCGATGCCAACACATGTTCCGCATGTAAGCCGAGTGGTGTGGCTACCACGATGGCATCGAGGTCTTTTCGGTCGAGAAGCGCATGGTAGTCGGCATGCTTGGCCACGTCATATCCGCATACCTTATTGAGCTGCTCAAATCGTAGTGGATACACGTCAGCGGCTGCGGTGACCTTGACGCCAGGAACACGCAGAAAACTCCGCATAAGCTCTTGTCCGCGGCTGCCAGCTCCGATGAGACCCAGTCTCAGTGGCGTCTTTACCGTCGTGCGTGCAGTCTGCCGCGTCGCGCGCGTATCGTCGGCGGAGCCATGCTGGGCAACGGCGCTGGCCGCAACCTGCAACGCAGAACTGCTGAGCGACGCGGAAGAGGCCAAGGCGAGAGCTGAAAGACTTTGGGTAAACGTGCGGCGATCCATCCGATGATCCATCAACGACGAACTCCTTTTTTTATTGCGGGTGTGTGAGCATTGCAGACGGAATCCGGAACTCCGAAGACGATGCACGTAGGCGCGCCCTGTGCCGACAGAAACAGAATAGCCTGTGTGTCTTGCAGCCCGCGTAGCAACTCTCGGCTCTGCTCAGGCGGAAGCACGAAGACAACAGTCGAAAGTGCATCGCTATCGGTCGCCCTCGGGGAGATGACGGTGGATTGCAGAACACCCTCCACTGGCATCAGGGTGCGCGGATCGAAGATGTGACAGTAGCGATGTCCGTTCTGTACAAAGAATTTTTCCGTACACGCCCCCGTCGAAAGAGACGTATCGTGCAGCGAAAAAGTTGTCGCTACGCTATCAGGCGTCCGAGGGTCTGGAACTTCGACTGGCCAACCGGTCTCACCTGGCGGTGTGCCAAGGCCGTACAACGTGCTGCCACCAGCTGAGATGAACGCAGCATGCACGCCACTTTCGCGCAGGAGGGCCACCACGCTGTCGACCGCAAAACCCTTCCCAATGCTTCCCGGATCCAACTCCATTGAATTGCGAGTGGTAAACCGAACGGTATGCGCCGCCGGATCAAGTTTCACCTTCTCCCATCCAACTTGGTCGCGGAGAAGCTTCTGCTCCGCTTGCGTCGGAACATGGCCATTCCTCGCTTTGAAACCCCAGGTTCGAAGCAAAGGACCAACCGTAATGTCGAACACTCCGTGGGATCGCTCGCTCCAATCGAACGACGTGGTAAGGAAGCTGAACGTCTCAGGGTCGGTCACCACAGGTCCATCACTCGCTTCACGACTGATCCGCGATAACTCACTCGATGGTTGATAGTTGCTCAGCAATGCTTCCAAACGAGCGATCTCCTCGAAGGCTGCGTCCAGGATCTCATCTGCACTATCGCGATCAGGCATGTAGCACTTGATCGTGAAGACTGTGCCCATCGCGGGACGCGACTCGGTATAGAGCGCTTCGGAGGATGTCGTCGTCTGTGCCGGGACCGTCGCTACTCCAAATAGAAGTGCTACCTCGACAAACAGTGACCACCGCCGAAAAGCTCCCACGCCCTCTCCCATCTTCGATCTTATTGCATCCGCCTTTTTAGAAGGGCAGACTTCATCCCTACTCCTGCGAGTTGAGTTTATCTATCAACTACGAACGAGAATTGAGGGGCGGATACACACAAAGCCCAGCATCCACTAGCGTACGTCCTCCTCGATTACAGCGACGCCCCACGCGGGCAGAGAGATCATGCCATTCTGTGGCACCGCTTCGCCAGAAAGCAGGTTCTTTCCCTGCGGCAGAGCGTAGGTTATCTGAGCCGAACCAGCCGAATAGTTCAGGAGGTAATGAACCGGGTGTCCATCGGCCAGTGTGCCGCTCCGCATGATCGTAGGGAAATGTAGCGCTTGTTGCTGTCCCCAGAGCCCAGCACGTTTGACACTTTCTTCGACGATCTTCTCGGTGAGTGCGTCGCTAGGCATGAAGCCGACGTAGGTGACTTCGCCTTTGCCATAGTTGTTGCGGACGACAGCTGCGTATTTACCCCAGACCGGATGGTGGTAGCGTGCGACGACGGTGGCTGTCGTCGGTGTCAGCAGCTCCATCCACCAGCGCGCGAGATTGTCAGCAGCACCGACGTGGTACGGATCATTCTCAAGCGTAACGCCATCGGGAATTGTGAACTGGTTGTAGCGCACCCCGGCGGCCTCCGCGATCAGGCCGGGCTGCGTGGTGGAGCGCACCTTCACGTTTTCATCGGAGAACCCGCTCTTGAAGGTATAGAGCAGATGACCTCCGGCCCTGGCGAAGGCGTTCAGCCGCTCGATCTCCGCGTCAGACGCTGCATAGAGCGCGGGAACAAGGATGAGCTTGTAGGCGGACAGGTCGGTCGTTGAAGGATCAATGAAATCAACTTCGGCATTCATTCGGTAGAGGGCGTCATAGAAGGGGCGAAGAACATCGTTGTAGGTCGTGGTCGAGGTCCAGCCGAACTTGAAAGAATTGAAGGCGGTCAACGCCTCGTTGCTAACGTAGATGGCGATGCGATTGTGCTTTCGCATGTTGACCAGCTGAGGACCCAGCCGGGCAAAATCTTTTCCGATCGAGCCAGCCTCGTCATAGGTTGGGTTAGGCTTGAAATCCTGACTGAGCAGACCTCGCCAGTAGGTTTCAAATGCGTTCGCGGTCGTTCCCCAGTGCCAGTACTCGACCATGTTGGCGCCGGACGCAAGATGGCTGAACGCCTGAAGCCGAAGCTGGCCCGGATAGGGCGTCCACTCGGGAAAGCCCTGTGCCTGCGTCTCGATGACGAGATAGTTCTGACCACCCCGCATGGACCGCGCCAGGTCTCCACCAAAAGCGATCTCGGCACCGGTGAGGTGATCCTGCGTGGGGTGATAGATATCGATACCCGCCACGTCGAGCGCACGGGCGGCGGCGAAGTGATTGACCTCGGGCTGAATGCCGTACGAATATCCCCGCCAGTCGAGATCGAAGTTCTGCGTCACGAATTGGCCCTTCCGCGCATGATCGCGGACGAGTGCCGCCTGCCACGCGAGATAGTCGGTGACGAGACCTCGCTGGAACTCGGCGAAGGCGGAGGAAACGCTGGCATTGATAGAACCATTCACGGAAGGGAAGTCTGCCCAGTCATTGACGCGGTTGCTCCAGTAGTCCAGGCCGAACTCTTTGTTCATGGCGGCAAGATCGGGATAACGCTGCTGCATGGACTTCACAAACGAGGCTTGGACGTTGGGGCCGCTCGTCTGGTACGCCTTGGTCTCATTGTCCAGTTGGTAGCCGATGACGGACGGATGATCTTTCACATGATCAACCAGAGCGACGATTACCTGCCGCGCAGCATCGCGAAATGCCGGATTGGTAATATCCATGTTCTGCCTGCGGCCGTACTCGGCAGGGCCCTTCGGGGTGATTACGAGAACGTCCGGATGCTCCCGCGCAAGCCACGTGGGAATTGCATAAGTCGGCGTTCCTACGATGACCTTGATCCCGGCCTTGTCCATCGCGTCGAGTACGCGATCAACGTGGCTAAAATCGAAGACGCCTGATTTTGGCTCCAAAGTGCCCCACGTAGATTCGGCGATGCGCACGACGGTGATACCAGTCGCCTTCATCATTCGTACGTCTTCATCGAGGCGATCCGACGGGGCGTACTCCTCATAATAGGCAGCACCGAAGAGGATCGTCTGCTGACCGCCGGGAGATTGCGCGATGGCTGGGAGCGCATGCGCAATCAACAAAACGGCGAAAGCAGCGACTCTTAGCAGCCGACGTTTACTCATGAAGGTTACCTGGTCAAACTCTACTGCTCGACCCGATGCAGAACCACGGGAATGCTGGTCGGTGCGCGCATGTTTGGGTTCCTCGATGGATCCGATCCATCCGGCGGCGGTCCAATCGCAGGACGTGGTCCAGTCGGCGTTTCGGGCTGCGCCAAACTGAAGCCGAGTTCCACCGTGCGCTCCAACTCAATCTGATCTCCCTCCAACGAGCCCGAATATGTATTGTTTCCGGCCTTGAAATAAACGCTCTTGCCATCGACCTTGCCATCGGTAATCGGGATGGCCGCATCGCTTCCGCCGAAGAATCCTCCGCCTCCGCCCTCCATGGTGCCAGTCAGTTTGTTCCCGTCCTGTCGGAGCGTAAATACCGTGGCCCCGTCGCCCGCGAAGATCGCCAGCAGTCCCGTCGCGCTGCCCGATCCCGCAATTGGCCTCCACAAGCCGGTGAGGCCCGGACCCACCGGTACCTCCCGCTTCCATGGCGCCACTTGCGGACGGAGCGCCACCTCCTTCGCCGCAATAGTCACGATTGCGGAAGTGAGCCCAGCAGACTCCGCCTCCACCGTGATGCTTCCTGCACCCTTCCCCGATTGCACAATCGCCATGCAGTATCCGCAGAAGGCTTTGCGCACGGCCCCCCTGTCCGATTCGTGATCGGTAGGATCTCCATTCCCAACCCCGATCAGCTTCCCAGCTCCCGATACGCGAAATTTCACGACGTTGTCGGTCATCGGCAAGACACGGCCTTGCGCGTCCTGAACTTCAACCGTGAACATCGCCACATCCTCGCCATCGGCGGACACCTCCTGCCGGTCTGCTTTCATTATCAGTTTTGCAGCAGCGCTCGTCGTCTCACGCTTGGCAGTCATCACCACCTGGCCGCCCTTGTAGCCACGGGCCTCGATAGCGCCGGGCGCGTAAGGCACCACCCAGGCCACGTGCGAATCCTTCTTCACATCCTTCGAGCCCAGGCTTTTGCCGTTCAGGAACAACTCAACGCTGTCGAGATTCGAATACACCCAGACCGCAATCTCCTTGCCCTCCATCCCCTCCCAATTCCAGTGCGGGAATAGATGCAGCACTTGCTGCGACGTCCACCAGGACTGGTAGTAGAAGAACGAGTCCTTAGGGAAGCCGCAGGTGTCGATGACCCCGTACTGCGAGCTGATGTTGGGCCAACCGTTCGGCGAGGGTTCGCCGCGATAGTCGAATCCCGTCCATATGAATCCGCCCGCGAGCCACTCCTGCGCATTGCAGAACTTCCACCAACCTTCGGCCGACGCGCGACCGGTCGTGGTGTACGGATCGTACGAGCCCACGTAGCCCTTCTCGAAATCTGTGACATAAATCCCACGCGTTCCCACGGCGCTGACAGTCTCTGTACCGATCACCGGCTTGTCGGGATGTGCCTTGTGATACGCCTCGGCCTGCGGGTCCATGTAGTTGTAGCCCATCACGTCGCACTCCACCAGGCCGCCCACGCCAATCGCGCGAATGGGCGCAATCGACACAGGCCGCGTGCCGTCGTACTCGGTCGCTACGGCCTTCATCGCAGTGAGGATGTGCAGGCCCGTCTCCGTGTTCGCCTGACCTTCTTCATTCCCCATCGACCACATAAAGACGCTGGGATGATTGCGGTCGCGCCGCACCAGGTCGGCGAACTGGGCCAGCCCCTCGGGATTCGACGACATCATGCGCGTCTCGTCGAAGACCAGCATCCCCAGTTCGTCGCAGGCGTTCAGCAGCTCCGGTGTCGGCGGGTTATGGGAAGTGCGAATCGCATTGCAGCCCATCTCCTGCAGCTTCCGAACCCGGTAGTACTGCACTGCATCGGGAAGCGCAGCGCCCAGCCCGGCGTGGTCCTGGTGATTGCAGGTTCCTTTCACCTTCACGGACTTGCCGTTAAGAAAGAACCCCTTCTGAGGGTCGAATTCCAGCGTGCGAATGCCGAACGGCGTCTCGCTACGATCGACGATCTCGCCCTCTGCGCTCACCTCCGTCACCAGCTTGTAGAGGTTTCTCTCCTCGAGCGACCACAGCAGCGGTCGCTTCATCGTCATGGTCTGCTCGTAGGTTTGCTCGCCTCTTGCTGTGACAGACGCCGGGGTCGTAGCCGCTTTTCCTACCGGCTTGCCTGAGGGATCGAGAATGGTCGAGGTCACGCGCGTGTTCTGCGCCCGCTTGCCTTGGTTTTCCACCTCGGTGCGAATCGAAACGGTCGCGTCGCCGCCCGCAACTTTGGCCGACACGAACGTTCCCCATTGCTTCACACGCACAGGACTCGTCTTTACCAGCCATACGTGCCGATAAATTCCCGCGCCTTCATAAAACCAGCCGTCGCTCAGCGTCGCATCCACCCGCACCAGCAAAACGTTTTTCTGACCCGGATACACGAAGTCAGTCACGTCGAACTGGAATGGATCGTAGCCACCGCCGTGCACGCCGATGTAAAAGCCATTGAAGACAACCATCGTCTCCCGATATGCGCCATCGAACTCAAGAATGATCCGCTTGCCTGCATCCGCGGCAGGAATTTCAAAGACGCGCCGATACCACCCCACGCTGGTCTCGGGATAGTTTCGTCCCAGCGGATAGAATCCTTTGCTGGACAGTGCAGGGTCGTTTACAAAGGGCAGTTCGATAGCCCAATCGTGCGGCAGATCTACGTCGCGCCAATCACTGTCGTCGAAGGCAGGCGAACTGGCGGCAATGAAATTGCCTGTCTTTTGAAAATTGCCCGCCCGCCCGCCACCGAATCCAAAGTCCTTGGTGGCATCGTTCGAATTACCAAAGTGGAAGCGCCATCCGAAATCCAGTAGCAGGCGCTCTCGCCCCGCTCCCGGTTTTACCGATCCGGCGGTTTGGCTCATTGGCAGCAGAGCGGGCTCGAACTCCGACGCGTGCATAGCAGCTGCGCTGATCGGACCCATCCCGTGGGCCGCAGCCGCCACAGGCGCAAGCAGCCCAGCCTTCAACATATCCCGGCGTGAAACCGTTTTCATTACCCCTCCAGTAAATGGGCCTTTCGGCCCCCCAATGACCACTAGTTTTCAGAATTCCGAGCGACGCAAGTATAACCCTCATCACTCTATCCGCGACACCCGTCATAATTCAGAGCCTCGCAAGCACCCGCCGCCTACCTTATTCCCAATGATTTCACGCTCACTCCATAGTTTTTCGATCTTGCGTTAATGGAAATGCTCGTTTTGCATAGAAGCGGTTCGTACCTTGCGTCTATTCGCCGCGTCAACTAAAGTCTGCATGGCAGGTATAGTTCGAATGACATCTCGCGTGACCCGCATTGCGTACACACTCATCGCCATCCTCCTGACCTTTACAGCGGTGACAGCCTCTTCCGCACAGACCCAGCCCAACACGTCGGTGCCCATCGTATTCGTACACGGCAACGGCGATGACGCCTCCAAATGGATCGGTATCATCTGGCTCTTCGAGTCGAACGGGTACCCCGCTGACAAACTCTTCTCCGTACGCTTCTCGCACCCCAACGCCCGCTCGAACGACACCGTCGAAGAGGTAAACCGCTCGTCCACGACCGATGCCACGGCGGAGCTCAGCGCCTTCGTCACACGCGTCCTCATAGAAACCCACAGCTCGAAGGTGGCCCTCATCGGGAGCAGTCGTGGCGGAATGACCATTCGCAACTATCTCCTTCACGGAGGTAGCAGTAACGTCGCCTACGCGATCACCTGCGGAACGCCGAATCACGGAGTCGTTGCGTTCGACACCAATCCCGACGGCGAGTTCAATGGGAAGGGTCACTACCTCCTGTCACTCAATCACGCCTATGGCGATTCCTCCGAGGTGCCTCCCGGAGTCAAGATGATGACCCTCCGCAGTGACAAGCTCGACAAGTACGCTCAGCCGAACGGCATCGCATTCGGCACGCCCCAAACAGCCACAGGCGTTACCTACGAAGGCCCGGCCCTCGCCGGTGCTACAAACGTCGTCCTCCCCGAACTCGACCACCGCGAACTGGCCTTCTACCCATCCGCCTTCGCAGAGATGTACAAGTTCATCACCGGCGCAACACCAACGACCACGCAGGTCACACCGGTCTCTTCTCCAACTATCTCCGGTCTTATCACCGGCTTTGAGAACGGCGCCTTTACTAACCTTCCGCTTGCGGGTGTCCATCTTCGCATCTACCCGGTAACCCTAACGGCTGAGTCCACCACGCCAGCCTACGAAATTGTCACAAAGAGCGACGGAAAATGGGGGCCATTCCAGGCCTCGTCAACACAGGAATACGACTTCGACCTTGAATTTCAGGGCCGTCATGTCCGCTTCTATAAAGCACCGATCCCACGCTCGACAACCCTGCTCAATCTACGTTTTTTGCCTGTCCCAACGGATCCGAAGGTTGCCGGTCAGGGCGCTCCCTCTGTTCGCGCGCACGACAGCCAACTTCTTATCGCCCGTCCCCAAGGCTACTTCTCACGCGAACGCGATCCTGTCCTGATAGACAATAAAGTCGCCACCGCCGAACCCGCCGGACTGCCCCTGAACGACGCGTTTCTTGCCGATCTCCCCACGCCACCCAATCAGATCACTACGGTAGCCTTGCGAAAGGAAACCATCGCAGCCAGGCCATCCACCAACCTGGCAAACGACCTCCCAGTAGTTGACTTTCTCTGGTAAGGCCGCCATACCCGCCTCGATGATGACTTGATAGCTGTGCTCAATTTAAAGGAATTACGGACAGTCATCCACACAGAGCCGCTGTCGAACCCGCCTATGGCCCACATTGTTCCGCGAAGCTCGCGTCATGTTCCTGACGTTAGGCTCACTTCGTCGCGGTCGGCCACTTGTAAACCATGTCTGTCTCTGGCGTAGCAGGCTTCTGATCTGGGCGGTACGCCGAAAAGAGGCAAAGGGACAGACCGACCATGGCATACGCAGCCAAAACGAGAACAGCTTTTTTGTTTAAAGTGCGGCGTAGGTGCAGCTCTTCATCATAGGCCAGGAGGCAAGATCCACAGATGGGAACATTACCGTTGACTGGGTGGAGTTGAGTGGTTAGAGCTTCATTGTTACAGGTGGGAGACCAGCAGCAGTCTGTTGGTTGATCTAGGAAAATCCGTTGTGTGGGCATAAGTTATCCAAATGAACAGTTCTACTTGGCAAAACTGACCCTACTTGCAAACCGCATCACATGACCAGTTGTGCTTAAGGACAGCAGCGCAGGTCTTTATACACCTTTGCCACTGAACGCCATATACACATGGTGCGGGATAGGCCAAAACCCAAGTTGTACTTGAGTAGCGGCTCTCCAAGTTACCTGTAAGTTATTGATTTTATGGTGAGAGCGCTGGGGCTCGAACCCAGGACCAACGCCTTAAATGGCCTTTTTCTAGTGCATGGCCGTGCAACTCGATCCGTAAATCAATATAAAACAATGATTTGTTGCTTCAAAAGCCCCAGAGTGACCGGCAGGGAATTGCAATGGATACCAGAAAAAAGTATCACAGGCGGATCATGAGGCTTCGTATGACAAAGAACGGGAAGCCTCGCAACGCTTTCATCATCGAAGACGTGAAGAATGCACTCCTTACCCTAAAAAAATGGATGTGCACCACAGGGCGGGGAAGGACGAGAGTAACGACTTGGTGTTCTCGAAGTCGGACAACAAAAAGTGGTGGGCGGCAGCGCTGGCTGAGGCCGGAATCACGAACTATAGATGGCACGACAACCGGCATACGTTCTGCTCTAGGCTAGTACAAGCTGGAGTACATCTTAAAGTGGTCCAGGAGGCTGCAGGCCACGCTTCTATAGCGTCAACCATGAGATATGCCCATTTCGCACCAAGCCAGGTCGTGGACGCCATGGCTAGACTGCTGACCTTGATTTGGTCGCTGGTGGCTAGTGTAATTAACTCCTCGCAATCCATGCGGATGCGGCGCCGGCGGCCCAAACGGGAGGGCCGTCACCTCAAACCTGTCGGAGATCGAAAACGGTTGCTTGTCGACGATAAGGTGGGGTGCATACTAAGCCACGATGTTCTCAGGATGATCACCACTCGCATACTTTCGAAGGTCAGCCAGAGGGATCAGAACCCGTCCGCCAATTCTTCTCGCTGGCAGTCTCCACTTGGCGATGAGGTAATCGAGTCCGCGCTGGCTGATCGATAGTAGTTGGGCTGCCTCTTCCCGGCTGACCAGCAACTTCTCCTCGGGCGGAATGGTGGCTCGTGCTGATGGCTTCTTATACGCGTTGATTGCCTGCATCGTCTGCTCCTTCAATAAAGACTTCACTTCCTTCACAAGCCCAATCCATACCCTATGCTCCGCTCCAAGACATGCTCGGAGGGCGGACCGATTTTCTGCTGCACACCGAAGATCGCGTGCTCTGGTTGATAAGCGCTGTTGTGCGACACATCGTGACTAAGAGCCTGCGACAGCCTCTCGCGGTCATTGGTAAAGATCTGTGCGTCCCACTGCCCGCGCGAAACCGAGACATCCAGCTTCCACACCTTCATGCTCGGCGCACATCCCCCACGAGTAAAACACGGTCACGCCCGTGAAGACGTGACATGAACTCGTGCATCTGCCGCGTTGAGGCGAGAGAAGACTCATCCAACACGTAGAGCCGCTTCTCCCCTCTGTCCGGCTGCTCCCCCCTAGCGAGATGATGCTGAAGCGTCGATGTCCTCATTCCAGCCTCAGATAGCTTCTGAGCTGCTCGACTCGTAGGAGCAAATCCTTCTACTGAAGGATCCCTGCGCTTCCACCCCTTCGAGATTGAAATGGTGGTGCGTCTTCCCTAGAGTTTGGTTATCGGCGGCGATCTCATTTGTTGTAAGCAGGCCGAAGCGCTCATCGACCTGATTTCCATCCACAACGGGATAGGTAATGAGGTTGAATGCGACTGTACTCCTTGTGAGCATGTCAGTACGGAAAGACGGACATCTACCGCCGCCGCATTCGTCTTGCGGCTGGCAGGTCACCCATTTCTTTGAAGAGCAACACGTTCTTGGCTGGGTGCCCTCGTCGCGGAATTCATAGCGCTCTGCTCATGCCCTTCAGGGTGTTGCTCTCGCTAGAGGACTCGCAAAACTCCGGCCAGTCATCCTGGACGTAGAGCGTGCGCGTCACCTTCGCATGACATGGCAGGCACAGAGTCAACATCTTCGCCGGGTCGCTGTTCGAATCCTAACTCTCTCGTCCCCTTCAAGCCTAAAAATGTAGATCAATCTTGCGGCCCGTGTATGTAACTGCCTTTTCTAGGCTTTTTTGAGGATTCATATACTTCACATTGAACGTCCGACTATCGGGCATTCCGGCAAATTTGCCTTCTCGGGCCGCAATGTGCAGCGTCTTAGCTGGATCGTCCCAGCTCAAGCCAATGCGACTGCTTTGGCCATGCTCATACTCGTATGTCTGACCATCATCGTCATACAGGGTGAACTGTCCGCCAGCACCCGGATAAATCCGGATCTCTTCAGGCGGGTTGTTGTCTTCGCCAACATATTGCTGCACTGGCCCCAGCGGCACGATGCTCCCTGCCCGAACCAAAACCGGTATCTTTTCGATCGGTGAAGCTATCGTTGCTTCCGCGCCAGAAGCCACTGGCTGGCCCGTCGTCCAGTCATACCAGCCGCCCGGCGTTTGTGGCGCATAGACCTGGGCCGAAGTAACTCCCGCATCCAGAACAGGAGAGACCAGGAATGCCGGCCCGAACATATATTCATATTTTTGCTGCAGCGCCTTCTCATCCGTGGAGAAATCCATAACGAGAGGTCTCATCATGGTTCCTCCGTGGAAGGTAACATCGGCAGCTTGCGAGTAAATATAAGGGAGGAGTTGACTACGAAGGTTGAGGATCTTTCTCTCCTGCTCCACCATCTCTGGCCCGTAGTTCCATGGCTCGGTATTTGTCTGATAGCCATGGACCCGAAGCAGAGGAGTGAATACGGAGTATTCCATCCATCGAAGAAATCGCTCATGGTACGCGGGATCGTTGAACTGTTCCTTGCCGGGACGGAAGAAGCCGCCGGTGTCCGTCGTCCAGTAAGGAAGACCCGAAGCCATGTAGTTAAGTCCCCCGGTTACCTGACGTTTCAACGTATCCCAGCCGTTGCCGATATCGCCCGACCATGTCGAGATGCCATAGCGCTGTTCGCCCAGAAACGCGCTTCGAGTAAGGATCATCACACGTTTGTCAGGAGCGTCTTTCCTCGATCCCTCGTAGACCGTCTTCGTGACAAAGAGTGGGTAGGACAACCGATAGTCATTGCCGTCGCCTAAGAACGTCTTGCGTTCGTGAAGATCATCGTTTTCGGGCTCCGTTGCATCCAGCCACCAGGCATCAATGCCGAGCGACCGCATGCGCGTGGAGAAGTTTTGCCAGTAAAGATCTGCCGCCGTTGGATTGAGGAAGTCCACCCATGTAGTTCCAGGGATGAAGAGCTTCTTTTCCTCGAATTGTTTTCCAACGTCCGACTTCGGATCGAAACGCGACCATACCGAGACCATGAGATGCGCATGGTCTTTATGAAGGTCATCGACCATCTGCTTGGGATTGGGGTAGAACTGTTCATCGAAACGCATTGCGTTCCAGCCATACTTACCCCAGTACTGCCAATCCTGAACGATGGTGTCGAGCGGCAGCTTGTCTGCGCGAAATTGTTTGACTGTGTCGATCAGTTCATCCGTCGAGTGATAGCGTTCGCGGCACTGAATGAAGCCGAAAGCCCACTTGGGCATAAGAGGAGCTTCTCCGCTCAATGCACGATAGCTGCCGATCACCTGGTCAGCATTTCCGGCGAAGATCGTGTAATCGATCTCCCTTGCATTCGGCGACTGAAAGCTGGTCTCGTCCTCCACTGGCCCCCATTGCAGCGAAGGATGGTCGAGGGCATTAGCCTGGACTGTCACCTGATGCCGCCCTGCTGTGAAATGCGTAATTGTACTTGTGCTTCCCGGCAGCCAGAAGTTCTGAAAATTGAGCACCTCTCTGCCATCCACGGAGATGTTGTATCTGTCAGTCATCGTGCGGCCGCTGTCCAGCACGAGGGCATAATCACCTTCTTTAGCAATCTCAAGCGAACCCGTAAACTGCTTAGCCTGCCGCTTCTGACGTTCGCTCCCTGAGCTTGTCGTTACGTCGACAGAAGTCGCTTCTCCAGTCCCTGCTTCGTCGAGTGCCAGATGGTTCTCCGGCTTATTCAGCTCCGTCATGCCGTAGTTATGCCACAGCAAGCCATATCCCTTGCTGGATAGCACGAACGGAATCGCAATTTGCGTATTCAGTTGCACGAGCTTACGAGGTAGTCTTGCGATATCGAGATAGCCGTCCTGAAACTGTCCAGAGCCGTAGAGATGCTCGCCAGGCTGCAGCGTATATCGAACCTCAGCCGAAAGCGTATCGCGTCCATCCTCAGTCGTCTTCCTGAGCTGTCGCCCACCGATTGCCTCCTCCGCTAGTAGCACTCCTCCCGGTGTCAGAAAGCGAACCTGCCCCGAAGCTTTGTCCACCACCGCGCGAAGTTCGGATGTTTGCAACCATGAAGACTGAGCGTCCGATCCAATGGAAGACTGAACCGTTTGAGGTTTCGTGTACACCAGCTCGGGCAGTGTGGTCGTTTTAGCATCGCTGCATCGCACCCGAATCGCGTTTGAGGCCACAGCCGTAAGCTTCAACTCCCCGCATGTTGCCCGGAGAGTCAGCTGTTGCGATGAAGCGTGATTGTTTTGCTGACCAAGACAGGGCCCCTGCATCACGCAAGCTGTAACACTGAGAAAAGCGATAATCCGTGATTTCATTTTTCGTCACTTTCTAGAGAGCAAAGAATTAGGGTTTCCGATTCTCAAGCCGAATTGATCTCGAGAACGGCGTATACGGGCTCCTAAGAGTTCCCGAATACGTCACCCGAACGGGGAAATGGAAGACTGGTTGGGCTGCACTAGCGGTCCTCTCGAAGAGTGTCAGCTTGGCGAATCTCATGATGTTCTTTAGCGGTCACGGACCGAGGATGGCTGGAGCGCGCCGTTTAGAATGATGGATTGGTTTCGTTGGGCTGGGATGTTGATCGCCTGATTTTTTATAAATCACGTGATACCGTGCCTCTCGGCTGGTCAGTAGCCTGAATTCTGTGAGTTCTCCATCTTTCCACGAGATATCGACTTTGCCGCCGCCACGTACGCGGACACCCTTCAGGCTACCTTCGGGCCACTGAGAAGGCAGTGCGGGTAGCAAAGTGATTTCGTCTGGCGTGCTTTGCACCAGCATCTCCATCATGGCTGCCGGCCCACCCAGGTTGCCATCAATTTGAAAGGGCGGGCAGAGGTCGAATATGTTGGGAAGAGTCATCTGCGTGAGCAGAAGCTTCAGGTTGGAATACGCGGCATCAGCGTTGTGGAGTCGCGCCCAGAGTGCGATGCGCCACACATCCGACCACCCTGTGCTGCCGTCGCCGCGCAGCTCCATCGACCTGCGGGCAGCGGCTGCCAGCCCCGGCGTCTTCTCCATGTCGATGTCGTGTCCTGGATAAAGCGAGTACAGGTGCGACATATGGCGGTGATGCGGCTCCGTCTCTGCGTAATCCTAATCCACTCCTGTAGTTGCCCCTGCTCGCCAGCCTGCAAGGGAGGCAGACGTTTTTGCGCAGCCTCCAGTCTCGTGCCGAACTCCGCATCCGTCTTGAGGATGCGAGCTGCCGCACGAGTGTTCTCGAACAACTCCTGATTCCGGGCAGTTTGCGAGCACTCCAACCAGCTTTCCATTTACTTTCAGCGAGGTCATCGGCGCATTGTTGTACACGCGCGTCATATTCGTAGGCCGACCCGACCCATCCCATGAACTCAAGCATAAATTGGTGGAAGCGGAGCTAGATCCTGCGGTCCAAGTGTTTTTCTTCCCATTTGAGAGGAGAAACTCTTTGCTCGTATACCTTGAATCCTCTGTGTAAAACCCAACGACGATCACGACAAAATAGAGAACTAGAATGACGACTTCGATAGGGGCACGATGAGTAGTTTGAAGGAAAGCGAAAGTAGAAAAAATGGAGCCGAATGCATCTATAAGTCTCGCCTCCCCGTAATTTTTACGCGGACCGAAATATATAGATCTGCGTAGATGGTTGTCAATAAAAGCCGCGATCGGCCGATCGAAACGATAAACAGTTTGCGAGTTCAGTGTAATCGGGATCACGAAAATGTAGCGTGTAAAGCAAATTTGCGCACTGTCTCTCATTTTGAATTAGAAGTTGCAGATCGAATATCCAGGTGAAAGAAGGGCAAACTGGCGAACCTATTCCAAGCGACTACCGACACACAACCCATTTTTCGCTCTGAACGAGCGGCGGCAAGGATTGAGGCGATCACTTCGAAAGACCAGCTTGTTAAACCATCACATTAGCCTACCGTTGCCTAGCTTGGACTTACGCTCGATTAGCTGGACGTCTGATGTACAACGATCGAATGCGGAACCACTTGGATGATTCAAAATTCACCGCGCTGGGATTTTTCTGGGTATTCAAATTGAAGTTCGTAATCGTCGAAGGCTCCCACGATTTTCATTTTTTCCGGCGGAAATGGACGAAGGAGATCATCCGGTGGCCCATTCAGGCAATCTCTCGAAAGCCACCGCTTGTAATCAGATGCCGCAATAATCGCGGGCATCCGCGTACTGACGTTGTGTAACAGGACGTTAGAGTCTGTTGTGATGATGCTGTAACTGAATATCTTTTGATCAGTTAGAGGGTTTATCCAAGCGTCCCATAAGCCCGCAAGCGCAAATGGTCTTCCATCCGTCATTTCGACGGCATAAAACTGTCGATCGATGTCTGCCACTTTCCATTCGTAGAAGCCTGAGACCGGCACGAGGCATCGACCGCTATGAAGCGGAACACTCCACATGGTTCGCGTTGTCAAGGTCTCCGCTTTCGCATTCATCGTGCTACATGCTTTATATAAGACATCGGATTTCGCAAAACGAGGAATCATTCCCCAACGCATAATAACTATTTCGCGTCTTGCGGGATCGCTTCGTTCGAGAATAATTGGTTGGAAAGTGGCGGGACTTATGTCGCACTTTGAGTTTGAAAATAGACGTGCGGTTTCAATCCCACTGAGCCCAAACAGACCCGAACTCTCAGGTTTTTGAGGCGAACGATAATATCGTCGGCACATTTTTAAGGTCTCCTTCCTACGCAGACGGAGCAGCACGAGCATCTGCAATAGCGCAAACGCAACTACAAACTGGTCTACCGAATCGGCTCTCTACCTTAGTTTGAATTTCCTCTTGCCAACCAACCCCGTCGACTGATAGCATCCGCCGCGAAATCGATTAAGTGTTTTTAGCATGATTTATTTCGCTAAGCAAAAGAATAGATTTTCTCAATATTGAAAATCAGTCAAGGACAAGGCGAAGGGGGTGGCCTATTGTCAATGCGTTCGACTTCTCCAACAAGACGACCTGGAACGCTGCCAGCCGGTTTGCGACATACCCACGTCTACCTCCCCACCCACAACCTACACGGGGATCTCAGCGCGGCGGAGATCTGACGGCGAGTCTGCCGATTCGATGCGACGCGAAGCCTTGGCTACTCAGGTGTGAATCTGGAAGAACGAATTGCTCAGCCTTTGCGCGGGACACATGTATCCCACCCGGACGCTGGCGTTTACCTAT
>CAVYUE010000024.1:0-87117 GCA_963771625.1 uncultured Acidobacteriaceae bacterium
CTTGAGGTGCTAGCGCCGCAAGGCATAGGGGTTCAAGTCCCCTCCTCCGCACCAATCCTTAGATTCAATAAGATACGAGAAGGCAAGCCCTTGGGGCTGGCCTTTTTTTTCACAAACACTCTACATGACCTTCAGGACTCAGTCGCTCAAGCTGTAGGTTGGTCAGGCGGCGGCTCGATGGCGCAGAAATCCTGGAGAAACCGATCGCTATACTGCGAAACCAAGTCTTCAATCCGTTCGGCCGAACTGGCGCAGACTATAAGACCAGCATGATGATGCCGGTCGAGACGCTTGACGACCTCCGGTGCGTCGTAGCTGCGGGTGTCCGGCCGCTCCTGCTTTGCGAGACAGATGACGCTTCCAGCGTAAAGCTGAGTTACGTTTGGCAGAGCGTACTCCATCCCTAAAAGTGTCGCCACCTCGATCCTTGCCCATTCGACCCACGGATTGATTCCGGAGGCAAACTCGACGACGTCAGCGATGTGGGCGCCGCCTACACGGGCTGCAGTCTCGAGGAAGTAAAACGTGCCATCTGCGTGGGATTTGATGAATTCGGTATGGGTGACTCCGGAGATCAGGCCGAGCGATCCGATGACCTGCTTATGGATCTCCCGAGACTGAGCGCATCGCTCGATTCCCTGTCGAGCGCGCGCGTACTGAAGATGCCGCCCTGGTGCATTGTCTGCATCGGCGGCTTGCCGTATTTATAGGGTGCGCCAAAGACTGTTTTTCCGTTCCAGGTGACACCTTCGACATGAAAGATCTCTCCGGGGACGAAGCGCTCAAGGAGGTAGTGGGATTGAAGATCGCCGAGCTCATCGAGGATGGGCCAGAGGTCGTCCGGTGCTTCAATCTTGCGAATACCAATAGCAGAGGCGTTGGTGCGGGGCTTCAACAGCCACGGTCCGGGGACGTTGCCGAGGAAGTTGCGCAGGTCTTCGTAGTAGAAAACGCCGGTGAACTCGGGTACGGGGACACCGCTCTCGCGGGCACGGACACGCATCGCGAGTTTGTCGCGGAAGTTACGGGTGAGGGATTCCCCCATGCCGGGAAGCCGCATGTGCTCGCGGAGTAGAGCTGCTACCTCGAGATCGAACTCGTCGAGAGCGACGATGCGGTCGATTTTGTTTTCACGGGCGAGATAAGAGACTGTGTTGAGGACCTGCCCCGGAGTAAGCTTTTCGGGCATGGTGATGAGCTTGGTGAGGGATTCGCGAGGCCAGTCAGCGTGTTTGAGCTTGTCGACCGTGAGTAGAAGGACGTTCACGCCGAGGTTTGCGGCCTCTTTCAAAAAGGGCTGACCCTTTTCGTAAGTGCTGATGCAGAGGATCGTGGGCTTCTGGATCAGTCACACTGGCTCCTGGGTCGGTAGGAACGAATTGTATCTGGTCGAACAGTTCGAGATTAGTTTGGAAAGGCTTACAGGGTAAAGAATTTAGTCAGACGGCTGGTTCCTCGGCGAAGGTCTGCTTGACGCCGTCCTCCAGCGAGGTGAAAGGCGAAGTGTAGCCTGCCGCCCGCAAACCGGCGATGTCTGCCTGGGTGAAGTGCTGGTAGCGATTTTTGAGGTCACCCGGGAAGGGGATGTACTCGATCTTGCCGGGGCCATGAACCTGCATCAGAGCTTCGGCGACCGCTTTGAACGTTCGGGCCTCGCCAGTGCCGGCATTGACTACGGCGTGGATCGGCTTTTTGGGGCTGTCAGGAAGTAGACCGGCAAAGAACATGTTGATGCGGGCGAGATCTTTGACGAAGACGAAGTCGCGCCGCTGTTCGCCGTCAGCGTAGCCGCCAGAGCCCTCGAACATACGAATGGTTCCGGTGTCCTTGAGCTGTCGCGTGAAGTGGTGGATGACACTGGCCATGCGGCCTTTGTGCTGCTCGCGAGGGCCGTAGACGTTGAAGTAACGCAGACCAACAACAGTGCACTTCATGTCCGGGAGAAGGCGGCGTACGTAGTTGTCGAAGACCAGCTTCGAGTAGCCGTAGACATTCAAGGGGCGCTCATTCCTGGGGAGAACGGAGAAATCAGTGCTGGCGCCATAAACGGCGGCCGTCGAAGCATAGACCAAGGGGACCTTGCGATCGAGAGCGAAGTGGAGCAGTTCCTTCGAGTAGGTGAAGTTGTTGTCCATCATGTAGCGCCCGTCGTCTTCGAGTGTGTTGGAGCAGGCGCCCTGATGCAGGATGGCACGAACCCTGGTGTTCTCGAAGTCACCAGCCTTGAGGGCAGCGCGGAACTCGCGCTTGTCCATGTAATCGCAGAACTCTGCACCGGCGAGATTGAGGAACTTCGGACCGGTGAGGTTGGGTGCCGGGGCAAAGTTGTCAACCAGCAGAATGTTGCGCTCGCCAATGCGATTGAGTTCCTGGATGAGGTTGCTGCCGATGAAGCCTGCACCGCCGGTAACGATGATCACTTCTCAATCTCCTCGCTCGGCACAGAGTGTGCGGTGAGCTTTTTAACGATGTTGGTGGTCGAGAAACCCTCCACTGTGGGAACAATCTCGACACGCCCGCCAGAAGCAATGACGTCTTCATGGCCGACGACGGTGTCGATGGTGTAGTCGCCGCCTTTCACAAGGACGTTGGGCTTCAGGGCGCGGATGAGTTCGAGTGGAGTGTCGTCTTCAAACAAGACCACCGCGTCCACCGCGGCCAGAGCGGCCATGACGCGGGCGCGTTCCCGTTCTGCCACGATGGGTCGCGTTGGACCCTTGAGACGGCACACGGAAGCGTCGGCGTTAAGGCCCAGAACCAGCTTCGAGCCGAAGCGTCGGCAGTCTTCCAACAACGTAATGTGGCCAACGTGGAGCAGATCGAAGCAGCCGTTGGTGAAGACGATGGTCTCACCAGAGGCGCGCCACTCTGCGACGCGTAGTTTGATGCGTTCGAGGTCGAGGATCTTCTCGCCAGCGGTTAGTCCCGAGCTGGGTGTCAGTGCGGCCACAAGCTCATGACCGGCGATGGGTACCGTGCCGACCTTACTGACTACGATGCCCGCAGCCAGGTTGGCGAGTTCTACGGCGGTCTCTATCTGGAGGCCACCTGCGAGGCATGCCGCCAGCGTCGCTATGACGGTGTCTCCGGCGCCTGAGACATCGAAGACCTCGCGGGCACGGGCGGGCGAGTGGTAGATACCGGCGTTCTCTGCTGAGGGGGGCCGCAGGACGCTGATTCCCTTTTCGCTCATGGTTACGGTCAGGAATTTGAAGTCGTGTTCGGCAACCAAAGCTTGTCCGGCGGCGAGAAGTTCTTCCGTGTGGTGCGAAGCAATGCCGGTCGCTGCCGAAAGTTCGCCAAGGTTTGGACAGACGGTAGTGGCGCCGGTGTATTTGCTGAAGTCGGGGGTCTTTGGATCAGCCAGGACGGGAATGCCGGCAGAGCGAGCCGCTCGAATGACGGCCTCGCAGAGCGGGCGGGAGAGCGCACCTTTTGCGTAGTCGGAGAGGATGACGGCGTGGACTTTGGCGACGAGTTCAATGGCGCGTTCCTGGAGGCGCTGGGCTTCGACGTGGGGGACCGGGTCACGGCTCTCAATGTCGAGTCGGAGCAGCTGTTGCATGCGCCCGACTATGCGTGTTTTGGAGATAGTGGGGAGAGAGCTGGGGACGACGCCAATAGTATCGATGCCGGCACGTTCGAGGATCGCGGCCAACTCGGCTTGCTCGGCGTCAGTGCCCCACAAGCCGCCAAGGAAGGTTTGACAGCCCAGTCCGGCGAGATTCATGGCGACGTTGGCTGCTCCGCCAGCCCGCTCATATCGTTGGGCGTGGCGAAGTACTGGGACGGGAGCCTCGGGTGAGATGCGGTCCACGTCGCCGTGGATATAGCGGTCGAGCATGATGTCGCCGAGGACAAGTATCTTGAGTTGGCTGAAGCCGCCCTCAAGCAGATTCAGAATCGAATGAAGTTCCGGCAACATCGCGAGAATATCTCCTTGAAACCATCATCGCATCTTCCAGCAGATGAGATTGTTAGTGATCACCCAACACGCGGTGAACTTCTGCCAAGACCTCTTCGACCGCGATCGATGTGAGGCATTTTTTGCGTTCTACAATACAGGTCTCCAGTCCGCAGCCCCAGCAGTCGGTCCGATGGTAGAGGACACGGTGCTGTTTACCGTAAGGAAACCAGACGCGAGGCTTGTTACGAGCGGCGAAGATAGCGACGCAGGGGGTCTGCACGGCCGCGGCAAGGTGCATAGGGCCGCTGTCGTGCCCAACGAAGAGACGAGCCTGGGAGAAGACGGCGGCGCTTTCGCGCGGGGTTAAGAGTCCGCAGAGATTTATGACAGGCGCGGAGGAGTTCTGTCGCCATCCTTCGGCGGCAAATTCGCTGGCTGCGTTCTCTTCTCCGGCTCCGCAGAGGGCCAGCGCGTAGTCGGGATAAAGCTTGGCAGTCTGATTGAGGAGAGCGCGCCAATTGTCGCGCCCCCAGTCCTTCGACTGCACTTTGGTGCCGACGCTGACAGCGATAATAGGTCTGCCGGCGGCCACAGCGAGCACTTCCTTGGCTCGGGCGTGCTCCTTGTCGGTCAGGAGGAGATCCCAGCTTGCGGGAGCGTCCAGGTCTATCTCGCCAAGCTCAGTAAGATTGCGGGCGAGGCGCGCTCCCTCTGGTTCGAGTGCCTGCTCTGACTCCTCCCAACGATTTTGCTGCATGTCTTCGGTGATTGGGACGCCGACGAGACGTTTGACTCCGCAGAGACGAAAGAACTTTGCGTCGCGCCGGGCTGATTCAATTCCACGTGAGGCTCCCATGTAAACGAGGACTTCGGGTCGCCAGCGCAGGAGTTGCCACCAGAGGGAGATGAGTTCACGTGGATCGCGAGTACCGACGACATAGCGGAAGTAACCGTGAACGAGATTGCTGTTTTCGAGGATGGCGGCGGCGGGAGGGGCCTTGACGTTGACTGGAAAGTTCGTCAGGAGGCGTCGTTCTGCGTCTGGGAAGGCCCGAGCGACTAGATGAAGAGCCGGAAGTGCGATGAGGGTGTCACCAAGACTGCCTAGCCGGTAGATCAGAACCCGTTTGGTTGTAGTTGCCATTGTCTGTCTTTAGTCTGCTTGGTTCAGATAGCTTCCGACAAGTGACTAGAGCGTATCGGGATGCAATACCGCCTGCTGATTGACAGTATGGTACGGCCTGTTAGCCTGTCGTGAGTGAGGGCTGGGTGTCAAGCGACGGAAACAACCTGATTTTTGTGTCGATCGCGGCGTATCGCGATCCACAGCTCGTTCCGACTGTCGAAGACTGCATTGCAAAGGCGCAGCACCCGGAACGGCTTCGGTTCGGCATCTGTTGGCAGCATGATCCCGGCGAAGATACCCTTCCCTATCGTCCTGACGACTGTTTTCGAATATTGGCCGTCGATTGGCGCGACAGTAAAGGAGCCTGCTGGGCGCGATCAGAAGTCATGAAGTTGTGGCGAGGTGAAGAGTGGTTTCTGCAGGTGGATTCGCATTGCCGCTTTGCGAAAGATTGGGACGCGAAGCTGATCGAAGAGATGAAACAGACCGAGAGCTCTAAGCCGATTCTGAGCACGTACGCTTCGCCGTTTACTCCAGGAGATGACGAGGTGTTGTTAGAGGGGCCGCTACAGATGGCCTTCCAGGGCTTCACAGAGAACGGAATACCTCACATGAAGCCGATGGCAATTCCTGGATGGCAGGACCTGAGACACCCCCGGCGAGCGCGATTTCTGTCTGCCGGCTTTCTGTTTACTCCGGGTTGCTTTGTCACTGAGGTTGGGTATGATCCAGAGCTATATTTTCTGGGAGAAGAGGCGGCGATGACGCTGCGTGCGTTCACCAGTGGATATGACCTCTTTCATCCACGCGAAACCATCATTTGGCACGACTACGGAAGGCCGACCGCAGCGAAACACTGGAGCGATCACACTAAGGATAACATTGCCACCCGTGGGTGGAATGAAATGGATTCGTACAGCAAGAACAAGATACGGCGGCTGCTCACAGGGCAGCCCGTGGATACCTATGGATTAGGCGCGGTGCGAAGCCTGGAAGAGTATGAGGCCTACACAGGCATATCGCTGAAGCTGCGTAAGGTCCAGGACTACACGGTGCGCTGCGAGGAACCACCTAATCCGGAGGCTGGTTCGGATTGGATGGGGCAGATCTTTACCTGGATGGTTCGGATTACGCTCGACCGGGCGGCGCTGCCGGTCAGTGCTTTGGAAGACTGCTCTTTCTGGTATGTCGGGGTGTGCGGCGAGGATGGCAATGAGATTTATCGTCAAGATATCCCGCAATCGCAGTTGGCTGCGTTGCCATCGAACGAGCCGACGGTCGTTCTAATTTGCGAGTTCGAGTCGGGTACCATCCCCGCATCCTGGACGGTATGGCCGGTGAGCGACTCGCTTGGATGGTTGGCCAAACTTGAAGGCAGGCTTGCGGATGGGGACTACACAATAATTATGGAAGATGGAATCTAATGAACTGCGCGGCCACCCTACGCCTGTTCCAGCAGTGGCACTGTTGGTAGAGTTTTCAAGGTCGCTCATGGAGGGCTTATGCTCGACGCTCTTTTGATAACACGAATGCACGACGAGATGACGGCGGCGCTACACGAGCCTGAGAACGAAGTTGCGGTCGAAACGAGTGCTGATGGGCTGATGGCGCTGGCGATCGCTCAGCATCGGGCCAACTTCGAACTGTGGCATGAAGAGGACAAAGCGCGTGTCCCGGAAGTGCCGGATGCGGAGATCGTGAGGGTAAAGCGGGCGATTGATTCGCTGAATCAGAAGAGAAACGACCTGGTGGAAAAGATGGATATGTGGCTCATAGACAGGCTGGATCAGGATGTTGCGGCGCCGTTGCACTCCGAGACGCCGGGACTAATGATTGATCGACTCTCGATTCTGGCGCTGAAGATCTATCACACGCGGGAGGAGTCACATCGGGCGAGTGCGGCGGAGGAACATCGCTCGAAGAACGCAGAACGCCTGATTTTGCTGGAGGAGCAACGTGAAGATCTGGCCGGATGCCTGGACGCGCTCTGGGCGGAGGTGCTGGAGGGCAGGCGGCGGTTTAAGCTGTACCGACAGATGAAGATGTATAACGATCCTGAGCTGAATCCGGCAGTCTATGGACGAAAGTAAGGACACAAGAAATGTCAGGAGATATGTCTGCCGGGAGCAGCAAAGCGCGGGGGAGTTGACCTAACAGCCAGGTCTGCGTATAAAACCGACACGAGAACAAACAGAGAATGAGCTACCGTTAGAATGAGAGAGCTCAGAGACACCCTCAGGCGACAGGATTGACCATGGCCCAAACAAAAACCGTAGTTGCACCCGCAACGAAGCGCGCACCACGCACGCTGGCTGGAACCCTACCCCCGACAGACAATGCTCGGACGCAGATTGTTGCCCACTATGAAGCGGCCCTTCGATTGATGCAGGAAGGCAAGTACGACAAAGCTCATGCTGCATTCGACAAGATGCTGGCAGCGGGTGCCGGCGAACTGAGCGAACGGGTCCGCATGTACAGCAATGCCTGTGCGCAGCAGATGACGAAGGGCAAGAACAGCTTCTCAAGCTGTGAGGAGCACTATGACTATGCCGTCTCCCTGCTCAATGACGGGCACTATGAGGACGCACGGGAGCAGTTCAAGCTGATCCTGAAGGAGAATGAGAAGGCCGACTATGCCTTCTACGGCCTTGCGGTGCTGGCGAGTATGACGGGCGATTCTCATCATTGCCTGGAGCACCTGACTGAGGCTATCCGGCAGAATCCGCGGAATCGAATCCAGGCGCGGGCAGACTCGGACTTTCAAGACATGGCCGACGATCCTCGCTTTACAGAGTTGCTTTATCCAGAGGCTTAACTTCGACTCGCATCCACGCTGCCGGTCACTTCGTTTAGGCTTGTGTAGGAGAACCTGCGCATGTCGTTGTCGAAGTTGACGGAATCCAAAGACAAAGAGCTTCGGGTGGTAGCCATCGGCGGCGGCACTGGGTTGTCGACGCTGCTGCGGGGACTGAAGCGCTACGTTGCAAGCCCTGACCGAAGAAAGAGTGGCCGCGGCGGACGAGCATCAGGGTTTGTCGAAGCTCCCGCGCTGCCATGCCCAACTCCACGATGCATCATTCGTGAGCTTTCGGCGGTGGTAACGGTAACCGATGACGGTGGGTCGTCTGGCCGGCTGCGCGAGGACTTCAAGATGCTGCCGCCGGGAGATATTCGGAACTGCATGGTTGCGCTCTCCGAAGATGAACATCTACTGTCGAAGCTATTCCAGTATCGCTTCGAGCATGGCGACCTGGAGGGCCATAGTTTCGGCAACTTGTTTGTCGCGGCACTCTCGCACATCACCGGAGACTTCGCCCAGGCGGTACAGATGTCGTCGCAGATTCTGGCGGCAAGGGGAAAGATCTTCCCCTCGACGAATACGAATGTGACACTGGCGGCAGAGATGGACGACGGCTCACTGGTGCGAGGCGAGACCAATATCACAGCGAGCAAGCACAGCATCGTCGAGCTGCGGCTGGAGCCGGAGACTGCCGACCCGATGCCTGAGACCCTGGAGGCCATCGCTAATGCAGACCTGATTACACTGGGCCCGGGATCGCTCTATACCTCGCTGATCACGAACTTGCTGGTCCGCGGTATTCCGGAGGCACTTGCGGCATCACCAGCGACTAAGGTGTTTGTATGCAACCTGATGACGCAGGCGAACGAGTCGTTGGGGTTGAGTGCCTCACAGCACATCGAGAAGATCCTTCAGCATGCGGGTGGGGCGAAGTCGCCGATCTTTGACTATGCGTTGATCAACACAGGACCGATCTCGGGGTTGAGACTGGAGCAGTACGCGCGCGAAGGGCAGCAACCTATTGAGGCTGACCTGGAGCGGGTACGAGCACTGGGGGTTGAGCCCGTTACCGGCAACTTCGTCCACGAGGGTGACGTTTTGCGGCATGACTACGATTTGGTGGCGGAGCGGCTTCTGACGCTTGGACTTGAACACAGTGTTTCAACTGTGACTCAACACGCATGATCGCTACGCCCATACTGGACGGCATCAGAGTCCGGCTCGAGCCGATGACGGAGGGGCATCTGGCTGGACTGGAAGAGATTGCCTACGACGAGCGCATCTGGCGATTCATGCTTGCGCGGGTGAAAGCTCGTGACGATCTCCATCGTTGGTTGGAAGCGGCATTGCGAGAGAAAGATACCGGAACCTGCCTGCCATGGGTCACCATTTTGAAGAGTGACGGGCGCGTGATCGGAAGCACACGATTTATTGATCTTGACCTGAGACATCGGACGACGGAGCTGGGGCACACGTGGTTGGCACCGCTTTACCAGGGCACTGGATTGAATGCAGAGGTGAAACTGCTTCAGCTTCGTTATGCATTTGACGATCTGGGTTTGAATCGGGTCGCGCTTAAGACGCACCATGAAAATCTGCAGTCGCAGGCGGCGATGCGAAAGATCGGAGCTGTCGAGGAGGGCACGTTCCGGAATCACTACCTGATGCCGGACGGCTCAACTCGGCATAGCGTTTGGTTTTCGATTATCCGGGAAGAGTGGCCGCGGGTGCGATCGCTACTAGAGGAGCGGGTTGCTCGAGTGTCCGCTTGAGCTGGCCGCAGGCGGCATAGATGTCGCGGCCGCGGGGGCGGCGGATGAAGGCGGGAATTCCGGCATCACGAAGGCGCTTCTGGAAGACGGCCACGTCTTGCGGGGTGGGCTCGTGAAAGGGCATGTCAGGACCTGAGTTCCAAACGATCAGGTTGATCTTTGCCTGCATATTTTTCAAGAGGGCGATCAGTTCGCTGGCATGCTTCGCCTGGTCGTTGATACCGCCGAGCATGACGTACTCGAATGTTACGCGCTCGCGGGGGCGTAGAGGCACCTTGGCGATGGCGTCAAGGAGGGCGGCGATGTTCCATTTGCGCGTGATTGGCATGATCGACTCGCGAACAACGTCGTTTGAGGCGTTGAGACTGACAGCGAGCTTCGGGTCGGACCGTCTCCTTGGCGAAGTCGACGATGCCGGGGAGTATGCCCGAGGTGCTGACGGTCATGCGGGACTCCGGGATGCGCATGCCCGCCGTAAGGAGGAGGACGGCTGCCATGAAGCTCGGGTAGTTCAGAAAGGGTTCGCCCATGCCCATAAAGACCAGGTTGATCCGGTCGCGGCCGACTTCGACGTTCTGGCGGTTGAGGACTGCAGCGACTTGGCCAGCGATCTCGCCGGGGCTGAGATTGCGGCGGATTCCAAGCTTGGCTGTGAGGCAGAACTGGCAGTTAACGGCACAGCCGACCTGGCTGGAGATGCAGATGGTGGCGCGCTTGTAGTCGTCATCATCGTGGGTGGGATGCTCTTCTTCCTCGGCTGCCTTGGTGCCGTCGCCGCGCTCGCCTCCATCCCCTCCGGGCATCCAAACGGTCTCGACGGTCTCTCCATCGCCCATGCGGACGAGATAGCGCTCGGTTCCGTCGACAGAGCGGGCCGTCTGGACGATCTCGGGGAGGCCAATGGTGTGGCCATCGGCCTTAAGGGCCTCCCGAAGAGAGTTGGGCAGGGTAGTTATCTCGTCAATCGAGGAGACGCGTTGATTATAAAGGGCTTCGTAGATCTGTCGGCCTCGATATGCTGTGTGGTTCAGGCGTTTCAGGAGACGAGTCAGTTGTTCGACTGAGGCGCCGAAGAGCGGCCCGGGCGAGGGAATTTCTTCTTCGATGATGTTTGTTTCGTTCAACATAGACGGTTATTGCAAGGTTTTCGAGGCCCATATTCAGTCTACTCCCAGCCAGTGGCGGCTACCCGGCGGGACGCCCTCTTTGTGAAAGAATGGAGGTTCAAGGAGCATCATGTCTGTAACGTTGATTGACGAAGTTGCCGTAACGAAGAACGCATCCCGCAATATCCGAAAAACTGTTTTATCGAATGGCCTGCTGGTGCTCACTGAGAGTATGCCCCATGTCCGGAGCGTCTCGATGGGGGCCTGGATCGGATCCGGGTCCAGAGACGAGACAGCCGAGGTGAACGGGATCTCGCACTTTGTCGAACACATGGTGTTCAAGGGCACGACCTCGCGTTCAGCCCAGCAGATTGCCCGGGAGGTAGACACGATCGGGGGCAACCTGGACGCGTTTACCGGCAAAGAGACTGTCTGCTTCAACATCAAGGTTCTCGATGAGAATGTTCCGCCAGCAATGGATGTGCTGTCGGATTTGGTGCTGCACCCGACCTTTGCGCCGGAGGATGTTGACCGGGAGAAGGGCGTCATTCTCGAAGAGATCAAGATGGATGAAGACAATCCCGACTATCTTGTGCACGAGGTCTGGACACAGAATTTCTGGAAGGGCGACGCTCTTGGGCGGCCCATCCTGGGGACGGTGAAGACCGTTTCGAGCTTTGATCAACAGACGCTGTTGAACTTCTATGCGGGGCAGTTTACGCCGCATAATATGGTCTTTTCGGCGGCTGGAAATCTGGAGCACGATGCGTTCGTGGCGCGCGTGGAGAAGGAGTTCGGCTCTTTGACGGCCACTGGAGACGGTGGGATTCAGAAGATGGCTGCGCCGGTCGCCACTCCGCACATTACGCTGAAGCGGAAGAAGTCGCTCGAGCAGGTGCAGTTCTGCCTTGGTATGCCGGCGCCTCCGGTGAACGACTCACGGCGATACGTGGTGTACATGCTGAACACGATGCTGGGCGGTGGGATGAGTTCACGACTGTTTCAGACTATCCGCGAGGATCAGGGACTTGCCTACTCGATCTATTCGGAGATGAATCCGTTCCGGGACACAGGCTCGCTGTGCATCTATGCGGGAACCTCAGTCGATAAGACGCAGAAGGTGCTACAGCTTACCCTGCAAGAGTTGAGGCGTCTCAAGGAAGAGACAGTTAGCGACGTGGAGTTAAAGCGTGCTAAGGATCAGTTGAAGAGCAATATGGTGATCGGGCTTGAAAGCTCAGGCAGCCGTATGGCGAATCTGGCGCGGCAGCAGATGTATTTTGGGCGTTTTTTCGGCGTTGACGAGATTATGGAAGAGATTGAAGCCGTGACGACAGCTGATGTTCAGGAGTTGGCGCAGGAGCTCTTCAAGCCGGAGACGATGGCATTGACGCTACTGGGAAATCTTGGCACGATGAAGATCGAACGAGAAGATTTAGCCTGCTAATTCGATCTGCTGATAGAGTTTTGTTCGGTGTAACGATATTGGATTTCAGAGGAATGATGAAGACCCTAAATGCACTGGACCGGTTCCGCGCAGTACGAGAGAACGAAGAAGGCTTTACGCTTATCGAGCTGCTGATCGTGATGTCGGTGATGTTGATCCTGATGACGCTGGCCGTGCCACAGCTGTTGAAACTGAGAAAACAGGCGAACGAAACATCGGCTATCCAGTCCCTCCGGACGATTGGTCAAGCAGAGTTGCAGTACAACTCTGCGTACCCGGCGAATGGATTTTCTTGTTCTCTACCGACGTTGGGTGGTGATCCAAAGTCGGGCGCACCGACCTCGCAGGCGGCCCAGTTGATTACGCCGGACCTTTCGACGGGGCAGAAGGCGGGTTATACCTTCGCGATAACGAACTGCACCAAGGTTACGGTGAACAACCAGGACATGTACACGTCGTATGAGATCACGGCAGTTCCGAACGCGATCGGAAAGACCGGCGACCGTGGGTTCTGCACCGACGAGAACAATACCATTCGCTACGATCCGGCGGGTGGAACCAACTGCACACAGCCAATTCAGTAATGCTGGCGAAAGCCCTGTTGCTCGTCTCCGTTTTCTTCGCTCCGGCTGTGCTCGCTCAGGAAAACGATGCGCTTGTGCGTAAGGTAGACGATCACTACAACCATCTCAATTCCCTGCGCGCTCATTACACGGAGCATTACTACGGGATGGGAATGGACCGTGCCGAGGAAGGGACGCTCCTGCTAAAGAAACCTGGCAGGATGCGTTGGAGCTATGCTGCGCCTGTTGGTAAGGTGTTCGTGCTGGATGGGAAGTTTGCGTGGTTCTATACGCCCGGGGATGCGCAGGCTACACGAGTGCCTGCGAAGCAGCTGGATGATCTGCGATCGCCACTGCGATTTCTGTTGGGACACACCCAGCTCAAGAAAGAACTCGATAGTCTCACCGTTGTCGCGGAGGGGCCAGGTTTTCGGATTGCGGGCGTACCCAAGGGTATGGAGCAGAGGGTCAAGTCACTGTCGCTTTGGGTGACGGCTACGGGAGCCATCGAGCGGATGCGGTTGGAGGAGATCGACGGAGCGGTGACTGAGTTTTCTTTCTCGCAGATGCAGGAGAATGTGCCGGTGAAGGACACCGACTTTGCGTTTGTTCCTCCTGATGGAGTGTCAGTGGTTGAGGGGCTGCCTCCAATTTAGGAGGACGCCCCTCTCTTTCGTGAAGAACTACGTGAGAACCACCTTGCCAGCTTCGCCCACGCTGGTCGAGCCACCGGTTACGGCTGCAGCCAGGTATTTCACACCGCGCACAATTCTGCTGGAGGAAGCCTCCCAGTACTCGGCTTCGGTGATGTCGACGTGAAGGACCGCTATGTTGGGGTCCTCTTCCCCGGCCGGAAACCATGCCTTGTACATCGGATTCCATAGTTCGTGGATGATTGCACTGTTCTGCGTGATATGGGCACGGCCTTTTGCCGAGACATACTTCGCATTCGACGAGTCTGAAAAGACTAAGGTGGCGTGTGAGTCTTCCTTGATCTCGTTAACCTTCCCCGAGTCTTTCGGTGTCAGAAACCAGACGGTGCCATCAAAATCTTTGGCGTGGATCGCCATGGGGCGGCTATCAAACGAACCGTCCAAGCCGGTTGTGACGAGCATCGCGATAGGAATGCCCTTGATGAGGGACCCTATCTTCTTAAGTCCCTCCTCACCGCTCAGTAGTTTGAATTCACTCATAAATTCCCTCCGACCCGATAGGATGCTTTGACTCTTCGGCGTGCAGAGATTTCGGTCAAAGGATGACTTCATCACCTTCATCTGATCAACAGACGATACGTATTTTAGAAATCGTCACTTTGGAAGGATCAATACATGATTTTCAAAGGAATTTAACGGCTTGCTGGGTGCCTTCCTCAGCGTATTACCGACGACGGCAGTAGTAAAATCGAGACAACACTAAATTAGAGAGTCACATTTTTATTTGCGCGGAGAGACCGCAGAAAAGTAGAGTCCAATCGTGAGCAATGTCGTTTCAGTGATTCGCTTGAGCACCTCGGAGTTTCATTCAGCAGTGTTTTCGTTGTCGCCTTCGGTGGCGGTGTTCGATTGCGACGGAACATTGTGGTCCGGGGATGCAGGATCTTCGTTCATGAAATGGACGGTCGAGACGGGGCTGGTATCTCGCGAGGCTACCGACTGGATCGATGCGCGGTATAGGGGTTATTTGAAGGGCGAGGTGTCAGAGGTCGCAATCTGCGGGGAGATGGTGCAGATGTATCAGCGGCTGCGCGAGGACGAGATGCGCCGTGCGGCAAAGACCTTCTTTACGAGCCAGATTGAGCCTAATATTTTTCCCGAGATGAAGGAGTTGGTGGACGAGCTTCACGCCAAGGGCGTCGAAATTTGGGCTGTCAGTTCGACTAATAATTGGGTGATCGAAGAGGGCGTTCAGCGGTTTGGAATTCCCGCGGAACGTGTGCTGGCTGCCTGCGTGCACGTCAAAGACGGCGTGGTAACGGATGTGATCCGGGACGTGCCGACCGATGCCGGCAAGGTGGCAGCGCTGGCGCGGGCGGGGGTGACGACGCCGGATGCGGTGTTCGGGAACTCGGTCCATGATGTGGCGATGCTTGAGATCGCGCGACGGGCGTTTCCGGTGAATCCCACGCCTGCGCTGACGGAGCGAAGTGCGCAAGAGGGCTGGCCGGTGTACTATCCGGCTTCAGTGCGTCCCGCCTAAGTAAAGCCAATAGAAGCTTTTGGGCTGTAACATCGTCTAATCTGTAGGACAGGTGAGAGAGCCCATTCGCAAACTCGACGAGCATTTTGAGACGGCCGTGCAAAAGCCTCTTCGGCTCGTGGTTGCTGCACTGATACTGCGTGAAGCCGTACGCGAGGACGGAGTCAGCCGAGTAGAAGTGCTTATCTGTCAACGGAAGCCTGATCAACCGATGAGTTTGAAGTGGGAGTTTCCGGGCGGAAAGATCGAGCCCGGTGAGAGCTCAGAAGATGCGCTGGCGCGAGAGTTGGATGAGGAGTTAGGGATAACTGCGGTGATCGGCAGGCGCGTGGCTCGGGTGAGACATAAGTACCGGAATGGCGGCGCGATTGATCTACAGTTTTTTGTTGTGCGTGAGTTCAACGGGCCGCTTGAGAACCGGATCTTCAACGATATGCGATGGGTTCCGCTAACAGAGTTGCCTGGATATGACTTCCTGGCGGCGGATCTGGGGTTGATCCGGGATCTGTCCGAGGGAAAGCTGCTTTAGCTGAAATCTAAAGAGAGCGGCGGCAAGAACTCAGCCGTGAAGAGTATTCCATACCAACACCAGAGAGAGCGTGATCATGATGATCACCGTGATCCATGCGATTGCATTCCACCACCGGGTGTTTGTGTATTTCCCCATCAGGTCATGTTTGTTGATGAGCTTCAGCATGAAGATCAGAACCACCGGTAGAAGAACGCCATTCAACACCTGTGACAGAATGCTGAACTTTACTAACGGGAAGTTTGGCATAAGTACGACTGCAGCTCCAGCAAAGAGCAGCAGGCTGTATAGCCAGTAGAAGAATTTTGCCTCCCCGAAGGTCTTATCAAGGCCTCCCTCGACTCCCAGCCCCTCACATACCGTATAGGCGGTTGAAAGCGGCAGGATGGATGCAGAGAACAGCGAAGCATTGAACAAACCGGCAGCAAAGAGAATAAAGGCGTACTGGCCGGCGAGAGGCTTCATGGCTCCCGCAGCATCGGAGGCTTCTACGATGTTCCTTACCCCATGTGCGTATAGTGTGGCCGCACAGGCGACGACGATAAACCAGGCGACGATGTCACTGAAGATAGATCCGATGATGACGTCGAGACGGGAGGTCTTGTACTGTCGGACGCTGACTCCCTTGTCCACGATGGAAGCCTGGAGATAAAACTGCATCCACGGGGTGATGGTAGTACCGACAACCGCGACTGTCATGTAGACGTAGCTTTTGTCGTTCCAGAGGCTGCGTGGGGGCAGCTTGACGGTTTCCACCATGGCCAGATGCCAGTCCGGTCCGCTTAGCACGCTAGTGATGATGTAGGCGATGTAGAAGACACTCGCGACAAGGAAGATCTTCTCCACGCTCTTGTAGTCGCCCTTGACGACTAGTACCCAGACGATGAAGGCGCAGACCGGAACGCTGGCATATTTGGTGATGTGGAAGAGCTGCATGCTGCCGGCGATACCTGAAAACTCTGTTACCACGTTGGTAAAGTTCACAGCGATGAGCAGAATCATGATGACGAAGGTGATCCGCAGGCCGAACTCTTCGCGGATAAGGTCGCTGAGGCCTTTGCCGGTGACGACACCCATGCGAGCGCACATCTCCTGAACGACGATGAGGGCAATCGTAATGGGAATCATCGTCCAGAGCAGGGTGTAGCCGAACTGCGCCCCCGCGGCTGAGTAAGTGAGAATGCCGCCCGCGTCGTTGTCGACATTGGCGGTGATGAAGCCAGGCCCGAGCACGGCGAAGATGAGTATGAGACGAGTTCTCCAAGTGCGCCAGGGGCTCATTTCTTATCCTTGTCTGCTGGTTGGGAGAACGTGTCGGCTCGCCTCTAATCAGGCTAACTCATCTTTTGCTTTCGCCTGTCACAAAGGCCTCTTGTCGAGTAGGATTCAGTCAATTTGTTCCTGTTCCATTTTGTAATTGATCGCGTTCCAGTTGAACCAGCTGATAGAGTTTCCTGGCGGGTTCATCGAGAGAAGGGTCCCCTGCTATCTCAACATTGGAGTGGATGTGCCGAGGATCCTTTGACGAGAATAGGATGACACTTTCGGGGTTCATGACCAGCGAAGCCTTCAGCATAAGGCGGGCGAGATCTCGAGAGTTGCTGAGATCAACGTTTGTCGATGCGGACCAGCGTTGGCAGAGAGGCTGGTTATGGGTCAGGGTCTGGTAGAGAGTACGAAAGTTGGTCGTGAGAGCACGATGGTGGATACGGAATTGCTTTTGTGGGGAGAGCGGCTTGGCTTCGATGATTGGATCGAGGACCGACCACTCGTACTGCATAGTGCGACAGTATTCGGGTCTTTCAGCGAGGAGGGCCGGGATCTTCGAAGCGGTGCTGCCTATGCCGAAGGTGCCTATCGTAGTTTTCTTTACTTCTTCTTCCAGTAGGTCAAGGAGAGCATCGTCCTGCAGATCAGCGGCGGAAGCTTCGTGAAGGAGCCACAGATCGATATGGTCGGTGCGGAGAGCGGCGAGGCTGCGTTGGAGCGACGCCTTAGCCTGTGACGAAGTGAATGTGGCCATTTCCGGATTGTGGGTGATTGCGTTGGCTGTGGAAGCCAGCCGGTGTTTCAGGCCGGGAAAGCTCTTGATGATCGGGCCAGCGATACGGCGGCCGACCGAGATGAGAGATGATTTTTTTGCGGGGGGGATACCGTACTTGGTGGTGATAGTCACCTGGTCACGGTGGCGCTGCAAGAACTCTCCCAGACAGCCTTCCGCCTCTCCATAGCCATACATGGGGGCGACGTCGAAGTGGCGGATGCCGGCGTCATAGGCGGACTCGAGGATGGCGAGCGAGGCACGGCGGGTGGTTGCTCCCATCAGACTCGAACAGCCAAAGCCGAGACGAGTGGTAAGCCTGCCGGTGTCTCCGAGTACGATCTGCTCCATCTGTGCTCCGGTTCGGTTCTATCGAAGAGGCTAACTTAGGTGGTCGCTCAGCCGCAGGGCCAGAGCCAGGACGGTGTGGGTGGGATTCGAGAAGCCGGAGCTCGGAAAGACGGCAGAGCTGCAGATGTACGTGTTTTCGAGGCCGTAGAGGCGAAGGTTCGTGTCGACGATGCCGGTGGCGTCGGTAGTGGACATACGCATTCCGCCCATGTGGTGGTTACTGTCGTCGCATCGGGCGAGAAAAGCCGGGCTGCCGGACATGAGATCTTCGTTCGGTATGATGCGAGCGATTCCTGCGAGCACCCGCTGAGCTACAAGAACGTACTGTCGGATCGTCTCCAGTTCCCTTTCCGATATCTGCCAGTCGAATCGGATACGCAGCAGGCCGAGGGGATCGCGCTGGTCGGTCAGCGTTATGCTGCTGTGTGAGGTCGGCTCCTGCTCACAGTGAACGCGGAGGAAGATGCGGACCTCGGGCGGACTATAGGCGCGGCGCTGCACCTTGTATCGCCAAGCCTGGCGGGCGAGCATGGGTAGGTGTTTGGTAGTGTGCTGGAGATTGTCACGAGTGATGTCGCTGAAGCGGCCGCGCATCAGGTTGCGGATAGTCGTTTTGGCTTGTCCACGAACCTTGCCGGTGTCTTCGAAGGACATGGTCGAGCCGATGTTGAGAGTGCCATGCGCAGCCTGGGCCTGGGGCCGAAGACGGAGTTTGGGGAGATATTTAAAACCGTGGGTAAAGATGGGGTCGAAGGTGTCGTGGAAGAGGGCGTGATCAAGCGGTTCTATGGCAGCGGCGTTACAGTCGATGTGATCTTGAAAGTGTTGTCCGAGAAGGCCAGAGCGATTCCACGGAAGGCCTCCAGGACGAGGCTGTAGAAAGAAGCGTGAGCTTTCGATTCCGCCCAGCGCGAAGACGTAGTGCCGGGCACGAAAGATGGCCTCGACGCCGGTGAGAGTGCGACAGCGTACACCAACGGCAGCTTCGTTTTCTGTGATCAACTCAACCGCACTAGCGTGGAGCCAGAGGTGAATGTTGGGATCTTCGATGAGGGTTTTGTGATGGAGACGGGCGAAGTTAGGCTCGGGGCACCAGCGTGAGAGATAGGCTTCCAGCTCATCAAACTGCGTGAAGGGTAGGTTGAGGTCGCTCCAGACTGCTGCATCGGTTCGTTCAACTTTGGCCAGACCCTCAAGGTTCAGAGCGCGCTCGTAAAAGGTCGTAAGCGTAGACTTCGGGAACGGCCAACCACTTTCATGAACGCCTGGGCGAGCGGTAAAGTCGAGGGCGTCGAGTTCGAGGATCTGACCTCCCCACCGAACGGTAGTTCCTCCTTTTACTCGGATGCGTCCGGTGTGGATGCCTCGATGAGGCAGGCCGGCGATTTCGCTGTCGTACAGGGCCTGCGAGGAGTCTTCGCGAAGGGCTCCACCGCCTTCGAGAAGCAATACTTTTTTCCCTTTACGAGCTGACTCCACGGCAAGCGTAATGCCCGCAGCCCCTGCGCCGACGATGCAGATATCAGCGAGGAGTCCGGCTGAGGGAATATCGTGGAGAAGATCGTGAATCACCGACTGCCTGCGTGCGCCGTGTTCGCGGACGGATGGACTTTTTCAAATTTTGAGAGGATCGACTGTGCGCGGTCGACGATAAGCTGGACTTGCCTGTCGTTGTGATAGCCATCGCGAGCGGCACGGAGGCAACCCGCCTTGGCGATGCGTTGGCGGGCAGCTTCGTCTGGCAAGTATCGGCGTATCTTTTCGGCGAGTTCGTCAAAGGACGAGAAGAAAACAGCCTCTTCGTCTTCTTTGAAGCGCTGCATATGGCCTTCCGAACGCTCGGCCATAAGGAAACCTCCGCAGCCAGCAATTTCGAAGCTTTTATGCACGAACTCATCGCAATTGGAGTGAGTGATGAAGCTCAGGTTGATCTTCGATTTCCATATGCCCTCGCGATATTCGTCACGGAAGAGTTCTCCGCCGCGAAAGATGGCCTTGAAGGCATCAGGCTCCATCGCGCGGCCCCATTGCCTGGGGTTGCCGGAGATGACAACGGGAAAGCCGCACTCGCGCCACAACCGCGTGAGGGTCTGCGCGCGGTCGTCGTAGGGTGTGCCTATGAACGAGACCTCGCGGTTGCGGTCGGCATCGGACCAGCCTTCCTTTGGCGGAAATTGTAAGGTGGGCTCGTAGGCAGTCTGAATTTTGATGACGTCGCGGGCACCGCGTTCGCGGTAGTCAAGCACGTTCTTGTCGCGCTGTACTACGTGCAGGTCGTAGTGAGGGATGTCCTTCATGTAGAGGCGCCATCCCGGATCTTGTCGAGTACCGAAGGGGTTGTCGATCATGTAACTGACGGTCGCGATTCCCATGGCGCGCATCCGGTCGAGGGTTTTGGGACGCATCCAGAGGAGTTTATCGGTCCAGAGGAGGTCGGGTTTCTCCGTTTTCGCGATCTTTAGGAGGTCGCGGTTGAGGTGATCGACGCCGCGGCCTGCGGCCAGACGGTGGGCGATCTTGCGGATGAAGGGATTGCGGGATTCGTAGTCGAATGCGTTGAACGGGATAACCTGATGTCCCAGACGCTCGAGGGCCCAGAGGCGATAGAGGGAGGTATCGTTCGGCGAGAGACCAGTGGCGTACAGAATCTTCATGCGGTACTGCGTTTCCTTTGGATTTCTACTATCTGTTCAAAACTTTTGAGTCCCTTAGTGGTTTTTCCGCAAAAGGGCGATCACCTGTTCAGCGTGGATGACACCGGCCAGGCGCTTGTCGTGGTCGACTACGGGGAGCGAGCGCAGGTTGTATTTGTCGAAGAGTTCGGCCACTTTGCGTCCATTGGCGTCGACGTTGCAAGTTACTATGTGGCCTTTCGGTAGATTGGCGAGCGGTGTCTCAGGTGAGGCAAGGAGAAGCTGCACCAAAGGAATGAGCGCGGTGATTTTCTCATCTCCGTCGATCAGGTAGATGTCGGTGATGGTCTCGATGTCCCCTTCGAAGTCGCGCAGTGCCGTTATAGCCCGATTAACAAGTGCGTCGGCGGGCAAGGCGACGTATTCGGTCGTCATGCGACCGGCGGCAGAGTCGCCCGAGAATTCGAGTAGATCCTCGACCTCTTGACGCTCTTCCGGGTCCATCTCTTCCAGGATGGCCTCGGAGCGCTCGTCGGTGAGCTCGGAGAGGAGGTCCGCAGCGGCGCCGGGATCCATCTCTTCGACAATTCCGGCAATCTGCTCCGAGTCGAGCGATTCAATGAGCGCCTGCTGCATCTTCGGTTTGACCTCTTCGAGCGCTTCAGCGGCAACCTCCTCATCGAGCGAGATGAAGAGGGCGTGACGTTCGGCGGGAGCCAGCTCCTCCAGGATGTCGGCAATGTCTGAGGGATGCATCTTTGAGAGGCGGTCCTGCTCGATCTTGAGGCGGACGCGACGGGCTGGGTCGCGATCGATGAGGTCGACGAACTCCCACGGGATGATGCTGGCACTGAAACGGGCGGCAATGCGGTCGACCGAGTTCGATGGCAGACCCTTCAGGAGACGGCGGACTGCTCCACGCATACCCACCTCCACCTCGGCGATGCGAAGGGAGAGATCGGGGCCGTCCTCCTCACAGTTCTCCCAAACCAGATCGACGTCGTTGACGCGGACTACCTTGTGGCCGTCGACGTCGATGATCTGCTGGTCGAGTAAGTCACGTTCAAGCAAGAGATAGCCATCGTCATCCGGGAGAGAGCTGGGTTGTGCGGACTCGCGGAGTTGCATTCCCCCGCTTGGAGTTAGCTGCAGATCTGTGATCAAAACCAGCGAAGGACGTGTACCACGTTTCGCTGCAGCCCCCCTGAGGACGACGCCATGAATATGAGCAGCATCGACGGATGGAGCCACGGCGAGCTCGCGTACGTGGCCAAATGTGCTTCCGCGGGCGTCCACGACCACTGCCCCCATGAGGGCAGAGACACTCGTCTTTTGATTAGCGTGCTTTGTCATAATCGGGCTGCGGAATCGGCCTTCAGATTGCTCTAATCCACTTTACCTACTACCCCGCATGTTAGCCCACCTTGCTGCAAATGGGGGTACAGGAGAGCCGGTCTAATCAACTCCACGGGTCAAAAAAGACTGGCATAACGGCAAAGAAAGAACCCGGCGCCTTGACATTCGAGAAATCCACAAGCACACTGCCATCATCGCTGTTGTCTGACGTTGACGACGGGCACACAGGTAACGCAAGGACTGCTTTGGCCGATTCAACGACAAGCCGTGTTAGCTACACCCTAGACTCGTCTCTGGACAGTGTTAACAAGATTGAGCTTACTGCTGAGCAGTGGGCTCAAAGGGCCGGATTCGACGAAGATACGATTCCACACATTGCGATGGCTGTCCGTGAGGCGGCTGTCAACGCGGTGCTGCATGGCAACTCGTACGATACCAACAAGCATGTTCTCGCCTCATTCGAGACAACTGCCGATGACCTTGTTATCCGCATCTCAGACCAAGGCCAGGGACTCGATCCGGATAAGATTCCCGACCCTCTGGCCCCTGAAAATATCCTTCGGGGATCGGGTCGCGGTATCTTTCTGATCCGGGCCTTCATGGATGAGGTAAACTTTCGGCAGTTACATCCGGGCACAGAACTGACTCTCATCAAGCATCGAAAACCCGCGCAGTCGGGGACCTAAGGAGAAACGACACATGAGCATGAAAGTAAAAACTCGCCAGGTGGACGGCATTACCATTCTGGATCTCAGCGGCCGCATTACCCTAGGCGAGGGCAGTGTAACTATTCGCGACGCCGTACGTGACGTGCTCGCGAAGGGTTCCAATAAGATTCTGCTTAACCTGGGCGACATCAGCTACATCGACAGCTCGGGCATCGGAGAGCTGGTCAGCGCCTTCACCACCGTCAAAAATAGCGGCGGTGAGTTGAAGCTGCTGAATCTGACCAAGAAGGTCCACGACCTGCTGCAGATCACCAAGCTCTACACTGTCTTCGACGTCAAGGATGACGAAGCAACCGCAATCTCTTCCTTCACCAAATAGCAACCCTGTTGCAATAAAAGGCCGCCGCTCGATGCGGCGGCCTTTTTATTGGGCCAGGTCAGTTCGCTTCTCCTACTTCGAGAAGTCGACCTTCGGCGCCACACTGTTCTCGGGATTGCCCTTGAAGTATTCATCCCTGTAATGAAAACCTGCGAAGTTGGCCCAGATGCTGTTGGGGAACTGCTGCACGTAAGTGTTGTAGTCCTGAAGCGTTTTGTTGTAGCGCTGACGTTCGACGGCAATGCGGTTTTCTGTCCCGGCAAGCTCGTCAGTGAGGCGGATAAACTGCTCGTTGCCTTTGAGGTTGGGATATTGCTCCTGGAGGCGGAAGAACGGGCCCAACGCCACGTCCAGTTTGGAGTTGGCGTTGATATTGCTTGCATGGTCGCTGCCCGCGGCGAGGACACCAGCACGGGCGTTCGCAATGTTGGTCAGAATCGTCGACTCTTCGGCCACGTAACCCTTCACCGACGCGACGAGGTTCGGAATAAGATCAAGGCGTCGCTGCTGCACAACGTTGACCTGTGAGAAGGCTTGATTGACAGCTTCATTCTTCTGCACCAGCGTGTTCTTCGCGCCGATGTAGCTGCCCCCTACAAAAAGCAGAACGACGATGAGAAGAGCTACGACGCCAAGAACAATCCATAAAGATTTCATGTTTCCTCAATTTCCCTTCGTCTAGATTTCGATGCTACTGGTAGATGGCTTCTCCGGCTGTACTGTATCACTGGATGCCGGATTTCTTTGCCTTCTTTGCTGCACATGTTCTACATCGGGCCCTCAAAAGTCTCCGCTCGCCCCGCCGCCTCCGGAGCTGCCGCCTCCAAAGCCGCCGAAGCCTCCACCACCGCCGCGGTCATCATCACGACCCCGACCTCCGCCAAAGCCCCCTCCGCCCCCGCCCATTAGATTTCCCAGAAGGAAGAAGATCAGCCCGGTATTGCCTGTCTTAACCAGGAAGAACAGGATCAGCAAAATGACGCCGCCACCCAGAAGTACCTCGGTGAAGCTCAGCTGTATGGGTGCCTGTTGCCGGTGATACTGGTGGACGGGCTGAGCCAGGTTCAGGGTAACCCCAGCGTCGGTTGCGATCGCTTGGGCGATCTGGCGTACGCCAAGAGGGATCGCCGTGTTGTAGTCTCCTTGCGTCGCCGCAGGGACCATGGAGCGGCCAATATCGCCCACCTTCGCGTCGTTCAAGACACCTTCCAGGCCGTAGCCCACCTCAATGCGGCCGCGTCTAGGGGTCATTACAAAAAGCATCAGGACGCCGCGGTCGGTCCCCTTCGCGCCAACCTTCCACTTGTCTTCGAGCGCAGTGGCAAACTCTTCAATTGACTCGTCGCCGTCTATCGTCTTGATGGTGACTACCGCAATCTGAGCATGAGCCTGGCGGTCGACCTGCGTACAGAGGTTCTCAAGGTTGTACTTCGTGGAGGGAGACAGAACGCCAGCAAAGTCGTTGACGTAGCCAGTAGGCGCCGGTAGCGTACTCACCGATTCGGCCGTCAGGACCGCGGACGGTGCGAAGACCAGGAGGACAACAGCCAGCCAGCGTGAAAAGAAGTTCATCGATGGTCATTCTACGCCCTGATCGTTGATGAACTGGGAGCGTGCAGGGTTGATTTTGAAATTCCACCTAGTCCAAAAAGCGATGATGCCACTTGGCACCTAAAACACCTGGATCAGAACAACAAGTCTGCAAAAATCGGCGGCGCGAGACGCTGTATCCTGTCATTGGAGCTTCAATTAATGACGCAAAGTACCACTAAGCCACCGTACGCCCGCCAGGAGCCAACACCCACTACGCTGCATGGACACATCCTCGAGGATAACTACCGGTGGATGCGGGACAAGTCCTCGCCCGAACTGGTCGCCTATTTGGAAGCCGAGAACGCCTATACGTTGTCCGTGATGGCCGAGACCGAGGAGCTGCAGGCAAAGCTTTACGCAGAGATGCTTTCTCACATTAAAGAGACAGATGAGTCCGTTCCCTATCTGCAGCGCGGATGGTTCTACTATGTGCGAACCGTCGAAGGAAGTCAGTATCCGATTCACTGCCGGAGAGTGGCGACAGGCCCGAAGTTCGACGAGTCACAGCCTGAGGAGATCCTGCTTGACGTGAATCAGCTCGCCGTTGGCCAACCGTTCATGGCCGTCGGTGGGATGAGCGTCAGCCCTGACGGCTTCAAGCTGGCCTATTCAACCGATAACACCGGCTTTCGTCAGTACACCTTGCACATACGCGATCTGAAGACCGGGGAAGATCTGTCCGATACGGCCGAACGGGTTGGCTCGATCGCCTGGGCTGCAGACTCGACAACACTCTTTTACACGACTGAAGACGAGGTGACGAAGCGCCATGACCACCTCTTCCGACACCGCCTGGGAGATGCCACGGCCAACGACTTTATCGTCTACGAAGAGAAGGATGAACGCTTCAACCTCGGCGTTGGGAAGACGCGCGATGGCAAGTACCTGCTGATGGAAGCAGGAAGTCATACGACGAGTGAGTGCCGGTTCCTTGCAGCGAATTCGCCTCAGGATGAGTTTCGAACGATCGCGCCCCGGATCGACGACCAGGAATATTCGGTGGACCATCGTGACGGGCTGTTCTACATCCGGACCAATGATGTGGGGAAGAACTTTCGCGTTGTTACCGCGAAGGTGGAGGCTCCGGATCGAGCTTCCTGGAAAGAGTTCATTTCTCTAGATACCGATGCGCCGCTGGAGGATTTTGAGGTTTTTAGCGCGTTTTACGTTAGTTCAAGAAGGCGCCTTGGGCTTCCGACGTTGACCGTCACGAAGTTTGAAGGACCCGGTTTGCCCGGGGAGTCCAAGGAGATTGAGTTCCCAGAGCCGGTTTATTCCGCTGGAGCGCACGCCAACCGCGAGTTCGATACAGATGCTTTTCGATACAGCTACACTTCGTTGGTTTCGCCCGCTTCGGTATACGAATATGACGTGAAATCGGGTAGTTCTACGCTACTGAAGCAGCAGGAGGTACCCGGCGGGTTCGATTCGGCACGCTATGCTTCGGACCGAGTATGGGTCGAGGCAGCAGACGGCATAAAAATTCCCGTGTCGGTGGTTTATCGTCGCGAAAACTTCAACCACGACTCGAAGAATCCTATCTATATCTATGGATATGGGTCATATGGATATCCTTTGCCTATCGGATTTAGCCCCTCGCGTCTCTCCTTGCTTGACCGCGGCGTGGTGATCGCATATGCCCACATTCGCGGTGGTGGAGAGATGGGTGATTCGTGGCACGATGCTGGCAAGATGATGGTGAAACGCAACACGTTTACCGACTTCATCTCGGTGGCTGAGCAACTGGTCGCTAAAGGCTATGGAGCCAAGGATCGGATTGCCATCGAGGGTGGCAGTGCCGGAGGATTGCTGATGGGCGCGGTCGTCAATGAGCGACCGGAGCTATTCCGCGTTGTGTTGTCGCATGTCCCCTTTGTCGATGTGATGAACACAATGCTTGATGCAAGTCTGCCGCTGACGGTGGCCGAGTATGAGGAGTGGGGAAATCCAAATGAGGCGGAGGCGTTTACCTATATGCGGTCGTACTCCCCCTACGACAACCTCAAAGCCGGAGATTATCCCGCTATGCTCGTGAAGACCAGCCTGAACGACTCTCAGGTGATGTACTGGGAGCCGGCGAAGTATGTGGCAAAGCTGCGGACGCTCAAGAAGAACGACACTCCCCTGCTGCTCCACATCAACATGGATGCAGGTCATGGCGGAGCATCTGGGCGATATGACTACCTGAAAGAGATTGCGTTCGACTATGCGTTTCTGCTGACGCAGCTCAGGGTCGAAGTTTAGCTGCTCGTCTGAGCCAAGTCTTCGATCGTATCCCCTTCGCCGGGAGCGAGGAAGAGGTTTGTTTCAAGACCGTGCTGGCGCGTGTAGAGGTCGTAGTAGCGGCCCTTCAGTTTATAGAGCGACTCGTGAGTGCCGCGTTCGACGATCTTTCCCTGTTCGATGACGAGGATCTGGTCGGCCCGGCGAATGGTGGAGAGCCGGTGGGCAATCACGAAAGTCGTACGACCCTGCATGAGGAAGTTGAGACCGCTCTGGATCAGCGCTTCGGATTCGGAGTCGAGTGAGCTGGTAGCCTCGTCGAGGATGAGGATGCGGGGGTCAGCGAGGATGGCACGAGCGATGGAGATGCGCTGACGCTGGCCACCGGAAAGCTTGACACCGCGCTCGCCCACGATCGTGTCGTACTGCTCGGGGAAACGCTCAGCGAACTCGTCGACACGGGCGATACGGCAGGCCTCCATGAGCTGCTCCTCGGTCGCTTGTGGCCGGCTGAAGAGAATATTCTCGCTAATGGTCCCATCAAAGAGGAACGTCTCCTGCAGGACCACGCCGAGTTGCTGACGATAGTTTGAGAGGCGAATGGTTGCCAAATCGACTCCATCGATTAGGACCTGTCCGCTATCTGCGTTGTGGAAGCCGCAGATAAGCGAGATGATCGTGGACTTGCCAGAGCCTGACGAGCCAACGAGCGCGGTGACTGTGCCGGGCTTTGCGTCGAAGCTGATGCCGTGCAGCACAGGTTTGTCTGGCTCGTAGGAGAAGACAACGTCTTTGAAGGTCACATCGCCTTGGATGGGCCCGATCGTCTGAGTGCGGGCAGGTTCGCTGTCCTCTGCACGCTCGTTGAGGATCTCGGTCGTGCGATCAAGACCCGCCATCGCCTCGGTGAGCTGGGTACCGATGTTCACGAGCTGGGCGATCGGGGCGATCATGAAGGCCAGCAGCATCGTGTACTCTACATAGCCGCCCACGTCGAGACGGTGCGCAGTGATCTCTCGTGCGCCTAAGTACATCACTAGGGAGCCAACGACGCCGAGGACCATCGTGGAAGACAGGGTCATCAACGATTGTGCCGTAATGGAGCTGATGACGTTCTTGAGTAGTCGATCGACTCCGGCAGCGAAGACGCGCGACTCGCTCTCTTCGGCATGATAGCCCTTGACTACGCGAACGCCACCGAGCGATTCGGTGAGGCGACCCGTCACCTCCGCATTAATCTTCGATCGTTCGCGAAAGATTGGTCGGATAGTACTGAAGGCTCTTTGCAGGATGAGTCCGAAGACGAGAAGAATGCAAAAGGTGAGCATCGTCATCAGCGTGCTGATGCGGATCAATATGCAGAAGGCGATGATGGCCGTAAGCAGACCACCGACAAACTCGAGCAGACCAGTTCCGATGAGATTTCGGACTCCTTCAACATCGGTCATGATGCGGGCAACAAGAGTGCCGGTACGGTTTTCGTCGTAAAAGGCTACCGGGAGGCGGCCGATGTGATGCTGGACCTGGACGCGAAGCTCGGAGATGAGGCGCTGGCCAGTGTTTGATAGCAGTCGGGTCAGCCAGAAAGAGCTGACACCCTGAATGAAGGTAGCGGAGGCGACGGCTCCAATGATGTAAGGCAACAGATGGAGCTGGTGCTTATACATCACGTTGTTGATGAGATACCGCGAGGAGACGGGCACAGCAAAGCTGCAAGTCCGGTTGACGATCATCAGTAAAAAGCTGCCGGCAAGGAGCCATCGGCGCGGCTTGACCAGCTTCCATACCTCGGGCAAGACCTTTTTGAGCTTAGGCTTGGGGCGCGATGCGGTGAGATCGGCCGCTGTGGCCTTACCGACCCCACGCGTAGGGCGATCTGGGGACTTCATATTGCCGCCGAAGCTGGACGCTCCAAAGTTAGAGGACATAGTTAGCTTAAGTTTACGCCGCAGAGTTGCTAAGCGAGCCGGGCACGTCGAGCGGAGATGAACGACCGGACGCAAAACAAGACGTAAATGAGGCAAAGAAGCGAGAGAGCACCCTTCTCTTCGACTGCGGCAGGGTGCGCGAAGTAGGCTCCATGAGAGAGACGGATGGTGTCGATGTCGGCAGGGATTGTGCCGAGGAAGGTAAGCAAGGCGACGGTGACGGAGATGTGCATCCAGAGCATGCGCTTCTTGGAGTCTTCCGTGTTGGCCATAACACCAAAGAGGACAAAGAAGAGGCCGATGCCGGCTGGGATCAGTGCCGTAGGATGCGCGCTGCCGGTGGCGACGAAGCCGATGATTCCAAGCAGAACAAGCAGAATTCCAAAGCCGATGGTAAGTTTTGCCATGATGATGTGACTCCTATGTGAGGCGCATCTTCAGAATACCGGATTGACGAAAATACAGAGGGATGGAAAACGATAGAACAGATCTTCATTCAGACAAGTACAAGTTTTTACCAATTGGTCTCTGACATAAAAATACCCGGCCTCCAAAGCCGGGTAATTTTTATGCTGCTAATAAACTAGCGGGGGCCAACGCTAAGATGAGCCATGGCTGCCTCGTAGCCACGGCGGAAGCCTTCGCGGTAGTCATCTCTTGCGGACGCGGGCACATGCGGATGGCGGTACTCATCGCGGTTGTTAACATCAGGCCGCCGGTGATTGTCATAGTCCTTTCGAGCGCCTTCGATGCCGTCATGGTAGCCCTGCCGTTGAATGTCGCGGAACTCCTGGGGAGGCGTGTCCCAACCACCTGGGCCTTGCCCATACCCGGCAGGTTGTAGTCGGACGGGCGCATACTGGGACTGGGCCATAGCGAGGCCAGATGTTCCAACTGCAATAGCAAGTACAGACAGTGCGATTCGATTATGTTTCATGTGAAATTCCCTCCGTGCAGGTTGCGCACATTAGGTGTGATGATCGATTCGCATCCTTTGTTGTCTGTCGTGTTGCCCACGCAGCTAAGCGGTGTTTTTTCTGATCATTGCAACAACGTCTTCAGGCTTCCATTCGTTGGTGGGGTACCACTCTATGATCTTGCCGTCTTTCCCAATCAGAACGGTTGAGAGAGAGTGGGTGAGCGACTTGCTATCTCCAGGTGTCACGCCTACATCGAAGAACTGAGTGATGGCGGGAAGATCTTTTTTGGATGGCGCGGCGAAGTCCCAGTGCGTGAATGTCTCGTTGGTGAAGTTGCCAGTGTAAGCGCCGCCGTAGCTGCGGAGAACCTTGGGAGTGTCGTAGGTCGGATCGAAGCTGATGCTGAGAAGGTGAGTCTGTTTGTAGACCGCAGGATCGGCTGCGAGAGCCTTGTCGACATCAGCAAAGTTATGGCTCATGCGCGGACAAAAATCGGCAAGCTGGCAGCGTGTGTAAATGAAGGTCATGAGGACGACCTTGCCCTTGAACTGATCGAGATGAATGGTGCGGTCGCTCTGGTTCAGGAACTTGAAGTCGGGGACCTGGTCGCCGGGAGTGGGGACATGAAAGGTGACGGGCGGTTTGTAGTCGGGTCGTGCCTGCGCGATGACGACAATATTGTCTAGTTGGATGTTGGTATAGTCACCATCCTTGTCGCGGTCCGCGAGCACCTTGGCGGTGATGCGGTCGCCGGGGTGCAGCTCACTAACGACGCTGGGATCTTTGAGCTTATAGTCCATCGTCATGGCTTCCATGAAGCCAGGAACATCTTCGCCGTCGAGTGTCACGTGGGTGGCGTCAGTGGAGACCACCTTGCCGCGGATGCTGAAGGTTTTTTGTGGGGCAGACTGGGAAGGAGCGGGGGATGTTCCCTGATGGCAGCTGACGAGAAGAGCGACGAAGACGAGGAGAAATAATGGCTTGCGGGACAAGGGAGACTCCTGAGTCAATGATAATGGCTACAGCACGGATTGAGTTGGGGGTAGAATTTGTCGGAACGAAGTAGAACGACAGCAGCACCCTCCCTGGGGTTGATGCATTACGGATTGATGCTGGCTGGCCTGGGAACAGCGCTGTTAGGGCCTATTCTCCCTCTGCTTGCAAAACAATGGTCCATGTTGGATTCGCAGAGTGGCCTGTTGATGATGGCGAAGTTCTGCGGAGCGTTTCTCGGTGGTGTGACGGTGTCACCAAAGCTTCGGCAGAGTCTGCTTGTTGGTATGTCTGCGGGTGCGCTGGGATTTGGTGGGTTTGCCGTCGCTCCGTCAATGGGAATGGGTTGCGGCGCGTTATTTTTAGGTGGATTCGGCCTGGGACAGATCATCACGTCGGTCAATATTCTGGCAGGCAGAAGATTCACGGAGCATCGCGGGTCGGCGCTGTCGCTGCTGAACTTTTCCTTCAGCCTCGGGGCGATGTTGTCAGCGTTGTTGGCGGCGTGGCTGCTGCCACGGTTTGCGCTGCGCAACGTGCTTGGAGGGATTTGCAGGGTTATTTGTCGCCGGGGTGATTGTGTTATGTACTCAGATGCGTGCGAGAGCTTTAGCGCCGGAAGAGTCGGGGTTCGTATCTCTGGAGGACACACTTCACACGGGATTGAGTGGGCGTTCGTATGCGTACTTCGCGGGACTGCTCGTGCTTTACGGTGGGCTTGAGACGTGTCTGAGCGGCTGGCTGACGACGTTTGCGTTGCGGTACGGTGATAAGACATTGGCAGCGAGCGAGTACACGACATTGCTGCTATGGATGTCGCTGACGTTGGGACGGGTTGGAGCTTCTGCGGTGATGATGAAGGTGGGCGAGAAGACGGCGCAGCGCTGGAGCCTGGCGTTGGCTACGTTGTTTACAGCTGGACTGGCAATAGCGCACTCGGCGGTGACTATCGCAGGATTTGCAGTGCTGTTGGGATTGAGCTTGTCGCCGTTCTTTCCGGCAACGTTTGCACTGCTCATGATGGAGCGGCCGACAGCACGGCAGGCGGGGATCGTGATCGCGGTTTCAGGATTGGGCGCGGCGGCTTTGCCATGGTTGCTGGGGGTAGTTTCAACAAAGACCGGCTCGCTGCAAGTGGCATTGGCGCTGCCCTTCGCCGCGGCGGTCGTGCTGTTGGGGATGAGCCTGTTCGCGCGGAAAGCCCCGAGAGAGACGGCCTGATTTGTCCCAAGTTTTCCATCGAACGGGAGCGTATAACCGAGGTATGGATGGTCGGGATTTGCTGCCGGGTGAGATCGTAGAGGCGCTGGAACGGGGCGCCATTGTGGTGACGGCGAATCAGCGGGCAGCGCGAACTTTGCATCGCGGGTTCGACCAACGAAACCGGGCGTTGGGGTTGAAGAGTTGGCAACCGCCGATGATCTTGGCCTGGGACGTGTGGATGGCGGCACTTTGGCATGGGCTCCTTGTGGAAGGTCACGTGGCGCAGATGCTACTGAACCAAACACAGGAACATGTCGTGTGGCGAACTGTTCTCGAAGCAGATGAGGAGCTGGCGAGCTTACGGACCGTCGACTCTCTGGCTGCGATGGCCGCCGAGGCGTGGCGGTTGATTTGCAGCTACGACGCGAGACAACGGCTTCGAGGGACAATCGGCAACTCGGATACGCAAGCGTTTCAACGGTGGGCGCGAACGTTTGAACGACTTTGCCAGGCTGAGGGGTTCACGACGCAGACGCAACTCGAGGATGCGCTGTGTCATGCAATTGAGAACGGGTCGATTGTGCTCCCGTCGGGTAGCGTGATGCTGGTCGGTTTCGATGCGATGACTCCGTCGCAAAGGAAACTGTTGGAAACGCTGCAGTCGGTGAAGATAGCTGTCGAGGAGCGGCAGCCAGCGGTGAGCGTCCCCCATAGTTTTTTGGCGGCGGCGACGAATGAACGGCAGGAGCTTTCCGCCGCTGCACGGTGGACGCGTAAATTTCTCGAAGAACAGCCGAACGCAAGAGTGGCCGTGATCGTGCCAGGATTGGAGTTGCAACGGAGAGAGATTGATCGCGTGTTTCGCGAGGTATTGGCACCGGAGCTGCAGGATATTCAAGCGGATGCCGAGACAGGGCCCTATGAGTTTTCGCTGGGAACAGCGCTCGCTGACATATCAATGGTTACAGTCGCCTCCGACCTGTTGCAATGGGCAGTCGAGGCGCTGCCGTTGGAACGAGTGAGTCGCTTGTTGCTTTCCCCTTACTTCGCAATGACGAACGGTGAACGAGGCACTCGAGCAGAGTTCGATGCATTTGAGCTGCGCAAGGTGCGAATGCTTCGACCGGAGATCTCGCTGGACCAGTTGATCGAAGTGATGGAGCGATCAAAGCGGAAAGGAAAGATGCCACGACTGCTCAGAGTGTTGCGGTCTATGCGTGCGGTGATGAACCGAGTGCGTGGGCTCAATGCGCGGACGCACGCCGAATGGGCGGAGCGCATGCGGGAGTTGTTGGACTCCGCTGCGTGGGGCTCTAATTCACAGGAGACCAGCTTTGAGTTTCAGGCGCGCCGTAAGTGGGAGAGTGCGCTTGATGAACTCACCACGCTGGACTTCGACGGTGTGAGCGTCGACTTGCCCCAGGCACTCGATAATTTGCTGCGGATAACTCGGCAGACGATGTTCGCGCCCGAGTCGCGGGATGCCCCGGTACAGATCATGGGGCCACTCGAATCTGCGGGAGCCACCTTCGACGCGATATGGTTTCTGCATGCGGGCGAATTGAGTTGGCCGGTGGAGACAGCGAGTAATTCCCTGCTGCCCTGGCATCTGCAACGTGACTTGGGAATGCCAGGAACGGACGTCGCTCGCGACACCGATTATGCGCGAAGGATGACGGAACGGATTGCCGGGAGCGCTGCAACAGTAGTGTTCAGTTACGCGCTTGAGACAGCAGACGGGACGCAAAGACCATCACCGGTGTTAGCTGGCCTGGGCCTCGATCCTCTTGAAGTAGCTCGGTTTGTTGGGGACGAAGAAGAACGGACAATAGTTGAGGTCGAGAAGGTAGAAGATGTTGCTCAAGTGCAAGCACTGCCAGACCGCGTGATTCGCGGCGGGGCGAGGATTCTGGAACTCCAGGCGGCATGTGGCTTTCGAGCCTTTGCCGAACAACGACTGTGGGCAACCGACCTTGAGTCCATCGCACCAGGAATGGACGCTCGGGAGAGCGGCACAGTAGTACACAAAATACTTGAGACCTTCTGGGACGGAGTGAAAACCCAGGATACGCTGCGGGCGATGACATCCGAGGAAAAGTATGAGGTGTTGGACTGGTCTATCTCTAAAGGATTGGAGAAGGCTTCGGACGCGAGCGCGACGGCGTGGGACGCGGCCTATTTAGAGGTACAACATAAGAGGCTGCACCGGGTGTTATCCGGATGGCTGGATCTTGAATTGGAGCGCAGACTGCCGTTTGAGGTGAAACTGAGCGAGAAGGAGTTTAAAGATGTTCAAGTTGGCCCGCTGCGGTTGAGTGTACGAATGGATCGAGTCGACAAAGTCCAAGGTGGTGAGGTACTGATCGACTACAAGACGGGCAGTGCGTCACCCAACGATTGGCTAACGGCTAGACCAGACGCACCGCAGCTTCCACTCTACGCAATTCTTTCGCAGACCGATCAACTGCAAGGAGTGGCATTCGGACTGGTACGGGCGGGCGAGGGCCGAGAGTTAACGGGATACGCCACGAGTAATGATGTTCTGCCTGGCAAGCCGACGAAGTTGAAGGATGCGCCGACCCTGGCGGCACAGGTAGAGCAATGGAGGCAGGTACTCGAACGACTGGCAGAAGATTTTTATTCCAGTGACGCACAGGTTAATCCGAAGCGATATCCGACAACATGCGCTCGCTGTGGTCAGAGGCTGTTGTGCCGGCTCGATGTGTCGTTATTCGAAGAGGTGGAAGAGGAAGATGATGGCGCTGGCTCGGAGTTGAGCCTTGGCTGACCTCTTTGTTGTTCCTAAAATTGAGCGTCCCCCCGATGATGCGAACGACGGGCGCATCCCAGATTGGGGTGAACGGGAGCGTGCGCTGGATGTTCAACGTTCGTGGATCATTGAAGCGCCGGCGGGCTCGGGCAAGACGGGTCTTTTGATTCAGCGCTATTTGAAGCTATTGGCAGATGAGAGCGTCGAAGAACCCGCGCAAGTACTAGCGATCACATTCACAGTGAAGGCAACGGCTGAGATGCGAGAGCGTATTATGGCGCAGCTGGAGAGCGCTGCACGGCGCGAGCCGGTGAAGAGGAATTCTGACTTCGATCTTGAAACCCGGGCATTGGCCGAGGCGGTACTGCGGCGCGATGAGCAGCTCGGCTGGAACTTATTGGCACAACCCCGAAGATTGAGGATACGCACTATCGATTCGCTATGCAGCGAGATAGCGCAATCTCTGCCGGTGCTGTCAGGGAGCGGTGGCCGGCAGAATCCGGTTACTGATCCAACCTCGATGTACCGCGATGCTGCAAGGCAGACGCTGATGCAGCTTGGTGGCAACGACGCGGAACTGGACGCGGCGTTGCACACACTGTTGTTGCATCGTGATGGCAGCCTTAGCGATTGCGAACGCCTCTTGATGGAGATGCTGCCGCTACGCAATCAGTGGGGAGAGTTGGTTCCTCTAGGCAAGCAGGAGCTCAATGATGACCTACTTGACACGATCGTGCTCCCGAAGTTGGAGCGCGCGCTCGAACAGGCTGTGTGCGCTGGGTTGACGCGGCTTTCGCGGACGATTCCCGGGGATGTGCTATGGGATTTGGCAAAGCTAGCCAGCGAGATGGGATACGCCGAAGGGTACAAAGGTGCGCCTTCTCCGATCGCGCTATGTGCAGGGGTTAGCTCAGCTCCACAGGAGACGGCAGAGCACCTTGCACATTGGCGGGCTCTCATTCATCTACTCACAACGCAGGAACCAAACTGGAGAGCAACGACAAAGCGCAACCATCTCGGCTTCGAGATTGAGAAAAAACACGCCGAAGAACTGAGGCTCCTGATAGACCTGCTGCGAAGCCGCAACGACGTGCTCGAAGCAGTCAAACAGGTTAAGGCCCTGCCGCCGATCAAATATCCACCGGAGCAGTGGATTGTCGCAAAAGCATTATTCCGCGTTCTCAGTCGGGCACTCGTGGAGTTGCAGATTATCTTCGCGAGACGCGAGGAGTGCGACTTTGCCGAGCTTGGACTGCTCGCACAGGTCGCCCTTGAACACGATGGAGGCGCAGACGATCTGAACGAGGCGCTTGGAATGAGACTGCGCCATCTGCTTGTGGACGAGATGCAGGACACCTCGACGACTCAGTATGAGCTGATTCGGTTGCTGACGCAGGGATGGGACGGCCACAGTCAGACGGTTTTTCTAGTAGGTGATCCGAAGCAGTCGATCTATCTATTTAGACAGGCCAGGGTAGAGCGGTTTGTGAGAACGATGCAGACTGAACGACTGGGAGATCTGCCGGTCGGTCGGCTACAGTTGACGGCAAACTTTCGTTCGCAGCGTGATCTCGTCGATGAGTTCAATGAGGACTTCTCTCTCTTGTTTCCACCAGAGATAAATAGGGCGAATCCTGACGAAGTACCGTATGTCAAGGTGCAAGCCGTACGCGGTCCGTCACAGAACGGGTCGCGAAATGTTGTGTGGCACACTCATGTGCTGGATGCAGGTCTACCACCCGATGAGGCAAAGCGGGCGAGACGACAACAGGCCAGAACTGATGCACTGAGTGTGAGGGAGATTATTGCAGAATGGCGTGCACGTCCTCTGCCAGTGGGTCGAAGGGAGCCGTGGAAGATTGCCGTTCTGGTGAGCAGCCGCAATCTGCTGGTGGATATCGTTGCAGAGCTCAAAGATGAAACCAGGGGTGCGATTCCCTTTCGTGCGGTCGATATCGAGGCGCTGGGAGAACGACAGGAGGTGTTAGACCTGTTTGCGCTAACCCGTGCGTTGTTGCACCCGGCAGATCGCGTGGCATGGCTGGCTGTATTGCACGCACCATGGTGTGGTCTTGGCTTGGCGGACTTGCACATGCTCGCAGGCGCTGATGATCCCGAATGGGCCGAACGGTGCATTGAGGATGTGATTGCCGAACGGGGAGATCTGTTGAGCGAGGAGAGTTGCGCAAGGCTGATGCAGGTTTGGCCAGTGTTAAAGGCGGCGACAGGACGCCGTTCAGAATTAACAATGGCGCAATCCGTAGATCGTACGTGGCGGTCGCTAGGCGGTGATGTGTATCTGAAGAATACAGAGATGGCCAACGCGAGAAGATATCTTCAGGCGTTGGATGAGGTGGAAGAAAACGGGGAGGCAATAGATTTGGGGTTGTTGAAACGGCGGCTCACCAGTTTGTACGCAGAGACAGCAGCAGGAGCCGACGCCGTGGACCTGATGACAATCCACGGCGCGAAGGGGCTGGAGTGGGATGTCGTAATCGTGCCAGGACTTGAAAAGAAGGCGCAGGTAAATCGCGAAAAACTGCTTACATGGAATGAGATCGATTCAAACGACGCAGAGGCCGCACCTATCGTACTTGCGCCTATTGTCAGTCGTGGCGAGAGTTCGCGAAAGCTGAACGACTGGCTGAAGGGCATTGCTAAAGCACGCGAGGCTGCGGAACGAAAGCGCCTGTTTTACGTGGCATGTACAAGAGCACGGGAAGAGCTGCATCTGTTTGCGTCCCCGGAAGCGACGGCGAGGGGGAAGATTAACCGGCAGTACGGCAGCCTGCTGGCTACCGCGTGGCCTGCTGCGGAGCGACACTTCGCCTCCGCGCTTACGCCAACATCGGAGGCAGCGCCGAAGCCGCTCGCGATGCTAGCGCCAGAGACTAAAGGGAATTTTGTCGGCGACATCGCAGCGAGAAGCGATGAATCTGTGCGGCCGACGATACTGCAACGGTTGCCGTCAGAGTTTGAACCAAGGGCTCGGTTCATGACAAAGCAGAAGCTGTCGTATGGGGAAGATTTGGTTGTGCCCGGCCTCGCGCGCTTCGAACGGCCCGAGGGGTCATTCGAAGCGCGGGCGTTCGGCAATGCTGTTCATGCATTCCTGGAGATACTGAGCAAGCGGCTATCCGATGGAACGAGTGTTGATGCGTTATCACATGAGATTGCTGAATGGTCACCACGGATCAAGGCGGCACTGCGTGGAGACGGATTACCGCCAGCGGTTGTTGAACGGCTCGTTCCAAGAGTCAAGGCGGCGCTAAATAACACGCTTCAGAAAGCGGAGGGGCTATGGGTGTTAAGCGCTCACAACGAAGCATCAAGCGAATACGGATTGACGTCCTGGGCCGAGAGACGGAGCAGCGTACGGCTTGATCGGGTTTTCTTTGCAGGATCGGAACCGCTAAACGGCGGCAATGACTACCTTTGGATCATCGATTACAAGACATCGACTCATGGTCGCGAAGGCGTCGATGAATTGCTCGCAAAAGAACGCTTAAAGTATGGCCCCCAGATGGAGGCTTACGCGCGAATGATGCACGATAGAGTTCAGGCCGGAAGGCTGTGTGTAGGCCTGTACTATCCTGCACTACCTCGACTCGTTTGGTGGCGGCCGGAGCTTACCTCACCGGGATTCTCAGACTAATTGCTGGGGCTATTGTGCCGGACGTCAGCGCCGCGTACCCAGAAGATGACGTCTTCGGCGATGTTGGTGGCGTGATCGCCTACACGCTCAAGGTTGCGGGAGATGATGAGAGCGTTCAATGACTGCGGCGTCAGTTCGGGCTTCTCCTTGATGAGCGAGCTGAGCGCATAGAAGGCTGCGTCGTTCATCTCGTCGACCTGGTCGTCAAGCCGCAGGACGGAGTTGGCCAGTTCAGCATCGCCTTCGATAAAGGCCTGGAGCGATTTGCGCACCATCGCCGAAGAGAGCGAGGCGAGCTTGGGAATGTCGACAGGAAGATCGATATTGGCGAACGCTCCCATCTCGCGGACACGAACCGCAATATTGACGGCCTGGTCTCCGACGCGCTCAAGGTCGGCGTTGATGCGAATGACCGAGAGGATAAAGCGGAGATCGATAGCCATGGGCTGCTCCATGGCTAGGAGGTCGAGGGCCATCTGGTCGATCTCGCGTTCGAGCCGGTTAATGGAAGGCTCAGCCCTAAAGACGAGTTCGCAGATGGCAAGGTCGCGAGTGCTATAGGCCTCAATAGAACGCTGAATGGCCTGTTCGGCCATGCCGGCCATTACGAGCAGCTTCTCTTTGAGGTCGTCGAGGCTCTGGTGAAATTTGACTCGCATCAGCCAAACCTCCCGGTGATATAGTCTTCCGTTCGCTTGTCACGCGGATTGGTGAAGATCTTGTGCGTGGAATCGAACTCGACCATCTTACCGTTGAGGAAGAAGCCCGTGTTTTCAGCGACACGAGCTGCCTGCTGCATGTTGTGAGTCACAATGACGATGGTGTACTGCGACTTCAACTGAAAGATGAGATCTTCAATCTTCGAGGTGGAGACGGGATCGAGCGCGGATGCGGGCTCATCCATGAGAAGGACCTCAGGATCGACGGCGAGGGCACGCGCGATGCACATCCGTTGCTGCTGTCCGCCCGAGAGAGAAGCGCCGGACTTCTTCTTGAGGTCATCCTTAACCTCTTCCCACAGTGCGGCCTGCCTCAGCGAACGCTCGACGGTCTCGTCCAGAATACGGCGGTTGCGAAAGCCATTGAGTTTGAGGCCACTGACGACGTTGTCGTAGATCGACATGGTCGGAAAGGGGTTCGGACGTTGGAAGACCATACCAACACGACGGCGAATCTCAACCGGCGAGGCATCGTTGTAGATATCAATGTCACCCATCTTCACAGTGCCGGTGGCACGAGCGATGGGATTAGTTTCGTGCATGCGGTTCAGGCAGCGGACAAATGTAGATTTACCGCAGCCGGAGGGACCAATCAGCGCGGTTGCGTGGTTCGCCGGGATGTGCAGGTTGATATCCTGCAGCGTATGTGTCGTGCCGTACCACGCGTTCAAATCCTCAACTAAAATGCCGACTCCCACTAGCTTCCTCCCTTGAGTACGCCGCGGTTGGCAAAGATGCGAACGAGCGTGACCGAAACCATGATTAAAACAATAAGAACGAGCGCACCCGCCCACGCCAGACGATGCCACTCGTCATAGGGCGAGATCGCGTAAACGTAGATCTGAAGCGGCAACGCCGCGATCGGTTCGCTGAGCCTGAAGCTCCAGAACTGGTTGCCGAAGGCGGTGAATAGCAGCGGTGCGGTCTCCCCAGCGACTCGGGCAAAGGCCAGCATACAGCCCGTGATGATGCCCGGCGAGGCTGTCCGCAGGCTTACCGAAATGGCAGTCCGCCACTTCGGCACGCCAAGGCCGAGTGCCGCCTCGCGGATGGCATGCGGAACCGTCGCCAGCATCTCTTCGGTGGTTCGCGTGATGGTAGGTACCATCATGATGGCAAGAGCGACGCCGCCGGCCAACGCAGAAAAATGCTTCTGCTGCACGACAATCAGCGAGTAGATCGCGATGCCCATGACGATTGAAGGGACGCCATTTAAAACATCCGCGGTGAAGCGGACGGCGGTCGCCAGGGCTTTGCCTCGACCAAACTCCGCAAGATAGACACCGGCTGCGATACCGATAGGAATGCCCATAAGGCTTGCGAGAAAAAGGACAATTCCTGAGCCGACAATCGAATTCGCCATTCCGCCACCGGCCTCGCCCACCGGCGCCGGAATGTGGGTAAAGAAGGCAAGGTTGAGCGAGCTGGCTCCCTTATAGATAAGGTAGAAGAGGATCGCAAGCAGCGGCAAGATGACGAGGATAGTTGCGAGGATGGACAACCCGCTGACGAAGTAGTTGGTCGCATTGCGTCGGGCGGTATTCATGCGCATGGACCGAGTCTGAAAGTCCATTGGCGGGCGCTGGTTGCTGATAGGTTGAGTGCTCATGTCAGATCACCCGTGCCGGAGCGTTGCGTGTGACGGCCCAGACCATCAAACGGGCGATTGCGTTGACGACGATTGTGACCAGGAACAACGCCAGTCCAATCTCGATGAGAGCACTGAGGTAGAGATCACCAGTCGCCTCGGAGAACTCGTTCGCAATGACGCTGGCCAGTGTGTATCCAGGTGCGAAGAGCGATTTGCTGATGTCGGGGTGGTTCCCAATGACCATCGTGACTGCCATCGTCTCCCCTAGAGCGCGACCCAGGCCGAGCATGACTGCACCAACAATGCCGATGCGGGAGTTACGCAGGACGCCGATGCGAATCATCTCCCAGCGGGTGGCGCCGAGGGCAAGAACAGCCTCGCGCTGGCTGTTGGGCACAGCATTCATGATGTCTCGGGTAAGAGAAGAGATGATGGGCAGAATCATGATGGCCAGAATCATGCTGGCCGTCAGAAGACCGACACCGAAGTTCGGCCCTTCGAAGAAACCCGTCCAGCCTAGAGTCTTGTAAAGGAACGGGCCAATGACATCGCGCATCAGTGGAACAAGAACAAACACCGCCCAAAGACCGTAGACGACCGAAGGGATGGCCGCGAGGAGCTCAGTAAGGAATGAGATCGGTCCACGCAGCGGACGCGGGCATAGCTCGGTGATAAAGACGGCCACACCAAGTGCCAGAGGGACGGCCATACAGAGGGCCAGCAGAGACGTGGCAAGCGTGCCATAGATAAAGGGCAGCGCGCCGAAGTCGCCCGAGACTGGGTCCCAAGCCTGGCGAGTAAAGAACTTCCAGCCGAACTCGACCAGACTCAACTTGGAATGAATAACCAGAATGCCAAAGATGAAGAGAACGATCGCGAAGATGCTGCACGCACACAAGAGCATGACGGCTGCGAAGCTGTTGTCTGCAAGGCGACCGCTTCCCCGTTTGTTGAGGAAGTCTCGAATTGGAGACAGCGCTACTCCAACCGCATCTCCTGAAGGAGAAGGAGCGGAGGCCGCAGGAGGGATCGGCAGGGGCGACGGTGCAGGCAACGGAGACCTGGATTCTCGCTCGGGAGTCATACGGGTAGAAGACACAATCTCATTTCCTGACGGTTTGACTCTACGGGTCGATTGTACCGGGCTTAAAGACCTTGAACCAGAATAAAGGTCAAGAAAAGTGCCGCACGGAGTTTGAATTGATATCCGTGCGGCGGTTGAATTACTTGACGTTAGCAATGCTTTTGCGAACCATATCCTGCACCTGCTTCGGCAAAGGAGCGTAGGTCAAGGCAGCGGCCTCGGCTTCGCCATGGTCGAGCATCCACCCAAGGAAGTCGGCGAGAGCCTTAGCCTTATTCGCGTCGGTGGAGTGTGTTGGGATCAGCAGCCAGGTAAAACTGGCGATTGGGTAAGCGTCGGCGCCGGGAGCGTTGGTGATGGAAACGCGATAATCGGCGGGCATCGTCTTGGCGGCAGCAGCAGCGGCCGCAGTAACTCCGCCAGTGGAAGCTTTGAGGAATTTGCCGGAGGCGTTGCGCACGGAGCCAAACGCCATCTTGTTCGTCTCAGCGTAGATCAGCTCAACATAGCCGAACGAGTAAGGGGATTGGCGAACCATCCCGGATACACCTTCATTTCCCTTTTGACCGATGCCGGTGGGCCACTTGATCGAGGCGGCCTTGCCAACCTTGCTATTCCAATCCGGGCTGACCTTTGAAAGAAAGTCCGTGAAGATGAATGTTGTGCCACTTCCATCCGAGCGATAGACCGGCAGGATCGCCTTGTCCGGCAGATTCGCGCCAGGATTATCCTTCGCAATTCGCGGATCGTTCCACTTGCTGATCTTGCCGAGATAGATATCCGCGATGACGTCCCCGGAGAAGTTCAGATCCTTATTGATACCGGGAATGTTGTATACCGGAACAACCGCGCCGAGGACTGTAGGAACATGCATGACCTTAACCTTCGCCGCCTTGAGCTGGTCGTCGGTCATAGGACTGTCACTGGCTCCAAAATCTACGGTGCCTTCGGTGACCTGACGAATGCCGCCGCCGGAACCGATCGACTGATAATTAATCTTCACATTAGGATGCAGCTGGCTGTACTCGCTAAACCACTTGGAGTAAATGGGGTACGGAAAAGTGGCCCCCGCCCCGTTAATATTCTGTGCGTTGGCTCCAACAGATATGAGCGCCAATACGCCTGCTGCAATGACTTTCAGTTTCACTTATCCCCCTAGGCTTGGAATGCATCGATCGTTCAATCAGTCAATACATCACATATTGAGTTTGAGCGGCAATTGTTACGGGGAGGTTACATCGGAGTGAAAACGGCATTATTCGACGCTGGATTGAGCCTTTGGCAGAGTAAATATGAAGGTACTGCCCGAATTCAGCTCACTTTCAGCGCGAATGGAGCCGCCATGAGTCTGCACCATGTGCCGTGCAATTGCGAGTCCTAGACCGGTGCCCCCGGACTCCCGGGATCGCGCCTTATCGACTCGATAGAATCGCTCGAAGATTCGGCTAAGATGCTCCGAGGCAATTCCAGGGCCAAAATCGCGGACACTAAACTCGACTGCCTCGATCGGGTCTGACACGTCACGGGAGCTCACAATTACCCTGCAGTGCGTTTCGTTACGAGCCTGGCCGTACTTGATGCCGTTTTCAATGAGGTTGCTAAGAACCTGGAGGATCGCGTCGTTATCTGCGAACACTTCAGCCGTCGAGATCTCCCCGATCTCAAGAACAGCCTCCGCATCCTGGACAAGACCACTCATCGCCTGAACTGCATCGCGCACGAGGACGTCGGCAGGGATGGGAGCCGGGTGCAACTCCTGTTCAGAAGACTCCACCCGAGCCATTACCAGCAGGTCTTCTGTCAGGCGGTTCATGCGCGTCGCATTTTTGAGAATTATGGTCAAAAATTCGCGAGCCGGTCTGCTGAGCGAAGCTTCGTGGTCGAGAAGGGTCTCAACGTATCCGGTAATAGAGGTCAGCGGGGTCCGGAGCTCATGCGAGACATTAGCCACGAAGTCGCGTTGGGTGCGTTCAACCTGCTCGATACGGGTAATGTCGTGCAGTACGGCGACAGCGCCGCCTCCGGGCATCGGTGAGACGTTGACCTCGAAGATGCGGCCGGGCAGAAGCGATGTGGAGCGGCCTTCGCTAACGATGCGCAGCTCAAGCGAGGTGCGGACGCAGTCCAGGATCTCAGGGTCACGAATCGTCTGGACAAGGGCGTGGCCGATTCGGATCGAACTGCTAAAGGATGTGCCGGGAATCAGCTTCTGCATACGCTGGTTGGTCCACTGGATACGACCGGCAGGGTCGACCGCGATCACAGCGTCCTGCATGCTATCGATCATCGCCTCAAGCTCATGACGACTCTCCGAAGCATCGTTGAGAGCGCGACCAACATGGTCGGAGGCCTCAGAGATGGCGCGCGCCAGGCCGTCGAAGTCGCTATAGGAGTGGTCGATCGTTCCGACCTTGCGGTCTGGGATCGCCGCCGTTGAAGTCTGCAAGAGAGTAATGTTCCGGCGTACGGAGCGCGTCAAGAGATAGGCGTTGATGGCGGCCCAGGCGATGACGAGGACCGTTCCAACCACCCAGCTTCGCGGGACGAACCACACCCGCATCAGAGCAACGAATCCCAAAGCGATCGCTATGCGGATGAAGAACGAGAGAAAGAGACCACGCTTCACGGCTGTCCCCCGCGCCTAGGCCTGTGCCGCCTTCGGAATCTCAAAACGATAGCCTGCACCACGCATCGTCTTAAGATAGCGAGGCGTCTCGGCATCGGCTTCTATCTTCTCGCGGATGCGCCGGACATAGACATCGACCGAACGGGGAGTAACAAAGCGAGCATCACCCCAGACAGCGTCTAGAAGATGGTCGCGGCTGAAGACCCGACCGGGATGGCGGGCAAGATAGTCCAAAAGGCGGAACTCAGTGGCCGTCGTGGTCACCAGCTCACCGTTGACCCGAAGCTGCATGGCGCTGGCATCGATCTCAACATTCTCAAACTTGAGAACGGAGGGGGAGCTTGGCCGTTCGAAGCGCCGCAGAACCGCCTTGACCCGGGCTACCAACTCGCGTGTGGCGAAGGGTTTAGTGATGTAGTCATCGGCGCCCATCTCAAGGCCATGCACGCGATCGTTCTCAGCCGCACGGGCCGTTAGAAAGATAATGGGTACAACACTGAGCGTTGGATTCTGACGCAGCCTGCGGCAAAGGTCGAGGCCGTCGCCGCCAGGCACCATGATATCCAAAAGAAAAAGCGCGGGCGGCTGTCGCTCTGCATCGGTAAGTATTTGATTTATTGCTAGATAAGGGCGAACGGTAAATCCAGCGCTCTCCAGATGGTACTGCACCAGGCGGGAGATATCCGCGTCATCTTCCAACACAAAAATCGTCTGACTCAATTCGTAGACCTCGATCGATTCGCTACTTGATTAACGTCAGGTTAGCGCACCCCGGACGGGGGATTGCTAACGTACGATGAAACGTCCACAGTAAACCGTATGAAGGGTACGTTCGTATACTCTAGAGTAATTCTACGGTCCGACACCGATCAGAACTGCATGAAACAAAACTCACATCTCGTTCTCGTTGTCGACGACGAACAAATCGGACTCGAAGTCCGGAAGATCCTGCTTGAGCGTTCAGGGTACCGTGTTCTTACGGCCTCGGACGGACCAGCAGGGCTCGAGATTTTCTCGGCTGAACCTGTAGAGGCGGTCGTGCTCGACTACTCGATGCCAGGAATGCACGGCGGCGAGGTCGCAGCCAGGATGCGTCAGGCCAAACCGCAGGTTCCCATTCTTTTGTTGTCCGCATACATCGGTTTGTCGGCCGAGGTAACCTCGGTGGTGGACCTCTATATGACCAAGGGAGAAGGTGCGCCGGTCCTTCTGGAGAAGCTGTCCAGCCTGCTGGATCCGGTGAGCACAGCCTGAAGTAAACCCAACGGACGAGAAGAGAGGGCCGTGAATCTAAGTCAGTTCAAAACCATTCTGAGACAGGTCTTTCTGCTGCCCGTAGTGGCGCTGCTGGTTGTTGCTGGCGCTCTCTATGTGCAGATCCGGGGAGCCAATGTGACTGTCAACCTGATCCAGGACTCTGACGCTCGCATCTCACAGGCTACCTTGGTATCGAAGCTGATCGTCGACGAAGAGTCGGGGCTCCGCGGCTACGAAACGACCGGTGATAGCAGGTTTCTGCAACCCTACGCCGATGCTGAATCCCGTCTGCAGAAAGAGATTCAGAACCTTGATCAGGTCGCCGGAGCAGATGCCGCCCAGAAGCACGACATCGCCGATCTGCGTGACGAACACCAGACCTGGCGCGATGCCTTTGCGCTGCCGATCATCGCCACTGTTCGCGGGGGCGGACAAACCAACGACGTCGATCTGAACCTCCACGGCAAGGTGCTGATGGATGCTGTTCGTCATGACCTGGACGACATTATCCAGAAGGCTGAAGCCAGCCGCACGCGGCGTATCGCACGATGGCATCGTCAGGTTCATTCCATGCTTCTAGGGCTGCTCGTGCTTGCCCTTGGCATGGGAGTTCTGATCGGTCTCTTCACCCGCAGCAGGCTCCATGCCGTCTCAGACGCCTACCAGAGTTCACTCGACATATTGGGACGCCGGGCTGAAGAACTCTTCCAATCCGAACAGCAGTTGCGCACCACACTGGACTCGATTGGCGACGGAGTCATTACATGCGATGCGGAAGGACTCGTTCAGTTGATGAATCCCGTAGCCCGCGAACTCACTGGCTGGACCCAGGCCGAAGCGAATGGCCGGCCACTGGAAGAGGTCTTCTGCATCATTAACGAGACTACCCGCGAACCGATGGAGACGCCTGTCGCCAAGGTCAAGCGCCTCGACAAGACCGTCGGGATGGCGAGTCACCATACGATTTTGCTGCGCAAAGACGGCACCGAGATGGATATCTCCGATAGCGGCGCGCCTATACGCGACAAGAAGGGTGAGACCACCGGCATCGTGCTCGTATTCCGCGACATCACGATGGAGCGCAAGACACAGGAGGCGCTCATGGCGAACGAGAAGCTCGCCGTGGCCGGTCGGCTGGCCGCAACCATCGCGCACGAGATCCACAATCCGCTCGATTCCGTCTCGAACCTGCTCTACCTTATGCGCAACGGCGCTTCGCAGGAAGAATCCAGCCGCTTCATGGACATGGCAGAGCAGGAGCTTGCACGCGTAACCCAGATTAGCCGCGCCATGCTTGGCTTGTATCGCGAGTCCAAGGCTCCAGTGGTCGTCGACCTGAAGGAGATGCTGGAAGAGATACTCCTCCTGATGGAGAGGCGGTTGAACGACCTGGGAGTGACCGTCTCAACCGAGATGCCAAAACCCGTCGAGGTGGCAGCCTTCCCTGCTGAGCTTCGGCAGGTCTTCACAAATCTTGTTACAAACGCCGCCGAGGCCGCGGGCTCTGGAGGTGCAGTAAAAGTCAGCGTCACGACGCGCTGTGCCGGTATCGACGCAATCGGGCAAAAGCAGCAGCCTGGCGCGACAGTAACGATCGCAGACAACGGCCCCGGCATACCGGAGGATGTGCAGCCGCATCTCTTCCAGCCGTTCTTCACCACCAAAGGCGAGCATGGAACCGGGCTCGGGCTTTGGGTCAGTCGGGGCATCGTCAATAAACACGGTGGAGCCATCGCTCTGAACAGCGAAACTGGTATCACTCACGGAACAATAGTGAGCGTATTTCTGGCGACAAACCCGACGATCAATGCAGGCGGAGACTAAAGGCAGTAGAAACTCTAACCTTAGCCAAATCCATAGTCTTCACAACAAACGTAGTTCTTCAGACACAATAGCAGCAGCCCGTAGGCACGCCGCACGATCAACATCGTAGTGCGTGACGAAACGAATAGAATGCTGCCCAATGGCACTCACCAGCACTCCTTTCTGTTTCAACGCCGCAGTGAATGCAGCCGCGTCACCGCCCTTGTCTCCCTCTTTGCCACGCAGCTTGAAGATGACGATGTTCGTCTCTACGGCACCGAGATCGATCTCCGCCACCCTGGGTTCTGCTGCAACGGCCTCCGCCAGCAAGCGCGCATTGGCATGGTCTTCATGCAGCCTCTTCGGCATCTCGTGCAGCGCAATCAGTCCAGCAGCCGCGAGAATACCCGCCTGCCGCATTCCGCCCCCGAGCGACTTACGATGGATTCGCGCCTGTTCGATAGCCTCGTTGCTGCCCACTAGCATTGACCCAACCGGCGCACCCAACCCTTTCGATAGACAGAACATTACCGTATCGAAACCACTCGTCAGTTTAGCCACGCTGATGCCAAGCGCAGTAGCAGCATTAAAAATCCGCGCGCCGTCGAGATGAACCGGAAGCCCAGCCTCGCGAGCCCCTGCCCAAATCTCTTCGAGCACCGGCAGCGGCGTCACCGTACCGCCAGCCATATTATGCGAGTTCTCCAGACTGATCAGGCCCGTCTGAGCTCGGTAATAAATCTTTGCCCCAATCGCCGGTTTGATCTGATCCCAGGTAAGAATGCCCCGCTTAGCCGCGACCGTCCGTGCCAGACACCCTGAGAAGGCGGCCATCATCGCCATCTCCCAATCAATAACGTGTGAACGCGCCTCGCAGATAACCTCCTGCCCATGCTGCGTATGCAGACGGATTGCGATCTGGTTCCCCATGGTCCCAGTAGGCACAAAGATAGACGCCTCTTTTCCAAAGACCTCAGCTGCCTCTTTTTCCAGACGATTGATCGTTGGGTCTTCACTGTAGACATCGTCGCCAACTTCTGCAGAGGCCATCGCCTCGCGCATAGCTGGGGTCGGTCGGGTGACAGTGTCGCTGCGCAGATCGATCATCGTGTTCGTTTTCTCCTGTGTCATGTGGTTCATAAAGATTTGTTACGCCGCCGAGCCAACCAGGAGGCGGCTGAATACTTCGTTCGAAATCAGACGCCCTTGCGGCGTAAGTCGCATCCAGTCCGCGGTCAGCTCCAACAGTCCGGCGTCACGCACTTCAAGCAGTGCAGGCATCGCGTCTTGCAGCATCCCTTCGCCAAACTGGCTGCGCAGACTCTTGAGGTCGACGCCCTCAACCAGACGCAGGCCCAGAAAGAGTGACTCCTCAAAAGCCTCGTTGCGTCCGACCAAATCGATTTCGGGAGCAGCCGTCCGTTCAACTGAATCCATTACTCGGAATGGTGTCATTGCTGAGGCGTTGCCAAGATATTGATCGAGATCACTGGTATTCGCAAACCGCACTGCACCCTCGCCAGAATGCAACATCGAGTGCGCATCGAGGCCAAAGCCGACATACGGCTGACGCTTCCAGTATTTGAGATTGTGCAACGACCGATGTCCGGGCCGAGCAAAATTTGAGATCTCGTATTGATGTACTCCCGCCCCATCGAGCAGAGCACATGCCTGCTGATACCACTCGGCGGTTGCATCTTCGTCGGGCACTGCTGCAGCGCTATAACGACTTCCCTGCTCCAGCATCTCGCGTCCCAGTCGCGACTCCTCATCGACTTCAAGCAGATAAACGCTGACATGTGGCACACCACTCGCGACAGCCTGCTCAACCGAGTACTGCCAACTCTGCTCGGTCTGATGCGGCAGCCCGGCGATCAGGTCAACATTGATCTCCAGTAGTCCAGCCGCTCTCACTCGTGCAAGCTCTGCCTCACACTGCAGCCGCGTATGCAGACGCCCCACCGCTGCGGTCTCCTTATCCACGAAGGACTGAACCCCAAAGCTGATGCGGTTCACGCCCTGTCGCTGCAGCTCCTCCAGCGTCTCGTCAGACAACTGCCCCGGGGCACACTCCAGCGTGATCTCCGCATTCGACTCAATGTCGAACTCTCCCTGTAGATGATGGAATATCTGCCGGAACTGCCCTCCTGACAACAAGCTGGGAGTTCCGCCGCCAAAATAAATCGTATCTACTGCGCTCGGCAGAGACGCGCTCGCGTCCTGTGCTGTTAATCGTGCCCCGCGAACCTCGTTACAGAGCCGATCCACATACTGCTGCATCCTCTCCGTACCAAACACATCCGAGGCGAAGTTGCAGAAAGTACACTTTGCCTTGCAGAAAGGAACCGAGATGTAGATACCGACAGGTCCAGCCATTAGAACGAAACACCCTTCACACCAATTGTTTCATGGGAATTCGATCTGAGCCGGTAACGAAATCACAGACCGCGACTCTAATCCATAGAGGTTCGCTCCATGTCGGAATTTCGCTCCTTTGCCATCGCCATCGCCCTATCGCTCCTCTCCACATTTACACCAGGCAATGCACAGACAACTCAGTCCAATCGCACGCCGGTTCTGGTAGAGCTCTTTACCTCAGAAGGTTGCTCGAGTTGCCCACCCGCCGACGCTCTACTGGCAAAACTCGACCACGATCAGCCCATCCAGAGCGCCGAGATCATCGTCCTCGGCGAGCACGTCGATTATTGGGACAACCTCGGCTGGCACGACCGCTTCTCCTCGCATCAATACACTGAGCGCCAAAACCAATACAGCGCCCGCCTCAGCGTCGACGGCGTCTATACCCCACAGATGATTGTCGATGGAGCCGACCAGTTCGTTGGCAATGACTCCGCACATGCTCAACGCGCTATAACCCATGCCGCACAGGCTTCCAAGCTCGATCTGTCCCTCTCGAAGCCGGTCGTAGATTCGCGAAAGATCTCCTCCTCCGTCTCGCTTCACCCTTCCGGATCCCAGCCACACGGCGACCTCTACGCCGCACTGGTCGACCCCACAGACACAACAGATGTTCGGAACGGTGAGAATGGCGGCCACCGCCTGCAGCACGTAGGAGTTGTACGCAATCTCCAGCGCATCGGAACTCTGAAAGAACTCAGCACCGGACCACTTTCGTTCAGCCTCAGCGCCCCAGTAGACGCAAAAGTGGCCGACATGCGCGTAGTCGTCTTCGCGCAACAGAACGGTCAGGGTAATGTCCTAGGGGCGGTCGCGGTCGCTGTGACGCCCTAGTAGCACGTGCCTTCCGAATCCCCGTCCTGCCTTAAGCATCTAGAATGTAGATAGCCCATGGCAGACGAGCAGAAACCGAAGGATTCGAAGGAAGCAACCGCGAAGAAGCCCTCGCAGGACGACGAAGTCGCCGGCAAAGCCTACGACGCTCGCCTTATGCGACGTCTCCTTACTTACCTCAAGCCCTACAAGCTGCAGACAGGCCTCTCAGCGCTAACCATCATATTCAAAGCCTCCAGCGACGTTATGGGGCCCTACCTGGTCAAGGTCGCCGTCGACACTTATATGACCGACACGCCGCCGGCGAAGCTCTCATGGTTGGCCCGTCATCTCAGTTCGAAACCGATGACCGGTATCACCCAGATCGCCTGCCTCTACCTCGGTGCCCTGCTCGTCACCTACATTCTGGAATTCCTGCAGACCTACATGATGCAGTGGACCGGCCAGAAGATCATGTTCGACCTGCGTAGCCAGATCTTCCGCCACCTCCAGCGCATGCAGCCCTCGTTCTTCGACCATAATCCCGTAGGCAAGCTGGTCACCCGTGTCACTTCCGACGTCGATGCGCTCAACGAGATGTTCACCTCCGGCGTCCTCGCTATCTTCGAAGACGTTTTTGTCCTCCTCTTCATCATTCTCATCATGCTGCGAATGAGTTGGCCGTTGGCCCTGCTGGCGCTCTCTGTTATCCCGGCGATACTTTACGTCACAAAGATCTTCCGCCGCTATGTTCGCGACAGCTACCGTCGACAGCGCGCCGCCACCGCACGCATCAACACATTCACGCAAGAGTACGTCTCCGGCATGTCCATCGTGCAGCTCTTCAATCGCGAGCGCCGCGCCTTCAACGACTACTCCGCCGTCAACGCAGAGAACAAACAGGCCTGGACTGACGCCATCTTCGCCTACGCTGTCTACTACCCGGTCGTTGAGTTCCTCAGCGCCACCGCTATCGCGCTCGTCATATGGCGCGGCGGCATCTCCGCGCTGCATTACCTGCAGGCCACGCAACTCCACGAATTACAGCCTTTGCTGTACGCCCTGCCCAAGACGGGCAGCGTCGTCACGATCGGCATCCTCATCGCCTTCATCCAGTACGCGCAGCGCTTCTTCCGCCCCATTCAGGACCTCAGCGAAAAGTACAACATCCTCCAGGCCGCGATGGCCGCCAGTGAGCGAGTCTTCAAACTTCTCGACACCGAACCAACCATCGTCTCCCCTGCTTCACCCGTCGCGGGCGATGGCTCCGGCCGAGTTGAATTCCGCAACGTCTGGTTTACCTATCAGACTCTGGATGAAGCGCAGAGCACCCGCGTCGCCTCTGCAAGCGACGAGGACCTTGACACTTACGCGGACATCGAATGGATCCTCCGTGGCGTCAGCTTCACCGTCGAACCCGATGAGACCGCAGCCATCGTAGGCCACACCGGCGCCGGCAAAACCACCATCACCGGCCTCATGATGCGCTTCTATGACATCCAGCGCGGCAGCATCCTGGTCGATGGCGTCGACGTCCGTGAGCAGGATCTGAAGAACCTCCGCCAGCGCTTCGGCGTAGTCCTGCAGGATCCCTTCCTCTTCACTGGCACCATCTCCGACAACATCCGTCTCGGCTCTAAATGGATCACTGACGAGCGGCTCCAACGCGCCGCCGACGAGGTCAACGTCGGAGACTTCATCCGCACCCTTCCGCTGCAGTTCGCCGAACCCGTCCGCGAACGCGGAGCCACGCTCTCCACCGGCCAAAAACAGCTCATTAGCTTCGCCCGCGCCCTCGCCCACGACCCTGGCATCCTCATCCTCGACGAGGCTACCTCTTCGGTCGACACCGACACAGAACTCCGTGTCCGCCTCGCCCTGTCCCGCATGATCACCGGGCGAACGTCCATCCTCATTGCGCACCGTCTCTCCACCATTCAGCGCGCAGACACCATCCTCGTCATGCACAAAGGCCAGCTCCGCGAACGCGGAACACACCAGCAACTCCTGACCGAGCGCGGCCTTTACTGGAAGCTGTACCAACTCCAATACCGAGATCAGGAGCTAGGTACCGGCAGCGATGCTGTTCCCCTGCAACCCCTCAGCGCCGATTAGCGGTTCGCGGCTTTCACACAATCCTCCACGACCTTCTTCACCCTCTTCTCGCGAGCCTCCGGGCTCTGATAGTAGAAGACCGCCATCAGTAGATTCCTCCTCTGCGTCACCGTCAGCGACTCCCAGCCCTTTCGCGCTGCAGGCGTACGCCGAAACGCCACCTCCAGCACAGGCGGTAGCTCTTTTTCGCCCTCCATCGTCAGCATTAGCCGCTCAGCCATCTGCTCTGCCCGCCGCTGCCGAGCCTCCGTGCCCTTCACGCCGTCAATCCATTTGCCGATCGCCCACCGAGTCGACTCACTCAACCCCGAATACCACTTCGCCAGCCTCTTCTCGGGCTTCAACAGCTTCGCCAGCTCTGGAGGAGCCTCTGGCGTACGTTCCTCAAGGTCAGGCGCAATCGTAAAGTCCACCATCGCTCCCACCCCGACTCCGGCTATCTTTTGCATCTTTTTATTGACGAGAACAAAGTGGCCGCCGTGCTGCGCATCCGCAAACAGTGACGTCCGAAACACCTCTCCGCCCACCTCGACCGTAACCCGCAACCGCACCATCTTCTTCCACGTCTTTTCGACATCGAACGGGAGCCGCGCCACCACCCAGCCCAGGCCCCCGGAGAGAGGCTCTAACACCCCCCGAAACCTCTTTGCTGCACTTTGTGCCATACAAATCTCTCCAGAAAAATCTACACTGGTTCCATCGCCATCTCCTCCAACCCGCGCATCTTTCTCTCGGCCGGCGAAGCCAGCGGCGATCACTACGGCGCCCAACTCCTGACCGAACTTCGCACCCGCCACCCCGAACTCACCAGCTTCGGCCTAGGCGGCAAAGAGATGGAAGACGCCGGCCTAGACCGTATCGTCCGTGCCGAGGACGTCGCCCACATGGGCATCACCGAGGTCATCCGGCACATGCCCTACATCTACGGCGAGTACCGTCGCCTCGTCGCCTCCATCAAAAAGCACCGCCCCGACGTCGCCATTCTCATCGACTTCCCCGACGTCAACTTCCGGCTTGCCCGCGAACTCAAAAAGCTTAATATCCCGGTCATCTACTTCGTCAGCCCCCAACTCTGGGCATGGAAGCGCCGCCGTCTTCGCTGGGTTCAACAACGCGTCGATCGCATGATGGTCATCTTCCCCTTCGAAGAAACCTTCTACCGTGCCCGCAACGTCAACGCGACCTTCGTCGGTCATCCTTTAGCCGAACTGCCAGTACCCACCATCTCCCGCGAAGACTACGCAGCCGCCCACGACCTCGACCCAACCAAGCAGTGGATTGCCCTTCTACCCGGAAGCCGCTGGAAGGAGGTCACAGCAAACCTGCCTACGATGTACGAGACCTCCAGAGCCTTGAGCAACCAGTATGAATTCCTGCTTCCTGTAGCCCTAACGCTCGACAAGCATCACGTTCAAGATCTCCTCGTAGATCTTCAGAAAAATACCGAGGATGCCTCTCGCTCCATTCACCTCGTCCCCGACGCCCGCGAAGCCCTCCACCACGCCCGCGCCAGCGTGGTAGCCAGTGGCACCGCCACCGTCCAGGCCGCCGTCATCGGCAACCCCTTCGTAGTCGTCTACCGTGTCTCCCCCCTGACTTTCCGCCTCGCCAAACGCCTCGTCCAATACCCCTCGGAGATCCCAGCCCAACTCGACGCCGACGACAACCTCCCAATCGCCATGGTCAACTTGATCGCAGGCCGCCGCATCGTCCCCGAACTACTCCAGACCCGATTCAACGCTGAAAACGTAGCCGCCGCCCTACGCCCCCTGCTGGCCGACACCCCCGAACGCGACCAAATGATCGCCGATCTGGCCGAAGTCCGCCGCATCCTCCATCCAGCATCCAACTCAACCGCCATCCAGCAGGTTTGCGACACAATCGAAGCGCTTTTGCCCAGAACTACCCTCGCCGGTGGCCCAAACGAAACCGCAAGCGTCTAATAACTCGACCGCTGTACCATAGTGTTTCGAGGAACCTTAGCCCGCATGCCCGCTCTATTCCCCATCGTTCGGACATCACTCCTGAGACTGCTGCTAACCTTCTGCCTTCTCACTGCAACGGCGTGGGCCGCGCCAGCTAGGCCTCAGCTCCAAATCACCAACTACCTCATCACTGCCGACCTCGACCCCTCCGTAAACCGTCTCACTGCCACCGCCGATGTCACCTTCACCGCCCTCGAAGACCTCACCACCCCCACCTTCGAGCTGAATAACGGCCTGCAACTCACCAAAGCGACCGACGCCAAGGGCCAGCCCCTCGAATCGGAACGCCTGACCAGCAACAGCACCGTCCGTTTCACCCTCGCCACGCCTCTGCCAAAGGGCACCAGCACCACCTACCACTTTGAGTACGCCGGTACCCTCAAAGGCGCCGAAACCAGTCCAGTCGAAGGCATCAAACTCGCCTCCGTAGAGGACCCCATCAGCATCCTTCTCTACCCCGGTCGCTGGTTTCCCATGACCGGCCTCTTTACCAATCGCTTCACCGCCGAGATGCACATTCGTGTCCCCTCAGACGAACGCGTCGTCGGCTCCGGCAGCGGCGTAGCAGCGGCGAAGAGCCTCCCCGGCAATCGCACCGAGCACACCTTCAAGTGGGCCAAGCCCGGCTTCCCCGGCACCATCATCGCGGGCAAGTTCATCGAACCCATCACCGCAGGCAACATGCGCGTCTACGTCACCGAAAAGCATAAAGAATACGCACATGACTTCGCCAGCCAGGCTGAGCGCGAATATCTCTTCATGTCCGGCAACTTCGGCCAGCCCGAGTCCACCCACATGAACCTCGTCGAACTCCCTGACGACGCTGTCTCTGCCGCATGGGCTCCAGAGATCGCCGCTATCGCGGGTGGTCGCATCGCCGCCCACAATGAGCAGCGTTTGCTCTCCAATACTCTCGCGCACCAGTGGTGGGGCAGCCAGGTTTCGCCCGCTACCATGAACGACGCCTGGATCACGAACGGCATGTCCCGCTACACAGAACTGATGTACCTCGAAGATTCTGCCGGTAAAAACGCCTTCCAGAGCGCCATCACAGACGTGTCCGCCGGAGCCCTCGCCTACGACACCGAGCCACTCACAACCATTGGACGCCTCGACCCCTTCTCTCCACAGTTCCAGTCCATGACGCTGGAAAAGGGTGCCATGGTCTTTCACATGCTCCGCTGGGAGATGGGCAACGAGGTCTTTCTCAAATTCCTCCGCACCCTCCTTACGGAATACACCGATAAATCCATCCGCACTTCCAACGTCGAAACGATTGCCCAAGCTCAATCCAACCTCGAACTCCAGGCATTCTTTGCTCAATGGCTCGACGGCACCGGCGCACCTGCCTTTGCTGACAAATATTCCGTGTTCCGCCTCGGCGACAACAAAGGTTTCCGCACAGTCGGCGCAGTTACCCAGGACCTTGATCTCTTCCGCATGCCGGTCGAACTCCGCATCGAGACCGATGGTAAAACCGAGATCCGTCGTGTCGATGTCTCCGGCTCCGACTCCCAATATTCCATCGAAACATTCGGCCGCCCTCGCCGCATCAGCATCGATCCTGACAACTGGCTTCTGAAGAGCACACCTGACCTCGCCGTGCGCGTGGCCGTCCTTCGAGGCCAGGAGCAAGTCGCGCAGGGAGACCTTACCGCCGCGCTCATCGAATATCAAAAGGCCCTCGACGCTAACAAAAACAGCTCTCTCGCCGCCTACCGCATCGGCGAAGTCTTCTTCATGCAGCGCAACTACCAATCCGCCGCCAACTCCTTCCGTGACGCCCTCCGCGGCGATGACGACCCCAGGTGGGTCGAGGTCTGGAGCCACATCGAACTCGGCCGCATCTTCGACGTTACCGGCCAGCGCGACCGTGCCGTCAACGAGTACCGCCTAGCCGTCCAGACCAACGACAACACCCAGGGCGCAGTTAACGAAGCCCGTGCGCTTATGCAAAAGCCCTACAAACGAGAGAACGTCGAAAACTAGATTCAATCAATTTTTAGAGTGATAAGTTTTGATCGTCACCCGGACCGAGGACGACGGCGAATGATGAGAAGTCCTTGTAGGTCGCTCACGCTGTCGGACGGATGTCATTACTCGTACCGCAGAGCCTCAATCGGGTCGAGACTTGCCGCCTTCATCGCCGGGATCATCCCACTGATTGTCCCCACGACCACCAGGATCACCGTGGCCACCAGCACGCTATTCATCGAGATCAACAGATGAATATCGCCTGCTTCCGCGTTCGAGGCCAACGCGCTGTAGAACGTGATCTTTCCGACGCCCTTTGCCACCGCATAAGCCAATGCAATTCCGCCTACTCCGCCAACACCCGAAATAACCAGCGCCTCCGCCAGAAACTGCATCAGGATGTGCCGCTTTCTTGCGCCCAGCGCCTTTTCCACGCCAATCTCACGGGTCCTCTGCTGGACGCTCACCAGCATGATGTTCATCAAACCAATACCTGCGATCCCCAGCGTCAACGCACCGATAAATGACAGCAGAACCTGCAGTCCCAGCGAGATAATTCGGAACTGCGTCAACTGCTCCATGATGTTAGCCACAAACACTGCGCGCCTGTCAGAAGGCCGATATCCATGCGCTGCCGCCAAAGTCTTGCGCATCGCCTCCTCTACCATCTTCGGGTCGCCCTTATAGTCCATCCAGATGCCGTCGAGATACTTCGTGTCCTTGATGTCGCTCATGGTTGTCAACGGCACATTTACCTGCCGATTGATGTCGCTGTCGTCACCTTCCTGCATCTTTGGCGTCATCACCCCCACCACCTCGAAGCTAACGCCGTTCAGCCGGATCTTCTCCCCAATCGCATAAAGACCCGAAAACAGCTTCGTCTTAGCCTCAGATCCGATCACCGCAACATGTGCTCGCTGCTGCACATCTGCCTCTGTCAGCAATCGCCCCTGACTCACCTCGATCTTTTGGATCGACTGCAAGTCTGGCATGATCCCCGTCACATCCCAACTAAAGCTATGCAGATCATTCTGTACGGGCACCGTCTTGTCGACAGTCGGGGAAACCCGCATCACTCCCGGAACCGTCTCCTGGATTCGTTCCACATCATCTTGCGTGAGCCGAACCTGCACCCCAGCCTTCGAACCACCCGCCTGCTCACTCGTCCTTCCAGGAAACACGCCGATCATATTTGTACCGAACTGCGCGAAGATATTTTCGAACGCCTGCCCGAAACCCGCGCCGTAGGCCAGCAGGAGCACTACCGTCGCAATCCCCCACGCCATACCCACAATCGTTATTAACGTGCGCCGACGATTAAATTGCATCGCCTCGATCGCCTGCCCCAGGATGTCACTCAGCATACCTTATTCCTTTCGCAGTGCTTCCACCGGCTGCAACATCGCCGCCTGTCGTGCGGGATACAACCCAGCCACAATCCCGCACAGCGTCAACGTTCCCATCGCCATCGCCGCAGACCACGGCACCAGCCGAGGTGGATCAAACCCCATATCGTTGTTTCCAACGACCGAGCCAAGCGCTGCCATCAGCGCCGCTGCACCCAAAATTCCGATGAACCCACTCAACGCGGTAAGCGTCAGGCCTTCGAGAAAAAATTGAAACAAGATACTCCGATTGGTCGCTCCCAACGCCTTCCGCAGACCAATCTCTTTCGTCCGCTCAGTCACTGTCACCAGCATAATGTTGATGATTCCAACCGCACCGAGCGCCAGCGTCACAATCCCTACGCCTCCGAGAAATATATCCATCGCTGTAAAGATCATCCCCACCATTCGATTTGTCTTGATCGTGTCCCACTCTTCGAATCCTTCTTTCCTGGCTGGATCAAATCCATGCCGTGCTGCAATAATCCGATGCACCTCTGCCTTCGCAGTTTCGTTCAAATCCTCCGTTAGCGGTTGATACTGAATCGATGAGATGGAATCCTCTGGTATGTTGTCACCGGTAATCGGAAAGAACTCCTGCATCGTTGTCAGCGGAATATAAATCCTCTGATTGCTGCCGTCGTTATTGCCGCGTCCCACCTTCTTCGCGACACCAATCACCTGGAACCGATAGCCGTTTAAGGTGATGAAAGCACCGAGTGAGGGGTGTCCCGGAAACAGTAGCCCCTCCATCTTCTGCCCAATCACAACCACTTGTCTCCGCTGTGTCAGATCCTGCTGATCCAGGTACCTGCCCTGGGCGATCGGTAGATTCGCTATCTCTGGGTAGTTGAGCTCAACCCCCAACACCTGTCCGCCGGCACTCGAATATTCGCTCACCTGCTTCAGGTCGCTTCGGTTGATGATTGAGGTCACATTGCGTACTTCCGGCGCCTCAGTCCGAATCGCCTGCGCGTCACTCAACGTCAACTTATACGGACGCATTCCAACGTGCTGCTCCGGCAAAACAGGTATCGTACCGCCCCACATCATGATGATATCGGTGCCAAGCTCTTTCAGCCCGCGCCGCTGTCCGGAACGAAACCCCTCACCTAAACCGATCAGCAACAGCAGCGACGCCACTCCCCACGCAATGCCGAACATCGTCAGGAACGATCGCAGCTTGTTTGCGCCGATTGAACGAAATACCTGAGCGAAGATAGTGATAAGAGCGCGCATAGCTATGGTTGGACGAAGACTCTCTGTAGTCGTTTACGCAAAGTCACGCGAAACAGTTCCCTGCTGTGGCGGAATTTACATCCGCGAAATTTATTCATACAACAAGAGATAGCAACCAGGTGATGAAGCAGTGTTACCGAACAGCGTTCGCTATATTCTTCATCAACACGGGTAAATCCGGATCAGTCTCAGCCTGCACCTCAACTCCCAGCGATCGCAGGAAACGACTCGTGGCAGAAAGGATCGACTTATCCACTCCCGCGGGATAAAGCAGCCGCACCACCGGGGGCACAGACGCACTCCCCCGAATAAGATTTCCCCGCACGGCAACGCACCGCTCCGGCCGATACACGCAAGAAGCCAAGTCAGTAATGCTCAACGCAAAACTCGGTGTACAGAGAATCGTCTTCGGGGGGGCCATTCGATCGATCATGCTGAAGATCTCCAGCTTAGACTCCAGCTCATCCGGCACAAAATCCACCGCAACGTCCGCCTCGCGAACGGCGTCCTCTACGGTTGACGCCAACTCCAGACTTCCCGCGACAACACGCGCACTCAGATCCGAGTACTCCGCCTCGGCCCGCCGCAGATTCGCTGGCATCACGTCTTCCAGCACTACGTCAAAGCCCGCAGCAGCACAAGCCAAAGCAAAGCTACGGCCAGCCACGCCGGCCCCGATGATCGCAACTCTCTGGATCTCGAAGTCCGGCTGCGTGGCGGCCGCTTCCATCACTTCTTGCTCGCGACAGCAGTAATCACAGACTCATAGCTCGGCTCTGCGGCCTTGATATGGTCGGACACGCGCTGGCGCTCATCCTCTGTCAGCGACGGCAGCACCGCGAGAATGCGGCGCAGTGTTACTGAGATGTCATCAACGTAGTTCATGGTGCGGATTGCTTCGCCAGAGAGAGGCATGCTTTGGTGCTCCTGAAAGATTGAAGATACTCTTCCAGTCTAAACGGTTGTGCCCAGCTCTGCCCGTTTAGATGCTTCCTCCACTGGTTTGCCCGCCTCACCACCCTCGGTCGGCTTCTCCCAACCATCGCGATCGGTCATAGCCATCAGATCCGCAAGCTGAATCGCAAAGTCCGGATGCACCGCATCCTTCCCATAACGCCATGTCCAATTTCCTGCTCCCGCCGACGGCGTATTCATCCTCGCCTCGCTCCCTAAATGCAGTACATCCTGCATCGGAAACACACAAAGATTCGCCACTGACCGCGCCGCCGCCCGAATCATCGCCCATACAATCTCTCCGTCGTGATCTATCTTCTGTAGATAGGTCTGGACGTTCACACGCTCCGCATCGCTGATGTCGTCCCTCCACCAACCCTGCGTCGTATTGTTGTCATGGGTCCCCGTGTACGCCACCGTATTCGGAACAAAACGATGGGGCAGATAAAGATGTGCCCCACGATCCGAAAATCCGAACTGCAGAATCCTCATACCCGGCATGCCGAAGTGCTCCCGTAGCTCATCTACCTCGGGCGTAATAAGCCCCAGATCTTCCGCTACAAACGGCAGCTCCCCAAACACCTCCTTCAGCCGCTGAAACAGCTCGTGCCCAGGGGCCTTCACCCATTGTCCATTGATGGCCGTCTCTTCCTCTGCCGGAATCGACCAATAGGCCTCAAACCCGCGAAAATGATCTAGGCGAATGATGTCGTACAGCGTCAGCGTGCGGCGAATTCGTGCCACCCACCAATCGAATCCACGCTCCTTTAGCAGCCCCCACTTATACAGCGGATTCCCCCACCTCTGCCCCGTCACAGAGAAATAATCCGGCGGCACGCCAGACACCCGTATGGGTCTTAGATCCTCGTCCAGCTCAAACATCTCTGGATGGGTCCATACATCAGCACTGTCATAGTTCACAAAGATCGCTACATCGCCCATGATACGAATCTTCCGCGCCGCGCAGTAGCCGCGAAGCGTACACCACTGTTCATTGAAGAAGAACTGGACCACCTGCTCGATCGCCAGTTCCCTCCCATGCTCGTTCAACATTGTGGCCAGCGCGTCCTGCTTTCTCCGAGCGAACTCCTCCGGCCACTCATGCCAGCTCGCGTACCCATACATCCGCCGCAACACGTTGAACATGGCATAGTCCTGCAGCCACGAGCTGTTGGTCTCGCAGAATCTTTGAAACCTGGCTCGCTTCTCCTCCGGTGCGTGATCCAGAAAGTTTCCCGCCGCCTCTTCAATCAACGGAAGCTTTAGCCGAAACGCTGCGTCAAAATCAGCTGGGCCATCATGCCCTGGAAGCCCCTCAATCCTCTCTCCGGCAAGCCACCCATCGCGCACCAGCAGTTCGAGGCTAATCAAAACTGGGTTCCCCGCAAATGCCGACAGCGCTGAATAGGGGGAGCTTCCATACCCCGTCGGGCTCAGCGGCAACACCTGCCACAGCCGTTGCTTGGCCGCAGCTAGAAAATCGATAAACGCGTATGCCTCGGGCCCAAAATCCCCCACGCCACCATAAGAAGGCAACGATGTAACGTGCAGCAGAACTCCTGACATCCGCTCCTGATTTTTTGCTTCCCCACTCATCCAGCCCCCTTATATAGCTGCACCTTATGATGCCAGAATTCGACATTAGCGAAGCAATCTGTAAAAGGAAAGGTACACTTCCACTTCCCAGGTTGGGCAAATCAATCCAGGCACCACTGGTTTGCCGGACATTCGACACGCAGTCACCTGCTAAAGCGGCGAAATCCTCGGGGAGCAACGAGCATTGCCGCAGCAAGGCCCAGTGCTCCGCCAAGCAGCGTCTCCCATACCCGCGCAGCCAACAAAACCCACGAGTGTTCGCCTGTGGCCGCCAGCGTGACGATGAGGGTGAACGCATAGGCTCCACAGGCAACGTCATACCGCTCCGGAAGGGCCATCGCGTAGACGGTCATAGCAACCGCAGCCGCGACCCACACCAGCAAAGGCGCATGAATCGCAACCGGAAGAAACGCAAGACCCAACGGAACGCCGATCACTGTTCCGAAGATCCGCCTGCGCACCCGCTCCATCGTTCCCGCCATCGAACTCGCAACAACATACGTACTCGCGGTAATCGCCCACGCAGACTCACTCAGTCCGATCCAGTCGTTCAACGCAACAATTACCAGCGCCGCAAGGGCAGCCTGCAATCCCATGAAAAGCGAAGGCATCTCACCATCAGCCGGTGCAACCGTCAGAGCTACCACAGGATGTTCCGCTGGTCCGCTCAACAGACGTGGAATGATTGCGGCCACCGTAGCCAACAACCCGGCCACCGCAACCGTTCTCAGATCCGCGCCAGAGAGCTTCATGCCGTAGGCCAGAAGCTGTCCGATATAAAACTGCGACCCAATCCCAGCCCCAAGAACACCAAATCGCTTGAGATATCCAACCAGAAAAGCCCCCGTTGCAAGCGTCAGCTCCGCTCCAGGCTTGCCATGCCCGGCAAGCAACGGAGTCAACCCGATCATTACGGCTGCACCCAATACGGCTGCACCACACAACAGCGCAAGATCCCGGCTCGAATCCCTCCGGATCGTTCGCCCCTCGGACACACTGGCCCAGAGCGCAAAACCTCCGGCAAGAAAACTTAGCTCCCGAGCCGTATGCAAACCATGTGAGATCGCCGGAAGTGCACCCAGCATCGCAGCAATCCCATACGCCGTCACCAGTCGCAGCCCCTTAACCCGCCGATGTGCCCCCGGATCGATCCGCTCCAGCCACTCCACAATCGCCGAGGCACCGCCGCCTCGCAAAACATCCTCCGACAGACGATCTTGTTCCGGCAGATTCTGTTCGGTAGACCCCATCGACTCACCCTGACCATGAATCATCGCGGATGAACCAGCCTACCATCCGGCATCTGTGACCAAACGCAAAGGTGCCCCAGGAAGCTATCCCAGGGCACCTTTGTTTATACCGACTAGGCTACTCCCCGCCGAACGGCGTGCCACCCGGCGCAGCCTGTTTCTTCGAAAACCTCACCGCTCCGCTCTTCTCGTACCTCTGCGTCAGCTCCCCGATATAGACCCGGAAGATCTCCTCCCGTTGATCGTTGAGTAGCTTCTCACGAGTCGCAGTGAAGTTCTTCGCAATGTCATCCGCCGACGGCTCCTGCTTGTCGATCACGCTCAGAACAACACCGACACGCCCAGCATTGATCGGCGCCGAAATCGCCCCCTTAGGCAGCGAAAACGCAACCGAACCGGCACCGCTCATCGCTCCGAGATCCGGCACCTGTGCATCCTTGCCCACCAGGTCGCTAGTCTTCAGCGGAACATTCATCTCCGCTGCAGCCTTTTTCAGATCGTTTAATACCTTCGCGCGATCATCGAGTTTATTCAACTGCGCACTCAGCAACTGAGGCAGCTGCTGCTCCCTATAGTCCTCCGTAATATGCGCCTTGTAGTCCGCAAACTCAGGAGCGTGTGCTGGCTTGATATCCGTCACCTGGAATACTGCGAACCCATCGCCTGTCGCAACCGGGGCAGGATCCGCACCCTTCACCACCGAAAACGCCTGCGTCAACAGCGGCGCACCATCAGCCAACCCAGGAATCACACCATCCTTGGCAACAAAGTCCGTCGTCACCGCCTTCAGCCCCTTCGCCGCAGCAGCTTTATCCAGACCATTCTTCTTCGCATCGGCCGCCAGCGACGCCGCAAAGGTCTGCTCCGCCGCTCCTGCCCTCTGCTGTTCGAGAACCGGAACAATCTCTGCCTTTACCTCGGAAATGGGACGTAGATGCGCCGTCTTCTTCTCTTCCACTTGCAGAATGTGATACCCAAACTGCGTCTTCACCAAGTCCGAAGTCTGCCCTGGCGCTAGCGTAAACGCCTCTTTATCGAACTCCGGCACCGTCTTGCCGCGATCGAGCCAGCCCAGTTCGCCACCCTGCGTCTTGCTGCCCGGGTCGTCCGAGTTCTTGCTCGCAAGATCAGCAAAGTTCCCGCCTGCCTTGATCTGCTTCAGGATATCCTCAGCCTTCGCCTTCGCCGCCGCATCCGTCTTCGCATCCGCGCCTGCAGGCACAGCAATCAGGATGTGCCGAACCTTCACCTGCTCCTTAACCTGGTACTGATCCTGATGCGCGTTGTAGTACGCCTGCACATCCGCATCCGAGATCTGCGGCTTACCACCCGGCAGGTTCGAAGTGTCGAATGACACATACTCGATCTTCCGCGTCTCAGGAACCGCATTCGCATACCGCGCCGCATTCTTTTTGAAAAAATCCTGTAGCTCCGCATCCGAAGGGTTGATCGTCTTCCGCAGGTCATCAGACGAGATCACCGCGTAATCAAACTTCACCTTGGTCCCATCGACCTTATAAGCCTCGCGCACCGCGTTGTCGGACACAGTCACACCGCCCGTAATCAGCGCCTGCAGCCGGTTCAGCTCCATGTCGCTCTTTACTTGGGACTCGAAGTCCCCGCGAGTCGTCTGGAACGCGCTCTGGACAAAATTCATGTAGGCGTCATCGCCGATGTAGTTGCCGTTCGGAAACAGGTACTGCGCAAACGGTCCCGTCTGCAGCTCACGGCGCAGGTCCTCATCGCTCACCTGCAAATTCATCCTGTCAGCCTCATGCTTCAGGATCGCCCGCTGCACAAGGATCTGCCCCGCCCGAGGAATGAAGTAAGGAAGCAGCGCATCAGGAAAGTGCTGCTGCTGCAACTGACGGCTCGCCAACTGATTCACCTCGACCGTCTTGATCGGCGTGCTCTCGCCAAACGTACGGCCGAAGAACCCCGGCTGCTTCACCGTTGCAAACACTGCCGCATCGTTGGTCGACGCGTTGTCGAAGATTCCGGGGACCAGCGTAATCACCATCGTGATCACTGCGAACCCAATAATGACGGCGAAGATGATCTTCGTGATGCGGTTGTCCTGCTGCAGAATACGAATCATGCTGAACTAAAACCTTCACTTCGCGCGACACCGCTTCCCCCTAGGGAATTGGCCGCGTGCCCGGGATTTTGCGTGACCTTGCGGGGAAGTCTTTCGACCAGCGCCACGCCGGTTGCAGGGCAAGCGACAAGTATAAATCACCAGCCTCTGGAATTCATCTTACTGCCTCAAATCCCGTGGTATGTCAGTTTGAAATCCTTCAAGTAACAGGCTAAAGCGCCCTCATCCCGACTCATAAGACAACTCAGCACCACCGCCTAACGCGACGGCAATATGCTTCATAATCTGCTTGCCACCGGATATCCGGGAGCCTGCAGTTTATTGGTAGATACTGCTCTTCGGGGCCACCCTGCCTATTAGAATATCGGCCTGAGCTTCTGCTCTCGTTTTCGCGACTTCTAATGGACTGAGGTGCCAGTAAATGTGCCGGAACATCAAAATGCTTTTCAACTTCGATCCGCCGGTAACACCCGAAGAAGTTCGGGCTGCGTCGCTTCAATATGTGAGGAAGATCAGCGGTTTCAACAAACCATCGAAGGCGAACGAAGGCGTCTTTTTGGCGGCGATCGATGAGGTAGCCACCATCTCGGCGCGCCTCCTCTCTTCGCTTGAAACGAATGCGCTCCCTAGAAGCCGCGAAGAAGAGGCGGCAAAAGCGAAAGCCAGGGGCGCGAAGAGATTTCAGGTCTAGGGCATATTAATGTGATCACGCCGTGATTTGGGTCCAGGAACAACCGGCCTTTGACGACTACCCAAGGAGGACAGGATAGCCACATTCACACTCCCTTGGCGATCAGAACGCCTGACATCGAGATTGGCGTCCTTTGCATGGTTAATGGCGTACACTGCAGGGCACACAGGCCTTGCTCAGCCTAACGTAAGGACATGTTCAACGCGAAAGCATATTCAGCTGCCAGTCCGACATCGCCGCTTGCCCCCACCATGATCGCGCGGCGCGATCCCAGCGAACATGACGTACAGATCGAGATTCTGTTCTGCGGTATATGTCACTCGGACCTTCATATGGCGCGGAATGAGTGGAGCAGCGTCATGTCGACTGTGTACCCATGCGTTCCTGGTCACGAGATCGTTGGACGCATCACCAAGATCGGTTCTGCGGTTACCAAATTCAAGGAAGGTGATATCGCGGGCGTCGGTTGTCTGGTTGACTCTGACGGCGTATGCCCCTCGTGTAAAGCTGGCTTGGAGCAGTTCTGTCCGAATCAGATTTGGACTTATGGCGCGCCAGACAAGCATCTCGGCGGAGTGACGTATGGTGGGTATTCCGACACCATTGTGGTGGACGAAAAATTTGTCCTGCACATTGCTGCTAATCAGAACCTTGCAGGTGTTGCGCCCCTTCTCTGCGCCGGAATTACGACATATTCGCCCATGCGCCATTGGGGCGTTACAGCAGGCAAGAAAGTCGGTATCGTCGGCCTCGGGGGGCTGGGGCACATGGGTGTGAAGTTTGCTCACGCTTTTGGCGCTCACACGGTTGTCTTCACCACCTCGCCGAGCAAGGTGGAAGATGCCAAGCGTCTCGGGGCGGATGAGGTTGTGATCTCGGCAAATGCAGGTGAAATGCAAAAGCATGCTGGCAGTTTCGACTTCATTCTGGATTGCGTCTCCGCCGATCACGATATCAACGCCTATATCAACTTGCTTACCCGCGACGGCAACATGACGCTCGTCGGGGCTCCCGAAAAGCCCTTGAGCCTCAGTTCATTCGGTTTGATCTTTGGGCGTCGTAGCGTCTCCGGTTCGCCGATCGGCGGCATTGCCGAAACCCAAGAGATGCTGGATTTCTGCGGGGAGCACAACATCACGTCAGACGTGGAAGTTATTGCAATCCAACAAATCAACGAAGCTTACGAGAGATTGCTTAAGGCCGATGTGAAATACCGATTCTCCATCGACATGGCTTCTCTCAAATCTGAGTAAACCATGGTCAAACATTTTCGAGTTCCTGGCAGCCTAGGTCTGAGGTTGGAAGAAGCGGGAGTCCTCGTCTCTACAGTTCTTCGCAGAGCCGGGCTCCCCCAGGACCTCTTCAAACAAACCCGAATTCTTGTCACTACGCAAGAGCTATTCGCTCTCTGGCGCGCGATCGGCGAAGTCAGCAGGGATGCGACCATCGGACTCAAGCTCGGAACAGAGAGCAGCATTGCGCGCTTCCATCCGATGGGTATTGCAGCGCTGTCAACAGAGACCTTCGGTGCAGCAATCGATCACATGGCGCGCTACAAGAAGCTGTCCGCACCGGAAGCAATCTTGCATGAGACTACCGATAATGAGTGGGCGATCCAGTTCCGCTGGTCGCTCGCTGTGGACGTGGAACCCACGATCCTGGTGGAACACTGCTTTGCTTGGGTCCTAACCATCGCCCGGCAAGGCACCGGGACGCGCATCACACCTGTGCGTGTGGAACTTGTACAACCGCGTGCACACACTAAGGCACTGGAACGGTACTTCCGCTGCACGGTGGTTTGCGGCGCATCCCGCAACGCCATCATCTTTCGTGCGACCGACGCTGCATATCCATTCGTGACTCGCAATGCGGAACTCCTTGAGATGCTGGCACCGCAACTCGATCAGGAGCTGAAGAATCGTTCTAACGACGAGGACGTATTCATCGAGTTAGTGCGCGGTGCTATTCAGCAAAGGCTTACGGGACATCGACCGGTTGTCGAGGATGTCGCGCGTGACCTACACATGAGCTCGCGAACACTGCAGAGACGCCTCCAGGACTCAGGTTCCAGCTACCAACGGGTTCTCGATGAAGCTCGTCATCAGATGGCGCGGTATTACCTCAGCAACTCTGTGCTCGAATTAGCAGAGGCTGCATACCTCCTTGGCTATGAAGATGCCAACTCGTTTGCTAGAGCGTTTCGCACATGGGAGGGTATGCCGCCCAAGCACTGGCGCGAAGCCAATCGAGCAACCACTTCCTCACACAACTCACGACCCAACTAGAAAGAATCTGCTTCGTGACACCCCGCGAGAACTGACTTTCGCGTTGATATCTAAAAGGAGAGACAATGCAAAAGCGCAAACTAGGAAAGAGTGGATTGGAAGTCTCGGCTCTCGGCTTTGGATGCATGGGGCTGAGCTACGGCTATGGTCCCGCAACAGAAAAACACCAGGCCATCGCAGTGATTCGTACCGCGTTCGAAAGTGGCGTCACCTTCTTTGACACCGCAGAAGCCTATGGCCCTTACAAGAACGAAGAATTGGTCGGCGAAGCGATTGCGGCCTTCCGTACCCAGGTTGTAATCGCAACCAAGTTCGGCTTCGACTTCGATGAGAGCGGCGGACAAAGTGGCATGAACAGCAAACCGGGGCACATTCGGCAGGTTGCCGAAGCCGCGCTGAAGCGTCTCAACACCGATGTCATCGACCTCTTCTACCAGCATCGCGTCGATCCAAACGTGCCCATCGAAGACGTCGCCGGCACCGTCAAAGATCTGATCTCCGAGGGTAAGGTGAAGCACTTCGGTTTGTCCGAAGCAGGTGCAGAGACCATTCGGCGCGCTCATGCGGTTCAGCCGGTAACCGCTCTTCAGAGCGAATATTCGCTGTGGTGGCGCGAACCCGAGCAGGAGATCCTTCCCACGCTAGAAGAACTCGGCATCGGCTTTGTGCCATTCAGTCCGCTTGGCAAAGGCTTTCTCACGGGTGCGATAAACGAGAGCACAACCTTCGACAGCAAGGATTTTCGTAACATCGTTCCACGGTTCAGTGCCGAGGCTAGGAAAGCAAACCAAACACTCGTCGATGTGCTTGGCGAGATCGCTTCGCAGAAGAACGTGACTCGTGCTCAAATCGCGCTGGCCTGGTTGCTTTCGCAGAGGTCGTGGATTGTCCCAATCCCCGGCACGACCAAAGTCCACCGACTCGAGGAAAACCTCGGTTCAGCTAACGTGGAACTAACAAAAGACGATCTGCGCCAAATTGAAAATGCTCTCTCGGGAATTGAAGTGACAGGCGCTCGCTACCCAGCTCATCTCATGGCGCGAGTTGGTCGCTAACCAATTCGATGTGACACCGAAATTTTTGCTTTTTGTTAGAACAACTCGACCAGCCTCGAAACTGGTCGAGTTACAGAGCAGATTGCGCCGTTCTCACATCGTTAGAACCACACGAAACTCTGCTTTACCGCTCATCATCCTTGCGAAAGCCTCGCCCGCTTTTTCGAGCGGATAGGTTTCGATCATGGGACGCACGCCGGTAAGTTCGGCAAAACGCAGTGTGTCTTCGGAGTCCGTTGGTGTTCCCGAGGCCCACCCTTGTATTGTCCGACTTCCAGTGATGAGCTGTATTGGTGTTACCTCAATCGGATCGAATGCTGCACCTATCACCATAAGCCTGCCATTCGGTCCCAGACCGTTGATCAGCTCGGACATCGCCTTCGAGCTTGGGGCTGTCGCCAGAATTACCTTTGCCCCGCCCAGCTTTTGCAACTCCTCGGCAGCATTTGTCGCTTTACTGTCGATATAAACATTTGCTCCGAGCTTTTTCGCGAGCGCTTCGTTCTCCGATCCACGCCCGATTGCCGCGACCTTATAACCGAACTTGCTCGCGAATTGGATTCCAAGATGCCCCAGACCGCCGATACCCTGCACCGCAACGAGGTCACTGGGAACCGCACCGCTGTGCCGCAGCGCGTTGAAGGTGGTAATTCCAGCGCAGAGTAGCGGTGCCGCTTCAACGTCAGTTAAAGTATCCGGCATCGCCACCAGCGCCTCTACGGGAGCCACCATGTACTGCTGGTATCCCCCGTCATAGCTAATACCCGGAATCTGCATATTCTGGCAATTGCCAAAATCTCCGCGCCGACACGAGAGACACGTGCCGTCATGGCCGCCGTGCCAGCCAACACCAACGCGCTGCCCCTTCTTCCACCCCGAGACACCGTCACCTAGTACATCAACGATGCCCGCGACTTCGTGTCCTGGAGCGCGGGGATACTGAATACCCGGCCACGCGCCTTCCTTTGTGAGCACATCACTGTGACACACACCACACGCCTGCACTTTGATCCGCACATGTCCCGGACCGGGCTCGGGAATCTCTCGCTCCACAATCTCGAAATCTCCTCCGGGCTTGGAGATTTGCGCTACCTTCATAGTTCCTATTGCGGCTGTTGTCGTCGCCATAAACTCTCCTATGAACTCTCCATCATGGTGTTGGAAAACACTGTGGGTCGACCGAATTTCGCTCGTCCACCAGTTTGTGTTTTCGCACGAATAAGTCCTCGAACTGAATTATTTCCTCGTCTCATCTGCATCCATGAGACATCCTACATTTTGTAAGAGTGGAATTATCAGTTGACTGATTACCGGGCGTCTTAATCAGGCGCCGGCGCCTATGTTCGGGGCCCGAGGTATGTTCGTTCAAATTGAAATCGAGAGCTGGCGCTCCCCGTAAGCTAGTGAGTATACCGCCATCTTTGGTCGGTCGTGCGAGCCAGCGCCAAATACATTGCCGATTGGCGGAGTAGGCAATCGAAAAAACTGCACCGATTCAAAGGAAAGACCCACAAGGCTGAAGACGCGAGACCGAGATCATAGCAAGATTTAAACCTTGGCCTCTTTGCTCAATGTTAAGTGAAGGGATCAAGAGAGAATGCGGCTTGACGTCTCCAAGTTCAACAAATGCGCTTTGACGTCGAGGCCCCCGGCGAAGCCAGTCAGCTTGCCAGACGAGCCGATCACCCGGTGACATGGAACAATAATTGAAATAGGGTTACGGCCGTTCGCGGCTCCTACAGCTCGGCTCGCCATTGGTCTCCCAAGCTGTTTCGCAATTTGGCCATAGCTCAGAGTTTTGCCAAATGGTATCGCCAGTAATGCACGCCATACGTCTTTCTGGAATGCCGTGCCGCGCATGTCGAGTGGGATTGAGAATGCGTCGCGCTTGCCTGCGAAATACTCCTTCAGTTGACGCTCCGTCTCAATAAGAATGGGCTGATCGTTGTCCTTCACCAGATCTTTGAGTGGGACGCGCCGGGGATTGTCATTCTTCCAAAGGATTGCAATGAGTCCAGTCGCGCTCGCAACGAGCTTCAGTTCGCCAACGGGTGAAGCGAAGTATTTATAGGACAAGTTCATGGCGATCTCCTCTCGACTTTTCAAGGTGTTGTTTTGGTGTTGTTGATTGGGCGCGTTTAGATGGCCGAGTTGCATCGGCTGCCCACAGATGCTGAGCGGCGTATGCCCGCCACGGACGCCACGCTTCAGATCGCGACGCGAGCCTCTTCGGTGTCAAGGCTTCCCCAAGCACCTTTTCTGCACCTCGCAATAGACCAACGTCCGAGGCAGGAAACGCATCGACCTCGCGAATAATGCGGATCGCCACATATTGGGCGGTCCAGTCTCCGATTCCGGGTACGGCAGTCAGCTTCGCGATGGCCTCGTCCACATCTCCCGATGGCTGAAAGAGTCTCGGATCATCCACGCTGGCCTGAGCAATTGCCTTCAGCGTCGCCAGACGCGACCTGGGCATTCCGATACCCAAGTCATCGACGCTCGCGACGTGCGCTGCCGTAGGAAATACGTGCGTCAATTCGTTCGGAAGAGAAGTGCCCTTGGCCAGGGGTCTGCCATGCAGAGCGACAAGTTTGCCGGCGAGCTGGCGGGCAGCCTGCACGCTGACCTGCTGTCCCAGCACTGCTCTGACCGCAAGCTCAAAACCATCCCACCCGCCAGGAGCGCGTAACCCAGGCCGCTTCTCAACCGATGGCCGCAACTCCTTATCAAGCGAGAGATGTTCCTCGATGGTCTCGATGTCAGCTCCCAGATCGAACAGCCGTCGAACCCTGTTTACGATCTCCTGCAAAGCCTGAACGCTGGGAAAGTGAATCGTGACGCAAAGACTGTCTTTGTGTGGAAGATGCTTCACCTCGATGAATCCGAACTGCTTTCCGATTTCGACGGTACGTTTGTAAACGCCTTTTTCTATAGTTTCGATTCCGGGAATGGCTCTCACTCGCAAGAACTCCAACATCGAATCCCAGTCGTACGGGGCTCGATAGCGGATGCGGAACTCCGTTCCCCCAGCAACATCGGGCGAGATAGCTGATTTGCGCCTGATCGAGCTGGGTGGCCGATGGAAAAGGTCATGAAAGACTTCGTTGTATCGTCGCAGACTGTTGAAGCCAGCCGCCAGAGCCACCTCGGTCATCGACAAAGTGGTGTCATGGATAAGTTGCTTCGCGAACAACACCCGTCGCGTCTGAGCCACAGCGACAGGTGACGCTCCCAGGTGCTGCAGAAAGAGCCTCCGAAGCTGACGTTCGCCCACACCGACGCGATCAGCAAGCTTTTCTACGCTGTTTTTATTTCCGTCCAAAACACCCTCGCCGATCAGAGCAAGTGCGCGAGAAACGGTATTCGAAGTCCCCCTCCACGATGCGAATTGAGGAGCGGTCTCTGGACGACAGCGGAGACACGGGCGATAACCTGCTTCCTGAGCGCCAGCTGCCGAGCCGTAAAAAGTACAGTTTTCATACTTCGCTGTGCGAGCGGGACAAACCGGCCTACAGTAGATCCCGGTAGATTTCAACGCCAACGAAGATTAGCCCATCAAAACGCGCGTCCTTACCCTGCAAGGCCTTGTAGCACGTCGCCTTATCTGGCAATTCCATGAATTGAGTTTCTCACCATGCGGCCGCGAATACTCGCGGTTTTCGGACATCGTCATTCTGGGGCCAGATTGTGCCAGTTAACTCATAACACCCGCAAGCAGGGGCTGTTGTCAGTGATTGATCGCTGCCGAGAAAAGTATTCTCCGCACGGTAACGCTCAGATGCTTTCTAGGCGAACCACTACCACCAAAGTCGTACAGATGGTTTTGCCGTCAAGGGAGCGGATACGGTAGGTGTATGAGGGGCTTAAACAGTGAACCCCACACTAAAGTGGGGTTCTGTGGGGTCCTAAACCCCTAAATGGTTGCGGGGGTAGGATTTGAACCTACGACCTTTGGGTTATGAGCCCAACGAGCTACCGGGCTGCTCCACCCCGCTCTTTGAATATACCGTTACTGAGGGTAGGAGGTCAATTCATCTGGCAGACGCTAGCACCGTAACTTTTTCAGGAAAAGTGAGTCTTCATAGATACGATTGTTAGCGTGGCTCAATGCGGCTGCGCGGGAGGCAGCGGAGGATCGTATGTATCAGGGCAATTCCTTTTCAAAGGTCTCGAAATCGGCATCCAGGATAGCGATGCTGGCTTTGAGTGTAAGTGTGGGATTTGCACAAACGAAGCCGGCAACTGTACCGGACGCGCAGATTGAAGCCAATGTTTTGAAGGCGTTGGCAGGGGCTCCCGAGCTTGCAGATCAAGCGATCACGTCGACTACCGTTTACGGTGTCGTGACGCTGAATGGTACAGTCCGAGACGAGCCATCGAGAGATCTGGCAGAACATCTGGTGTCCACCGCTGCAGGTGTGCAGAAGGTAGTCGATCAGCTGACAATCGGAACCCCTGCGGTGTCGAGCAACGACTCAGCAGATGTTGGTTCAAATCCAAACCTACAGTCCGACGGGACGATGGCGCCTCCTCAAGGGCAGAGTACACAGCCACAGAATAGTTCCACCCCCTCATCCGCACCTCAGAATGCTGCGCCGAGCCAATATCCTCCGCCCTATGGGGGACAGCAGCAAGCCGGACAGTATCCACCACCGTATGGAACGCCTTCGCAAGGTGGCCAATATCCGCCTCAACAGGCTGGACAATATCCACCGCCTTACGGCGCTCCGTCTCGTCAGCCTTACCCGCCACAATATAGTCAGCCACAGCGGCCCTATGTTGCTCAGAAGGGCGGCGACGCTGTGGTTGTGCCCGCTGGCACTGTTCTGCGGGTCCGAATTAACCAAGGGATGGACAGTAAGCACACCGCAACGGGAGCGCCTTTTGATGGGGTTGTGCTGACCGACGTTATTGCTGGCGGTGCGATCGCTATTCCGCGTGGAGCCTCGATTCAAGGGACGGTGGTTGAGGCACATACGGCTGGAGAGTTGAAAGGAAAGGGCGAGCTGAAGTTGCAACTGACTTCGGTTTCGCTTGGCGGTAAGACATATCCTGTGGCTACTGATTTTTGGTGGCATCAGGGTGCTGACAAGACCGCCAATACCGTAGGAAATACCGTGGGATTGAGCGCGGTTGGCGCGCTGATCGGCGCGGTTGCTGGCGGCGGCGTTGGTGCTGCGGTTGGTGCTGGAGTTGGCGGTGTGGCTGGACTTGGCGTCTCCGCCGCTTCCGGAAAGGGCGAAGCTGTGTTGCCATCAGAGGCGATTGTGAGCTTCCACCTAACGCAGCCGGCCGACGTTACGACCGTGTCTCAGGCCGAGCTGGACCGGCTGGGAGCGGGCGTGCCAGCGAGCGCCGACCCACAGTTTCGGCATCGGTATCCACCTCCGCCACCACCTCCTCCGGGCTACTACTATGGACCCGGTTACTATAGGCCTTACTAAGTCTCCAAAGGCCTGAAATGGTCACTTTTTGGACGACTTTTCAAGAAAAAATTTAGGACGCCCGTAGGAACCGTTTTTCGAGGTTTTTACGGGCGTTTTTTGATGGGGTCTGGGAAAACGTGCACGTCTGAACGTGGTGTTTTGGTGGTAAAAACGTGGTGATATGTGTGGCTGACGTGGAGACTAAAACGCACTTTTCCAGCGGCCTAAAAATACGCCACGTTTACTGAATTTTTTTTTGCAAAGAGTTCGTGATTGGAGGCCGCAGAACGGCAGGTTAGCGTTTCTGATCTTCTATCTCACCCGCTCAGATAGTTCGCAGGCAACACGCCTCCACAGAATAAAAGGGCACGGCTTACGCCGCACCCTTCTTCACGTCGTCGGCGAAAACGATACCAGGACCGAGAGGAAGATCACTCCATAGAGGATCACCAGCAGCGGCCACCAACTATCCAACCAAGACCCCGATTCACTTGACGAGCTCATCTCACATTCTCCTTGACTACTTCCAAAATCCTAACTGAGAACAAAGCCAGACTCAATCTGCGCTTTGCCTTCGTCACCGTTCCGTCACCAACCCCGATCGATGCCCAACAAGGGATCGCTTCGTACTACATTACAATCGTCGCACGTCTAAACCCCTCTACAAACGAGGGACTTAGTCCCTCTAACCGAAACGTGGCCGCCCAATTGCCGTAGAGTTTGGAAGCTCCAAGGCCACCAAGCAATCATTGTAAGGCTCGTGAAGGGCCCGATGAATCCTAGATAAACTCTCGATGTCGGAGGTGATGTCAGATGAGTTCACTTATTTCAGTCAACGTGGGCCTTCCGCGAGATGTCGAGTGGCAAGGAAAGACAGTACGCACAGGTGTTTGGAAGAGACCCGTAGTGGGTAGAGTGATGGCTCGCCGTCTCAATCTTGATGGGGACGGACAAGGAGATCTGCGTGGACATGGCGGCGAGCACCGCGCAGTCATGGTCTACCAGCTCGACTCCTATCGATATTGGGAGAATTACCTTCAAAGGCATGACTTCGAATACGGCCAGTTTGGCGAGAATCTGACGGTCGATGGTCTTCCCGACAGCGAGGTCTGCATCGGCGATCGTTATCGAATCGGGACAGCCTTATTCGAGGTCACTCAGCCAAGAGTGACCTGCTACCGAGTTGGTATGCGAATGAATCATACGCAGATGCCCGCTTTGCTCGTCTCTCATCATCGCCCTGGATTCTACTTTCGCGTCATCGAAGAAGGTGAGGTAGGTGCTGGAGACGAGATCGTTAAAGAGACTTCGGGATTGGAATCCCTCACGGTCAGTGAAATTGATGCGCTTCTTTATCTGCCCGGTCATCCACGCGGTCAGGTCGAAAGGGCCGTACGCAATCCAGCACTCAGCCTGGGTTGGAGACAGTCTTTTGAAGCCATGCTCACAGCGGATGCGAAGGACCAACAAGCGGGCAACGCGGGGCTCGCCAGCTCGAATGCACCTCCGCCGGCATGGTCTGGCTTTCGCATGTTGCGAGTCGCCGAGATCAAGCAAGAGAGTATCGATGTTCGATCCTTCGTCTTCGAATCGGAGGACCGCTCGCCATTGCCCTCCCCGATTCCCGGTCAATTTCTGGTCTTGAGGCTAAAAGTGGAGGAGGGGTCGCCGCTGTTACGAAGCTACTCCATGTCGGGAGCACATGGTGGGACCTACCGCATCAGTGTGAAGCGAGCCAACGGAGCTGGAAGTCAATACATGCACGATCACGTTAAAACCGGCGACGTTCTTGAAGTAAGCGCTCCACGCGGAAGCTTTGCAGTTGCCGCGGGCGACCGCCCTGTCGTTCTGCTAAGTGCAGGGATTGGCGCGACGCCGGTTCTTTCCATGCTGCACGGGCTGGCATTGGATCCCACGAAAGCGTCGCGAGAGATCTGGTGGATCTACGGGGCGCGCAACGGAAGAGAGCATCCGTTCGCGGCCGAGGCTCGGGCGCTGATCGACAAACTCCCCCATGCACACTCACTGATCGCGTACAGTGAGCCCGATCAGAACGATCGCATGGGTGAGAACTACGACATCGCGGGCCACCTTAGTGTCTCTTCGTTGCAACATATTCAGGTGCCAAAGCAAGCGGACTTTTATCTCTGTGGTCCGAGCGCTTTCTTCACAGAGTTGAGCGCCGAACTGAAGTCCTGGGGCGTCTCTGAATCATCCATACACTCCGAGACGTTTGGATCAGGTCCGGCTCTAACACCCGGGATCGCCAGCACAACAGCCAAAGCCGTACACCCACCTTCGGGAACACCGGGAGCAGGGCCAACTGTGTCCTTCACACGGAGCGGTCTCTCCGTGCCATGGAACGAAAGATTTCAAAGTCTTTTGGAGTTCGCCGAAGCCTGCGAGGTGCCGGTCAGGTGGGCGTGCAGAGTGGGCGTCTGCCATACGTGCGAGACAGGGCTGATAGGCGGTAGTCTTCGATATGCTCCGGAGCCGCTTGACCAGCCAGTAAATGGCAATGTCCTTATCTGCTGTTCAACGCCTGTCTCGAATATCGAGCTGGATCTATAAGAGCAGGCAATTAATTAGATGATGCGACAGACATCCGCCTCAGAAACCTCGATGCCGTCATTGTTTTCTCTTGCCACTCAATGTGGACGCATGGATACTAGAGGCCTCCCAGTTCCCTTTTCTCGCCACAAAGGCAGACCCCGGCACTCTCGGTTCGCACGCATTATCCAAGGCCCTCATCCTCACATATCAGAGGCGATGTCACAGCCTGCGGTGTTTTTCGCAACTGCGTCTCCAAGGAGCCCTATGCCAAATCCCTGGAATGGTAAAGCTGTCCTGGAAGTCTTTTGGTGGAACTGCTGGAACGGGACCTATCCGTTCGACTGGTACACGTACATAGCCGAGCTTGCGCCACGCATTGCGGCCTTCGGCTTCGATGGCATCTGGACTCCGCCGCCCTGCAAGGACACCAACGCCCATAACAACATGGGCTACACCCCCTATGACTACTACGACATCGGGCAGAAAAATCAGAACGGCGCAGTCGGCACGCGCTTTGGGACTCAGGACTCGTTTCTTCGCCTCATCGCCGTAGCCCACGCAAACGGACTCGAGGTCTATCCTGACATCGTACTCGACCACTGCAGCGGTGGGAGCGTTGACGCTTCAGCACCCTGGCCCAACACCTGGACGAACTTCCATCCCAACGCCTTCGCAGGTCTTGGCACCGGCCGATGGCCGCGTAACTGGCTCGACTTCCACATGAACCCCGCGCACTGGAACGGCACCGGCGACTGGGTCGTGGCCGAAGATGGCCCCGACTTCTGCTACCAGGGCCGTTGCAGCGACTCCGGCAATGCCGATCCCAACTGCGCAGCCAAACAAAACGCACGCGCGTGGTTCGTTTGGTTCGTACGTCAGACCGGCGTTGATGGCTTCCGCTTCGACGACGTCATGGGCTTCCCACCCGAGGTAGTCGGCGATCTCCTCTACAACGCCATGGGCCCAACACCAGAGTATTTTTGTGTGGGCGAGTTTGTTACCGGCAACAGCTCCGATCTGGACAACTGGGCCCAGTCCACATCCAACCGCTCAGGAACCTTCGACTATCCCTTGCGCTTCGCCCTGCGCGACCTCGTCAACTCCAACGGATATTACAACGTCGGCAACCTTCCCTCCCTGCAACAGCAGAACCGATTCAAGACCGTTCCCTTCGTCAACAATCACGACAACTACGACGCCCACGTCGACATATATCTCGACCCTGATAACCCGCGTACGCAGCTAGCCTATGCTGTAGCTATCACCGTCGATGGAAGTCCCCAGTTCTTCTACGCAGACCTCTTCCAAAACATTCTTCCCTGGATCAACAACACCACCGCAGATGCCATTCCGACTCGTCCTTGGGTGGAAAACCTCGTCTGGTGCCACCAGAAACTCGCGTTTAAGAGCGGCGACTATTTCGTTCGCTATCAGGAATCGCAGCAACTCCTCATTCTTGAGCGCGGTGCACGCGCCATCGTCGCCATCAACAATGACGGCAGCGCATGGCACGACGCATGGATCTCCACTGCCTTCCCACCCAACACCCAACTCCACGACTACAGCGGCTCCCGCCCGGACGACATCTGGACTAATCAAGATGGTTGGGTTGATATCGCCGTACCGCCGCTCTCTTATTCCATCTGGGGCCCTGCCGGCGTCACCGGCGGTTTCGCACCCGCAGCGCGGCGCACCGTTCAGCAGTTCGAGATGGCCGACGATCTGGGTGACAACGATCCCGCGTCCCCACAGTATGGCGGCAATGCCATCTCCAGCGACTTCCGCGCTGCCGGATCAATCTGGCCCGCGGCCGGCTCTCAGGTTAACCTCTTCGTCTATGCGGACGCCCCTCAGCAAGTCGACCTATTGGTTAATCCTCCTGCGAGAGCACCAGCGATCCCCGTCGCGTCTGGTCTTGCTGGGCCGACCGTTCCGCTGATCGCTAGCTTCATCGTCGCAACTGAAGGATCACACACTCTTACCGCTCGCCTCTCGAATGAAGCTGCCCCGCCCGCGCAGCTCTACGTCAAGGTGGACTACCTCGGACCTGCAACTTCACTGAGTTTTTAGATCGCCGTTGAGTTGAACTGTATTGGCCGGTGCACAGAGCATAAAAGAGCGCGCCGGAATCTCTCCCGACGCGCACTTGATGTACATCGTCAAAGATTTATTTCGCGACCGCCGCTCCCTTTTTCTTGCCGGTGACGCCTTGAATAAACGGCAAGCCGTTCGGTTCGCCAAAGCCGGTAACGTTGTCCCAGCCTGGTGTCACCGTCAGAGAGGTGTCAACGCCAAACGCCATCGAGAAGAGGTTGTTGTAGTTCTGTGGCCAAAGTGCGCTTGGAAACTGTGTCTGTGTCTGTCCCGCCGCGGCGTTCGCGAACAGATCCAGAGCTGAGTAGAACGTTGCGCCATTGGTGTCGTAGATCGTGCCCGCAGGATCAGAGGTATTCAGTGTGGACGTACCCAGAACATCGGTGATCTCCCCCGCCTTCAACTTTGCAACCGCAGGGGCTGCGAAACCAAGAGGACTGCCGTTGTACTGATCGGCGATCGCCCAAATTGATGTGAAGATAGGGCTGGCTAGGCTGGTTCCACCGTAGCCGGGGATGGCCAACTGCTCGCCTTCGAAGGTGACAACGATTGGGAAGCCCGTGTAAGGATCGGCTAGCGCTGATACATCCGGCACCTGACGTCCAGTTCCCGGAAGCGCCTTCTGCCACGATGGCTTGGCATAGAACAAGCTCTCACCGCCGCCTGCACCGAACTGGAAGGACGGTGTCGGTGGGTCGGCGATAAAGACCTCGTCAAGGACGTTAATCACGGTGCCCCATCCAGCTACGATCGGCTCAGTGCCGTTGGGATCGTTCAGGATGCTAGTTCCGCCGACGGCGGTTGCATAAGGAGAGTTGGAAGGAACCGACACCGAACCAACCGGCGTGCCCAGACCCAGGTCTCCACTGTCACCGCTTGAAAACTGGAACGAGATTCCTGCAGCAGCGCCGCGCTTCAGGATGCTGTTGTAGGCATTCTCTTCGGCCGACCCCGCGATAATCTCGTCGTCTGTCTCCCAACTGTTTGAGACCGTGTTCGCCAGCTTGTGGCTGATGATGTACTGGAGCGAAGCGATGAAGTCTTCGTTGTCCTGACCTGACGAAGCGACTACAGCAAGCTTCGCCCCGGGAGCGATGCTATGAGCTGCTTGAATGTCGAGCGCAATCTCATAGGTCCAGCCGGTCAGATCCGCAGCACTGGGGCTTAGCGGCTTTCCTTCCGGATAGATGACCTCGTAGTTCTTCGACGTTAGCGCCGGCAAGCCGAAGGTAGTGGCTGCCAAATTCGCGTCGGTCTCCGCGGCGTCGTAACCGTAGGCCTCTACGAGTGCGATCGTCTGACCAGTCCCGTCGTACCCTTGCTTGATCAGCGAGGTCAACCCATAGTGGGACTGAAGTTGAGCCGGGGTGTAAGAGACCGCTTGCCGCGGTGAGCCCTGGTTGTACACCGTGCCGAAGTAGGTAGCCACGGGCAAAGTCGTAGCGAGCGCTTTGAGACTGTACAGTTTGTCAGCGGTCAGCGGAGTTCCCGTAATGTTGAACAACGTCGCCGCCGTATCCTGCGCCGTCACCTTTTTCGCATACAACGCCTTGCCTGTCTTCGGGTCTTTGACGAACGAAATCTGTGGGATCACTTGATGGCGATCCAGACCGGCCACCGAATCAACAAGCTCTCCCGCTGCGCCCGTCAACTGGGCATCACGAACGTGCGCCTGAAAGCTTCGCTTTTGATAGTTGAAAGTATGGAGCTCGGTCTGGAAGGCCTTCTCCACAACCGCTGTGCTGCCATGCACGCGAACCGAGAAGTTTTGAGGATCCGTCGACACGACGCTGAGGCCCTGCTTCTCCAACTCCTCTGTCACAGCCTTTATCTCAGTGGCCGTTGGTGCGTATCGTGCAAAATCCGCATCGGTAAACCACTTGTGGAAGCTGGGCGACTCGGGATCGTACAGCTCTTCAACGGCCTTATCAAAAGCCGCCTGGTTATGAAGCTTGAGAATGACCGTAAGGACCTGCTCCTTGTTCGAAGCAACTCTCCCCTGGTCGGTGGCAAATTGCAAACCCTTCGCGACGGCAGCGTGTGTTGCAGCTTCGGCTTGACCGGAACATAGCCCAAACGCTGATAGTACTGCGAGTGCAGCTGTAGATGCTTTAGCGGTTTTTCTCTGCAGATTCATCATTTCTCCTGGTTGAATGAGGTGATGGGTAGTAGGAGACCGCATGGCTCAGATGGGGTCGGTCTCGATGTGCCCGCAGGACCGGGACGGAAGTTCCGTGGCCAAGACATAGGTGTGCGTCTGCGTACCGAAGATGCCGGTGCGGCTCGGTCTGTGCTCAGGCTTCAACACAGAACAGTTGGTTGTTTGGATAAAATCTGATGAAAGCTTAGCGCCAGATTCGAACGAGCGGAAAAATGCAAAGGATAATTTTGGAACTACCCAAAAGGGTAGTTCGGCGGCGCAGCCTATGCGTCCAGCAGTCCCCGCTGAATCGCAATTACCACCGCCTGCGTTCGATCGTTCGCATGCAATTTAAGAAGAATCTTTTTGACGTGCATCTTGACGGTGTTGTCTGTCACAAAGAGTAGATCTGCGATCTCCTTATTGCTTTTTCCTTGGGAGATAAGACACAACACCTCGATCTCTCTCTCGCTCAGCTTGCCCGAGGTAATGTATTGAGTCAGCTTTTCGGCGGTCTCAGGAGAGAGAGATTTTCCTCCGGCGACAACGTGACGGACCTGATCAGCCAGCGTCGCCCCATCAATGCCTTTGAGTAAATAACCGCGCACACCCAGGCTGATGGCGGTATAGATCGATGCATCACCCTGCGCAGAACTGAGAATGATGATGCGCCCCTCTGGATGAGCCTTCAACACAGTGCGTACCACGTCGAAACCACTTTGATCGGGAAGACGAAGATCAAGCAACATGACATCGGGCCGGAGCGCCAGATACATTTCAACTGCCTGACGGCCGTTGGCGGCGAGCCCAACGATCTTCATCTGATGCCGTGCAAGTACACCCGCCAATCCCTCACGCACCATGGGATGGTCATCAACGATCAGGACTTCGATTGGTCTTGCAGGTTCAGCGAGCTGATTCGTCACGAGCAAAACTCTCCTCTTCCAGCTTCCGTTCTCGACGCCACCGTGTCCAGACTGGCTTGGTTGTTTTTACCTGCAGCGTGACCTTCGTTCCCAGCCCCAGATGACTGTCGATCGTGAGAGTCGCCCCGATTCGTTTCGCATGAGCCTGCATGCCCCGCAATCCGAAGTGTCCTTCCCTCCCCTGCCGCTGTGTAACTTCATCGATGCCTTGACCATCGTCTACAACAATAACCTCGAAGGAGTCCGGGAAAAAATGTATCTTCACGCTGACGTGTTTCGCGTAAGCGTGGCGGAAGGCATTGGACAAGGCTTCTCGACAGATTCGATATACCTCATCACGTACCAGAGGATCGATCGGGCGGGGATCTCCTTCACTCGTCAGTTCAAACTCAGGCAGGTCACTGAGTCTGAACTCTGCCTCAGCATGCCGTAGAACCTCGATGAGGCTGTACTCTACCACCGCGGTCGAATGGAGGCTTGAGACCATGTTGCGGTTGCGCGCTATGCTGCCACGCACACGGTCGGCGAGGATGCCGAGCGAATCATTCGCTGTCTCGGGCTGTTCCGTTATTTGAAAGCCGAGCAGTTCAAGCTGAAATGCGACTCCGATCATGTCCTGAATGACGGTGTCGTGGATTTGATAGGCGATGCGTTCGCGTTCAGCGGCTCGTTCTTGAAAGCGAAGACTGAGGCGCTCCGCATGGAACCTCGTTCTTCGTCGAGTCAGCTCAACCGCAATACCGATAACCCCAAGAATTACACACGCCAGAAACCATCTGGTCTGCCAGAAGAATGGTTGGAGTTGAAGTGCAGCGGTGGCGGCTACTCCGCTTGATACACCTTCTCGATTCGTAGCGATGACCTGGAAGGTATAACGACCGGGCGGCAGACCAGTGTAGGAGACCACACGCTCTGTACCGGCGTCGATCCACTGTCGATCCCATCCAGCTAGCCGATAGCGGAATCGAGTCTGTTCGGCCCCTGTGTTGGTGGGCGCCGTGTAAGCAAATGTGATGCGATGATGTCCCGGAGAGATAGTAGGCGCGTCCGCGGAATAGCGCCGATCATCGACTTGTATGTAATCGAGGACAGCCTGCGCCAATGGGTCCGGCGGGTGCGGGTTCACAACGGCGATTCCGCCAACGGTAGCAAACCAGATGCGTCCATCGCGGGAGTTTGTGGCCGTCACCTGGTTGAGGGGAAGAATGTCATCACTTGTAAGGCCGTCGGCCTCGTCGAAGATCTCAGGGATGACATGATCCAGTTTCCCTTCGGCGAATGCCATCCACTGGTCGCGGCTGAGACGTGCAATGCCGCGCGGAGTAACAACCCAGAGATTTTCCTCCGCATCCGAGACGACGTCCAGCACGAAACTACCCGGAAGTCCCTCGCTCTGTGTGAGGGTTCTTCCTTGACCCAGGATCTTGCGCTCTGAACCATCGACAAGCCAGAGCATGAGGCCGCGCATGGTGGCTACTGCCAAGCCGTGTTGAGGCCACGTTGCGCTGAGAACGGGATGCGGAGTGTTGACTACTGGCTCAAAGCGCTCCCCTGTCCAACGATCGAGTTGCGCGTCTGTTCCCGCCCACAGATCTCCCTGTCTATCAGTCGCTAGATACCGGATGGAATCACCGGCTTGCGGCTGTCCAACTTCGATGCTCGACAACTTTCCGTTCTTCAGGCGGAATAGTCCGTGATGGAGGACGCTAAACCAGAGACTGCCGTCAGCGGTTGCCACAGGAGTATTAACGTACCCATGCGGAATGGAGGGTATCTTGGTGAATTTGGGCCCTCGGCGCTCAAAGATGCCATAGTCAGATATTGCAATCGCAGGCGTGGCACCATGCTCGGCGAACCCTCGGATCTGACCAGAGGGAAGTCCCTGCGTGGGCCCGTAGAGTGTTCTGTGTCCATCCTTGAACTCGGCAACGCCGCCTTCCAATGTTCCAGCCCACACGGCACCGTTTTTTTGCTCGAAGATTGCATCAGTCTGGCTGCGTCCCCCCGTCAGTTGGCTAACGTGATAACTGGTGAAGATCCCATGATGAAATCGCTGGAGGCCGGCGATGGTTCCCACCCATACGTCATGATTTCTATCTTCCAGGATGACTCGCACGTCATCACTGGCCAGTCCGTCCGCAGTCGTCAGAACTTCAGTTCGACTACCGTATTTACAACTGAGTCCATGCAGGCCACCACTTGCCATCCAGAGTGCACCGCGACGATCGACCATCACGTCGACGAAGTTGTCGAGTCCAGGGTTTGATACCAACATGAAGCCGTCACCTTCAAAACGAAACAGCTTATGGCCGTCGCCGGCGTAAACATTGCCTGAATCGTCTCCGGACAGAAGTTGGATGCCGGGATGATTGTATTGAACGACAGAATGATCAGGCTTCACTGCAAGAACGTGTTCGGTATCTGTAATCCAAAGCGTTCCGCTCTTGTCTTCGAAGAGATCGCGCAGCGTCCGTGTGCCGGCGGGCAAAGCCTCAGGCTGTACTGTATCGCCGCGGGTGCGCATGAGCTTGTTTTCGGAGACGATCCAAACGCCACCGTCGGTAGTGCGGGCTATCATTTGTATGAAAGCGCGGGAGCTGCGAGGAATGGCGATCGTTCGAAATCGGTTGTGCGTGTAGTGGAAGAGTCCGGTAAGCGTGGCGATCCAGATTCCGCCTTCGTTGTCGCGCTCCAGCTTCAGTATCCTTTCCTGAAGCTCTGGCGGGCCGTCCTTCTCAAAGCCCCTGAAGTGTAGTCCATCAAATCGGACCAGACCGTTCAGCGTTCCGACCCAAAGAAAACCATCCGGCGTCTGGGCGAGAGTGGTCACAAAATTCTGAGGCAACCCCTGCGCGGTCGTCCACGTAGAGAGAACCTCGCTGCGCAACGGGAGACCTGCATCCGTTGTTTGTGAGCCCTGGGCACGCAAGCCAAATGAGAGCACGACGCCTATGCATGCAACTGCGACTTTTTGTTTCCACCGCAAGTCTTACACCCTAAAGAAAGCCCGTTACAACTTGTAGAAAGTTTTTTAGTCCCTAAGTTTCGGGAATTGTGACCTTCAATTGTCTGTATAAACGAGCGTATCTCATATTGCTGAAGGGCGTAAATTGCCGCTGGCAGTAACGTTTTAGCGGGTATGAAGATAGACCGGCACCGCACATCAAGACTATTGCTCAGGCGTGGATGAGAGCATCAAACAGCTCATCGAGGAGCGCCTGCAGGTGAGCTTTGGGAAGAAGCTTCGGCCGGAAGTGGCTCTCAAGAATCACGCCGCTCAGAATGGCCCCCATGATGGCCAGCCGACGCTCTATTGCTGCCCGCGCTTCCTTATCCAGACCGTTGCCAAACAAGAGCTCGATAAGATCGTTCGATTTGAACAATATCTCGTATAAGTGCTGCAGCTTCTCGCGCGACCGCGGCCGCCGCAGCGCATACAACTTAAACTCCAACATCAAAGTAGCCCATGCATGGTCACTTGCCTGGGAGGCAATCCAGCGCTTGAAGATTTCGGGCCGCTTGCTTACCTTGGGCTCGGCTTCGATGATCTGCCGTATAACTGTAAAACGGGTAAGGACGCGATGCTCAATGAGCGCGAGAAATAGATCCTCCTTGCTGGAGTAGTGCGCATAGATCGCGCCCCGTGTGTAACCGGCGCGTGTAGCCACCTCTTCAAGCTGGGTCTTTTCAAAGCCCTGCTCAGAAAAGACAGCCTCTGCAGCATCCAGGATTCTCGACTGGGTCTCCTCGGTTCGAGCCTGATGTTTGTTTTTGTCCTTGAGCGCTAGCCGGGGCATTCCATTGTTCCTCTTGACAAATTTTATTCCTGGTTCGAATATAATACATACACGTATGTATTTATTTAGCACAACACGTTTCACCACCTTCGCCACCGAACCGTCCCCGCAGATAGGGCGGTGCTCGCGCGTTTCCGCTTTCGTGCTGCTCGCGATGGCTACTGGCCCAGTTTGGGGACAAGGCGCGCAACAAGGCTCCAGCACTCACGCTCTACAGCTTCCTCTCTCAGGCCGCCAGCAGGGCGGAGCTTCTGTGCAGCAACTGGCCACCCCTTCCACAAGCTCGAGCGTCAACACGGTGAACACCCAGGTGACAGTACAGGGAGCCTATACTGGCAGCGCTTTGGACTCAAATCCGCCTGTCGGATCCATCTCCCTCACCCTGGAAGATGCCGTGCGGCGCGGTCTTCAGTTCAATCTCGGTAAGATCGGTGCCGACTCCGCATCGCAGCAGGCACAAGCGCAACGCCTATTTGCACGCAGTTCCCTGCTCCCCACCGTTAGTGCTAGTGCATCGGAAAATGCCGCGAAGGTGAATCTTCAGGCGGAAGGCTTCAGCTCCGCCGCCTTCGGTGGTTCCAGTTCCCTCCATTTTCCCACCACAGTAGGACCGTTCCACTACTACGACATTCGCGGATCTCTCCAGCAGAGTGTCATGGACTTTACAGCTATCCATAACTATCGCTCGTCACGACAGACCGCTGATGCAGCAGGGCTGGACGCACGCCAGGCGCGTGAGGAAGTCGTGCTCGCCGTCACCGGCACCTATCTGCAGCTAATGGCGACTACCACCTTGATCCACGCACAGCGTACAGAGGTTGAGTACGCCGAAGCGAGTTACAAACAGGCGCGGGCGCAGGCGGATGCAGGCAACAAAGCCCCGATCGACGCTAACCGCAGTTTGGTGGAACTACAGACGCAACAGCAACGTCTACGCTCTCAGCTTGGTGATCGGGAGAAGCAAAAGAACGCTCTGGCTCGCCTGATTGGCCTCCCCCTCAACGTCCAGATCGACATTCCGGAAAAGCTGGAGACTCAGACCTCCGATCTCCAGCCGGTGGAAGAGATCGTGCGCCGTTCGTGG
>CAVYUE010000025.1:0-42382 GCA_963771625.1 uncultured Acidobacteriaceae bacterium
TTCTCGCGCGTCGCGACAGCAATCACCGGCCGCACCACCGCATTCGACACCTCAGTCCCCGCAGTCGTCCAACGCATCCAGCGTCTCAACCGCCTCGAAACCGTCGTGTACTCCATCGACACCGTCGTCGAAGGGTCCAAATCCAGCCCAGTCCTTCCCGACCTCCTCGCCGGCGACCGTCTCCTCCTCGTCGTCCACGGCCAATCGATCGCCGGAATCGATCTTAGCCAACTGAAACCCGAAGACGTCCGCATCGAAAACAAGGACGGCGGCCAGTCCATTCACGTCACCCTCCCCGCCTCTCAGCTCTTCATCACCACACTCGACAACCAGCACACCCGCGTCTACGCCCGCTCCACTGGCCTCCTCGTCCCGGCCGATCAGAACCTCGAATCCGACACCCGCGCCAAGGCCGAGCAGCAGCTCCAGCAGTCTGCCCTGGCGGACGGCATCCTCGACACCGCCCGCAAGAACGCCCGCGCCACCGTCACCACCCTTCTCTACAGCCTAGGCTTCCACCAGGTCGACGTCACCTAACAGAACCTCAAACGCCAACGCGCACTTTAGTCACATGCTCACCCCGCGCGGCAACCTTATCTCATCGTTAGCGTCCAACAGGTCAATGCCACTGAAGGACCATAGCGCGACCACCAGTTCTGTCAAACCTTCACGAACCTGCGCTATCATCCATAGCATGAAGTTTCGCTCCAAACCCGCCGACGACGGTCTCCCCGTCAACGAACCGCTCCCTTTTCCACGTCTCAGCGAAGATGAGGAGGAGTTCGAAGAGTCCGCCCTCATCAAGACCGTCGGTTGGATCTCAGCCGGCCTCGGAGCCGTCGCCCTTGGCCTCTTCATCGGCCGCGAACTCCGCCAGCGCTACAAGTTCAACCGCCGCACCCCCTACGACTTCTACGCCCACTCCGGCGACGAGCAGGACGTAGACTTCGGCCTCGGCATCTAGCCCCGCAGCGCCTGACCCCTCACCCCGAAAAAATCGCTCCACCGGAAGCTTAAGCAGCTTAGCCAACTTCAACGCTAGCGGCCGACTCAAATCGAGCCTCCGCGTCTCTGTTGCGTTCACGGACTGACGCGCCCCCAGCCTCTGCGCGAGATCGGCCTGACTCACCCAACACGTCAGGCACACTGTCATCCCAAAAAGTGCGAACACCCCAACCCGCGCTACCATAGGAAACCTGAAAGACCGCCAACCCTTGAGTGAGCTGAGATGAAGAAAGCCCGCTTCAACCTCGCCAAGCCCGCCATCACCGTCGCAGCCGCAGGTTTCGGAGCGGCCGTAGGCGGCCCTCTGGGCGGCGCACTCGGCACCTGGCTCGGCTCCTCCATGGGAGACGCTGCCGAAGGCCTCATCGGAAGCTACGCCGAAGAGTTCGGAAAAGACGCCGGCAAAAAACTCCTCGAAACCGGCGCAGACTCCCTCATCGAAAAGCTGAAGAACGAGGCCCCCGACCTAGAAGCCGCCTACCGCGACACCCTGCGCATCAGCCTCATCGCCATACGCCCGGCCTACGGCCTCGGATACGAAGATTGGTTCGCCAACTGGGATCTCGCCCTCTCCACGCCCGGTCCCCTGCATCTACCGTCCATTCAACCCAACGAACTCAAGCCCGAAAAGATCCGTGAAATCATCCGCCGCACCCTCGAAGACCTCGACGCGCAGGGCGATCAGTTCCGCCGCAAAAGTTTCTCGTTCAACCAAACCCGCAGGACCATCCCCGCGCCTCTCTTCTCCGACATCGAAAAGCACCTCCCCCAGCGTCTTCAGGAAAACTTCCGCATCCTCATCGCCACCTCCGACTACGAAGCCGCATGGAGAGAGGCGCAAACCGCCTTCTCCGCCCTCGCCCTCGCCTCCCTCAAGCGCATCAAGGAGACCATCTTAAACATCGAGCAGAAAACCAACCTCATCCCCGAGGTCGCCAAACAAATCGCCGCCACAAACGAGAGCGTCATCGAAATACGTCGCCTCGTTGAAAACTCCATCAAGGCACAAAAGTCCAAACCTCCTCCCTCCAACACCAGCCGTCACGATCTCTTCGAGACCATCCTCTCGCAGGGCGGCGTCATCTACGAAGACCCGTGGGAGGTAGCCACGACTGAGTCGGAGAGAGACTTCAAACGCCTTATGAACGGCCGCCGCGAGCAACAGTCCGAGCTTTATCGGAACAACGACTGGCAGGGCATCCTCGATCTCTGGGAGCCGCTCCTAAACAACGAATACTTCGATGTCACCCATTGCCACTGGCAGGACAGGCCATTCTTCCATTGCCGAATCCACGAAGCAAACTTCGGTCTCTTCGTCGCACACGCACAACTCTCCGCCCACGACGTCAGCGAAGATCTCGTCCACCTCCGTCAAGCCATACACTTCCTCAAAGAGATTTTGAAAGAGAACATCTTCGCCATGATGGGCGCCTCCCATGATCGTCTGTCTACAGAAGAAGCACGCATTCAGAACGAAAACTTCATCACCATGCTGCTCATGGCGCAGGACTTTTTCGGGCACATCAGCGAACGCTTATTGAAGGTCCTCGGCATCGAACAACCTGAAGCCAAAGCCATCCAGAAGAAGATCACCCTCCGCCTGAACGAACTCCGCTATATCCTCAGCATCCATCCCGAAGAGACCAACACGACCGACTAGACCGATTGGCCCATCGCGCCATCAACCGCCCACCTCACCTTTCATTTAAGATAATCACGATGACTAAACTAGCCTTTCTCTTCCCTGGCCAGGGCTCGCAAACCGTAGGCATGGGCCGCGACCTCTACGACAACTTCCCCACCGCCCGCGCCCTCTTCGACGAGGCCGACGACGCCCTCGGCTTCTCCCTCTCCAAGCTTGTCTTCGAAGGCCCCGAAGAGCAGCTCAAACTCACCGAGCACACCCAGCCAGCCATCCTCACCGTCTCCGTCGCCGCCGCCCGCATCCTCGCAGAAAAGGGCATCACCCCCGCCTTCGCCGCCGGCCACTCCCTCGGAGAGTACTCCGCCCACGTCGCCGCCGGCACCCTCTCCTTCGCAGACGCCATCCGCACCGTCCGCTCCCGTGGCCAGTACATGCAGCAGGCCGTCCCCCCAGGCGAGGGCGCCATGGCCGCCATCCTCGGCTTCTCCGCCGACCTCATCACCGACATCTGCGACCAGGTCTCCGACGACCTCACGCCCCTCCCCAACAGCCCCGAAGCAAAGACCTTCTCCCCCAACAGCGCCGTCGTCTCCCCCGCCAACCTCAACTCACCCGACCAGACCGTCATCTCCGGCGCCACCGCCGCAGTCGAGCGCGCCGCCGATCTCTGCAAGCAAGCCGGAGCAAAGCGCGCCGTCATGCTCCAGGTCAGCGCACCCTTCCACTGCGCCCTCATGCAGCCTGCGCAGGACGCCCTCGCCGCCGACCTCAAAGCCATCACCTTCAATGACCCGGTCTTTCCCGTCGCCGCCAACGTCGACGCCCGCCTCCTCACCAACCGCACCGAAGTCCCCGACTGCCTCATCCGTCAGGTCACCGGCTCGGTCCGCTGGGTCGAATGCATCCATCTCCTCATCGCCCAGGGCGCAACCCACTTCATCGAAGTCGGCCCCGGCAAAGTCCTCTCCGGCCTAATGCGCCAAATCGACCGCAACCAAAAAACCTCCCACGTGGAAGACTCCGCCTCCCTAGAAAAAACCCTCGCCTCACTTTCCTGAAATCCCGTTTTTGGGAGGCATGGAATGCATGGCTCACGCCATTGGCGATCAGCAGGGCCAGACCCTCTACTTCCGTCGGCTAATGAAGATGACCAGCAGTTCAACCAGTTTTCATAGCTCCGTATGCCACGGCCAAATCCAGCAGAGCCACTGGCAGGAGCGTGATACCGGGGTAACTGTGATCAGTCCACGGAATCCGATACCACAAGCGCAACATGCAAAAGTAATGTCAATAGATGGTCGACAGTCACCCAGAACCATAGGCGATTTCTCAAATCCCAACGTATCCAGACGGAGGCTCACTTACCATTCCGCTGCCTGACTCTGCCTTTGCTCTCCGGAAAACCAGCCATGAATGAATGCAAACTGAATTGGTAAAGACGAGCAAGAGCACCACTGAGAGCGGTTTTCCGAGTAAGCCGATCGAAAGGGCTTTTCTCGTCCTTCTGAACGAGCGCGTCTTCCGCCATGATCTTGTTATTCTCCACCGCACAATGATATGCGACGCGAACTCCCGCAAAGTCGGTTTTTCGGCAACTTGGTGTCGAAGATAAACTGCATTTCAAGCACCGCAAAGGAACCCACATAAATCCGGCGATAAAGTAGAAAACTTCACCCTCCGAAATCAAGACGTCAACGCCCCGGCTCGGGGGTTAGAATCGGGAGCCATGAAGACCCTTAGACTACGTTTGGTTTTGTCTATCTCCGGAGCAATTGCGACCGTTTTCCTTGCTGGCTCATTACACGCCTCCACACCAGAAGAGCAGGCAGTCCTCGCCCCCGTGACAGCGATGTTCGACGGCATGGCAAAGCGCGACGCAGCGGCCATCAAGGAACCAACACTCCCCGGCGGCACGATGGTTCTCATGCGAGACGGCAAGCCAACCCAGATGACGTTTGAGGCCTTCGCAGACCGCGTAGGAAAACCCGGCACCACGAAGATCGAAGAGCGCATTCACGACCCGCTCATACGCATCGACAACGACCTCGCCGTAGTCTGGGCCCCATTCGAATTCCTGGTCGACGGCAAAGTGGATCACTGCGGAACCGATCTGTTCAATCTTGTTCGCACCGATGGGAGATGGTTGATTGCGAGTGTTGCAGACACCGGAAGGAAAGATTGTTTAGTGAAGTAAGAAGCACGCATAACCATTCGGTAGAAGTTGCTCCAGCGATGAACCTCATCTCAAACAACACGAAGGAATCCAAATGAATCCCGGCGACAAAGTAGAAAACTTCACCCTCCAAAATCAAGACGGCAAAGAAGTCTCCCTCACCGACTTCAAGGGCAAGCCCGTAGTCCTCTTCTTCTACCCCCGCGCCGACACCCCCGGCTGCACCATCGAGTCCTGCGGCTTCCGCGACGCCTTCGAGCAGTTCCAGAAGAAAGGCATCGTCGTCCTCGGCATCTCCCGCGACACCGTCAAAGACCAGAAAAAGTTCAAAGACAAGTACGACCTCCCCTACGACCTCCTCGCCGACCCCGACATGGAGCTCATCAACCGCTACGACCTCGTCAAGCCGAAGAACATGTACGGCAAGCTCGTCAAAGGCGTCAAGCGAACCACCTACCTCATCGGTCCCGACCAACGCCTCATCCACATCTTCGATGAAGTCAAGCCGGCCGGCCACGCCGAAGAGGTCCTCGCCCTCCTCAAAGAGCACGCAAAAAAAATAGCCATCGCGCGACCGGAGTTGCATCGAAGCTAATGCAGCTTCAAAAAGCGGAGATACAGCAATGTCGCCAGAGAACACTTACCAGGTGCGATTCAAGACCACCCTCGACCCCAATCACAAGGGCGGATACATCCTCCAATATGAGCGCGTCGGCGACATCACCCACGTAGACAGCCCTCTGCGCGTCACCTTTCTGGACGAAGTCAAACTCGCAGGCGCGTTTCTCAAAGCCGGAATCTATCTGCACTCATTTGGGCAAGCCGATCCCGAGAGGACTGTCAAGCCCGACCCCGATCAGAACTACGAAGTCACCAACAAAATGATGCGTGATATTGGATTCGACATACCCGTCTGAATAATTGTTGAGCCATCGCCGTCCTCAGAATTCTCGACGATTTTTTCCGCGAAAACACGTTTGCCAAAAATCAAAATTTCGCTATAAGCTGGTCGGCACTTGCGACGTACGTTGTTACTCCCCGTTCATGCTCTATTGATCGCAGGTTAACGAGCAGACGTAAAGCTTGAGGCTATGCGAAAAAATAGATGTTCCCTTGTATTCAAGCTGTTGGCGGCCCTTTTGTTGTGTCTCCCCGGCATTCAGCTCCACGCTCAATATGAAAACGGCAGCCTCGTAGGAACCATCCACGACTCCACTGGCGCCGCAGTCCCGAACGCAGCCGTTACCATCACCAACAACGCCACTGGCGTCGCAGCGAAAGGCACAACCAACTCCTCAGGCGATTACGAGTTCCCATCCCTCCACGTTGGCATCTACACCATCTCCGCCAGCGCGAGCGGCTTTGCAAACGCCGTCGCAAACAACATCACGATCTCCGTCGGCGGCCGTGAACGCATCGACCTTAACCTTCAGCTAGGCTCGACCACAACAACAGTAGAAGTCAGCGACGTCGCTCTTCAGATTGAAACCGAATCCAGCCAACGCGGCCAGATCATCACGCAGGCTCAGAGCGAAGCGTATCCCCTCGTCAGCCGTAACTACTCTGACCTCCTCGGCCTCGTCACCGGTGTTCGTCAAGCCCCCACAGCGGCGACCACCAGCTCCATCAACTCGCTCGTCCGCGCCGGCGCCTACAACGTCAACGGCCAGCGCAGCATGTTCAACAACTTCCTCCTCGACGGCATGGACAACAACGCCTACGGCGAAAGCAATCAGGGCTTCGACAACCAGATCATCGCCATCCCGCCCGACTCCGTCGCTCAGTTCCAGATCGTCACCAACAACGAGAGCGCAGAGTACGGCCGCTCCTCCGGCGCCACCATCAACGTCGCGTCCTCCAGCGGCACCAACCACTTCCACGCCACCGTCTACGAGTTCATCCGCAACACCGCACTCAACGCCGCCGGCTACTTCAAACCCACCACCGTCGGCAACACCGGCAACATCATCCCCTTCCAAAAGCCAACCTTCAATCGCAACCAGTTCGGCGTAAACTTCGGCGGACCCATCATCAAGGACAAGCTCTTCTACTTCGTCGACTACGAAGGCTTCCGCCAGGTCCTCAAGCCCCTCAGCGTCTTCACACTTCCCACCCAGAACGAGCTCAACGGCATCCTCGTTGTTCCCGTTACGAACCCCATCACCGGCGCCACCTACGCAGCCGGCACCCCTATCCCCGCCAGCGCCATCAACCCCATCTCGGCGCAGATCGTCAGCTTCTTCAAGACCATCCCCGGCCTGCCTGTCAGCGGTCTCGCCTCCACCGGTCTCGCGACCAACGACTACTCCAAGCAGGTTCCCTTCACTGATAACTCCGATAAGGGCGACCTCCGTCTCGACTACCAACAAAACGCCAGCAGCTCCTGGTTCCTCCGCGTCAGCGATCGCAAAGAGACCGGCGTCAACTATCCTGCTCTCCCACTCCCGCTCGACGGACAGACCAACGGCACCATCCGCGTCCTCGATCAGCAGGTAGCTCTCGGCTACACGCACCTCTTCGGCGCCAACAAGGTTCTCGATGCGCGCCTCGGCCTCTCGCGCACCAAGGCCGGCAAGTTTTCACTCTCCATCGGTGACAACGCCATCACCATCCCTGGTCTGCCCACCGATCCCACCGTCGCTGGCGGTCTTCCCTCCACAGCCGTCACCGGCTTCAGCGCCTTCGGTCGCCAAAGCACCAACCCCCAGTGGCAAGACCCTGCCCTCATCGATCCCAAAGTCAACTTCACCTGGGTCAAAGGCAAACACTCCCTCAAATTCGGCTACGAGTACGAGCACATCTGGATGGCCGTCAACGACAACAACCCCCTCTACGGCTCCTTCACCTACGGCGGCGGCTTCAGTGACAGCGGCACCCCCGTCGTCTCTGATAACTACTGGGCCGACTTCCTCTTCGGCACCACCAACAACTACTCCCTCGCCAACCTCTTCGTCGCTCACCTCCGTCAGACTCTGCAAAGCGTCTACGCTCAGGACGACTGGAAGGCCAGCAACAAGCTCACCCTCAACCTCGGCCTCCGCTGGGAGTACGGCTCGCCATACTCCGAGCAACATAACTACATCTCCAACTTCGATCCCGGCACCCAGACCGTCCTGACCATCACTCCAGGCGCAGTCGCGGGCAACGGCATCACTCCGGTCTCGCCCGGTGGAGTCTACGGCAGCACCCTCGTCCACCCTGACCTCAACGACTTCGCCCCCCGCATCGGCTTTGCCTACGCCGCCACTCCGTTCACCGCCATCCGCGGCGGCTACGGCACCAGCTACGTCCACTACACCCGCGCTGGCTCCGGCGACATCCTCGCCATCAACGCCCCACAAGCCCAGTTCGTCTCAGTGACTCAGCCGAAGCCCAGCACAACCAACCACTGCCCCGTCGGCGGTGCTGCTGCAAGCTGCTACGTCACAACCGATCAGGGCTTCCCCACCAACATCGCCACCACCTTCAACCCAGCCACCGACAACATCACCTGGGTTCCCAGCAACACCCGCGACAGCTATGTCCAGAGCTACTTCCTCAGCGTGCAGCAGCAGCTCGCCAAGAACACCCTCCTCGACATCGCTTACGTCGGCAACCACGGCACCAAGCTCCAGGGCTTCCTCAACGGCAACCAGAAGAATCCCTCCAACGGCTTCGCTCGTCCCTACGGCAACTGGCCCAGCGACATCACCACGGCTCTCAACGAGTTCTACTCCCACTACGACGCCCTTCAGGTTCGCTACGAGCAGCGCTTCGTCGCCGGGCTCAGCCTCCTGAACTCCTTCACCTGGTCGCACTCACTCGACAACGCTAGCGCCTCGCTCGAAGGCAACTCGCCCTCGCCGCAGGACGCTAACAACATCGCTGCCGACTACGCGCAGTCCGACTACAACCTGCCCATCGCCAACGTCACCAGCCTCGTCTACGATCTACCCTTCGGACACGGCCGCCAGTTCCTCAGCAACAGCAACGGCTTCACCAACACCGTCCTCGGCGGCTGGCAGATCAGCGCCATCAACACCCTGCAGGCCGGCACGCCGTTCAACGTTGGCTACACTCCCAACTCCGCCAACGCAGTCTCCCCGCAAATCTCCGCAACGTACCGCGGAGCCAACGAGTACCGCCCCAACATCGTCGCAGGCCAACCAGCCATCAAGAAGACGAAGCTAAGCAGCGGCTACATCCAGTACATCAACCTCGCTGCATACACTCTTCCAGCAACAAAAGACGCCAACGGCAATCTGGTCAGCCCATTCGGTAACGCCACACGCAACCCCGGTCGCACACCGGCGTTCTACCAAACCGACATGGCCCTTAACAAGACCTTCAACACTCCACTCGAAACCCTCAAGGTTCAGTTCCGCGCCGAGGCCTACAACATCTTCAATCACACCAACCTCTACCTTCCTGCAAGCGGTCTCGGCGGCACACTCAGCACACCTGCTTCTGCCACCGCGCCAGCCCATCTCAATAACCCCACCACCGGTGGACAGATCACCAGCACCTTCGAGCCGCGCATCTTCCAGTTCGGCCTCAAAATCCTCTACTAACCAAACACACCTTCACTCAAGCCCTGCGCCACCGAGCGCAGGGCTTCTTTTTGTTGCCACGATGAAACCTACGGCTTCGGCTGGCTCAGAGGATTGTCTTCTACGTCAGATTTTCACAGAACTAACAGGCTCTCCTTATTGCCAAAATGTCAGATTAGACATAGTCTAAATTCTCGTGGACACCGAGGCGATTAAACGATCATTGGAAGACGGCGGTTTGCGGTGTACTCCGCAGCGCTATGCCGTGATGGCATTCCTCATGGAACGCAACCGCCATCCCACGGCTGTCGAAATCTTCGAAGCCGTAAATCGCATTGATCCGCGCTCTTCAAGGGCCACAACTTATAACAATCTACGAGATCTGGTGCAGGCAGGCCTGGTGCGTGAAGTAGCTATCGAAGGCCGCGCTGCGCGATTCGATGCAAAGGGCCTCCTCCATCATCACTTCATCTGCGACCGCTGCGGAAACGTTGAGGACGTTGAGTGGTATGACGTGCCCCGGCCTGCCACAGGCTCACTCGGTAAGCGGATTGTTCGCGACTGCGAGCTCATCTTCCGGGGGCTCTGCACGAAATGCGCTCCGAAGCACGATACCGGTAAGCGTCGTAAGCGTGTGGATCCAGGATAAAAAGGTTCATCAGCGAACGCGGCCGGATGCGATCGCGTGATTCGAAACGCGCGATTGGAAATCCACGGCGAGTTCTTAATTTGTCACACTCTTAACCAATTGAAGGAAGAGGAATATATGGAGAAGCAATTCGAAACAGCAGTGGGGGAACCAATCCCCGGTAATTCTTCAGCGGAAGCGAAGTGCCCCTTCTCCACCGGCGTTCGTAAACATGCAGTGACTGGCACGCGAGCAAACGCAGACTGGTGGCCTAACCAACTTAACGTGAAGATCCTGCACCAACACTCCTCGCTGTCCGACCCCATGGGCGAGACGTTCGACTACGCCGAGGAGTTCAAGAAGCTTGATCTGGATGCCGTGATCAAGGACCTCCATGCCTTGATGACGACGTCGCAGGCCTGGTGGCCCGCCGACTACGGCCACTATGGTCCGCTGTTCATCCGCATGGCGTGGCATAGCGCGGGCACGTATCGTATCGCTGATGGCCGAGGCGGCGCAGGCTCCGGTTCGCAGCGATTCGCCCCTCTCAACAGCTGGCCCGACAACGTGAGCCTCGACAAAGCGCGCCGCCTGCTCTGGCCCATCAAGCAGAAGTACGGCCGCAGACTCTCCTGGGCCGACCTGTTAATTCTTACCGGGAACGTGGCACTCGAATCGATGGGATTCAAGACCTATGGATTCGCGGGCGGACGCCCAGACATCTGGGAGCCGGAAGAGGACATCTACTGGGGACCAGAGACCAAGTGGCTCGGTGACGAGCGTTACCGCGGCGACCGCGAGCTCGACAACCCTCTCGGCGCAGTTCAAATGGGCCTCATCTATGTTAATCCGGAAGGACCCAACAGCAGGCCGGATCCGCTCGCTGCAGCCAAAGACATCCGAGAGACCTTCGGCCGCATGGCGATGAATGACGAAGAGACCGTCGCCCTCATCGCTGGCGGGCACACCTTCGGCAAAGCCCACGGCGCTGCCGAACCGAGCACCTATATGGGCAACGAGCCCGAAGGTGCCGCCATCGAACACCAAGGTCTGGGCTGGATCAACAGCTTTGGAACAGGCGCAGGTCCCGACACAATTACCAGTGGATTGGAGGGCGCATGGACCACCAACCCCATAAAGTGGGACAACGACTACTTCGACAACCTGTTCAAATTCGAATGGGAGTTAACGAAGAGCCCCGCAGGTGCTCAACAATGGATTCCCAAGAACGGAGCGGCGGCAGGCACAGTGCCGGACGCTCATAATCCGTCGAAGAAGCACGCTCCAATTATGTTCACGACGGACCTTGCCTTGAAGGTCGACCCAAGCTACGCGAAGATCTCAAAGCACTTCCACGAGAATCCGGATGTATTCGCAGAAGAGTTCGCCAAGGCTTGGTATAAGCTCACTCACCGCGACATGGGCCCCATTTCGCGGTACCTCGGCCCGCTCGTTCCTAAGGAGCCGTTGCTGTGGCAGGACCCTGTCCCCGCTGTGGATCATGAGCTGATCGGAGAGCAGGACATCGCCGCTCTGAAGGCTAAGATCCTCGCATCCGGACTCACCGTCTCCCAACTCGTCACCACAGCCTGGGCGTCTGCCACAACCTTCCGCGGCAGCGACAAGCGCGGCGGAGCTAATGGCGCGCGCATTCGCCTCGCACCACAAAAGGACTGGGAGGTGAACGAGCCGACCAAGTTGGCGGTGGTTCTTCAGAAGCTGGAAGCAATCCAGAAGGAGTTCAACAGCGGTGCGAAGAAGGTCTCGCTTGCTGACCTCATCGTTCTGGGCGGCAGCGCGGCTGTCGAGCAAGCTGCCAAGAAGGCTGGCCACGACGTCAAGGTTCCCTTCTCGCCAGGCCGCACCGATGCGTCGCAGGAGCAGACCGATGTACATTCGTTCGCAGTGCTGGAGCCGGTCGCAGACGGATTCCGCAACTACATCCGCAAGGGACATCACCTCGCAGCTGCTGAACTGCTGCTGGATCGAGCGAACCTGTTGACACTGACCGCTCCCGAGATGACGGTGCTCATCGGCGGCCTACGCGCTCTGAACACCAACTTCGGGGAGTCTAAATATGGCGCTTTCACCAAACAGTCCGAGGCGTTAACCAACGACTTCTTCGTGAATCTACTCGACATGAACACGAAGTGGCAGAAGTCCGCTACCTCGGAAGGCGTGCTCGAAGGGCGCGATCGGGCGACCGGCGATCTCAAGTGGACTGGCACCGTAGTCGATCTCGTCTTCGGTTCCAACTCCCAACTCCGCGCCCTCGCAGAAGTCTATGCGTGCGCCGACTCCAAGGAGTCGTTCGTACGAGACTTCGTGGCAGCCTGGAGCAAGGTAATGAACCTCGATCGCTTCGACCTCGCCTGAGTTTGTCGGAAAGAGCAGTCAACATAACAACTAACTCATTGGCGCGCGGCCCACACCGCGCGCCAATCAATTTCACTTCACATCCGAGCCCTTCGCCTTATAAACAACTTTGCCCCCGACCAGCGTCAGCACCGACTCCGTCTTCGGCAGCTCCTGCATCGGCACAGTAAAGATGTCCTGCGACAACACCGCAATATCCGCAAGCTTCCCCGCCTCGAGCGACCCCTTCTCCTTCTCCTGAAACTCCGCATACGCAGACGTCAGCGTGTACGCAATCACAGCCTGCTCTCGCGTAATCGCCTCCGAGTGCCGGTCCGCATGGATCGTCGCAAACATGATGTTGAGATACGGATTCAGCGGCCCATCCGACCCAAGCGCCACAGGAATACCAGCCGCCAGCAAAGACTTCAACGGCTGAGCCTGCACAAAGAACTCCGCTCCTGGCGCCGCATTCGTAAGCGAAGCCCCGCCCATCAGGTGAGAAGGATTCTGCACCACCACCACTCCATACTTCTTCATCCGCTCCTGCAGATCCGTGTAAGCCCCATCCCCATGCTCAAAGCGCAACCGCCGTCCATCCCACACAGCCTTCCCACCTGAAGCATCCATCGCATCCAGAACTGCCTTCGCGCCCTTGTACCCCGATATATGTAACAAAATCTGATCGTTATTTTTGATCGACTCCTTCAGCATCGTCACAATCTCTTCCTCGCGAAACGTAAGTGGCAGATCAGTGACCGCCGGATCCAGCGGCAGCGGCGCCGGAATCTTGATCGCCCCTCGCGGTGTGAACGTGCCCTCAACCCCCACGCCATCCACCATCCACTTCTCTCCACTCACCGTAATCAGATTCGTGGGGTGAGCCGGCACCCCCTTGCCCTCCTCCACGTTCCGTCCCGCCACCGTGGTTCCCGGCATACGCACGATGCGCACACGAATCTCCGTAGGCACAGCCTCCAGCAGTGAGACCGTGCGAGCAGGCGCACTGAAAGCAGACAGCTCCTGAATCGACGTAATCCCAAACCTCTCCGCCTCCTCGAGAGTCTGTCGAATCTGCCCAACCGCAACACTCTCCGGCACAGAATCGGACAGAACACGCTCTATATCCAGCCCCGCGTACTCCCGCACCGTCCCCGTCAACCTTCCCTTCGCATCGCGCTCAAATCGCCCACCAAGCGGGTCCGGCTGGTTCTCAGCAACACCGCACAGCCGAAGAGCCGCTGTATTCAGAATGAATCCATGACCGGTGAAAGTACCCATCATCACAGGATTATGTGGCGCAACTTGATCGAGCGCATCCCGGTTCACCGACACATCCTGAAAGATGGCCTCGCCTATCTCAACATTGATCAGACTATTTGCAGGCGACTTCGCAATCGCCGCCGTGATTCCCTCCTTGGCCTGACTCCACGTCGGGTCCATCGTCTTGAGATCCACATCAACTGCGTCTGGGAGTTCTAATCCAAAATGGTGATGAGCATCATTGATGCCCGGAATCGCCGTACCGCCGTGAAGATCGATCTGGCTCGTCTTCGGCCCTGCCATCGCTTGAATCGTCTTCGTATCGCCCGTCGCGACGATGCGATCCCCACGAATCGCCAGCGCCTCCACATAAGGATGCGCCGCCACACTCGTAAAGATCTTTCCATTGAAGAGGATAAGATCTGGATTCGCTTGTTGCGCCAGCGCAGACGTACAAACACAGAGAATACCGAGGCCCAGAAAAACATTCTTCATGATTCGCTCCAGGTGGGCACAAAACTTCTGCCAAAATGTTGAGTTTTCCCAAGCTCGATAGGGGTGGAACCAATTCTATTGGCTCGTGCAAAATTAGTCCCCGCAAATCGTCAGCCGTTTCAACAATATGTTCCGCCTTAAGAATCCAACCAACTCTACGAAACCCATAGCAAACGGCAACAAAAAGCCCTGCGCCACAAAGCGCAGGGCTTCCTATTGCTGACACCATCCACATTGCCTTGGACGAATCGATGAAGCAGCCTTACGGCTTCGGCTTCCAGAAACTCGGATCAGCCTGAACCATCTCATCCGTCGGATAACTCATCTTCGGATCGATCCTGAACAGATTCGTCTGCTCCGACTCAACGCACGAAGCCTCTAGCAGCGCCATCTTCTTCATGCCGTCCTCGCCCATCGCCTCCACAAACTTCTTTCCCTGAGCGAAGTTCGAATCGATCTCGGACGCAGACTTCATCGTAGTGATAATCAGGAAGCCGCCGCCCGGCGAGCCATAAACCTCCTCATACGCTCCCCAGTGAGCGTCCGGAATGCCCTTCTTATAGCCGTCGAGCACCAGCTTCACCAGCTCCTCCCACTCCTTGAAATGCCCCGGCTTAATCCGAAACTGCGTAATCTCTTCAATCCGCGATCCGACACGGAAACCAGGATTGAGACTCAGATCCTCCCGCTGCATCCACATGCTCGACTCAGTCGCAGAGAGCAAATCTCCATCGGCGATGTTCGCGCTATCGAGCGCAGCGGCAAGTGGAGCATTGCTATCGACACTCTTGCGCTCCGCCTCCAACGCAGCAAAGCTCGCATAAGAACTAAGAAACAGCGCCCGCGAAGGTCCCGACAGTGACGTCACGGCATAGTAGTGGTCCGTAGCCTTGTACTGCGCCATCGCATGAACAAACGCCCCCTCCGTCTTTTGATGAGGAGAACCATCCTTACCCGGCTTGGTGAACTCGCGCGTAATCACCAACACCTTCGGACTACTGATAATGGCCTTGTCCTGCGCGGAGAGAGTCAGAGTCGTACCACTTACGAAACCAAGCAACAACACTGGAAATGCAACGGATGGACAACAGGATGACAGCTTCATAGAATCTTCTCCTCTAGTTCGAGCGTGAGAGAAGCGAAGGCGGTGCGCGGTCGGCGAACTCCTCTAGTGTCTTCGCGAGAGGTATGTCGGCTGCAATGCGGACAGCACGCTGAATAATCCTCAGCATGACGGCCCGGAAACGAGTATTCCCCGAAGCCATTCAGTAGGTGCTAAATGGCGCGGCTAATACTAGGAACTTCAATCCAATAAAGCAATCAATTTATGTAACTTACAAGTTCGGAGTAAGCCGCACCTGACCAGCCTTGCCGCATAGTCGCCGAAAGCCCACCGGTGCCCGCCAAATAAACTGGCAACAAATTCGTTAAATACTTTGAAGTGCGAACTATATTGGTGCTAGAGTGATCTGCCATGAAAACAACCCTAGCCCTCGTCGTCGCTTTTACAGCTGCATCGCTCGCGGCCCAGCAGAATCCCTCCACCCTGCCCAAAACCGGCACCGTCGACCCGCGCTTTCAGTCCTACAACGTGGAGATGGTCGAGATCATCGGCGGACGCTTCTGGAAGCCCTACGCCAGCAAGTCCGCGGCGGCCGAGTCAACCACCGCAACCCCTGGCGGCATCGATCCCAATCTCTTCGAGCAACGCACGCCGATCGATCTCTCCAATCCTCGTCTGCGTAAACTCGCCTCTGCACTTGGTCCGGCCTACATCCGCGTCTCCGGCACCTGGGCAAACACGCTCTACTTCCAGGACACCGACGCACCCGCTCCGGCGACCCCACCCGAAGGCTTCGGCGGCGTGCTCACCCGCGCGCAGTGGAAAGGCGTCGTCAACTTCGCGAAAGCCGTTGACGCACAAATCGTTACCTCCTTCTCCACCAGCGGCGGCACACGCGACGCAGCCGGTGTCTGGACACCTGTCGAAGCGAAGAAGTTCATCGACTACACCCACTCCATCGGCGGATCGATCGCCGCCGCTGAGTTCATGAATGAGCCCACCTTCGTCACTGCCGCGGGCGTTCCCAAGGGCTATGACGCCGCCGCCTACGGACGCGATTTTGCCGTCTTCCAGCCCTACTTCCGCAAGGCCGCACCTGAGGCCATCGTTCTTGGGCCCGGCTCTGTCGGCGAAGGCATTGACTTCGTTCCGGTGAAGCTGCTGCCCTCAAAGGAACTCCTCGCTGCGATGGGCCCCAACCCGGTAGACGCATTCTCCTACCACTTCTACGGAGCGATCTCCGAGCGGTGCGGCACCGGAATGGGCGCCAAAAGCACAACAAATCCAAACGCCGCCCTCACCGAAGACTGGCTCACCCGCACCAGCACAGTGGAAGAGTTCTACGCCAACCTCCGCGACACCTACGCACCCGGCAAGTCCATGTGGCTCACCGAAACCGGCCAGACAGCCTGCGGGGGCGACCGCTGGGCCTCCACCTATCTCGACAGCTTCCGTTATCTCGATCAACTCGGCCGCCTCGCCCGCCGCAATGTGCAGGTCGTCATGCACAACACGCTTGCGGCCAGCGACTACGGCCTCATCGACGAAAAAACTCTCATCCCGCGCCCGAACTATTGGGCAGCTCTGCTCTGGCACAACACCATGGGGACCACCGTCTTGGACGCAGGCCCTGCGCCCTCGAGCTCTGTTCACCTCTACGCTCAATGCATGAAGAACAAACCCGGTGGCGTCACGTTGCTTGCAATCAACCTGAACCGCACAAGCGCAGAGCCGTTCAACGTTCCCGAAAAATCGACGCGCTACACACTCACCGCAACAGACCTGATGAGCCGAACCGTTCAACTCAACGGCAAAGATCTGACACTCTCCCCCGACGGCGACGTCCCAACACCCACAGGTCTCACAACAGCAAAGGGCAACCTCACCCTCCCACCAGCCAGCATTACCTTTCTCACTCTTGTCGGAGCGAACAACCCCGCCTGCAAGTAAGCCGCACTCGCCACCACCACGCCTTCTCACTCTCCCTATAATAAAAATAGGGAGAGCCGAGGCATGACACAGACACAACTAGCCACCACCGCTCTCCTCTCTGCATCCATCGCCGCCGCAGGCACCATCACCTACGCCGCGCTCTCAGCCCAATCGCAACTCTTCGGCAAAGTGCTCATCGCAGGATCAGACCCAAACGAAATAGCCCTCACCTACGACGACGGCCCCAACGACATCGCCACCGAGCTCCTCCTTGGCGTCCTCGCCCACCACAACGTCCGCGCCACCTTCTTCCTCATAGGCCGCTACGTTCGTCAGCGACCCCACATCGCCCGCGCCATCGCATCCGCCGGCCATCTCGTCGGCAACCACACCATGACCCACCCGTGGCTCGCCTGGCAGTCAGCCTCGCGCATCCGCGAAGAACTCACCAGCTGCAACGCCGCCCTCGAAGACACCCTCGGCGCTCCCGTTCGCTACCTCCGCGCCCCTCATGGAGCCCGCCGTCCCGTCGTCTTCCGCATCGCCCGCGACCTCGGCCTCACCGCCGTCCAGTGGAACCTCCTCCCCGGCGACTGGAAGCCTATCGACGCCAACGAAATCGCCACGCGAACCATCCGCGGCATCGAACGCAACCAGCGTCAACACCGCGCCTCCAACATCGTCCTCCACGACGGCGGTCAGGCAGGTCTTGGGCAGCAGCGCATGCCCACAATCGAGGCCACCGACCTGCTCCTCCAGCACTACAAAAACCAGCCCGAAAAAAAATTCATCACCGTCGATCACTGGGACATCTCTTCTCAATAGATCTCCGAGCGGAAATAGATTTCGAACGCTGAAATCCCCGGATTTAAGCGAACATCTGTCCGACGCCTCACGTAACATAGAGATATCCCGCATGAGTACAACCTCCACCAACCCGGCGTCTGCCTCGCAGACCGCGCCACCCGTAATCGACCCCGAACTCCCGGCGCCGTTATCCATGGGCGATGTCCTTCGCGTCCCCATGATGCGCCGCCTCTGGTACGCCCAGATCATCTCCGTCTTTGGCGACTTCCTCGCTCTCTTCGCCGTCATCAACGTCATCACCTTCAAGCTGCACGCCAACGCACAGCAGGTCACCGGCGTACAGATCGCCTACATGCTTCCCATCGCAGTCCTCGGCATCCTCGCCGGAGTCTTCGTCGACCGCTGGCCGCTTAAGCCAACCATGGTCTCAAGCGACTCCATCCGCGCCGGCCTCTGTCTCTTGCTGATCTTCGCCACACAGATCTGGCACTTCTACGCGATCCTCGCCGCCATCAGCGTCATCTCAAGCTTCTTCGGCCCTGCACAGGGAGTCGCCATCCGCTCCGCAGTCCCGCTGCACGGCCTCCGCTCCGCCAACGCGCTCATGCAGCAGGTCATGTTCGGCATGCGCATCATAGGCCCTGCCCTGGCCGGCCTCATGGTCTCCTATCTCGGAGCCCGTAGCTGCTACGCCTTTGACTCCGCCAGCTTCGTCGGCTCCGCCCTGCTGATCGCCTCCGTCACCTTCATGGCCCCCGGACCTAAGGCCGCCTCTCCAACGCCGGCTGCTACAGAAGCCTCTGCTATCGCCAAAGTCTGGCTCGACATGAAACAGGGCATCAACTTCATCGTGCACCACGCCGCCCTGTTGTTTGTCATCCTCGCCATGGCGGCGGGTATGTTCGTGCTCGGGTGCTTTGGCCCGCTGATCGCGATCTACGTACGCGACTCGCTCCACGCCTCCACAAAGTCCTTCGCCATCGCCTCAGCGATGATCGGTCTCGGCATGCTGATCGGCATCAACGGCCTCAACACCTTCGGCAAAAAACTGAAAGACACGCTCCTGGTCTACTCAGGCCTCTGCGGCATCGCAGTCGGTCTGGTGATCCTCACCGCGCTTCCTCATCTCTGGTCGACGATCCTCGGCAACCTCATCATCGGCTTCTCGGTCGCTGGAATCATCGTTCCCTCGCAGACGCTCTTCCAAAAGGCAACCCCGCCGGAGCTCATGGGCCGCGTCGGTTCTACCTTCATGTCCATCATCTTCACAGCCCAGATCTCTGGTCTGGTCCTCTCCGGACTTCTGAGCCGGTACATCGGCGTCCGCCAGGTCTTTGCCCTCTGCGCCGGAATGCTCATTGTCCTCATGGCCGTAGGCAAGATCTGGATGGAGCCAAAGTCCACCCCCGAAAAAACCGCCTAGATCGAGCGTTTCTGCTCAGGACTAATAGTTTTGGCAGTTGATGCCAAAGCACTCTGTTCATAACCTTTAGGACGTGGCAGCAGAAGCGGGTCTGCGAGGTTGATGGATGAATTCCAACTTAGCGAGTAGAAACCTATATCTGGCAATCCTCTTCTCCGCCACCATGTGTCTTGCCGGGCGTGCTTCCGCCGCCGATATCAAAGGGCAGGTTCTCGGTGGCGGCGTTCCCATCGCTCAATCGAGCGTGACACTGATGGAAGCCAGCACCGGCACACCCAAACAGCTGGCGCAGACTAAGACCGACAACGATGGCAGGTTCGCGATCGATAACACTGGCACCTCTGACTCCAGCCTCTATTTGGTGGCTACCGGTGGCGTATCTGCAGCCAATCAAGGAGCTGGTAATAATCCGGCGATTGCGCTGATCACGGTCGTGGGCAGCAATCCCCCGGGCCGAGTCACCATCAACGAGTTCACTACCATTGCGTCGGTTGTGACACATGCACAGTTCATCGACGACACCACCATCAAAGGCTCCCCGCTCCAGCTGCGGATCGCCGCGGGCAACGTGCCCAACTTCGTCGATTTAGAAACAGGCAGTTGGGGGCCGACAATTCTAGACGCCCTCAACAGCGCGCAGACACCGACGATGGCCAACTTCGCCACACTGGCCAACGTGATGGCCGGTTGTATCACACGGGTGAGGCCAGATGCGTGCAGCCAATTCTTCGCAGCGACTACGCCTCCCACCGGCGGCGCTCCGCCGGATACGCTTCTTGCGACGGAAGTGGTCGCATTCTTCCCCGGGCACCAGCCGGACAAAATATTCGCGTTGCTCAACGAGTTCTATCCGCTGCCCAAGCCCGGCACTCCCGGCAAGCTCTTGCGGGATACACCGTACCTGCCGTATCTCACGTTCGCTCCCAGCGCCTTTGTGTTCCCGCTTAAGTTCACGGGCGGCGGCTACAGCGGAGGCGGCAAACTCATGATCGACAGCGAAGGCAACGCCTGGGTTGCTGACAACTTCACGGTCGGGGCGCAAAACCAGGATGCCTCGTGGACCGGCGGCCTCAGCAAGTTCGCTCCCAACGGCAAGGCACTGTCGCCCAGCCCCTTGGGCTTCAGGGGTGGAGGTATCGCAGGCCCCGGTTTCGGATTGACGCTCGACGCGCAGGATAACGCGTGGCCCACCAGCTTCACCGGCCAGAACATCACGAAGTTCGACAAGAGCGGCAAACCTCTGTCGCCGCCCGAGGGCTGGAACTTCAACGGTCAGATCAGCCAGATGCAGGGCATCATCGCCACGCCGAGCGGCGATATCTGGGCGCTCGATCTGATCAAGGGCCAGGTTCTGAAGCTTCCCCAGGGTGACCCGTCCAAAGTGCAGTTCTTCTGCCAGAACAAGACCGGCGATCCCCTCAAGAACCCCTGCAAGCTTATGGGCCCATTCGCTCTCGCCATCGATCAGCAGGATCGTATCTGGGTCACCAACGCCGTTGCGGACCACGTGGTTCGTTTCCCCACTTCCGATCCCAGCAAATTTGAAACGTTCAAGGTGGGATACTCTGCCAGCGGCCTCGCTGTCGACAGCCAGGGCAACGTCTGGGTGACGAACAAACTGGGCTCCTCGCCCAAGGGGGCATTGAAATTCGCGGAGACCCTCGCCGCATTTAAATTCAACTTCGACAACGACCCCGACGCTGGACAAAGAGCGACCAAAGTCCTGATTCCTGCCATGGCCGAGCAGAAATCTGGCTACGAAGGCGGCAGCATTACGGTGTTGCGTCCCGACGGCACCGAGGCGTCGTTCTCTCCGGTGTATGGCAAAGGCATAGTCGGGCCTTGGGCGGCTTCAGTCGACGGCAATGACAACATCTGGATCTCCAACTTCGGCTCCGCATCGGCCGGAATAGTAGAGTTGTGTGGCTTCCGCACCGAACACTGCCCGCCGGGCGTAAAGACGGGCGACGCCATCTCGCCTCCAGCCGGTTACGTCGGCGGCGGATTGCAATTGCAGGTTGACATTGGCATCGCTCCCGCCGGAGATGTCTGGGTCACGAATAACTGGCAGACTTACCAGGACACCATGGGCAAGGTCGATGAAGCATTACAAACCCAGGGCGCTGGCCAGGGAGTGGTGGTTTTTTACGGGATGGCGAAGCCGGTGAAGACTCCGATGATCGGACCGCCACGCCAGCCATAAGACTTCAAGGGTCAATCAACTTACGAAGACAAGTCTCGAGCAGAGCTATGAAGTCATTCGGAGTGGAGTGTAGTGATTGGATCGAGACGCATGGCGCGCAGCGCTGGGATATAGCTGGCGGCGACCGCGACAGCAGTAAGGACAAGGGTGACGCCAGCGAAGGTGGGCAGATCGGTAGGCGACACGCCGTAGAGCAGTCCGGTCATCAGATGAGAGACGATGAGCGCACCGGCCACACCCAGCCCGGCGCCAGCGGCAGCTAGACCGAGTCCCCGGCGCAGGACCATCTTGAGGATCGTGCCTCTTTGAGCTCCCAGCGCGAGGCGAATGGCGATCTCACGTCTTTGTTCATTCACAACGTACGAAATAGTCCCGTAGATTCCAAGCCCAGCGAGCAGCAAGGCAGTGGCGGCGAAGAACGCGACCATTTCCATCGAGAATCGCCTCACGGAAAGCGAGGTGGAGAGCACGTCCTCCAGCGTCTCCGCGTGGAAGACGGGAAGTCCCTGATCGACAGCTTGAACCTGGCTTCGCTCCTGTCCGAGGATGGTGCTGGGATCGAGTTGCCCACGAAGAAAGATGGCCAGCCCCTTGGCCGGGTGCTGGTATATGCTGCGGTAGATCTGCGGAATTGCCGCGTCCGCCAACGATTCCGTGCGGGCATCCTCAATCACGCCGACGATCGTGGTCCAGACCGGCTTGTCAGTGTTCAACAGCTCGCGGCTATCCAGGTGCAAACGGACGCGTTTGCCAAGCGGGTTCTGGTTTGGCCAGTAGGTGCGAGCCGCGGCCTGATTGATGACCGCAACCTGGGGAGTATCCTCAAGATCCTGGTCGTTGAAAAGGCGTCCGCGCAACAGCGGCATGCCCAGCAGGTGGAAGTATTCGGGAGAAACAATGGGACTATCGATCACAGGTGCCTGATTGTCCATCGTCTCGATCCCCTCGCGGATCAATGGCTGCTGGCTCGGACTACTGTGGCCCAAAGGCAGAGCGTCCTGGTCGCCGATGGCCGCTTCTTGTACGCCCGGCAGGGTTCTGCTGCGCCGTAGAACCTCGCGCAGCAAGACCGCTTCCTGAGTCGCGGTCCGGTAGCTATCCTGACTGGGATCGTTAGGCCCCGGAAGCCACGTTTGGATGGCCATGACGCGGTCAGGATTGAAACCGGGCGGCACCTTGAACAAGTCCCAAAAACTGCGCAGGAGAAGCCCTGCCGCGACCATGAGCACCAGGGAGAGCGCCAATTCACTGACGACCAGAATCTGCCGGGCGCGCGAGCGTCCGGGGGAGCCCTTGGAGCCGCGCCCTTCCTGCCGAAGCGTATCGATCAAATCGACACCGCTCATAAGCCAGGCGGGAGCAAGCCCGAAGATGACTCCCGCTGTGACGGAGACGGCCACGGCAAAGACCAGCACGCCCCAGCCGACCCCGATGTCGTTGAGATGCGGGAGACTCTCCGGAACAAGTCGCAGCAGGAGATGCTGGGCACCGAAGAGAATGACAAAACCAGCGATTCCGCCAAGCAGGAAGAGCAGTAATATCTCGGCTAAAAGCTGGCGGATGAGGCGCGTTCTTTGCGCTCCCAGAGCCTGTCGAACCGCGATCTCACGGCCTCGCCCACTGGCCCTGGCGAGCAGAAGATTGGCGACGTTAACGCAACTGATCAGAAGGACCAATCCTACCGCGCCGAACAACAGTACGAGAGATTGGCGAACGCTACCGACCACGCTTTCGCTGAGCGGAATCAGGCGCACGTTCCATGCGGCCTGTGCCGGATACTCCGCCGGATATTGCTTTTTCAGAGACTCAACCAGCGCATCGAGGCGCTCCTGCGCGGCCGCAAGCGAGAGACCGGGGTTCAGGCGCGCGACCACGCGACCCGGCTGACGTGTACTGCGCAGCGGCGGCGGAAACGGCAGACCGGCCATGCCCGCTCCCAGCCAAACTTCCGTATTCCACTCCTCGCTGGTTGAACCCAGATCGCGAAACCTGCGCGGCATGACGCCCACCACGTGATAAACGTCGTTGTCCAGGCGCAGAGCTTTGCCGACAACATGCGGGTCGGCTCCGAACTCCCTTTTCCAGAGCCCGTTGCTGATCACGGCCTCCAGGTTGAAGCCGGGAGTGGCATCGTGCGGATCGAATGTGCGACCCAACTGCGCGTCTACACCGAGGACCGCGAAGTAATTCGGTGTCACATGCTTGTAGCTGAGACGTTCCGGCTGTGCACTGCCGGTGAGGTTCACGTCTGCGCCGTGACCAGAGATCGACACCGACTGGAATATCCCGGCACTCTCGAGGTCTTTCCACTCAGGGACGGAGATGCCGACATCCTGCGCGCCTACGCCGGGAAGGCCATCCTCGATGCGCACCAGCTCGGCAGGGTTTGGATACGGCAAAGGGTGCAGCAGCGTCGCGTCAATCACGCTGTAGATCGCGGTAGTGGCTCCAATGCCCAGCGCCATAGTGGCAATCGCAACGAAAGAGAATCCAGGAGATCTCAGAAGCATGCGGACCGCGTACCGCAGGTCGAAGAGCAGATTCTCGATGAAGGGAATGCTGTGCTCGGCGTGGTGCTGTTCGCGGATCGCCTCCGCCGCACCAAGCTTGAGTGCGGCCTGCCGCCGCGCCTCGACGGGCGACATTCCGGCGCGCAGATTCTCCTCTGTCTGGAATGCGAGATGTTCCGCGATCTCATCCTGCAGGCGTTGATCGGCACTCCGCCCTGTGGCGAGATTCGATAGACGTATGAAGAAGCGTCGCAGGAATTTCACGTTAAATCCTCCGCCTTGACTTTGAAAAAGCGCGCGATGATCGCCGCAGTCTGCTCCCATTCGCGGGTCTCTGCCTGGAGTTGCTTGCGGCCCGCCCCGGTTAGCCGATAGAAGCGCGCGCGGCGGTTGTTCTCCGATGTGCCCCACTCGGAGGCAATCGAGCCTTCATGCTCGAGCTTGAGCAGCAGCGGATAAAGCGTGCCCTGATTGACAGCCAGAAGGTCTCCGCTGATCTGCTCGATGCGTCGAGCAACTCCCCAGCCGTGCTGCGGTCCCAGGACATCGAGTGTCTTGAGGACCATCAGCGCGAGCGTACCTTGCAAGACGTCCGGCTTTTCCTTCATGTCAAATCAACCTCTAGGTTTCCAACAGGAATAATGGCACGGCTCCTCTTGGAAAGCAACAGGAAATTTTGAACTTCCTTTAGCAAAACCGGCAGAGGCTGACTTGACCGCAGCGTTCTATATGATGGTTCGTACTTCATGAACAAAACTCCTGCCGTCCTCCAAACCAAGAGCCACTATCAGATCCTCGACGGTTTGCGAGGCGTAGCTGCCTTGATCGTCGTCATGTTCCACACCTGCGAGGTCTATTCCAATGGGGATCACGCCAAACAAGTTCTGAACCACGGCTACCTGGCCGTCGATTTCTTCTTTCTTCTCTCTGGATTCGTGGTTGCCTATGCCTACGACGACCGATGGGAAAAGATGAGTCAATGGGACTTCTATAAGCGCCGTCTGATTCGGCTGCAACCCATGGTGATCATGGGAAGTGTCATTGGAGCCGCTCTCTTCTACTTCCAGACCGGGCCTGCGTTTCCGCTGGTCAGTTCGACGCCCCTTTGGAAGATGCTCCTGGTAATGGTGGTCGGCGCCACACTCTTGCCTCTGCTTCCGTCCATGGATATCCGCGGATGGAATGAGATGCAACCGCTCGACGGCCCCGCATGGTCACTCTTCTTCGAGTACATCGCAAACATCCTCTATGCGGTTGGCATTCGCAAGCTCTCCAATAAAGCACTCAGCATCTTTGTGCTCCTCTCGGCAGGTCTGCTGGTTCATCTTGCCGTGACCAGTCCGCACGGTGACGTGATCGGTGGATGGAGCATCGACACGGTGCAACTTAACATCGGGTTTGCACGCCTGCTCTATCCATTCTTCGCAGGTGTATTGCTGATGCGCTCAGGCAAGCGAATTCACGTTCGGGGAGGCTTCGCGATCTGCAGCTTGCTCGTCATCGCAACTCTCTGCATGCCCAGGATCGGCGGTCCGCTCTGGATGAACGGACTCTATGAGGCGTTCTGCATCATCGTTGTCTTCCCCATCATCGTCGCGATCGGCGCCGGCGAACGCATCAGCGGCGGACTCCAGACCAAAGTATCCAAGCTGCTGGGGGACATCTCGTATCCGCTGTACATCACGCACTATCCGCTGATCTACGTCTACACCGCCTGGGTAGTCCGGGACAAAGTACCTGTAAGACAAGGAACGCTGGTAGGCGTTCTCCTGTTCATCACAAGCATCACGATCGCGTATGCCTGCTTGAAGCTCTACGACGAGCCTGTCCGAGGATGGCTCTCTCGACGGTTTCTTGCGAAAACTGCCTCTCCTCCAAACTAATCGCAAGACTCACAGAAGTTCAGGCATCCACAAGACCGAGTGCAACGAATGAGTGTCCCACTCCTTGGGAGTACCATTGGGCCTGAAATTGACGCGGCGTTTCAAAATGCCGCAAGGGGATCAATGGATCAACAGAAGACAAAGAGCGATTGGACCAGACGGTCGGTCTTACAGAGTGCAGTGTCAGCGATAGCTTTGGCTGCCATTCCCCAATCGTTCGCAGCAGCGCCAAACGCGATTGCTCCCCAGGAAGCGCTGCAGCGGCTCAAAGACGGAAATGCCAAGTACGTTCGGAATGAAATTGATGTCAAGGATTTCAGCGCTGGGCGCGCATTCAGAGCCACTTCACAGTATCCAGTGGCGGCTATTTTGGGATGTGCCGACTCACGTGTGTCACCCGAACTGATCTTTGACCAGGGGCCCGGAGAGTTGTTTGTGTGCCGGCTTGCAGGGAATTATATGAACGTCGATAATCTCGCGAGCCTGGAGTATGGAGTGGAAGTTCTGGGCGTGCCCCTCATTCTAGTATTAGGTCACACCAACTGCGGAGCCGTTAAGGCTGTCCTTCAGTATGCGAAAGATCGCAAAGCTCTTCCCGGCCACCTTCATATGATGGTCGATGCAGTCTATCCGGGGGTGGCTGAGGCGATCAAACAGGGTCCAGAAAACCAACTGGATCACGCCATTGACGCAAATGTGCGGCACAATGTGCAACGAATCAAGTACGCGCATCCGGTAATCGCAAAGGCCATCGAAGAGCATCGATTAGAAGTCGTCGGAGGTGTGTACGAACTCGAGACGGGTCGTGTTCGTCTGCTGGATTGATCCTGTTCAGCAGGACGTCGAGCGTCGAAGTCTTCACAGAACAATCGTGATCCGCGATCATGTTGTTTGCTGAATGGCGAGAACAGCCCAATGCACTCATTAAGCGCATCAGCGATCTCGGAACAAATGATGATGTAATGACTGCGGAAAGACTTCTGGTGGCATATTGCGGAATCAGAACGTGACAAGATGAAGAAGAATCTGACGATTACCAGGCTCACATCGACTTTGCTGCTCGTCCTGGGAATGACATCTGCCGCCACCGCGCAGCAGCAGTCGACCATATCGGACGATGCAGCCGCTTCGCGTATCGCATGGTGGCGCGACGCCAAATTCGGTCTGTTCATGCATTGGGGTGTGTATTCCATTCCTGGTCGCGGCGAATGGGTCCAATGGGACGAGCAGATTCCAGTCAACGAATACGCCAAGCTTGCCGGCCAATTTCATCCTGACAAATTCGACCCTGACGCATGGGCTGCAACTGCGAAATCGGCTGGCATGAAGTACACAGTCCTTACCGCGCGCCACCACGACGGCTTCGCACTCTTCGACGACCCCGACAGCACCTTCACCTCCATGAAATCGGCCGCTCACCACGACTTCATCGCTGACTACGCAAAAGCCATCCGCGCCGCGGGCCTTCACGTCGGCCTCTACTACTCTCCCCTCGACTGGCGCTATCCCGGCTTCTTCTTCCCTGGCATCTATCAGGCCAACGCCATCGAGATGCGCGAGCAATACCATCGCCAACTGAACGAACTCGCCTCTCACTACGGCAAGATCGATATTCTCTGGTTCGATGGCGGTGGCGTCGACTGGCTCGGGTTCAACGGCATCGCTTTCAAAGGCGGATGGAAGGCGCGGCCAAAGGATCAGCACTACTCCGGTTCGTTCACCTGGCAGGATGATCAAGCAGTCGACAACCTTAGAAAGCTCCAGCCCTCACTCATCATGAATGACCGTACAGACGCCCCCGCCGACTTTCTATCGCGCGAGGGCGACCAGGCCATGGGCAACTTTGACAACCAGCATCCTTGGGAACTGTGCACCACCCTCACAACCGGAGCATGGGGCTATCAGCCGAACGCCAGCATCAAATCACGAGACGAGGTCATTCGCCTCCTGGTCAACGCCGTCGGCCGCGACGGCAATCTGCTTCTCAACGTCGGACCGCGCCCCGACGGACAGATCGTGCCGGAACAAGCCGCGCGTCTCCGCGAAGTTGGCGACTGGCTCAATCGATACGGCCAAAGCATCTACGCCACCCGCGGCGGCCCGTATCTGCCGGGCGACTTCGGCGTCTCAACCTATCACGACAAAACGATCTATCTCCACATCCTCCATCCCGCTGGCGCTACACTCTCGCTTCCCGCTCTTCCGACCAAAATATTGAGTTGCTCGAGCATCACCGGAGGAAGCGCCGATTGCAAACAAGCCAATGATTCGGTGGAGATTACGCTGACCGGGAATACGGATGCCGTCGATACAATCGTCGCGCTGACACTTGCATCGCCAGCGGCAGAGATCAAGCCGATCACGACTCCAGTTACCGGCAAGAACTAACAGCGACACCTCAGTTGGCGACAGCAGGCAAGTCACTCCTTGAGGGCTATCTCAGACCGATCCCTCGAACTCCGGACGTGTGATCCGCTATACGGAGATTCCTGGTCCCCATCCTCGGTCTCTGCTGAATCGCCTTCGCCTGAACTGCGACGCGGACCGCACCCTCTTCGCTCGTAGGATTCCTTCGAGATCACGCAGCCAAAAAATAAACTTTAAAAAGTTGGCGTATTTTTCAGACCGAAAAACCGTGCTGCTTAACCACCACATCAGCCACACATCTCACCACAAATTCACCATCAAAACACCACGTTTTGGACACCCCTTTTTTACCGACCCCCTTCAAAAAGCCCAGCAAATTTGCCACTTTCACCACCGCCCACCACGCACCAAAAAAATATCACCAGACCGCATCAAAAAAAACCACTCCCGGATCAAAGTTACTTCGAAGCAAACGCCGTCCGAGCCGCCTCCAGAACCATCCCAATCTCGGCCTCCCCATGCGCCGTAGAAACAAACGCCGCCTCAAACTGACTCGGCGGCAGCCAAACCCCCGCATCCATCATCGCCCGGTGAAACCACCCGAAAACCGCCGTATCCGAGGCGGCCGCCGTAGCAAAATCCGTCACCGGCTCCTTCGTAAAAAACCACGTAAACATTGATCCAACACGATTCGTCGTCACCGAAACCCCCGCCTCCCGCGCCACCCCGGCAACCCCTTCCGCGATGCGCGAAGTCGTGCTCTCCAATCCCTGATAAACCTCCTCCTCATGCCGAATTAAGTGCCCCACAGTAGCAATCCCCGCCGCCATCGCCAGCGGATTCCCACTCAGCGTCCCCGCCTGATAAACCGGCCCCAGCGGAGCGAGAAACTCCATCACATCCGCCCGCCCACCAAACGCTCCACAGGGCAAACCCCCGCCAATAATCTTCCCCAGCGTCGTCAAATCCGGCGTAACTCCATAGACCTGCTGCGCCCCACCCAGCGACAGCCGAAACCCAGTCATCACCTCATCCAGAATCAACAGCGCCCCATATTCCGCCGTAATCTGCCGAAGCCCCTGCAGATATCCCGCCCCCGGAGCGATCGTCCCGGCATTCCCCACCACCGGCTCCACGATCACGCACGCAATCTCATCCGGACGCGCCTCAAACACCTCCCGTACTGCCTCTAAGTTGTTGTATGGCAGCGCCAACGTATGCATCGCCGTCTCCGCAGGCACACCCGCCGAACCAGGAATCCCCAGCGTCGCCACCCCTGAGCCAGCCTTCACAAGCATCGCGTCCGAATGCCCGTGATAGCACCCCTCGAATTTCACCACAAAATTTCGCCCCGTAAAGCCCCGCGCCAGCCGGATAGCCGACATACAAGCCTCAGTCCCGGAGCTGACAAATCGCAGCTTCTCCACTGAAGGAAAACACCGCGTCACCAGCTCCGCCAGATCAGCCTCCGCCGCCGTCGAAGCCCCAAAACTGGCTCCCTTCGCCGCAGCCTGCTGAATCGCCTCAACAGCCGGCGGAAACGCATGCCCCAGGATCATCGGCCCCCACGAGCCAAAGAAATCCAGATACCTGTTGCCGTCTGCGTCAAACAGATAAGCGCCCTCTGCATGGGTCACAAACGGCGGGTCACCCCCTACCGCACGGAACGCCCGCACCGGCGAATCAACGCCCCCAGGTAAAAATCTCTCAGCACGAAGCTGCAACTGATGCGAGCGACTACGAATACGTGACATGTCCTAAGTATAGGAGGCTTATCATAGAGACATGACCGAGCCAGAGCACATCGAGATTGAAGGCCGGGCATTACTCCTCTACGACGGCGTCTGCGCCCTCTGTAACGGCGTCGTGCAGTTCTTTCTGAAACAGGACAAGCTGGAAAAACTCCGCTACGTCCCCCTCCAAAGCCCTCTCGGCCGAGAGATACTGGCCCGCTTCGGCATCAGCACCGTACCCGACGGCGTCATCCTCATCACAGACACCCTGACGCCGCATGAGCGCCTCTACAAGCGCTCAGATGCCGTTGCAGCAGCCCTGCAGCTGCTCCCCGGCCGTTGGCGGCTTCTCGGAAGATTCCTGGTGCAAGTACCTCGCCGCCTGCGCGAGATTGCCTATGGAATCATCGCCAACGTGCGCTACGTTCTCTTTGGCCGCTACACGACCTGTCCCATTCCACCTCCCAATCAGCGCAGCAGACTGCTCGGCGTGTACGAATAACGATTGTTTTATGAGTCATTGACGCTCGCCCTGCTAGACTAAACTTCTTCTTTTCAAGCACTACGACCATGGAGCACGACCTTGCCGGATGAGACCTCCCCGACGCCCGAATCAACCACCACCCACACCACCACGCCTGAACAAAACAAGCCTACTGCAACCACTTCGCTGCAATCCGCGGTCGCGCAGAAAAAGGCCACCAGCCTGAAACTCTCCGCCAATAAAGCAACCGACAAAGCCTCGCCCACCAAAAAGTCGATCAGCTATGCTGACGCCGGGGTCGACATCACCTCAGGCGATCGCAGCAAGCAGCGCATCAAGATGCTGGCTCGCAAAACCTTCAACAAGCAGGTGCTCAGCGAAATCGGCGGATTCGGCGGCCTCTTCGCCCTTGACCTCGAGAAGTTCCCCAATCCTGTCCTCGTCTCGAGCGCAGACGGTGTCGGCACCAAGCTCAAGGTCGCCTTCGACCTCGGCATCCATCACACCGTTGGCCAGGACCTCGTCAACCATTGCGTCAACGACATTGCCGTCCAGGGCGCGACACCGCTCTTCTTCCTCGACTACCTGGCCAGCGGCAAGCTCGAAGATATGGTCATTGAAAAGGTCGTGCAGGGCATCAGCGAAGCCTGCCGCGCCAACGGATGCGCGCTCATCGGCGGCGAAACCGCCCAGATGCCAGGCTTCTACGCCGATGGCGAATACGATCTCGCCGGCACCATCATCGGCGCCGTCAGCCGCGACAAGATCATTACCGGCGAACACATCCAGGTCGGCGACGTTCTGGTCGGCCTGCCATCGAACGGACTGCACACCAACGGCTACTCTCTCGCCCGCAAACTGCTCTTCGAGGTTGCCAGGTACGGCCCCGAACAGTACGTCAACGAGCTGAAGGACAAGACCGGCGCCGCCCTCATGCGCACCCACCGCAGCTACCTTTCTGTCATCAAAAAGCTCACCGGCGCCGAGGTCGTCAGCGGGATGGCGCACATCACCGGCGGTGGCATTACGGAGAACCTTCCCCGCATTCTGCCCAAAGGGATGGGCGCACTAATTGACCGTGCCTCCTGGACGGTTCCTCCCCTCTTCGAACACCTGCAGCAACTGGGCAACGTCGACGAGGACGAGATGATGCGCACCTTCAACATGGGCATCGGTCTTATCGCTGTGATCCCAGCAGAGAAGATCAAGAAGGCCAAGGCCATTTTGAACCGCGCCAACGAACGCCACTGCATCATCGGTCGCGTTACTCGCGGCGAACGCAAGGTCCACTACAACTAAGATCGGGTCAAATTCACTTCGTAAACGAGATGAATTGCCCTCAACTCATCTGGCATTTTGCCGCATATTTGTCTTCCAAGACCCTGTCGGTATACTTCTCCCGGGAACAAACACCTTGTTCGAGCTCTGTAGATAGACATAAGCCCTTCTACGGAGCTCCATCCCCGGAGCTATCGAATCTTCATGCGCCATCCTATCGTTGTCACCCGCCTTGCCGTCGCCACCACCCTCTTCCTTACGACCGTCATCAGTTCAGCGCAGTTCGTCGGCAACAATCCGCAAGCGGTAGACAAGCGGGTCGACGATCTGCTCGCAAAGATGACCCTGGAAGAAAAAATTGAACTCATCGGCGGGGACACTCCCTTCCGCACTCATCCCATTCCACGGTTGAACATCCCGTACTTCCAGATGGCAGATGGCCCTGTCGGCGCGCACATTCCCGCACCCACCATCGCCTACGCTGGTGGTATCGGACTCGCGGCTTCGTGGGACGAGGCGCTTGCACTCAGCATTGGACAACAGCTCGGTCGTGACTCACGCTCTCGAGGCGCGGCTTTTCTGCTCGGCCCCGGTGTAAACATCTATCGAGCACCGATGAACGGCCGCAACTTCGAGTACTTCGGCGAAGACCCTTTTCTCGCCAGCGCAATCGCGGTTGGCTACATCCGCGGAGTGCAGCAGGAGGGCGTCTCAGCAACCGTAAAACACTACCTTGGCAACAACTCCGAGTATCTCCGTCATGATTCGGACTCCGTCATCGACGAGAGAACTCTGCGCGAAATCTACATGCCGGTCTTCGAGTCCGCCGTGAAGACCGCCAAGGTTGGCGCAATCATGGACTCCTATAACATCACTAACGGCGAGCATATGACGCAAAACAAGCCTCTGAACGTCGCGGTCGCCAAGGAGCAATGGCACTTCCCAGGCGTCATCATGTCAGATTGGGTGTCAACCTACGACACCGCCGGTACAGCAAACGGGGGCCTCGATCTCGAGATGCCATTCGCCGTCTACTACGCGCCTGAAAAGATGCTGCCGCTGCTGAAGGATGGAACGATCAGCCAGGCAACTCTCGATGACAAGGTACGCCGCATCCTGCGTGTCGCCGTGGACTTCGGTTGGCTTGATCGTCCACAGATGGACATCGATATTCCTCGCTACAATCTCGAAGGCAGAGCCGCCTCCCTACAAGCCGCAGAGGAGGGTGCCGTGTTGCTTAAGAATGAGAATGGCGCTCTGCCGCTCGATAAAGGAGCGATCAAAACCGTCGCGGTAATCGGGCCGACTGCAATTCAGACCGTCACCACCGGCGGAGGCAGCGGCGAGGTCGTAAGCTTTGCCAACACCAACCTTTTGGTAGGCATTAGCAACTACCTCGGCGAGCAGAAGAAGGTTTTGTATGCGCGAGGTTTGTACAGCATCAATCAGATGGCGCGCCTCACCCACTTCACTATTGATGCCGACGGCAAAACCCCCGGCGTGACGCATACGATATTCGCCAAGGCGAACCTCGAAGGCGATGTTACCGGCACTGTCGTCGAAACCACTCTGAGCACTGCAGCTTCTACCCGCCGCGAGCCTGAAGAGCAGGAGCTCAATGCGCTCACCGCTCACAAGACCGCCAGCCCTTACGTTCGCGCCACTAACAGCAGCAAGTGGATTGGTTACTACACGCCCACAGAGGCCGGCAAATTCACCATCTTCATCCAGACCGATGGAAAATACCGCCTCCTCGTCGATGATGCAATCGTCTTCGACAGCTCCGTCGTGCCCAAGTACATCCTCAACCAGGCCACAATGGAGCTGACAAAGGCTCCGCATAAGGTCGTGCTGGAACAGCTCTCCCAACAGATCGGATCCGTCTCCGGCATGCGCGTTGGTATTGCCCCTCTCAGTACGATCGTTGATAAAGACGCACTCGAGATGGCATCGAAGGCAGACGCGGTGGTGCTCGCTGTCGGCTTCAACGCTGCATCCGAGTCTGAGGGTGGAGACCGCAGCTTTGAGCTTCCCGTTGGCCAGGATCAGCTCATCGAGCAGATTGCAGCGCTCGGCAAGAAGACGATCGTCATGATCACCTCTGGCGGAAGCGTCGACGTCTCGAACTGGAAAGACAAGGTGCAAGGGATCTTCGAGACCTGGTACTCGGGCGAAGAGGGAGGCACCTCAGCAGCGCGTCTACTCTTCGGCGAAGTCAATCCGTCAGGCCATCTGCCCATCAGCTGGGAAAAGAAGATCACCGACAACCCCAGCTACAACAACTACTATCCCGACCCAGGCACAAACAAGATCGTCTATCGCGAAGGCATCTTCGTGGGCTACCGTGGTTACGAGCACAATCATGTTGAACCGCTGTATCCCTTCGGCTACGGTCTCTCTTACACAAGCTTTTCGTTTACCAATCTGAAGAGCTCGCCGACAGCCGACGGCCACTTCACTGTCACCTTCGACGTTACAAATACCGGAAAGCGTGCCGGAGCTACCGTCGCACAACTGTACGTAGGCGAAGGATCGCCAACGGTTGAGCGCCCCGCAAAGGAGCTGAAAGGCTTTGAGCGCGTCATGCTGCAGCCAGGCGAGACAAAACATGTCAGTCTCAACCTCGGTCCGCGCAGTTTCAGCTACTTCGACGTCAAGTCTGCGAACTGGCAAGCGAACGCTGGGACCTACAACCTGATGCTGGGCGATTCATCGCAGAACATCCAGCAAAAAACGACGATCCAGTTGCCAAAGACGTTGACAACGTCGATCAGCCAATAAAGATTTGGAAAATCCATTCGTGCCGGGTAGGTTCAACTTATCCGGCACGTTGTGATCTTAACTCGGCTACTTAGGGCTTACGGCCAACTCGCAAACTGGCCTAAAATCGGTGTAAGGGAAATCATCCATGCGCCGACTCGGCATCCTCCTCTCCGGCAGAGGCTCTAACTTTCTCGCAATCGCCACCGCCATTCGGGACCATCGCCTGCTCGGCGCGGAGATCGCCGTTGTCCTATCGAATCTGGAAGACGCGCCTGGGCTCAAAGCTGCACGCGAGCTGAATCTCCCCGCCTTCGCGATTCCCTCCGCCGGTCGCAAACGTGCTGAACACGACGCAGAGATGATCGCGCGGCTCCACCAACACAAAGTCGACCTCGTCTGCCTTGCGGGCTACATGCGTATCATCTCGCCGACGTTTGTGCAGGCCTTCCCAAACCGTATTCTCAATGTCCACCCATCGCTGTTGCCTGCCTTTCCCGGTCTCGATGCACAGGCCCAGGCGCTCGACTATGGCGCTAAGATCGCCGGCTGCACAGTCCACTTCGTTGACGAGGCGGTCGACCACGGCGTCATCATTCTGCAAAAGACGGTCTCTATTAGCGACGACGACACCGCCGAGACTCTCTCAGCTCGCATCCTCGAGCAGGAACATCGCGCCTACCCTGAGGCCATTGCTTGCGTGCTCAGCGGCCAATACTCTATCGAGAACCGCCGCTACGTCCGCCGCACCGCTTAGGTCTCAAGGGCTCGTCGGCGTCGGCGGACAGCGCGGAAGATCGTCGGTTTTCAGAACATGAGCATAAGTTGCAACGGCGCGCTATGTCTCGCGTCCTACCTGTCCCTGTTGGTCAGTCGCATCATTCAGCTTCACCTTGAAGTCCATCCGCTTACGCCCGCGAAAGACGGTGAGGGTCACCTCATCTCCAGCTTTATGCGAGTTCATCGCCGCAGACAGATCCTGCGCATTCGCGATCTCCTGACCGTCCATTGCGACGATCAGGTCCCCTCCAAGCATCACCGGCATATTCCCTTGGTAGGCTCGTTGCGTACCTCCGTGCAGGCCGGCCTTCTCAGATGCTCCACCCGGCAGTACGCGCTCAATCAACAAACCATAATCAGCGGGAAGTCCGATCTGTTCGGCGACCTCTGGTCCAATCTCCAGCGTCGAAATGTCGAGCGAAGGCCGACGCACCCGGCCATACTTTGCAAAATCGGCGATGACCGCCTTGGCCGTATTCACCGGAATCGCAAAGCCGATACCCGACGACTGATCGGCGCCGTTATTTGCAATCAGCGTCGTAATTCCGATCACCTCGCCACGCGAGTTCAGCAGCGGCCCTCCCGAGTTTCCAGGATTGACTGCGGCGTCGGTTTGAATCGCATCTTCAATCGGGCTATTATTCGGCCCCCGAATCGACCGGATCGCCGAGATGATCCCCCGCGTCATCGTGCCAGACAATCCAAATGGATTTCCGATCGCATACACCCGTTGCCCAACGGTCAGGTTCTGTGACTCCGCCAGCGTGGCCGGCTGCAGATTCGGTGCATTGTTGATCAGTAGCAACGCCAGATCATGTCCTTTATCGACGCCGACCACCGTGGCTTTGTACTTGTGCTTATCCGAAAGTGTGACCTCGACCCGTTGCGCATTGTCAATGACGTGGTTATTCGTCAGAATGTGTCCCTGCTTATCGAGGATGAACCCGGATCCCTGACCCTGCTGAGGTACCGGTCCGTAAAAGAAGTCGAACGCAACAGCTGTCGAGGTGATATTCACCACGGAAGGCAGAGCCTTCTTATAAACAGCGATATTCTGCTGCTCCTCGGTGTCATATGCCGGGGCGGCGTCAGCCTGGGTCAGCTCAAACGTCCCCATCGGTCCGTTTACCGCTGCGGTATTCGCGCCGGAGACGGTGGTAACAGGCACAGCGCGATGCACCCACGGTGCAAACAGACCCGTCGATCCAACATGCGTCGTCAGATAATAGAAGCCAGTAAGAATAACAACCACAAGCAGAACGGGGCGCAGTTTCATTGTGTTCACAACCTGATCCTTCAAATAGCCAGCCGCAAAAGCCGACATATTGATTGTATCGAGCCACCCCACCCCGCCAGGCGAGTTTCGGTTGTCATTCGATCTCGTCCACAGTCGACGAGGCAGTTTGTCAACAACCGATATTGCGGCGAGACCAGATCGATCCCGCCCTAAATACGGCCAACTCTGCTAACTCTTGACCCAATAGCAGGCTCTCGTGCAGCCTTCCATCAGACCATCCGCTGCAACCTGTTCAATGCCGACGGCTTAACCCGAGGTGCACGGAGGAAGTTTTCGCGTTCCGTTTGCGGTTTGCTATGCGCCTCCCATGCCTCGTCCTTGAATCGCACCGGGCCAGCCCAGGACTCCGCCTCGATGTCGACGCTATCCATGCTGGCGCGGCCCACCAGAGAACGGTCCGTACGATCCAGCGAACGCTCCGGCCTCTCCGAACGTTCGGACCGGCCGATTAGATCTACCTCATCGCTCTTCGCTGATCGATCACCGTTGTCAGCCACAATCTCTTTCACCTCGCCAACATGGCTCGCTGCCGTCAGTGAAGCCATAAAGTTGGCCATCATCCGCTGCGCGCACTTTTGTCCGCAGAGATGCTTCGCGTTCTTGCGCGAGTTCTGCGGAGACTCCCATCCGCGCACCTTCAACTCGCCTCCCTGTTCATAGGCGACGAACCAGTAGTTGCTCTCCTGTTTTTCTGCCCCACACATATCGCAATTAATCGCCTGCCGGATCATGCGCCCGTCTCCTCGCCCTCACTGAACTGTGCCTGTCTGGCACACTGCCTTCATCGGCAGTTACGCAAAATGCATCATCCGAAAGTAATGAGTTATTCAGCAGATTCGACCAGGCCCGTCCCAAGACAAAGGAATACCTATCCTAAGCCGCAGCCTGCAAAATCGGCCACAGCTGGTCCACCTGCCACTCGAGTTCCGTCAGCGCGCCACCATTTGTCAGCACGTAATCGCACAGCGCGCTCTTTTGCTCATCTGGAATCTGCTGCGCTATCCTTCGCCGCGCCTCTTCCTCTAACCCCGCACGACGTTCCTCACTCAACGCCTCACCTGGAGCCGAACGCGCAACAAACCGCGCAATCTTCACCTCTTCCGGAGCTGTCACCAGGATGATTCGATCAAACCGGTTTTGCCACCCTGGTCCAGCTGCGTCGCGTGAGCCCCCATATTTCGTCTCAAAGATCAGTGCCGACTCCACCATCACCACCGCACCAGCGTCCCGAGCCCGAATCTCTTCACTCAACTCCGCCTCGCGCGCAATCACTGCTGGATGTACGATCGCATTCAGCTCGTCGACTCGCCCCTCAGTAAAGGCAAGTCGTGCCAACGCACCACGATCGAGCCTTCCATCCGCGAGCACCACGCCAGCACCAAAGTGAGCAGCAATCGCTGCATAGACCGCCTGTCCGGGTTCCATTAACTCGCGACCAATAATATCCGACTGCAACACGTGCGCCCCAAGAGCCGCGAACAGCCGCGCCGCGGTAGACTTCCCGCTACCCAAACCGCCGGTAAGGCCGACGCGCAGCATGGCGGCTACTTTTTCTCCAGGGAGATCCCGCGCCGCAACTTCGCCGCCGTCACAGTATTCTGCATCAGCATCGCAATCGTAAGCGCACCGACTCCTCCCGGTACCGGCGTGTAAGCGCCAGACAAAGCAAAAGCCGCTGGGTGAACGTCGCCGACCACAACCGAACCTCGCTTGGCGAACGTGGCGGCACGGCCCTCATCTGCGGGAAAAAACTCTTCGACTTCAGCCGCATCGGTAACACGATTGATGCCCACATCGATGATCGTCGCTCCGGGCTTTATCATCTCTGCCGTCACAAACCCTGGCCTTCCAATCGCCGCCACCAGCAGATCTGCCCCGCGGGTAATCCTCCCCAGATCTTTCGTCTTGCTATGGCAAACAGTGACCGTTGCCGAGGCATTCAGCAGCATCATCGCCGCAGGTTTGCCCACGATATCCGATCGTCCAACCACCACCGCATTCTGTCCAGCCACTGGAAGGTCGCTACGTCGCAGAATCTCCATAATTCCAGCTGGCGTACAAGGCGCAAGACCCGGCTGACCACTCTGCAGGCGACCTACATTCACTGGATGAAAGCCGTCCACATCCTTCTCCGGAGATACAGCTTCCAGCAGCCGCTTCGTATCGACGTGCTTCGGCAGCGGCAGCTGAATCAAGATTCCATCGATGTCTTCGCGGGCGTTCAGCTCCGCAACCAGCGCCAGCATCTCGTCGGTCGTAATGCTCTCCGGCGGCGTCAACATCTCGCTGAAGATTCCCAACTCGCCGCAGGTCTTCACCTTACTGCGAACATAAATCTGCGAAGCTGGCACATCACCGACCAGAATGACTGCAAGCCCGGGAGTGATCCCGCGAGCCACGAGCGCTTGAACTTCGATCGCAACCTCGGCCTTAATCTGCCCCGCAATTGCAATGCCATCTAAAACACGTGGAGTTATCTTCATCTCAACCATGGTATCGCGCTCACGCGAAACTCCGATTACACAACTATCGATAAAATAGAGCCATGGACACGCGGTCACTCACAGCAGAGGAGTTACGTTGGCTCGTCTGCCCCGTCTGCCATCAAGCCCTGCAGCTTGCTCCCGATACAATCGTGTGCAAGGGCTGCGGTCGCCGGTATCCTCTGGTTGACGGCATTTCCGTGCTACTCGCAGACCGAACTGTCTGAGTCCGTTAAGTCTCTGAAACTTCCGGCCCCTTCCATCCGTAGAGTTAAAAGTCGCAGCAATCTATCGGTGCGATGAAACGTTACTGTATGAGAATCTGAGACCTCGATCCATAGATCACGTCTAAGATTCAGTGGGTGCTGGTAACACGCACCCGGGAGAAAGCATATGACTAAGGCAAAGCATGCCCATGTCGAACAGTTCGCCGAGGCCGATCTCACCGGCTTGCGCGAAGACCTGATGAAGTCAGGCCTCGACTCCTGGCAGGCAGCCGATCTCATCAGCAGCTTTCTCGTCGCTCGAGGCTACGGTGTCTCCACGCAGGCGGCCCGTACAGCCGCATTCCGTATGGAGTCCATCAGCTGTTCCCTGCGCTGCCTGCAGGAAGAGTTGGAGAAGATCGCGCAAGTCATGTAGTGCTTCTCGGACAATAGAATTTGATTCTCAAGTAGAACGCCGTCGGCTACGCTGTTTCCATGCAAGTCAGCTGCCTTGCTTCTGCCATAGTCGCGCTTGCTCTGCTGTGCACTTCCTCGGCTCTTAGCGGTCAACAACCAGATCAGTCAGCAGACGCGCCACAACCGCAAAAGACCACCGCCGGGATTGACCGGCTTGCAGGCCAGGAGCCCACCTCCCGCATTCAGTACGTTCGTCTCATCCTGACCGGATCAGTTCATGCTCCCGCAGATACTCCAGCGCCCACACCTTTACCGACACTCATCGCCCAATGCACCCTCCGACCGAACGGCAGATCCTACTTCGAGCTCTTCGCTAACTTCGGAGGCGTCACCGACCTGTCCTTCTATCCGCCCTGGGCCCCGGCCTCGCAACAGGATCTCTTCCCGCCGCGCACCGAAAAGGTCATCCTTACCATGGACTTCATTGGCTACACCCACGTCAAGCCTGTCCATCGTCAGTGGGAGATTCCCATTCGCCCGCCAGGACAGTACCGCTACAACCCTCCCGGCCCTGGCTCCTCCAACCTCGAGGAGATCACCTATTACCTGCGCTATCTGTTGGCTCTACCAACGCTCCGGCTCACACTCAACAACAACTCAGTCGAATTTATGACCGTGCCACTCCTAAACGAAATCCGCAAAGAGCCCCTCTGTCGCGCCGCCGCTCTCTGATGCCCATCAGTGAAATGCAATAGGATCAAAATCTCATCGCGACCAAGCCTCACTATCTCGAATCAAGAGGATTCAAAGGTCTAAAATCGACTGCAGACGAGACACGCTGATTCCATTTTTGCCTTAGGCGAAACGCCATGAAGACCATCAAGCTTCTTTCCTGGCACGATGACGTCGCGAAAAAAGCCGCCAGTCTGAAACATCCTGGCCTGCGCATCGATGCAGCTCCGCTAATCAAAACCTCGGGCCTAGTAGGCGAACTGGCGCACCTCAACCCGGCCGCATTGGTGCTCGACCTCGACAAACGCCCCTCCCACTTGCGCGAGATTGCCCTCGCAATTCGCTCCAGCAAATCCGCGCACCATATCCCGATCCTCTTCGCCGGCGGCCTACCGGAAAAGATGGACCGCATCCGCAGCGAAAATCCTGACGCCACCTACACCACTTGGAGTGATGCTTCAAAAGCGCTCGCAGCGCTTCTCCAACATCCTGCGCCCATACCGGCCATCGCGCCGCCGCGCGACTTCTCGGCGACGCCCCTCCCCAAAAAATTAGGCATCGACACCGATATGCAGATAGCCCTCATCGCCGCCCCCGACGGATTCGAAGAACTACTCGGCGATCTCCCGGACAACACCGCCTTAATCACCCGCATAACCCCTAAGACCAACCTAGCCCTCTGCTTCATCCGATCACTCGAAGACCTCGAAGCAACGCTCGACCTGCTGACTCTCCGGCTGCCGAAGCAAGCCTCCGTCTGGATCATCCATCCAAAGCGCACACCCAAACATCACGTCGACTTCAACCAGAATCACGTCCGTGACGCGGCACTTGCCACCGGCCTCGTCGACTACAAGGTCTGCTCCATCGACGCCGACTGGTCCGCGCTAAAGTTTGCCCACCGCAAACGCTAGTTGTCTTAGCCCCCTTCACGGAATAACACCTGCGTCAGCAAAGGATAAGCCTCCAGCCGTCTCTCATCTACTCCCCTTCAGGGCATAATCAATAGATGCCGTCCTTGTGGTCCCCAACCGACTGGCCCCAGCGCCTCGCCGAGCTCCAAGCCCCCACCGGCGAGCTCAAAGAGGCTCCCCTCCGCCGCGACGTCCGTTCGCTCGGCATGCTCCTTGGCGACGTTCTCCGCGAGCAGGCCGGCGACCCGCTCTACGAAGCCGTCGAAGCGCTCCGCCGCACCGCGATCGCGCGCCGCGAGGCCGAAGCACCGCAAAACGGCGCGGCCGAACCAGGCCGAAGCCACCGCCCATCTCCAGCAGGCACTCGCCCGCGTCCATACCCTCGACCTTGCTGCCGCCTATCAGCTCGCCCGCGCCTTCGGCTTCTACTTCGAGCTCATCAACCTCGCCGAGACCAACCACCGCAAGCGCCGCCGCCTCTCCTTCAGCTCAATCAGACCGCTTCACCGTCCAGCGCCATCCAGCGCGGCGACCTTCGCGGAACTCTCCGCCGCCTTCGCCAGGCCGGCATCACCGCAAACGAAGTCCACGCCCTTCTCCGCCGCATCTGCGTCTCACCCGTCTTCACCGCTCATCCCACCGAGGTCGCCCGCCGCAGCGTCATGTTCAAGCGCCGCCGCATCTCCGACCTCCTCGAGCAGCTCGACCGCATCCCCGTCCCCGAACCACACCTCGAAGCTCTCGAACGCGACCTCCTCGCCGAGATCACCGCCCTCTGGCAGACCGACGACGTCCGCAGCGCCCGCCCCACCGTTCGCGACGAGATCCGCATGGCCCTCGACTACTACGAGTCCAGCCTCTTCGACACCCTCCCCGTCCTCTACGCCGAAGTCGCTGCCGCCATCGCCGCCGAATATCCCAACACCAACCCATGCGCCCCTGCAAACACCGCTGAAAGCGCCGCAAAACCAGAGACCGCGCCCCCCGCACCACCATCGATCTGTGAGCTGCCGCGGC
>CAVYUE010000026.1:0-299690 GCA_963771625.1 uncultured Acidobacteriaceae bacterium
CTCTGGGCGTCGCTGGTGTACTCCAGACTGTGGTACGTCTGCGCCTGAGCGGGGCTGATGGCTTTAGAAATGGTGAGCATGGCGACCTAGAGATTCTGTGAAAGGGGCTGTTCCTGGATGGGCGGTGGAGGAACGACCTTGGGAACTTCGCGTTTGGGGACCAGGGCCTCGGCCTCTTTTACGGGGGCGCCCTTGCTGGCTGGTTTCTCCGGTTCACTGACTGGCTTCTCGGTGACCGGCTGTGCCGGTGCCGGTGGCGAGGTGCAGGTGCCAGCGGGTTGAACCACATCTTGTTTGGAGCAATCTTCCGTCGTTGCAACGCCTCGGCGATCTTCGGAAGGCTCATGGGTGGAAACGAGAAGCGCGATACGTAGTTGTTGATCTTCACGAAGGCGTGGAGGTCGGGCAGACCTTCTACCTCAGACTTCATCACCAGCGGCTCGATCTGCCGATCAAGGGTGAAGCTCTTGCCCTGGCGCTTCCCGTCCGCAACCGTCTCCCGGACGCGCTCGATTTCAACCTCGCCAATCATCTCGGCTGCCCACTTCGCGGCGTTCGGTTCGGCGGTGCGGAGGATGAACTTCGTGGTGGGCTGCGAAAGCATCACCTCGGCGAGATGGCCGTAGATGGTTTCGAGCTGGGCCTTGCCCTGGTAGCCGAACACGATGGGGTTGTCGCTCTTGCGGCCCTTGGTCAGTGCCGTATGGAACTGCGGCAGACGCTGCAGGCTGGCAAGCTCATCGATCACCAGCCACACCTTCTTTTGTCCCGGCTTCGGCTTCGTCAAGAGACGTAGCACCAGCAGGTCGATCCAGAGAGAATGCAGCGGGCGCAACGCTTCCTGCTGGGCCTCGGTCGATGTGAGAAATATCCATCCCTCACGCTTCTCGGCCCAATCGGTCGCGCACCACTCGCGCCCCTGCGCCTCTTCGCGGGTGGGCAAAAGGCGCAGACTGTCGGCGACGAGACCTAGCGAACCGAGCACGCCGCTGCTTCTGCTGCGGCGCGTCCCTGGGCGCCATAAATGCAAGCTCGGTACCCTCCAGACGCCGGTCGAATCTCTTCCTCGTCCGACATCCACGCAACCAATTCTTCTGGCGAAGGTTTGTACTTCAGGAGATGGGCGAAGATCTTCTGCGGCGTGTCGGTGAAGAACTCACCCCGCTTATCGTCGCGCGGCTGGTACATGGAGGCAGCGATCGTCCGCGCCTCGGCAGGGTTCCGCAGTTCGCTCGATGGAGTCCAGTAGGGCGTTCTCGGCGTCCAGCGGATTCAGAATCCAGTCGCCCCGGCTCTCTTTGTAAAAGCTCTCCGTGAACTCCCCTGCCGGGTCGTAGACGATGGCAATTTCGCCTCGGTCGGCGATCTGCTGGAGGAGCTGTTTAATCAGCGTTGACTTGCCGGTTCCGGTGTCGCCCATGATCTGGATGTGCTTCGCCTCGGCGCTCTTTGGGATGCGGAGCTGCGTCGGCTTTCCGGAAGACGGAGCGCTTCTCGGCGGTCTCGATGCGCGAGCCCATCGGCCTTCAGAGCCTTGTTGAACTTGGCCGGGGTCGTCATCACCGGACCCTTCAGGCGGCGTCCATACTTCAGCTCGCGGAAGCGCCTCACGTCGGCGCGTCCGGCGAAGACAAGAGCGATCAGGAGGACAAGCAAGCCCTCGGCCAAGGACGTGCCGTAGATCTCGAGCAAGCCCTTGACCGTCGAAGAAACGGTGCGAAGCCACCGGCTGAGAGCCGCATCGTTGTAATCCTTCTCCGGTCCTCTGATAGAAAACCGTGTAGCCCTGATGCCGCGCGGCCTCGGACAGATCGACCGGGGAGATAGCACCGTTGGGCAGCTTGGTTTCGCCTGGAACGAAAGTCGGCCGGCAAGGCCAGCCGGGGCGCGGCTTTGCCGCCCCCGACATAGAGCAGCCGGTACTTGCCATGCTGCTTGAACGTCGCCCCGACGAGCGACTGCGACATAGGTCGTGGTGTACGTCCGCCGCAACGGCGTCTCGGAGAAGCGGAGAAACTGCCACACGAAGAAGAGCGTGACCAAGACACCCAGAGCCAAGCGCGCAGAACGTGTAGATCGGGCGCGTGTGGCGGCCACACGATGGTCTCTTTGCGGCCCCACTTCTGTTTGCTGTTCATCGCGCGGCCTCCGTCGCGGCGTACTGCTGCATGACTTCTGCTGCTGCTTTGTGCTTGCTGGTGCGGATGCCCTGAAGCTCGTTCTGGAAAGCTTCAGGCGTCATCACGTCGCCGCAGGCGACGGCTCGCAGAGTGGAATTCAGAAGCTGACGGATGGCCACGATCTCGGTAAAGGTGGGCGTGATCGCCTCGCCTCGTGCGGCGGCAAGTAGAGTCTCCCGGCACCACTCGCTGAGGCTTTGCCCTTTGAGCTTGGCCGCCGTTCCATCTCGTTCATGTTCGTCGCGCGTGACGCGAGCCGTCGCGCTGATCGTTCGCGCCTGTGCGGCCTTTCGAGCGCGACGAATGCGCGTCTCAAGGTCGAGGAACGGTGTCTGACGTTTGCTCTTCCATTGCGATCCTCCAAGGGTGACTATACGTGGCACCGCTGGTTGACTGATAGCGCACCCGATTTCGCGTAACTCGTTTGTTTTCAGCGAGGTTGCCGTACAGTCACCCTGCTCGCCGTTTCACGACACCCTGGAAGGGATGGAGTGTCATCCTTTTCATGCGCAAAGCGCATCCCTGGTATTTGCGTTGCCTACTTCGCTGTCGTGACGGTGCAGCCGCTGATGCTGAACGTGCGATGCAGAAGCGCTTGCGTGCTACCGAGTGCTGCTGTCGCGGCGGACTTCGCACGCTTTCGCAGAGCCTGGAGCCTTCTTGATCGCGCACCGAAGCCGCAACTTCTTGCATCGGGGTTCTGCTGTAGGTGTTGCTGAAAGTCCTTATCGTGTTTGAAGATGTATTCCAACGCTTCATTCACCACGTCATCTGCCGGTCCTTTGTGGAAGTGGGCGTACCGGTCAAGCATTTTTGCGGTTGACTCTTCAAGCCTGATGTTGGTTTCTACCTTCTTGGAAGTCTTCACTGTGAACAGCGCCATGATGTGTTTCCTCTCTCTTTCGGTTATGCGAACTGCGCTTTGGGTGTTACAGCCGATGCGCCAACTATCAGCAACTCGCGGGCTGTCTTAGGCTGGGGTGCTGAGTAAACTTCCTCGACCTGGAACTGCTCGGTGCGAAAGTCGTAGCCCTTCACCAGCACGACCTCGCGCACCTGACGACGACCGCTGGCCGCACGTTCGCAGTACAGGGCGAAGTCGATTGCCTTCGCTGTCTCACTGCGCATGAACGCATGATTGAGGTTGGCTCGCGCGCTCAATGCGAGGTTGGCGAGACGGTTCAACGCTTCGACGGCACTGCTGGCGTGGATGGTGGACATCGTGCCGCCGTGTCCGGTGTTCATCGCCTGGAGCAGGTCATAGCCTGCTTCATTGCGAATCTCGCCCATGATGATGCGGTCCGGTCGGTGACGGAGCGCAGCAGCCAGAAGCTCGCTCGGCGTGATGGCAACCTGACCCGGAATCGCATCGACTGCTTCCCATCGAATGGTGTTCGGCTGCAGGATCTGCAACTCGGCGGGCTGCTCGATCACACACAGCCGTTCCGTCATCGGAACGTGGTCCAGCAACGCTTTCATCAGCGTTGTCTTGCCCGAGCCAGTTCCACCCGCGATGATGCCGTTCTTGCGCTGGCCGATGAGTGAAACGATGAGGTCGCGCACCTCAGTGGGCAGGCTTCCGCTCGCTACCAGCTCATCGCTCGTGTACCACTTGTTGAACTTGCGGATGGTGAGCGTCGGGCCGCCGATCGACGCGGGCGGTCCCACCACCGCAACACGCGAACCATCGGGCAGGCGCGTGTTGAGAATCGGGTTCTGCGACGTGAGATCCTGCCCAAGCACACGCGCAACACGTTCAATCGCTGCGGTGAGACGCTCGTTGGTGTACGCCTCGGCCAAGCTTCACGTGCTCGACCACACCGGCACGGTCGGCATACACGCCGCTGGTGCCGTTAATCATCAGGTCAGAGATGGACGGGTCCAGCAGCAGCACTCCGAATCTCTTCTGGAAAGAACGGAAGGATGAGGTCGTAGCTCACTGTACGCCACTCCTGGCTTCGCATCCGGCAGGAAGGGACTTGCGGGTGCGATAGGTGTGGCAACGGCCGCTGTGGCGTCGGCAGTGTGCCGTCGTGTTGCGATCGGATCGACACCAAGACGGTTCTCGTGGAACTCGGTGATGGTCAGGCCAAGCGGATTGATCGTCTCGAACTGAGGAAAGACTTTCGCCTGGTCCGATACCTGCTTGGGATTGAGGTAGTACGTCACGCTCAGCATCCAATGCTCGGTACGCGGCTCTCGGGAGTTGCGGACGGAGTAGAGCTTGTCGATGTTCACCAGCGCGGTTCCCTTCGCGATCACTGCACCCTGAATCTGCTCGGTGGACATGGAAGTGATGGTGACGTTGCGCACGTCCACGTCGCTCTGCTCGATCTGTCCTGACGTGACCTGGGAGATGGTGTGGTCGCGTTGTCCTCGCCCATGAGCTGCGTTGCAAGCGTCTGTCGAAAGGAAGTAGTAGTTCAGCGGGTACTTCTTCGCCACCGTCTCTCGGTTCAACGTGTAGCGATAGTTCGCCCAATCGGTGAGGTAGGTCCGCACCTCGCCCTCGCGCGGAGAGTAGTTGAGGTCGCTGTACTGGATGGCCTGCGCCTTGCCCATCTCATCGATGCGGATGTAGCGGTTGATGACGGCTTGTGTGCAAGAGCGACGATGTGACGAACGAACCGAGCAGCAGGAACAGAGAGGCCGCCGATAACGATTCGGCTCGTCTTGCGCTCGTTGTAGTGGGCGGCGTAGACCTCGTTGGCAATGGTGTCCGTGAGCACGGCTTGCTCCGGGGTGTAAGCGGCGTCGGTGAGCGGTGCGGTCTGAGTTGCCATCGGTGCGCGTCCTTTCGTGGAATGAGGAGTGGTCTGGATGTTGCCGATGCGGGTGAGTCGGTGTGTCGTCGGCTCAGTGAGTGCGAGCGGCCTGGACTCGTGACGCGTAGATAGCTCGACAGCCGAAATAGGCCGCACGCAGACCACCGCACATCAGTGCGGCATGAAACAGACGACATCGCACGGCGGAGTTGCGCGGGGGAGACTTCAGCACCGTGGACGATGATGCGGTCAGTCGTTGCCAGCTCATGGTTGTCGCTCGCCGGTGGATCATGCACTTCCTCCTTGCGGCAGGCATCGAGCACTGGTCACCAGTTTCTGTGCGGAGGAGGTTGCTGCCCGCAGCTGCCACCGAAGATCGCCTGCGTGATCTGAGGGATGAAGAGCATGTTGACGATGAAGGCGACGAACACCATCGTGACCGGGAGCGAGATTGGCCATCCACATAGTCATCGAGTAGTCGCCATTGAATGTCTGCTGTATGAACGTCGTCAAGAAGCCGGACCAGACGAAGATGAAGGCTGCGGCGACGGCGCGAATCATGGCGAAGCTGAGAAGCGTATCGAAGAACTGGAAGAACTTGCCGCGAAAGCTCTCCGTCATGTACAGCGGGATAAAGAGTGGGTCCAAAGAGAGCGGTGACCGCATAGAAGATGAAGCTGCTGACGTTGATAACGAACATGATCGCGGACGCGACGCCCATCAGCACCTGAACGTAGACGTACATCGAAGATCTCGAGACGGCGACAGGAGCGGATGGCGGTCCGGTCTTGTGCCACGCTTCGCTGATGCACGATGTCAGCTGCGCTGCGTGTTGCTGGTCGAGCGCCTTCACAATCTCCTGGGCGATAGCGGAAAACAGCTTGTTGAAGCCCCAGCTCGCACCCGGCAGCGGATTGATCCAGTAGGTCTCCAGAATGCAGCAGAAGCCCAGCCGCAACATGAACCGGACGATCTCCCCGCCTTCCAAGGGGCGCCGGGTTGAGGCTGAAGCTCATGTTGGGGGTGCTGAAGTTGATGACCATCTTCACCAAGCTGCATGAACGCAATGAAGCTCAGCAGCGTGAGGCCGAAGCTGGTCAGCGCCCTGCCGTTGGCCGTCGTCAGCGCGGTCAGATTGTTGGTGAACTGGTAGAGCCAATCTGTGCCGGGCATCGTATCGCCTTCTGGAGAATGTGGTTAGGGTTGCTTGATCGTGCCTGGTGCATGCGTTAACGACCGGAGCTTGTAGTTGCTCTTCTGTCTTTTGCTTCAGGACCTCCGCTCTGAAGCGGCAGTCTTCTGCTTGCAGCAGGCGTCGGAGATTGCATCACAGTCCTGTCGGTTCGGGCTGTGTGGTCGGTGCGTCGCTGGGGTGGGTTGCGTACGGGAGTCTGGCTGCAGGAGTCGTCTGGTGCGGCCGGAATGGCACCCGATGAGGACGAGTGAGCGAGAAATGGAAGCGCGATGAATGCGGCTGGTCTGGCGTCATGAAAGCTCCTGTGTTCGGAGAGCAGTGCACGCGATGAGTTCGGTGACGCTGCCCTGTTGTTACGGCAGGTAATCCGTGTACGTGCTGGTTGAATTAACGTAGCCGGTTGGGTTGGCCTGCGCGTTGTGCCTGCACGTCGGCTGCAAGGTTCAGGTCGTGCGCCATAGCGTTCCTCTGCTGCATGTTCTGGACCGTCATCTGCTGGGCGATGCAGGCATGGAGCGCACCCTGGGCCTGCTGCTCATTGAGCTGCTGGGCCTGCGATGCGTTCACAAGGTTCAACTGCTGAACCTCGCTGTTGGTGGCGCTGGTGCCGTCAAGCTGGTTGGCCTGAAGGCTGGTGTTCGCCGTCGCGGATGCTGCACGTGCGGCACGGTAGGAACCGACTGCGTTCAGGCAGTCGGGCGAAACCGTGTCGGATGTTTCCACGATGGCGAGCTGGGTGAGCTTGTCGCTGTTGCCGGCTGCCTCACTCGCAAGGTAGGTGTTGGTGTTGGAAGAAAGCGCAACGCTCGAGTTGGTCCACGCCGTGGTTGCGGCGGTGGTGGAGTTTTGGTTGAGTGCGGCGGTCATGCCGTTGGTTTCGCCATGGCGATTGGTGACCTGAACGTGCTTCATGCTTGTTCAACGCCGTCTGCCACTGCGTCTTCACGCTGAAGTTGACGACGTTGCTCTTGAAGCTGTTGTACTGGCTCTCCAGCGTGGTCAGTTGCGACACCAGCGAGGCATAGCTGGTCGGATCGAAGACGATATCTCCGATGCCGAAGAGAGCGAAGCTCGGCGTGGCCGTGCAGAGCAGCAGGGCTCCTCCGGCGATCCACTTTCTCTTGCGGGATAGTTTGAACTTCATGCGTCCTCCGTATGCGAGTTGCGTTAGAGTGACGGGTCTACGCGATGCTCCGCGTAGCTCGGGATGAGAATGTCCTGGTTGATATAAACGCGTGCTCTGGAGCCCTCCTTTACCGTGATGACGGGCAGACGATTGAGGAATTTGTTCAATATCTGCTCCGACTCCTGCGCGGTCTGCGAGGAGATCCCGTTGCGGATTTGCGTGTTGGCGTCGAGCACGCTTCCGTTGTTGCCGACCTGCGCCAGCCCGCCGATCCCGCCCACTGCGGCGGCGGCGGCGAAGGAACTCAGGTAGTGGTTGTTCACGTTGGTCGCAAGGCCGGTCGTTCCCGAGCGGATCAAGGCCGGTGTACTTGTTCAGGTCGAGCGAGAAACCATCCGGGCAGATGGCGCGATTGAAGGTGACGAAGAGCTTCCGCTGGCCTGCGCCGGACACGCTCTGCACGTTGCCGATGAGCCGCGTTCCCTGCGGAAGTAGAAGCTGCTGGTGGTCATGCGAGTAGTAGTCGGTCGTGAGCATCACGATCATGGGGCCGTTGAAACCGCCGTCGATGTGGTTGGTCACCACACCTTCAAGCACCGTGCCCTCGAAGACGCGATAGAGGCGCCCTTGGTAGCCGTCGAAGTCGTACTGGGCCATCGGGTCTTTGCGGGACGGCGTTCTGCACGCTGACGACGGGCGCGCGGCGATCCCGGGCGTTCCTGGGCTATGTCTTCACCCTGTCGCCCTGCCGGCTGGAGCCTCGGCGGAAGCCGCTTCCACGGCGGTCTGTTGTTGGCATTGCCGGAGGCTGGTGCGGTCTTGGCGAAGTCGATCGCCACGGTATCGCTGTTGAGGGCTTCCTGATGCTGCCGTTCGCGCTCAAGCTGACGCTGCTTGGCTTCGGCCTGCGCCTGGGACTGTGCAGAGGTCTTCTGTGGAGCGTTCGGGTTGTTCTTGCCGTACATCGCGTCACGCTGGGCCTGTGTCATCGGTGCGGCGTTCGGCGACTCTGGACCGGGAACGGCCTGCTCCTGCTGAAGCTGCGCGTTCTGCGCGGCAAGCACGGCCTGCCGCTGCCGCTCCTCGGCATCCTTCTGCTGCAATGAAGCGCTGCTGGTGTCTCGAAGCTGTTCACCTGGGTGGCGTTGCGGGAAGCTGGCTTCGTGCATGCGCGCTGTTCGCAACGGTCGGTCCTGTTTGGTGCTGTTGTGGAGGTTGGCAAGGCCGATGACGAGGATGACGGCGGCGATGCCGCCGACCACCTTCAGGTTGAACCGCTTGCTCGCCTCGGCTTCGGGCTGCGCCGGAACCGGACCTGGCTTCGAGGAATCGTGATTCGTGTGAGGTGCTCTGCCATGGCTTAGTTCCCTTCCTTGCGGAAATCCACCCGCTGTTTGCCGATGGTCAGATAGCCCTGCAGGACGGTCTTGTGGCACCGTGTAGAGGCCGTCGTTGTAGTCCCAGTTGATGAGGCAGCCCTTGCCGTCCTTGGTCTCGTAGAGAACCGGCGTCTCCTGGAAATGGCCGCGCAGGTAGGTGAACTTGTCATCCCGCCACACTTCCTGCAAACCCAGCTCGCCGGCCTTCTTGCGGTCCCAGGTGTAATCGAAATGAAGCTGGCCGGGATATTGGCTGCGATACGCTTCGGCCTTCGTCTCCGCGGCTTTCCGCTCCGTGGCTTCCTTCGCGGCGGCTTCGGCTGCCTCTCGCTTGGCGCGGTCCAGTTCTGCGGCGGGAACAAACACCGGCATCGCGGCGAGCTTGTCCTTACCGGCCTGGTCGCCGGGCGTCACGAACACCTTGGAATCAAAGTGGGCGTCTGCGTCGTTGCTCACTTCGCGGAGCTGCAGGGTGTACTCATTGCCGTGGTCGGAAACGATATGCACGTCCGTGCTGCTGCCCGCGATCTTCGGCTTGATGGAGATGAAGCGGCTGGCGACGTGGCCGCCGTCAAAGACCCAGCTCGACGTGTCGCCGCCGAAGACGGTCGCAACCTTCTCCTCGGCCGGAAGCAGGATCAGGGTCGATTGCAGAAGACCGGCGCGAACGACGGGCGGCGTCTCGGAGTCGATGACGACGACCGTGCGCGGGGCGCTTGGAAAAAGCGGGTGCTTGGCGTCGGTTGGTTCGGCAGCATGGCAGACTGCGACGACGAGTAGCTGAGACTGGCTGCGAAGTGTAACGAAGGTGGGCGACTTGTCATGGTAGAGTCCTCGTGGCAGATGAACGGCTGGATGAACCCGTCTTAGCCATGCGGATGCAAGCGGGCTACGGAGATGGAAGTCTCAGCTGGTGCGAGGATCATGCGTCTCTCCCTGCGCGAAGCGCTCGATGCCGTCGGTGAGGCCGTACTTCTCGACCAGCTTTGCGCGGCGGGAACGGTCCTTGGGTTTGGTGGAGAACTTGGCATAGCTGCGCTTGTCGAGGTTCAGGGTGATGACTTTGGTCAGTCCGTCCCGGCGTACATACAGGGCCTCGCGCTGCTGCAGGCTTTCGAAAAGATCAAGCTGCTGCTCGCTGAGCTTGAACAGCTCGCCGTAGAACTTCCGGTTGAACGTGGCATCCGGCAGGAACAGGAACGACGTGCAGGAGTTCACGATGGTATCCGCGTTCTCGCCCAGGTCGTTCGCGGACTGGCCGATGAGGGTCACGCCGCCCAGGTTCTTGCGGACGGTCTTGATGGAGGCGAGAGCCGCTTCGAGAAGCTGCTTGTTCTTCATGGAAGAAAACAGCTCCTCGATGACGATGTGCTTGGGTACGCCCAGGTTCTTCGGGTCATAGAGAACGGCATTGATCCGGCGCAGCAGCCACACCATCAACGGCTCGATGAGGTCGGCGTACTGCGCGGTGTTCACGCCCTGGAAGTCGAAGCACTGAACGCGGCCCAGCTCCAGCTCATCATTCACGTTGTCGAAGATCGCGGCATAGACGCCGGTGCCGGTCCACTTCGACAGGTAGCGGTTCAGGTGCTTGGGCAGCAGCAGATTGCGAGAGGCGGCGGTTCTCGGCGTCGAGCTGGTACATGCCGCGCACGGCACCAAAGATCACATCCTCGTCTTCGGGCGTGAGCTCAGCGCCGCCGTTCGTGAGCAGGAGCTTGATGAAGCTGTAGAGGAACTTCAGATTGTCTTCGGTCGGCTCCAAGCGAGAAAGGGATTGACGCGCGGCCCGTCCTTCCCTACCTTGTCCACCTTGCCGCCGTACAGCTCCACCACACTCTCGTAGCTGCCGCCGATGTCGAAGATGTAGATGAAACCCGCCGTATTTCAGCTCCATCGCGACGTGCTGGTTGTTGTGGACCGACTTGCCCGAGCCGGTTGGCCCGAGGATCATTGCGACCTTCACGCCGTTGACGATAGCGGTCCTGGAAGAACGGCGTCCGGGTCCTGGTCTCGAAGACATTCAGGTATTCGTTGTCGAGATCTTCGGAGTAGGGATGGCCGATGCTCGGCGCATACACGCTTGCGAGCCGCGCATGGTGGTCCTCGGCAAGCCAGAGCGGAAAGATGTTGAACTTCCCGTTGCCGGGAAACATCGTGTAGAAGGCGGAGAGATTACCCAAAGACTCTTCCATGACCTGGGCGCGGGCATCGACAAACAGGCGATGCACGGCGGGGATGGTCTCGTGAAGCTGCTCCTTGCTCTTCGCTGCCAGTAACAGGCGCATGGTGAACTCGCCCTGGCCGGTCTTGTCGAGCGAACGGATGACTTCGCTGAGGTCATCCACGTTGCATCGGCGGCCTTGGCTCCTGCTCCGTTCTTCGAGTGAGGCGGTGTCCTGGCCGCTCATGACGCGGCTCAACACGCCGACCTTGAAGAAGCTGATGAACTTCTCCTGCTGCGAGATCTCCGCGCGGGCCTTGGCTGCAGACTTCGGCCTCCAGGTCGTGCAAAGGACGCTGTCGCAGTCGAGCGTCATCAGACCGGCGAACTGGCAGGGCCGGGATACCTCGGGGTTGTTCATCAGCGAGAACATCTGGACGTAGCGCTTCCCTACCCGCAGGTGGTCGCCCTCGATGGCGACCGGGCTCTGCACGATCTGCCGGTCTAAGCCCGCATCGGACCGCAGCATGGCATGGTCGGCCCACGGCTCAAGGTTGAACAGGTAGGCGAAGAACGGGAAAGCTTCGGCCTTGTCGAGCACGCGCAGGCCGATGATCGGATGCCAACTGCGTTTCGAGGATGCTGGCGGTCTTGCGCAGCATGGCGAGACGCCGGATGTTGTCGGCCTCGGCGTCCTTCGGCTTGCGGTCCAGAGGGTTCGTCTGCGACGGCTCGAAGGTGAGGCACCAGAACAGGTCGATGCGTCGAAATCCCGCGTTGGCATTTAGATACTCAAGCCGGTCGTTCACGAAGGAATCGAGAACAGGATCGCCATAGGCTGGTCTTTCGTGGAATCTCGTAGCCCGGACAGAACACGGCTGTACTGGTACAGGCAAGCGCCTTCAGGAAGGCCACGCAACGCGCCCTCGACAGGCGCGTGTGCGTGCCTCAAGCTCCTGGTCGGTCAGGCTCTCCTCGTCCATGCCCGTGACGGAAGCGAGCAATGCCATAGCCGCCATTCTTCAGGGCGAAGATCGTTGGGCGAGACCCAACGGGAGAGAGGGACGATGCTCGACGCCGCGCCAGCTTTCGCGTACCACGGCAACAAACGGGACTGCTCAGAACTTGCGCGGGTCATAGTAGCTCTTCTGCTGGAGGCTGTGCCCCCAAAGCTGAAACATCTTGGGGTGTTTGCGGACGACGAGCCATGCTGCCGTGACCAGGATCGGAAAGCTCGCAAGGGCTAAAATGCGAAAGCCAACGAGGAACACCGTGATCGAAACAAAGACGATCACCATCCACGTTCCGAGTTCCAAGCCGAGCTTGGTTCGAGAACGGTTCAGTGCCCCATTGATTGGTACCGGTGTTCCTCGTTTGCGCATGGTTAGCAACTCCTACTGCGTGACCGACTGGCCGGTGAGAGAAGAAATCCAGCCAGCGCCCCAACCGAGCACACCGGCACCGAAGAGAGCACCGAAGAGAGCCGGAATAGCTTCCTGAAAGCGGCCGCCCATCATGCGAATGCCCGCAAAGATGAGGCTGCCGAGACAGATCACGGCTCCGGCGTACTCAGCGAAAGTCTTGAAGGTGTTCATGACGTTGGTCGCGCCACTCATGTCGATCGAGCCACCCTGGGCGTGGGCGACGCTGGAGACAGCGAAAGCAAGGACGAGAGGGGCCGCAGTACGTGCGGCGAGGGCGGCCTGTTCCTTCACCTGTTGACGGGTGATGGTGAGGTTGCGAAGACGAGCGAATCGAGACTGAAGCGACTTGTGCAAGGGAATCTCCTGTGGAATCACGGTTAAGGGGAGGGGTTTGCTCTCTTCTGGAGAGCCTTCAGGCGGCTGATCTCAACTCCTCCTTTCATCAGGTTTTGCGGCCACTGCCGGACGGATACGCGATCACTTTGCCGCCGTACACACGTTGCAGTGTTACCGCAAACTCGGGTAGACATCAGTAGCAACAACCAACATATATATGCATCCCATATTTCGTGTCAACACGTATTTCATGTATACCTATTTTTAGGTATACAGACGCAAAGGAGCGTTGACACATTTGTGTGTGGTTGGTGGTGTTGCTATGATCCGTAGGTACCGGCTCTCAAGCTTGCTTAGGAAGTGCTCGTTGACGGTGAAGGCAAAAGAATCCAGCACCCCGAGCAGCCCTGCGCTGCGGTACGACTACAAAGCCTTCGCGGCCGAACTCGGTGCGCGAATCCGGCAGCTCCGCAAGGCGAGCGGGCTAACCCTTCGCGCATTACAGTTCGAGCACAACTACCACTTGAGCCAGATCCAGAGGATTGAAAAGGGCGATGGAATTTCCCTTCCGACCCTTTTGAAAATCGCTGAGACCTATCAGGTTCCCGTGGAGCGCCTAATAGAGGGCTTGGGTATGGTGACGGAAGCCCAGGAACTCCGGCCAAAAGTGGGCAAGAAGTAATTGCTTTGTCACCAAATGGCTGCGTGGGACGAAGGGGCCGAGTGCTTGGGGGAAAGTAACGCATCTACTAACTAAGCGCGGTGAGCGAGAGGGTTTGTGACACCCCTTGCATCCTGTATTCGAGAGAAATGTGGCTGATGACGGAACGGGCTCAATTACATCTTGTAGACGCTGAGGGAGCTGCCGTTAGTCCTGTCATACGGGACGCCGTTGAGACGGTGTTCCGGTGGGCGTTAAGGGACTATCCCAATGTCGACCGGGCACAAATGGCAGATTGGGCCGAGGCCGTAGCGAGGTCGATGCAGGCGCGCGGAAGTGATATTGAACTACCGGAGAGATATGCTTACGCTGCATTGAAGGGTAAAGTCCGGGATTGGTTCAGAACGGGTGCCGCACAAGAAGAGAGCTCCGGCGTCAGGCGCGATATGGAGCGCATCGGAGGCTCAAACAGTTCCTTTGAAGGTACTGTCGATCGGAGAATCCTGTTCGACCAACTCCACAACGCTCTAGGGGAACGGGATCGCGTTATTCTCTATTTGCTACTCAACGAAAAATCTGCTCAAGAAGTTGCGGGAGAGCTCGAAACGAGCTATCCAGCCGCGCGAAAGGCGATCCAACGAGTCAAGGAACGCATTGGAGCGATGCTGGGTGGTGGTACCTCTAAACAAAAGGATGGGGTCGTGAACGTGCGCGGCTCTGTAGATCAACGAGGTTTGACAGTTGAATGACGATCTTCTGAATGACTTCCTCCTAGAGGCGTTCCCAAACCCAGAGAGGAAAGGCTGTCCTGACGAGAAGACTTTACGCGCCTTCGCGGAGGATCGGCTGCCCCCAGGCAGTCCGACGCTTCAGCATGTAGCCTCGTGTTCTGAGTGCTATGCAGAATACCGCCATTATCGGCAGGATTGGAAAGAAGCAAACACCCAATCACAAGACGCTGAATCCGAGAAAAAGATAGCGCCGATATTTCCTGCTGAAAGCCAAAAACTGCCCGTTGTATCTGCCTCCGCAGGGCGGCCGAAGATGTATCCGTGGGCAATCGCGGCAGGCCTTCTGGTTGTCCTCGGCGGCGGGATCTTTATGGCAAAGGATTACCATACGCCCGCTCCCGCTACTTCCCAGATTGCGACCAACACGCCTCCGGTCACCGCAAAGGTGGATCTCTTCAACGCTGTTACGGTCCGGGGCGGAGGGAGCTCAGACGAGCCAATGCCACTGGAACAGGTTTCCCTTCCCTCTGCCATCGTTAACCTCAATGTGACTCTCCCGCGATTTAGCGAAAGCGGAGCATACGGCATCCTCGTAGCCAAGGATCGGGCAGGGACAGACGTTGTCGCGCGAGGTCTTGGAAACGCCGTGCAGACAGACGGCAAGGTGAGCGTGATGGTGACGCTCGATCTGAGAAAGACCGCCCCTGGCATGTATTTCCTCGCTACCGTGCGCGGCTCGGATAACGGGACCTACTACTACCCTCTAAAGGTGAACTAGCGTAGGCGCAACACTCGACCTTTGGAGCCGTGGAAATGGCGGAACCGTGCAAAGCATGGAACGGTGAACTGTCCCACCCTTCGCACCGCTCCTTGGAAGACGCCGATGCTGCCGGCGTCTCCCACATTCCCCCAGCCCTCGGCGACGGGTCTCATTATGTAAAGACACAAATACATAAAGACGGTAATGCCTAGCGCATAGCTTGTTCGATCGCGGTGGCGAGCTGGTTGTCTTTCCCCTCTACTGCATCGACGAATGACCAGGGCACAAGAACATCCGGCTGAATGCCGTTTCCCTGGATCTGCTTCCCTTTCGCACTCACATACGCCGCAACCGGCACGATCAATCTGTATCCCGCATCTAGCTTCGTGGCGCTCCGTGAGACAAGACGACCAGGTGTTTTGCTGCCCACGATTGTGGCAAGTGGAGTTCTCTTGAGCGAACTGTGCCAGCATCTCGGCCGCCCCGGTCGTATGTTCGTTGACCAGGATGACGGTGCGTCCGCGAAAGGCTTTGGTCCCCTGTCCTTCGGTGTAAAGAAAAACTGAAGTTTTCTTCATGAACTTGAGCGCGAGTCCGGGGATGGCAAGCTTTGAACGCGGCACCTTGTCAAACACTGGCAGGGATGAGGGATGCATACCCTCCTGTGCCATCTTCCGATTTTTGCTGTACCCGATGGGCAGGCGCTCCGGAGTCAGGTAGCTCATCAACGCCAGTCCACCGATACCGCCACCAGGGTTGCCGCGAAGGTCGATGATGAGCTGGTTCGCACCTGAGAGCCGACCACGGAACAGACCATCCACCTCATTCGCAAAATCTATTCCGATCTTGCCTGGAAACAGGCTCACGCGGAGGTAAGCGACTCCACCGTCAAGTGTCGAAGACGTAATGGCTTTCAAATCGGAGTAGGGGTTGTCCTTGTATTTTGGGTCGCCTGTCCGGAGTGAGTAGGTCACGTCCGAAACGCCGCGGCGAACTGTCATGGGGATGGCGTGTGACATCTCGAAAGGCGGCTCGCCTGCTGTCGGGGATGCTGGTCGCATATCCTTACCCGCCGCAGTAAGCAGAACGTCACCGCTCTTAGCCCCTGCCTGCGCAGCCACCCCTTCGGGGAGAATGTCTTGGAAAACCCAGCGAAGGCCGTCGCCTACCTGTTGGACGGAAAAGCTGGCGTTGATCGCGTTACGGGGGTTGATTGGCGTTGTTTTCGAAAGCAGTCCAAGAGTCTTAGGCGACAGCTCGTGAAGCATATCTGCAATCGACTTCTCGAAGGCCTCCGTGCTCGCCGCAGAGACAACGCTCATTCGGTGCCGAGCAACGATACCTTCCCACGCTCTCTTGTCGAATGTGGGGTCGTAAAACTCCTCAGAAACTGTCTTCTCGATCTTGGTAAGAAGCGCCTCGCGCTGTGATTCACTGAGATTCATAATCGCCTTTCATAGAGTGCCGTCCGCATCCCCTACGAGCTGGAAGCTGGCCCAGAAATAAGGTGGCAACCCTTCGTTTAGGAGCTCTAGTTGTGCCGTCCGTAAAGCGTCTACTTTGCGACTGTGCGTGGCTAGTTCTGCATAAAAGTTAGTCATCAACTTGCTTGTTGGTTGGTCAGCTAATTCCCATAAGGTGGATACCACCGAATCGGCGCCAGCTTCGATAAACGCATTCACGAGGTTCACAATTCCAGTCTCACCGACCGGCCCAACGCCTGTATCGCACGCTGACAGCGTAACGAGCTTCGAGTTCAGATGCATTTGTCGGATCTCGCGCACCTGAAGGAGACCATCGTCTGTACCCGATGCTTCCGGCGCAAAGATGAGAGCGGAGCGCTCTGGATAGTCCAGATCCGCATAGCCGTGGAGCGCCAAGTGGATCACCTGCGTGTTCTGGAGGGGAAGCTCTTTAAAGCGAGTTTCTGTCGCGTCTGCTCCCTCAAGAAGGGTGCTCGGACGCGGAAGGTCCTGGGCGATTGTCTCGACCTCTTTTTTGCTGTCAGGTAGGGACACAAGTTCACTACGCTTTGGCCCGGTGACGGCTCGAAGGATAGGGTTTCGGTTGTCTGCTGGCTGCGTCCAGGCAGCAACGCCGACGTAGGGCATTGCGGAACCGGCAGTCTCGTCTACGCGCTTGTGGAGGAGAGCATAAACCGTCGCTGAGGGGTCCACGTCCACGGTGTGAGTGGCGAGAACATACCCCTTCTGATCCTGCAAAGCCGAAAAAGGAAGAAGATGCAGTGATCCGTCTGGAATGATAATCAGGTCTGCCTTAGCCCCGTACTCCTGAATGGGCTGTAGCAACTCCGCGAAAAGCTTCTGGGCCTGTGCGACATCAACCTTCTGGGATCGTATCTCTTTGCGATACAGCGTTGCATCCGACTCGATCTGCAGTTTTGAAGGGAGCTGGTAGTGCCTAACCGAATCGTGCGTAATTGCGAGGGCGTAAGAGGCCGGTTCAGCCAAGACGTACTCAATCAAAAGCGCTTTGGGGCTTAGGGTCTTTTGCAGGTCCGCTAGTCCTACAGGATGCGTAACGCTTTGCATCGCTAGTGTGCTTGGCGTCATGAACAACTCTGTGTTGTAGATCGCGCTTGAAATTGCGGCCCGTGTGGACGGGTCATCTGTGTTGATGAGCGAGAGATTCAGACTCGTGAGTTTCTTGTCCTCCTCTGTAGCCTCGTGAACGGGTTGCGTCTCATGGTGCTGAAGTGCCTCGGCCTCGACCCGACCGCGAACATTGTCAAGAATCTGAAGCGCCTCGTTATAGCGATGTTGCGAACATAGGGTCGCGAAATAGCCGGAGTAAACGTCGCTCATCTCGGCGAGGAGAAGCCGCTGCACGCCGGTTGTTGGCGCATGTTGGATCATGCGGTTTACAAGGGTGATTCCCTTTCGGTACAGGTCATCAGCTTGTTGGGTTTGCCCCATCTTGTTCACGATCTCGGCTTTGATCGCGAAGTTTCGCGGGACAAGGTATAGCTCGTCAGGGATTTTGGTGTTCGCGGTTATAGCCAAATCAATGGCTGTCAGCGCATCTGGCAACTTCTGCTGCTTTTCGTAGGCAAGCGCAAGCTGGCCGCCTGCGTCCACGATGCCTCGGGAGTTCTCTATCCGCTTCGAGATGGAAACGGCTTGCTGGAAGTCGACCACTGCTGCAGCCGTGTTGCCTTGCTGCCGCTCAATCGAGCCTCGAGAGATGAGAACCTGAGTCCTGTGTCCATCGTATGGGGTGCCTTCCAAACGCTTCAGAGATTCATCGGCAAGTTGTAGCGCCTTTCCATACTCATGCAAGCCAGCCAAGGCGTCGATCTTCGCGTAAATCGCTATTGTCGGGTACGCAATCCGACTGTTCCCCGCTGCAATAGAGATGGCTTTGTCGAGTGGCATCAAAGCTTCTTTGTAACGGTGAATCTGGACGAGGCCTGCGCCGTAAATCGACGCATAGCGCACCGTTGCGGCAGGATCGTGCTCGACTTCTGAGAGACCCCAGGCTTTGATCACTTTATTTTTCGCCGTTACGGTGTCACCCAAGATGAAGGCTGCGATGCCTTGTTCGCCGCCAGCGCGAGAGGCCAACCGAATTTGACCCTGCTTCAGCGCTGTGCGCTCGACCTCCCGCCATGTGGTTAGAGCCTGTCCGGCGTCATAATTGGTTTCGATCATTCCCCGAATGGTGAGAATGCGCAGTCGTGTTGCGGGTGCCTGTGCTTCGGGACGGCTGAGGGCTTCCGTTAGCCGGAGAATATTCTTGGCCCCGCTCATAGACTCATCGGCTGGGATCTCACTCACCTCGGCATACAGCGCCTTGGCGGGCTGACCGTCTTGGCGAAAAAGTTTTGCGGCCCCGGCGTAAAGGGGTCTCGCTTCAGCCCAGCGGTTTTCCCAGGAGAGCGAATCCGCCCGATCAAGCAAGCCCTGAGCCGATTCGGGTTTTGCAAAGGAATGGTGCGGTGAGATTGCTACTCCGTAAGCGACTGCCAAACCTAAAATCGTTGTTCCGAGCACGACGAAAATTCTCTTGGTCGCTGAAGCCATCTCTCATTTTCGCCTGATCTACCCACTTGTGGGTAGCCGCACAAGTGTGCTATCTCGGTCCGCCCCTTCATTCTGGAGCTCTAAGGGCCGTTAGCGCGTTAAGGGGTGTCATGCGTCCACCCAATCCCTACGGAACGCTCCTGAGGCCGTCTGCGCGCGATACTGGCATGATCTGGGACGGTGCTCCTAACGTTTTTGCCCTCATAGGGAAGGTTTTGTTTTGAGATTTGTTTGTTTCTTTTTTATAGAGAGATTTCGCAGTCTTCCGTCGCAGAGACGTCGTGTTTCATCCTGTTACTTTTTGAAACATCTTGCTTCCTTATAAAGAGCGCCCCGGAGGTACGGAGATCGAGCCCCGGAGGTACGGATTTCGCATCCCGGAGGTACGGAAATTACGCCCCGGAGGTACGGCAAGATGGGACACACCATGTGGAACAGTGGAAAGCTTATAAGTGGTCTCTTATTTCTATCACTTATAGCAGACTTCGCCCCGGAGGTACGGTCATACGATCCTCACAGTTTTCCGCAAGCAGGCAGAAACGCATATAAGTGCTTTGTAATCGTTATGTTTGCAGCCTTAACGCCCCGGAGGTACGGATGCGCTGGAAGCGCTGAAACAACAGAAATGGAGCGGCATAAGGCCCAAAACTGATGCTTCTTTGGGGTTCCGAGTGCTCAGAGCGTTGATTTTAGTGGCTCAAACCGCCCTGTTAGTACGGAACCCCAAGCGGGGTGAGAATGGCGAAATGTGACAGGTGAGTGCGTTTTTTAGTTCGATGATCGCCCGTTGATGCGACGGGCACCGCGAATGAGAGTTCTTCCCTCGATCGCCGGGCCGATGAACAAGCCACCAGAACGCGCTTCTGCAGGAAGCTCCGGGAACACAATTTTTAACGCCTTGATGGCATCGGCAAAACGATTTCGGATGCGCCACGTATGCGTGTCTTCCTGCCACATCTGTTGCCGAAGTTCTTCCCAGCGGATGACGCTTTCGCTTCTGGCGGCGAAGGTGCGCCAGTGCAAAAACATCATGTAATCGAGCATCTGCGGCTTGCGCGCCAACGTGCGCAGGATGGGCCATGGAAACGGAACATGGTTCTTGCTGAGCTCTTGGAAGAAGGGATTGCTGAAGAGAATGCCTGTAGGCAGGTGGTCATCCTCGTTCTTTTCGGGGAACGCAAGCGTATTGGTATCGAAGAGCCGAGGAAGATTGGAGCGTTCCATGATGGGCATGATGAGGGCCTGGTCACGGTTAGCCGTCTGACGCTCAACGGTGATGCTCAGACCTGCGATTCGGCGATAGCTTTCTTTCAGGCGAGCGTAATTCTTCCCGCCGTCACTCTGCTGCATATCGGCCAGGAACTCGGTCGCGGTCTCCCACGGTACAAAGGGAGTCCCGCTCTTGATGGAGCGGTCTGTGGCCCAATGGAACAGGTTGCGGTCACTCCCATAAGGGAGAGGCACGTTGTTCAACATCGCTTGGAAAGTGACAGTAATCAGCGAGCCGTCGGCTTGTCGCGAGGTCCGAACGATGGTTCGTTCCTGGGTCTGCCGGTACGGCAGGCCGCAGAGAACCATAACCTTCGCTACCTGCGTGAGCTGCGCAGGCTCAGGACCGTTCATCTCTTCCCGGAGTCGGGCAAGATCCTTTGTGAGTTGGATTTTCGCTGCGCGGTTCTCTGAGACGTGGCTACGCGAGGACGACTTTGCGATAGCAGACGGCGTGCTTCCCTTCTTGGCTTCTGCCTGCTTCCTCTGCTGGGCTTTCTTCTGAGCCTCAGTAAACAGCTCCTCGAAGAGGAGATCGACTTTCTGCATGTGTACCGCCTCCTCAGAATCCTAGCTTTTCTGCTTTTCTAACCACTCGCCAAGCAGCTCGGTGATGAGGTCAGACATATCGCGTCCATCCGTAGTCTTTGTTTGTCTCAGGCGGATGTCAGCTTCGTCAACAAATTCCGAACGGAGTAGCCCTGACCAAGGGCGGTAGTCCGGGTTCGAGCGCTTAGAATCCGCCTTTGCCGGCCGACCTGGGCCGCGTCGGGCCGTGTTTTCCTGGGGTGGTGGTGTCACAACATCCCGAAGCCCACGGAAGGCGCTGGGCGTCTGCTTCTTACCTGTTAGCGACATATGCAAGACTCTCCTTCCCTACTGCAACGTATGCGTCCCATCCACGTTCCGCACGCGGGTCTTTCACCTCTGACACGATCTGTCCTGTTCCTGACGCTTTCACAAACGCCTTCAGACGCGGAATCGCGGTCTTAAACAGAGGCACCTCCAACTCCTTGAGTATGCCCATTAGCTCTGCTCCCTCTGGTTCATTCGGCGGTGGCATGCTCGTAATCAGCACCTTGTAATGTGTGACCTTGAGGCGCTGGAATGCCTGGATGGTTTGCTTGAGGCCATCCGTATCCAGAGGTCGCGGCGTCGTGGGAACGATCATGAGGTCGCAGGCCTCAGCGAGGAACTTGAGGTCGTCGTCCGTAGGGGCTAGGCCCGTATCGGTGACGCTGTGCATAAAAGTCCCGACCATCTTGCGAGCTTGCCGAAGGTCCGCGATCCGAAAAGGAAAGCCATTCCCGCGTGTCTGCCATGCAAGCGCGTTGTGAGACGGGTCACCGTCGAACAGCACGGTTGCTCCCTTCGCCTGCAAGACAGCCGCTAGCGTGACGGAAGTGGTTGTTTTCCCGACACCACCCTTGATGTTTACGACGCCGATATCCATAGGTCTCCGTAATTCTATCCCGATGTCATTGTGTAAAGGTATAAATATGTCAATTTGTGAATACGTATCGGTACCCCGACGTAATGATGGGCCGGGGCAGGGTTCGATGCCCTGCCCCGGCCTAGGGCCGATTATGCCCTCGTGAGGAGGTAAGGCTCCGCGATCTTTCCCCGGTGGCAGTATCCGCCGAAGAACCATCTGCGCCCCTCGCGGTAGAAGGTTGCGAATGTGGGGCGTCCCTCGATGTGGCTGTGAGGTTCACCAATCTGGACGACGTTGGAGCTCCAGAACGCAGGCGGCAAAAGGTTCAGCGCCCAATCAGAGAATCCTTCCTCTACTTCATCCCCTGGCTGTAAAAACGGCGTAAGCTCCTGCCCGCTTTCATTCCATCCCATTAAGGTCTTCATGCTGTTCCTCCTGTGCGATTCGGTTGGGCAGTGTTCCCGCACTGCCTGAGTGGGGGTGTTTGGGGCGGCCGCCTCGCTTACATGCAGCGGAACAAGCGTCCTTACGTATTTATGTGATGACGTCATTACAGAAGGAAGAAACAGGCTAGGCCGCGAGTGGAAGGGCCGAGTCATCCTCGGCCTCTTCTTTGTCGACGTTTGTTCCTTCGATCTGGTCGATAATCCGCCGTGCGGTCGCGGAGATGGTCTGCATGGAGGCCGTCAGCATCTCGCCAGTGATGCCGTAGCCATGAAGGTAGAAACGGCTTCCGCTGCTCATCTCAAAGTGACTCAACACAACGTAGGCTGTAGCTTCGGCCTCCAGCTCGCGCTGCTGCTTGGTGCCGCGCTCGGCTCCTTTGTGCATCAGCTCGTGCGCGATCTCGTGGGCGAGCGTTCCGCACTTAGCGGGTACAGGCTGTGATTCCTCGACCACCACACGACCACCCATGCTGTAGCCCTCGGCGCGTCCGGGGATGGCCTCATAAGCAACAATGATCCCGAAAGCTTCCGCTGCTGCTTCCAGCATTGGCAATAGGGTTTCGCCCCCTGTGGTGGCGTTATGCTCGGGAGCCTCTGGCAGGGGTTCGCCGTCCGTCTGCGCAACGTCGAAAACCGTTGTGCCTTTGAAGCCTCCAACCCGTTGTGGTCCCTTCGCCGTCAGTTCCATGCGTTCGCCCTCGCGGCTCGGCTCCTCGGCTGCCCGCTTCCTGATGATTGGCGCGGTGATGCTGATACCCCTCTCGCCCTTCTTAACGAACCGGCCTACTTTGCGCCAAGTGTGAAAGCCAGCTACTTGCGTAGCGTCGGGGCGCTGTTCCGCAATCCGAATCTGATTCCCCCATGAATAGTGATGGAACCGGCTCATGCTTGTGAGCCATGCGCGGAATGTTGCATCCTGCTTTACGCTGTCGGTTTCTGCTGCAAGGGCTTCGATGGAGGAACGCAGAGTTTCATGCAAGCTGTCAGCTTTGGTGGTGATGCTCACGGTGTTTTCTCCTGTGCGATTCGGTTAGGGCAGTGTTTCCCGCACTGCCTGAGTTGAGGTTGTTGGGGCTTGTTCTGGCCCCGTCTTGATGTTCTAAGAATATCGTCCTTACGTAATTATGCCAAGACGTAAATGCATCTTGAGGTAATTATTTTGAGGTTTTTGCTTGCGATCTTCTCTTTAGAAAAACCCATGTTTTTCGAAGAAAAACGGGATGTTTTGCTTCTGCCGGAACCGACGGAGCCGGGTGTCAAGGACCTGGCCGAAGGCCCACCGCAACGCGGCGCGAAGCGGGTCTTTACTCACGGCGCGGTTCTGGCCGTTGTTGCTCTTGCCTGTGGGAAGGTGCGGTGTACCGTGCCGCAGCTTTCCATGGGCTATCGCTTTTCATCTTCTACAAGGTTTGTGACCGGGGGCGTCGGCTTGTGGGTCCGTGGCTGGCGAGGTCGCGCCCAGGGCGAGGCCAACCGCTGAAACTTCTGCACGGCAGCTTCTAATGCAAGACGGGACTGGTAGAGGTCGAACAGCGCAAAGCAGCCGGAGCAGCCGCCTTTGATCCCGCTGCGTCCTTCTTTTTCTGGGTTGTATCGCGGATGACGACTGCATTTGGCGGTGATGCGCTCAGTGACCTTTAGCTTGTAGGCGAACTTCATCATGGCGGCGTTCCTTTCGGCGTTGAGGCAGGATGGGTGAGGCCGGGAGTTCCCCGGCCCCGCTTGGTTGGCCCGTCTTAGCGGCGCTTTGTTGTCGCCGCTGCCTTCTTCGCCGTCGTCTTCGTGGCGGAAACCTTCTTCGTTGTCTTGCCGGGTGCGTTCTTGGTCGTGTCCGCCGTGGGCTTGGGGGCCTTCGGAAACAGCCTGTCGGCCTCAGCTAGGTAATCGCGCTCCTCAGGTCGGGGAATGTCGACCCAGCTTCCAAGTGCCAGCTCTGCAAGGTAACCGAAGAGGCTGGACGGCATGCAGGTAGAGAGTGCATCAGCGCATACGTCATCGCTGCCTTTGTTGTGGTCTGGTTCCTCGCCTTCCAACCGGAGCGCGATGCGTTCAATCGCGTCCGTAAGGTCACCCATCACAAGGGCTGTGAGGACGAAACGCATCTGCTCTTCGGTGCCAGTGGAAGGTGCACGCAAGATAAGGTTCCGGAGTCGCTTTTCACGCTTTTCCTTTTCCGCTTTGCGCCGGTCGGCTTCCCGCTGCCGCTCCTCCATTTCCTTCTCAAAATCGTCATCTGTGAGTCCGACTGCGTTTGAACTTGCACGGCGAGGATGGTGGACCGCACAATCGTGGTCAGCACAAACCAGATGAATGGTTCCAACTCCATGCCCATAAGTGACGATGGCGGGAGCGGCGCTATCGCACGTCGGAACCGTGTTGTCGTCCTGCCCCGTAGCTCCGATCTTCCGGTACTCCATAGGTGAAAGCTCAGCGGTCGGCTTGTCCTGCGCGGGTCGCCATACAGTGCTGATCTGGACGAGGTTTGCAACACCAGCCTTTGCGCTCTCGATGTGGGCATTGATCTTTGCTCGAAAGCACTCTCCATCAAGGCAGTTGTCGTCTGTCACGTCAGCGAAAAGGGCAGTGTTGAAGCCGGTACGCTTGGGGCATGCATGGCAAGAACCGGCCTCGGAGAGCAGGGAAGCAGACTCTCTGTCGAAAGGGGCTTCCACAAGGGCAAGGTAGAGGTTGTCCTGAATCCACGCGGCAAGGTGCTTCGCTGGTAGTAGGTGGCGCTCATCGTCCCGATAGTCTTTACGGAAGGCATTGGGGAACGACTGGGCCTGATGCTCGGCGCTGAGCCTCGCGAGCAAGTTGGCGTGGCTGGCCGTGATCTCGTCTTTCTGAAAGGCCTCTGCCACTTCGGGAATGAGAGAGAGCAGCGTCAGACGGGCGTAGATGTGGCTCTGGCTCTTGCTGCACTTCGACGAGAGTGCGGCCACGTCATAGCCGGGAAGGTCTAAGAGGCGTTGATAGCCGCTGGCCTCCTCGTATGGATGGACGTCTTCGCGCTGGCTATTTTCAACGATCTGCACTTCGAGCATTTGGGCATCGTCCAGTGCCAGCACGCGGGTTGGCACCTCGGCCAGCTCCGCGATCTGCGCTGCCCGGTAGCGTCGAGCACCCGCGATAATCTCGAAATGGTCTTCCTTCGGGCGAACTGTGATGGGCTGAATGAGGCCGCTCACACTGATGCTTTGCGCAAGCTCGACCAGCTTGGAAGGCTCAAAAGTGCGACGTGGGTTGGTGGTGGATTCGACTAGCAGAGAGAGGGGAATCGTCCTGTATTCTGACAATACGGCTGCGGCGTGGCTCATGGTCGTGCATCTCCTGTGCGTGTGTGCGGCGCTGTAGTTAGGGGCAGTGTTTCCCGCACTGCCCCACTTCAAGCTTCTCGGGCTGCTACTCTTCGGCCTCTGTCTTTGCGGTTACGCGGTCGATCTGAGAGGCGTGGTACTCCGTCGCATAGATCGTGATGGTTTCGCCGCCCACGGTGCGCTCGTAGTTGTTGTTCCGTGCCTCGGCTTCGATGTAAACGCGGTCGCCCTTCTTGAGCTTTGCGGCGTATTTGCGCAGGTTCCCGAAGACGACAACGGTGTGCCAGTCGGTACGGGTATTGCGGGTATTCTCGACACTCCAATGTGAAGACGTGGCGATGGAGAGGCGTACAGGGGCGTTGTCAGAGGTAAGGGGTTTCGGGTCGGCTCCGATGTGGCCCATGATGACAAAGCGGTTAAGGTCGTTAATCATTGCATTTCTCCTGTGCGATTCGGTTAGGGCAGTGTTTCCCGCACTGCCTGAGTTGAGGTTGTTGGGGCTTGTTCTGGCCCCGTCTTGATGTTCTAAGAATATCGTCCTTACGTAATTATGTCAAGACGTAAATGCATCTTGAGGTAATTATTTTGAGGTTTTTGCTTGCGATCTTCTCTTTAGAAAAACCCATGTTTTTCGAAGAAAAACGGGATGTTTTGCTTCTGCCGGAACCGACGGAGCCGGGTGTCAAGACCTGGCCGAAGGCCCACCGCAACGCGGCGCGAAGCGGGTCTTTACTCACGGCGCGGTTCTGGCCGTTGTTGCTGTTGTTCTTGCCTGTGGGCTCTTAGGCTTTTGCTGTGGGAATGTGGGAGGGGCCTGGCTTTATGGGCGCCTTCCAAGCGGAGCGCCATTTCCATAGCGGGGCGTTACGGGGTGTCCCCGTCCCCAAAAAGTCTTTCAACTAGACTTGGTTTGGCTATGGAATCGAGTGAACCGGAAAACGCAGAAGACATCGTGGCACCGGCGAGCTGAGGCGTCATTGGAGTAGCGCATGTGTGGTCGGTACGGACGGCGGAGCGACAAACAGAAGATCGCGGAACACTTTCGCGCGAAGCCTTCACCGGCTGAGTTGCCGATGCCTGATGCGGACTACAACATCGCGCCGACGACTCATCAGCCCATCATTCGGCAGAGCCGCGAGACGGGTGAGCGGGAAATGATTCTGGCCCGCTGGGGCCTGGTGCCGTTCTTCACGAAGGATCTGAAGGACGTCAAAGGTCTCTCGACGATCAACGCGAGATCGGAGACGATCACCAAAGCTCCGACTTGGCGTGAACCTTTCAAGAAAAGGCGCTGCCTGATTCCCGCCTCGTTTTTCTACGAGTGGCCGAAGGAAGGGAAGCCTCCGAAGCAGCCCTATGCCTTTGAGCTGGGGAATGGTAGCCTCTTCGCGTTTGCGGGGCTTTGGGACGCCTGGAAAGACAAGGACGGTCACTGGCTTCAGTCCTACGCCATCGTGACCACTGAGGCGAACGAGCTGATGGCGAAAATCCATCCGCGTATGCCTGTCATCCTTCACGCACGCGACTATGACCGCTGGCTGGACAGGGAAGAGACGGAACGTTTGCCGATCGATCTCCTCCGGCCCTTCGAATCTGAAGAAATGGAAGTCTACGAGGCCAATCCGAAGGTCGGGAACGTAAGAAACAACGGCCCGGAGATGCTGAAGGCGGCCGAAAAGGCCGCCGTGGATGGCGCACTGCCACTCTAGGCCGGTTGTTCACGGTTGGGACGATGCGTGAACGTTGGAAACAAACGAGATATCGCTCGCGCGCAAAGAGGAAGAGACTTGTCTTCGCTTTTCCTTCGCCATACCTGCTATACCTGAGGTGAGGGGAAGCGATGAGCCTGATTCAGGTCGAGTGGGCGTGTGACTGGCCGTTAATCCTTCCATACTTCGATGGCAGCGTGCCTGCGGGCTTTCCAAGCCCCGCAGAGGACTACCTGGAGACTCCTCTCGATCTGTCCGAATACCTGATCGAGAACAAGGCCGCGACGTTCATGATGCGGGTCGATGGCGACTCGATGAAGGATGCCGGCATTCTGGACGGTGATCTGCTGGTCGTGGATCGCGCGGCGAAACCGGTGAATGGTTCCGTCGTGATTGTCGCGGTCAATGGCGAGTACACGGTGAAGCGCTTGCGTCGCTGTCCTGACTGCGTGTGGCTCGAACCGGCCAACCCGCGCTACCAACCCATTCGCGTTGGAATTGGCGAAGAGCTGCATGTCTTCGGTGTTGTAAGACACGCGATCCATACCTTGCGATGAGCCAGTATCCCGTCACCCCGGACGGCCGCTACTTCGTCGTGCGTGGGCGTTTGTGGCGCTGCAGCAATCCTCAGCTTCCCGATGAAGAGAGGGCAGCGCCTGACCGCGGTGCTCATGGCTGCGCGGCGCGCAAAGGGAATCGCGATGCGAGCTGGAGACGAAGGTGGCCGGGAGCAGGCCAGGCAACAAGTCGATGCTGCGAAGATCGCCCTGGGCGAGCGTGGGCCTGTTTGGTGGACGGATGGCGCACCGGACGTAAATCGTCACATGGTTAAGAACACGAACTATGCCGCGTGGTTTGCTGCGCTGGAGAACGGTGAGCATGGATGAGACATTCGGCATCATCGACTGCAACAATTTTTATGTGAGCTGTGAGCGTGTCTTTCGACCCGACCTCGAAGGAAAGCCGGTCATCGTGCTCTCGAATAACGATGGTTGCGCGGTAGTTGCGCGGTCGCCCGGTCAGCAGAGGCAAAGGCCCTCGGGATAAAAATGGGAGACCCCGAGTTCAAGCTGCGTGATCTCATCAAGCGTGAGAATATCCGCGTCTTTAGCTCAAATTATGCGCTTTACGGTGACGTAAGTCGACGGGTAAGTGACACTCTTGGCTCGATGGTTCCGACGATTGAAAACTACTCAATCGACGAAAGCTTTCTGAATCTTGGAGAGTTCGCCGAAAGGGAAGTGGAGCCTCTCGCGCGAGCGCTGCGCGAGCGCGTTCATCGCTGGGTCGGCATCCCTACGTGCGTTGGAATTGCCCCCACAAAGACGCTTGCCAAGGTCGCCAACTTCATTGCGAAGAAGCGTCCGCAGTATCGCGGTGTCTGCGATATGCTCGGTCAGCAGATTATGTGGAATTTCCGCGTTGGTCAACAATTCGTCGACTCTTCAAATACGTTGCCGATGTCGGAGGTGGTTCAAGGCGGGTCACAGACGGGACGCAGGAGATAACCGCGTTGTGAGCTAACGCGTCCAAAACAAGAAGGGCGCATGTAGGTGTAGCTGCTCTCGGAAGAGGCTTTCATGCGGAAACGATCTTTATTCGCCGGAGTGACGGCGGGTGCAGCAGGGGTGGGTGTGCTGCTGTTCGCAACGTCTCGGAAAGGTCTGGGGAGCAGGTCTGCGGATTGGAGAACAGGGGTCCGCTTTGGGCTCGGTGCAGCAGTTGGCTCCCTGCTGGGCATGGCCGGAGAGGCTCTGACCCGAGTGCCGGAAAAGGTGGCGCTCATGGAAGATTTGATGCCCAAAACGGAGATGATCTTTTCGTTTCCTCGCGTAGAGAAGCCGGTTCCCACGGATCTATTCATGCCGAAAGGCACCGGCACGGATTTTGAGACGAGACCGTCGGCGTGGGGCGGCTTCATCACCTCGAACGATCGCTTTTACCTGCGTAGTCATAGTCCAACGCCGAAGATTGATGTGGACAGCTGGAGGTTCGAAGATCGACGGTACCGGCGTGGAAAGGCCCGTGGAACTGGCGTATGCCGACCTGGAAGCTTTCCCACAAGTCACGCTCATCCGCACGATGGAGTGTGCGGGAAACGGACGGCGTTTCTACAAGGAACACTTCGGGGTGGAGGGGGAAGGCGGTCAATGGCGTACGGGTGCCATGGGCAACGCGGAGTGGACCGGGGTTCTTTTGCGTGACGTACTCACGCGGGCCGGTGTCAAGCCGACAGCTCGCGATGTCATGCCAATCGGCCTCGACGACCATGAGGTGCGTCGACCAATGCCACTCAGCAAGGCGATGCGGGACGATACCTTGCTGGTACTGAAGATGAACGGCGAAACACTTCCGGCCGATCACGGATTCCCGGCGCGGGTCCTTGTCAGCGGATGGACGGGAACGGCAAGCATCAAGTGGGTAGGGCGCATTCAGGTAGCAGAGGAGTCCCTCCACTCGCCGTACAACACGATGGAGTACATCATGGTCGGCCCGAATTACCCGATGGAGTTTCCTGCGCTTGGACCGGCTATCACCGAGATGCCGGTGATGAGCGTGATCGACCTCGACTGGCCAGCCGAACTACTCGCTAACGATACAAACGCCATCCAGGGACGTTCCTTTGCCGGAGAAGGCAGGGTGCTCGAGGTCTCCTGCAAAATTGACGAAGGCGAGTGGCAACGGGCCGAGCTCTTTGGCCCTGATCTTGAGGGTTGCTGGCGACAGTGGAGATTCCCCTGGCAGCCGTCGCCGGGCAAACACGAGATCCGTGTGCGTGCCACAGACGACCGGGGCCGAACGCAACCTGATGATGTGCCCTGGAATCATCACGGCTATCTGTACAACGCGGTGATCGCACATCCAGTCACCGTCACCTGACCGGAAAGGAACTCTTATGGTTCTTCGATTGTTCGCAGAGACTCTGTTGGGTTCGACTCTGAGCATAACCGGACTCAGCAAAGCGGAAGCGGTAGAGAAGAAGCTTGCGGGTGGCAAAGCGTTTTCGGTACGAGCCATGATCTCCCGCCAGATGCTGATGGCGTTGACCCATCGCAAACTGAAAAAGCACAAGAAGGCGCGTCAAGGCTCCAGCGCGACGGCTCGAGTCAGGTCTACTACTTGAGGCCTCGACGGAATGGCAGCTTCGAATTGATGGAAAGCTGAAAGGCGTTGTTCTGGGTTCCGATCACGCCATTCGCGACCGGCAGTGACTGACGCAGGTACCCAAGTTCAAGCTGGAAGCTTTCGTTCAGATTCCATCCCAGCGCACCATAAGCGCGATTCTGATCGAAGGTTCGCCCTTCGTTGTGAGCTCCGAATCGGAGAGCTACCTCGTCATAAAGAGAGTAGTAATCGGGGAGGGGTCCTTTTGTAGGTGTGAACGCCGGTATCTCTGCCATTAGCCGATATCGACCACGTTCCCGGAAGTCCCAATCGAGGACATCGTTCGCCTGGTCTCGATCTCCTGAAAAGCTCTGTTCGAATCGCAGCCGCTGTCCGAGTTTGACGTGAGTCAGCTTCTTGCTCCACTCGATGTCTTCAAAGATGGTGTGCCGGATCTTGCTGGCATCCGTGGACTCGGGCGAGTAGCCGCGGACGTAGGTGTAACCAGGGCGAAAGGTCCACCCATGAAACGGCTTGTAGTTGACGCCCACGCGCGTCAGGCTCTGTTCGGGTGCTTCAACCCAGGGTTCCCGTCGTATCTGCGTTTCCAGATGCACACCCCAATGATCCGTTATGGGGTGATCTCCCAAGTACATGTACCAAGCGCTTTGACCGGCTCCGCCGGTCTGGGCGAGCGACGGCTGAGACATCGTGAGAGCGGACGTCATCAGAATTCCATAGATGAGATTTCGACCCTGCAATATGGCTGACCTTAGCGATGCGCGTTGACGCATCTCAGTGAGTGAGGTGAAAACATGACATGCAACGTAGGCGGAAATGATGCGCGCACCCGGCGTGGAATGCTCTCATCCATACGAGCGATGGATTGGGCAAGAGCCGCATATCCTTCCGAAAGTGAACCATAGCTACTAAGCTTGGCATATGTCCTCTGAATCAACGGATTACTGGGAAAAGATATACGCCTCAAACGGGACGATGAGCTCGGCCGGCATCAGCCTCCACTTTGGAGTGTCTTTCGAACTGATCACACAGTTTTCAAGGCCGCGGAGCAGTGTGATTGATATTGGAGGAGGGTCGTCCTCGCTCGCGGGTCAGATACTACTTGCAGGTTTCAGGCCAATCACAGTATTGGATATTGCACCAGCCGCGTTGACACGAGCGCGAAACCGCCTAGAACCTTCGATCCAGGCCGAAATCAACTGGCTAGGTGGTGACGTGCTGTCCACTCCTGATCTACGTTCTTGTGATGTATGGCACGATCGTGCCGCCTTTCACTTTCTTACAAGCTCTCAAGACCAGGCCGCGTATGGGGAGGTTGCTGCCAGGACGGTCAAGCCGGGCGGACATTTGATCGTAGGAACTTTCTAGATGAATGGCCCAGATAGCTGCAGCGGTCTGCCGGTCCATCGCTACGACAGGGATTTTTTGTCTAAGGTCTTTCGGGATCACTTTCGTTTGAAATCAGCGATGCAGGAGCACCACGGTACTCCGTCCGGAGTAAGACAGCCATTCGTCTTTGTCGTGATGCAGCGAAGTGCTGAGCCGGTGACTGTTGTTATCATTTGACGACGGCTAGTGCCTGCCGATTTCCGGCGGTCATCCCACCGTACATCCATCTGACTAGTTCAATCCCACATTCTGTAGGAGGCTATCGTTCAGGTCGGTCACTGGGTATCGAGCCGGGCACCAGGCAGGGAGACACAAACAGGTAGCCTACCCAGGCTCCGTGTAATGTTCGTGTCGATATCAACAGCCAGAGCCCCGCCAAGCCAGTGATGAGAACTCCTCCCACAGCAGCAAGACTTCCCATATGTGTGATTCGGGCTAGCGCAAGCGTTGCAACGGAATACACGCCGATAGGGAATGTAAACCCCCACCATCCAAGGTTGAAGGATATTCCGCTTCGGATCGAGCGTGCCGTCGTGAGCAGTGCGATGCAAAACCACCATATGCCGTATCCCCATAGCATCGATCCGCCGATAGCTCCGATACCAAAGGCAACTTCTCCAATCCACGGCAGACCAGCGGCTGGGAAGACTTTAGCTGCGTTGGTGCCCAGTAGCATTAGACCAAGTGCGCCCGTTCCGATCGGACCGAGCGCCAACCAACTCGTGGCAACCATGTCATCTGGTGGAAGCTTGTGCAGAATAAGCCGCATGAGCAGAATGACAAGAAAGCTCATGGCCAGTGGCACCGACAACGCCCAGAGCATGTAGGAGATCACGATGATGCGCTCGGCGGCATGGGGTTCAGTCATATACGGGACGAGCAAAGAACCACTGACGGCTGCAACCTCAGCAGCAACAATGGGCAGGAGCCATACTCCTGTCATCTTTTCCAGACTGTGATCTTGACGGGTGAACATCATGAACGGCACCAAAATGCCGCAACCCACTGCGAGTACGACGTCCAGCCACCACAAGCCCCTCGCCGTTTGCAGCGCAACATTGCCCCAAAGGGGAATACCGAACACCAGAAAGCCATTGATGATCGTCGCAAGACCCATAGGGATCGCACCGAAGAACATCGACACGACCGAGTGGGCCAAAACGCGGCGTGCCTCGTCGTGATAGACGATCCAGCGCGTCGCGTACAGAATGCTAAACAGAAGGAATAGCCCGATGTTCAGAAACCAAAGGCCTCTCGCTACCTGATGAAGTCCCGGAATATGTAGGGGGAATTGGTTGAGTGCCAGTGCGAGAATCCCAGTCCCCATCGTTGCAGTGAACCAGTTCGGTGTGAACTGGCGGATCATCTCTTGCCCGCGATTGATTTGATTCACAGTTAGGCTCGCTATCTATGTCTGTTGGCCACAGTCGGTTGCCTCGGAAGATCCGGGAAAGCAAACGTTCTAGTGGTGAGTGTAGAAATAGATGGCAACGCCGGCAGCGGCGAGAAAGAGGAAAATGAAAACATACAGCGCAATGACGAGTCCGTTGAAGTGATTTTGAACAACAACGCCGCATTGTGACGGGTCGATAACGTGTGCGATTTCTTCCTTCGCGTCGTGTACGAAATCCTTCTCCAAGACTTTAAGGTCGGCAATGACATGCTTTTCAAGTTCTTTGCTATTCATAATGTCCTCCATCGGACGTCTTCTTCTCTTTCAGAATGGCCCCTGATAGAACGTGTGTCGAATAGCAAATCCTGATTGGCAATAACCCATTGATGAAACACGGTGCTTATCTAAAATCCCCAGGCTTGGATTGCTCTTCAGCGCGCTTGAATCGCTCGTCGTTTTCCAACATGGTGTACTTCGGCTGTTCTACCCATTTCCGAAACGATGGCCGAAGAATCCAAAGCAACAGAAAACTTGCCGCAATGACGGTAACGATGCCCACAATAATGTTGATCATGGCTGTTGTGGCTCCTTCGCTTCCGTCCCATACATCTGCTGGATGTAAGGGATGAGCAATCTTCGCTGATCTTCCGTGAGGTTCGATTTCCAGCTCGGCATTGCGGAACCGGGTACTCCGTCTCGCAAGACTGTCCAGGCCCGTTCCGTGGTTGGCTGTCGCACATGGAAGTTCACTGGAGAAGGCTTGAGAGCGCCTGCCGCTGGGCCGTTTCCTTGCCCTGTTGCCCCATGGCAACTCACGCAGTTCGCCGCGTAGATTGTCTTGGCAGAAGCCGCATCAGCGGGAGACATCTGGGGATGTACCGCCTGCGCCTGCAGTGATTGAACGTAGCTGGTTACGTCCTCCAGATCGGTTTTCTCCAGCTGCCGCCATGCGGGCATGGACGATCCATAGACGCCATCCCATAGGACAGTTGCCAAATGCTGGTCAGAGAAGTGCTCGGCGTGGAGGTTGATCGGTTTCGGTAGCAGCGCACTCGCCGCGAGTCCAAGACCGTCGGCATTTGCACCGTGGCATCCCGAACAGTTGTGCGCAAAGACCTCTCCGCCGTGCGTCAACCGGTTGGAATCAGGCGATTGTGCCATAGCGAAGACCGGGGCAGAATCATCCAAGCCCATGGCCGTAATCCGGGGCACAGTATCTGGTACGCCCTGCGAACCATAGCTCGAACTCATCTCCATCGCCGTTCCATGGTCGACCTGCTCATTCCCCGACTCGCCAGCCAAGGCGCGCTCGCGTCCCAAGGAGCGAACGTAGGCGACAAGATCTAGAGCATCGGTCTTAGGCTGCGCGCCCGAGCCGTCGAACATCCATGAATATCCCGGCATGATGGAATCCGGAACCGTGCTCCTGGGGTTGAACAAATGAGCGTAGTGCCAGTCGTCCGTGCGAATCCCATTCTCCCGCGAAAGATCAGGACCAATACGCCTCGTTCCCCAGAGTTGCGGATAGTCATATTGCGTCTCCCACGCGGCAGTGGGAGAACCAAATCGCCGCACGTCAGCGGTGATCGTTCGGACCTGCTCGGTGTGGCAGTAGGCACACCCTTCCCGCCCGTAGATTTGCCTTCCGTGTTCTTCGGATGCTGTAAGCGGCTGCATGGCGTGGGGTGCCGTCTTGTTGATTTCTGCCTGCAGCTGCATCGCGGGTAGGATGCCCAGAACAACGAAGGACAGGACGAAGAAGCCGAAGCCAGCAACAAACGCAACGACAAAGGCGTAGCTCAGGATCGAGGGTGTACTCTCGTGTTTGCCGAAGGGTTGGCGGTCTTCATCTTCGAGGGTCGCAGCCGTCTCAGGACGGACCGGAGATGTCGACGAAGCCGGTACAGATGCATTCCGTGGCCCCGTCACGAGTCCCAACCAGAAGCAGGCAAACCCGGCGATGATTGGAAGACCGGAGATCGTGCGTGTCAACCAATAGGGGTAGACCGCGCGGACTGAGTCGATCCAAGGCGCACGACTGACCCACATCTGGCCTTCAACCAGGCCAGCTGCGGTGAGGTCTACGACCATCAAGCCGAGGCCGATGGTAAGCAGCCAGAAGGCCCAGCCCATCGCACGTGGGCTGTATCGAGCGCCTGGCATATTGCTCCAGATATGAGCAAGTGCTCCCGCCGCCGTGAAACTCGCGAAGCCGATCATTGCGAGATGCGAATGACCGATCACCCAATCGGAAAAATGAATGAAACGGTTGATCGGCATGAACGCCTGCATAGAACCCTGCAAGCTGACCACCAAGTACGCCACAACACCAAACCATATGAACCGGAGAGCCACGTTGCTGCTGACCTTCCCGCTTGCACCGCGCAAAGAAAGAAGGAGATTGGTGACGACGAGTATGACATCCAGTCCGAGATACGCAGAGGCGATGATCGCTCCACGCTGTGCGCTCATCGGGATTGCCGAATAGACGTAATGGTGGGTTCCGTTCAGCGGGTAGATGAAGAACAGCAGCCAAAATCCCAGCATCGAGATGAAGTGGCTGTAGATGGGTCTTCGGGTCGTCGCGGGAATGACGTAATACGCCATCGCCACCGCAAGAGGCGTGACGAACAGCCCCACTGCATCATGAATCCAAAGTCCGCTGAAGGCAGCGCCCTTTGCACCCGCCAGGAGCTCCGGTGCGAGATTGCCGATGGGATAGGCGAGTGTTGTAAAAACCAGGCCGCCCACGATATACCAACCCGAGACATACAGTTCGCCTGCAGGAACACGAAGAAAGGGTCTGACGAACTGGACGAGCATGAGGACGAAGGCGAGAATGACAAACGCATCCACGACCATCGGGAACTCCGCCCACTCCAGCGGCTGGCTGAACCCCATGCAGACCAGTACCCATCCTGGCAGAACCACAGCGAAGTTCCATATCCAGAACATTGCCCATCCGAGTTTGCGACTCGTTACAGGGCGATTCGTCAAACGTGGCGTGACGTAATACAGGAATGCGATGAACGCATTGCCGAGCCAGCCGAAGAAAATTCCTTGCGTATGGTTATAACGCAGGCGCCCCCAGGTTTCCCATGCGTGACCGCCCATAAATGTCGGAAAGTTGAATTTGGTCGCGACCAGGATTCCGAACAATGCGGAGATGAGTACCGTGAGCAAAGCAGCGTGGCCATGCCAGCGAACGAGATCGTACTCAGTTCGCGGCACGGGGGCGTCTGTCCTGTACCGGCGAGATGCGATTGAACCCACAGTGCTGTTTGATTCGGTCAAGATGTTCTCCTGCACACGGTAGATACCTGTGGCTGTCTATTTTGTGTTCTGTGTTGGTGCAGCCGGGGCGTCTTCTTTGCCGTGCCAACTTACGAGGTAGTCAACGAGCAGCGGTTCTTGGTCAGGCGTAATCGGGGCGCCGTAAGCCTTGGCCATCTTGTGGACCTCGGTCGCCCATGTCTTGCGCGGAAAGATGGGCTGATTCAGCACATAGCGCGGTGAATGACAGATGACGCACTGTGTGGCGAAGAGCTCATGTCCGGGTCCAGGCGGTAAATCCGGCTGGTGGTATTCGAGTTCGATATCTTTGACTGGCTGCATCTGGGTCAATAGCTCAATCGGAATCGATCTCGCGGGAGCCGCGGAAGCAGTCGAAGCCTCACGCCCTGAACGTCCCCAGAGCGCATAGGCAACGATTCCGAGACCGACGAGAAAAAGAACGGCCAATACGCGCAGGGTCTGCATTGTTAGACAACCTCCACGTCGAGCGATTGAATCACTCGACGGCGATATCCGCCGTGATTCCATTCGTAGTCTGGCTGCGTTTCTCCAGCCGCGTTTGTGGCGCGACACTGAAGCGTGTATTTCCCAGCTTGCTGAGGTCGCCAATCAGCCCGCCAGCGCCGCCATGAGTATTTGTCGATGACCGCGTCAAGCCTCGCGTCGCCCCAGGTCTTGCCGCCATCCGTCGACACTTCAACTCGCCGGATGCCCGGCCCGTCGTCAACCGCTATACCTTGGATCTCCGTCTGACTGCCGCGCTTCACCTTGCCGGTGCCATCCGGCGAAACGAAAACTGCGCGAGTCGGATAGTTGGTCAATGGCGTCGTTTCTTCGCTGGGATGCTTTGGATCTTCTGTGTGCCCCGGGGTCACGGGAATGCGATAAGCCGTCTTCACCCAGAAGTTGTCGAGTGGATCGGTTCGGAGTTCGATCTGGCTAAGTGCTTTGACCCAATAGGTTGCAAACCATCCCGGAACAACCAGGCGGATGGGAAACCCGTTAAGCATGGGCATGGGAGCGCCGTTCATTTCATAGGCGATGAAAGCGTCCCCGTTCAGGGCACGTTCAAGCGTAAGAGGCTTTTCGAAATGAGGCGAACTTTGCAGCGGCGGTTCATCGAGCCCTCTAAAGCTGGCTTCGACCGCGCTTGGCTGAACGCCGGCCATGTTCAGCACGTCCCGCAGACGAACGCCTTTATAACGCGCGTTGCCCATCGCTCCATTGGTCCACTCCGCGCCGGGGACCTGAGGGCGAAAGAAGCTTCTCGAATTGCCCGCACACTGACTGAAGACAACGCCACTCACAGGCTCAAACTTCGTGATGAGATCGTTCAACGACAACTGGAGAGGCTTCCGAACGGCTCCGATGACGTTCAGCCGAAACGTGCGCAGATCAACATGCGTTGGCAAGCCCGCATAGTGCCAGCGAACAAAATATGCGTCATTTGGAGTGATGTCCTTCAGGAAGTAGTGCATTGGTGTCTCAAGAAGCGGAGGCCGATCCGCCAGCATGAGCAGGTCGGTTTTCTCTGGATACCGCGCCCATGGCCTCATATCCTTCGGACCTTGACCGCGAGAATCAGGGAACCCAAGCTCGGCCAACCGCCCAAAACCGGTTGTCTTCGAGCAGGCCGTTAGGGCAGCGCTCGCACCGAGGCTGCCCATAGCTTTCAGGAAGTTCCGTCGGGCTATCGTCATGTCCACCGTCATATCGTCCGTCCGGCGCGCAGTTGCGCTGTGAAGCTAGGTGAATTGCTAATCATAGGGAGATTCGTTTCGCTCGTCCAAGAAGCTGAGCTTATCGTCTCTCTAAACACCATTTTTCCGTTGGTCGGCGGGGTTGCCGATGGAGCAGCCCGGCCGTAGCAGCTAATTCGAGTTCCGCATCATTTGCTGGGTCTTGTAATCATTTTCGACACTGGTGCGGCGAACAACCGTCAGACCATCGATGCCGAGAAGGAAAGTTGTTCCTGTGTCGTTATTCACAACCTTGTGCTTTACCTGCTTTACTGTCGCCAGCAATGTGGGATCGGACGGTGTAGCGATGTCGACGACCTGGTAATCACGGGGGATCGCACGCACATAGTCGTGAGGCTCATTCACCATTAGAAATCCGGTCTCGCCAAGGGTTTCTGTCGCACCCGGATCGCTCAGACCGCTCACAACCTTGAAGGTCGGATTCTTCGCCTTGCGAAGGTCGAGAACTGCTACGCCCTTGTTGTCGCGGAAGCGAATCATCTCGGCGTGCCCGTCCAGGGGACGTACGAAGTCATACGGGCCTGGAACGGTCAATGCGGTGGACGAAACGAGTTTGATCTTCGCCGGATCGGTGACGTCAAACACGCTGAGCTTCGCACCCTGCTGCTGCTCGACATAAAGGTAGGTATTGAAGTTGTCATCCTGATAAAGGAAGAATGAATTACCGGGTGTCTGAGCCTGTTCCGGGAGGTCGTGTGGTTCCATAACGATCAAGTCGTGAGACTTGGAGCGTACCTCAGCGTGGATGGGCATCGCCATCAAGATTACTGTGAGTGCCGTCATTCCTGCTTTGCCGATATTCGAAATCGTTGTCGTTTTCATGTGTTTCTCCTTTACAACTCTGAGTATTCGCCCCCGGTCTCGCGGGGTCCAAGCAGTAATCCTTATCCCTAATAAGCTGAACGAAACTCAACTCGCGTAAGGCAAACGCTTATCGCCAAGAAGAATTAGGTATTGGAATTTAGGAGCTACCGGAACCATCCTTTAAGCATGAGAACGACAAAAACAACGGGGCTAACCGAGCGGCGGGGGGAGGCCAAACCGAAGACTTCGAGTCAAAGCACGCTGGGAGTAAGATCGCAAAACATGGAGAACTTTCGACTCAAAGTCTTTCGCACCGTGGCTCATCACCTGAACTTCCGACGCGCGTCGGAAGAACTCTTCATCTCCCAGCCGGCGGTCACCCAACAGATCAAGGCGCTGGAGGAAGAGGTGGGTCTGCCGTTGTTTGACCGCGCAGGCGGGAGAGTGGCGTTGACTCCCGTTGGCAAGATTCTCTTCGGCTACGCCGTCAAATTGAAAGAACTCGCTGAGGAGGCCGAACAGGCCATCGCGCAAGAGAGCGGGGCTCACGCCGGAAGGTTGTCCATTGGCGCTTCCCAGACGATTGGTCAATATCTCTTGCCGACTTTGATGGCCGCTTTTCTCCGAGAAAATCCCAGGATCGAGCTGACGGCAATGAGTGGTAATACCGATGAGGTTCTTGAAGCCCTCACATCCCATAGCATCGATATCGCGCTCATAGAAGGCCCCGCACTTCGCCGGGATATCGTCGTCGAGCCATTTATGGAAGATCACATGGTGCTCGCAGCGCCGGCTGGTCACCTCTGGACGGAACATGAAATCTCGGTTGCGACCTTGATCGAAGAGCCGCTCCTGATGAGAGAGCAGGGATCAGGTTCACGCCGCGTTGTAGAACAGGCATTGGAGAAGGCAGGCTATCACACGAAAGACTTGAAGATAGCTATGACGCTTGACTCTACAGAGGGTCTTCTCAGCGCCGTTGAAGCAGGTCTAGGTACCGCTTTCGTGTCCCGTTGGGCAGTGCGGAATCAACTGACCCTGGGAACGCTCAAAGTCGTCAACGTCAAGGGGCTCATGCTAAAGCGAATGTTCTCCGTTGCCTATCCGACCGGACCTACGCCTTCTGGGAACGCCGGAGTCTTTCACCGCTTTGTCTTAGGGCACGCCAACACTCTTACTCCGAGAAGCACCGGAGCGCCACGTAAGGTTGCAGCGGCAGGAAAAGTGCCACGCTCCTAAACTCTAAGCTTGCGTCCGATGCCATCTGGCTGCTCGTCCGGAGTGGCGACTTCAGGCCGATGTATTCATCGAGGCTCAGATGACTCTTCGTGCAGCTCTGAATCGAAGCTTTTCTGCGTGTAGCTCTCCGACCCGAGATTGCTCTTGTATTTGAAGCCCCAGGCGGCCATAACGGCAATTCCATCCGGCAGAAGAGCATTCGGAACCCACAGGTACAGATGGGCTGTATCGGCCGCAGCGGATGCCACGGGGAGCTGCATAATCTCGTTTAAGTCCATCGTGCCGTATCTGGCGAGTCGCTTGTGCTCAGGCGCGACCTTACCAGTCCGGTTCTGAAATTGCCACGGCGGGTCGGCAAGTATGGTGCCAAACTGCTTTCCTGCAAGACGTGATTTGAAGTCCTCAGACGCGGACAATTCGATTGCTTGTTTCATGGATGAAGCTCCAAATCTTGCTGCTGCATTTTGGTTCTGGAAAGCCGCATAGCCTCGGCCCGGTCAGGTCGCGCACTCCGAAGACGCCCTGGCTGATGGTCAGTCATATCGACCTCGAAGCGCTCAATCCCGAGTTCTTTCACAAAAATGCTGGCCGTATCTAGTGAAGCAAATAGGCGAATAGCGCCTCTGGAAGTGGCCATTTTGTCGATGTTTCCCATGTGCGCCACCAACGCGAAGCCGCTCGGGCGCCAGCACGCGAGGGCGATGTGGATGGGCGTTTACACGGCTCCTGGCCCGGGGCCTCAATACCACTGGATAGCGATCAGCCAACCACTACCAATGTTGAAAGCGACTGGCTGAAGCAATGCGTGGAGCGTCACCCTATGTCAGTGCGCAAATCACCGTATACAGCTTTCGGAGATGCTCGTCGGACATGTCAAGGATGGGTTCATACATGAAGGAGTTCAGATGGATATTCTCGGGCGTCATGAGAATGACGCGGTCGATCTCCTTTTTTGTTGCAGCGTCCGCTGGAAACGTCTCCACATATTTCTTGAGCAAGGCGGTGGTTTGAAAGGCTGTGATCCCTTTTACGAAGTTGGCATCATTGATCTTCCTAATCATGTAGTCTTCAGCGGCCAAGCGGATGGCAATCGACAGGACCACCTTGTTTTCGAGGTTCAACCCATCCGAAGCCGCCAAACAGTTCTTGGCTTCGTCATGAATCCAAGGGATGACCAACTGATCCGGCTTCGGAAACTGTGCGTTGCCGCCAAACATCCGCTGATACACAGCATCGAGATCCTTTTGAGCAATCGTTAAGGAGTCTGATTTCAAGTGCAGAAGGGAGGTGAGCGTTAGAAAGTCGGGATCATTGACGCCCTTCGTGTACTCGAGCATGTTACGGATGAATGCGATGGAGGCTATCCGCTTCTTCGGGTCGGTATAGAAGGCCTCTTTCCAGCTGTTCAGAAAAATATTCCGAATCCCCACGGCGGGTTCCAATGTGAGACCCTGAGCATTCTTCAACGCCATTAGACAGTTCTTACGTCTCACTACGCCACGCATCTCAGCGGTGCGGAAAAAGTCGAAATTGTGGGTTAAGAGAATCTGCTTGAAGTTTGGGTTCTCGCTGATCTCCTTGAGATATTCGATGATGGCGTACTTGTTTCTATAGTCGAACGAATCCGCAATGTCATCGATGACCAGCAGTGTTTCTATCCCAGCCTTTTGCCTGACCTGGATCTCAAATATCAGGTTCAGAATGTAGAGGGCTTTGGCTTCTCCAACGCTTAAGACTTCTAGGAGTTCCTTCTTCTGGACGGGGGCGCTCTCGTCGCCGTCATGAAAAGTAAAGTCCAGAACCAGAATCTCTTCTCCTAGCACGGCTTGAGTGCGGTTCTTTGCCGCCAGGGTGAACGGTACAAAGAACCGATCATTAAAGATCTCGATAACCTCTTCCCACTGGGTGCGCTGGCTACGGGCCACGGCTTCGATTTCCAGTTTTCGACTCGCGGCGTCATCGCAGCTAGTCAGGTAGGCAGCGTAGATGTCCTGGTTCGCCTTCAGGTAGTTCTTCCAGACGACTTCTTGAAAGAGTGCAATATTGTCGAGTTGCGGAAGGAGAGTGGGGTTTTCAGTTATGTAGTCGTTGAAGTCGCGGATCGTGATGTTCTTGTAAAGCAGCTTGTCTAGGTCGGCGAACTTCTTCCGAAGGTCCTTGTTGTCCGTGATACTGTCTTTCTCGGCCTGTATCAAATCTTCGAGCTGCTTCTGGCTGGTGATCTCCAATGTCTGCTCGGCGTTTAGTTTGACCGTATGCTTTGCTTCGAAGAAGCCATTGTCTGCAAGGTTCTTCGCGATCGCCGAAGCCTGATGGTAGTTAAAGATTCCTTTTCTAAAGTAGGTCGAGGCGGCCAAAAGCTCGTTGTATTTGGTTACATAGTCTTTGATGAGCGCCTGAACGGTGCTCTTCTCGAGAACCTCGAGAACCTTGGTGTCGAATACTTTGTCGTACTTCACGTCCTTGAAAGGGGCGTCTTTCATGGAGACGACCTCGGCGTTGATGCGTGTGAGCGCCGTCAGGAGATTGTTGTCCTTCGTGAATGTAGCGGTGAGCTCTTGCTCGATGTTCTTCTTGGAACCCGATTGACTCCTGAGCGCAGAGAGCAGCGCCTCCTTCTTCTCATGCACGTTCTTGAGAAGCTCGTCGTACTCTTGACGGAGTTTGTTGTCGACCAGCAACGTTGCGGTCTTCGTCGACTCACCGAACGTAGCGTTGTACGGTCGGATCGCAAGTACCGAATCGGCCGGAAGAGCTGCTCCCGACTCGTCGGTCGCTTCGCGGACCGACACTCGAGTAGGAAAGACATTGTCTTTCGAAGGCTTGCCCTCCGAAATATCGCGGAACACACCAGCGAAAGATGATTTCATAGAGCCGTTGGCGGCGTAGATGGCGTATGAAGTACAGCCTTTACTGAAATCAAAGGTGTAGTCGAGCTTCTTGATTCCGTAGCAGTTTTCCAACTTCACATGTAGCGTTTGCATTGGCTGTCCCCGGTGATGTGGTGAACTTCAGGATAATTTCTTAGGCTGTGGGGCTGCTTGTCGAACCGAGAGCGTTCCGCTTTTTCGAATCGGCATACTCTCGGTGCATGTCGGGGTCTACTCGGGGCCTAGGATCAATTGAGCGAAGTAGCTTTCTATCGAATCACTTCCGCCGTCAAAGAGATCTAGAAGCTCCGGTGAATGGAAGATGGCGGAAAGTATGCTCCTCACAAAGACATCACACTGACCACTCAACCCGGGAAGGCTCTCTACTTGCCCCGGCTTCAAGGTGTCCCCATGAACGAGTTTTGAGCGGACACCATAGGCGAGCTTGACTGTTGCGAACACCGTGCGTCTCCCAAAGCCGCGGGCTCCCAAAAAGAACGCAACTCGCTCTGCGAGCTTGTGTGCCAGTTCTGTCGATTCGGTGGTGAACAAAGTCTCCAGGGCGCTGCAGTAGTTGGCGATCTTGAAAGCAAGGTCCTGAGCGCGACGAGCGGCCACCACAAACTGCATTGCCCTACCTGAGCGCGAATAGCCTTTTTCCATCATGAAGCGGAGCGATGAGGAGCCTGCAGCGTGTAGATAGGTCTCGACCAAATCGTTTGTTGCGATCCACTGAGTCAGCTCGGCGGGCGTCATCTCTACAGAAACCGCTGTACTGCCATCCGCAAAACTTGGCCTCACCGCTAAGAAATTCTTCGTCCAGCTGGTCCCGGTTGACATCTCGACTCGCAAAAATGCAGCGTCACATTCCATCGCGTGATCTTTCACGAGCCAAGCATTTTTGAGAAGGAGGTCGATCCAAGCCAAAACGACGACCAAGAACACTTCAGGAGGAGCATCCTTAAGGTCCTCAGCGTCGAACTCTCCAAAAACGATGTTGGCCTCCTCGCGCAAATGAGCCAACTCAATCGCGCCTACTGCTCTTGCGAGCTCAGGGGTCAGAAAGCGAGCCTTCACCGCTGGATCGTTTGATATATGAACGCCAGGAAGCAACTGGATGGCTCCGGAGGTCTGCTCGGTCAGTTGTAGCTTTCTGAAGCAGGTGACGAACGATACCGGTTTCACTTCTTGCTCCTTGCGTTTTTAGGTGCGCACCTGCCTGATCTTATGTTCCAGCCTCCACCCTGCGGGGAGTGATGTTGTCAGCGTCCCTGCTAAAGGTAGCAATCGGGTATACCCCAACGATACGTAACAGGTTCCTGCAAAACACGTATCACAAGGATGGCAAACTCCTTTATGATACAGGCAATGCCCAGGGTCAAAGAACCTACTGTTACAAAGAAGGCGGCTCGCTCTCTAATAGGGCAACGGGTGGGTTACATCCGCGTGAGTACGCTTGACCAGCGGGAAGACCGGCAGCTCGACGGAGTGGAGCTGGACCGGCGCTTTGTCGATCGCACATCTGGGAAAGATATCAAGCGTCCGCAGCTCACGGCGCTGCTTGGCTTCATCCGAGATGGAGACACCGTTGTGTGTCACTCGATGGACCGGCTGGGGCGCAACCTGGATGACCTGCGCAAGCTCGTATTTGGAATGACCGAGCGCGGGGTCAGGGTGGAGTTCATCAAAGAAAACCTGATCTTCACCGGGGAGGATTCGCCGATGGCGAATCTGCTCCTGAGCGTGATGGGAGCGATCGCTGAGTTTGAGCGGCAATTGATCCGCGAGCGGCAGCGAGAGGGAATTGCGCTGGCGAAGAAACGGGGCGTGTATAAGGGTCGGCCGGCAATGCTGAACGCGGCTGTCGTAGCTTCGCTCCTGGGGAGATTAGCTGCTGGCGAAAAACCCTCGGAGCTCGCGCGGGAGTTCAAAATATCGAGGATGACGCTGCACCGCTACAGTAAGCGCGAAGTCGCTTGACGCGAACGGCAGAGGAGACGCATGGCAATACTCCATTTCAGACTGCATGGCCCCGAAGGCGGCATATCGGCTACTAAGAGGTTCGACTATCTCGGAGCGGAGCTGCCGCACTTCTCACGCGGGAAAGTCGAATATGTGGAATCGGGCAATCTCCCGTCCTTCGCAGCGGGTAGCGCCCGCGACTTTTGGTCGGCAGCGGACGAACAGGAACGTATGAATGCCAGGGTGTTTACTGAGCTTGAGACCGCACTTCCTTACGAACTGAGCTTGAGTGAGAACCAGGCTCTAGCCAAAAGGACAGTCGGCGAGCTTCTTGGCAACGCGTTTCCATACACGATGGCGGTCCATTCGCTTCTGACCGCAGGCAAGAAGCAGTCTCACCTGCATGTGATGTTCTGTGTGCGGAGTGTAACGGAGGCAACAAGGGCGCTTCCTCGGGAGCGCTTCTTCAAGCGGAATGGTGCCAAGAAAGATCACTCCTGGAATCACCGCAGCCGTCCTTTTAAGCTCAGGACCCAATGGTGCAACCTGTTGAACGAAGCATTGGCGGACGCCGGTGTTGCCGTCCGCTTATCACCAGGGAAGAGCGATGCCTTAGTTGAACCTAAAATCCTTGAGCCGGGTGGATCACTCGACGATGACGCCCTCCGGGAAGTGATCGAGATCCGCAACGTAAGACGCGAGACGGCGAAGCTGGTCGAGGAATGGGAACGCAAGGCGAATCTTCAGATCGCCGCTATTGAAGCGAAGCTGGTCGAAGACTTGCGGGAACTAGACGCCATTGGGGTGATGCAGTGAGGCCGCCAAAGCAGATTGTGATGCACTGTCCCTGCGGGCGCTCCAAGATTCTCGCGAAGGGGCTATGCCAGACCTGTTACACGCTGAAGCGGCAGGACGAATCCTACTTCGGTGGCCACCGTGAGGAAGTCCTGAAGCGGGACGACTACCGCTGCCGTGTGCCTGGGTGTACGACTATGAAGAGAGGGAAGCGTTCAGTGGCGGTTCACCATCGCGAGCCGGGGAACAGCGATCCCACCAAAATGCTTACGCTGTGCCTCCCTTGCCATGCAAAGGTGTCGCGGACCTTATACGTACAAGATGACTGGCCTGAGTTCCTTCGTGTTCTCTGGAGAGAACAGCACCCGGATGGACATGAGCAAGGTGCGTTGAATTTCGCTGTGGCTGCTCCCAAAGCCAGGAACATTTTCTTGTTCAAAGACATCGAAGCTCGGTAGAAGGCCACAAACGGGTCAGAATGCGAAGCTTTGTGCTCTTCGGCACACCAAACAAGCCTGTTTGAAACCCATGAGGCCACCTTGCAAGTGCAATAATCGGTGTGCTACCGTCCTGATGGGTCGGGGATGTTTTGGTCCCCAGGCGGAGGCCACAATGGGAGCGGTAAAACGATCCCCACGATTTCTTTATCGGAACATCGTGCTACATCTGTTGGCGTTCGCTGTCATCGCATTCGGTCTCGAAGCCAAGCTTGCCCTTTACAAGAAGGCTCCGGAACCCGGGATAGCTGCCGCAAAGCTCTCAACAGAAAAGAACTCTTCCAAAGTCCTCTCGGCCATCGGCAAGGTGCAGCCAGTAAAGGGATCCCTTGACCTCGACGCTCTTGCTCTCCGACAGCTCATACAGACTCGCGGTACAGCGACCGCTATTCCGGTTCGTTCTGCGAAACTAGGCCTGATTGCCTCAATCAGGATCCACGATCAAGGCGTTTCACATTTCCATCGACCACCCCCGGCACTCCTCTAGCCCTTGTCCTGCAACCTGCATTCCGGTTGCCAGTTTGACATCCGTCCATAGTCCGACGGACAGAGCGGACCGCCCACTTCTGAGCGCGGTTTGGAGATCGCTATGTATCAAAATGACTTAACACGCACTCTGTGCACGGGGAGGGCGTTATGGTTTTGAGCCAGTCGACCTGCTTCACCCATGACCGCCTTTTGCCTCTTGAGCTAGCTTCGATCCTTCTTGTTGAGGCGGACCCGGAACTTCGTTCCTCACGCCGAATGGTGATGGATTCACTGCAACATCCCGTTCTCGCCGTAGGAGGTTACCAGGATGTTTGGGTTCTTCCTCCAGATAGCAATTGTTGCTTGGTGGCGATCGATCTCCGTCCCAGCGAACATGAGGCCCGACGAATCGCTATGCATGTTCGCAGAACCTGGCCTTTGGCAAAGATTCTGCTGCTGGGTGAGCCATCGCGGGAGTTCGATGACCCCCTCTACGACGATGCCGTAAGGACGTTGTGGTCGCCCCTGGCGGTAGTGGAGACCGCTCGAAGGCTCATTGGATTGAACAAAGACTGTCGCTAAAGGGATAGGTGAGGCGACTCGGCTGCTATTCGCCTCACCGCTCACCTCGCGACCTCCTGCTCCATAGAAGGGAGGGTTTCTCTATGCAATCAGCACGCTTCAAGACCTCAGGTTCCGACCGGATTTCATCTCTCCGAGCCATCCTCACGGGAGCTTTCATCCTTGCTCTTACGGTAGCCATGTTTCTCTTAGCAAGGAGCATGCAAGTGCATCATTTCTTCTCAGGTGGCCGCTGACCTGCCGGAAGATCGATGCAGCACCGTGCGCCTCCACTCGCGGTTTTGTCGAAGAAAATGGATCCAGCGCTACGATCGATCGCAAGTTTGGCAATGGACAGGCCCAGCCCAGCGCCGCTGCTTGATTGTGTCTCCGGGCTTCGACTGGTGAAGAATCGGTCGAAGACGCGCTCGTGCTCGCCAGCCTGAATCCCCGGCCCTGAGTCCGCAATGCACAACCGTTCCGCAGGCCTTGTGTTCAGCATGGCTCGAGCATAGGAGACGGTGAGGGTTGATCCGGGAGGACTGAACTTCAATGCGTTGTGAATGACATTCAGGATCGCTACCCTGACGAGGCTGCGATCAGCACAGACGGGAAGCTCATCATGGCCATCCCTAGTTTCCGAGACTGAGATTCGAGCCTCTTCAATGACCACGGCGAGCAGCTTTAGGATTTCATGGACCAGCTCGGGCAGGGAGATCAGCTCTTCCGTCTCGCCAACCTGTCGGACCTCAGTCCGCGCAAGGATCAGAAGACCATCGATCGTCTGATTCAGCCGTATCGTTTCCTCCAGCATGCTGCTGACGGTCTCGCGGAACTCCTCCGCGCCCTGCTGGCGCTCAAGTGCCAGCTCACCGGTAGTACGGATCGACGCCAACGGCGTCCGAAGTTCGTGAGCGGCATCGGCGGTGAAACGCTGGAGCTCCGCAAACGCCGTCTCAAGACGGCCAAGCAGGTGGTTAAAACACGAGCCATGTGGCCAAGTTCATCATCTTCATTCTCGATGTTCAGCCGTGCACTAAGGCTCTTAGCAGTGATTCTCTCTGCTCTGCCTGCCATCTCGTCCAGCGGGCGGAGTGCTTTGCGGGCGATGCCGTATCCGGCAAATGCAGCGGCAATCAGGGCGAGAGGCATTCCCAGCAGCAACAAGAGAGCGAATTGCATCATCCTGTTTTGCAGGGCGCCCAGATGATACCCAAGGCGAATCAGGACCTGGCGGCCTTCTACTGGATGAGTGTGACTGATTAGGAAAACACGCGACCCATCAGCAAGGGTGGTCGTGCGTTCATTGAAGGAATCTGTACCTTCGCCAGGAAACTGAGGGCCATCGAGTGGCATACCTCTGAGCGTTGAACTGCGAAATAGAACATGCCCGGAGAGATCTTGCACTTCGAGCAGGCGATCGACAAGCAGCCGGTTCTGAGGATGTACAAAGTAGCTTTGTTCAAGCTCAAGCTGCCCCCCCTGGTCGAAGAAGAATAAGGCTTCCACCGTTTCTATGTCTTGCACTTCGTCGTGATACATCTGGCGCTCAAGGAGAGCAAATTGGAAGAAGAACACCACCGCCACATAGACCACGAGGATCGCCGCAAGGACTGCAACATACCAGAAGGTCAGGCGGCTGCGGATGCTCTTTGACGAGGGAAGAATCATGATTGCGGCTCGCGAAGGCTGAATCCAACCCCTCGAACGGTGTAGAGGAGCTTAGTCTCAAACGGTTCGTCCACTTTACGGCGTAATCTCGCCATTTGGACATCGATGACGTTGTCGATCGGGGTAAAGCGTGAGGTCTCATGCCACACATCGCGAGCAAGCATTTCGCGTGACACGGCACGATTACGGTTCTCTACCAAATACAGGAGTAGGTCAAACTCTTGATCAGTAAGAGTCAGATTGACTCCCGATCTCCGGGCGCGGCGAAGCGTCATATCCAGGACCAGGTCAGCCACGGATAGTGAATTGGCCGTTCTTGCTGGCAGTCCGCGTCGGAGCAGCGCCTCAACACGAGCCATCAGTTCAGAGAAGGCAAATGGCTTGCCTAGGTAATCGTCAGCCCCTTCCCGCAGCCCTTGCACGCGTTCCTCCACCTCGTTATGGGAGGTCAGGACCATAATCCTGACTTCGAGTGCTTGCTCCCGTAGTTGCTTGAGGATCTCCAGCCCTCCGCGTCCGGGTAGATTCAGATCGAGCAGGAGCAGATCCGGCCGAAAGCTGAAAACAACAAAAAAACCCTCTTCCCCGCTCGCCGCTGTCTGCACATCGTATCCACGCTCTTCAAGCCCTTCACGGAGCGATTGAGCCATCTTCTTGTCGTCTTCGATGATCAGGATTCGTGGACGAACGGTAGACGTTGACAAAGAGAAACTCCTTTCACCCATCATGGGCTGTGAAGGCTGAGCCGCACAAGTGGCTCCTACAGCTTGTCAGGAAGTGTAAGCAATTGTCAGAAATCTTTGTGGTCCACTCTCCCTAGGCAAGAGCAACGTTGTGGCAGGAGTTCCTTATGTTGATTCAAAGCTTGGTGACGCATGGATCCTTTATGTTCTTGGTGGCGATCACGCAGGCGACGGGAACATCGATGTCAGCGGCGTTGCTCCCGCCCCAGACAGCCCTCCCCATCGTCTTCACCAGTACTGTGGATGCACATCGGGCCAAGGTGGGTGACCCGGTACTGGCGAAGACTATCCAGGTGGTCAAGGTTGCCGGGCTGGTCTTGCCTTCAGGAGCTTTGGTCCACGCGCATGTTGTTGCCGTAAGCCTTGCTTCGAAACAGGCAACGGACGCTAAAACGTCTGAGAAGTCGGAGCTTGGCGTTCACTTCGACTTCATTTCGTCGAAGACAACCTCGATTCCTCTAGACGTGTACGTGCGGGCTATTGCGGATCCAATCAGCAGTTGGACGGCCGTTGAGCCATTCGGAGATACGAAGTGGGACCCCGACTCGACGGTGATTCAGGTAGGAGGCGACATCCTCACCCCCTCCCAAACTGACGTAGTCTCCCGCGATGGACGCATCGTTGCCCGAAACATCAGGGGAGGCGTCTTCGGGAAGTTACGGGCCGCCTCGGGTGATTCGCCGGACGGTTGTGATGAGAGCAACTCTGATGAATCCCTCGCCATCTTCTCAGCCACTGCATGTGGGCTCTATGGGTTCAGCGAGGTCCAAATGGAGCATTCGGGCCGCACGGGTCATCCTTCGATGTTACTGCTGGTGTCGAGTAACGGACCGGCAAAGATATGGAAGCAAAGCACCGCTCTTCTCGAAGAGAGACAGCCGTGACCTAGAACGAGATGCTCGTCACTATCTTTGCCCTCGGCGTCAGTCAGGTTTGCCCACGCACCATCGATCAAGGAAGGTTCACAGATGCGCGGTAGGCGCTTATTCCTCATATTAGGTTGTTGTATCGCACTTGCGGTACTCATCATTGTCTTCGAAAGACACCGCTCTTCCGACGAGAGGTCTCAAGCGGAAGCGCCCCACGAGGCCCCCGCAGTCTCCGTCGCAACAGTGCAGACAGGGCACATTTCGAATCAGCTGACAGTCGCTGGCGTGTTCCAGCCGTTTCAGGAGATCGACGTCCACGGCAAGGTCTCCGGTTATATCCGTCACATCTATGTTGATATCGGGGACCGGGTCCGGCAGGGGCAAACGCTGGCAGTGCTGGAGGTACCAGAACTGCAGGCGGAGGTTGCCGGTGCGCAGGCCGGAATCACCCAGACTCAAGCAAAACATCACTCGCTTGCAAAATGAAGTCTCGCGCGAACAGGCCGGCTATGCCGCAGTGCATGCGAACTACATGCGTCTGAAGCAAGCATCGGATCAGCAGCCTGGTTTGGTCGCTGCTCAGGAACTTGACGATGCGCTCGCCAAGGACCAGTCCGCGGCGGCACAAGTAGACGCGGCAAAGTCTGCCGTCGCGGCGGCCCAAGGGCAACTCGGCGTCTCGCGCGCAGCAGAACCTTCGCGTCAGCAGCATGGAACAGTACGCAACCATCACGGCTCCCTACAGCGGCGTCGTCACGATGCGGTACGCAGATACTGGGTCGTTGATTCCGGCGGGACGGCGGAAGGCCTGAACCAGGCTGTCGTCCGACTGGCCCAAAGCGATGTGCTTCGCCTCCGCATGCCAGTTCCTGAGAGAGATGTTCCGATGGTTCACGTAGGTTCTATCGTCACGGTTCACGTCCAGGCCACCGGTCAGGAATTTCCCGGCACCGTCGTGCGCTTCACACGAGACGTATCGAACTCCACGCGGACCATGATGACCGAGGTAGACGTGCAAGAATCCCCAGCTCGACGTTGACTCCAGGCATGTATGCCGACGTGACCTTCAACCTTGAAGAGAAGGACAATACGCTGATCGTTCCGGCCAGCGCGATCATCCAGGGTGATCAACCGTCCGTGATGCTCGTCGACAGCAACAACCACGTCCAGAAGCGGTCCGTCGTGCTGGGGATCGCCAGTGCGAACTCGCAGGAGGTCACTTCGGGCGTTCAAGCTGGCGATCGTGTCATCATCGGTGGCCTTTCCACCTTGCAGCTAGGCGAAGCAGGTTACACCGCAAGCCGCCCCCGAACGATCTCGCGAATTATCACAAAGAGAACCAGAAGGGAGATCAGTAGCCATGTCTTCCTTCGCGATTCGGTATCCGTTTTTCGTTCTGATGGTCTGCATGATCATCGTTGTCGTGGGCGTTGCCGCGATCACGAATATGCCCGTTGACCTCTTCCCGCCGGTGAAGATTCCTGTGGTCGTGGTTGCTACCTTCTACTCCGGCATGCCACCCGAACAGATCGAGTCCGACATCACCGACAGTGATGAACGCTTCTTTACTTTGGGCAGCAACATCAACCACATCGAGTCCCGCTCGATGAGCGGCGTCAGCCTGATCAAGATTTACTTCCAGCCCGGAACCGATCCGACGGCCGCGGTAAGTAGCATATCCAATCTGGCGATGGCGAATCTTCGCCGTCTTCCCCCCGGGACACTGCCCCCGTGGTGCTCAGCTTCGACGCAGCTAATCTCCCTGTCTGCCTGATCACCCTGAAGGGCGCAGGGATGAACCAAACGCAACTCAAGGATGCTAGCGCAGTTCAGCGTACGCAATCAGGTTGCGAACGTGCCGGGTGCCTCGGTTCCGCAGCCCTATGGTGGAACCTACCGGCAGATCATGGTGTACGTCGATCCGCTGAAGCTGCAGGCCTCGCAGCTTGGGGTGATGGACGTCGTGCATGCGTGTCAACGATTCGAATCTGATCCTGCCCGCTGGTGACGTTCGCATTGGTCCGAAGGACTACAACATCTATGCAAACAGCCAGGTTCCAACTCCAAACGACGTCAACAGCATTCCGCTGAAGACAGTTGGCAACGCTTCAATCCTGGTGGGAGACGTTGGGCATGCCGTCGATGGCGGACAACTCCAGACCAACATCGTGCGGGTCGACGGCCAGCACTCTGTCTACATTCCGGTGCTGAAGCAGGGAGGTGGAGCGAACACCATCACAATCGTCGATGGCATTCGTAAAGCGACGGCTCATCTGCTCGATATCCCAGCGTCGCTGAAGACCGCCGTGGTCTTCGATCAATCGGTCTTCGTGAAAACTGCGATCAAGAACGTGATCAGCGAAGGAGCCATTGGCCTTTGCCTCACAGGCATCATGATTCTGCTGTTTCTCGGCAACGTGCGGGCTACAATTGCTGTCCTGCTTTCGATCCCCATCTCCTGCATTGCGACATTCCTGATCCTGAATGCTTTCGGTGACTCCATCAACACGATGGTTCTGGGCGGAATGGCGCTCGTTCTCTCGCGACTGATCGACAATTCCGTCGTGGTGCTGGAGAACATCTTCCGCCACTTCGAAATGGGAGAAAACAGCGTCAAGGCTTCCGAGGAAGGCGGCAAGGAAGTTGCACTTGCGGTTCTCGGCGGCAACATTCAGCACGGCTATCGTGTTCTTCCCGGTTGTGCTTCTCACTGGCGTGAGCAAGTACCTGTTCACGGCGCTGGCCCTCGCCGTTGTGATCGCGTTGTTCTGCTCCTACGTGGTCGCAATGACCGTGGTGCCACTCTTCTGTTCAAAGTTCATCAAGGAGACTGGGCACGGAACGGAGCACGAATCGGCCGAGCAAGGCGACCCGGTTCCCGAGCATATGCGAGGCAGCCAAAGCACAAGAACCTCTTCGCAAGAGTCGTTTACCACTTCAACGAAGGCTTCTGGCTGGCTGCAGGCGACGATACGACAGCGCAATCCACTTCTGCCTTGGGAGGCCGGTACTGGTCGTGGTCGCTTCTCTGTGTTCGTCATTGCTCAGCTTTGCGCTGTCGCCCTTCCTGGGGCAAGCATACTTTCCGCGCACGGACCCTGGACAGTTCGTCATCAGTGTCAAAGCTCCAACGGGCACCCGAATCGAACTGACAGACCAGTACATTGCCCGTGTTGAGAACGATGTCCGTTCCGTTGTTGCGCCAAAGATCTGAACATGATCGTCTCGAACATCGGAGTCACTCCTGATCTTTCCGCTATCTACACTCCCAACTCCGGCATGCACACAGCTTTCGTTCAGGTGAGTCTGAAAGAAGAGCACAGTCTCAGCAGCTTCGAGTACATGAAGCGAGTGCGTGCAAAGCTCGCATCCGATCTTCCCGAGGTGCAGACCTATTTCCAGTCCGGCGGTCTCGTCGATTCCATCGTGAACCAGGGCTTGCCGGCTCCGTTCGATATCCAGGTCAGCAGCAACAACATGGAAGGCGGATATGCCGTCGCGCAGCAACTCGCACAGAAGTTTCAGGCTCTTCATGGAGTCAGCGACGTTCTGATCCCGCAGGACATCGACTATCCAGGCCTGGCTCTCAATATCGATCGTCAGAAAGCCAGCCTTGAAGGGCTGACACCGAAGACGATCGTCGATAGCGTCATCACCGCCATGACCTCCAACGGGCAGGTTGCGCCAAGCTACTGGATCGATCCGAAGACTGGCAACAACTACATGCTGACGGTGCAATATCCAGAGACCCAGGTCCAAACTCTCAACGATTTCAAGCAGATTCCGCTTCGATCTGCCGATGGCAAGAACACGACACCGCTTGAGACGGTCGCGTCGATCAAGGCGATCAACACTCCGACCGAGGTCGATCACTATCAACTTCGTCGCGTGTTCGACGTGTACGTCATGCCGAAAGCGGAGAACCTGTCCACGATCAGCGGTGACGTTCAGAAGATTGTGAAGGATGCGCACCCGCCACATGGCACCGTGCTGACAGTCCGCGGCTCGGTCAACAACATGAATGAGTCCTTCAGGTCATTCGCCATCGGACTGATCCTTTCGATCGTCCTCGTCTTCCTGATCCTGATGGCGCAGTTCGCGTCCTTCGTCGATCCGTTCATCATCCTGCTTGCGATCCCGCCTGGCATCTCTGGTGTGATCCTGTTCCTTCTCCTCACGCACACGACGCTTAACATCATGAGCTTGATGGGTGTCCTGATGATGACTGGAATCGTGGTTTCGGACAGCATCCTGATCGTCGAGTTCGTCGGTCAGCTGCGAAGCCAGGGCCTGAAGCTCGAAGAAGCGATCATCACGGCCTGCAAGGTTCGTCTGCGTCCGATCCTGATGACAACGCTGGCAACGGTCCTTGGGCTTGATCCCAATGGCTCTCGCTCTCGAGGCTGGAAGCGAGCAATACGCTCCGCTTGCCCGCGCGATTCTTGGCGGACTGACGGTCTCCGGTGTTGTGACGGTGTTTCTGGTGCCGAGCGCCTACCTGCTCATCCACAGACGAATCGAGGCACGGCAGGGAAGCGCGAATGTTGCTGCGCAGGAGGCACACGCGTGAGATCACCTCTTTCATGCTTCCTGATTGCGGTATCCGTGGTCAGCGTTCCGATCGTAGCTGTCTGCTCAGCAAGCCGGTCTCCCTTCCGCACCGGAGGCGGTGACGCTCGCACTCTCCGTTCAGCAACAATCAATTCCAACAGGTGGTGGGCCGCAATCGGGGAAACAGCCGCCACCGCTCGTCAGCCCGACGACTCCGACCGTATCGATCACCCGTTCGGATGCCGAGCGGATGGCACTGAAGAACAATCCGCGCATAACGGCCAGCCAGTTACTTGCCCTTGCCGCCGGTCAGGTGACCCGTGAAACGCGGTCCGCTGCGTTACCTCAACTCACCGGATATCTCACCGGCGAAGAGGCGGAAGATGGAAGCCGTATCGGAGCCGGGGCTGGCCTCACCTCGTCACGCCTCTACAGCCATTTCGGAGCCGGGGGGACGCTCTCACAGCTCATCACAGACTTCGGCCATACCCGGTTCCTGGTTGCGACCAATAAGCTCCAACAGCAGGCCCAGAACCAGACCACCCTCGCAACGCAACAGGATGTCCTTCTGGCCACTGACCAGGCTTTCTACCGACTTCTCGATGCGCAGTCGCTATTAGATGTCGCAAAGGCTACCGTGAGCGCTCGGGGTGACGTCCAGAACTTGACGTCGGCCCTGACGAAATCAGCCCTCAAGAGCGACCTGGATCTGAACGTCGCGTCCGCTGATCTCTCGCAATCACAACTTCTCGAGCTTGATGCTGAGAACTCAGTTGCTTCTGCGAGTGCCATGCTCGCCGCTCTGCTCGCAACCCCGTCGGATACCCTCTATAAAGCAGTCGAAGATCCACAGCAAGCAGCCCCTCCGCCACCTGAAACGTCCAGCACTGCTGGCATCACTACGGCTGCGAAAGCTGAGCGCCCGGATCTGAGAAGCATTCAGCTTACCGCTGAGTCGTTCCAGAAGTTAGCGAGAGCTCAAGCTCTTCAGCACCTCCCCAGTGTCACAGCTGTTGGGGCGGGAGGCATCACACCGGCCGCTCCAGCCAATGTCTTCGTTCCTGATTGGTACGCGGCTGGCGGCGTAAACCTTACCCTGCCAGTTTTCACGGGGTTCGCATAACGGCGCAAACCGAAGAGGCGCGACTCCGTGCAAAGGCTGCTGAACAACAAGCCCGCGAACTCTCGGACAATATTGGCCGCGACGTTCGTGTCGCTATTCTCAACGCTCAGACGGCTTTTCGGCGAATCGGCGTAGCGGATGAATTCCGCCACCAGACCGAGCAGGCCCTCGCATTGGCTCAGACTCGTTACAAGTTGGGTCTCAGTTCTATCGTGGAGCTTTCCCAGGCACAACTGCAGTCGACCCAAGCTGCCGTCGCCGCTGTGAACGCCCGCTATGACTATCTCCTCGCTCTGCGCACGCTGGACTACGCTCGCGGACAACTTGCCCCGTAACCCATTTCAGAGGGCTGTTTCGCAACTCCGCTAGCTGAACGGAAGGTACCAATGGGAACTGAGATCAAGATCGACCGTATCCTCTATGCAACAGACTTCCTTGAGAACTCAAGGTTGGCACTCGACTATGCCGTCTGCTTCGCTCAGCACTTCAAGGCGACAATCGTCATGTTGCACGTTGTTTTGCTCTCGCAAGCTGCGAGGGAGGCAGAGATTGAGATCTCTGGTCCAAGCATGACTCGGAAAGCTGTCGAACAGCGTCTGGAGAAGCTGGCTCATGGTGTGCGCGCTTTGGGCCTCTCGGTAGAAACGCACGTGGTCGACGGACTAATCTGCGAGACCGTCATAAAGTCAGTGAAGACCTACCGCGCAGACCTTCTGGTCCTTGGAACCCACGGCGTGCATCGTGGACTTGATCACCTCTTAATCGGCTCAAACACCGAAAAGATCTTGCTCGCAGCGGAGTGTCCCACACTAACCATCGGAGCCCATGTTCTGTCCGGGTTCGTGATTGAAGAGCATTTGAAAGAGATCCTTTACTTCTCCGACTTCACACCGGAAGCGACTGCAGCGGCACCAATGGCTTTGTTCCTCGCTAAAGAATTTGCCGTTCCTGTAGACGCATGTGTTCTCATGCCGAATGTCGCTGAGCACAATGAGAGGTTGCGACAAGAACTGGCAGAGGATTACTGCGAAAGCATGAAAGCTGAACTCGACGATAGCAACGTGGAGTGGTGCAAACCAACATTCCAACTCGATCGTGGTCTGGCGCTCGATCAGATCGTCGAACGCGCGGAATCTCAGAGTGCGGGCTTGATCGTCCTCGGGGTCCACGCCGAGTCACAACTCGGCAGACATCTTCACACCAGCTTTGCCTACCAGGTGCTGGCGGAAGCGACCTGCCCCGTTGTCACGGTACGCAGCTTAGCTCCAGCAGGACAAGGGATAACGGCTATGACCGTGTTGGAGTTCTCAGGTCTGTTATTCGCTACGTCTCTGGTCGCCGGCTTCCTGGGCGCGCTCACGGGGTTAGGGGGCGGAGTCGTGCTCGTTCCCGTTCTTGCACTGTTCTTCAAGATGGACATCCGCTATGCCATCGGCGCTTCTTTGGTCTCGGTCATTGCCACGTCATCCGGGGCTGCCGTCGCCTACGTGAGAGAGGGACTGTCGAACATCCGGATTGGAATGTTCCTTGAAGTAGCGACCACTGCTTGGCGCTTGTTTCGGGGCATATCTCGCCACAAGGGTCTCAAATCACTGGATCGCCATCGTCTTTGGTATGGTTCTCCTTTACTCCGCGGTGTCGTCATTTCGGAAAAGAGACAAGGATGTACCTCATGGAGCCGCCGTTCCGAACGCTTTGGCTACAAAGCTTGAGCTGAACGGAGTCTACCCAGGGCCGGGGGGCGGCGAGCCCTACACCGCACAACGCGTTCCCCTCGGCTTTGGCATCATGTTTGGTGCCGGCACGTTGTCAGGATTGTTGGGGATCGGTTCGGGTGCGGTAAAAGTTCTGGCGATGGACCAGGCAATGAAGCTGCCATTCAAGGTCTCGACAACGACCAGCAACTTCATGATCGGGGTTACCGCAGCTGCCAGCGCGGGGATTTACCTGTCACGAGGCTACATTGATCCGCAGATCGCTATGCCAGTGATGTTAGGTGTCCTTGCCGGATCTCTCTTTGGAACACATTTCCTTGTACGGGCGAAGGTGACCACCCTCAAGAGTCTCTTTGCCGTAGTCATCGTGTTTCTTGGCTGCGAGATGATCTTCAACGGCATCACTGGGAGGATCTGATGACGAAGCCAAGCGATCAGGATCTAGACATATCAGTAGCAGTCGTCCTTCGAATCGGTATCATCCTGTCCGCGTCCGTTGTCATCCTCGGCGGCGTTCTATTGCAAAGCCATCTCTTCAGCGCCGTGCCCAGATTACGCTCATTTCCAACCTGGGGACCCGGGGCTCCGCTCTGTAATGGGGATAGTACAAGGCGCGGTTAACTTTACGCCCAGGAGCGTGATCCAACTAGGTCTACTGCTCCTGATCGCAACGCCTGTGGCGCGAGTTCTTTTGTGCATCATCGGATTCACCCGCCAGCGCAACCTTCTTTATGTAGGTGTCAGCAGTCTCATCTTCGCGATCTTGTTGTTTAGCTTCTTCAAAGGTGGTCAGCAATGATGCGAGTCCTTCGTGCTTTCGTTCTGCCGAGTGCACGCCACCTTCCACCTGCATTCCTCGCCATTACCATCTTCATTCCGGGAGCGGCCGTAAGCCAGATGCAAGTCCCCGACCCGCAGCACAAGCCAGCTTCAGCCCTGGCGGCAATGGATGACGAATTAAGGTCTTTGGCAATCCGGGTGCAACCATCGGTTGTCAAGATCGAAGTATCCGGTTTGGCGGAAGTGGCGGATCCAAGCTCTCCAGGAACCTCTCTAATTGCCCATCAACAGGGAGTAGGCTCCGGCATCATCATGGACAAGAACGGCTTCATCCTTACAAACGCTCACGTGGTCGAACATGCAGTCTCGATTTCCGTGGCGGTGAACTCCAGCGAGAGGGACGCTGAAGGGCTTCCTCTTGCTTCGCGTCGGCTCCCAGCGCATATTGTCGGGAAGGACACTCTCACAGATGTTGCGCTGCTCAAGGTTGAGGCTACGTCGCTTCCCGCGCTGAAGTTCGCGAAAGCCGATTCCGTGCACGTGGGACAGATCGCGCTTGCGTTCGGCAGTCCGCTTGGCCTTGAGAACACCATGACCCTCGGAGTAATCAGTGCACTCCATCGGCAGCTCAATTTGAGTAGTCCGGTGAACTATCTTCAGACGGATGCTTCTATCAATCCGGGCAACTCTGGCGGCCCGCTTGTCGACATCCAAGGAGAGGTCATCGGGATGAACACAATGATCGCCTCCGAGTCAGGAGGAAATGAAGGAGTTGGTTTCTCTATTCCTGCGGATACTCTCGCATTCGTATACCAGCAGCTACGGAGCCTCGGTCACGTTCGCCGTGGTGCGATTGGTGTCATTGCCCGGGCAATTACGCCTGAACTGGCAGCGGGACTGCAGATCAAGACTTCTTCCGGCGTGATTCTAGAGGACGTCGTTCCCGGGTCATCCGCAGATAAAGCGGGTCTCCGTCCCGGCGATGTAGTCCTGGCATTAGACAAGAGAGCTGTATCTGACCCCAGGATCCTTTCCTTGTTGCTCTTCCGCAAGCAGATTGGAGAGGTTGTCTTATTCAGCGTCACTCGCGGGAATGGCACATTGCAGGACGTACCCGTGACCATTGTGAGACGCCCCCGAGACGCTGAGAATCTTCTCGATCCCGATCGATTGGAGGGAGACATAGTGGCCAAGCTGGGCATCATAGCCGTCACAGTTGACGCCGACATTGCAAAACTCATTCCGGAGCAACGCAAATCAGGAGGACTGCTCATAGTCGGTTTGACCGCGGGCGGGACAGGAAGCGCTCTCGGGCTGCAAGCAGCTGACATCCTCTACGAAGTGAACAATCGACCAATTTCCTCAGTCACGGACCTGAGGCAAGAACTTGCAGGTCTCGGTTCTAACGCACCTGCGGTATTACAGATCGAACGAGACGGCACCTTGCGCTTCGTGGTCTTCACGAATGCGGAGTAATCCAAACATCAACAAAATAGAAGGAAAGGCAGGTAGTCACATGAATCCTCGTTTCTTGAAATGTGTCCTCGCGTTGACAGTACTCTCAGCAGCCACCGCATACGCCTCCAACGTACGAACTGACTATGATCACAATGTCTCTTTTGCTAACTACAAGACATTCTCATGGGGAAAAATCGATACGTCGAATCCTCTCAATGAGGATCGCGCCAAAGCAGATATTCAGAAGGATCTGGAGAGCAAAGGGTGGCGGCTTGTTCCATCGGGGGGCGCTGCAACCGTTGTCGTGTTAGACAAAGTCCACAACGAGAAAGAGCTCGAGACCATGTATGACGGAATGGGCGGCGGCTGGGGTGGTGGATGGGGCTGGGGAGGCTGGGGCGGATTTGGCGGAGGCTTTGGACCGGGGGGCTTTGGAGATTCAACAACTCAGGTAGAGAATCAGCGAGTTAGCCATGTGGTCGTCGATATCTTTGATTCGTCGAATCACCATCTCCTGTTCCGCGGTGTAGCCGATCGCGATCTCTCAAACAACTCTGAGAAGAACAGCAAGAACTTGGGGAAAGATCTGCAGAATATCTTCAAGAAGCTGCCCGCATAGGGAAGTCGCCCTCGAAGACTTTCTCGTAACTTCCTCCCACTTTGGAGAAAGCAACTCATTCAAGCGAACTGAAAGGAATAACACTATGAAGCACATCGCCTCAACCACTGCAATGATCGTAGGTATCTCAATATCCGCTCACGCTCAGAAGACGGATGCCAAGCTCACTCAACGCTTGGATGCTGCACATGCTGTCCTGCACGAACTCATGGCCACGCCCGATAAGGGTGTGCCCCTGGATATCGCGGCGAAAGCACAATGTGTGGCCGTTGTTCCGGGATTCAAGAAAGGAGCCTTTATATTTGGTGGCGAATATGGCCAGGGCGTCGCTACCTGTCGGAATGCTAGCGGCTGGAGCGCCCCTGTGTTTATTCAACTGACTGGAGCCAGCTTTGGGTTCCAGGCCGGCGGTCAATCCACGGATCTGGTTCTCGTCGGGATGAACCGCCGCAGCATCGACGATCTTCTCAAGGACAAGCTGAAGCTTGGCGGAGATATTGCCGTCTCAGCGGGCCCCGTCGGTCGTGACTCACAAGCTGCCACAACAGAACTAGCCAACGCTGAGTTTCTTACCTACTCCCGAAGCAAAGGCCTCTTTGCCGGCGTTGACCTGAATGGTGACGAGGTCCATCAGAATAGCAAAGACACATCTGCCTTCTATGGCAAGGACGTTGCTTTCCAAAAGGTCCTGAGTGGTGCCGTGCCAACACCACAGGCTGCAGAACACTTCGTCAGTACTGTCAACGAGATGTTCAAAGAGGGAAGGGCGCAGTAGCGAATAGGCTTCCCGACCTCCTACCGAGCCGGGAAGCCCCTCACTGTGAAGCGTATACCTGAGATCCACTCGTGAGAACACCTCGTCCTTGAAGGGAACTATTGGATGCAACTGTATTGGTGGCTTTTCTGGTTGGTTCCCTTAGCGCTATTCATCGTTGCAATCATGCTACGAAGAAAGACGAGCCATCGTGGACGTTGGACTGTGATCGCTCGTAGCGCAATGTGCCTTGCATCGTTTTCTCCTTCACTCGGCGTCTATGGTCTCTTTACTCTCGAGCAACTTCAATTGAGAGATTCAGGTGATCTCCTGTTTGAGGGAGTCGGACTTTGGTCGGCCCTGTTGAGCAGCATTGCTTGCGGAATCTGGCTGATCATGGACCGTAGCTGGAAAAATATACCGGCATGGCTGTTCTTCGCAGGTTCCGCCTGGACCCTTGCGGTGTGGAGCCTTATCCTCATGGCGATTCAGTAGGTCGGCGAACAAGGAGTTCCCGTTTAGGTGAGAGACACTAACACCTTATGCGGAACAGCTGAACTCTTATTACGGCGAACCACCCCGATATTCCGGTCACTTATGTTTGAAGAAATCAAAGGAGTCTTACATGCCACCACCGAAGAAAGCAGCAAAGAAGGTTGCGAAAAAAGCAGCCAAGAAGAGTGCACGACATAACGATAGAAATGACCTCCGTCGAGCGTATGAACACCTGGGTCGAGTCCAGGTCTTACAGGCAGCGGTGGACGTTGCACCAGACTTGGATGTGAAGACACTCGTTGCCTTAGCTCAAAGAGAGTTGAAGGGTCGGCAAGTGCGGAACGCTGCTGAATTGCTCAGAGCTGCTGAGCACTTGAGTTTTGCCGCGACGGATCTTAGGGGGCCATCTGTTTCCGACCCTCTCCTGGAGGCGATCACGACGGAGTTTGATCACCTCACACAAAGGGCGAGCGAACACTGGGACCGTGAGACGGATCGGCATACATCCGTAAGCACCATCTACAAGCGCACTCAAAAGCGCGCTGTGAAGGCGTTTCAACTGAGGCTTTTCGCCAGTCACTTGAACTTGCGCGTGCTTCTGAGGCACTCTCACACGTAAAGAAGTATTCGATGCAGTCGCTTCAGAGCGGAGCTGAAGTGTTGAGCTTGTCAAGCACTAGTCTGCCCCAAATGTTCTCAACGAGCCGAAGTATCCACCGAAGCCTACGCTGTCGGCTAACTCGTATCGCGAACTTGACAAATTGCTGTTCGGTAGCTGCCATTGTGCATCAGGGGCAGGCAAAACAACACTCAGCCGCGCAGTGGCAAAAAGCTGATCCCACCGTCTCAAATTCTTGAAACAGCCACTCTTGAACCGCCGCCGCCGGAAGTAGCGCCCGAACTGAAATATCTACACCTTCACCGCACGAAGCCGCAAAGAGTTGGCGATGACCGAGACGGAGCTGAAGCTCATGGCTGCGGCGGCAATCATGGGATTCAGCAGCAGGCCGAAAGCAGGGAAGAGCACTCCAGCTGCAAGCGGAACGCCTACCGCGTTGTAGATGAAGGCAAAGAAGAGGTTTTGGCGGATGTTGCTCATGGTGGACTGGCTGAGGCGGCGTGCTCGCAGAATGCCGCGCAGGTCTCCCGTGAGAAGCGTGATTCCGCCCGCTTCCATCGCCACGTCCGTTCCGGTGCCCATGGCGATCCCGATATTGGCCTGGGCGAGAGCGGGCGCATCGTTCACCCCATCGCCGGCCATGGCCACGATCGAACCCTGCTGCCTGATGCTTCTTGACGACCTCGGCTTTCTGCTCGAGGAAGAACGTCGGCTTCGAACTCGATGCCTAGTTTGTCCGCGACTGCCCGGCGGTCGTGGCGTTATCTCCGGTGACCATGATGATCTTGAGGCCGGCTGCTTTGCAGCTCGCGGATGGCTTCGGTTGTCGATTCCTTGATGGGATCGGAGACGCTGACGAGGCCTGCGGGTTTGCCGTCGATGGCGACCAGCATGACGGTCTGGCCTTCTTTGCTGCAGAGTCTCGGCCTGGGTCGAGCATCGAGGGGCCGGGTCGATGGCCAGATCGCGAAAGATCTTCGTCGTTGCCGACTGCAACCTGCCTGCCTGATGACGGTTCCCGTCACGCCTTTGCCGGTGGTGGAGTTGGAAGTCTTGCACGTCGGTGAGGGTGAGTTTTGCTCGCTTCGGCTCCGCTTGACGATGGCTGCGGCGAGAGGATGTTCGCTGCGAGCGTTCCAGGCTGGCGACGAGTTGCAGGAGTTCGGATTCGGTGATTGCCGGGCTGGGCGATGACGGAGTCGAGCGTGGGCTTGCCTTCGGTCAGGGTGCCGGTTTTGTCGATGAGAGGGTGTCGACTTTGCCGAAGGTCTCCAGGGCTTCGGCATTGCGGATGAGGATGCCGGCGCGGGCTCCGCGACCGGTGCCGACCATGATGGCCATGGGCGTGGCCAGTCCGAGCGCGCAAGGGCAGGCGACGATCAGGACGGCGACGGCATTGACCAGGGCGTGGGCGAAGCGGGGCTGAGGTCCGACCAGATACCAGACGATGAAAGTGACGACGGCCGCAAGGATGACGGCGGGAACGAAGTAGGAGGCGACTCGGTCGGCGAGCCGCTGGATCGGCGCGCGGCGAGCGCTGGGCTTCGCTGACCATGTGCACGATCTGGGCGAGAAGGGTGTCCGCGCCGACGCGCTCGGCGCGCATGACGAAGCCGCCGGTGCCGTTGACGGTGCCGCCGGTGACCTTGGCCGCGACATCTTTCTCGACCGGGATGGGTTCGCCGCTGATCATGGACTCATCGACGGAGCTGTGGCCTTCGAGGACGATGCCATCGACGGGAACTTTCTCGCCGGGTCGGACGCGGAGCCGGTCGCCGACCTGGACCTGATCGAGCGGCACGTCGGCTTCGCCGCCCTGGTCGTCAAGCCGCGCGCGGTCTTTGGAGCCAAGCCGAGCAGTGCGCGAATGGCGCTGCCGGTCTGGCTGCGGGCGCGCAGTTCCATCACCTGGCCGAGGAGGACGAGCGCGATGATGACGGCGGCGGGTTCGTAGTACACGGCGATCTCGCCGCCTGCGCGTGCGAAGCGACGGCGGGAAGAGCTGCGGAACGAACGTCGCGACGACGCTGTAGAGGTAGGCTGCGCCGGTGCCCAGCGCGATCAGCGTGAACATGTTCAGGCTGCGGTTCACGACGGATTGCCAGCCTCGAACGAAGAAGGGCCAGCCGCACCAGAGCACGACGGGCGTGGCCAGAGCGAACTCGATCCAATGCCCACGTTCGCGCGGAAAGAAGGTGCTGAAGCGGCATGGAAGGGAGGATTCCGGAGACCATGAGCGCGAGCAGCGGAACGGCAAGAGCAACGCTGATCCAGAAGCGCCGGGTCATGTCGGCCAGCTCGGGATTGACCTCCTCAGCGCGTAGTTTCGCGAGGCTCAAGCGCCATGCCGCAGATTGGGCAGTTGCCCGGCTCCTGACGGCTGATCTGCGGGTGCATCGGACAGGTGAAGTCGGTCCGGGTAGCTGGGGCGGTGATGGTCGCGGGTTCGAGTGCCATGCCGCACTTCGGACAGGCACCCGGGACCATCTGGTGAACTTCTGGGTCCATGGGACAGATGTATTCGGTGCCCGGCTGGGCCTTGGTCGGCGGCGCCTGTGGACCTTCTGCCACCTCCTTCTTTTGAAGGTATTTCTGCGGTTCGTTCTGGAACTTGGTGGCGCACCCCTGGCTACAGAAGAAGTACCTGGTACCGTTCTGTTCTACGGTAGCGGCGGCCTTGGCAGGATCGACGGTCATTCCGCAAACAGGGTCGATCTGCGTCTGGGTGGGTTGAGCCATTTAGGACCTCCCGGGAGCTGAATTGGATGGGGCTGCATATTGACGGGGAGCACTGTCGAAGGTGCGCTTGCATCCCCCACAGCAGAAGGAGTACGTCACGTCCTCATACTGGCTTGTGTTTGTCGTTGCTGGATCGACACTCATCCCGCAAACAGGATCTTTCACGTTGCCCTGTACTTTTTCGGATTGGTTGCTGCAGCAGCACATTGGTGTTCTCCTGGTCGTTCTAGTGCTGCTGACGCAGACCCCGGCGCGATCTTACAGTTGGCTGCGCCGACAAGTGCAATCGAGACATTTGTGTTCCGCGCAGGCTCCGCAGACGGTTGTGAGCTTCTTGGCGAGGTCCTTCCTCGCCCGATGAAGTCGCACGGAAGCGTTGTTCGCAGAGGTTCCTTGGGAAGCGGCGAAGGCCTGAACGCTTTCTCCATCAAGGTCGACCTGCTGAATGGCTTCGCGATATTCGCTTTTAAGGTCCTGGATGACATCCCCGATGCAGGCACACACCGTTTTTTCCAGCTCTGGCTCATAGCTCGTAGGTGCTTCGGCCGCGAAGCTGTCCTGCGCTCTGGTCCGTGCGGACTGCCGGCGATAGCTGTCCGTAATGGCATTGCGAAGAATACGATAGAACCATGCCACCGCGCTTTCGTCGTCTCGAATCTCTCCAGCGTGTTCCATGGCCCTGATGTAGGCGGATTGCAGGATGTCCTCAGCAGCGGCCGCGTCCACACGAGAGGAAAGAAAGCTTAGAAACTTTGAACGCTGGGCCATGATTCGACCCAGCACCTCATTGTTTTCTGTGTCAGCTTGTAGATTCAATTGCTGCCTCCTGGATTGGTCGGCAGGTTCATCGTGGTTGAATCCTGACCTACGCTCATGGGCTCGTCCAGCCCGTTCATCAGCGTGTAGTTCTGAAGAGCAATCGCGGCTCGCCACTCTTCGTTGAGGGCCTGGATGTAGGTAAGCTGCAGCGTGAAGAGCATGTGCTGGGCGGCAAGGACATGAGGATACCCCTGTGCCATCTGTTGGTACTTCGTGACCTCCAGCTGGTAAGCGCGCCGGGCGCGCGGCAACATCTCAGTGCGATACCGCTCTGCGGTGAAGCGGGCCGTCTGATACTGCTGTGCGTAGGGTTCCGCGCGGTTCCGAGTGAGAAGCTGAGTCCGGTTCACATCATGGTGTGCTCGATCCAGTTCAACCTTCGCCGCTTCAATGTTGCCCTGATTGCGATTCCAGAGAGGAAGTTGAACGCCCGCCTCTGCGAAGCTCATCCAACCTGCCTTGATGTTCGTCGATCCGAGAGTCTCACCGGAGTACCACTCGCCCGCTTTGAGGTTGAGATTTGGCACTCTCTCTCGCTGTGCAGATTTGACACGAGCCTCTGCAACGGCGACGTTGGCTTGCGCCTGCTTCACGGCGGGGCTTTCCTGCATGTCGGTAACGACCATTCCTTCGGGATCAAGCTCGGGAGGTTCGACGAGGCTGCCGGTTAAGGGCTGCGGTGCGAGGGAGCTTTGACCCGGAGTAGGTTGCGAGCTGAGTAAAGGTAGCCAGGAACATGCGCTGCGCGTTCACAAACTCAACCTTCGCCTGTTCGGCGGCTATTTCAGCGTTCAACACCTCGGAAGAATCGGCCTGACCGACCCTCTCCAACTCGTGTGCGTTGGTTTGAGCGTCAAGGGCCACTTTGAGCAGTCGGTCATGGACAACGACCGACTGCTGGGCTGCAAGGGTGTCGAAGAATGCTCGCGCAACGTCGTTATGAATGCGGGCCTTCTGGATTTCTACGGCGTACTCATTCGAGCGCCCTTCGGCTCGATAGATGTCCCGCCGCAGAGCGAGCTTTCTTCCAAGGATGAACTCCTGCGAGAAGAACGCGCCTTCTTCGCCTCCGTGATACTCGCCTCCCCGGATGTGATCTCCCGAATAGCCGACGATTGGATCGGGCGGAAGACCCATCTGGCGGGCCTGTTGCCTGGAGCGGTCAACGTTCCTCTGCGCTTGCGATAGCGTTGGATTGGTCTTATCGGCCAATGCGAGGAAGTTCTCAACCGTCATCGGTTCCCGGCTAACGACATCCCTCAGCAGTTCCGGGGCGGGCAGGTCACTGCCTGTACGGAAGTCGATCGCTTCGGGCTCCTGCAGCTCCTGGATAGGCAGCTTGGTGGAGCTTGCGTCGCTGGCCGGACCGGGTTTGCCTGGGCTGGTTGGCTTGCTGCTGGAAGGACTGCGTGACGCTATCGGCCGCGGCTTTCGCTTTTGCGTCTCCGGCGTCCTGACCCATGCTCTTCATATCGCCAGGCATTGGGTCGGGTGACGTTCTTCGTGCGGTTCGGCTTTGGAGCCGGAGCTTGTTGAGGTTTCGGCGGCGGTGGGTCCATCTTCATGCCGGGCATATCCGGCATGGACTGTTGAGCCTGCAGCGTGCAGGTGCTTGCTGCAATGCGAAGCTAAGGGCCAGATTTTGAATTTTCATGTCTTCTCCTGGACCCGAAGGTCTGGACTTTGTTGTGCTTCGATTCAGGTCTAGCCGCGCGTACCCTTTTGAGGAGTGGCGTAGAGGGAGACATATGGATCGTCGGGCCGGTTCGCGTGCGCATGGCGGAGACAACCTGGTCGTACTGCTCCGGCGGCAGCACGCGGACAAAGGTCATCATGCCCTGCATAAACCGGCTCCAGTTCGGCCGAAGGCCGAGGTTTTCCGGCTTCTCGACCAGCTTGTCCATGTTCATCATCGGACCTTCCATATAGGCGTCCTGAGGGAAGTTCGGGACGTTGTTGGCGTTTGGAGAGGTTTCGCCCATCTGCTCCTTCATGCTGTCGGTCACCCATGTCGAAGGCGTCGAGATTGCGCTTCTGCTCCGCGCTCAGCCTGAGGCCGATTCTCGTTCTGCTCCTGCCATCATGCCCATCATTCCTGCGTCGAGATGGGTGTTCGCCAGAGGTCCATCCGGAGCGGTAGCTTGAGTGCCCGCACGCGAGGGATGCGGAAGGCATGGCTGGATCTCCGGTGGGCTTCTGGGCGCTCATGTCCATGCCCTTCATCCGCACTCATGTCCATTCCGGCTCATGTCCATGCCCTTCATGTCGTCGCCATTTTCACCGCGCCGGGGTACATCAGGTGACCATGGCTGTCGTCCCCGCGCATCCTTTGCCGCCAGGAAAGCCCGCCATGCGAGTCATCGGACCGGCCTGCGAGGCCATCTGGTTCATCATGTGGTGTGGCAGATGGCAGTGCAGCATCCAGTCGCCGGGATTGTCGGCGACGAACTCGACGTCCCGCGCCTGGGCGACCCCGACGAGCACCGTATTGCCGGGCCACCACGCCGTCTCCGGGATGCGGCCGCCCTCGGTTCCGGTGGTGTAGAAGGTGTGCCCGTGGACGTGCATCGGATGATGATCCATGCCGAGGTTCACGAAGCGGATCCGCACTCGGTCGCCCTGACGCACGATGAGGGGCGTGCGAGCGGGACCGGCTTTGCCGTTCAGCAGCAGCCAGTTGAACTCCATCCTCATCGTGTTCGGGGTCGTGGCGTTGGCCAGAACCGCATACTCCTGGAGATGGATCGCGAAAGTCCTTGTCGCAATGGGGTCGGTAGGGAATCTTGCGGGTGCATGATGAACGCGCCCGAGCATGCCGGCCATCTCCTGCATCGCCATGTGCGAGTGGTAGAAGTAGGTGCCTTCCTGCTTGATGAGGAAGTTGTACGTAAAGCTCTCGCCGGGCTTGACCGGGCTCCTGGCTGATGCCGGGCATGCCGTCGTATGCCGATCTGGTCTTCAAAGCCGTGCCAGTGAATCGAGCTGGCCTCGGGCAGCTCGTTCTTGAAGATGACCCGAACCTTGTCGCCCTGCGTGACCTGGATCGTCGGGCCGGGCGCGGAGCCGTTGAACCCCCAGACATCGATCGTCTTATCGCGGAGCGATCTGCTGCTTGAAGACGTGGGCCGTGAGGCGAAAAACCTTCACGTCGCCATCCATCTCGAAGGGCAGGTCGCCTACGTCTGTGGTCACGACTGGGGTAGTTCTCACCGCGCCGCTGTGCGTATCACCTTTGAAAGGGAGCCACTGCTTATGCCTTGATAGCCTCCACGAGCAGCAACCTGGCTTGTGGGAGTATGCGGACTGTTATGAGTTGTTTCGGCTACGGCGCGGCTTGCAAACAGCCCCGCCCCTAGACCGAAGGTGCTTTGAAGAAAAGATCGGCGATTCGCCATGGAAAATCTCCGGAAACACAGTGAGGCGTAGAGTTCTGGCGTCTCTGGGTAACGGAGTGATGTGCTGAGATCCAAACAGAAAAGGAACAAAGCGACGCACTCCTACCAGCGACACAGGGTCGTTGAGGAGGGTCGCTGAATTAGGTGCGGAGAGTAGTGTGGAGAGAAACCGGAGAAGCCCTTTGAATGGGTGGGGGGCCTCTCACCGGCACAATGCCGCTTGGTGCGGCATACTCCTGCGGTATCGAATAAAGGAGGGGAACCTGATGGCTTAGGTCAAGGCTGGTAAACGCCTGCGCGTCCGACTTTAACAAGACGGTTTGCTGAGCGCAGATGTGATGAGAACAACTCTGTGCAGCTCCCGAGACAACCGGAAAGCCTGGAATTGCTTCGTCAACCTGACTCTTGCCCATTCCGGCCATTGCCGACATGGAATTGCTGCTTTGGTGAGAGCTGTGCGCCACTGTGGAATGGCAACTTGCTCCCGCACTCGCCCGGTCACAGTGGATCTGGCAAGCGGAGGAAAGGGGCGAGAGCGACAGTAAGATCACTGCCAGTAAGCTCGCCAATGTCGCCCGGAAACGCATACAGATAGTATCCACTCTCAATCGCTTGGATGCCACTTCGGTCCAATCGATGCTTTTCAAACAACGAACGATGTTAAGACTTCGATGGGATAAACGAGCAGAGCAGGCTCCATTCACAACGGAGCCTGCTCGCTTTAACGATCCATGCGTTCAAGAATCGGCCCCAGAAGATAGGCGACGAAGAACCCGCCGCTCCATATAAGGGCCGATCCCCAGAGAATGACCCGGCTTAGTTTACTGACCTCGCCGCAAGTCGTTGGGTCATCGGCTGCGCATACTTCACCCTGCTGAAGTCTCGGCGCGATGACATAGGTCATGACAAAGCTGGCTGCGATCAAGGTTCCGGCGATGCTGAAGGTCCATATCTTATGCCGGGAAAGACTGACAAGCCACGGCGCTGCGGAGAGCAGGGAAGCGACCGTCGTTCCCAGCCCAAGCAGGACCAGGACGGACGGCAGAGCACAGCAAATCAGAGTGCTGAACGAACTGAAGAGAGAGAAGTAGTTCAGCAGGGCCGCTCGTTTGGCCCTGCGCTCCGGTGCAAGAGAGAGGGCGGTGAGCGTTCATCGCGCCTCCGAAATCGTCTTGTAACGGAGGGTGTCGGACACCTTGCCTTTCGGGGCTTGTGGAAGGACGCCGGCGACGGTGACCGTCTTTCCCAGAAGAGAAGCGATGTCCGTACCGGCTGCGGCTGGAGTCAAGGCAAACCGGTCCTGCGTCCCCGCAACCTCAAGATAGGGGGCGGCGGCGGTGCCGGTCAGCTTGCCTTTGGCGATGACATCAGCGTCCTTATGAGTAAAGCCGTTCTTCTCGACTGCCTCGTTGAACTGCCGCATGGAAGCGCTGTTGCCGGGGTGAGTTTGATGGTGACGAGGCCGGTGTTGAGATCCACGTCTACCGTGTTCACACCTTGAATGCCCTTCATGGAGACGTGAATCGCATGAGCACATGGAGCGCAGTCCATGCCGAAGACGGTTAGGTTGACCTGCTCGTACTCCGCATGCGCGGCAAGGGGAGACAAAGTAACGAGGAGAGCTCCTGCGATAAGAGAGCTTTTTCATGGTCAGTCCTTTCAATGGGAGCTGTTGTGTGCAGAGAATTTGAGATAGCTGAAGTTGATCGCGAAGCGGACGTGTTCTCGACCGTAGAGACTGTCTGAGGCATCTCGGTAGACGGGCGCCTGCACGCCTGCCGAGATGGAAACCGTCTTTGAAGATGGCGAGAATAGAGGGTCCAAGCCAGACGGTCGTCGTGCTGCTGTTCGGGCAGAATCGCTCCTGCCGTTCGCACGTTGCCGGTGTGTTCTCCGGTCAGCTCTGCGAAGCCGCGATAGTCCCACTGGTCGTATCCTCGGCGAAGCTTGGCCGGGCGATAACCGTAGACCCCACTCCACGAGATCGTGTCCGGCCTGCGGCTCTGCGAAGCTTCTGCAAAGCGGGTATAGCCTCCACCGACCCAGACATACTGGCTCCTGGAAGCCAAGCCAGTTGCGAGCGAACCCGCAACGCCGGGTGCTCGATGAAGGCTGGCAAGGACGCCCGAATCCTGTTGCGGTCCCGGTACAACCACTCCAAGTGAAGCCGTCGATTCGATTCGCTTGCCTACACTCGTGACCGAATGGAGGAAGCGCCATGAGGCTCCGGCAGACCATTCGCTCCCTGGAGAAGATACGACTTTCAGGAAGCGAGCCGCTGCCGAAGGTTGCCGGAAGGAAGACGTTTGCGGTGATGTGCGGCGTGATGCCGTAGCCGCACCCCGTTCCGGTAGAGAGTTGCGAACCCTTCGAGCCGCTGCGCCCAAAGATCCCGGCATCGCAAGCTTACCTCTCCCTGAGAGTTGACGGGTGTTGCATAGCTGAAGACAGGGCCATGGTCAGAGGCAAGGGCGATCCCTGGCAGTGCGAGAGCACAGGCCAGAACCATAGAAGATTTCATGAATGCTCCGTTAGTTCGAACGAAAGGAAACGCAGGCATACGCGAGCGTATGCAGGCCATTCGATCAGGAGCGAATCAGATGCGGAGAACGGAGATTTGAGCAGTCAACAGCCCTGGCGGGGAATACTCGTCGGGCGATCGAAACAGAGAGGAAGGAATCGTCTGAAGAGGCGGGAGCAAGGGCGTAAGCCATGCGATCACTGCAAAGTGAACGTTTGTTGCAGGAGCGACCGTAGCGAGCTGAGGGCTTTCGTCCGTCTTGACCTCGGTCTTGCAGCAGCCCATCTTCGCCATGTCGCCGCAGTTGCCGTGCATGGAACGGCAGCAGGCGCTCTCCTCCTGGTTCATCGTCCTCCCTGTCATACAGGCAAGCAGAGGAGCTGCCGTTGAGAGCAGGATGAAGATCGCGACGAAGCTGGCGAGGCGGCGCACTCTATAAGTATATTCCTTTAGGCCTGCATCCCCTCATCCGCTAACAGGGTCTGTACCCGGTTCTTGATGTCGTCCCGTATCCTGCGTACATCGTCTAAAGGCAAGCCCTTTGGGTCCTGAAGAGGCCAGTCGTCACGACGCAGGCCGGGAACGTAGGGGCATTTATCGCCGCAACCCATGGTGATGAGCAGCGCTGCATCTTCCGCAAGTTCCTGGGTGAGCTTCTGAGGCTTGGCGTTGCTGAGGTCGATTCCAACCTCTTGCATGACAGCCAGGACTTCGGGATGGACACGTAAACCTGGCTCGGTCCCTGCGGAGATTGCTTCCGCCTTCGTCCGGTCGGCGAGCTGGTTGAAGAAAGCGGCTGCCATCTGAGAGCGGCCTGCGTTGTGGACGCAGGCGAAGATCACCTTGTGCATTGTGTTTCCTTTCGATGTTCGGTCGATGCGAGGCTCCATGCCTGGCTCGCCATCTGAACCGGGTCCCATGGGCTGCTGAGGGGAGGGGTATAGCTGAGGTCGAGGTCGGAGATCTCATCGACGGCCAATCCGTGGAAGAGAGCGGTTGCAAACACGTCGATGCGCTTGGAAACTTCCGCTCCCCAAAAGCCCATGAGCTGCGCTCCGAGCAAGCGTCCTGTCTTCAGGTCTCCAGTGACACGGGCGCGAAGCGGCGTAGCTCCGGGGTAGTAGGCTTTGTGGTCGTTCATCGTGCTCTCGACGGTGAAGGGCTGAAAGCCTTCGCGTTCGGCCTCATCCTGCCGCAACCCGGTCCGAGCAATGACACGATCAAAGATCTTGACGACCTGCGTTCCGAGAGAGCCCGCGAACTCGCGCTGTCCGCCTACGGCGTTCTCGCCTGCCGTTCGGCCCTGCTTATGGGCGGTGGTTCCAAGGGGTAGGTAGGTATGCCGGTTCAGGAGACGGTGCCACGTCTCTGCACAATCGCCGGCAACGTATATGTCCGGCACTCCGCTCTCCATCTTGCGGTTGGTAAGCAGGGCACCTTTTTCGCCAGTCTGCAGACCCGCGTCGGTTCCGAGCACGGCATCCGGCTTGACGCCTACCGCAATCAGCACCATTTCGCAGTCCTGCTCGAAGCCTCCGCTGCCCGAAATATGAAGGTGGTCGCCCACCTGAACGATGCGTTGCGCTTCAACGTTTGTAGAGACGGCTACTCCGTGTTGCTGCAGCTCCTGGCCGACGACTTCCCCGAATTCAGCATCGACCGTGGCAAGAACGGTCCTCGTCCGGCTGGCGACCGTGACCTCGATCCCTCGATGGGTCAGCGCGTCCGCCATCTCCAGCCCGATATAGCCAGCTCCCACGATCACGGCGCGGCGGGGCTTTGTCTTCTCCAGATACTCGTGAACGGCAAAGCTATCCTTCATGGTGTGGAGCAGGAAGACACCCGGGTAGCTGCCATCCCTCGACGTGTCGGCTCCGTAGGGCTTGCACCTGTCCCGATCAGCAACTTGTCATACGGAAGGACCTGGTGTCCCTGGCCTTCGATCTGGACCGCGACGGTCTTCGCGGCAGGATCGATCCTGGTTGCACGGTGCCCTCGACGAATGGAGATGCCATCGAACTCCGTTCTGTGCGCGAGACTATGCCAGTCGGGGGTTTCGCCGCTGAGATAGAACGGCAACCCGCATATGCTGTAGTTCGGAAAGTCGTCCTTGAGCAGTACGTCGATCTGCGCGTCCGGGCTAAGTTCCCGAGCGCGAAGAGCCGCGCTGATTCCTGCGTCGCTGCCGCCGATGATGAGAAATCGCATCTGGGCGGCCTACTTCTTCCCAATTTCGTCTAGTTGCTTCTGCAGCGCGAAGGTATCGAGCGTTGCAAGTGGCAGGCACAAGAAACAAGCTGATACGCCGGTCGAGAGCCTGAAGGGCCTGGCCGTAGGCGCGGTCGATCTCCTGCTCTGTTCCCTGAGCCGTAGCCGGATCGGGGATACCCCAATGCGCCGTCATCGGCTGGCCGGGCCACAAGGGGCAGACCTCGCGGCCGCCTTGTCGCACACGGTAAAGACGAAGCTGAGATGAGGAGCATCCGGGCCGGTGAACTCATCCCATGATTTGCTCCGGGCATTTGTCGCGTCCAGTCCTGCGTTTTCGAGCTGACGGAGGGCTTCAGGCCTAACGGTCCCGGTCGGGTGACTTCCGGCGCTGTAGGCGGTGAAATTGGCTCCACCCTTCCGATTCATGATCGCTTCGGCCATGATCGAACGGGCGGAGTTGCCAGTGCAAAGAAACAAAACGTTGTAGTGCGGCATGTGTAGCTTCCCCTGGTCGGAGTGCGTTATGCGTTTCCGTTTGGCTTGATCGCGTAGACCTTGACGCTGGCTGCGGCGGCGTTCACGTCATACTGCGAGAGGAGCGTCGTCAGCTCCTCGTGCAGGGAAGGCTCAACGGCTGCCGGGGTGCAGCAGGCGTCTTCGATCACCTGGAACGGGCTTCCCGCGTCCATGCTCGGAGAGCAGCAACCTGCCTGATTTTCGACCTTGGCATAGGCGTTGAGGTCGGCTCCGCTGTCTACGATCTCAACGTGCTGGAAGCCAGCCGCGAGCAAGCCTTCGCGGTAATCGTCAATCAGGATGGCACCGGCGATGCAGCCCACGTAAGCCGCCATGCTCTGAGCAACGGCCTCGGGCAGCTCGTGCTTCAAGGCGATATCGCTGATGGCAACGCGGCCACCCGGCTTGAGAACGCGGGCAATTTCGCGGAAGACGGCGGGCTTGTCGGGCGCAAGATTGACGACGCAGTTCGAGATGACACAATCGACCGAAGCGTCCGGGAGTGGAATCTGGTCGATGGTGGACTGGAAAGAACTCCACGTTGGTGTAGCCGCCCTTGTGCGCGTTCTCACGCGCCCGCTCGATCATGGCCGTGGTCATGTCGATGCCGATGGCGCGGCCCTCTGGACCAACCATCTTCGACGCGAGAAACACGTCGAGGCCGCCGCCCGAGCCAAGATCGACCACAACCTCTCCCGCTCTCAGATGAGCCGTTGCCGTGGGATTGCCGCAGGATAGGCCCATGTTGGCTCCTGCCGGGATGGACGTCAGCTCGTCGGCGCTGTAGCCGAACGCTTCCGCAACGGCCTTCACGCCTGCATGATCGTTCGATAGGGTGCTCTCTGCTACTGCTCCATACTTCGACTTCACCGAATCCAAAAGCTGCTCCGACATAACCGCCTCCAAGAAATATCTGCTTTGGCGACTATATGGCTTGCGTTCGAATACGTCAATGCGTATACATGAAGGTATGGCGGCGAAACAGACGTACAACGTGGAACGGTTCTTTCAGGCCCTTGGCGATAACACGCGGCTCCGGCTGCTGAACCTGATGGGCGACCAGGAGATTTGTGTCTGCTACTTTGTCGAGATCCTCGGCGGTCCTCAACCGAAGATCTCCCGGCATCTGGCATACCTCCGCAGCGCCGGGATCGTCTCGGCCCGGCGGGAAAGCAAGTGGATGCACTATCGCATCGTCATGCCGCCGCACATCGGGGCTGCCCAGATCCTCAAGCAGACGCTTGGCTGGTTGAAAGAAGAGAAGGCCATGCAGGCAGACAAGGCGAGGCTCACGAAAGCCTGCTGCTCGCCGTCGAAGTACGCCCTCCTCGAAGGCGCTCCGCTCCCGATAACGCTTGAAGCTTCACCCTGTGAGGTCTGCTAGTGTCTTCCGCTCCCATCACCCAAGGCCGCGTCTGTGCTCCGGCTGCCCGTAAGAAGCTCTCGTTTCTCGACCGATTCCTTACACTCTGGATCTTCCTGGCCATGGCCATCGGAGTTGCCATCGGCCACTTTGTCCCGTCGTCTGCCGGGTTCGTGAACCGCTTCCAGACCGGCACGACCAACATTCCGATTGCGATCGGCCTCATCATCATGATGTTCCCGCCGCTGGCAAAGGTTCGCTACGAAAAGCTGGGTGAGGTCTTCCGCAACAAGCGCGTCCTCGGCCTTTCGCTCGTGCAGAACTGGATCATCGGGCCGGTGCTGATGTTCCTCCTGGCGATCGTCTTCCTCAAGGGCGAGCCTGCCTATATGCGCGGTCTGATCCTGATCGGCATCGCCCGCTGCATCGCAATGGTGCTGGTCTGGAATGAACTTGCGGAAGGGGACACAGACTACGTTGCTGGGCTCGTCGCCATCAACAGCGTCTTTCAGGTGCTCTTCTATAGCCTCTATGCCTGGGTCTTCCTGACCGTTCTTCCAAAGTGGTTTGGCCTGGAGGGAAGTGTCGTTCCTATCGGCATCGGCCAGATTGCGAAGAGCGTCGGCCTCTACCTGGGCGTTCCGTTCGTCGCTGGCTTCGTTACTCGGTACGTGCTGATCCAGGCGAAAGGTGAGGAGTGGTATCGGACCCGCTTCATCCCGCGCATCAGCCCTCTTACCCTCGTTGCCCTGCTGTTTACGATCCTGGTCATGTTCTCGCTCAAGGGTGATCTCATCGTGCGCCTGCCGCTCGACGTGGTGAAGATCGCCATCCCGCTCGTCATCTACTTCCTCATCATGTTCCTGGTCAGCTTCTGGATGGGCAAGAAGCTCGGTGCCGACTACGCACAATCGGCAACGCTCTCCTTCACCGCAGCGGGCAACAACTTCGAACTGGCGATTGCCGTCGCGGTGGCCGTTTTCGGCTTGAACTCCGGCGAGGCGTTTGTCGGTGTGGTTGGCCCGCTGATCGAGGTTCCGGCCCTGATCGGCTTGGTCAACGTCGCGTTCTGGATGAGACGCCGGTACTTCAGCTCAGAACTGAAGGGCTTTCAAGTTCATCCTGTCGAGGATGCCCCATAGCCGCGTCTGATAATGACACCCAAAATCGACTGTACATAAACTGCAATATCGTAGCTAAAGCAGGACCGTGGAAATGCCGGAACCGTGCAAAGCGTGGAACGGTGAAACAGTCCCACCCTTCACACCGTTCCTTGGAAGACGCCGATCCTGCCGGCGTCTCCCACATTCCCCCAGCCCTCGGCGGCGGGTATAGATAAATAAGAAAAGACGTAAATGCGTCAAGGCTGAACTAAAGAGAACAGAGAAGCAGTTTGGCATTTACAGATATGCGTCAATGCGCATTGTCACATTTCGATGGCATAGCCTTCATGCTCAAGCGATGGCAGACTTACCTCCGGCGTAGAAACCTCCGCAGGCGACGGCATTGCAAGATCGTTGGAAAGCTCCGGGGCCGGTGTCGGCTGGTAGCCGTCTGAGGTATAGACACTCAGCTCGTGGAGCTTAGTCGGAAGATGGGCGAGAGCGTCACGCTGGCCGGTGATCTGCTCGGCTTCACCGCTGAGGATGACGCGATCGACAGCCAGGCGCTTGGTGGATTCGATGGCATAGCCGTACTCAACGTGTTGGGCCTGTTCAGGGGTGAGCTGCAGGCTCGCACCGGAGTCCACCTTGACGGACAAGCCGCCGTCTTCGTGGATGCGTTCTATGGTGGCGAGATTTCCTAGCCGAATGCCCTGGTCCCACTCGGAGCGGGTGAACTGTATCCGCTCACCTTCGGCAAGCTCTCGATTTTCAGGTGAGTAGACCGTGGCTTTGAGGCGCATTTGCCATTCGGAGGCCGGGTCGTAGGTGTGTGGTGCATCGTCAGAGCCGGAGACTGTGATGAGGTTGCGCTTCGTGTCTACGTCGGTAACGGTTCCGTATGTGTTTGGAGAGACACCCAGCTCGTCATTGCCTTTGCTGCCGTAACGAATCACATCGCCCACTTCATAGTTGGCAGCGCTTTTGGCCTCTTTGTCGGATAGTCCTTTGTCGGTCAAGATGCTGGCGCTGTAGGTCTCCCCAAGCCTGCCTTGCTCGTACAGATCCGAACGGATGAGGCGCGTTAGCTCCTCACGCTCCGTTCTGTCTGGAGCGAAGATGACAGCCCGGTCGTCTTTGGAAACGTAGTCGTGGGCGACGGCCGCAACCCGGTGATCTGGATTGCTATAGACCTGGATGCGGTTGGTGTCCCGTAGCAGGTTTGTCGCGGCCTCTGGATCGTCGCGGCGGAAGCTATCGACCGCCTGACGCACATCGCTCAAGTCGATGGCGGCGGTTTTCGAAACGTCCGTCGATAGCCGTTCTCCCAACGTGGCAACGTCGTTCGTGTAAATCCGAGCGTCGTGCGCTGCGCGAGAAATGGCAACGTAGGCGAGCCGGTCATTGATAAGTGAACGGCTGGAGTCTGTGTCGATGTTCGCAATTACCCGGTCTGCCGTGAGCCCTTGCGAGCTGTGCGACGTGACTGCATAGCCATGATCCATCTGCCGGAACTCGGTCGGATCAAACGTGATTTCGCGACCCTTCTTCCCGTCCATGCGGACTGTGATGGACCGCTCCTCAAGAGCGGTGATGGTCGCAAGATCGCGGTTGGCAACATTAAGCTCTTTGTTCGCTGCGGTGAACTGGATGCGCTCACCAACGCTGAACTCTCGCGCTCGCTCTTCGAAGACGTTCACGCCGTATAAGCGGCGTGGGTCATAAGAGATCTCATTGCCATCCTTGGTCTGAACCGTGAGGACGTTGGTGCGCGCGTCTACAGCCGAGACACGGGCCTCAGAGCCTCGTTCAAGGCCGATGGCCTGGCTCCCCGACTCATACCGGATCACGTCGCCGGTGTTGTACAGCGCGGCCCACGTGCGGCCCGCTCCGGTGAGGTCGGAACGATGGGCAAGGGTCTGAAGCTGGCGGCCGTCCGGGGAGAGTTGTCCAGACGTTTGCAGTTCTGCGCGAATGGCTTCGTTGATCTGCTGGCGGCTCTTGTTATCTGGCGAGACGACGATGGTGTTCTCCGGCTTCGCGGCATAATCCTTTGCGATAGCCGCAATGCGCTCCGTTCCATTCCGTAGCTCTGTCACGCGGTCTTGCTCCACCAGCAGTTGCACGCCCTTCGCCGTTTCCCCGGTGGCAAGGTGTTGTACCGCCTTGAGCAATTCGGGGTCTTTCTGCCGCATGATCTGGTCCAGTTGCGAGGTTCGCATGCCGGCCTGTTGCATCTGCTCGAAGGGCTTGCCGGCTTCCACGCCCTGATGCTGCCGAGTGTCGCCGATGACTAGAACGCGGTCCTCCGGGGTCACCTTCTGGAGAAAGGCCCGCATCTGTTTGGAAGATGCCAGAGAGGATTCGTCGAGCATGTAAAGGCGAGGTTGGCCGGGGTTTTCGTCCAGCTTGCGAGCAAGGAAACTTTGCAAGGTGGTAGCCTCGATTCCTGCATCCCTGAGCTGGCCTGCCGCGCGGGATGTGGGGGCAAATCCCTCAACCTTGTAGCCCTTTTGTTCCGCGCCCTCGCGGATGGTCTCTAAGGTCGTTGTCTTCCCTGAACCTGCCAAACCCTGCAAGCCGTGGACACGATCCTGAGAGGTAAGTACCTCGTGAACGACGCGCCGCTGAGACGCATTCAGAAAGTCCCGCGTGTCGGCCTGGGCGAACGCTTCGCGCTCGGTCATCATGGGCGCAAGGGTGTTCTTTCCGGTCTGCACGGCCTGGATGTTTGCGCGCTCGGCGGCCAAAGTCTCAGGCGTAGTGAACCGCTGAGAGGAGCCGTATTTCTCCTGGCCAACACCGCGGAAATCTCCGTTCTCCCGCCTCGTGGAGAACTCGTTTCGTACTTCAGAAAATGTCGCTTCGCCCATGCCGCGTCTGAGTGCGGTGGTCATAATCATGCGTTCGTCCGCTACGGCTTCCCGTTCAAAGAGATGGTCTCGCGCGAACGTCATCGCCTCCTGTGCGCGCATAGGTGTCTGGGGTTGGACGCCATGCTCGTTTACTCGCTGGCGAGCTTCGGCTATCACCCGGTCCGCCTGGTTGCCGAAGTCGGAAGCCATGTCTTTATGCGCTTGTAAAACCTGCTCTTTGGTGAGGTCCTGCTTCTTCTCGCGGGTAGCGTGGGCGGCGATCTGAGCCGCCTCGGGGCCGGAGCGCCCGACGCGCTCCAGGTGTTCGCGGATCTTCTCAGAACGGGGGCTGGAAGCGTCGAGGTATTCCTGCGAGTAGCCCTTGATCTCGGGGGCGCCGGAGCGCCCCCGCTCCAGCTCATATCCAAGCTCGCGCAGTCGGTACATCAAGTGCGATTGATAGACCGCTGTTGCGTAGGTCTGGCTCTCAAAGAAGGCTTTAGGATCAAGGGCGCGGGTGGAGCCATCCTCTCGCTCCGTGACGTTGAAAACGACGGCATGGGTGTGGAGCTGGGGGGCCGCATAGCCGTCTACAGGCCGGGCAGTGTCATGTTCGAACTTCGCCGCGATGAACCTGCCCGTAGTCTCTGCCGGGTGGTTGCCGCCGATACGGGCTTGGGTATACCGCTCCAGCTCCGTGAGCGCGGCGGTTACCGCTTCCCGGTGGGCCTCCATCACCCGTTCGTCCCCTCCTACAAGGGCGGTGAGGGAGACGGACTTCGGCGCGGAAAAGGTCGCATCCCAACCTGCCCGGTGTTCGACGGTCTGCGTGACCGAACCATCTGCGTTGGTCTGTTCGGAGGCGATGCGATGGCGCACCATTTGCTCGCCGCTCTGGGGATCTTGGCCGTTCGCAAGGGCTAGAAACGCTTCCTTGCTGACACCGCCTGAGAGACCGAAGCGCTCCGCAAGCTGCCCCTGCCACTCGCCAATCTGAGCATCGTCTTTGGCGTAGTAGCTCTGGGTCTCAGACGCGAAATCCTTGGTGTGATACGTGGCCGCTTGCGAAGCATTCAGGGGTTTAGAAATGGTCAGCATCGCTTACTCCAAGGACATGCTGAACTGGTGGTGATCGTGCCTGGGAATCAGGTACGGGTCAAGATCGGTGAGCATGATCGGGTCAGCGGTCGCCTGTTCTGGCGAGCCCTCTGCGCGCTTCACAATTTCTCCCCACTCCTCTTTAACAGCCTTCACTTCGTCGTCTGAAAGATCGCGGCCCTCTGCGTCCAATCCTTCGCGGTAAAGCTCAAGGTGTTCGAGAAATTCGGCTGCAACCTGCCCCATGTTTGGTTGTGGAGGTGCGGCCTCTTGCGCGAGCTTTGGCGCTACAGGTGTCTCAGGTTTGTTCCAGTCCAACGTGAGCGCACGCCGGTACTGCGCACCGCCTTTCTGTTTGGGTTCGGCGGCCTCTGTAGCTTCGGTCTTTTTCGCGGGCAAAGGCTCGGGAGCGGCGGCGGGCTGCACCGGCTGGGGCGTAGGCGCAACCGGTGCGGAGGGTTCGGACGGTGCCAGCGGGGAGAGGGTGGTGCGCTCATACTTCAGGGCATCATCCGGGTTCTCGCGTGGAACAAAGCTCTTCGTGACGATAGGCAGGTCGTTGTAGTGAAAGTCGAACCGGGCGATGCGATTGCCCAGCTTCAAGTACGCGCGACGGTCCTCCAGGCCGGAGATTTCTGAGGCCATTACCAGTGGCTCAATCTGCCGGTCTATGGTGAAGTTCTTGCCTGCACGCGAACCGTTGAAATGCGTCTCCTTCAAGCGTTCAATCTCAACCTTTCCCAAGGTTTCAGAGATCCACTCGGCCGCTTTCCCTTCTGTGGTCTTCATGAAGATCTTGGTGGCTGGCTGGCTCAGCATGACCTCTGCAATCTTGCCGTAGATGTCCTCCAACTGCGCCCGTCCCTGGAAGCCGACCACAAGCGGGTTCTTGGACTTGCGGCTCTCGGTCATGGCGCTGTGGAGTTGGGGAAGTTTCTGCAAGCTGGCCAGCTCGTCAATCACGAACCAGACCTGCTTTTGTCCTGGCTTGGGCGTCTCCATGAGCCGCATCACAAGGATGTCGATCCAGAGGGAGATGAGAGGCCGAAGCACCTCGCGCTGTGACTTCTTCGACGTGATGAAGATCCATCCTTTGCGGTCCTTCGCCCAGTCGGTCGCATTCCAAGTCCTGGTCGTCTCTTCCTTCTTCGGGAGCAGGCGGAGGCTCTGAGCAACGAGGCCAAGACTGGCTAGAACACCGGCTGCCTGGGGGCCTGCTTTCCGGTCAATGTAGAACGCCATCTCCGTTCCCTTGACCTTCGTTTGCAGGAACGATTCGTCAGCCATCCACTTCGCCAATTCGTGCGGCGTTGGGCCTTCGCGCAATAGGTGCGCGAAGATTTGGGCCGGGGTTCTGTAGAAGAATTCTTTGTTGCTGCTGTTCGATCCGCCGCCCGCTGGCTGGTACAGCGATTCAGCGATGGTCGTTGCCTCCTGCTGGCTTTCAATCTCCATTGCGGGAGACCAGAACGGGCACCGCGCGTCCAGCGGATTGAGGATGATATCGCCGCGCTCTGCGTCGTAGAAACGCTGTACGAACTCAGAGGCAGGATCGTACACGATGGCGGCATCGCCCCGGTCCCGAATCTGCCGGAGGAGCTGCATTATCAGGGTCGTTTTGCCCGCGCCGGTGTCGCCCATCATCTGGAAGTGCTGCGATTCTTTGCCGGGTGGAATCCGCATCAGCTCCTTCATCTCGGCTGTCTTGAATCCCAGCCCCAAGTGCGAATGCTGCCCGGCCTTTTTAGCGGCGCGACTTGCTTGGAAGCGAGCGAGTGGATGCTTCCAAATGTCACGGCTGACAGCCTTGTTGAACTCACGCGGACTCATCATCTCGGGTCCGCGAAGTACCCGCCCGTACTTCAGGGTCTTCAAACGTCTGATGTCAGCAGGGATGGAGAAAAAGAGCATGATCGCAAGGCAGACGCCGGCTTCGATCGCGCTCACTGCGAAGAGTCGTGGGACAGTCTGCCCCTCAAAGAAAGTGAACCGGAGCCATCGCGATAACGAGGCGTCATTGAACTTCTGAGGGACCCCGCGCCCGAACCATTTGAATCCCTGAGCAAGTGGCAGGGCGGTGAGTTGGACGGGCTGTACTTTGCCGTTCGGCATTACGGTTGTGCCGTCCTGAAAGTCCACCGGCAAAGCTCGGCGGGGTTGGGCCTTTCGTGGCCCGTCTAAGTAGATCAATCGGTACTCGCCAGTCTGGTGCGCGAGCGCACCGACCGACGAGCGAACGTAGTCCGCGAGGTAAGTGCGCTGCATGACAGGCAAGGACAGAGCGGCCCGTTGCCAGACGAATAGGAAGAGGCACACCACGCCGAATCCGAGTGCCGAAAACGTGTAGATCGGCACCGTTGGCGGTGTGATGATGGTTTCGTTTCTGCCCCATGTCGCTGCCATCTTCTAGCTCTCCTTCCCGGTGTTCAACCGCTTGGTTTGATCGGCCAGTTCACTCGCGACGCGACGCTTTGCCGTCTGCACCTGGGTGTTCAGCTTTGCGTACTCGGCCTCTGTAATCGGCAGACTTTGGCCCAACATTTTGACCATGTTCACCAGCAACATCCGCGTGGCGACCAGCTCCACCAGAACCACGTCGGGGCCGGTCTGACGTGCGGCGTCGATCAGCACCTCGCGCGCCCATTCGCCTACTGCCTTTCCGCTGTTTAAAGCGGCTCGCTCGACTGAAAGCAATTCCTCTTCAGTCACTCTGGACGTGACCGAAAAAGCTCGCGCGCTGCGCCCGCGTGAACGCCGCAAGCGGCTCTCAAAATCGACTGCGACTGGTGTGGGTGTGAGGGACATTCGCTCTCCGAAAGACCCGATTTCAATTGAAATCACTGGATTTCAACTGAAATCAGGGTCGGTCTAAGTTGTTGATTGCAGGACGGATTTCAATTGAAATCCGCTTTCGGCTTTTACGACACCCTTCAAGGGGTGGAGTGTCATCCCTTTTCATGCGCAAAGCGCATCATGCGTAGCACCGTCATTTCGAGTCGGAAGAAAGTGCAGCCGAGGATGCATCCTTGCGTGCAGAAAGAGAGCCGTTGGTGCTGCTAGACTTCGCTGCTGCCTTCGCGCTACCTGGAGCCTTCTTGACGCGCACCGACGACGCAACCTTCTCATCGGGGTTCTGCTGGATGTGGCGCTGGAAGTCTTTATCGTGCTTGAATACATACTCAAGCGCGCCATTAACCACTTCATCTGCTGATCCCTTCTGGAAGTGGGCATAGCGATCAAGCATTTCGGCGGTTGACTCTTCAAGCCTCATGTGGGTATCGACCTTCTTGGAAGTCTTCAGGGTGAACAGTGCCATGGTGGTTTCCTTTCTGTGTTGGTTATGCGAACTGAACTTGTTGGGGTTCTGCCGGTGATCCCACCAGCGCGAGTTCCCGAACCTTGCTGACTGGAGGAGCGGTGTACACCGTCTCCACCTCGAAGCGTTCGGAGCGGAAGTCATAGCCCTTCACCATCACAACCTCACGCACCTGACGGCGACCTGAGCCTGCGCGTTCGCAATACAGCGCGAAGTCGATTGCCTTTGCTGTCTCGCTACGCATGAAGCTGTGATTGAGGTTCGGTCTAGCACTCAGGGCAAGATTGGCGAGACGGTTTAGCGAGTCGATAGCAGAGCTGGCGTGAATGGTGGAGAGAGTTCCACCGTGACCTGTGTTCATCGCTTGCAAGAGGTCGTAGCCTGCCTCGTTTCGTATCTCGCCCATGATGATGCGGTCCGGCCGATGCCGAAGTGCAGCGGCAAGCAACTCGCTCGGCGTCACGGCAACCTGACCTGGGATTGCATCAACTGCCTCCCAGCGAATGGTGTTGGGTTGCAAGATCTGAAGCTCTGCAGGCTGCTCGATCACGCAAAGCCGCTCCGATGCAGGAACATGGTCAAGAAGCGCTTTCATCAGGGTCGTCTTGCCACTTCCGGTTCCGCCCGCGATGATGCCGTTCTTACGTTCCATCATGAGCGACACGATGAGATCCCGCACGCTCTCGGGAAGGCTGCCGCTCTCTACCAGCTCATCGCTCGTGTACCACTTGTTGAACTTCCGGATGGTGAGCGTAGGCCCACCAATCGACGCCGGAGGTCCCACCACCGCAACGCGCGAACCATCGGGCAAGCGCGTATTCAGGATGGGATTCTGCCTCGTGAGGTCTTGTCCAAGGACGCGGGCCACGCGTTCAATCGCAGCTGTCAGACGTCTCGTTGGTGTATGCCTTCGATAGCTTCACATGCTCGACCATGCCGGCACGGTCGGCATAGACTCCGCTCGTGCCGTTAATCATGAGGTCGGAGATGGTCGGGTCGATGCAACAGTTTTCGAATTTCTTCTGGAAAGAACGGAAGATCAGGTCGTAGCTCATTGCGCAACTCCTGGCTGCGTCACGTCGGTGTTGGTTGGGCTGGGCGGGTAGGAATGGATTCTGCGGCGCGAGTGGCGCGTGCAACAGACGCCTGTGGTGTCGGGAGCGTGCTCCGCGACGCGATCGGATCGACACCAAGCCGGTTTTCATGGAACTCGGTGATGGTCAGTCCAAGTGGATTGATCGTCTCGAACTGTGGGAAGGCTTTCGCCTGGTCGGACACCTGTTTCGGATTGAGGTAGTACGTGACCGAGAGCATCCAGTGCTCCGTGCGCGGCTCTCTGGAATTGCGGACGGAGTAGAGCTTGTCGATGCTCACCAGCGCGGTCCCCTTCGCCATCACCGCGCCCTGAATCTGCTCGGTGGACATGCTAGTGATGGTGACGTTGCGCACGTCCACGTCGCTCTGCTCGATCTGGCCGGATGCAACCTGCGAGATGGTGTGCGTCGGCGTTGTCCTCACCCATGAGCTGAGTCGCAAGCGTCTGCGAGAGGAAGTAGTAGTTGAGCGGGTACTTCTTCGCGACGGTCTCTCGGTTCAACGTGTAGCGATAGTTCGCCCAATCCGTGAGGTAGGTTCGCACCTCGCCCTCGCGTGGGGAGTAGTTCAAATCGCTGTACATGGATGGCTTGCGCCTTGCCCATCTCGTCAATGCGGATGTAGCGATTGATGACGGGCTTGTGCGCGAGCGCAACAATGCTGGCGAACGAACCAAGTAGGAGGACGGACAGAGCCACCGATGATGACTCGGCTTGTCTTTCGCTCGTTGTAGTGCGCCGCATAAACCTCGTTCGCAATCGTGTCGGTTAGCACGGCTTGCTCAGGGGTGTATGCAGCGTCGGTGAGCGGTGCTATCTGTGTCGCCATGCTTTAGCTCCTTCGGTTGCAAATCGAACGTGTTTCATTCGCATTGGTGGATCGTTCGCGGTGGTGTGAGCTGGCGAGCTGTTTACAACCTGCCTGACGATCCGCGCGCACTGGATTGCCTGGAATGCTCCTCCGGCCAATCCCGCAAGAATGAGGGTGACAAGGAGAGAGCGTCGCACTGTATTCGTTGCGGCGTTCGGAAGGATTGCAGCGGAAGTGCCGTACATACCGTGGCATCGTCCGTCATCCCACCCTGTCGTGTTTGGTCCATAGTCCCAGTCCTCGTGCCAGTTCATAAGCAGCTACTTTCCTCCTGGCCGCAATGCCATGCGGGTGACAAGGTTCTGAGCGGACGCTGTTGCTCCTGCGGAGCCGCCGAAGATGGCTTGGGTGATCTGCGGAATAAAAAGCATGTTGATGATGAAGGCGACAAACACCATCGTGACGGGAAGAATGTTCGCCATCCACATCAGAATTGAGTAGTCCCCATTGAAGGTCTGTTGTAGGAACGTTGTCGTAAAGCCTGACCAAACAAAGATGAACGCGGCAGCAACCGCACGAATCATTGCGAAGCTCAGAAGCGTGTCGAAGAAGGAGAAGAACTTTCCTCGGAGGCTATCGACCATATAGAGCGGGATGAAAAGGGGGCCAAAAAGAGCGGTGACTGCATAGAAGATGAAGCTGCTGACGTTGATGACAAAGATGATGGCCGATGCCACGCCCATCAGCAGCTGTATGTAGACGTACTCGAAGATCTCTAATGGCGCGAGTAGCGACGGGGCTCCCGTCTTATTCCACGCCTCGTACACGACACGCGAGAGCTGAGCCTGCGTGTTCTGGTCTAGAACCTTCACGATCTCCTGTGCAATGGCAGAGAAGAGTTTGTTGAAGCCCCAGCTCGCACCCGGAAGTGGATTGATCCAGTAGGTCTCCAGCAGGCAGCAGAACCCTAAGCGCAACATGAAGCGAACAATCTCCCCTCCCTCCAGAGGTGCGGGATTGAAGCTGAAGCTCATGTTCGAAGTGCTGAAGGTAACCACCATCTTCACGAGCTGCATGAAGGCGATGAAACTGAGCAACGTCAGACCGAAGTTGGTCAGCGCACCGCCATTCGCAGTCGTAAGCGCAGTGAGGTTGTTCGTGAACTGGTAGAGCCAATCTATACCGGGCATCGGTGTACGCCTTCTGGGGTGTTAGGGTTGCGAAATGGAGCCGGGGCTGTGCTTCACTACGTTGTCTGAGTTGTGCTTCTTCTTCGCAGCGGCTAGGCCTTTCAACATCCGGCAGTTCTCCGCTTGCGCTGGGTCTTTGATCGCTTCGCAGTCCTGGTTGTTCGGGTCTGGATTTGCATTCGTTGCTGGCTGGGCGTTAGTAGTTTTCGGTTCGGGAGCTGCGACTTGCAGGCGTGTCCGTATGGCAGCCTCCGATTGTGCAAAGCAACAAAGAGAGTGCGAGTAATTCCCGAGTGTTCTTCATAACGCTCCTGTATCTAAGGGCGAGTGCAGCGGGACAGAGCCGCGCTGCACCCGGTAATCATGGCAAGTAGTCGGTGTACGCTCCTGTCGTATTCGCGTACCCGGTCGGATTGGCTGTGCGTTGCGCCTGGATGTTGGCCTGTAAATTCAGGTCGTGAGCCATCGCATTTCGCTGTTGCATGTTCTGCACCATTTGCTGTTGCGCGATGCAGGCATGGAGCGCACCTTGGGCCTGCTGCTCGTTGAGCTGCTGGGCTTGCGATGCATTCACAAGATTCAACTGTTGAACCTCGCTATTGGTGGCGCTGCTGCCGTCAAGCTGGTTGGCTTGAAGACTGGCATTTGCTGATATAGATGCCGCACGCGCCGCCCGATACGATCCGACTGCATTGAGACAATCGGGCGAGATGGTGTCCGAAGTCTCCACGATGGCAAGTTGGGTCAACTTGTCACTGTTGCCGGCCGTCTCGCTCGCAAGATAGCTGTTTGTGTTGGAAGAAAGCGCCACACCCGAATTCGTCCACGCCGTGGTTGCGGCTGTTGTGGAGTTCTGGTCGAGAGCGGCTGTCATGCCGTTGGTTTCGCCGTAGGTGTTGCGCACCTGGACGTTCTTCATGCTGTTCAACGCGGTCTGCCACTGCGTCTTCAGGTTGAAGTTGACGACATTGTTTTTGAAGCTGGTGTACTGGCTGTTAGCCGTGGTGTACATCTTCGTGAGCGTGGAAAGCTGGCTTACCAGCGATGCGTAGCTCGTTGGATCGAAGACGATATCGCCAAGGCCGAAGATGGCAAAGCTTGGTGTGGCCGTGCATAGCAGCAAAGCCCCTCCGAGCATCCATTGCTTCTTTCGCGTGAGGGTGAACTTCATGCGTCCTCCGTGTACGTCTAGCGTTTAAAGAGCCGGGTCAACGCGATGCTCTGCGTAGCTCGGGATGAGCATGTCCTGGGTGATGTAGATTCGTGCTCTGGAACCCTCCTTTACCGTGATGACGGGCAGACGATTGAGGAATTTATTCAATATCTGCTCGCTCTCCTGCGCGGTCTGCGCGGAGATCCCGTTTCGGATTTGGGTGTTGGTATCCAACACGCTTCCGCTATTGCCGACCTGGGCGAGTCCGCCTATGCCGCCGACTGCTGCGGCTGCGACAAACGAACTGAGGTAGTGGTTGTTCACGTTCGTGGCTAGGCCAGTCGTTCCCAGCGGGTCAAGGCCGATGAACTTGGTGAGGTCAAGCGAGAAACCATCCGGGCAGATGGCGCGGTTGAAGGTGACGAAAAGCTTGCGCTGTCCCGCACCTGACACGCTCTGGACCTGACCAATAAGGCGGGTTCCCTGCGGTAGCAAAAGCTGCTGATGGTCGTGGGAGTAGTAGTCAGTGGTGAGCATCACGATCATGGGGCCGTTGAAACCGCCGTCGATGTGATTGGTGAGCACCCCTTCAAACACTGTGCCTTCGAAAACGCGGTAGAGCCGCCCCTGATAGCCGTCGAAGTCGTACTGGCCCATAGGGTCACGGTGACCTGCCGAGGTCTGCGATACCGGCCGCGCAACGGGTTGCGGCGGGTCACCCTGCGCGACGTCGGTGCCATGCTGTTCGGTTGGAGCCTCGGCCGACGCCACTTCTACTTTGGTGTCGTTGTTCGCATTGCCGGAAGCCGGGGCGGTCCTGGCGAAGTCGATGGCTACGGTATCGCTGTCCAATGCCTGCTGATGCTGGCGCTCCCGTTCTAGCTGGCGCTGTTTTGCCTCGGCCTGGGCCTGTGACTGGCCGGAGGTCTTCTGTGGTGCGTTCGGGTTGTTCTTGCCGTAGATCGCGTCACGCTGCGCCTGCGTCATGGGGGCCGCAGTTGCCGACTCAGGGCCAGGAATCGCCTGCTCCGTGGCTAGCTGTTGATTTTGTGCGGCAAGCAGCTCCTTCCGTGCGCGGTCTTCTGCGTCACGCTGCTGGAGCATCCGTTGCTGCGCCTCGAAGCTGTTTACCTGGGTAGCGTTCGGAGACGCAGGTTTCATCACGGCGCTGTTCGCGATGGGAACCTGCTTGGTTCCGCTACGTAAATTGGCAAGTCCGATGACAAGGATTACGGCTGCGATTCCGCCGACAACCTTCAGGTTGAAACGCTTGGTCGCTTGGGCCTCGGGCTGCTCTGGTACGGTGCCCGGCTCAATCAGTTCTGGGTTGGGATGGTTCTCTGCCATGGCTTAGTTCCCTTCCTTCCGGAAATCCACGCGCTGTTTGCCGATGGTGAGATAGCCCTGCAGGACGGTCTTCGGAACCGTGTACAGGCCGTTATTGAAATCCCAGTTGATGAGGCTGCCCTTCCCGTCCTTCGTCTCGTACAGAACGGGGGTCTCCTGGAACTGGCCGCGTAGGTAGGTGAACTTGTCGTCGCGCCATACTTCCTGCAAGCCCAGCAACGCCGCCTTCTTGCGATCCCAGGTGTAATCAAAGTGGAGCTGGCCGGGATAGGAGCTGCGGTACGCCTCGGCTTTGGACTCCGCGGCCTTTCGCTCCGTGGCTTCCTTCGCCGCCGCCTCCGCTGCTTCACGCTTGGCGCGGTCCAGATCAGCGGCAGGGACAAACACCGGCATCGCCGCGAGCTTTTCTTTCCCGGCCTGGTCGCCGGGTGTCACGAACACCTTGGAATCAAAGTGAGCGTCGGGGTCGTTGGATATCTCGCGAAGCTGCAACGTGTACTCGTTTCCATGATCGGAAACGATATGAACGTCAGTGCTGCTACCCGCGACCTTGGGCTTGATGGAGATAAAGCGGCTGGCAACATGGCCGCCATCAAAAACCCAACTCACGGTGTCACCACCGAAGACCGTCGCAACCTTCTCCTCTGCCGGTAGCAGAATCAAGGTGGACTGCAAGAGACCGGCACGGACCACGGGAGGCGTATCGGAATCGACCACAACCACGGTGCGCGGCGCACTCGGAAACAAGGGGTGCTTGATGTCGGCAGCAGGTGTCGCCGCAAAGCAGTGGGCCGCGCTCATCGCGAGGCTGACTCCAAGAATCATGGTTGTGGGTGTCTTCATTGCGTGTCCTTGTTGGTTGAGTGGTGCTGCCTGCTTACGAACTGCGCCGACGTGAGTTGATAGAAACCGCCTCATGCGTACTCTCCTTGGGCGAAACGCTCTAAGCCTTCTTGCAGACCGAACTTCTGGATGAGGTTCGAGCGCCGTATACGATCCTTTGGCTTGGTAGAGAACTTGGCATAACTGCGGCTGTCGAGATTGAGCGTTATGACTTTGGTGAGTCCGTCGCGGCGGATGTACAGCGCTTCCCTCTGCTGCAGGCTTTCGAAGAGGTCTAGCTGCTCTTCGGTGAGCTTGAATAGCTCGCCATAAACCTTCCGGTTGAACGTGGCATCTGGCAGGAACAGAAAGGATGTGCAGGAGTTGACAATGCTGTCTGCGTTCTCGCCCAGGTCGTTCGCAGATTGGCCGATAAGTGTCACACCGCCGAGATTTTTCCGAACGGTCTTAATCGACGCGAGCGCCGCATCGAGAAGCTGTTTGTTTTTCATGCTGCTGAACAACTCTTCAATCACGATGTGCTTGGGAACCCCGAGATTGGCGGGGTTGTAGAGAACTGCATTGATCCGGCGCAGCAGCCACACCATAAGCGGCTCAATTAGGTCGGCGTACTGCGCGCTGTTGACTCCTTGAAAGTCGAAGCACTGGACCCGCCCCAACTCCAATTCATCGTGTACGTTGTCGAAGATTGCCGCATAAATGCCTTTGCCGGTCCATTTCGACAGGTAACGATTCAGGTGAATTGGAAGCAGTAGATTCCCGAGGCGGCGATTCTCCGGTTCAAGCTGGTACATGCTTGTGACCGCTGGAAGGATGCCGTCTTCGTCTTCCGGCGTGAGTTCTGCGCCGCCATTGATGAGTAGGAGCTTCACAAAGCTGTAAAGGAACTTTAGGTTGTCTTCTGTCGGCTCCAGCGCGAACGGATTGACGCGCGGACCATCTTTGCCTATACGATCGACCTTGCCGCCGTACAGCTCCACAACGGATTCATAGCTGCCGCCAATGTCGAATATGTAGACAAAACCGCCATACTTCAGTTCCATGGCGATGTGCTGGTTTGAGTGCACCGACTTGCCTGAGCCTGTAGGCCCGAGCACCATGCCGACCTTTACCCCATTCACAAAGGCATCTTGAAAAAAGGGCGTTCGGGTCCGGGTTTCGAAGACGTTGAGGTACTCGTTGTCGAGGTCTTCCGAGTGCGGGTGGCCTATGCTGGGCGCGTAGATTGAAGACAACCGCGCGTGATGATCTTCGGCCAGCCAGAGTGGGAAGACGTTGAACTTTTGATTGCCGGGGAACATCGTGTAGAACGCAGACAGATTGCCCAGTGACTCCTCGATCACCTGGGCGCGCGCATCGACGAATAGGCGATGCACTGCCGGGATCGTTTCGTGAAGTTGCTCCTTGCTTTTGGCCGCAAGCAGCAAGCGCATGGTGAACTCGCCTTGGCCTACCTTGTCGAGCGAGCGGATGATCTCGCTGAGGTCATCGACGTTTGCGTCCGCCGCGCGGGCGCCAGCGCCTTCTTCAAGTGAGGCGGTGTCACGGCCAGCCATCACGCGGCCCATGACGCCTACCTTGAAAAAGCTGATGAACTTCTCCTGCTGCGAAATCTCCGCGCGGGCCTTGGCCGCAGACTTGGGACGCCAGCTCGTGCAGAGCACGCTATCGCAGTCGAGTGTCATGAGACCGGCGAACTGGCAAGGACGCGAAACATCAGGCGTATCCATCAGTGAGAACATCTGGACGAAACGCTTTCCTATGCGAAGGTGCTCGTCCTCCCGAGCGACTGGACTTTGCACAATCTGCCGGTCCAGGCCGCTGTCGCCGCGTAGCTTCGCATGGTCGGCCCACGGCTCAAGGTTGAACAGGTAGGAAAAAAATGGGAATGCCTCGGTCTTGTTAAGAACCCGCAGCCCGATGATTGGGGCAAGCTGCGTCTCAAGGATGGTGGCGGTTTTGCGCAATGTAGCGAGACGGCGGGTGTTCGCAACAGCGGCGTCTTTCGGCTTGCGGTCGAGAGGATTTTTCTGATCCGGCTCGATGGTCAGGACCCAATGCAGGTCTATCTTGCGGAAGCCGGCGTTAGCGTTTAGAAAGTCAAGCCGGTCGTCCACGAACGAATCGAGAACGGGATCTCCATAGTTCGGCTTGCGTGGGATCTCATAGCCTGAAAGCACACGGCTGTACTGATTAAGGCAGGAGTCGCCCGGTAGGCCGCGCAGTGCGCCCATCACCGTGCGGGTGCGCGATTCAAGCTCCTGGTCAGACAAGCTTTCCTCATCCATGCCGGTGAGCGAGGCGACGAAACCGTAGCCGCCATTCTTCATTGCAAAGATGTTGGGCGCGATCCAGCGCGAGAGAGGGATGATGCTCGATGCCGCGCCAGCTTTCGCATACCACGGCATCAGACGGCTTTGCTCAGTATTTACGCGGGTCATAGTAGCTCTTCTGCTGGAGGCTGTGACCCCAAAGCTGAAACATTTTGGGGTGCTTGCGGGTGATGAGCCATGCGGCTCCGACAAGTGTCGGGAATGTCGCTACGGCGGTGAGGCGAAGGCCAACGAGGAACACCGTGATCGAAACAAACACGATCACCATCCACGTTCCAAGGTCCAAGCCGAGCTTGGTTCTGGACCTGTTCAGTGCCCCATTGATCGGTGACGGTGTTCCCCGTTTGCGCATAAGTCAGTGGCTCCTTACTGCGTGACCGTCTGACCAGTGAGTGAAGAAATCCAGCCCGCGCCCCAACCAAGCACCCCGGCACCGAAGAGAGCCCCGAAGAGTCCGGGGATTGCTTCCTGGAAGCGACCCCCCATCAGGCGGATTCCCGCGAAGATGAGGCTGCCGAGGCAGATGACGGCTCCGGCGTAAAGAGCAAACGTCTTGAAGGAGTTCATGACGGTGGTTGCGCCGCTCATGTCGATACTTCCGCTTTGAGCATGGGCAATGCTGGAGACGGTGAAGGCAAGGACCAGCGGAGCTACTGAGCGGGCGGCAAGTGCCGCCTGCTGCTTGATCTGCTGGCGAGTGATGGTCAGGTTACGAAGGCGAGCGAAGCGGGACTGAAGGGCGTTGTTCACGAATTTGTTCTCCTGCGCGAGGGTTGAGGTTGTGGTTTTGCTCTTCCTAGAGAGCCTTCGAACAAGCTGTGTGTCGGCCCCCTTTCTGTGGGGTTTTGCGGTCATTGCCCACCGGATACGCGGTCACTTTGCCGCCGTACTGCGCGCTGCAATGTCCCGCAAACTTGTAAATTCCAGAGACCAACAACAACACATATAACCATTAATCTTCCCCGTGTCAACACAACAAAGCATTAGCACACTATTGTGTTATTAGACACAAAGCCGCCGCACCACAGTTGTGTGTGTGTTTCGGAGTTGCTATGCTGCGTAGGTACCGGCTGACACTCTCACTAAGGAAGTGCTTGAAAGGCGATGGTGAAGAAAACCGACCCCGAGAGCATCCCTCCTGTGCGGTACGACTACAAACTGTTTTCCGTCGAGCTAGGCAAACGAATCAAGCAGCTCCGCAAGGAGAGCGGGCTAACGCTACGCGCGCTAATCGTTCAGCATGGTTTCCATTTGACCCAGATACAACGGCTGGAGAAGGGCACGGGAATCTCCGTCCCCATGCTGCTGCGTATCGCTCAGACCTTTCAGGTGCCCTTGGAAGATCTTGTTGCAGGTCTTGGGAAAGCTCCGGAAGGCGTCGAGTCGCGCTCCGAAACGTCGAAGTAGTAGCCCTGGCCGCACCCTTTGCTCGAAGAGTGCGGAGGTCAATACAGCGGGTCAGGGGGAAGTTTGGCATCTACTATCTAAGCGCGGTGAGCGGGAGGGTTTGTGACACCCCTTGCATCCTGTTTTTTTGGAAGAAAGTTTGTCGATGACGCGACGGGCTCAATTACATCTGGTGGACGCTGAGGGAGCCGCTGTCAGTCCTGTAATCCGTGACGCCCTGGAAAAGGCTTTCGTTGGGTGATGCAGGACTTTCCTAACTTTGATGAAGCGCGTCTGGCTGACTTTGCCGAGGCCCTTGCCATGTCAATGCAAGCGCGCGGAAGTGGTATCAGCTCACCGAAGCAGTTCGCTTATCCTGCTCTCAGGGGCAAGGTTCTGGACTCTCTTCGGAAGGGTTCTGCCAAGGAACAGACCTTTGGCAATAGCCGCGACCTGGAGCGCATCGGAGGTAGTAGCAGTGCCTTTCGAGGGAACTCAGTTGACCGGAAAATATTGCTCGATCAGATTCAAGATGCTCTCTCTACCAGAGATCGCGATATTCTCCTCTTAATCCGGCAGCACAAATCGGCTCTGGAAATAGCCGCAGAGTTGCAAATCGGCTACCCTACCGCGCGGAAAGCAATACAGCGGGTCAACGAACGGATTCAAGCAATCGTAAACACCAGCCCAAAGGGCAAAGACAAGGGGGACCAGAACGCCGTGGACCAAAGGGGTTTAGCAGTTGAATGATGACCTGTTAGACGACTTTTTTCTTGAGTCTTTCCCTAATCCTGAACGGAAGGGTTGTCCTGACGACGAAACACTGCAAGCGTTTTCGGAGGATCGGTTGCCACCCGGCAATCCTGTTCTTTCACACGTCTCAGCATGTTCGGAGTGTTATCGCGAGTACCTGCACTACCGTCAGGATTGGAAAGAAGCAAGTAAAGAACGGGCCTGTCTCCAGCCCGCGCGCTCAAACGAGCGTGCCAATCCCTCTTGCAGTCCGCAAAACCGCAGATACCGGCTGTTCGATCCTGGCGAAGCTGGGCAGTCGCGGCCGGCCTAGCTGTGGTTCTTGGGACGGGTTTGTACTTCGCTCATGAACGCCATTCAGCTCCGGCCGCAGGCGCTCTTGTCGCCTCTAATGCGAACCCGGTGAGTGTGGAAGTTGACCTTTTCAATGCGGTCACAGTGCGGGGCGGCGGGGATGACGCTACACCGCTGAAACAAGTCTCACTCCCCTCCTCGGTCGTAAACCTGTCCGTTACTTTACCGCGCTTCAGTCAGAGCGGCCCTTATCAAGTTCTCGTCTCCAAAGATCGGGCCGGTCATGATGTAGTAGCACGCGGTACTGGTCAAGCCGTGGAGACAGAGGAAAAGGTGAGACTGACCGTTAGCCTCGATCTCCGGCAAACTGCACCTGGAACATATTTTTTGGCTACCGTGCGAGGCTCGGATAACGGCACATACTACTATCCGCTGAGGATCAATTAGGAACGTGGGCTGCATCCAATGGAACGATGAATGCTCCTTCAAACTCTGAGCCTTTTCTTTCTCAGGCCGATAAGCAGGCGGTCCTTCAGCAGGTATTGAAGGCACTCGATTCCAAGTTTTATAAGCCTGAACTTTTGGGCGCAGACTGGCAACAAGCTGTCGCCAAGCATCGCATGGGGATTGAGACGGCCCCGACGCAAGACGCATTCGAGCAGGCGATCTCAGACCTGTTAAAGACCCTTGGGGCAAGTCATCTGGGTTTTTGGCATGGGACGGGCAAACGAGCGTCGAGCCGTGCTGCCCTGAGCGCGACGTACCTCTCGGAAGAGACGCAGCATGGAACCCGGTGGATCTTCCAGGACGTGCATGAGGGTGGACCTGCGCACACTGCCGGAATCGAACCCGGCAACATCCTCTTGGGTGTCAACGGCAAGGAAATTATCCCCCCGGAACATCCGGTCTTTCCGATGGGTTCTGCCTCAACTCTCGAAGTGGTTGCCAATGACGGCACTACACGCACGGTCTCTGCTGTTGTTGCTACTCCAAAAGGAAAGAAACTCCAATTTATTGAGCCGACTCTTGTCCAGGCGCGCAGGCTCACTCCTGAAATCGGTTACCTCAAGGTTGCGATGTTCCCCGGCATGATCGGCGTCGATGTGGCGAACGCCATGTCGCAGGCGGTGAACGAGCTAGGCGACATCAGGAATCTTGTCGTTGATCTCCGCGGCAATACGGGTGGTGGAGCAGGTGCGCTTCGCCTGATGAGCTTACTGACACCGGACCGCATTCCGGTGGGGTTCTCGCCGAATAAGCAGTGGGCGAGTCGCGACCTTGAACTGGAGAAAACCCGCTTTCCTCGCTTCAACCGCATCCCGGAAAACAAGCATTTACTGTGGCTGCTCGGAGTGAAGTTCCTTCCGTCTCTGGTGACAAAATCCCCGGTACTCCTGGAGAGCGAAGGGCTCGGACCGAAGCCGTTTCACGGTCGCATCGTTCTCCTGGTCAATCAACACACGGCAAGCGCCGCAGAGATGGTCACGATTTTTGCGAAGGAGAACAAGCTTGCGACTGTCATTGGACAGAAGACGGCAGGCCGACTTTTGTCTGCTACTTCCGTGAAGGTTGGACATGGGTTCCGTCTCGCCCTTCCCACCGGCGCGTACTACACCTGGAATTTAACGGCCTTGGAGGGTACTCCTCTCGATCCTGATGTAGTTTCGGCGTTCGATTGGAAAACCCGTCGTGAGGGCGAGGATCGCCCCCTACAAATGGCAGTTGCGTACCTTTCATAGGGTTCCGTCCTCATCGCCGACAAATTGGAAACTTGCCCAGTAGTAGGGCGGCAAGCCTTCGTTGAGCAGTTCAAGTTGCGCAGACCGAAGAGCGTCTACCTTGCGGTCGTGCGCCGCTAGTCCGGCATAGAACGTCTTCATGAGGCTACTTGTCGGCTGGTCAGCTAGTTCCCAAAGTGTGGAGACGACCGACTCTGCCCCCGCTCCGATAAAGGCATTAACCAGACTCACCACGCCTGTTTCACCTACCGGTCCCACACCTGTATCGCAGGCGGAAAGCGTCACGAGTTTGGAGTTCAAGCGCATCTCGCGGATCTCTCGCACCTGGAGCAATCCATCATCTGTGCCGGACGGCTCCGGCGCAAAGATCAGAGCGGAGCGGTCCGGGTAATCGAGATCGGCGTAGCCATGCAGGGCAAGATGAATCACCTGAGTTGAAGCAAGCGGGAGATGCTTGAATCGTGTTTCAGTAGCGTCGGCCCCTTCAAGAAGGGTACTCGGCCTCGGCAGGTCTTGCGCAATGGTTTCCACTTCCTGCTTGCTGTCGGGGAGTGCTACCAGCTCGCTTCTCTTGGGGCCTGTGATCGACCGCAAGACTACGTTGCGCGTGTCAGTCGGCTGCGTCCAGGCGGCGACTCCGATATAAGGCAGCGTTTCCGCCGACGGTCTCAGACGTGCGTTTGTGAAGCAGTGCATACACGGTTGCGGACGGGTTCACATCAACGCTATGGCTCTTGATGAGATAGCCGCTGCCGTCCTGGAGTGCGGAGAAAGGAAGCAAATGCAGTGCTCCATCGGGTATCACTATGAGGTCTGTTTTGTCCCCGATTTCTGAGACCGGCTGAAGTAGTTCGTTGAAAAGCTTCTGCGCAAGCGCTTTGTCTTCCTTCTGTGAGCGAATCTCCTTGCGGTACAGATTGGCATCAGCCTCGATGGTCCGCTTGGAGGGGAGCTGGTAGTGCTTCACGCCATCATGGCTGATAGCCAAGACGTATGAGGCTGGTTCTGCCAAAACGTACTCCACTAGTAACGCGTTCGGTCCAAGCGACTTCTGCAGCTCGGAGAGCGTGACGGGATGGGTGATGCTTTCACGCGCAATGTCGAGCTGGGTGGGCTGCATGAACAACTCGGCGTGATAGATCGCATTGTCGATCGCTGCACGTGAGGCCGGGTCATCCGTGTTGATGAGGGACAGATTGAGGCGGGTCAACTCCTTTTCTTCCGCTGTCGCCTCATGGACCGGCTGGGTGCCGTGATGCTGTACTGCGTTGGCCTCCACGCGGCCTCGCACGTTGTCGAGGATCTGGAGCGCGTCGTTGTAGCGATGCTGCGCACATAGCGCCGCGAAGTAGCCGGAGTAAACGTCACTCATCTCCACTACGAGCTGACGTTGCACATTCGACGTGGGTGCGTGTGCCATCATGCGATTCACGAGAGCGATGCTCTTCCGGTACAGTCCCTCGGCCTGTTTTGCTTGGCCCATCTTGTTCACAATCTCGGCCTTGATCGCGAGATTGCGCGGCACAAGGTAGAGTTCGTCTGGAATCTTTGTGTTCGCTGTAATAGCTTGGTCGATTGCTGCGTTCGCTTCGGGAAGCTCTTGCTGCTGCTCGTAGACCTGGGCGAGCTGCCCCGCACCATCCACAATCTCTCTGTAATCCTCTATCTTTTCGGAAACTGCTACGCCCTCCTTGTAATCACTGACCGACTGCGGCAAGCTTCCTTGCTGCCGTTCGATTGCACCGCGCGAGATGAGAAGCTGAGCCTTGTGGGCGTCATACGGCTTGCCCTCGATTCTCTGCAAAGACTCGTTCGCTAATCGCAGGGCTTCCTGGTACTGATGAAGGCCCGCAAGCGCGTCGATCTTTGCGTACACGGCGATAGTCGGATATGCGATTTCGGGATTCTTCGTGGCTATGGAAATTGCTTTGTCGAGCGGCTGAAGAGCTTCCTTGTAGCGATGGATCTGCACGAGTCCAGCGCCGAAGACCGAAGCATATCGAACGGTCGCAGCAGGATCACGCTCGGCCTCCGACAGTGCCCACGCGCGTACGACCTGGCTCTTTGCCGTGTTGGTGTCTCCAAGGATGAAGGCTGCGATTCCCTGCTCTCCACCAGCTCGCGACGCAAGCCTCAACTCTCCACGCTTCATAGCCAATTGAGCAACTTCGCGCCACGTTGTGAGAGCTTGCCCGGCGTCGTAATTCGTTTCGAGCATCCCTTTGATTGTCAGAACGCGAAGCCGAGTCGCCGGATCGTTAGCGGCATCACTGCGGAGGGCTTCGTTTAGGCGAAGAATCTTTGTTGCAACACTTGTAGACTCATCTGCCGGAAGCTCGCTTGCTTCAGCATAAAGTACCTTAGCGGGCAGGTTTTCTTGCCGGAACAGTCCTGCCGCTTGCGCATAAACAGGCTGCGCTAACGCCCAGCGGTTGGTCCAGGAGAGCGCGTCTGCTTTGTCCAGTAGGCCTTGCGCGGATTGAGCAGGAGCTAAAGACGGATGTGGAGCTACAGCGATGCCATATGCAATCAGCAGTCCTGCGATTCCAGAAACAGACACCGCAGCAATCTTCTTTCTAGGGCCCATAATCTATTGTGCGGGATTTGCCACATCTTTGTGTAGCCCACAGAGTGTGTCGTGCAGGAACGCTTCACCTTCCTTCTTCATATGAGAGAAATTGAGACCCGAGCCGTGAGGCGATGGGGGATTATATTTGGATTCAAGAAGTGATTAGAAGCGATTAGCAACAAAAAAAACACCTGTAAACCTAATAAAATGAATTAGTTACAGAGACCGCTTGCGAATGAAACACGTTGTTCCGCGAATCAAACACGCCGGAGCGCGAGTGAGACACGAGATCCGAGCGAATCAAACACGACACGTCCACAAGCTGTGGAAAACGCATAAGTTTCGGCAGGCTCAAGCTTCATGTGCTCACCCGCGAATGAAACACGACACCTAACGGCGGTGCGCGCGAATGAAACACGACGCCGTTTTGTCAAAACCCCTGTAAACAGAGCCTTCTGGAAGGCCGTGCAGCGTAGAAAGCGCGAATGAAACACGATGGGTAAGAAATGGCCTGCGCAGTCAGAACGCAAAATGTGACAGTAAAAGCAAAAAAAACCCTCTGTGCGAATGAAACACGAGGCTCCAGAGGTGCGAGGGCGCGAATGAAACACGACGCAAGACCTCGATCCAAGGCGCGGATGAAACACGATGGCGCGAGTGAAACACGAAGGAATTTAGCGGGTTTCTCGGAATAATCTCGCAAGGGTCATCGATGCCGAGTCAAGTGCGGACGGCTCCGAAGGAGTGGTAATCTTCCGGGCCGTGGCTGCCGGTGCAATGTGGCGCTTCGCTGCTGCTGCCGCATCATCCTTCAGCTTCTTCCGGACGCTTCTGACCTCAAGGTGACGGGCTTGTGCGTCTGAGGGAGTGCGGCTCACCTGGACAAGAGTGGGACTGAGCCATTCAACGGACCATCCTAGCTCTGCCTCCAAAATTCCGAACGCGACGCGTAGCGCCCGAACGAAATCTCGGGGTCTGGCAGTTTCCTGTCCTGCCGTCTTCTGGAGAAAGGCGACGGTGACATTGAAGGGCTTGGCGTGTGTCGAATAATAGCTATGCAGCCACTGCGCGAGTGGATTGCGAAGTAGACGCAACCGCTCCTCCCATTCGAGCATGGTGAAACTGGACTGCTCGAAGAGGCTTTTGATGCTTGGCGAGAGGTTGATTCGGTACAGCCGCGAATCGGTCTCGCGGACGAAATCTGCAATCAAGCTGCCCGTGTACGCGAGCGGACGGTTTTGGATTCTCCATTTCACATCGACAAGGCCGCGAGTCAGCCGGCGAAGCGACATATCAAGATCCTCGTAGTCCCGCTTTGAGGCGGTCCGTCCTATCGAACGAAGAAAGTCGGCTCCGGCGAAGGTAGCAGCTTCACCTAATGGGCTACGTCTTGCACGTTGGAGAACCTCAAAGAAGACATCGGCGTCGTACTGGTTCAACTGCGTCCCGGTGTAAAGCATGGTGATGCCGTCCTGTGAAGCAACGACAACGCCCTCGGGTTCTACGGCCGCAGACGGTCGGTGTTCGAGAATTTTCCGAAAGCGCGACGGAACACCGGCAAATAACGCGGTGCGCAGTAGAGCATTCGGACCTCCACGAACTCGGTCGGGCCATATAGGGAGCTGAACAGACATGCGCCGAATTTCCATGCTCACCCTTCCCTATTCATTGACCCATTGCTTCAAGTAGTCAGAGAGGATATCCGAAACCGTAAGCTTTTCGGACTTTACCGCGTTTGCCTTTATCAATTTCGCCTGGGCATCCGCATAAACCTGCTTGGGTAAAAACACGCTTGTGGCTGTGTAATCGGGATTGCCCTTCTTGGCTGCGCCTGTAGACGGGCGGCCTGGACCGCGCTTCACGTCAGGTGCACCCTCTTTCAGACTAAGACTGCTCAACTGATTCCGTAGACCTGTTTTGTTACTTGCGCGTTCCATTGGCATAAGCGAGACATTCCTTTCCTACGTTTTGATATGCTTCCCATCCCCGTTCAGCGAGAGCGCCTTTGAGATCGCGGACCAGGACACCTTCGCTAGCCGCCTTCATAAACATCTTCGTACGCGGGATCTCATGCTTGAACATCGGGATTTCAATCTCTCGTAGCGCATCTCGCAGCTCGCGCGCGTCTGGCTCGTTGTCAGGTGGGCACGCTGCGATTAGCACCTTGTAGTGCTTGATTCCTAAGCGGCCTAGCGCCGTTAGCGTTAGCTTCAGCCCATCAGTTTCCAGCGCATGAGGCTTTGTCGGGATCACCAGAAGGTCACAATTATGAGCAAGGTACTTCAGGTCATCATCGGTTGGATCGGAACCGCTATCCGTGATGAAGTGCTCAAAATCCTTGGCGACTCGGAGAGACGCGCGAACGTCGATCACCGGAAAGCCAAAACCTGGCCCCCGGCCTTGCCACACCTCTGCATTGTGTGAGCGGTCGCCATCCAGCAGAGCCGTCTTGCCTTTGCTTTGGAAGAAACCCGCTAGGTGGACAGCAGTGGTGGTCTTGGTCGCGCCTCCCTTTACGTTTGCGACTCCGATGTTCATAAGGCCCTTTCGTCAAAATAGTAGCAGGTAAATGCGTAAATGCGGAAATAGAGAATATGCGTGTATTCCTAATGTCAGAAAATGCGAAAAGGAAGAGTGTGCCAACTCGCGAGGGACGGGGCTCGATGCCCTGTCCCTCGCGCGCGGCTCCCGCGTTCAGACGGGGCTAGGTGTGGCGAGGTCTACTAACCTCCCCCGGTGGCAGTAACCGCCAAAATGCCATACCCCTGCATCTTTGTAGAAGGTGGCGAAAGTGGCCTTTCCGTCTACGTGGCCGTTTGGTTCCCCAACCTGGACGATGCGGTCACTCCAGAAAGTAGGGGGCATGATGTTGAGCGCCCAATCTGCGAACGCTGGCTCGACAACATCCCTGGCGCTGAGAAACGGCGTGAGCTGCAAGCCGCTCTCCTCCCATTCCTTGATGGTCTTCATGTTCTCTCCTGTGCGGTGTGTGAAGGGTTCGGGGCGGTGTTCCTGCACCGCCCGTTTAGGGGCTTACCCGCGAATGTGCCGGGTATCGAAGACATCTGCGAAACCTTGAAAACGTATGTTGTTGTCCCACATCGTGGCGAAGCTGCCATGCTCTCGGTGAAGCTTGGCAAGCTCCACATAGCGACCGTCAATGAGGTTGCGGCTCCACTGCTCGATTCCTGCGTAGTCGTTGCGCCAGTACCAAGGGTTAAGAGTTTGCGTACCGTCTTCCGCTGTAACAAGTTCGAAGCACATTTCCGGGTCGCGCATGGCGTCGCCGTTCTGTTCCCCATAGTGGGCAACCGAGATCGAAGGCAAACCCGATGGGCCGGGTTCCCCAATCGCCTCGATGACAAGCTCCATATAGCCTTCGCGGTCGATTTTGAGGTAAAGACTTGGCCGGTAGCCTCCGGCCTTCTCGATGATTTGAAGAATGGTCTGCATTACGCTGCCTCCGCGAAGACTTGGGGAGCGGCGGGGGCATCCTCTGCCCCCTCCTCGTCTTTGACTGGTCCCTCTATCTGCTCGATGATGCGGCGGGCTGCGCTGGCAATCTGCTGCATGGACTCGGTGAGCATGTCGCCGGTGATGCCGTAGCCGTGAAGGTAAAACCGGCTGCCGGATTCCATGCCGAAGTGGGCAAGCACGACATAGGCGGTTGCCTCTGCTTCAAGTTCGCGCTGCTGCTTGGTGCCTCGGTCGGCTCCCTTATGTAGAAGCTCATGAGCGATTTCGTGGGCAAGGGTCCCACACTTTGCGGGGATCGGCTGGGTAGCCTCTACAACTACCGTGCCGCCCATGCTGTAGCCTTCGACGCTGCCGGGAATCTCCTGATAGACAACGCGGATGCCGAACGCGGCGGCGGCATCTTCCAGCTTTGGTAGAACGTCCTCGCCTCCCTCGGTGGCGTTGTGCTCGGGTGCTTCCGGCAACGCTTCGCCTTCGGTCTGCGACACATCAAAAACGGTCGCTCCTCGAAAACCTGCAACGCGCCGGGGTCCCTTCGCGGTTAGCTCAAGGCGTCCGCCCTCCTCGGCCGTTTCGCTGTCATGCTTCCGAACGATCGGAGCAAAGATGCTGATACCTTTCTGGCCTTTGGTCACAAACCGGCCTAGCTTGCGCCATGTGTGAAAACCGGCAACGCGGGTCGCGTCCGGGCGCTGAACTGCAATCAAAAGCTGATTGCTCCACGAGTACCGATGAAAGCGGCTCATGCTGGCAAGCCACGTCTTGAACGCTGCATCCTGCTTCACGCTGTCTGTCTCGGCAGCAAGGGCAACGATGCTTGCGGTGAGGGTTTCTTTCAGGTTGTTCGCCTTGTCGGTGGTAGCGCTCACTGTGTTTTCTCCTGTGCGGTATGGGTTTGGGAGTGTTCCTGCACCCCCTTGCCTGATGTACTAATAATATCGTCAATGCGTAATTGCGTCAATGCCTAAATACATAAATAACGCAAATACCTAATTATTTTTGCTGTTGTTTCTAGTCTTCGTCCCTGAAAAACACCCATGTTTTTCGAAGAAAAACGGGATGTCTTGCTTCTGCCGGAACCGACGGAGCCGGGTGTCAACGCCCTGGCCGAAGGCCCACCCCAACGGGGCGCGGAACGCGGGGCTTGACGCACGGCGCGGTTCTGGCTGCTTGTAGGCACTTAGGTCTTTGCTGTGGGAATGTGTGAGGGCGCAGCTCCATCGCGGCCTTGCACATTTCCATGGCCGGGGGCGTTGCGGGGGAGACCCCCGCTGGAGATGGGGAGTCTCGGTGTGATCGCTAGGGCTCCTCCTGGTCGGACGAGTTCCCAAGGCTGGGGGGCGTGGGCTTGTGCTTGCGGGGCTGTCGAACGCGAACCCACGGCGCTGCAAGTCGTTGGAACTTGACCGTTGCAGCTTCCAAAGCGATACGCGATTGGTACAGGTCAAAAAGGGCAAAGCATCCAGAGCAGCCGCCGTGAATGCCTCCGCGCCCATCTTTCTCCGGGTTGTAACGTGGGTGACGGATGCACTTGGCGGAAACGCGCTCGTTGAGACGCGCCTTATAGGTGAAGCGGATCATGCGGCGTTCCTTTCGGGAAGCAAGTAGGGGAAGGTGAGGCCGGGCGGACCCGGCCCCGCATATTTGGCCTGAGCTAACGGCGCTTAGCCTTCCCTGCTGTCTTGCTGGCCTGTGCCTTGGTATTGGCGGGTGCGGCCTTCTTTGCCGGGTCTCCCCTCTTCACAGGGGCAGTCTGCTTTGGTGTCTTCGGAAACAGCGCCTCGGCTTCGGTAAGGTAGTCGCGTTCGCCCTCGCTCGGGAACCCTACATGGCTTCCAAGGGCCAGCTCCGCGAGATAACCGAATAGGCTGGATGGCATACAGCTACCAATAGCCTCCGCGCATACCTCATTGCTGCTGTGGTCGTTGTCTACCGCGTCGGCCTCCAAGCGAAGGGCAATGCGTTCCATGGCATCGTCTAGATCGCCTTGCACTAATGCGGTGAGCAGGAAACGTGACTGCGCTTCGGAACCGCTGGAAGGAACCCGCAGGACAAGGGCTCGTAACCGTTCCTCGCGCTTCGCAGCTTGGCGCTTGCGTTCTTCCCGCTCCTCTTCGTTGCGCTTTACCTGTGCTTCCCATTCCTCATCCGTGCGGCCTTGGTTGGCCCGGTGCGGAAAGTGAACGGTGCAATCATGATCGGCGCAAACCACCTTCAGTTTGCCGAGGCCAAAGCCGTAGGTGATGATCGCGGGGGCTGCTTTCTCGCAGTGCACAACCTCTTTGCCCCCCTGCCCATCTGGGCCGATTACACGGTACTCGCTAGGGCTAAGCTCCGCCTCGGGCTGATCTTTTGCCGGTCGCCATGTTGTGCTGATCTGAATGAGGTTTGCGACACCTGACTTGGCGCTCTCGATGTGCGCGTCGATCTTGGTTCGGAAGCAATCACCGTCAAGGCAGTTGTCGTCGGCTACGTCTGCGAAAAGAGCGGTGTTGTAGCCCGTCCGCTTTGGGCAAGTGACGCAAGCTCCTGCCGGTGGGTAGAGGGTCGCGGAATCCTTATCGAACGGGGCTTCGGCCAATGCGAGGTACAGATTGCTCTGGATCCACGCGGCAAGCTGCTTTGCGGGAAGTAGCTGACGCTCCTTGCCGGTGTCCCATCCGGTACGGAAGGCATTCGGAAATGCCTGGGCCTGTTGCTCTGCGGTGAGACGTGCAAGCAAGTTTGCATGGCTTGCGGTGATTTCGTTCTGCTGGAATGCTTCTGCTACTTCAGGGATGAGGGCAAGTAAGGTCAGACGGGCATAGACGTGGCTCTGGCTCTTGCTGCACTTTGAGGCGAGAGCGGCCACATCGTAGCCGGGAAGGTCTAGAAGCCTCTGGTAGCCGCTGGCTTCCTCGTAAGGGTGTACATCCTCACGCTGGCTGTTCTCGATGATCTGAACCTCAAGGGTCTGCTCATCGCTCAACTCTAGGACGCGGGTTGGAACCTCGGCCAACTCAGCAATCTGTGCGGCGCGGTACCGGCGTGCACCCGCGATGATCTCGAAGCGGTCTGCCTTGGGGCGAACGGTGATCGGCTGGATGAGGCCGCTGATGCTGATGCTGTTTGCAAGCTCTACCAGCTTGGAAGGTTCGAAGGTGCGGCGGGGATTTGTGGTGGACTCGTCGATGAGAGAGAGGGGAAGGTTTCTGTATTCTGAGAATGTGGCCGTGGCGGTGTTCATTGTCGTGCATCTCCTGTGCGGTTGAATGTCGTTGCGGTCGGGGGCGGTGTTCCTGCACCGCCTCCACCTACAAAGCTCTTTGCTACTCGTCGTTGTCGGCCTTCGTGGAGAGCCGGTCGATCTGAGCTGCCACGAACTCGGTCTGGTAGAACTTGACCGTTTCGCCTCCAATCACCTTCTCGAAGTTGTTGTTTCGCGCCTCGGCCTCGATATAAACGCGGTCGCCCTTCTTCAGCTTGGCGGCGTACTTGCGGAGATTGCCGAACACGACAACGGTGTGCCAGTCGGTGCGGCTGTTGCGGGTGTTGTTCACGAGCCAGTGTGAGGACGTTGCCACGGACAAGCGGATGGGGGCATTGTCGTTGTCGTTGGGCTTCGGGTCGTCACCAATGCGGCCCATGAGGACGGTGCGGTTGAGGTCATTTATCACTGTGTTTTCTCCTGTGCGGTATGGGTTTGGGAGTGTTCCTGCACCCCCTTGCCTGATGTACTAATAATATCGTCAATGCGTAATTGCGTCAATGCCTAAATACATAAATAACGCAAATACCTAATTATTTTTGCTGTTGTTTCTAGTCTTCGTTCCCTGAAAAACACCCATGTTTTTCGAAGAAAAACGGGATGTCTTGCTTCTGCCGGAACCGACGGAGCCGGGTGTCAACGCCCTGGCCGAAGGCCCACCCCAACGGGGCGCGGAACGCGGGGCTTGACGCACGGCGCGGTTCTGGCTGCTTGTAGGCACTTAGGTCTTTGCTGTGGGAATGTGTGAGGGCGCAGCTCCATCGCGGCCTTGCACATTTCCATGGCCGGGGGCGTTGCGGGGGAGACCCCCGCTGGAGAGGGTGCCGGAAGACGGTCCGGCTTTATCGGACTGGCTGCAGGCGGGGGAGACTTCCCCCTCCAGCTCTTCTAGGATGTTCGGAAAGGAATTGAACAGATGACCTTATCCGAGGGGATGGAAGTCTATGAGGCGAATCCAAAGGTGAATAATGTACGCAATAACGGCCCAGAGATGATGAAAGCTGCGGCCCGTGCAGCAGAGGCGGGCGAGCTACCATTATGAACGTCAGTAAATGCGTAATGTTTATAAAGCCATAAATGCGTAAAGAGGTAAATGCGTCATTGCGGATGGTGTTCGCGTAAACTACGCAGCATCTCTCGTAAATCATCATCCATGGCGGGTGGCTCTGGAGGTGGATCGATTTGAGCACGCACGGCGTCAAGGTCGTTCTGTAGGACTTGAGCAAGTAGGAATAGCCCTTCGACAACCTCCTCAGCATTGGCACCGGTCACCCGAACCTCGCCCTCGCTTACATGAACGTTATAAGGAAGATCTGCGAGGGTGATGTGGCGGAGGTCTTCTGGAAGGCTGATGCGAAGTGGTTTCGGTCGCGGTATTGGGCTTGCTCGTTCTTGCCGGGACCGCAGGGCCTCCTCAACAGAGTCAGCTTGGATCATCTCGTCTAGGAACGACAAGAGGGAGGCCCTGTGAACGAAATGCGTGCCGCCAACCTCCTGCACCTCACCAATCGCCTTCATAAGCGTTTGGGCCGAAGCGCGCCCCACGTTGAATAACTGCTCAATGTCCTGGCGCGACCAAGTTTCAGTTTTGGAGCGTGTCGCGCGGTCCCGGATCGGGTGTAGGTCGCGTGACCACTTCACAGGACGGGCCATGGAAATTGCCTCCGGAACGCAGGTTTCAGGGTACAGGGATTGTTGGCCCACCTGCCAATAACTCGAAGTTCAATTGTTCTGGAATACCCACGATAATGTCCGTTATCGAAGGTAGAATGTTCTCGTGACCGAAACAGCCGAAATCGAGGTTTGGAGAGCTGAGGCGTCCTCGGCCGCGCCGGAATCGCCGGCGCTGACCCCTGCACAGCTCCAGCTCCGGCAGATGGTCCTCGATTCCGTCACCTCGACGCACTCGCGGCGGGCGTACGCGAAAGGTCTGGACCTGCTCTTTGCCTTCGCTGCCAGCCGACCTCTCACCCGTGCGCTCCTGATGGAGTACCGGACCTCGATGGAAGACCTGGCGCCCTCCACCGTGAATGTCCGGCTGGCGGCCGTCCGGAAGATGGTCACGGAGGCAAAGCGGAATGGTCTGCTGTCCCAGGAGGAAGCAGCGAGCTTGACGGACGTTCCGAACATCCGGCAGAAGGGAACTCGTCTTGGAAACTGGCTCACGAAAGAGCAGGCAAGGGAACTGCTGGCGGTGCCGGACCGCTCGACCGTAAAGGGCAAGCGGGACTATGCCATCCTCGCGCTCCTGGTCGGTTGCGCCCTGCGGAGAAGGGAGCTGGCTTCCCTAACGGTGGAAGACATCCAGATGCGCGAGAACCGCTGGGTCATCGCGGACCTCCGCGGCAAGGGTGGCCGGGTTCGCACCGTGGCCGTTCCTCTGTGGGTCAAGCATGGGATTAACGCTTGGCAGGCTGCGGGCAAGGTTGAGGGGGGACCGCTGCTGCGCTCTATCGCCAAAGGTGGAAAGCTCGGGAAAAGCCTGAGTGACTGGGCGATCTGGGCGGTGGTCACCGAAGCGGCGAAGGAGATTGGGATTGAGAACTTCGGCGCTCACGATCTGCGACGTACCTGCGCGAAGCTCTGCCGCAAGGCTGGTGGCGACCTGGAGCAGATCAAGTTCCTGCTGGGACACTCGTCGATCCAGACGACGGAGCGCTACTTGGGCTCAGAGCAAGACATCGCTGTCGCGGTGAACGACAGTATTGGTCTGTAGATAATTGCGTATTGGGGAAAAGGCGTAAATGCGGAAGCTATGTGGGCACGGTGGTACTTGCGAATCGTTGACGCTATGCTTGCCTGCCACGCGAAAGTCATCAGCACGTTCTACTATAAGACGAATGACCCGCGTACCTGCGAGTCCTTTGGAGGGCAACTCGCCGAAGGCGACGAGCAAAGTGCGCTCAACTTCTGCGCAAAGCTGGCGGCGGCAAAGCGCATGCGATTGTTCCAAAAACGCAAGTGAAAGGCCGCGTGGTCAGGCGTTGCGACAGGGCGTAAATGCGCAAATGCTTACATTTCGGTATTACGCATTGGCAAAAATCGATTAGTGCATCAGACGAAACAGCATAGGGCTTTCCTCTTACGGCAACAAGCTATCCTGATGAGCCAAAGTGGCCGCCCTTCGGTCCGACGAGCCCAAAACATCCTCAGATCGTTGAGATGTATCGCGAAACGATACAACTGACCTCGCTCCCTAATTGATATTCGCCTTTTCTTCGCATACGCTGAAGCCGTGGGCTATATGAAACGGCAAGCCATGCGAGAGGAAGCGGACGCACGAGCCAAAGGCCACCTGTCCGGCCAGATAAAGCACCCTCCGGCCTGGCACCAGACGCAACGGCTTCTGGAGTGGCCTGGGTGCTCCATTGAGGCGCGATGCGGCTGCGGTTCCTCGTCCTCCTACCCATGCAAGCTGATGGCGTCACGGTATGGCAACGGAACCTTCGTGGACATCCTGCAACGGCTTAAATGCAGCCGCTGCAAAGCCTCGCCCGCAGAAATGTACCTCGTTGCCGGCCACCATCGGACATTCGGATCGGGCGGTCCCGATCCTGACTGGTCCCTGCCGATCCGCCTGCGCTAAAAGAACATCGAAATAATCCCCACGTGGGGTAGGATTGTTTTCAGGTGAACCCATGGATTTGCAACTGACAGCAGCTCAAGCCTCCGCGGTGACCGGGTTATCTCTGAAGGCAATCAACAAAGCGATCGACCGTGGCGCTATTCCAAGTACAGCGAGGGCCAAGAACGGGGTTCGCAAGCGCTACGTCTCAGAGCTAGCCTTGGTCTGTCTCAAGCTGGAAGCGAAAGGCCTCGGCGAGCTGCCTCTGAGCTTCAGGAAGAAAATTTTCCACTTGGTCCTGACTCATCCCGAGATGGATGTGGTGCGTCCGGTGGAGGCGGTTCAGATCGATGTGCAGCAAGCTCATCGCGAGGTTCTGGAAAGCGTCGGGACGCTGAAACAAGCCGAGCAAATGGTCACTGTGGACGAGGATGTGATGGGCGGTGCCCCGGTCGTCGCGGGCACGCGAATCCCCGTCGCGGCCCTAAGCGAGATGCTTGCGCAAGGCGCGACTGCTGAAGAGATCGCGGACGGTCATCCGTCTTTGAGCGCTGAACAGGTTCGCCTGGCTCCGATCTACGTCGCTGCTCATCCTCGTCGTGGTCGGCCAGCGTCAAGGCCGTGGGCAGAGAACGCGATTCAGATTAGAAAGACCCTAGTTCCAATTGGTGCGGCCAAGGACCGATGACCTTTCTGATCGACGAATGCCTTCATCCATCCCTAGTGGGCGTGGCGGAAGAGCGGGACCATCAAGCGCACCATCTGGTGTATCTGGGGATGCAGGGATGGAAAGATCCTGACGTCTTGAAGAGGGTTGCCGAGCGGGACTACACGCTGGTGACCAACAATGCCGCAGACTTTCGTCGTTTGTATGCGGATCTGGATCTCCACGCAGGGCTAATCATCATTGTTCCGAACGTGACACCGAAGCGGCAACAGTCATTATTTGAGGCAGTCTTAGATCATCTGGGTAAGCGAGCCTTGGTGAACACCGTAGTAGAAGTTGCGTTTGAGGGCGATCAAATTGCCATCATTGAGTACGACTTACCGGATGAACAGTGATGCGGACGGGCGGGAAGGGCAGTGACGACCACAACTGTAGAATCCGCAGTCTCACTGAACGTCTAAGAAGCCATGGTCTCTATCTAACCTCAAGCGCGCGGCGGAACCCACCAGCGCCATGGTCTTCGTCGTAAATAATCATTGGAAGGTCAGCTTTTGGCATACGAACACGCCCGACGTCCACAGCAAGCGAAACCGGCATTGCTGGAAAGACATGAAGTTCCGAGGTTTGACCATGAGCAACCTTGATTGTGTCGAGGGTGCTACGTAAACAGCGTCGGAAACTCTCCGTCTGCTGAAGGGAACGCACAAAATCGTTGTGAGGCGCGTCAATACTGATCCGCCAGATGCTTGCTCCAGGCAAGACGGCTTGCACTCGATCATCTGTCACCGTTCCGCTTAGAGAGAAAATTAGTGCGGGTGGACCACTGAGAGTCTTTGGCTTTGTAACGCGGAATGGGACTGGCAAGGCCTCGCTTCTCCACGACCAACCTGGCGGTTCCCGATGTAATTGGTACACCCTGGCTGCCGGGATATCCGAAAGCAATGAGCCGAGTTTCACGAGCAGGGGTTGCGGTGCGACCGCAAACACCGAAAGATGACTGATATCGCCGTGCGAGAACCGAGGTTTTAAGTGTTGTGTGAGGTTGGCTTCAAGACTTGCTGTCTCCAGCTCCCAATAGGCAGGTGTACGGTCCGTCAGCCCACTGTTCTTGAGGCCGATTTCGATGGCATGCTGGTCAGCTGGATACCATTCCGGCAGCATCGCCTGAGCAGCCTTCTGAAAAGACAGGACTGGAGAGTGATTACCTACATTGGCGCCGTACAGGAGAATGTGGCTTTGCGTTTCTGGCACAAGCGATGTGAGCAGATTGATCCGCCGCTCATGTTCTTTCTTCATCCAGCGAAGACGTTCGGCAGGATGATCTGCGATTTGCTCGATGTCTATCAATCGATGATGAACATCGCAAGCGAGCATGAGATTGCTTAGGTCTTTCGCAAGGAGTGGTGATTGGATTGTGTCTCCGCGCGGCCCGTCTGGTTGGTCGGCAATGATGTGGGCCACATATGCGGAGTTCATGAAGGTTTTCGTAACTCTGTCTAAAAAGAGCTGTTGATTGCAGCCATCGTACTGGCAGCGTCCGGCCGCCTGTGCCCACAACATGATTTTGATCGTGTTCGGAATGGAAGTCTTAGACACGCAACACACCTCTATAGGAAGTATATGCAACACCAGACATGCCTATATGGAGTAGCGAACAAAAGGAGTATGTAGTATCATCAAAATCGACCAAAGGAGCCAGAATGCTCGTTGCGAACGATATGATCTACATGAGTGAACGCCGTCAAACGGCATTTGATGATCTTCTGTTCGAGATCTGTGACGAGCTGCAGCTATCTCCCACTCGTCACAAACTAGCCGAGCAACGCTATAAGACCATTGGGGAGCTTTTGGCTGCGGAAGGAAGCCCATTTGCGCAGGCTGACCCGGATATTTACCCCCAGGGGTCAATGCGGCTTGGAACAACGGTGAAGCCTATCGACGGCCCGTTTGATCTGGATTTCGTTCTCCAATTGTCGAAGCCCTTCCATTTTGTAGATCCAATGGATCTTCTCGATCAGCTCTTTACCTTCTTCAAAGGTAGTGATCGTTACAAGGACATGACAGAGAAGAAGAATCGGTGCATCCGTATTACCTACGCCGATGATTTCTATATGGATATCCTGCCGGCCTGTAGCGACCTCGCCGCCTGTGCAACCTGCATTCAGGTGCCTGATGTTTTGGCTGAAGACTGGAAGGGAAGCAATCCAATCGGTTACGCCAACTGGTTCCACAAGCGATCGCAATACCGCATGTACAAGTTTTCGGCTGTTGAAGCTAGAGACATGCAGCCGTTACCCGCTTTACAGTCCACGGAAGACAAAGAAGTTCTTCAACTCATTGTCCAACTGCTAAAGCGGTGGCGCGATCTTTTTTACTCTCGGAGCAAGTACCCGCCGATCTCAGTCGTTCTGACGACATTGGCGGCGAACTTGTATAACGGGGAACCTTCGACGGCCGAGGCGCTGTTGAACGTTCTAGAGGGAATAGTTCACTGTTTGGATGTGGCCCATGCCAAAGGGAAACGCCTTAAAGTGCTCAACCCTGTCCACCAGGATGAAGATTTCAGCGAACGGTGGAACAACCGGGACGAGGCTTACAAACACTTCGACTTGGGAATTCGTCACTTTGCAAAGCGTTGGCGAGAGATCTACATGCATGAGAACGATCCGAAGAAAGCCTTCGTAGATCTCTTCGGAGGGGTTGTTGGAACAGTCGTTGAGAAGCGAGCCGTACGCCTCCAGGACTCCCGCATGAAATCTCAATTAGGCGTGAAGGCTTCAGGCATCATCACGTCGGTCAGCTCTACCGCGAGTGTCGCACGTATCCGTCCTAGCACAAACCATGGCTCTCCTTCGACACGCTAGACAAGCTGAACTGACGCAGGCTAAACAGCTTTTAGCTATGTCTAAATACCCTCAATTCAGCACAAAGTGTGTGCGGAACAAAGAGATTAAATGGGTAGGCGACTGGCAGCCTGATGAGTTGAGCCCTCGGTACTCTCTTGAGATTACCTATACGCAAGGGCTGAGGCCCCGCATCGCCGTGCTGAATCCAGTATTGGCGCTTGGGCCTGGGCATACTCAACTGCCCCACGTCTTTGACGGACAGAGAAGCATCTGCGTGCACACGGCAGATGAGTGGAACCCTGGAATGCTGATCGCCGATACGATCTTGCCTTGGATTTCTCAATGGCTGGTCTTCTATGAAGCTTGGGCACTAACTGGAAAGTGGCTCGGCAAGGGAACGCACCCGGACTGGCCACAACATCGCGAAAGCTAGCGCGTAGCAATGGGGTATACCGTATCGCCACGTTGCATGATTGCTCTGAAAGGGCGTGGCATAGGGTTGATTTCTGGTTTATGCTACAGGCAATGCCGAAAGTAGTAAAGCCTAATGCCACACATCACCCCCCGAAGGGACAGACGGTGGGGTACGTGAGAGTGAGCAGCTTTGAACAAAACGAGAGTCGCCAGCTCGAAGGGATGGAGCTGGACCGCGTGTTCCTGGATAAAGCCTCGGGCAAGAACATTCAGCGCCCGCAGCTCGAAGCCCTGATGAAGTTCGTCCGGGAAGGCGACACGGTTATTTGTCACTCGATGGATCGCCTGGGTCGCAACCTGGTGGACCTCAGAAAGACGGTCGGGGAGCTGACTTCGCGCAAGATCGGCGTCCGCTTCATCAAAGAGAACCTGACCCTCACCGGCGACGACTCGCCGATGGCGACGCTGCTCCTTAATATGATGGGCTCGTTCGCAGAGTTTGAAGTTGCGTGGAGCCGGGAACGCCAGCGAGAGGGAATCGAGCTGGCGAAACGGGATGGCGTCTATAAGGGCCGTAAGCGCCTGCTGACGCCGGATCGGGCGGCTGAGCTGACCCGTCGCCTGGGTTTAGGGGAAAGCAAAGCTGCCCTGGCGCGTGAGTTCAAGTTGGATCGGACGACGGTTTACCGCTACATCGGACGGGCAAAGGCGGAACCTGGAAGGGCGGGGAAGTGACACGTCTCGCTCAAAGGGTGATGCACTGTCCATGCGGAAAGCCAAAGGTCCTGGCCCTTGGGACTGTGCTCGACCTGCTACACGCTGAAACGGCAGGATGAGGAGTATTTCGGCGGCTTGCGCGAAGCGGTTCTGGAGCGTGACGGCTACCGTTGCCGCGTCTGTGATGCTTCCGGTCGCGACAAACGCTCCATCATCGTTCACCACCGGGTACCCGGCAAGTCGGTCCTGAACCTGATGCTTTCGCTTTGTCCTGGCTGCCATGCCAAGATTCACCGCACCAAGGCGGTGCTCTCGGCCATGCCGCCGCTCCTCCTGGAACTATGGCGTGAGCAGCATCCCAAAGGTCACGAACAGAAGCAGCTCGACTTCACTCGAAGAAGCCTGCGCGCCAAGCTCGTTCCTCTCTTCGCAGACAAAGAGGAAGCGAGCCGATAGCGTTTAGAAACCTTCTTACCTGACTTGAGGGTGTCTCAGCCCCTCCTATCACCGGCCTTCCTTCATCAAAGGTTAGAATGGGATGTGGCATTCTGGGCTAAAGCGTTTCGCCTTACGGCGTTGTTCCTCGTCCTCTATATAGGCGTGGATGTGCTTACCTGTGATCTGCCCAGTTCAGACTGTTCCGTCCTGAGTTCCATCGGCAAGCATCCGCCGACCAATCAGGCACCCGACAACTGCATCTGCTGCTGCGCTCACCCTCTTATCGTCGCGCAAGCAGCCTTTGTCGCTCCTGTTGTGACCGTTGAAGCCTCAAGCGATGTGCTTTCGGTGAAGCCCATCAGTCGATCGCAAGACATCGAACACCCTCCTCAGCTCTCCTAGCCCCGCTGCGTCTGTAATCGACCTTTGGAACTAGGAGAAATGTATGCCAGGAAGACTTGTGTCTTTCCTGTGCGGACTGCTGATCGCGCCGGCTTGGATGGTTGCGCAGCAAACCAGTCCGTCCACCGTGGACGATCTGGTTCGCATGGGACTCGCTCAAAATAGGGATGTGCTGTCGATTCGTGAGCGAATTGGTGAAGCGCAAGGGGCCGTTCGCCAGGCTGGTGTTCGTCCCCCACCAACAATCAATGCCAACGGAGTTACCGGCAAGCCGCTGGGTACGCTGGGACAAGAGCAATACGGCGCGAACTACTCTCAGCCGTTAGAAACGTTTGGAAAACGGTCCAAGCGGGTCGAAGTCGCTGGCTTTGGGATCGGGCAAGCCGAAGCCGAGTTGCAGGAGCGGTCGGCAGAGCTGGCTTACCAAATTCGCAGTGGAGTTGCGGAGCGTGTGGCGGAGCAACAGAAGCTCAAGCTGCTGGATGACCTCGCATCCGTGAATCAAGATGCGTTGCGCCTGACGGAAGCCCGTGTTCGCGAGGGCGACGTTGCACCGCTTGAAGCGAGCCTGCTGCGGGTTGAAATCAATCGTGGCGTCGTCCTCAAAACGAGTGCACAAGGACGATTAGCCGTCGCCGAAACGAACCTGCGTAAGCTCGTTGGGCTCCGGGCCGACCAGCCCCTGCCCCAAGTCACGTCCGAGATTCCCGGTTCGGATTCGCTAGAGGATCTGAAGTCTCGCGCATTGCAATCCAGAGCTGACCTGCGAAGTGCCTTACTTCGAGCGGATCAGAATCGAGCTGGAATTTCTCTGGCTAAGGCGAATGCGAAGCCCGATGTCACGCTTTCTGCTGGGTACTCCCGGCAGTACAGCCTGTTTGAAGGGCTCTTTGGGCAGACATCCACCGGTGCGCTGGCTCCGATCAACGAACAGATCGACCTGCTTACGTTTGGCGTTTCGATTCCTCTGCGGACAAGCCGCAGCGGAGCTGGCGATGTGCAGACAGCAACGGCGCGGTCGTCTGGCTCTCAGTTGCAACAGGAGTACCTGGAGCGGTCTATTCCGCTCGAAGTGGAAGCTGCTTATCAGCGCTGGACGGCGGCCCGGGCCTCCCTCGATCTTCTGCGGACCGGCGTGGTCGAGCCTTCCACCGCAAATCTGACGGTCATCCGTGAAGCTTACAAGCTGGGGCAGCTCCGGCTGCTGGATGTCCTGAACGAACAACGGCGACTCGTGGACAACGAACTTGCTTATATCGACGCTCAAGCCGACGCCTCGCGCGGCTGGGCCGAAGTGGAACGCGCCATAGGAGGCAATCTTCCATGAAACAACTTCTAGTAGTTCTCGTATGTGGTTTGGTTCTGGTTGGAGGCTGCAAGCGTAAAGCGGCTCCAGACGGCGAGAAGGAATCCTCAACATCGGTAGAGAGCCAGGAACCTGCAAAGCAGAAAGAAGTTGAAATGCTTCTTCCTGCTCAAAAGCATGTAGGCCTGGTCGTTGCGCCCGCTGCAGTCGTCCAGTTGAGCGAGTATTTCAGGGCTACCGGCACGGTGCAGCCGATCGACAATCACGTTGGCGAAGTTGCTCCTCTCTCACGCGGAAGAGTTCTTGAGGTCCGGGCAAAGGTAGGGGATCGCGTTCGCGCGGGACAGACCCTTGCAACGTTTGACAATCTGGAGGCGGTAGAGCTGGGCGCTCAGGCGCAGTCGGCCCGCGCTGATCTGGCTCGCTTGAACGCCCAACTCACTCCTGCGGCTCGACAGTCGGAACGGAGCAGGCGACTTGCCGACATCGGAGCGGGAGCAGAAAAAGACTACGAATTCAGCAAGGCAGAAGAGCAAGGAGTTCGGGCGAGCATCGAGTCGCAACAGGCTGTTCTCGGCGGGCTACAACAGCGACTCCGTCGCTATGGTGCCAGTGGCAACGGCTCGTCTACGGTGCTCAAGGCTCCGTTTGCCGGGGTCATCACGAAAGCTGCCGCTTCTCCCGGCGACATCGTAGAGCCGGGCAAAGAGATGTTCACGGTCGCCGATCTTTCCAGGGTCTGGGTACAGGCAGAAGTCTATGAAAAGGACCTTGGCCGTATCCGCCTTGGTCAGAACGCCGCGATCCGTGTGGACACGTATCCCGATGAGAGCTTTGCAGGCCGGGTAGCGTACATCAGTGACGTTCTCGACCCGCAGACACGCACAGCGAAAGTGCGCTGCGAGGTGGCAAACAAGGACATGCGCCTGAAAACGGATATGTTCGCGAACATCGAGCTGCCTACGAAATTCAGCAAGCAGGCGCTGGCCGTTCCCTCGACAGCTCTGCAGGATGTTGAGGGCAAGAACGTCGTCTTTGTTCAGCATGGACCGACGACCTTCGAATCTCGGCAAGTCGAGAAAGGCGTAACCATCAACGGTCAGACGGAGATCGTCAGTGGCCTTTCCGCTGGGGAACGCGTCGTGACGCAGGGAGCCTTCCACCTGAAATCGATCCTCGCCGGTGGCGATCTGGGGGAGGAGTAATGGGGAAGATCGTTGAATTTGCTCTTCGTTACCGGGTCCTCGTGCTGCTCGGCGCATTGTTCGTTGCCGTGGGTGGCTTCTTCTCACTTCAGAGCCTACCGATCGATGTTCAGCCGGATATCACTCCGAACCAGGTTCTAGTCCTCACACGCGCTCCCAGCCTGTCGCCTTTGGAAGTCGAGCAACTGCTCTCGTTTCCAGTAGAAACAGCCATGGCCGGGCTGCCGGGCATCACTCACATCCAGTCCACCTCGAAATATGGCCTCTCTTATGTGGCCGTCTATTTCAAGGACAGCATGGACCCTTACTTCTGCCGGAACCTGGTCAGCGAACGTTTGACGCAGGCACGAGAAGCAATTCCAGCGAGTGTCGGCGTTCCTGAGATGGGACCGATTTCGACCGGGCTAGGAGAGATTTATCAGTTCAAAGTAACTGGTCCCGGCAAGACTCCAATGGAGCTGCGGACCATTTTGGATTGGACCATCGCCCCAAAGATGCGGCTCGTACCCGGCATCGTTGAAATCAACAGTCAAGGCGGAGAGGTGAAGACGTATGAGGTTGAAGTGGATAGCGATAAGCTCACCGGTTATCACATTCCACTCTCGCGCGTGCTCGACGTTCTGCCGAAGAACAATGCCAACGCGGGCGGAGCCTATGTAGAACACGCCGAACAGCAAGCGTTGATCCGTGGCGAGGGATTGATTGGAAGTCTGGCCGACATAGAAAACATTGTTGTCGCCAGCTCGCCCACCGGAACGCCCATCCTGATTCGGAATATCGCGACAGTGCACTTCGCACCCATGGTGCGGCGCGGGTTCGCTACTGAGGACGGCAAAGGAGAGATTGTTGTCGGCGTGACGCTCATGCTGCTAGGGGAAAACTCGCGGGTCGTCGCCGACCGGGTAAAAGACGCTCTAACAGTGGTTCAGAAGACGCTTCCACCTGGCGTCAAAATCGAAATGCTCTCGGATCGAAAAGATCTCGTGAACAGAACGATTCACACCGTCACCCGCAACCTCATCGAGGGCGGAATCCTGGTCATTGTCGTGCTCCTGCTGCTGCTTGGCAGCTTTCGTGGAGGACTGGTCGTCGCTGTGGCGATTCCGCTTTCCATGCTGGTTGCGATCACCGGCATGGTGCAAGCCAAGATCTCCGGCAACCTGATGAGTTTGGGAGCCATCGACTTCGGCCTGATTGTGGATGGTTCAGTAGTGATCATCGAAAACATCCTCCGGCGCTTGCACGAAAGAAAGCCAGATGAACCCGTTGAAGAGACAATACGACGGGCCGGAACTGAAGTCGCCAAACCGATCTTCTTCGGTGTGGCGATCATCTTCCTGGTCTATGTACCGATCCTGACGTTGAGCGGGGTTGAAGGCAAGATGTTCAAGCCCATGGCGGCTACGGTGCTCTTTGCCCTGTTCGCTTCGCTCATCATCGCCCTTACCCTCATGCCGGTTTTGAGTTGGTATGTTCTTCGGAAAACGGGAGCAGAAAAGCCAACGTTTTTGATGCGTAAGATCGATGGCGTTTACAGGCCGTTGCTGCAACACGCGTTGGCTCGACCTGTGATAACAGGAAGCATTGCTTTGGCTCTTTTCGTCGCGTCTCTAATCGCAGTTCCTTTTCTCGGCGCGGTCTTTATTCCCTCGCTTGATGAAGGCTCGATCCTAGTCCAGATGTATCGCGTCCCAGGCATTTCGATCAGCGAGTCTCTGCATGGAAATCAGATCATCGAAACCGTGCTGCGACAGTTCCCAGAGGTGTCGCATGTCTTTAGCAGAACGGGCAGTCCGGAGGTTGCGACTGATCCGATGGCTATCGACCAAAGCGATGTGTACGTTTCCCTCAAACCTGCGGATGAATGGACGAAGGGACGAAATAAGACAGACCTGATCGCAGCGATGAAGAAACGGCTCGAAGAAGAGGCTCCCGGTGCGGCCTATAGCTTCTCCCAGCCTATCCAGATGCGCATGCAGGAGCTGCTCGAAGGTGGGTCCCGGAGTGACATCGCAATCAAGCTGTATGGAGACGATCTGGAAACGCTTCGCCTGAAAGCGGACCAGATTGCAGCGGCTGTGAAGAAGGTAAGAGGGGCGGCTGACGTGCGCGCGGAGCGTGTGGCGGGCCTGCCGTATCTTCGCATCCGCATCCGGCGTGACGCGCTGGCCCGGCATGGACTCGATGCGGCCGCCGTCCTCGACACCATCCAAACCATAGGCGGAAAACCAGTAGGGGAGATCGTGGAAGGGAACCGCAGGTTCGCGCTTCAGGTTCGCTTCCCACAACAGCAGCGCGGGTCCGCGGAGGCGATCAGCAACCTTCGCGTTGGTGACAGCGAAGGTCACTTCATCCCATTAGCGCAGCTTGCGGACATACAGGAAGAAGAGGGGCCTTCACAGATCAGCCGTGAGGGTGGGCAACGTCGTATCAGCGTCGAAGTAAATGTACGTGGGCGTGATCTGGCTGGGTTCGTTTCAGACGCACAGAAGGTTGTAGCCGCAAAAGTGAGGATACCGGACGGTTATGAACTGGAATGGGGCGGCCAGTTCGAGCAGCTCAAAAGTGCGAGCAGGCGACTCGCAATCGTCGTTCCCGCCGCCCTCTTGTTGATCTTCCTCTTGCTGTACTTCAACTTCCAGGCGATGCTGCCTGCCGCCCTGATCTTCCTCAACATCCCCTTGGCCGCTACTGGAGGCATCGCCGCTCTCCTGTTGCGGGGATTGCCCTTCAGCATCTCGGCTGGTGTGGGATTCATTGCGCTTTTCGGCATTGCGGTTTTGAATGGCATCGTTCTGCTCACCTACGTTCGTGAGCTGCGAGGTGAAGGGCTATCAGTCGCAGATGCCGTCGAGCAGGGAGCCGAAACGCGCCTGAGACCGGTGCTGATGACTGCTCTGGTCGCAAGTCTGGGCTTCATTCCGATGGCAATTTCGACCGGCGCTGGAGCTGAGGTCCAACGGCCCTTGGCAACTGTGGTCATCGGCGGTCTCGTCACTTCCACGCTCTTGACCCTACTGGTCCTCCCAACCCTCTACAAGTGGATCGAAGAGCGGCGGGAGGCCAAGGCAAAAGCATGAAAACGGCGCTGCTCTACTCTCTCATTCCGGTTGCCGCATCGTTACTTGCGGCTTTGGTGGCCATTCTCTTGAAAGGGAGTGGCCGTCTTCAAAGCATCGTGCAGCACCTGGCTGGTGGAGTGGTCTTTGCTGCAGTCGCATTCGAAATTACGCCTGACCTCATCGCCCGGCAGTCGCCGATTCCCACCGCAATCGGCTTTATAGCGGCGGTTCTTACCTTGCTGCTTTTGGCGAAAGCGGAAGACAGCGGAGGTGGGGAGGCAGGAAAGAGTAGGCTCCCGCGCGTATATCTTTGCGCCATCGCGATCGATCTTCTCCTGGATGGTTTTGTCATCGGCATCGGCTTTTCTGGAGGAGCAAGGCAAGGCCGACTCCTGACGTTTGCACTCACACTTGAGCTTGTAGCCCTCGGCCTTGCCTTGGTCGGTGAGCTGCGCGAGCGAGGACTTTCGGCCACGAAGGCTTTTGGAGTCACGGCGGCGGTCTCGACCACCTTGATCGCGGGCACCGGCATAGGCGTGGGTCTACTCGGATTCGCGCCGGCATGGGCGGTTACTGCCGCTCTTGGGTTTGGAGAAGCGGCGTTGCTTTATCTGGTAACGGAGGAACTCTTACGCGAAGCCCACGAGCGGGAAGACACCAGTTTCACAACAGCTACCTTCTTTGTGGGCTTTCTTGCGATTCTTCTGATCGATATGACGACACGTTGATGTGCCGTCAGCCGGACTTCTCTCCTGCTCGATCAACACTCGCAAATTTCGCCTTTACGAGCCTCGTTCGCCTCACGAAGGACCAACGGTAACAGGAACAGAGCCGCTGCGGAATCAGCCCATGGCAGATGAAACAGCGCATTGACGACGAGACCAGCAAGTGCAATCCATGCCATGTACGCACAAAGGTTGCTTTGAGCCGCGTCCGCCTTCAGTGCTCCACTTTTTGTGGAGATGGCGAGTCGCTTTTTAGCGGCTCCGAGTACAGGCATTATGATTGCTGCCGCTATCAAAAGAACGATCCCTGTAACTGAAGTTTCGGGTTGGAGATGGTTGCTGAAAATGGCTATTCCAGATGTGCAGAGAATATATACGCCGAGGGCATACAGCAGGGCTGCATTGATTCTTGCTGCCATCTTCTCCGCACCTGGACCTGATCGGAACCGGCGAAGCACCACGACAGCGGAGAGAAGTTCCACTCCGCTGTCGACCCCAAACGCTGTTAAGGCTATGCTGTGAGCGCGGACTCCGGCTGCGATCGCGACCGCAAGCTCTACACTCATCCAAGCGATCGTTAGGAGTTGGACGATCCGAACCTTTGAGCCAAGCTCGGAGGGTAGATCCGGAGTACACGTTTTAGCTTCTTGTATTGGATCTTTCATCTCTAAGATTAGGCCGAGAGCTATGCCCATTCTCCTTACTTTCGAGTCTGTGTTTGAAGAGCCTACTTGTTCTACCGGTCCTGTTGGTTCAGTCTGTCCTCATTCACTGTTTCGCTGACGCTTACGAGCAGGATGGTTTCTGAGAAGGTCGCTAGCTGATGTACGGCTTACTCAGGCGGAGAATCACTACGGTACTTTGTCGCCCGTTTCCTGATGGAAACCCAAGGTACCTCGGCGAAGAGCCCGCTCTTTCATCATGACAAAGAAGACAGGGACCAGGATCAAAACATGGATCGTCGATGTGATCATGCCTCCGACGATAGGCGCAGCTATAGGCTTCATTACGTCGGAGCCGATGCCGGTCTCAAAGAGAATTGGAATGAGACTGGCGAGAACGGCGGTGACTGTCATGAGCTTCGGACGGAGGCGCTGAACCGCGCCTTCGATGGCAGCCTGTTCAATATCGTGCGGGCTATGGACTTCGTCCGCGAGAAGATGACGGTCCAAAGCCTCGTGCAGGTAGACGACCATGACCACGCCGGTTTCCACCGCGATTCCGAAGAGCGCAATGTACCCGACCCAGACGGCCACGCTGAAGTTATAGCCAAGCAGCCATTGCAGCAGCAGGCCGCCGGTCAGCGCGTAGATCGTGGGCACGATAAGTACGACTGCTTCCGCGGCCGAGCGGAAGACCATGTAGAGCAGGACGAAGATGAGGAAGAAGACTATGGGCAGAATGAGCTTGAGACGCTGCTTGGCCCGCGATTCAAACTCGATATTCGCCCGACCACTGATAGGTATAGTTGGTGGGCAGCACCAGCTTGTTGTGTAGTAGATGATTGGCTGCGTCGACGAAACCGCCGTAGTTGGTGTCCTTCAGATCGAGATAAACGTAGCCGGTGAGCTGGCCGTCCTCGTCGCGGATCATGGCGGGCCCGTGGGTGAACGAGACCTTAGCTACCTGGCCAAGCGGAATCTGCGCTCCGGACGGAGTGCCGATCAGGACGCTGCGCATAGCCTCGACGTTGTCACGAAACGCTCGTGCGTAGCGGACATTAATCGGGTATCGTTCGCGGCCTTCGATATTCTCCGCGATATTCTCGCCTCCAATCCCGGATGCGACGGCGGTCTGCACATCGGCCACGCTGAGGCCGTAGCGTGCAGCCTCCAGGCGATTCACCTCCACATTGACATAGAATCCCTGCGAGATACGCTCGGCAAAGATGGAACGCAGTTGCGGCATAGACCCAAGGACACTTTGAATCTGCCCGGCGACGCGCTCGATCCCGTCTACGTTCGGACCTTGTACCTTCATTCCGAGCGGGGTTTTGATACCGGTCAGCTCCATATCCAGACGATTCTCGACAGGGCTCGTCCAGGTATTGGACAGGCCTGGAAACTGCACCTTCGCGTCCATTTCCTGGATGAGCTTGTCATAGGTCATGCCGGCGGCGCCATTGGTCGCGCGGCTTGAGCATGATGGTGGTGTCGTACATATCGAGCGGAGCGTTGTCGGTCGCGCTGTCGGATCGTCCCACTGTGCCGAAGACGCTCTCGACTTCGGGGAAGGAGTGCAGGATTGCATCCTGCTTCTGCAGGATCGACTTCGCCTGTTCCATCGAAATCCCGGGAAGTGCGGTGGGCATGTAAAGCGCCGAGCCTTCAAAGAGCGGCGGCATGAACTGGCTGCCCAGTTTGAAGGCAACAGGCAGCGTGACCAGCAGAAACAGTAGATTGACCAGCAATCGTCAGCTTGCGATGATGCAGGCAGAATCGCAGCACGGGCAGGTAGATGGCTTGCGTGAATCGCGCGATGGGGTTCGCGCGCTCAGGCTTGAGCTTTCCACGGATGAGCAAGACCATCAGCACAGGAACGAGCGTGATTGCAATGATGGAGGAAGAGCCTACCGCCAACGTCTTGGTCCAGGCAAGGGGACGGAACATTCGCCCTTCCTGAGCTTCCAACAGGAAGACCGGGAGGAACGAGACGACGATAATCAGCAGCGAGAAGAAGAGCGCGGGCCCGACCTGCTTAGCAGCCCCGATCAGGATCTCGCGGCGTTCGGTCTCGGAGACTGGTGTGGCATCGCGCTCCTGTCGTTCCGACAGATGACGATAGCCGTTCTCCACCATCACGATGGCCGCATCGACGAGCACACCAACGGCTAGAGCGAGACCTCCAAGCGACATGATGTTGGAGCTGATGCCAAGGTAGTAGATCGGGATGAAGGCGATGAGCACGGCAATGGGAAGCGCGAGGATCGCGATCAACGCCGAGCGGAAGTGAAACAGGAAGATGATGATGACGAGGCTGACGATGATGGCCTCTTCGAGTCAGGTCGCGTTGGAGGGTTGCTATCGAATCGTTGATAAGACCAGAACGGTCGTAGCCCGCGACGATCTGCACTCCGGGCGGCAAGGAGGGCGCTATCTCGTTTTAGCTTTGCCTTGACGCCGTTGATGACATTCAACGCGTTCATGCCCTGACGCATCACGACGATGCCGCCCACCGTTTCGCCCTCGCCGTTCCAGTCCGCCGCACCTTCGCGAATGTCGGGGCCAAGAGAAACCGAGCCGAGATCGCGGATGAAGACGGGTGTGCCGTTGCTTGCTGCCCACCGGGACATTTTCGAGATCAGTTGTCGAATTCAAATAGCCGAGGCCGCGAATCATGTACTGTGCGCCGCTCAGGTCAAGCACGCGCCCGCCGACTTCATTCGTGCTTGTCTTTACCGCCGTCGATCACTTTGGATAGCGGAATGCCGTAGGCCAGGAGCTTGTTCGGGATCGACATTGACCTGATACTGCTTCACGAATCCGCCGATGCTCGCCACCTCCGCAACGCCCGGCACGGTTTCGAGAGCGTAGCGCAGATGCCAGTCCTGCAGGCTGCGGAGGTCGGCGAGGCTTTGGTTGCCGCTTTTATCGACGATGGCGTACTCGAAGACCCAGCCCGCGCCGGTGGCATCGGGGCCGATCGCGGGATGGACACCGGAGGGTAATTGTCCGCTGATCTGCTGGAGATATTCGAGGACCCGCGAACGCGCCCAGTAGAGGTCTGTCCCATCCTGAAAGACGACGAACACATAGGAGTCCCCGAACATCGTCTGAGCGCGAACGGCTTTTACATGCGGTGCAGCCAGAAGGCTCGTGACAATGGGATAAGTGACCTGATCTTCAATGAGATCGGGCGGCCGCCCATCCCAGCGTGTGTGAATGATGACCTGCACATCCGAGATGTCGGGCAAGGCATCGACGGGAATATGCCGCAACGACCAGATACCTGCGAGCGTCAACAGCAGCGTGAAGGTGAATACAAGGAAACGGTTACGAGCGCATAGATCGATGATTCGGGAGAGCATGGTTACATCCCTCCCGTTGCGTTAAGGTGAACTTGTTTTGTGGCGAGGACCTCGCCGCCTTTCTTCGCGACAACCGTCACCTGCCACGTCCCGCCGGAGCCGAGATCGCCAGAGCCTTCGTAGACTCCTGCACTTTTCTCCGCGAGATGCGCAGACGAGTTCATGGCAGCCATTCCCATTGCCGGCATCGCCGGCATAAAAAAGGTCACGGTGACATCCGCGCCTGGGATTACCGTGCCGTTGCTCCCAGTCAGCTTGACCCGAAAGACATTCGCCCCTTTGCGCGGCGGGGTGGGTTCGGTTGTGAGATCAATCTGCGCCTGCTGGGGAGATGCCGCCTGGTTCGCGCCCGCTCCCGGAGGCGGAGGCGCATACGAACCTGCGGCGGCCTGCAGTTGGCTTTCTGAGTCGATCAGGAAGTTGGCTGAGGTGACGATGGACTCACCAGCGGCCAAACCCTTGAGCACCACGAAGTTGTCGCCGACGCGAGGCCCCAGCACGACATCGTGCGGTTCGATGCTGCCATTCCCGTGATCGAGGAACACAACCTGCCTCATGCCTGTCTGAAACACGGCTGAGGCCGGAACGACAAGCCGTCGTCCCATCGAGGATTTGATAGCGACATTGACGAACATCCCCGGTTTAAGCAGCAGGCCGGGATTTGCGATGGACAGCCTCACCGCTACCGTGCGCGTTGCCATGTCTACTTGAGGAAGAATCTGCTCGACGCGACCTCGGAACGTCCTAAGAGGGTAGGCATCGACGGTAATGGTGGCAGAGTCACCGGGCTTGAGCTGCCCTACATCGGTTTGAAAGACCTGCGCGTTGACCCACACATGCGAAAGGTCCGCGATGGTGTACAGCCGGGTCGCCGGAGTCGCATACAGATTGGGCAGTGCATTGAATTCTGTGACGTAACCAGACGCAGGAGCGTTGATGGTGAGATCAGGCAAAGCGTTACCAGTACGTTTCAGTTCTGCGATCTGGCTGCCGGAAATTTCCCACTGTGCCAGCCGCTGTTCGGCGGCCGAAGTAAGCGAGTTCGCACCCGCCGCGACATCTCCGATGGAGCTGCCGCCGAGTGTCTTCTCATTTTCGCGCGCGAGTAGGTATTCCTGCTCGGTTGCCACCAGGTCTGGACTGTAGATGGTAAAAAGAGGTTGTCCCTTGCGAACATATTGATACGTAGCGTTGACGACGACCCTGCGAATGTAGCCAGAGAATCGCGTCTGCACATAAGAGAGTAGGCGCTCATCAATTGCCACCGTTCCCGTGGCCCTCAAGTCGTTATCGAGCTGTTTGTATAGCGCAACTCCCGTGCTCATGTCGATACGCTGCATTTGCGCCTGCGACAACTGGACCGGCGCCAGCGGTGCTTCGACTTGTTGTGGAGTTTGCGGTGTTTGCGGCATTGCGCGGGAAGACACAGCCGGCCCTTCCGCAAGCGGGACTGGACCGCCCGTGTTGGCTGGTGAGCTGTGTTGCGGCTTATGCAGAAAGAAAAGAACCGTGCCCAGGATGCAGGCCCATACGAGCGAGGTAATGAGAATGTACTTCTGCGAGGACTGGCTCATCGGAGAGACGCTCCTGTCAGAGTCTCAAGTCGCACGAGTGCCGTTTCATGCTCCAGCAGCGCTTCTTGAAAGTCGCTCTGCAAAGAGAGCAGATCGAGTAGAGACGAGAGCACGGGTGTGAAAGCCTGCTTGTTGGCTGCGTAGGAAGATTGCTCCGAACGGAAAATAGCTTCTGATTGCGGAATCAATCCGTGGGTGTATTCGTCGAGCAGTTGAGCCGTGCCGGTGGCTGCGACAAATTGCTTTTGTACGGCTGCTAATTGTTGCTGCGCCTCGGAGTCGAGCTCGTGCCGCGCATAATTTGCCTGCTCGATCGCCTCGGCGACTTCCTCTCGTACGCGGGCGCGATGCGGGAGGCTCAGGCTTAGCGTAAGCATGTAGTAGTCCCGATAGGAGGAGCCGGTCAACTGATACATGTAACCGACGTTGAAGTCGGGTTTTCCGTTTCGCTGCGCCGACTTTATCTGTGCCTCTTCTTGCTGAACTGACCGTTGCTCAACCTGCAGGGTAGGATTCTGCTGACGCACAAGACTTTGCAGTTCAGTGGCAGTTTGGCCCAGGGTCGTTTCGGCGAGCGGTTCCGCGACGATGTCTGGTGAGTCTTGTGCGCGATGCAGCAGCTCTTTCAGATCGGCCTCCGCTTCGCCCGTCTGTTCGCGATTGACTGTCTCGCTCCGCAGAATCTGGGTGCGCTGTAACTGTGCCTTGATGATGCCAGCCTGATTTCCTTCGCCGAGGCTGTAATGCGAGAGTTCATTTTGCACGAGCGGCCCCAGTACGCCATTCGTGCGGTCGAGAATAGCGAATGTCTGCTGTAGATACGCAAGCCGCAGGTAAAGCAACTTGACTTGTTCAGCCACCTCCGCCCTCACCACGCCCACTCGGGCTTCAGTCGCGTCGGCTTTGCGTGACGCAACCTCGCCCTTGAGCCGGAGCTTGCCAGGATAGGGGAGAGCCTGCGAAGCTCCAAAGCCGAGATAGGCGAAGTTGCTGTTGCTGAAACCGGCACCCGGCCTTGGGCTGCCAACGCTGAACGATTGAAAGGTAAACTGCGGATCGGGCAGTGTGGAAACCTGTCGCGCCACATGACTCGACGATTGCCACGCATCGTTCGCAGCGGCAATCTGAGAATTTCTTGATGCTGCCTCAGCTAGCAATGTGGCTAGCGGCGTCGGTTCGCGGTTTATCTGCTGCGGTTGGGCAGAAATGCCGGCGAACAGCACCAATGCGGCGGTACAGTAGGCAGCCACTTTCATAAGTCATCTCCTGTCTCATGTTCAGTTCAGACGTGAGGACGCACAGGTGTGCGTCTCGAATCTTCAGCAGCGAGATAGGAAAGGACTAGACTCTGAGAACAGAAATGGACGAAGGAGGAGGTTTTGGGGGTGAGTGTTCCGGCCGCGGAATAAGGCCGTGAATCTTATCGTCGGGCGGGAACAGGTCGAGCAGCAGAGTCCCAACTGCAACTGCAAGAACAGGATGAAACGAAGCAACATCCGATCTCAAAGGGATGCTTTGAACTGCGCTTGGGGTCTTATTGCAGCAATCATGTGAAGCGGGCATCTCTCCCTGCCCGCAATCGGCTTTCATCGATCGACAGCAGGCACGTTCTTCAACAGTCATACCTGCATCGGAAGTCATACACGCCATCGCCGGTGCCACAAAGGACAACAGAAGCAGTAAGAGCGCTCCGAATTGTTGCAGCGGCTTCACACTATTCAGCATACGCCACCGATTCGCGGGTCACTTCAACTTGGGCCTAGTGGAGAGCTCGTTCTCTTCCCATCAGAAGTGAACAGGAAGAGCTTCGAGAAAGTGCACTGTATCAATTGCCTGCCCTATAGCTTTGCTGTTCTTAGTCGAAGGGAGTTTGCAATCACTGAAACGGAACTGAAGCTCATGGCTCCGGCTGCAATCATTGGATTGAGTAGCAGACCGAAGAAGGGGAACAGCACTCCGGCGGCCAGCGGCACTCCAATCGCGTTGTAAATGAAAGCGAAGAACAGGTTCTGCCGGATGTTGCTCATGGTGGCCTGGCTGAGGTGTCGCGCTCTAAGAATGCCGCGAAGATCGCCGGTGAGGAGCGTAATGCCGCCAGCTTCCATCGCTACGTCGGTGCCGGTACCCATGGCAATTCCGATATTGGCCTGTGCGAGTGCTGGAGCGTCGTTCACCCCATCCCCGGCCATGGCCACAATCGCACCCTGCTGCTGATACTTTTTGACGACTTCTGCCTTTTGCTGGGGAAGAACGTCGGCTTCGAACTCGATACCGAGTTTGTCCGCAACGGCCTTTGCCGTGGTCTGGTTGTCTCCTGTGACCATGATGACCTTGAGGCCTGCCGATTTCAGTTCGCGGATAGCTTCGGGAGTGGATTTCTTGATCGGATCAGAGACGCTGACTAGGCCTGCGGGCTTACCGTCTATGGCAACCATCATGACGGTCTGGCCTTCTTTTCTAAGAGTTTCGGCTTGAGTGAGCATAGGTGGTGCCGGGTCAATGCCCAGCTCTCGAAACATCTCCGCGTTACCTACAGCGATTTGCTTGCCGGAGATGGTTCCTTTCACACCCTTGCCGGTGATGGAGCTGAATCCCTGCACATCCGTAAGGGTGAGCTTCTTCGCTTCGGCTCCCTTCACGATGGCCGCTGCGAGAGGATGCTCGCTCGAACGTTCAAGGCTCGCGACGAACTGCAAGAGGTCAGATTCGCTGGTGCCTGGTTGAGGAAGGACCGAAGCAAGGGTCGGCTTGCCTTCGGTGAGGGTTCCGGTCTTATCGACGATCAGCGTGTTCACCTTACCGAAGGTCTCCAAGGACTCGGCATCGCGAATGAGGATGCCGGCTCCGGCCCCCCGGCCCGTACCCACCATGATGGCCATCGGAGTAGCCAGTCCCAGGGCGCACGGGCAAGCGACGATCAGGACCGCAACGGCGTTCACAAGGGCGTGTGCAAAGCGGGGCTGAGGACCAACCAGATACCAGACGATGAAGGTGGCTACCGCTGCGAGGATGACTGCGGGAACGAAGAAAGACGCAACGCGGTCGGCAAGCCGCTGGATCGGCGCACGGGACCGCTGCGCCTGACTGACCATCTTGACGATCTGGGAGAGAAGGGTATCCGCACCGATCCGCTCAGCCCGCATGACAAAGCCACCTGTGCCGTTCACGGTGCCTCCGGTGACTTTGGCCGCAACATCTTTCTCGACAGGAATTGGCTCGCCGCTGACCATGGACTCGTCAATCGAACTATGTCCCTCCAGCACCACGCCATCGACAGGGACCTTCTCGCCCGGCCTGACCCGCAGCCGGTCGCCCACCTGAACGTGATCGAGCAGCACGTCGCTTTCGCCGCCCTGTTCGTCCAGGCGTCTCGCAGTCTTTGGAGCCAAACCCAGCAGCGCACGAATAGCACTGCCGGTCTGACTGCGGGCGCGTAGTTCCATCACCTGTCCCAGCAGGACCAGCGCAATGATGACGACCGCCGGCTCGAAGTAGAGCGCGATCTCGCCACCTTCCGCACGAAACGATGGAGGAAAGATCTGGGGAGCTATCGTAGCCACGGCGCTATAAAGGAAGGACGCCCCCGTGCCAAGCGCGATCAGCGTGAACATATTGAGGCTGCGGTTCACGACCGATTGCCAACCTCGCACAAAGAACGGCCAGCCACACCAGAGCACGACGGGCGATGCCAGCGCGAACTCGATCCAGGCCCAGGTCCGGGCTGGGAGCATGTGCTGCAGCGGCATGGAAGGGAAGAGGTCGGAGACCATGAGCGCCAGCAGGGGCACGGCCAAAGCGACGCTGATCCAGAAGCGACGCGTCATGTCCGTCAGCTCGGGATTCGCCTCTTCCACGGTGGTCTCCCGTGGTTCAAGCGTCATACCGCAGATGGGGCAGTTGCCCGGCTCCTGCCGGCTGATCTGCGGGTGCATCGGACAGGTGAAATCGCTCCGAGTGGCCGGTGCCTTCATGGTGGCGGGTTCAAGCGCCATGCCGCACTTGGGGCAGGCACCCGGCCCCATCTTGTGAACTTCGGGGTCCATGGGGCAGATGTATTCGACGTTCTCCTGGCCCTTGGGCGGCAAATCTGCGGATTTTGCAACCGGTTGCAAATAGCTTTTGGGATCGGCCGCGAACTTTGTGGCACAGGAACGATTGCAGAAGTGGTAGGTCTTTCCTTCAACCTCCTGCGGGCTCACAGCGTCCTGCGGTTCAATCATCATCCCGCACACGGGATCGCGTACTAACTCAGCTTCTTGAACCTCTGCCATGGCTTGCTCCTGTAAAACTCCGGATGCGGCAGACTGGCAACACTGTCGCCAGTTCACCGCCCCGGGCCTCTTACTTCACGAACTGCTGGGGGTTGGCGTCGAACTTGCGCTTGCATCCTGGGGCGCAGAAGTAGTACGTCTGGCCCTGATACTCGCTCTTGCCCGCCGCTTCTTTTGGGTCGATCTGCATCCCGCACACGACATCCTTCACCATTTGGCTCGTCTCCTTCGTTTTGGTTCCGCTGCAACAACACATGGGCTTTTCTCCTTCACCCATGCAGACGCACGTGCCCGCTTTCTCTTACACCTGGCGTTTACAGGTGCAATCCAGGCATTTGTGATCTGCGCACGCACCGCAGACTTGGGTCAGCTTCTTCGCCGCCGCGCGGCGCGCCCGATGCAATCGGACAGAAGCGTTGTTCGGCGTTGTGCCCTCGGCTTGGGCGAAGTCTGCAATTGACTGCGCCTCCAAGATCGATCCGCTCCAGGGCGGTCCGATACTCCGGCTTGAGCGTCTGGACCACGCCTCCTACGCAGGCGCAGAGATTCGCCTCGTCCTCGGTTTCGTAGCTCAGGGGGCTTCCGCGGCAAACTCTTCGTGGGCGCGGGTCCGGGCGGCGTTCCTGCGGTAGTGGTCTATAAGGGCGTTCCGCAGTATGCGATAGAACCAGGCCACCACGCTTTCGGTGTTCTGAATCTGCTCGCCTTTTTCAAGCGCCTTCGTGTAGGCCGCTTGCAAAATGTCTTCTGCAGCTGCGGGATCGCCGACCCTCGTGTCAGAAAGCCCAGAAACTCCGCCCGGTGCTCCAGAAGCTGCGCGAGGAGAGCACTCGGTTCCGGCGCGGAGAGTGCGACGATCTCGATAGCCTTCATGCCATCGCCTCTTTCAGTCCTGTTTTCACGAGGATGTAGTTCATGGGATACGCGGTGAAGAAGCCGGCAATCATGGCGAACTGCATCATGAACCAGTAGCCGGCCTGGTTGGGCTGAAGGTGCGGGTGCGGAAAGATCACGAAGTAGGTAAGCAGCATCCAGCCGTACATGCCGAGCTGCCAAGCGGTGATGGAGAACGTGTCGGCTTTGATTGCAGCCCAGATGCCTTCCCAGCCTGAGAGGCCTCGCATGGGTGCGATGGTGAAGTATTGGAAGCCGATGCCGAGCAGCCAGGCCAGGATGTAGTCGATCACGAAGCTGGCCCAGAGGTCCGAACCCCACAGCGTGAGGGCAAAGCCGAATACGGCGAAGTCGGCGACAACATCCCCGAGGGCGCAGCCTGCACCGCAGTGGCTGGCGGCTACACCGGTCTGAGAGGGTTTCGGATGCTCTTTCGGCCTCCTTCATCATGCTCTTGTGCTCCTCCTCGGACATGCTCTGCTGCGCATCCTTGGCCTTTTTACGGCCGATGCGGAAATAAGCCCAGAGCGCGAACACGCTTCCGTAGAGAGCTGTCACCGGCCAGACGATATTCATCACACCCATCTTTTGAGGATGCCGCACGACATCGACTGCGATCACAATGGAGCAAAAGAATGCGATTCCGAGCGAAATCCAAGCTATGGTTTCGAACATGGGTCACCTCAATGGGAGTGGTCGTGGGGAGCTTCGCCGTGATCCATCGGCTCCTCCGTGTGAGTTAGCACCTTCTGCTCTTCGGCAGGGGTGAGTTTTGGCAGATGTCGGACGTAAGCGACGATCTTCCATGCGTGTTCATCGTCATCGCCGGGTTTCCCGAATGCTGGCATCCCCGACCAACGAACACCGTTCTTGATGACCCAATAGAGTTCGCCATCGGACATCTCCTGTGTCTCCTCAGAGCGCAGGTCGGTGGGCCGGGGATACATGATGCCGTGGAACTTCGGGTTGCCGGTGCCGTTGTCGCCATGACAAACCGCACAATGCTCCTCGTAATGCCCTCCGGCTTCGATCAGGCTTATGCCATGTGCAGAAAGAGGATTCTGCATGTTCTCGTATCGCTCGGGAGTCGGGCTGTCGTAGGCCTTCATCGCGATGCTGGCTTCCATGTTTGATGGCTCCGGCCGGGAGCTGAACCCCCCGTGCCAGAGCACCCCGAAAGCGACGACAACCACCACGACTCCTGCCAGAGCTGTGGCGGCCCAAACGTTGATCACTCGCTGCATAGTTCGCTGCCCCCTCGTCGGTTTCATCACTGGTCCGGTCCGGGCGCAGTCGGCAGGTTCATCGTGGTTGAATCCTGACCGATGCTCATGGGCTCGTCCAGCCCGTTCATCAGCGTGTAGTTCTGAAGAGCAATCGCGGCTCGCCACTCCTCGTTGAGGGCCTGGATGTAGGTAAGTTGTAGCGTGAAAAGCATGTGCTGGGCGGCAAGGACATGAGGATATCCCTGTGCCATCTGTTGGTATTTTGTGACCTCCAACTGGTAAGCGCGCCGGGCGCGCGGGCAACATTTCAGTGCGATACCGCTCTGCGGTGAAGCGGGCCGTATGATACTGCTGTGCGTAGGGTTCTGTGTGGTTCCGAGTGAGAAGCTGAGTCCGGTTTACATCATGGTGTGCTCGATCCAGTTCAACCTTCGCCGCTTGAATGTTGCCCTGATTGCGATTCCAGAGAGGAAGTTGAACGCCCGCCTCTGCGAAGCTCATCCAACCTGCCTTGATGTTCGTCGATCCGGAGTCTCACCGGAGTACCACTCGCCCGCCTTGAGGTTGAGATTTGGCACTCTCTCTCGCTGTGCAGATTTGACACGAGCCTCTGCAACGGCGACGTTGGCTTCCGCCTGCTTCACAGCGGGGCTTTCCTGCGTGTCGGTAACGACCATCCCTTCGGGATCAAGCTCGGGAGGTTCGACGAGGCTGCCGGTTAGAGGCTGCGGTGCGAGAGAGCTTTGACCCGAGTAGGTTGCGAGCTGAGTAAAGGTAGCCAGGAACATGCGCTGCGCGTTCACAAACTCTACCTTCGCTTGTTCTGCGGCTATTTCAGCGTTCAACACCTCGGAAGAATCGGCCTGACCGACCCTCTCCAACTCGTGTGCGTTGGTTTGAGCGTCGAGGGCCACTTTCAGCAGTCGGTCATGGACAACGACTGATTGCTGGGCTGCGAGAGCGTCGAAAAATGCTCGCGCAACGTCGTTATGAATGCGGGCCTTCTGTATTTCCACGGCGTACTCGTTCGAGCGTCCTTCGGCTCGATAGATGTCCCGCCGCAGAGCGAGCTTCCTTCCAAGGATGAACTCCTGAGAGAAGAACGCGCCCTTCTTCGCCTCCGTGATACTCGCCTCCCCGGATGTGATCGCCCGAATAGCCGACGATTGGATCGGGCGGAAGACCCATCTGGCGGGCCTGTTGCCTGGAACGGTCAACGTTCCTCTGCGCTTGCGATAGCGTTGGGTTGGTCTTATCGGCCAATGCGAGGAAGTTCTCAACCGTCATCGGTTCCCGGCTAACGACATCCCTCAGCAGTTCCGGGGCGGGCAGGTCACTCGCCTGTACGGAAGTCGATCGCTTCGGGTTCCTGCAACTCCTGGATAGGCAGCTTGATAGAGCTTGCGTCGCTGCCCGGACCGGGTTTGCCCTGGGGCTGGTTGGCTTGCTGTTGGAAGGACTGCGTGACGCTATCGGCCGCGGCTTTCGCTTTTGCGTCTCCGGCGTCCTGACTCATGCTCTTCATATCGCCAGGCATTGGGTCGGGTACGTTCTTCCGTGCGGTTCGGTTTTGGAGCCGGAGCTTGTTGAGGTTTCGGCGGCGGTGGGTCCATCTTCATGCCGGGCATATCCGGCATGGACTGTTGAGCCTGTAGCGTGCAGGCGCTTGCGGCAATGGCGAAGCTAAGCGCCAGATTCTTGAATTTTCATGTCTTCTCCTGGACCCGAAGGTCCAGAACTTCGGTGCTTCGATTCAGGTCTAGCCGCGCGTACCCTATTGAGGAGTGGCGTAGAGGGAGACATAGGGATCATTGGGCCGGTTCGCAGTGCGCATGGCGGAAACAACCTGGTCGTACTGCTCCGGCGGAAGCACGCGGATAAACGTCATCATGCCTTGCATAAACCGGCGACCAGTTTGGCCGAAGACCAAGGTTTTCAGGCTTCTCCACCAGCTTGTCCATGTTCATCATCGGACCTTCCATGTACGCGTCCTGGGGGAAGTTCGGGACGTTGTTCGCGCTTGGAGAGGTCTCGCCCATCTGGGCCTTCATGCTGTCGGCTAGCCCATATCGAAGGCGTCGAGATTACGCTGCTGCTCCGGCTGAGCCGTGATGCCGTTTCTTGTTCTGCTCCTGCATCATGCCCATCATTCCGGCGTCGAGATCGGTGTTCGCCAGTGGACCATCCGGAGCGGTAGCTTGGGTGCCAGCAGCGAGTGATGCAGCGGGAATGGCTGGATCTCCGGTAGGCTTCGGGGCACTCATGTCCATACCCTTCATCCCACTCATGTCCATTCCAGCTCATGTCGCCCTTCATCTCGTCGCCGTTCTCACCGCGCGGGGTAATGGTACCATGGCTGTCGTCCCCGCGCAATCCTTTGCCGCCTGGAAAGCCCTGCCATGCGTGTCATCGGACCCGCCTGCGAGCGCCATGCTGGTTCATCATGTGGTGTGGCAGATGGCAGTGGAGCATCCAGTCGCCCGGATTGTCGGCGACGAACTCGACGTCCCGAGTCTGGGCCACCCCAACAAGCACTGTGTTGCCTGGCCACCAGGCCGTCTCCGGGATGCGGCCCCCTCGGTACCGGTGGTGTAGAAGGTGTGCCCATGGATGTGCATCGGATGATGATCCATGCCGAGGTTTACAAAGCGAATCCTTACGCGGTCGCCCTGACGAACGATGAGGGGCGTGGCCAACGGACCTGCTTTACCGTTCAGCAAGAGCCAGTTGAACTCCATCATCATCGTGTTGGGGGTAGTCGAGTTTGCGAGAACCGCATACTCCTGGAGATGGATCGCGAAATCTTTATCGCAATGAGGACGGTAGGGAACTCGCGGGTGCATGATGAACGCGCCCAGCATTCCGGCAAGCTCCTGCATCGCCATATGCGAGTGGTAGAAGTAGGTTCCTTCCTGCTTGATGAGGAAGTTGTACGTAAAACTCTGGCCGGGACGAACCGGCTCCTGGCTGATGCCGGGCATACCGTCGTATCCGATCTGATCTTCAAATCCATGCCAGTGAAGAGAACTGGCCTCGGGCAATTCGTTCTTGAAGATGACCCGTACCTTATCGCCCTGCGTAACCTGGATCGTCGGGCCGGGTGCGGAACCATTGAAGCCCCAAACATCGATCGTTTTATCAGGCGCGATCTGCTGCTTGAAAACATGAGCCGTTAGGCGAAAAACCTTTACGTCGCCATCCATCTCAAAGGGGAGGTCGCCTACGTCTGTCGTCACGACCGGGGTAGTTCTCACCGCGCCGCCGCGCGTATCGACCTTTGAAAGGGAGCCGCTGCTTGTGCCTAGATAGCCTCCAGAAGCAGCAACCTGGCTGGAAGTATGAGACTCGTTATGAGTTGTTTCGGCTACGGCGCGGCTTGCAAAGAGCCCCGCACCCATACCGAAGGTGCTTTGAAGAAAAGATCGGCGATTCGCCATGGAAAAGCTCCGGAAACACAGTGAGGCGTAGAGTTCTGGCGTCTCTGGGTAAACGGAGTGATGTGCTGAGATCCAAACAGAAAGGAACAAAGCGACGCACTCCTGCCAGCGACACAGGGTCGGTGAGGAGAGGTCGCTGAATTAAGTGCGGAGAGTAGTGTGAAGAGAAACCGGAGAAGCCCTTTGAATAGGTGGTGGGCCTCTCACCGGCACAATGCCGCTTGGTACGGCATACGCCTGCGGTAGGGAATACAGGAGAGGAACCTGATGGCTTAGGTCAAGGCTGGTAAATGCCTGCGGGGCGGACTTCAAAAGGACAGGTTGCTGGGCGCAGATGTGATGAAAACAACTCTGTGCAGCTCCCGACACAACCGGAAAGCCTGGATTTGCTTCGGCAACTTGACTTTCGCCCATTCCGGGCATTGCCAACATGGAATGAGTGCTTTGGGGAGAGCTGTGCGCCGCTGTGGAATGGCAGCTTGCTCCCGCACTCGCCTGGTCACAGTGGATCTGGCAAGCGGACGCAAGGGGCGAGAGCGACAGTAAGATCACTGCCAGTAAGCTCGCCAATGTCGCCCGGAAACGCATATAGATAGTATCCACTCTCAATCGCTTTGATGCCACTTGGCTCAAATCGATGCTTTTCAGATACCAAACGAAACTGAGACTTCGATAGGATGAACGAGCAAAGTGGGCTTCACTGTGAATGGAGCCTGCTCGCTTTAACGATCCATGCGTCCAAGAATCGGCCCCAGAAAATAGGCGGCGAAGGACCCGCCGCTCCATATAAGGGCCGATCCCCAAAGGATGAGCTCAGCTTGCTCATTTCGCCGCACGTCGTTAGATCGTCGGCTGCGCAGACTTCACCCTGCTGCAGTCTGGGAGCGGTCACCTAAGTCATGACAAAGCTTGCCGCTCTTAGTGTCCCGGCGATGCATGCAATCCCTCGTTAACCAAAAGGGTCTGCACTCGGCTCCTAATGTCGTTCCGTACCGTTCTTACATCTTCAATAGGAAGGCCCTTTGGATCACGAAGCGGCCAGTCATCCCGGCGTAGGCCGGGAACGTAAGGGCATTTATCTCCGCACCCCATGGTGACAAGCAACTGAGCCTCGCGGGCCAGCTCATCGGTGAGCTTCTGAGGTCTAGCGTCGCTTAGGTCGATCCCGACCTCCCTCATGACCTCCAGAACCTCGGGATGGACGCGCGAACCGGGCTCCGTTCCGGCCGAGATGGCCCGCGCCTTGAGTGGATCGGCAAGCTGATTGAAGAAAGCGGCCGCCATCTGGGAACGACCGGCATTGTGAACACAGGCGAAAATGATGTTTTGCATAGGTCTCCTTAGTTGCTAGACCGCCTGGGGCTTGATGGCGTAGACCTTCACGCTGGCTGCGGCTTCGTTCACGTCGTATTGCGAGAGGAGCGTTGTCAGTTCCTCGTGCAAGGACGGCTCCACGGCTGCCGGAGTGCAGCAAGCGTCTTCGATGACCTGAAATGGGCTTCCCGCGTCCATGCTTGGAGAGCAGCAACCTGCCTGATTCTCGACCTTGGCATAGGCGTTCAGGTCGGCTCCGCTGTCTACGATCTCAACGTGCTGGAAGCCAGCCTCGAGCAAGCCTTCGCGGTAGTCGTCGATCAGGATGGCTCCGGCGATGCAGCCCACATAAGCGGCCATGCTCTGAGCAACGGCCTCCGGCAGCTCGTGCTTCAGCGCGATATCGCTGACGGCGACCCGGCCACCCGGCTTGAGAACACGGGCGATCTCGCGGAAGACTGCGGGCTTGTCGGGCGCAAGATTGATGACGCAGTTGGAGATGACGCAATCGACCGAAGCATCCGGGAGGGGAATCTGGTCGATGGTGGACTGGTAGAACTCCACGTTGGTATAGCCGCCCTTGTGCCGCATTCTCACGCGCCCGCTCGATCATGGCTGTGGTCATGTCGATGCCGATGGCGCGGCCCTCTGGCCCGACCATCTTGGAAGCGAGAAACACGTCCAGACCGCCGCCCGAGCCAAGATCGACGACAACCTCGCCCGCGCGCAGGTGAGCCGTTGCCGTGGGATTGCCGCAGGACAGGCCCATGTTGGCTTCTGCCGGGATGGAGGTCAGCTCTTCGGCGCTGTAGCCGAACGCTTCCGCAACGGCCTTCACGCCCGCATGATCGCTGGAAAGGGTGCTCTCCGCGACCGCCCCATACTTCGACTTCACCGAATCCAGAAGCTGTTCCGACATAACCGCCTCCAAGAAACATCTGCTTTGGCGACTATATGGCTTGCGCTTCGAATACGTCAATGCGTATACATAAGGTATGGCAGCGAAACAGACGTACAACGTGGAGCGGTTCTTTCAGGCGCTGGGAGACAACACCCGGCTCCGGCTGCTGAACCTCATGGGCGACCAGGAGATCTGTGTCTGCTACTTCGTCGAGATCCTGGGCGGCCCCCAGCCGAAGATCTCCCGGCATCTTGCGTACCTCCGCAGCGCCGGGATTGTGGCGGCGCGGCGGGAGGGCAAGTGGATGCACTACCGGATCGTCATGCCGCCGCACATCGGGGCTGCCCAGGTCCTCCGGCAGACGCTTGGCTGGCTGAAAGACGAGAAGGCCATGCAGGCAGATAGGGCGCGGCTCACGAAAGCCTGCTGCTCCCCTCGAAGTACGCCCTTCTCGACGGCGCTCCGCTCCCGACACCGGTCGAAGCTGCATCCTGCGAGGTCTGCTAATGTCTACCGCTCCCGTCACTCAAGGCCGCGATCTGCGCTCCTGCCGCCCGCAAGAAGCTCTCCTTCCTGGATCGCTTTCTGACGCTCTGGATCTTCCTGGCCATGGCAATCGGCGTTGCCATCGGCCACTTCGTCCCGTCCTCGGCCGGCTTTGTGAACCGCTTTCAGAGCGGCACGACCAACATTCCCATCGCCATCGGCCTCATCATCATGATGTTTCCGCCGCTGGCGAAGGTCCGCTACGAAAAGCTGGGCGAGGTCTTTCGCAACAAGCGCGTCCTCGGCCTGTCGCTCGTGCAGAACTGGCTCATCGGCCCGGTGCTGATGTTCCTGCTGGCCATCGTCTTCCTGCGGGCGAACCGGCCTACATGCGCGGGCTGATCCTGATCGGCATCGCCCGCTGCATCGCCATGGTGCTGGTCTGGAATGAACTGGCGGAAGGGGACACGGACTACGTTGCCGGTCTCGTCGCCATCAACAGCGTCTTTCAGGTGCTCTTCTACAGCCTCTACGCCTGGGTCTTCCTGACCGTGCTGCCGAAGTGGTTCGGCCTGCAGGGAAGCGTCGTTCCCATCGGCATCGGCCAGATCGCGAAGAGCGTCGGCCTCTACCTGGGCGTTCCGTTCGTCGCCGGCTTCCTGACTCGGTTCGTCCTGATCCGGCTGAAGGGAGAGGAGTGGTACCGGACGCGATTCATCCCGCGCATCAGCCCTCTTACCCTCGTCGCCCTGCTCTTCACGATCCTGGTCATGTTCTCGCTCAAGGGCGACCTGATCGTGCGGCTGCCGCTCGACGTGGTGAAGATCGCCATCCCGCTCGTCATCTACTTCCTCATCATGTTCCTGGTGAGCTTCTGGATGGGCAAGAAGCTGGGCGCCGACTACGCGCAATCGGCAACCCTCTCCTTCACCGCGGCTGGCAACAACTTCGAGCTGGCGATTGCCGTGGCCGTGGCGGTCTTCGGGCTGAACTCGGGCGAGGCGTTTGTCGGCGTCGTCGGGCCGCTGATCGAGGTTCCGGCCCTGATCGGCCTGGTCAACGTCGCGTTCTGGATGAGGACGGCGGTACTTCAGCTCAGAACTGAAGGGCTTTCAAGTTCATCCTGTCGAGGATGCCCCATAGCCGCGTCTGATAATGACCCCCAAAATCGGCTGTCCATAAATATCGCCTACTGAGGTCAGATTATCCGGTTGGCGCTGGACAAGCGGCGCAGCGCATTGCCGTGTGCATACGGTACTTGCAGCCATTCGAGAATCTGGACAAACACCCCGTCCGGATCAGTAGCCACTATGGTCCGAATTGGGCCAAACGACTGAGCTTCCGCAGTCAGGAAAATGACTCCGCGCTCCTGCAGAGCCTTCACAGTTGTATCAATGTCCGAAACACGGAAGGCAATGCGATTGATGCCCACGTGGTTCGGTGCTGCGTAAGCGTCACCTGTAGACGTTGGCTCCAACCACTGCACGAGGTCGATGAACATATTGCTGGTCGCCTCAGCTGGGGCTAAGTGCAGTACTTTGATGTGACCTTTCGGCAACTGCATTGCCTGGGCAAGCGCGTCTGAATCAAATTCACGAACAGGCTCAACAACTTTGAGACCGAGTGTTTCGTAAAAGCGAACGCTTTGATCGAGATCGCGGCATGTGATGCACACGTGTTGAAAGTCCAGAATCATGTCTCTTACTCCTGGCGCTGTCGCCTTTCGGCTGGTTTGCGCGGACCCGACGTTCGAGCGGACGTTTAGGCGACTGTCATGCCGCCGTCCACCGTGATGGCTTGCCCTACGACGTAGCTTGCTCCCGGACTCGAAAGCCATAGGACGGCCGCCGCAATCTCCTCAGGACGTCCCGCCCGACCAATGGGCACATTCTTTGCAATGTCGCTATAGGCGTCCTCGCTTCCGCTCACAACGTCTCTGGCGATCTGGGTGTCGATCAATCCAGGATTCACGGCGTTCACATAGATGCCCTTCTTGATGTATTCCAGCGCGGCAGTTCGGGTGAGGCCGATAACACCATGCTTCGATGCGATGTAGGCACCTATGCCTGGATTACCAGTAAGCGCACCAACAGAGGCGTTGTTGACGATAGTGCCGCTACCTTGCTTCTCCATTTGCCGCAGCTCGTACTTCATACAGCTCCAAACGCCACGGAGGTTCACGCCTATGACCCTGTCCCATTCTTCGCGTGAGCTCTCTGCGGTTGGTGCAATATGGGCCATAACGCCAGCGTTATTAAAGGCAGCGTCCAAGCGGCCGAACTCAGCCACTGTGGCCGTCAAGCTCGCCTTTACTCGCTGAAAGAGGACATCATGATCTGGAAACGATTGCCGCTGCTGCTTCTCGCTGTCCATGCTCTCTCAAAGGCTACAAGCCAGGCGCAGAGTAAAAGCAATCGTTGCTCTTTGCACTTTCATCCTCGGATGAGGTCGATTGGAAGATAACGTTGAATAACCTGCGCAACCTCATCAGCGGGATGGCTCCTGAGACGGTCGATATTGAGGTCGTAGCTTTTGGGCCTGGGATCTCTTTTCTGAAGAAGGACACAGCCGAGGCTCCCGAAATTCGTGAACTCGAGTCCAGGCACGTTCATTTCGTTGCATGCGGGAACGCCATGCAAAAGCAGCACCTTGAGCTGTCTGATCTCGTCGGCGGGACAGAGGTGGTACCGGCCAGCATCGTGGAAGTGGTGCGCAAGCAGGAACAGGGGTGGATATACATCAAGGCCGGCCGTTAGGCCGGCCTTGTGAATGCCAAGATCCGCCGGATCTAGTTTCCCTGCATCTGCATCTGGTGCGTTTTGTAGTCATTCTCCACGCTCATGCGCCTAATCACAGTAAGCCCGTCTGAGCCCAGGAGGTAGGTTGTGCCGGTGTCGTTGTTTACCACCCGATGCTTAACCTGCTTGACTGTCGTGAGCAGGACGGGGTTTGCCGGTGCGGAGAGATCGACGACCTGATAGTCACGCGGTACGGCGCGGACGTAGTTATAGGGCTCGTTCACTCCAAGATAGCCGGATTCTCCGAGGGACTCGGTCGGGCCCGGGTCCAGAAGACCGGACACCATGTGGATGCTCGGCTTGGTCGCCTTGTTGAGGTCGAGGACGGCAACGCCCTTGCCGTCGCGGAACCGGATCAATTCAGCATGACCATCGAGCGGACGGACGAAGTCGAAGGGACCATCTACCGTGAGCGGTGTGGTCGAGATCATCTTGATGCGGCTGGGGTCGGTGACTTCAAACACCGTAAGCCGTGCGCCCTGCTGCTGCTCGATATAGAGGTAGGTGCTGCCGGCATCGTTCGAATGGAGGAAGAAGGAGTTGCCGCCTAGGTTGGCCTGCTCCGGCAGATTCCGCGGCTCCAACACGACGAGCTCACCAGATTGTGAGCGAACCTGAGCGTTGCCGGCGAGGGGGGCAGCCAGAGCGGTGAGGGTGAGGAATCCGGCGGTCAGTGTGCGGGAAATAATCTTGTTCATGGTGTTTCTCCTTGTCGAATTCGAGTATCGAGCCGCTGAACAGTCGCGTCCAAGCAGTAAAAGTGATGGTCGATAAGCTTTTCTGAATTCCCGTGGAAGCGCAAAGCCTTACCTTCGTTTTAGAGGAAAGACATGAGCACACGGAAGCCATACGATCAAAACTCGAAGATAATTGCCATCATCGGTGGTGGAGTCAGCGGCAGCCTTACGGCATACCATTTACTGCTGCAGGAAGTGGGTGCACGCGTGATCGTAATCGACCCACGACCAGAACTTGGGCTTGGCCTGGCTTACTCCACTCCCAGCCTGCGCCATTTGCTCAATGTGCCCGCCGGCAAGATCAGTGCGCTGCCACACCAGCCCGTTCACTTCCTACTCTGGCTGCAAGCGAATTATGACGCTGCGGCGACCGCTTCCACGTTTGCACCGCGTGCTGTCTTTGGCCGCTACATTCAGTCTCTTCTGGCAGGTCTTGACGGACTTGAGCAGGTGCAGGCGTCGGTGGTTGACTATCGTGCCGCGGATAGCGGCGCAATTCTAACCCTGAGCGCCGGACAGGAGCTCTGGGCTGACCGCGTGGTGCTGGCGATGGGGAACTTCGACCCCGCACAGTTGCCCGGCATCAGCGAAGCCGCGCAGCGGAATGGCACCTACTGCCACAACGCATGGCTCGCCGAGACGTACCAGGACTTGCCAGTAGACGCGCCGGTAGCGTTGATAGGGACTGGACTAACCGGGGTAGATGTCGTTCTCCGTTTGCGTGAGCTGGGCCATCGCGGAACCATCACAGCCGTGTCGCGCCATGGCGTATTCCCGAATCGTCATGCGAGCTATCTTCCCATGACAGCGCCAGCCATCCCGAAGGGGACTACTCCGACCTGTGTGGCCTATCTGCGGGCGTTACGGTCTGCGATCGCACACGGAGCCGAGTGGCGGGCGGCGATCGACAGCCTGCGCGCCGATACCAACCAACTATGGATGTCGCTGCCTACGAAGGAACAGAGGCGCTTTCGCCGGCATCTGCAACGGCGGTGGGATGTTGTGCGGCACCGGATCCCCTCCGATTGCCGACCTGATCGATGTCGAACTGGAAGCTGGGATACTGACCCTTCGCGAAGGGCATCTTATGGCCGTGACGACGATATCGAACGGGGCGTTAATTACACTTCGCACACCGCACGGCACGGAAGAGCTCGCAGCCATGCGGGTTGTCAACTGCACGGGTCCGAGCATGAATTATCGCCGTGTGGACTCCCTACTGCTTCAGAGCCTGTTTGAGCAAGGGTTGCTGGTGTCGGGATCTCTTGGCGGGGGGCTGGTGAGCGATGCTGCTGGAGCGCTCATTGGGCAAGACGGCACGGCATCGCAGGTCTTGTTCAATGTTGGCCCTGGCCGGCTGGGCGTCCTGTTGGAATCGATCGCAATTCCCGAGTTGCGCCAGCAGGCGTTCGATCTTGCTGCGCATCTGGTCGATGGGCTTGCGACAGTGCACGCAGTCGCTCGCGAGCAGGCGCTTGAAACAGGTGAGTTGGTCGCTGCGTGAGCGTTCTGACTCAAAGCCGACAAAGCCTCGTGCAAACGAGGCTTTCCGCCGTGGGCGAGGCGTCCGGGTACGCGCTGGTGCTCGGTCTCGTCAGTGGCCTGGCGTGCGTCGGCGTGAGGCTGGGCTTTCGCGGTCTGCAATGGCTCTTTGTGCAGCACGCGGGTTTGCTTCCGATTGCAGCAGCCGAGCTTTCGCCGTGGCGTCGAATGATCACGCCTATTTTGGGTTCGATCTTTGCGACTGCGATCCTGTTTGCGGTGCGCCGGTGGACCCGCGATCAGCACACGGTCGAATATGTCGAAGCTGTCCGCTTTGACGATGGCCGAATCCCTTTCCTGCCGACGCTTTGGCGCACACTCTCCTCGGCCTTTTCAGTCGCCACGGGTGCCGCGGTAGGACGTGAGGGGTCGATGATCCAATTTGCCGCCTCAGCGACCTCCTGGGCTGGAGCTTGCTTGCCGCTACGCAGTGTTTCGCTCTCGCGGCAAGTGGCCTACGGAGCAGCGGCAGCAGTTGCAGCCGCATATCAGGCACCCTTTGCCGCTGTCTTTTTCGCTCTGGAGATCGTGATTGGAAAATGGGCGTGGAAGGAGACGCTTCCGTTACTGGTGGCGTCGACATCGGGGTGGATGGTGAGCCGTCTCTTGCTGGGAGCAGGACCGCTCTTCGCTGTCACAGTGCGCCGCACATCTCCCCGGCCTTGCTTTGGGGTGCACCTCTTGCGCTCCTCCTTGGACTCTGCGCGCCCGCGTACCAAGCCTTGCTAAGGGGTGCACGGGGACTCAGCCGATTGCCTGTCGCGTTGGTCTGGCCGGCGCAGTGGTGGGCTTGCTCGGTCTTCTGCACAGCACGGTCTGGGGCAATGGTGACCTCGCTTTGATAACGACGTTGCAGGGCCATCAGGCGATGTCCGCGCTTGCGTTTACTCTTGTTTTGCGACTGATTGCGACCACTGTTTGTGTCGGAACAGGAACGGTCGGCGGAGTGTTTACTCCAACGCTCTATGCAGGTGCTGCCCTTGGATTAGTCTAAGCGCGCATCTTGCCCGAAAATAACGCAGTCCTGCTTACAATCGTTGGCCTGAGCGCCTTCCTAGCGGCTGTGACCCACGCGCCGTTTATGGCTGGGTTTATGGCTGTTGAGCTGACAGGGCAATACCATCTGCTGCCGTGGTTGTTAGTCTTGAATCTACTGGCATGGCAAATTGCTCGCCGTGTTTCGCATCATTCACTCTATGCCATCGCCACGCCAGAGCCTGCAGGCTAATCGCGGCATCTGAACTGTTTCAGAGGAGATATTCATGAGCACAGCCACCGTCGTCAGCGAACCAAATATCGGGCTCATCATTCGCGAGCGGGATCCAGTCAACCTGGAGTATCCCTTCGACCAGCTCGACGACTTCTTACACCGAACGATCTTTTCTATATCCGCAGCCACTACAAAGCACCACTTGTCGACCGCGGTACCTTCAAGCTGAGCGTCTATGGGGCTGTGTCCACTCCACTGGAGATCAGCTATGCGGAGCTGCTGGCAATGCCCAGCGTTACGCAGCCAGCAACGCTCGAATGTGCAGGCAACGGGCGGATTTCCTCGTTCCGCAAGTCAAGGGAGCACAATGGCAGCTTGGTGCAGTGAGCACGGCCGACTGGACTGGGGTCCCGTTGAACGCCCTGCTTGAAAAAGCTGGCCTGGATTCAAACGCGTGCGAAATCCTCCTCGAGGCCTGCGATACGGGAACGCCCAAAGAAGAGCCGATTCCACCGGGAGACACTCCGTATGCCCGCAGTGTGTCGATCGGTAAAGCGAAGGACGTCATCATTGCCTATCAGATGAACGGCGAAGAGATTCCACTCGATCATGGATTCCCCTTCCGGGCTATCGTTCCGGGCCATTATGGCATGGCGTCGGTGAAATGGCTGACGGGAATCCGTGTCCTGACGGAGCCGTTCAAGGGTTACTGGCAGACGTCCGACTATGGATATTGGGACTACGACGAGAAGAACAATCCCATGCGCCGGGCGCTCGGCCAGATGGCTTTGAAGTCCGCAATTGCCCGACCGCGGACCCGGGAGTTCATCCCCGCCGGCAGCTCGTACCGCGTCTTCGGTGCAGCCTGGGGAAGCGATACCGAGGTGGAAAAGGTTGAGCTCTCGACCGATGGTGGGGATACCTGGAAACCGGTAAGCTTCCTGGATGAGGCCAAGCCCTTCGTCTGGAGACGTTGGAAGTTCGAGTGGCAGGTCCCAGCAGAAAAAGGGACTTATCTGCTGAAATCCCGCGCCACCGATGCGCAGGGGAACAGTCAGCCCGACCACCATGACAAGAGGTTTGGAACTTACGTCATTCATCACACGTTTCCGATCGAAGTGGTCGTGCGTTAGCTCTGCGGCGATACCTGCTTTCAAGGCAGGTATCGCCTCTTCGACGCTAATGGTCGATTAGAAAATCCACTTGGACACCACTCGATAAGCGCGAAACCATAGATGCATGGCAGACGCGGATAAACACACGATTCAGGAAACAACGGAATCCAATGAGAAGGCTGCACTACAGTTAAGAGCGAGATCAAAACGCCTGAACTGGAAGTCACACCTGATGGAAAACTTCAGACTTAAAGTCTCCCGTACAGTTGCGCACAGTCTGAATTTTCGCAAAGCTTCGGAAGAGTTGTTCATCACCCAGCCCGCCGTGACACAACAGGTTAAAGCCCTAGAAGAGGAGCTGAGCATATCACTCTTCGATAGGACCAAGGGAAAGGTCACGCTCACTGAGAGCGGAACCGTACTCGCAGGGTATGCAGATCGGCTGAAAGCACTTGCCGACGAGGCCGCGCAGGCTGTAGCGGAAGTCTCCGGGACGCGGACTGACGAATTGCGAGTGGGGGCCTCCCAAACTATCGGGCAATACCTGCTTCCCAATCTTCTGGCTGGATTCCGCAAGGACTACCCGCGCGTTCTGCTGAGTGGCATGAGCGGCAATACCGATGAGGTTTTGACGGCGCTGGCAGAGCATCGGATTGACCTGGCCCTCGTTGAAGGGCCCAACCCAAGAACGGATGTTCGCTCCGAACCTTTCATGGAGGATCATATGGTGCTTGTCGTCCCGCACGATCACGAGTGGGCGGATCAGGACGTGGAGCTCGCTGAGCTGGAGTCGGTCGCTTTCGTCACACGCGAACATGGCTCTGGGTCGAGACGGGTAGTCGAAGAGGCGCTGGAAGAAGCAGGGCTCCGGGTAAAAGACCTGCACACAACCATGACTCTGGATACTACGGAAGGTATCCTGAGTGCGGTGGAAGCAGGTCTTGGAATCGCCTTTGTATCCCGCTGGGCGGTGCGCAATCAAATGACGCTCGGCACCCTGCGGCTGGCCCGCGTGAAGAGGCTGAAGTTGTCGCGCGTGTTCTCTGTTGCCTATCGACAGGGTGCTGCCCCAAAGGGGAGTGCCGGAGCGTTCCATCGCTTCCTCTGTCGAGCGCTTATGGTGCCGCTCCGCGCTCAACCGGGAATGTTGCTCGTATAGCCAAGGCGAAGGCACCAGAAAAGTAGGGTCTACTGAGGCTGCGTGGATGGTCTCGGTAGATCGTGGACAACGGGATGGGCGGGGTTGTGGTGCCGGGTGTAAAGATAGAATCCGCCGATGCACGCCAGCAAGATGAAAAATGAAACCATATAGAGAAAATCGATGCCATCGAAATTGTTTCTTACACCCTCCCGCAGTTGTCGGGCTCCGTACGTAGTCGAACTCTGCTTTGGCATCCTTTACGATTCTTTGTTCGGACTCTCTAAGACTCATCGCTTTTTCTCTTCCTTCGGATCGGCGCGTTCCTGTTTGTCGAAACGACGGTCATTCTCCAGCATGGTGTATTTGGGTTGCTTACCCATTTGCGGAACGAAGGGCGGACAATCCAGAGCAGCAGAACCCTGCCGCGATAATTGTAACGATGGCGACAATGATGTTGATCATGGTTGAGTCTCCTGGTATTGTGGCCGTACATCTGTTGGATATAGGGTATCAGCTGCTTGATCTGATCAGCTGTCAGGACAGCCTTCCATGCAGGCATCGCTGAACCAGGAATACCTTCGTTCAGGGCAGTCCATGCTCGCTGGGCCGTAGGCTGGCGGACATGGAGTTGACGGGTGATGGCTTAAGAGCACCGGCGGCCGGGCCATTGCCCCGGCCATCGGGCCCATGACAACTGACGCAGTGCGCGGAGTAGACCTCGCCTGCGCTGGCCGCGTCGCCCGGAGAGAGTGCTACATGGAGCTCTGGGGCCTGCAGCGCCTGGATGTAGGTGGTTACATCTTCCAAGTCATGCTTCTCTAATTGTCGCCAGGCGGGCATAGACGATCCATAGACGCCATCCCAAAGAACGGTGGCGAGGTGTGCATCGGAAAAGTGTTCCTGATGCAGGTTGACCGGTTTCGGCGGCAGTCCTGCCGCCGCGAGGCCCATACCATCTGCGTTCTCGCCGTGGCAGCCGGAGCAGTTGTGTTGGTAGACCGACTTGCCATGGGCGAGCCTATTCGGATCAGGTGATTGGGCTTGCGAAAACCGGGGCGGAGTTGTCGAGACCCATCGCGGTGATTCGGGGAACGTGTCCGGTACGCCTTGCGAGCCGTAACTTGAACTCATCTCCATGGCGGTGCCGTGTTCGACCTGTTCGTTCCGGAATCCCCTGCGAGATTGCGTCCCGGCCAAGAGACCGAACATAGGCTACCAGGTCAAGCGCGTCTGCTTTAGGCTTCGCGGCAGACTGGTCAAACATCCAGGAATAGCTCGGCATGATGGAATCCGGCACGGTGCTGCGAGGATTGAAGAGATGGGCATAGTGCCAATCGTCCGTACGGAGACCGTTTTCCGCGAAAGTCCGGCCCAATTCGGCGAGTACCCCAGAGCTGCGGGTAATCGTACTGTGTTTCCCAGGCTGCAGTTGGTGCACGAATCGCTGAACGTCCTGCGTGATGGTACGGACTTGTTCCGTGTGGCAGTAGCCGCAGCCTTCACGACCATAGATGATACGGCCGTGTTCTTCGGACGCGGTCAGCGGTTGCATGCTGTGCGGGGCGGTCCGGTTGATTTCCGCCTGGAGCTGTATCGCCGGAAGAATGCCAAGAACGACGAAAGACAGGACGAAGAAACCAAAGCCCGCCACAAACGCAACGACAAAGGCATAGCCGAGAATCGAAGGCGTCCCGTGATTGTCTCCATAGGGATGCTGGCTAACATCCTCGAGAGCAGCAGCGGTGCTTTCCTTGAAGGGCGGAACTATTGGCACTGGCGGTACCGTTCCGCGGACCAGTCACCAAGCCGGTCCAGAAGATGATGAAGCCCGCAATAATAGGCAGTCCGGAAAGGACGCGGGTAAACCAGTAGGGATAATCGCACGAACCGAGTCAATCCAGGGAGCACGACTCACCCAAATCTGTCCTTCGACAGGCCGGCGGCGGTCAGATCCACTACCATCAGAGTAAGTCCCACGGTAAGCAGCCAGAAGGCCCAGTTCATGGCTCGCTCGTTATAGCTTGCACCTGGAATCTTGCTCCAGATGTGTGAAAGCGCCCCTGCGGCGGTGAAGCTTGCGAACCCGATCATGGCGAGATGCGAGTGGCCGATCACCCAGTCGGAGAAGTGAATGAAGCGGTTGATCGGCATAAAAGCCTGCATGGAACCCTGCAGGCTGACCACCAGGTAGGCCACGACGCCGAACCATATAAAGCGCAGGGCGACGTTGCCGGCGGCCTGGAACTGGATCCACGCAACGAGAGAAGCAGGTTAGTCACTACCAGGATGACGTCAAGCCCCAGGTAGGCGGACGCGATGATGGCCCCCCGTTGCGCGCTCATCGGGATGGCGGAGTAAACGTAATGATGGGTTCCGTTAAGCGGAAATAAAAGAGCAGCCAGAAGCCAGCATCGAGATGAAGTGGCTGTAGATGGGCCTGCGGTCACAGCCGGGATCACGTAGTACGCCATGGCCACGGCTAGTGGCGTGACGAAGAGCCCGACGGCATCGTGAATCCAAAGGCCACTGAAAGCTGCACCCTTCGCCCCGGCGACAAGCTCTGGAACAAGATTGCCGATAGGGTACGCAAGTGTCGTGAAGACAGCCCACCAATAATGTACCAGCCAGATACATAAAGGTCGCCGGCAGGTACTTCCAGGAACGGCTTCACGAACTGCACCAGCATCAGGACGAAAGCAAGAATCACGAACAAGTCGACAATGAGGGGAAACTCTGCCCACTCCAGCGGCTGGCTGAACCCCATGCAGACCAGCACCCACCCCGGCAGGACCACCATACCGTCCAGATCCAGAACATGGCCCAGCCTAACCCCCGGCTGGTGACGGTTCGATTGGTCAGGCGCGGAGTGACATAGTAGAGGAACGCAATAAAGGCATTGCCGAGCCATCCGAAGAAGATGCCCTGCGTATGGTTGTAGCGAAGCCGTCCCCAGGTTTCCCACGCGTGACCGCCAAGAAATGTTGGGAAGTTGAACTTAGTCGCGACCAGGATCCCAAACAGTGCCGAAATAACGACAGTCAAAAGTGCGGCATGACCATGCCAACGGATAAGGTCGTACTCCGTCCGTGGAACAGGTTCGGGAATCGATGCGAGGCGCTGAAGGGAGACCCGGAACAGCACCGCGGTTCATCGTTTGTTCGATCAAGAGTTCTCCTGCGCGGGTGAGCGCGGTCTTCGGAAGGCTACTTCGTATTTTCAGTGGGAGCAGCGGGCGCATCTTCCTTGCCGTGCCAGCTCACCAGATAGTCGACGATCTCTTTCTCGTCTCCGGATCGATAGGTGCGCCATACGCCTTGACCATCTTGTGGACTTCGGTCGTCCACGTCTTTCGCGGAAAGATGGGCTGATTGAGCACGTAGCGCGGAGAATGGCAGATAACGCACTGGCTTGCGAACTGGTCGTGCCCAGGCCCTGGCGGCATGTCTGGCATATGGTATTCGAGCTCTATGTCCTTGACCGGATGCAGCTCAGTCAATTGAGCAAGCGGGATGGCATCTCTAGCGACCGCCGGGGGGAGGGAAGCCTCCGGCCCGAGCGGCCCCAGAGCGCGTAGGCAACGATACCGAGGCCAACGAGAAACAAGACCGCCAACACACGAAGAGTTTGCACTAGACGACCTCTACGTTCAGAGTCTGGATAACCCGCCTGCGATATCCGCCATGGTTCCATTCATAGGCAGGCTGCGTCTCGCCGTTTGCGTTCGTCGCCCTGCATTGAAGCGCGTAATTGCCCGTGGCAGAAGGCTTCCAGTCCAGTTTCCAGCGCCGCCAGGAGTATTTGTCGATCACCGGATCGAGCCGTGCATCGGCCATGTTCGTCCATTGTCGGTAGAGACCTCAACCCGGCGGATTCCGGGCCCTCGTCGACTGCGATGCCTTCGATGGTCGTTGTACGCTCTTTGCGTAGTTACCCGCTCCATCGGGTGAAACGAAGACGGACCGTGTGGCCAGGGTTGTCAGAGGAGTTGTGTCTTCGCTTGGGTGCTTTGGGTCTTCTGTGTGGCCGGGTGTTACAGGAATACGGTAAGCGGTCTTTACCCAGAAATTGTCGAGCGGATCGGTCCTCAGTGTGATCTGCGAAGCGCTTAACCCAATATGTCGCGAACCACCCCGGGACTACCAGACGAATAGGGAAGCCGTTCAGCATCGGCATGAGTGCACCATTCATCTCGTAGGCGATGATTGCATCCCCATTGAGCGCCTGTTCCAGCGTCAACGGCTTTTCAAAGTGAGGCGAGCTCTGCATCGGAGGCTCATCCAGTCCTCGAAAGCTGGCTTCGATGGCTCCTGGGGACACCTTGGCCATGGTCAGTACGTCGCGCAACCGGACTCCCCTATAGGAAGCGTTGCCCATTGCGCCGTTTGTCCATTCCGCACCCGGAACCTGGGGACGAAAGAAACTACGGGAATTGCCGGCACACTGACTAAATACGACTGCGCTGACCGGTGCAAACTTCGTCAGAAGATCGTTGAACGACAGTTGTAGTGGATTTGAAACAGCTCCGATGACGTTGAGCCGGAAGGTGCGAAGGTCGACATGAGTCGGAAGACCTGCATAGTGCCATCTGACAAAGTATGCGTCGTTTGGAGTCAAATCCTGCATGAAATAGTGCAGAGGGGTCTCGAGCAAGGGAGGCCTGTCCGCCAGCATGAGCAGATCGGTCTTCTCGGGATAGCGCGCCCAGGGCCGCATATCGATTGGCCCTTGCCCAAGATGCTCCGGCATACCGGCACTGATGATTCGTCCAACACCTGAGCCCTTTGAGCAGGCCGTGAGAGCGACCCAGCTCCCAGAGCAAGCATCGATTTGAGAAGGTTACGTCTGGCGCTGAGGATGTCTGGATACATTTGCTCCTCGAATCATGTGTCAGCCTGTTTGGCTATCCACTGACTTGTATAAGCCGTCTCGGAACAATAAGCACAGCTTATGACGTGGGTTCGCAGCTGTGGCGGAATCCCTGGGGAGGAATTCCGCCCATCGGACTAGTTCCCGCTCAACTGTATTTGGTGCGTTTTGTAGTCGTTCTCCACACTGGTCCGGCGGATAAGCGTCAACCCTTCGCTGCCAAGGAGAAAAGTGGTTCCCGTGTCGCCGTTCACGACCTTGTGCTTGACCTGCGCTACCGTTGCCAGCAGAACGGGATCCGACGGACTGGAAATGTCGACAACCTGGTAATCGCGCGGGACGGCGCGAATATAAGTGTAGGGTTCATTGACCATAAGGAAGCCAGTTTCGCCCAGCGACTCCGTTGCACCTGCCTCGGCTAACGCACTCACTATGCGAATTGTCGGAGTCTTCACCTTGTGCAGGTCAAGAACCCCTACGCCCTTGTTATCGCGATAGCGGACCAACTCGCCATGGCCGTCCAAAGGGCGCACGAAGTCGAAAGCGCCGGGCCCGTTCAGTGCGGTGGTCGAGACCAGCTTAACCTTTGATGGATCAGTGACGTCGAAGACAGTGAGACGCGCACCCTGCTCCTGCTCGACGTAAAGGTATGTGGAGCCTGAATTATCCGAGTAGAGGAAAAAGGAATTGCCAGGCGTTTGCGCCTGTTCCGGCAGATCTTTTGGCTTGACGACAATCAGCTCTTTGGACTTCGAGCGAACCTCTGCGTGCGCGGTGAATAGCGGCGCAACAGCTACTAGTGTGGCGAAAGCAAGGGTCGCGAAGCGAAATTTTGTTGTGGTGTTCATCTCTAATCTCCTCTTTCACCTTAGTATGGACCGCACTGAGGCCGTCCGTCTAAATACAAATGCTTATCGGCGATAAGCCATGTGTGTGTTGAGACCTGCGCCGAGCATGGTCTCTTAATCTCTACGGCGACTGAGTTGCGGGCGACTTGAGTACATTCCGATTACCCCGAACGATGCGTTCAGGCGACACGGGTCCCAGCCGCTGAGAATCCAGCGAGCATTCCACAGCGTGCAGGACGGACCGATCTTCCTTATTGGTCTGGAACTTCGCTCTGCTCTTAGTCCATCTCCCCGCGAAATTTCTCTAGGGCGTAGGTATCCACCAGTAGCTGGAAAGATGCAATCAGACCAGATTCGAAGCGAACATGGATAGAGCATGGAGACGTGAACTGACGCGGCAGACGCTCAATGTGGATCTCACCAGAGGCCATCATCTCGCAACCATTTTCGAAGAAACGATGTACTGAAAAGCGGGTTGCGCCACAGAGTTCATGCACATTCTTCGCCCACGCTGCCGAGGCCACAGCTCCGCGACTTTCCTGCGTGAGGTCCACGGCACGGGCGCCCGGCACATGCAGGATTACATCAGCCGCGATAATGTGATGAACGATAGGACAATACTCTCTTCAGCCGCCGTCACTGTTGCCAGGCGAGTTCCCCTTCCAAATCAAGCAGAACCTCTTCGGCTTGCTCCTGCATTTCCGTGGGGAAGAAGTCGATCTTAGCAATAGCTTCGAATCGCTCCCTGAACCGCACATGATAGCTTTTGACCTTGCGTGCGGAACGTCTCAGCTTCATCATGTTGTCGATCAGCTCGATGTAATCCGCGGTGCGGGCTTTTGAGAATTCATTGCAGAGAAACTCGAAAGATCGCTCCTCGAAGCGCAAAACATAGAGCAATTGTGCTCTGCCTTCTTCGCTTAGAATCAGCTTCGAGAAAAAGGCGAACTCCTTCTGATTTTGGCTGGAGTGAGGTAGAAGATAGCCAATGTCTTCGAAGAAAACCGCCCCCGATTGTTCGAGCATTTTTATTATCCGGCAACTTGCAGCCGCCTTCTGTGGCGGTAAAGAAAAAACGAGCAGCAGCCACGACCCCTCTGGGCTATCCACTTGCTTGGGCTTTGGCTGCACCCTCCAATGTTAAGGCTTGGTGAATAGGGTTGCAATTCACGCGCCTGAGATTCGAACATATAGACACCTGAAAACGGCCTTCAATCGTCGATTGAAGGCCGTTCGCAGGTGCGACTTCATGTAATCTGTGTCAGAGCTCACGGCAAATAGTAGCGAAAGCTCGTATAGAACTGGTTCTCAGTTGCCTTGGGCGCGCCGCCGATCCCAACCCAGCCCTCACGAGAGATGTAGCTATACTGCAAACCGTATTGAAGTTTGCCGGACGGGCCTGCATAGATGCGATACACGTAACCGACCGTTCCTTCGATGATGTTCCTTGTCGCACCCAGGCACGGCGCGGTCGCGGGAGCATATCCGGTACCCGAAGTCGGAACACCCTCGGTGAAGCAGCCCACATTGCTTGCTGTCGGCGGTGCATAGCCAACCAGCGTGCCCGCAGCATTCCTATAAACCGTGCGTTGAGCGTATTCGGTGCCTCCGTAGGTGAATAGATCGAGTTTTTTGGTCGGGTGCATTTCCAAGGTAAAGAGTCCCTGCGCGTTGTGGATCAGGGCCAGCGTCCCGTCAGGGTGGACAGTAATATCAGGCAACAAGGAGGCACCGTAGCGACCCGTGCCGTCTCCTGCTGTCAGATGCAGCCCCACATCAATCTTCTTTGTTACTGGGTAACGTGCACTGGCGATGAAGCCTCCACCGACCTTTGTGTTGTTCTGAGCATTGACCGAGGTCGGGTTGGGATAGTAACGGTCGCGGAAGAAGCGTGCCATCCCGCCAATCTCGAAATGCCCACGGCCGGGGTCAAACGCAAGCTTGGCGATAACATCCGGCGCCACCTGGTCGGTGTAGTTCGCGTCCGGATTGTTCAGGCCGGCCGCGGCACCAGGATTGCCGAAGAAGAAGTTGGTAGGCGCGTTCGAAGCGCTGAACTGGTACTGCGAGTTTTCAAGCGCAACCGCGAGCGTTACCTTCGGCGTGAAGGAATCCTGCAGGCGGAAGCCAGTCTGCCGCAACCAGGTAAAGCCAACATGAGCATTGTTGTCGAACGTAAGTGGGAGAGCTTCCTGCCCGGCATCGGTCGACTTCTTGTTCTCCGTCGCCAAGGTCCACATCTGGCCACCGGTGAATTTTACATTTCCAACCACCACCTGGCCCCAGGCCTGCCGCGTACGCAGAGTGTAGCTGTTCGTCTGCAGATTATTCGAGCTGCTTCCGGCAGAAAGAAAATCACCTTCAAAGTAGCCGTTCAGCGTCCCAAACGGCACTTTGCCGCTTACCAGTACTGAAAGCCGCGACTGCCGAGCAGTGGGCACGAACTCGCTTACGTGTGCCTCGTCGGCACCGGGGTATGGTATCGCGTTGTAATTGGTATAAATGTCCGAGTTCAGAGCCCGCGAACGTCTCACCGCTTCGGCAGCGAGGAATCCACCCGGCGTGATCGTTACGCCCTTGAAGTGAAATGAGACCGGCTCATCAATGCTCTTCTGAATCTTCTCGGTCGTCTTCTGGATCTTTTCGACATTTGTCGCCACAGACGAACTCTGGGCTTTGATGTCGCTCACGGAAGTCTGGATGCCGGTTACCGCCGTCGTGTTCTGCTGCACCGTGGCATCCAGCGTATGTACCTGGGCGGCCGTCGCCTGCGATTGTGCCTCGGCGCTTACGACGGCCTGCTGAGCAGTTTGATTCTTCTGCTCCAGAGCGCTGATCTGAGCATCTTTTGCCGCCAGCGAGAGCTTCAGCTGATCGATTTCTGCCTGCAGTTCAGCGTGCATTGTGCGCACCTCTTCTGCGAGAGAGGGGGCTTTCTTTACTGCTTTGCGGTGAGTCGCAACATGCTTCTTATGGGTAGGAGACGCCTCCTGCGACTGAACGAGCGGGACGAAGCTCGCCATAGAAACGGCGGCAACCGCCAATCTATATTGCTTTTTCATAGAAACTCACCAAGACTTTAGAAGTTTAGCCAACCAATCAACACTACTCTCAGAGGAGTGTTAAAAGTTCGCGCCGAAAGGGGACGACCCCGATCAGTAACGGTCGACGCGCTCAGCTTCGTTTCGTCTCAGACAACGCTAGCAAGTCATTCAGCTTTCATCTGAGATTAAGCCCGGTGCATATAATCGGATGTAGAAACCAGATCACCAGGACGTGTAAGCTTTCTATCGGCCGAATGTAGGACATTTCTATCCGGCGCTAATAAGCCGTGTTGGTGCAAAGTTCAGATGTCCGGACTTGTGCAAAGTTGAGATGTCCGGAGTCGTGGTGCGGTGCGTAATGTGGGAATCGCTGCACTTGCGATTCTCAAGGACTGTGGGAAGGGTGGAACAGTCTCATCGTTCCACCCTTTCCATCAGGCCGTCACTTCCACCGCTTCAGTTTTTCGTTCGCGCTTTCGATATCCGTTCTTCTCGCTGTTGGTCTTCACCTTCGTGAGCATACTTGAGATCCTGGTGGGCTTTAATGATCGATAGCGCATGCCCCAGGCGTTTGTTCTCGACGATGGCAGCATGGCTCACCCGCTGGTCCTTGTCGAAGACGCGATAGGGAAGCACCAGCCCTTTCCAGCGCACCTCAAGCCGCCCATCGGAAAAGTCGTATAGGTCAACATACTGGCCTCCAAGTTCCTCTGACACGAGGCTGCAATCTAGGATCAACTGCTTGCGATCGTACGCCAGCGTCAGTTGCTGGCCAACATGACGCTGTTCCCGGTGGCAGAGGATGTCCCGCAGGCGATCTGCCTTTACGGTGACCGGACGATGCAGGTTCTCCGTTCGTGCGGCTCGGACAGCGAACGAGGGTAGCCATTTGTTTGCTCCAGTTGGTCAACAACAGCCCCTGGTTGTGATGAGTTGCCGGTGAAGGATGCTTGCCAGGTTCGACACGCCTGCTCGGTTCCCCCGCCGAACCTAATGCGAAAAGGGAATCTCTTGCAAAACAGTCTGTCGCTATTCCGCGATTGCGCGCGCAGCGTGTTGGATCACATCGACCACAACGTCCGGGAAAGTGACGGGGATAGCGTGCGAAGAGTTCAGCTCAATCACTTGAGAATGAGCACGATCAGCCTCGAACTTGAACTCTGCCTGAGGTATGACGGGATCAAGCAGAGGCCGAATTTGCCAACTCGGCTTGCTCGTCCATGCAGCCGATGTCAGCCGCTCCTGGAGAGCTGCCAAAGCGATCGGGCGCTGGGTGGCGACCATGAGAGCGAGCACGCTCTCAGGCACGTCGGCAGCGAGAAGGTAGCCGTACTTGTCGGGCTTGACAAGGAGATTCGTGCCGCTGGTTCCGTCCGGTAAGGTGTATGGGATCAGGTCGACGGACGAGGCGAAGTCGCCCCCGGGAAACCGTTCGAGACAATCGTTTGTAGATTCGCCTGCCGCGGGCATAGGCGACCCTGCGTAGACAAGGCCTTTGACCTTGTGATCGTCTCCACCCTGGGTGATGACCGCCCCGCCGTAGGCGTGGGAGACGAGGATCACCGTGCCCTCAATCGTGTCGAGCAGGCTACGCAGGTAGGCAGTGTCGTGTGCCACGCTGCGCAGAGGATTAGAGAAGACCTGGACCGGGTAGCCTTGATGTAAAAGCCCTTGAATCACTCCATGAGTCCAGAGCGAAGAGTCTTCGACAGCTCCATGCACAAGCACGATGGTCGGTTTGGGAGAGGCGTTTTCTTTGGTGGGCTTTTGAATGTCCATAATGAATTGGTTTCCTCTGAGTGTGAGCCCAGCGTTTGTCGAGCTGTCCCAGACCTGCTCGTGGATCATTTTGGCAAATGTCTGGCCCTACGATTCACTACCGTGCGAGACACCGTTGGATCGCATATCGAAACTCGCGATCCAACGGTGACTCACAACGAAGCACCACTACAACAAGCTACTTCTGGGCGACTATCTGCAGGCGACTGATCTTAGCTTCGGAGAATAATTCTCCGGCTTTTTCGACGAACTCCTGTCCTGCTTCGCCGTTCAAATGCGCTTCGCGGGCGGCTTCGTTGTCGAATGTGTCGAAGACCCGATAGACCCCGGTCTCGCCTTCGACCTTCGCGGCATGCCACGACAGGGTTCCAGCTTCGCCTCTCACCAGGCTGGCTTCCTTCTCCAAGAACACTTCGATCTCGGCTTCTTTTCCAGGGATAGCCTTCATCTCAACAAGCAATGCAAACTTAGCCATTTCGGTAGATCCTTTCGTAAACAGTGGTTCGGTGGATGGTTTGCTTCAGTGAGAGGTGTTAGGCCTCAGCCTGAAACGCCGGATCGAGTTCCGTGGGCGAGATGTGATCCACGTAGTTGCTCATCGTCTTCAGGGCGACTCCGACCAGAACCTCAAGCACCTGGTTCTTCTGGTACCCGGCGGCGAGAAAGTTGTCCACCACCTGAGCGCTGACGTGTCCGCGTTCCGTGACGATCTCCTTGGTGAGCGCGATAAGCGCCGCCAACTTCGGATCGGATACAGACTCGTTTGAACGCACCGCCGAAACAACTTCGGCCGGTACATGCAGAAAAGCCTTGAGCAGGGTGCTGTGAGCCGCCATGCAATAGCCGCAATGGTTCTCAACGCTGGCGGAGAGTAGGACAATCTGGCGTTCCACTGGACTCAAGGTGCCCGCGCTGAAGACTTTCTCCAGCCCCACGTAGCCCTCGAGCATCGTGGGAGAGTTTGCGAACACTCCGAAGAGGTTTGGAATCAACTTGAAGGACTTCTGGACATCTTCGAGGAGTGGACGAGACAGCTCCGGGGCGTTTTCGACGCTGACCGGAGGCAAGAGGGAGATTGGCTGATTCATTGGCATGTTCCCTTCGTGAAGCGGAGCACCAAGACAGACAGGTATGTCTTGGTGTAGATCGAGTATAGACAGACCCGTCTGTCCCGTGTCAAGATAAATTTCATGAATGCACAAAAACAATCCGACCCCAGGGCAAGGATCATGGAAGCTGCCGACAACCTCTTCTATAGAGAGGGTGTACGTGCGACCGGCACGGAGAAGATTATGTCCGTCTCCGATGTTGCGAAGGCGACCTTCTATCGACACTTTCCAAGCAAAGACGACCTCGTGATTGCATATCTTGCATTCCGCGACCGGTCGTTCTTTGAGGCTGTCGATAGCCCCGGTCCTCCGAAAGATATCCATGAAGCCTTGGCCAGAATCGAACGCGTGGTCAACCACCCCGACATCATCGGGTGCCCGTTTCTTCGCATCGCATCCGAATATCCGGATATTGCTCACCCGTTCCATCGCATCGCGACGGAACACGAGAACAGATTCCATGCCTATCTCATGAATTTGCTAGAGCCCTTCGCAATCGACAAACATGCAGCGGCAGCAGCGATACTGAGTGTCATCGATGGTGGGCTGGCTACAAGAATGCTCTTTGGCGCGTCGAGAGAGATTTGGATACTCGCCCCTGCCGAGGCCTTACTCAAGAGCTTTCAGATCACTCGAACAAATCGCTGAAGGTCACAGGCCAGAGTCCTGAGTGGATCGGATGACAGTCTCTTGTACCTTTACTGTCGTGCACTCAAAGTGCTAGATTGCTCTCGCGCCATCCAATGGCGCGCGTGATGGAATCCACCCGGAGATAGGACGATTCTTGCGAGGACTGGAGGTGAGGCTGATCTGGCCGACCGGCTAAGCCAGTTACTTACGTGTCCTCTTGACATTCGAAATGCGCTCCCGCTTCAAGGCCTCTAATCGCATATGCCCCACAGCGGCTGACGGACGATTGATACGGAGCAGCGAAGCGAAGGTAGCAGCAATGTCCACAGGCTCGACTTCGTTGTGATACGTACCTGGTTCGAAAGCCGCACCATAAAAATCTAGTGGCACATGACGGTCATAGGAGTTTTGTGAGTAGTGGGCAGCGCCAGTCTCCGAGCCAACGTACTGATATGCACCGAAGTTCAGATGGATCCCCCAGCGTAGTTCGGAGGAATAGCTATGCAGTTCGCGGCGGCCTTCATCCGTGGCTGGCACGTCACCTTTTCGGAGCTGCTCTGCGGTGTAAACGAAGTTGGTGCGTAGCGGCTCCGGAAGGCGTCCGCCGATGGCTGCCTTATCCTGCGCCCCAGCCCCAGGGAGGTGAGCAAAATAACCCTGCACCGCCAGTGCGGCAGCTGCTTCCGCGTCTTCCTCTTTGACGCCTTGCAGCAGGAATGGCTCAGGATCGAGTTGAATCCAAGGAAAATACGCTCCTAACACGTACTTCGTCTTGACCTTCGGCTTGAATCGTTCTTGCAGCTCGCTTTCAACGGCATCAAGCAATGGCTTTGATGGGAACGAGCGCGCCGGCATTCCCATGGCTTCCGCAGAGGCCATTGTTGGCGCTACACCATGGTCGGCAGTCAAGGCTACAGTCACGTTCTGCAGACCGAGCGTCGAATCTATCCAAGAGAAGAAGGCGTCGAGTTGGGTGTCTGCGGAGTCGAGCATGCCGCGCATTTCCGGTGAGTCCGGTCCGACGCCATGGCCGAGGATGTCCGTAGAGGAGATGCTAAGGGTAAGCAAGTCCGTAACTCCAGCTGGGTTCTGGCCCAGGTGCTCGCCTTGGATGAGCGCCTTCGCGAAGTCAAGCTGGTAGCTCACGGAAGCGGGCGTCCGCCCGACCTTCTCGTAGAAGTTGCCGACTTCAGCTTTCGCTTCGGTCCGGGCCTGTGCGGCACGTGGACCGTCATTGAACGCTGTTGCCCAGGACGGCAACGCCTTTCCGTAGTAAGTGGAGCTAATCCAATGGCCTGAGTCGTGGTCGGTCCAGAAGGCGAACCGCGATGTGTGTCCGCTGGTCAGGATGGCGGCGCGGTCCTTGAAGGACACGCCGAAGACCTTTGCTTTGCCGCCAGTGGCCAGAACCAGTTCGTCGCCAAGAGTCGATTGGAGTGCCCGGCTTGAAATGTGCCAGTGGATAAGAGAGACACTGGACAAGGAGAGCATATGGGACGAGGCAAGAAGTACCAGCCTGAGCAGGTGGTGAATCTGTTGCGGCAGATCGAAGTGGCCGTAGCGAACGGGAAGACGACGGCTCTGGCGTGTAAGGAAGCCGGGATCGTGGAGCAGACGTACTTCCGCTGGCGCAAGGAGTACGGCGGGCTGCAGGTGGACCAGGCGAAGCGGCTGAAGGAGTTGGAGCAGGAGAACTCGAAGCTGAAGCGTCTGGTAGCGAACCTGAGCCTGGACAACCTTGTGTTGAAGGACTTCGCCTCGGGAAACTTCTAAGCCCTGAGCGACGACGGATCGCAGCAGACCATGCACAGCAGAAGCATGGGATGACGGAGCGCAGGGCGTGCCGGCTGGCCAACCAGCCGCGCGGCACGCAGCGCTATCGTGCGATACGGCGTGAAGACGAAGATGCACTCACGCAGGCGATCGTTCAGCTTGCCAGCCAGTACGGTCGTTATGGGTATCGCCGGATCACGGCGTTGCTGAAGCGAGCCGGCTGGCGGGTGGGCAAGGATCGCGTGGAGCGTATCTGGCGTCGCGAGGGGCTGAAGGTTCCGCAGAAGCAGAAGCCACGAGGACGGCTGTGGCTCAACGATGGCTCGTGCGTGCGGCTCAGACCGGAGCGGCGGAACCATGTATGGAGCTACGACTTCGTCAGCGCACGGACGCATGATGGCCGCAGCGTACGGCTTCTCAACCTGATCGACGAACACACGCGCGAGAGCTTGCTGGTGCGTGCGGAACGCCGCTGGTCCAGCGCCAGGGTCATCTCTGCGCTGGCCGATGTGATGGTGATGAAGGGCGTGCCGGAACATCTTCGCTCGGACAATGGGCCGGAGTTCGTCGCGAAAGACCTACGGAAATGGCTGGCCAAAACAGGAGCAAAGACGCTGTACATCGAACCCGGTTCTCCGTGGGAGAACGGCTACTGCGAGAGCTTCAACTCCAAACTCAGAGACGAGTTCCTCAACGGCGAGATCTTCTACTCGATGAAAGAACTGCGCGTGCTGGCCGAACGCTGGCGCGTCCACTACAACACCATCAGGCCACACTCCTCGCTGGGCTACAGACCACCGGCACCCGAGGCATGGCTGACAAACAACATGGGGCATGGAGAAGTGGAAACCGCTACGCGCTTCCCACTTCTCCACACCCCCGACGGCGGCTACTTGAACTCAGAAATAGCTGCGCTACACTAACTCATCCAACGGCACAAAAGATCGGGCACTCCACCAGCTTAAAGACGTTCCTCTTCTTGTCGTATTCGTACTTGTTTGTGCTGTACTTTGGGATCTCAATAACTACGGCAACGCTGGTTGGACTGTGCTCACCAATGTCGAGGCGGAGATAATCTGTCATAAAGTCCTTTCTGCTGCCTGAGTCAGGAGCAAAAAAGACACTCCCACCCAGAGGTAGGAGTCATCAGCCTTCCATTTCGGAGGCGGCGTCGGCGGATTCCATCACCGCTGAACAGTTCACCTGAGGTGAGTGCCAGTATCTAGATAGATGAAGGCGAGTGAAGCGCTGTTGCCTACGTCCGCATGATGCTGTCGCGGTCGCTGTTTTCGGCTTGAACTCCGACGAGGCATTCGTTGGGGTAGTTGGCTTGTTGATCGAAGTGCCTACGCTGATCGGTCTCGTGAACGTTGCGTTCTGGATGAGACGCCGGTACTTCAGTACAGAACTGAAGGCATTTCAGGTTCATCCTGTCGAAGATGCTCCATAGCCGCGTCTGATAATGATCCCCGCGATTGACTATACATAATCCTGCTTATCGGACTTAAGTCCTTTATAATCAATAAGATATTAGTAGCATGGCGCCAGGCTGGCTGCCTCCCAAAATGCACCGGAAACCTTGATCCAAGGTGCTGGACTATCCGGGTGTTGCATTCAGGATCGAAGTGGAGCATCATATTGAAAGCGACATTGATGTGCACCGGCTTCAGCCGTGATGTCGTCCCCGCCAGCAATGGTTTCCACGAGTGTGGTCATATCCAAGAGGCGCGCGAAGTCTGACAAGGCCCCCTTTATCGGGGGCTTTGTCACGTTAGCGTGGAATTCGCAGGCGCTTATACGTGTTGTTGAGGATGATCCAAAACCTCACCCGCCGACCATTCAACAGCGAGGAGCCATAGTTTGGTTCCTCTATGTATGCTGTCTCGACCAGCAGTTCCATCCGGCCCTTTGCGGACTTCCTGACGCTGAAGATGATGACGTACTTCACAGGATTGCCCTGCAGATCCAGGAGATCACGGGTAAAAAAGTTGCCGTTAACACCGTTGTGTTGGGGCTTGCTGTCTGGAAGACTGCGAATGAGTCCGGGCAACAGCTTTGACAACTCGTTACGCCAGGGGCAGAACAAACGAATCTTCTTTTCTCCGTTTGCGTAGATCAGGGCGGGGTCATAGACTTCTCCCGGCTTCGGCCCTCGCGTGAAACAGTGATCGGTATATCGAATGTCCACTGTAAAGCTCTCGGAAGGCTGCTCATCGGTGGCTGGTCGCACGAAAGTCTCGGTATGAGGCTCAAGATGAGCGAACTTGTAGGTTTTGCCCTCATGGATGTGAGAAGTCCAAGCCAACGGCAACAACTCCTTATCCGCTACTGCTCCTGTAAAGTGAGCTGCTAATCCCCAAGAAGCGGAGCAAATGGTTAACGGTTCAAATGATGAGCCGGATGAAGCACGTTGTGTTCTGCTTTCAATCATAAGGGCCTCTACACTGCACCCTCATAGTTCATTGGTGACCTTCACCTACCAAAGGCATGCTCTCAAGCCTACCCAAGCAGGGCCGTGGAAATGGCGGAACCGTGCAAAGCATGGAACGGTGAAGCTGTCCCACCCTTCGCACCGCTCCTTGGAAGACGCCGATACTGCCGGCGTCTCCCACATTCCCCCGCCCTCGACGGCGGGTCTATTTATGTAAAGACACAAATACATAAAGGCAAGCGATGGTTAGAAGCCGATGCCGAAGTCGTGCTGCTGCCGGACAGGCTGTGCAAGTTCAGGCGCCGCTATTTCTTTGGAAGCAGAGAAATCGTGCTGCGGCTGGTTGGTGTACAAAGCGAGATCCGTTTTCGGAGAAACGCCCTGGAAGGTCTGTTGGGAAAGGCCATCGCCCGTTGCGATCACGCGTTCCGCGCGGAGGTTCTTCAGGCCATCGACGGCGTAGCCGTAGTCGATGTTGCCGGGACTTCTCTGAAGAGACCTCTGCGGTCTTGCCGGAATCGAGCTTCACTGTCATGGAGTGGTCCTGACCGATGCGGGTTACGGTGCCGAGGTCACCGGAGCGGACGCCGATCTCCTTGTCATAGCTGGTAAAGCGAATGCGCTCACCTTGCGCGATTTCGCGGGTCTCCTCTTGGTAAGTCCGGCTCTCGCGCGTTTGCGTGCGGAGCTGCGCCGGGTTGTAGGAAATTTCTTCACGCGTGGCGTCTAGCTGAACCGAAAGGACGTTGCCGCGCGGCTTCGTGGATACGACGGTGGCCTCGCTGTCGTGGGGAATGCCATGAAGGCTGGGGCTGCCGGTCTTGTAGTGGATCTTGTCTCCGGGTTCGTAGCTCTCCACGCGCATTTTGCTGCCGGTGTCTTTCTCCACTAGAACCGGAACAGCCTGCGCGTCCCGGCCGAGCTTGCCCTGCGCGTAGAGGTCGGCACGGATGAGCTGCGTCAGCTCCTCGCGCTCCGTGCGATCGGGTGCGACGATCACGCTACGCTCTGGGCGGCTGACGTACTCGCTGGCAACGGCGGCGAGCCGTGAGTCGGCATTGTTGTACTCGTGGACCTGGACGACCTTTGGAGCTTTGGAGGGCTGCACGACTTCGGCCTTTTCAACCTTGGTTGTGAAGTCGAGCGCGGCCGTCTTGGTTACATCCGTAGCGAGCCGCGCACCCAACGTTTCAGCGTCGTTCGTGTAAATCCTCGCGTCCTGGGAGGCGCGTGAGATGGCTACATAAGCGAGGCGATTGTTGATGAGGCTGCGCGAAGAATCGGTGTCGATGTTGGCTATCACGCGGTCTGCCGTGAGTCCCTGGGAGCTGTGCGAGGTGACGGCGTAGCCGTGGTCGAACTGCCGGAACTCTGCAGGGTTGAAGCTGACGGAACGCTTCTCCTTGCCATCCATAAGGACGGTCATACGGTCGGGCTCGATCTTGGTGATGGTGCCCATGTCGCGGTTCGAGATGCCGAGCTCTTTATTCAACGCAGAGAACTGCAGCCGGTCGCCCGTGGCAAATTCGCGGCTGGTCTCGCGATAGACGTTCACGCCATAGACGCGCCTGGGGTCGTACTCCACGGTTGCGCCGTTTGGAAACTCCACGGTCAGACGGTTGGCGGTCGCATCGCTCGACCGCACAACGCCGAAGCTGCTGCGCTCGATGCCTTCGGCCTTGCTGCCGCGTTCGTACTGAACAACATCTCCGGGACGGTACATCGCCGCCCAGGTGCGGTCGGGGCCGGTCATGTCCGAACGATGGGAAAGTGTAAGGAACTGGCGGCCGTCCTCGGCGAGCGTGCCGGCTTTCAGCAACTCGCCGCGCACGGCTTCATTGATCTGCTGGCGGCTGCGATTGTCTGGGGAGACGATGAGGGTGTTCTCTGGTTTGGCAGCGTAGTCCCGCGCGATCGCGGCGATGCGCTCTGGCGCGTTGGCAAGCTGGGTGACCCGTCCTTGCTCGGAGAGCAGAGCGATTCCCTTCTCCGTTTCGTTCGTGGCGAGGTGCTGCACGGCGCGAAGCAGCTCGGGGTCTTTCTGCCTCATGATGGTGTCCAGCTTGGAAGTCTGCATGCCAGCTTCCTGCATTTGCTGGAACGGTCGGCCCGCATCGACACCCTGATGCTGGCGTATGTCACCGATGACAAGAACGCGGTCCTCCGGGCGTATCTTCTCTAAGAAAGCTCGCATCTGCTTTGTGCTGGCGAGGCTGGATTCGTCCAGCATGTAGAGATGTTTGCTGGCAGGGTCGGGCTCCTTCTGCCGTGCAAGGAAGCTCTGAAGCGTATTCGCTTCGATCCCGGCTTCGCGGAGCTGGCCTGCCGCTTTAGAGGTCGGGGCGAAGCCTTCGACCTTGTAGCCGCCCTGCTCCGCACCTTCGCGGATGGCCGAAAGGGCACTCGTTTTTCCGGTGCCCGCAAGCCCCTGAAATCCGTGTACCCGGTCGGTACTTGTCAGCACCTCGCGGATGGCCGTGCGCTGCGCGTCGTTCAGAAAATCGCGGGATTGGGCCTGCTTCTCGGCGGCACTATCACTCAGCATCGGTTTCGCTGCGTCTCTTCCGTCCAAGACGTGTTGCACGTTCGCACGCTCGGCCGCAATGGTCTCAGGAGTGGTGAAGCTGCGGCCGGAACTGTGCTTTTGACCCTGGACGGAGCGGAACTCGCCTTCCTCTCGTCGCCGCTGGAACTCGCTCTGCACTTCGGAAAAGCTGACTTCGCCCATACCTCGGCGCAGGGCCTCGCGCATGATGATCCGTTCATCGGCGACGGCCTCGCGCTCGAAGACCTTCTCCTTGGCGAAGGCCACGGCTCCGCGAGCATCGCCCTGCAGGCCGGTTCCCTGTGCCTGGCTCAACGCGCGTTCCCGCGCCGCTGCGACGACTCGCTCCGGCTGGTTGCCGAAGTCCGCGGCCATCTCCTTATGCGCTGCCAACACCTCGGCGGGCGTGAGGGTCTGCTTACGATCGCGCGTTGCATGCGCGGCGATCTGCGCGGCCTCTGGTCCTTGGAAACCGGCACGCTCCATCTGCTCTTTGATCTGCTGGGAGCGTGGGCTCGACGCGTCAAGGTATGGCTGCGAATAGCCCTTTACTTCAGGTGCGCCGCTCTGGCCTGGCTCGATCTCATAACCCAGCTTGCGGAGCTGGTAGGTGAGAGCCGACTGGTAAACAGCGGTGGCATAGTTCTGCGATTCGAAGAGAGCCTGGGGCTGTAGGGCGCGAGTCGAACCGTCCGCACGTTCGGTGACATTGAAGATGATCGCGTGCGTGTGGAGCTGGGGTGCGGCGTAGCCGTTCACTGGCCGCGCGGTGTCATGCTCGAACTTCGCCGCGATGAATTTGCCGGTCTGTTCGGCGGGATTGTTGCCGCCGATCCGCGCGTGCGTGTACTTCTCAAGCTCTTCAAGTGCTGTCGTCACAGCAGCACGGTGAGCGTCCCTCACGCGCTCGTCGCCACCCACCAGGGCGGTCAGCGAGACCGACTTGGGCGCGGAGAACGTTGCATCCCATCCGGCCCGGTGCTCAACCGGCTTGGTCACGCTGCCGTCTGCGTTGGTGTACTCCTTCCCTTCCCGGTGCTTCACCATCTGTTCTTCAGTCTGCGGATGCTTGCCTTCCGTCAGACGGGAGAACTCCAGCGGCGCAACCTCTCCGGACGAGTCCGAGGGAAGCGGCAAGTTTCCCTTGCCACTCTCCCTTTACCGTGTCGTCCTGCTTGTAATAGCTGACTCCCCTATAGATTAGTACCGCTAAACGCGCTTTTCGGAAGTGACACGGCTGACTTGATGCCAAATCGCCAATGCACTCATCGAGCCGCTCGAGTTCTGGACGAGTGAGTTGGCCTGTTCTCATCAATCGATATAGCACGGGCGTCGGATGTATTCCGGCATGCCGGCCTCGGTCAGGACCGAACCTGAACCTCTACGTCGGAACTCGACAGCGGCATTCTTCGTACAGCGTGTAGACCACGCGAGGCGAGTACAACTTGAGACACGATTTGACTACAGCTGGTGCGCTCGCTGTTCTCGCGTTCATTGGGGCTGATCTGTCCCATGAATTGATCGGGCATGGAGCGGTCGCTCTACTGCAACATGCTCATCAGATCCAGCTTTCTTACACCGCGTTGAGCACGGATGTCAGCAGTCGATCGTTGGTGCTGGCTGGTCCTTTGATCAACCTGGTCCTGGGTGGAGTTGCGCTCCTTGTACTTAGAACGAATCGGTTCAAACCGGCAACCGAATGGCTTTTATTTCTGTTTGCCTCGATGAGCCTGCTCAATGTGAGTTCCTACATGATCCTTTCCGGTGTAACGAACACGGGTGATCTGGCCGTGGCTTTGGCCGGTTTGCCTCACAACGTGCCCTGTCGCTGGCTGATGAGCATGCTCGGAATTGCTGGTTACGTGGCGATGATCCCTGTCCTGGGTCACTTCTTTTGCCGCTTCGCGGCTCCCACCCGGCCTCTCTGTACGGTGGCCTACCTGACACCGATCGTGCTGAACAGTTTCGCAGCCATCCTCAGTCCTCTTGGTCTGCATTACTACCTTCTGTCAGCTTTACCGGCCACCGCTGGAATTAACGTCTATCTGTTCCTCATGCCGCGTTATTCAGACAAACAGCAGTTCCATACAGAGCAACAAATCATTTCCCGAAACCTGGTAGCGGTTCTACTAGCTATTGGCCTCGCGGCTATGTACGTGCTGATTCTGGGACCAGGAATGATTCTGCGCGGATGACAGGCTCCTGCCTCTCTCCACGAAATACCCTCTGAGGCAATGCTGGGTTCATCGTTATCCATTACGGAAGCGCTTCTCGTCACGTGTGATCTCAATGAGTGCGGAATCGCCAATGCACTCATCGAGCCGCTCGAGTTCTGGACGAGTGAGTTGGCCTGTCTTCACCAATTCAGAACGGGTGCGCGGATCGGTGACGAGAAGCCGACCTATCGGTACCGATTAGCCGCGTGCAGGAAGGATCCGGCGGAAGTGATAGTGCGGCGGCTGTCATGCCATGCTGCACCGTCAGACACCGCCGTATTCTATAAGGAACTTCGGGTGACGCTAGCTACGGCACGCACGCTCCGTTCCTCGCAGAAGACACTTAAGCGTCTCTTTGAACCTCAGCATGGAGGGCGGCAGCTTGGTCGCCGGCAGCGCGTGAAGATTTTCGAAGACGGGCGACGCGATATTCGAGCCCGTCCCGTGAACCGGTCGAGACTCCATAGCTGCATAGAAGACGCCTAATCCACCGGTATTCTCGTACGGATTGTTTTACTTTAGACCGGGCTAGAGTCGTCCAGGATCTATTCTCAAAATGTGTAAGGAGTCGATAGATGGACAGTCCTGTTGTTTGGTTTCCTCAGATATGTGAGGCTACCCGTAACATACCTCGCCTCGCCGCCCTGGACGTTCTTGATTCTCTGAGTGATAAGGCATTTTCGAAGGAGTATGCAGCGCGCTCCAAGCCTTTTCTGTTGCGGTTGGGTCCGTTAAAGTTCTCTGAAGCAGAGATCTTAGGTCTGCTGCAAGGGGCTTACGGCGATCAGACCGTGAACGTCCGTTTCGGCAATATGGCAGATCCGGGTAGCTACCTCAATCGCCGCGAAGAAGAGATGCCCTTAAGAAGTTTCATTGGGGAACACTTCATGCAGATAAACGATGCCGGGACAGCCTACGCCGCCGGCACCGTGATACCCGTCAAGATGGCGCGCGATCTCGGGGTCCCTTTTCCGATGTTTTACCCTGAGTATTTTTTCAATGAGCCACGGATGTGGATAGGCAAGAAGGGAACGGTGACTGCCCTGCACAAGGACCTTCCGGACAACTTCTCGTTCGCATCCTTCGGCGCCAAAGAATGGCTCCTCTATCCGCCAGCCGATTTTCCTTATCTATACATGATTCATCCGAGACCGAATGCACTTCCAGACTTCGGGGTTAGCATGGTTAACGCGAAGTCTCCGGATGCGACGCGCTTCCCGGAGTTCTGGAAGGCTACACCGATCTCCATCATGCAGCGTGCGGGCGATCTGCTCTATGTGCCTGCGGGGTGGAGTCATTTCGTGGAGAACCACGAAGACTCTCTGATGATCAATTTCTGGCTGAAACGCGGAAGATCCCCCGCAGTGTTAGGCAGGGACCGATGACAGGGGGTCACTCCAGTATCCTGTCCCTGTTTCTGCGCAAGTGCCAGGGTCAGATCGTATTCCTCGAGAAATCCACTTTCTTCATTTGGCGATCACTTCCGACAAGCCGACATATCGGTACAAATGGAACCACTACGTTTGGTTCTGCGTACTTTGGGTCAGCGTGTCACGTCTGTTGTGAGCAACGGCTTAGCCGCTCCCATTGCGGCTCTGCCAATCAAATGGAGGTCCCATGCTGACGTTTTTGCTTGCTGCGGCAATGAGTTACACCCTGACCGATACAAGCGTGCTTCAACCTCCCAAAGCTCCTGCCATGACAGTTTGGACCAGCGAGCCAGCCACCCGGGAAGCTGTGGAGTTCATGGCCAAAGATGGAAGTCATATACGTGGTTGGATCTACCGTGCAAAGCAGGTTGACGACGGGGGGACGGTAGCCACTCACCCGTTTGTGCTGTTCTTTTACGGGAGCAACGAGGACCTGGTGCATGAGGAGGCGCGCCTCGCATGGCTGAGGGACAAGCTTCATGTGAACGCAGTATGTTTTGATTTCCCAGGGTATGGTTTCAGCACGGGGAAAGTAAACGTAAAGTCTACTCGTGAAATTGCTCTGGAAGAGTATGACTTCGTTCACGACCATCTTGCTGCCCAAGGGCCGCGAGATGATGGCTCTCCGCCTGCAATCGTCACATACGGCTGGTCGATTGGAGCCGGCTTGGCGGTGCATGTTGCAAGTCGGCGAACTGTCGCAGGGTTAATTCTGCAGGCTCCGACCGCGAGCGCAGACGAAATGGCGGCTTGGTCCTCCAAGCACGATGTGCCACGGCTCGCTCGTGGCCTTATAAAAGTCACTGTCGATGCTGAAGTTCAACCGATCTACAACAACGTTCAGGAGATCGCGAGTATTACAGCTCCGTTGCTGGTGGTGCAGGGTTCTGAGGACGATGTGGTTCCAATCACACAGGGGCGGGAGGTGTTCGCGGCCTCACCGGCAAAGCAGAAAACATTCGTTGAAGTTCCAGGGGCGCACCATAGCGATCTGCGGGTCGGACATCCACCAGCTGGGGATGCGGTAGCGGCCTTCCTACAGGAGACTACTATCGGTCAGCCTCTCGCAACTCCGGCGCGTTAGTCCTGAGAAACGCTGATATTGTCAGCAAGGAACAACTAGCGATAAGCCAACATCTCGGTACCTATCGGTTTATAGATCCCTGAAGCTCTACCGTGACAAATTCGGTGTCACCGCAGCCATGACTATTGAACTTGGGGATCGGCTAGCCTAGATCCCCAGCCGAGGAGCCACACCATCAGGAGCACCTCCCCAACGAAGAAGATATTCAGGAAGCCAAGCGACGCTGTGGGTGCCACATATTCGGTTAGGCGGTCGACTACCCACGCCAGACCATCCGCAATAAGGATCCACCCAAGCCAGCGAGGCAGATAAGTCGAACAAGCAAACAGAAAACCGACCACGACGAGATGCAAGCCAAACAGCACGAGAGAAAGGCTCCATCCTGCGCGGTATCCGCCGATCAGCATTCGCACCTGGACGGCCAATGCGCCCGTTGGCAACAGACCTGCGTAGTCCGGCACGAAAAGCAGCCGGTACGCGAGCGCAAGGTTCACCACGGCAGCCAGCGCCATGGCTGCATAAATAAGCTGTAGCCATGATGCGAGCAGCGACAGCGCACGATTCACGGGAGCAAGGAGGACATAGAGGCCCCATGCCATGACAACATCGCCAAGTAGCTGTCCGAAATAAGCCAGTACGGCAAACCCGAATAGGTGTGGATGAGCCTGGAGATTCACAAGGGTTCGCGCTGGATCGGCCACAATAAGCCGTGGCATGGCGTAGGACTCTGCAAACAAGAAGGGATTCAGAAGGTACGCCAGACCGGTTATGAGTGCTCCGCCCCGAAGGGTGAGTCCGGCTATCCTTTCATTCGGGGGGTTCGAATCCATGATGACCTTATGATGTTCCAACTTAAACAATCACCTGTTAGGACTGACGCTGATAGCTGCAAGTCGGCGATGCTGGGCTTGCACATTCATACGGTATCGGCACAGAAAAGTTCCGTATTCATTCGGTTTATACCTGTGAGTACCTATAAACGCCGTTGTCGGAAGTGACACGGCTGACTTGATGCCAAATTGCCAATGCTCTCACGGAAACCAACCGCGTCCTCGCCGGGAAGTGGGATCGCTGGTAGGGTACGGCAAGACACCTTGATGAGAACGCGGGATCAAGGTTTAAGAAGCCCGGGAAGCTTCTAGGGCCGTGCGAGTTCGGAAACCACAGCTTCCTCGGGAAGACCGCTGAGTCTCGATGATGGGGATTCAGTGTGGCTGGCGCAGATCGGCGCCCACAATCGCACGGAGAATTGAACCACTGACACCGGTCTAACTATCCTGTTTTGAGAACCGGCAAACGGTCTTCTGAGAGCGACGCACGTCGGATAAAAGGCTCTAAATAGGGGCGGTGCCGGTTGCATGACAGTTCCATGCAGATTTGACAGGGGTTTTGAGAGATCTTGGTGCCGTTCATATTGCCGCAAGTGCTAAAATCCGCTGAATGCGGGTACCACTCTTTGTCTCGAAATCGCCGCGATCGGAGCGAAAGTCCGCTGAGGATCGCAGGTCATCGGAAGACAAGTCTCTTGGATTGTTGAGTGTAGATCAGCCCATACGACTCTTAAGGTGCATTAGTGCCTGTTTTGGTGCCGTTCGGTCACTCAATGAGTGCATCGGCTTGTTAGCAATAGGTGAACGGTGGGCCACTTGTCGGAGGTGGATCATTCAAACTTGACCCACCTCCCACTTATCCGGGAAGGCGACTATTCGGCCAAGTGATCCGCTTTCCCTCGCCGGTGGGTACATTGGCGATTTAGCGGCAACTGTCCTGATCAGGTGACTTTGCCCTCCCGACGACGGTGGTAGAGAGTTAAAGAGAGAATTACGAGCGGCATGATGAATTCGGTGATTAAGAAGATGCCTGAATTGTTGGAAGCGTGATTGTTGTTAAGTGTCATCTGCCGAATGTGCCCGACAGCGTCGCCCAGTAGCCACACTGCGTTTGCAATCGCTGTAGCCAACCAGAAATTGTCCCGGAACTTCAGACACAAAACGCCCAAAACGCCAACGGTGAGATCCGCCATCCCGACTTCGTATTCGTAAGGGCTTGGTGACCATCCTATCGACGCCGATGTCTCAACGGGACGGAAGACGTGTGCATATGCGGTGAGCAGTCCCATCAGGCCAACATAGAAGAAGAGCAGATACAGCAGGTATGTTCCGGCAATTGCCGCTCCACTGCTCCGGCGTTCGGGTGAGAATGCAAGGTGAACAGATGCGCCCACAACCGCGATCAGCGTAAAGATAACTTGAAACATGCAGCCTCCAGAGAACTCTTAATAATCACTTGCATCAATCGACTGTCACCGCCGGATATGCTTCTACGCGACATTGGAGAGTGAGCCAAACGTCACATGTGTGAGGCGCTCAGATTCCACCCAAAGCCGCTGCGCAACGGTTTCATCCAGCGCGTTTTTCGGCACCGGCACAGAAGTCGGATAACCCTTCAGCTCTGCGATACCGTCCGGGCCATAATAGCCGCCGGCTACTGCCTCCGGAGCAACTGCGGCATACAGCGTTGGCAGTGCCCCATGTGCCGCGTCCTGCGACAGGAAAGGCTTCATCGTTGTTATCAGTATCTTCAAGCCCGACGGAAGATGATCCGCCTGAAGGTTTGTTACCGCATATCCCGGATGTGCGGCGGTGCTGAGAATCGGCGACCCGACGGCCTTCAACCGCCGTTGCAATTCCAGCGAAAAGATGAGGTCGGCCAGCTTGGATTGCGCATATGCCTGGAACATCGGCTTATAGACGCGCTCGCTCTGCAGATTATCGAACTCAATTTTGCCCTGGTTACTTGCCGAACTCGACACCGTCACAACACGCGAGCCCGCTACTGGCTTGATGGATGGAAGCAGCAGCATCGTCAAGGCAAACGGCCCAAGATAGTTCGTGGCGAACTGACGCTCAAACCCATCCCCGGTCACTTCACGCGTCGGCAGCGCCATTACGCCCGCATTGTTGATCAGCAGGTCGAGCGACTGGCCGGGGAATCGTTTCTTCACGCGGCCTGCGAAGGCGTGGACGGAATCCAGCACGGCAAGGTCGAGTATCTCTGAATGAAGCCGTGCGTTCGGGACCTGCTCTAGAATGCGTGCGGCTGCATCGTCGGCCTTGCCCTGCGTCCTTGCGGGCAAAATAAGCTCGGCGCCCTTGTGGGCCAGAGCCAGCGCCGCCTCAAATCCGATGCCGCTGTTTGCACCCGTGATCACAGCCCTCCGCCCAGCCTGCGAGGGAATATTTTCGGTAGTCCATTTGGTCTTCATGGGTCTAGTATTAGGCCAACAGTATCCTTTGGCAATAAGGCACCTTTTATTCCCGTACATACCTGGAGGTAACTAATGAAGAAACCCGAAAAGAAATCAAAATTCGGATGGGAAGACATCAGGGATTTCTGCGAGACGCTGACCGAAGCCGAAGATGCGCTCACACGCGACATGGTCTCCCGCATCTCGGACAAGTGGTCGCTCTGGACCATGAGCGTGATTGCCCAATTCGGTCAGCCCATGCGCTTCTCCCGCATCATGGATCAGGTCGACGGTATCAGCCAGAAGTCCCTCACGAAGACGCTCCGCGGACTGGAGCGCGACGGACTCGTAACTCGCGAGGTCTTTGCCGAGGTTCCCCCCCGGGTTGAATACACCATCACAGCCCTCGGGTCCGAGATGCTCGACCACGTCGCACCGCTCTGGCTCTGGGTGGCAAAGAGCGTCCAGTCTTTTCAGGACTACCGAGCCACATTCGATCGTCGCGAACTCCGGCCGGGAAATGCAGGCCTCCCCCTTGGGATGAAGGGGGCTGTCGCATCCTTGCGTGAGAAGAGGTCCGCTTTATGAATCAGAATTTCGCTGCAATTATCCTCGGTGGCACTGGGCAAGTCGGTGGTGCAGCGGTCGCGGAACTGCTGGCAATTCCGGAATGCTGGGAAGTGGTGATGGTTACCAGAAAGCCCATTGCGCCTCGATCGCGGGTGCGCAACGTCGTTCTTGATACCGGCGCTGTTGACTTTGCCGATCGCACAGCCGCCCTTGCCCGTGAAACTTTGAGCCAAGGTCCCGTCAGCGCCGTGAGCTGTGCTGGTGTCGGCTCTGGTTCGGCGCGCTGGACCGAAGAAGAATTGAAACGACTTGAACTTGGTGTCGTCGGTGCATTTGCGCGGGGCTGCCACCACGCTGGAATCGCGCAGTTTTGCCTGCTTTCTGCGGTAGGAAGCACAGCCCGCAGCAAGTTTCGATATGTCCGCGTAATGGGCATGAAGGAAGACGCCATGCGCAACATCGGTTTTGCCCGTCTCGCTATCTTTCGCCCCGGCATCATTGTTGGCAACGCTCATACCCCGGCCTGGGTCAGTTTGTTGGGAAACCTCGTGCCTGGGCCGTTCGGCAATATCGATCAGCGAATTATCGGTCGCTCCATCGCCGCAGAGATAGCTTTGTACAGTTCAGAGGCCGGCGAAGTTATTCGCGAAAATGACGCAATGAAAAAACTCGCCGCACAATTTAAAGCGTGACTGTTTGACTTCAAGCCGCACTATTTGGAACGATCGCCGAACTCGAGCCACCCCTTGCTCCTCGCTCAACTTGTAAAACTCGCCGAGTCACTCATCGACTCCACATTACCGACAAGTCCGCTTATCGGCAATAAGGCTCCAATTGTTCGACGAGCGGACTTGCGAGACAAGGTCTATTGCAGGGCGAGTGGGTGTTTGGATTCAACTCCGCAAAATTTGGTGACCGGAAATCTGCAGCCTGGGTGGCTTTGCAAATGTTCGATGTGGGCTCGTGCACCAGTGTTGGATTCTTTCAACGCTTGCACCGGCCCGTGGCAGTGTTTGCAGCGCATCATCTCTCCGCGTTCAGTGAGAGCTTCATATAGGGTGCACGGCAGCCAACGACCGCGCATTGACCTCGCACTCCGTCATGACAGGCGGTTTTTTCTTGATAGCCACTGATCTGGTTAGATGCCTCCCAACGAGCTGTCCGTATACTTTTTCCCGAGACTGCATCCAAAAACTTTAGTAAGTGCGCCTTGGAGCGGGGGGCGGTGTCACTGTGGGTCAGGTTACAACAGCTCGGTTTCTCGGCAGCGATCAGTTCCTGACGAGAACGGCGTTTTGTATGAGCAGGTCCGGTTGTCAAATGTTTTTCCTTATTAGGGTCTTTGCTTTTGCTGTTGTCGTTGCGGTTGTTGTTGCTCTCCACCGGGTTTGTATTCGCACTCTGATGAGCTGGAAGAGATCTTTAGCTCGGTGCCGGTTGGGGTTCGAGAGGAGAGTCGATGCTGCGATTTATCAGACGGCCTTGGAAGGCCAAAACGCCGACGCAGTCATCGGAACGCGGTGTGGGTGCAACGGGTGAACTCTATGCGGCCTGTTGAAAGAACGGGACGTACGGTTGCTGCGTGGTCCAAAGGTGATGGAGCAGGACGGCCAGCTTGCGTGCAACGGCCACGACGGACTTGTTCTTCGCCTGCTTGCCGCCGCTGGCTGCCAGATGCAGGCCCCACTGTCGTAGTGCCGAGTCTCGACCATGTGGTCGCAGGATGTGGTTGGCGCACTCGATCAGCAGACTTCGCAGATACGCGTTGCCAGCCTTGGTGATACCGAGTTGCGGATCGCGTTCACCGGACTGGCTGCGTTTAGGTCGAAGACCAAGATAGCAACCGACGTCTCGACTGCATCGGAATCGACTCTTATCGCCGAGCGTCAGGACAAACGTAAGCGCGGTGATGTGGCCGACCCCATGGATGGTCATCATGGCCTGTGTCTCGACATACTCGGTCTGAGTGAGTCGTTGAATATCCTTGTCATACTGCTTGATCTTGAGAGTCATCTCCGCGATCTGAGTGAGAATCGGACCGAGCGCCAACTTCAATCCTGGCGGCATCGCGGCCTGCCCTCGTTGAGCGAAGCAGGCCGTGGACGAAGCCGGCATACGGTGACCGCATGCCTTGGTCAATCCGCGAACCGCGTTGATGGACGCGGTGCGTAAGCGGACGAGAAGCTCGCGAGCGCGGATCAATGTGAGGGCTTGTTGCTGCTCGACGGTGCGATGAGAGATCGGCCGCAGAATCTCAGGATCGAGACGAGCGTAACGAGCCAGCTTCTCCGCATCCACATCGTCGCTCTTGCGGTCGCTGTGCGAGATCGCCCGCAACTCGCGCACGTTCGCGACAATCACCTCATGGCCCAGTTGTTCAAGCTGCTCGCTGATCCAGATCGAATGAACACCAGCCTCCATCGCAACGCGAGCATGAGGCACATCGGTGAACCACGTGTTGATCGCCTTCGGCGTCGTCCTGAAACGACCGCGGTCGATCACTTCGCCTTGCTGGTTGAGAGTGCAGTAATGGCTCCATACGTCGCCAAGGTCGATGCCGATCGTCAGCTCGACCTGGCCACGCTTCCGGGGTACTTCCGCGATGAGGTGTTGCGATGGCTTCTTCATGGGAACAGTCTGCTCCTCCTTCGGAGGACCTGCTCATCCCATTTATCAGGACTGATTCCCGGACGCTTCGATTTGACGCATCACATCGGGATATTTGGATCGCAAAAATCGAAGATGTTCCTGGATGCCGTCAGACACTCCCCCGAACTTTTCAATGAGAGTGGCAACGGTCAGTCGTAGCGCGTCAATCTGATCCGTCGAGGCGAGAATCACGGCGCGTGTCTTCAATTGCGGGTATTCAAAGCCGCCTGTATGTTCCAGTAACTCAGCGTTCGTTGTCACGCTTTTTGTTGCTGGCAGGACAAATTCCTGGGAGAGCTTTTGCAAGTAAGAAAACGCAGCTTGAAAGCTGGCTTCATCACGAAGGGCCCAGCTCTTTATGGTTCTGTCTAATGCGAATTGCTCGACTCGCCATTGCCAATCGCAAGCGTAGTAGGGGGCACTTTGTCCGCCGGTTTGCCTTCAAACCCCAACCAAGTTTTTGAAGAAGCCGCTACGTTCACGTAGAAGGTGGTCTCTTCGGAATCAGACCAGCGACTCTTTTGGAAGTTGAAAATGACCCAACACTCATTCGATTCGAAAACAAAATCCTGGCTGACGGCGCGAAACCCATGTTCTTTGAACAGCGGGCGCATCTCCTTCAGCAGCCTCTTGAACAACTTTTCGGTTTCTGCGGACAAGATTCATCTCCGGTGGGGTCTCTTATGATTCAGCCATCTTAAGGCTCCCGTCGTCAAGGAGACGTTGGCTCCAAACCAGTCTGATCATTAGCGGCATTCCGAATCCGTTGTTTACACCAAGGTAACGCTCGGTGGTGAGCATAACATCGACCCAATGGATGTTCCGTCGACGAATCTTCAGCTGGAACCCGCGCTGCGCGAGCAGTCATCGATCCTCGCCAATCTGCTGGAGTTATATGCACGCGACTTTAGCGAGTTTCGCCCTTTGAACATCGGCCCGGACGGTAGATTGTAGCCGCTCTCTGTGTCTATGACTTCCGTCGAGCCTTGCGTCAGCGGCGCTAGCTCCTCGAAAGTCGCATTATCGGCAACTTCGTTCAACTTTCCGAAAACCCCGTTTCTAGGGCACGCGCGGATTGCTTCCGACAAGCAGACATATCAGTACTAATCGCTTAGAAGCATGCCCCATGCTGTAGGACTGACTACTGCACAGTCACGACAAACTTGGATGTTGCCGTTATCTGAGCGTTGGTGGAGTCGATTCCGGTTACGGTAAAGGTGTAGTTTCCAGCCGTGGTTGCAGGGGTGATTTGGCCGCTACCGCCACCTCCGCCTTTGGTGGGGTTGCTTCCTCCGCCGCAGCCCAGCATGGCGATAGCAAGGAAAGTAGGCAGCAGGACGGTCATTAGAAGACGGCGACGACGGATAGGGATGGTGAAGAAAAGTGCGGCTGTGAGGGCTCCTTCCCCCCCGGCGAGCCATGGCAAGGGCGAAGTTGCGGGATGCAGCAGCGCAGTGGTGTCTCCGGCGGTAGTTGCTACGCTTGCGGTTGCGGTGCCACTGCCTCCGGCGATAAGTGCAACGCTGGAGGGTTTGACGCTGCAGGCAGGCAGGCTCTGCGCGCTGTTGGGTGACGAGGTGAGCGCGCAGGTGAGATTCATCGTGCCAGAGTAAGCACTGCCCGCGGAGAGTATGACGTCAGAAACCGCAGTTGTTCCGGCCGAGACTGCCGCCGGCGTTTGTGTCGAGGCTGTGACCTGAGAGACGATGATGCTTGCTGTACCGATCGAGGCAGCGTAGAAGGGATCTCCGGAATAGCTAGCGGTGAGGGTGATACTGCCCGTGCTCAGAGTGCCGGCAGGCACGGTGAACTGTGCATCACCGTTGGAGAGCTGCTGCTGGCCGGTCCACAAGGTAGATCTGGACGAAGCAGCGCTGAGAGTGACGGAACCAGTGGGGGCATTGCCAGTTCCGTTCACGGCGACGGCGACGGCGAGAGTTTGAGCATTGGTGATATCGGACGCGCCGGGAGTGACCGATACGGACGAAACGGTTGAGCCGATGGGCGCGGCTACGGTGACGGTCGAGGACTGGGTTGCAGTGGTGTATATAGCGGAACTGGTGGAGTCCGGGGTATAAGTTGCAGTTAGAGTGTTATTGCCGATGGGCAGTGTGCCGGCGGTGATGTTGAAGGTGACGGTGCCCGTGGCGAGCATCAGCTGCGCCTGGTAGCTACCGCTGGTGAGGGTGACCGAGCCGGTAGGCACAGCGCTGCCGCCGACGGCCCCGACCGAAACAGTCACGCTAAGGGCCTGTGCGGTGGTGAGACTAACAGGCGTGGGTGTGACGGTCACCGGTGGTGTCAGGTGATTGATGGTGTAGATCGCGGTCTGGCCATCAGATCCCTGGTATCCATCCTCGGTGGCGTAGTACTGAACCTGGGTTGTGCCCTGTGTCGATAGCACGATAGGCCCGGCGTAGGCCACGGTGTTTGTATTCATGGCGCCAAACAAGTAGTAGTAGATCGTCGCGCCCGAAGTTGCGTCGGTGAGGGTGATGGTCTGCTGCATGTTGAAGGTGCCGGCAGAGGGACTGATCTGCGGTGTCTCGACGGCGGGAGTTAGTGCCACGGCTTCCGCTATGCTGCCGACGTAGTTGCTGTCTCCTACGTAGCTGGCAACCACCTGCTGTGTGCCTGGGCCCGGGGGGTTGAAGTTGCTGAAGGTCACGGAGGCTGCATAGTCTTGGGGAGCGAGAATCTGTACAGTGCCGTCATAAACGCTGGAGGACGCGATATCGGTGAGGCCGTCATTGTTGAAATCACCGAGGACGGTCTCGGAGCAGCAAGGCAGCGACGCCAAGCCTGTCTGCATCTGGGTGAACATACCATCGCCGGCGCCGAGCAGTATTTCCTGGGTGGTCCCGCTCGTCTGTGCGGCGACAAGAAGATCAGTGATGCCATCTCCGTTGAAGTCACCCAGATAGAGCCGATTTGCATAGTCTTCAACCGGATAGGAGGTGCTCAGGGCAGCTCCAAAGGAGCCATCGCCGTTGCCGGGGTAAATGACAACGCCATTTGAATTGATGACAGCCAGATCCTGTTTGCCGTCGCCAGTGAAGTCAGCTGGAATGATGATGGCAGAATCGGTGGCTGAGGCTTCTATCGTCGATCCCTGCGTAAACGTTCCGTCCCCATTGTTTAGAAGAATCTTGAGAGGGTTAAACGCGGCAGTTACTGCGAGGTCGGGGCGCCCATCCCCATTGAAGTCAGCTACAACCATTGAGCTGTAGGTCGCTTCATAAGTGGAAGACGCGCCGATAGGAACCTGCGTGAATGTGCCGTCTCCATTACCCAATTCAACGACCAGGTAATATCCGCCGGCCAGTGCAAGATCGGGGATGCCGTCACCATTGAAGTCCGTCACGACGACGGGACTGTTGCCGTAAACTTCAGTGACGGGGCTGCCGCTTGCTAGGTGGAAGGTGCCGTCTCCATTGCCCAACAAAACGGAGAAAGAGCTTTCGCCCGATGTACCGGAGAGCAACAGGTCTGGAATCCCGTCCTGGTTGAAGTCCTGCACCAGCAGAGGAACTCCTGTAGCTGTTGTCGCACTGGCTGGTGCCGTTGTGTACGTACCGTTACCGCCTCCGAGCAGAATCACAAACGACTGTGTGGTGCTATTAATGGCGACGGCCAGATCAAGGTTTCCGTCCCCGTTGAAATCCCCTGTAACGATTCCGGTGGGTTCGTTTCCTACGGAAGGATTGCTGATGTTGACGAGTTCGGCTCCCAATGTCGCGGCTGGCAGCTGCGCCGTGGCGAGCACCGAACTGTTACTCGTTGTATCAACCAGCGAGACCTTGCCTGTCGGTCCGGGAGCGATGCTACCCGAGCTGCTCACCGTGGCCGTCAAGGTGTAATTGCCAGCAACACCATTTTGCGAAACCGCCGTCGATGTTGCGGGTTGGCCGGTGATTGAAAGCGACGACGCGGTTGACGCACTACCACTGTAAGTGTTAGTGCCAAGAAAGACCGCGTTGTAGCTGTGAGTGCCGATCTTCGGACGCAGGACCAGCGTGGCCGTTCCGGCGCTCGTCAGTTGGGCAGTGCCGAGTACGTGAATATCATTGCAGTACTTCGCCGAAGCATCGCAAAAGTTGACCTGGCCGGTAGTAAGCGCGGTTGCGCCAACCTTGACCGATGCGGTGAGCGTGATGGCCGTACCCGAAATGGCGGTGGTGACAATCTGTCCACCGGCGGTTTGGGTAAGCGCGGTGGTGGTGGCGGTCTTCGTCTGCGCCAATACGGATGTGGCTGAAACAAAGAAACTCACCGCCATGACGGTGAGGAGTTGCAAGCTGTGCTGCTTGAGAGATTTCAAGGTGAGACGACGGGTGGACCGAGATACAGTGATTTGGTTCATGGCAGAAGAACTCCAGGTAAGTACAAATAGAATGGTCGCTGTGAGCCAAGACGCCCCTTCTTTGAGAGGGTCGGCCTGTGGTCGAAGCTGGGGAGACAGTCGACTGGCGGCTTTGCTTTCCCTGGTAACGCTCGCATAAAAGGGCTGCTGAGAAATCTAGCACGCCCCCGTACTTGGCGAAATGGAAATCGGGCAAAAAAGAGTGGAGGGGAAGCGCCGTCAGGGAGAAATCCGATTCAGATCGTGGACGGCTGACCGAAAAGTTGCATTGATATCGCGCAACAGGAGGTGGAGTGTTTACGGATCGGCAGCATCAATTTTTTTCTGGTTCTGCTGGATAGTCGCGTTGTGGCGTGCTTCTGATTGGCAACGTACACATCGGATTTGAGACAAGACATCGCGCGTATTGCCGCTCGCGCCATCGCAACCATCCTACCCACATACGTCGAAGTGCGTTGAGTGGGCACTTGATTCAGATTGGTATCGGGAAACGCCGTTCTGTTTACCGATATGCTTGCGTTCCTGCAAAGTCGGGTTGTCGGTGACGTCGGTCCCGTCATTACCTATGAACCCGTTTATCGGGATAGATGCTTAGTTTTGGTACGCTGGTACCCTGCCTTCAGAGCTTCAACAAGTTCGATCCCACAATCAACTGCCAGCGGAAGCCGCTCGTCAACTTATTGATCTCGGATTCGTCATCATTTCTGGACCACATTCGAGCGAGCGACATGCTCAACTGGCTGCTGCCTACGACCAGATGATGTCAGTGGCGACCGGACCAAATTATAAGATTGCGACTGCAACAACGCGTCTGTCCGATGTGCTGAACTATGGGCCGATCTTTGATGACATCTTCCTTTATCCGCCGCTTCTTCAGGCATGTACACATATCATCGATGAGCCTTTCAAATTGAGCTCTTTTCTCGCTAGAACACTGAAGCCGAAGTCACTCGCACAAGATATCCATGCAGATTTAGCGCGATCTTCTGAGGATGCGCCACTGGTCGGATTTATTCTCATGGTCGATGAATTTCGAAAGGAGAATGGCGCAACTCGCTTTGTGCCCTCTTCGCATCGCTGGCCTGACCTGCCAGGAGACCACCTATTGAATTCGAAGGAACCCCTCCCCGGCGAGGTTATATCGTGCGGTGAACCCGGCTCCCTAATCATCTTCGACGGGGCCGTGTGGCATGGTCATAGTGCAAACGTAACGTCGAAACCGAGACGATCGATTCAAGGATATTTCATTCGACGTAATGCTCGATCTGGCACTAATTTTATGCAATGCTTACTTCCACAAACGCAAGGCCGGATGAATTCGTCAGCGCGATATCTGCTGAGTCTCAGCTGAATAGAAATAGGACAAAATAACACGGGTCCGGATGAACGATAGAAAACGCTGATGGAAGGAACGAGAGTTCGCCCGAACGGGGAGGTTATCGATATGGCAACTATTGCTGACAAGTTCTGATTGGTGGTCTCCTTCAGATGCAGAGCGAAAAGCTATTGCTAGTTTTCTGCTTCACCGACCCTAGGGCGCATAGGCTCTAACCGCTTGAGGACATTGTCGTGTGCGTTTGAGCATCGGGCAAGATACCTTTCTGTAATCGTCGAAGGCGTGCGGAATGGCGAACTGCGTGGCGAGCTCGGAGGCGGTCTCCATCCCTCTACTGGCGACGGCGTCCTTGCATTAGCGATTTAGAACTCGCCGATCGAGATGTCGCACTGATAGGCCTATTCGTCCGGTTTATCCTTCGAATCCGGATTCCATGACATACCTTCCACGGCCACAAGGCGCGCTATTAAAACTGTCAGATAAAGTTGCCCTGTCAATGCTTCCCCAATCGCAAGGCTGCGGGCCACCGGCTTGATCGGCACAATGTCACCGTATCCCAGAGTGGTGAGGGTTTCAAAGCTGTAGTAATACCACTCAACGACGGAGAAAAAACTGCCGACGGAGCTTTGGAACGAGCCGGGAGTTAGGCGATTGGCAATTTGATAACAGTGCGCCCACCCTAGACCTAGCAGCAGATAGACCGCAACCGCTCCTTAGATCCGAGCTGAAGTCACAATCCCTTTGCGGAATATCTGCGAAAGAAGCACCAGGCAAATAATCAAGACGCTGGCAAGGGTGGATATTTCACGCAAAAGGTCAAAGTCATCGGTTCGGATATACCATGCTACCCAACGTATGATTAGAGCGACCGCTGCGATACATGAGCTGAAAATGAATAGTCGGCGCTGGCCCCAACCGATTGCCACGCCAGAGATAAACACCACTGAAAACACCAAATCGCGCGCAAATCGCCCAGACGAATGATCAACGCCTAGGGATGGCAGTAGGAATAGGGTGAGAATCAACAAGCCTAGAAATAGGGAAAGGTTAAGCTGTGACTGCCAGGTCTGCGCAATAAGAACGCGCCCCTTTTGGAGTGCCAAGCGTCTACGGTCTCTGGCTAATGGATTTTGCAATATTTGAATGGCACCGAGTCTAAGAGCTCGTCCTTAATATTCATGCATCTTCTGTTGAACTATGCATTCCATCGATAGTAAATACCCAACCACCCAGATTAAGATCAATGGCGTCGGCAAGCTTGGCTTAAGGAAGCAGCGACGATAGCCGGAGGCTGTCAAGTACCTTTGCCGGCAGGTAGGATTGAAGGTGGCGTCTCCTTCGGCCAATACAGGCGCATTACCAAGCAAATAGGTCCAGCGGGCGCGGGTAATTAGTTTGCTTCTTTCTCTTTGCCCGGTGAATCCTTTTGGCGATTCGCCTAACGAGACAATTCGTCAGAAGTTCACGTGCCTTCAGAAAGAAGTTTGGAGTCCGACCAGCGCGCCCTTCTGAATTAAACGAAGACCAATCCGATCGTGGCTGCTGTTGACTACCAAGTGTGAGCCCAGCTGATAGCCTGCGAGGATGGCGAAGTGCTTCGAGATGGCTACGCCAACGTCTCCAGCCGCAGAAACAAAATTTCCATATCCGAACAGGTACATACCTAATACGTTTCCGTCAACAAACACTCTCGGAGAATTAGTGAGATATAGACGGAAGTCAGGTCCGGCGACAGGGATTGGTGCAAGGAGGGATCCAGAAGCCGAAACAGCTTCATGATGGGTGCCATCGCCGGTGACTTGCGCCGCTGCACTTATCTTGGCCGTTGTGTTGAATAGGTCCATCTGCAACGCAACGCCAAGGTGGCCCCGCTTACGTCGAATGAAGTCGTATTCGTATCCCGGCGCCACTGCGAGAGTATTGAGCGAACTGCTGGTCGTCAGTCCAGCATCGAATGTCTGCCCCTGAAAAGTAAATGTCCGGTTTAGGATCGTCTGGCGCGAGGTATCGAGAGGAATGATAGTGACGTAGAGATGGTTCTTCCTCGTAAACTTCCAGTCCACCTTGCCGGAGAAGGTTGGATAGCTGTTAAAACCAAGGTCCTTGCTCAGATCGATAGAGCCGCTGTCGTTTGCGCCATGAATTGTGCCCGTCGGGTCGGAGTAAAACCAGCCAGCATCAATACGCAGCTTATATGCGTCAAAGTCCTCCTTCGCGGTTTCGGCCGCGTGCAAACACGAAGCAGCTAAAAGGCCAAGAACTACGACGACGTTGGACATTGCAGTGTAAAAATCTCGGGCTGTCATTTACAGATCCCCTCTCGGGTAGTTAAAGGTGGTCTTGGTGCGGTGGAATTGCAGTACCTTGGCGGCCTTCAAAACCGCCAGGGTGCCCGAAAATCAAACTGCTCGCTAGTCGGCTGCGCCTATGGTTTGCACGAGCTTCTTGATATCCATCAGAGGTAATGGGTTGTCAGGATGCTGCAGGTCTGGATTCATATCGTTCGATGCCCCGCCGGGAAAGCGCTTGATGTTCGGAAAATCGACGATGGATTTGTCGAACTCCATGACCGGGATCGAAATCAAGGAAAGAACCCAGCCATTGTCATAACCGGCATACCGTCCTGGGGAGGTAGTCGGGGTGCGCGTGCTCACCGCACCGTTGAACGTCATGTCGTATTTCTCGAACGGATCCATCGTGAGGTTGTAGGCCGAGCCGATGGCGCCGAGATTCTGTTGGGGCCCGAGCCAAGTGTCCTTGGAGGTGTACAGATATTTCCAGGCGATTTTGAGATCAGGGTTTGTGGGATCGCCGCCGATGTCGGCACGAGCGCCAGCGTAGGTTTCGCCGTCGATATAGATCCATCCGTTGCGAGCGGAATGCTTTTCTTTGCCCAGGATGTAGGCGCTATTGTCGATGCTGTCGAAGTAGATCGGCTTGCCGTCGTTGTCCTTCCACGCACCGTGAGGGGGTGGAGTGATACCGGCCATCGTTGCCAGCGTTGACCAGCAGTCGATGTGTGACATCATCTCGCCATAGCGTGCGCCAGCCGGGATGTGATTGGGCCACCACATGATGCCAGGCACGCGGAAGCCGCCCTCAAACGGTGAACCCTTTTCCCCACGGAACGGCACTGTACCGCCATCCGGCCACGCGTCCTGCCATGCGCCGTTGTCGGCGGTGATGATGACGATGGTGTTGGGGGCTTCTGCGCGGATTGCGTCCATAATTTGACCAATATTGGAGTCAAGTTCCATCATGGCATCTGAATAATTGCCAAGATGCGATTTCCCAATGAACGCTTTGGCGGGAATATTCGGGTTGTGCATCTTCATGAAGTTCACGTCCATGAAGAAGGGCTTGCCCCCTTTGGCGTGGGCCTTAATGTATTCGACCGCTGAGGAAGCCTGACGGACGTCGAACTCATGCAGGTAGTCGTAGTCGATACGCGCAACCTTGGTTGCAGGTTTGCCGGCAACGCCCTCCCATTCATACAGGTTGACGATCTTTTGATATTCCTCCCAGTAAGCTGGGTTGTACTTCGGAAACCAGGGATGAGCGAAGCTATCCGTGTCGTCATAGGTGTAGACGCCCGGATAGTAGGCGGCGAACTCTTTCATTTCGTCGAAGCCATGCTCGATTGGGTAGAATTTGGGTTGATCCCCCAGATGCCATTTGCCTGAAAAGTATGTCGAATAGCCATTCTTATTGAAGAACTCGGCGATTGTAGGTGTGCTCTTGGTGAGGCCGTTTGGGTCGCCAGGCACAACCACGACCGAAAGCGCCGAGCGGATGGGGATGCGTCCGGTCATGAACGACGCGCGGCCCGCCGTGCAGCTCGCCTGGCCGTACCAACTGGTGAAGACGGCGCCTTCCTTGGCGACCTTATCGACATTGGGGGTCGGATGGCCGAGATTCTCTCCACCGCCATAGGCCCCGAAGTCGTTCCAGCCGGTATCGTCAGTCATCAAGATGACAACGTTGGGTTTGCTTGTTTGCGCCGCATTAGGAACGGTTCCGGCGGCTATCATTAGAGCCGAAACCGCCAACGTTCCAAGGGTCCATCTTCGAATATTCGCTCGAAAGTTCATACTTGCCTCCATATGTGTAGCCGGTTACCCTTTAGGGAATGTCGGGAAGCTGGCATTTATACCCGTAGAAGGAAAATTGAAAAGCTGGACCCAACAACTGCGATCCGCAGCGAGCATTACAAAAATCAGCCGGCCTGGCGGCATCTTCCAGCAGACAGCGATAGCCCAGGAATGCTGAGCGCTCAAGCAGCGACAGTTGCGGCGAAACTTCAGATAGACGATTTCAATGGCGTATACACTGCCCGCACCTCATAGTTCCCAACTGGACAGAGAAAATGTGGCTTGCGGAGGGGTCTTACAGTCGAATGCAATATGGGGCATTACAGGAGTCATCCGACGAAGAGTTGATGATTCATTTGCAGGTCAGGCCATCATGATGCTCTCGCGGTCATCGTGGACCGCTATCAACGCTTGGTCTGGAGTGTCGCCAAGAAGAATTGTCCATGACGCAGGCGAGGCCGAAGACGTCGTGCAAATCGTTTTTCTCGAATTATTCCGAAAAGTGGAACTTTTTGACCCTCAGCGGGGAACACTTAAAGTGTGGCTTCTTCAACTCGCCTACACGAAGAGCATCAATCGCCGCTATCACCTGCAACGGAGGCGATTTTATGATCAGGACGAAGTGAAAGAAGAGGATTGCCTCTGTTTTTCGGCCGGACGCATCTCCCCTTCGACTGAGTACTGGGGAGTCGCACCAGGCTCGTACGCGAGGTGATGGATACATTGAATCCGGAACCAAAGAACGGCCGTGGAACTGATATCGTTCGAAGGATTACATTTGAGGAATTGGCTAACAGGACGACGGAGACGCTATCCAATGCGAAGCACCATTATTATAGGGGGATGATGAGACTCCGCGAGTTCCTGTCTGAGAAGGACAGGCCAGCCGGAGCAACCGAAGGGAGCAACGACCCGGAAGAAAGATTGGGAGGAACCAATGCTTGAGCACGCTAAATACGAAGAGTTTTGTGCTCTGGCTGCAACTGGACAGGTTTCAGCCGAAGAATTAGCGGAGTTTCGGAGATCACCTCCAGGAGTGCAGCCACTGTCAAGGTCTTGCACAAGGAGATGTTGGATATCAACTCGATTTGGCTTACCCAGGCGCAAGAACTGGAGCCAGAAATGTATGGTCGGCACTCACATTTTACGAGACGAAGATTCTCGGAACACTGCAAGATGCCGGGGCTCGAGTTCTCCGGAGAGGTCCACAACGAAATCGCCGCGCCTCCGCTGCTAAATTCAAGTATTTGAGATATTTCGAACAGCCTGCCCCGACCTGGGCGATGGCGGCCGTTGCCCTGTTGGCTGCCTTGCTGGCATTTGAAGCTGGAACTCACAGGCAGATCTCTCGGCGGGCTAATGGCATCAAGCGCCGCGGCTAAATCTGTTGGGCCTCCGATTGCCCTTACCCGACGCCGATGGCTGGCGTTCATCCGGCAAGCTGCAGCCTGTCAGCGCCCGCATCGCAAATCTCAGGGACGATTTGGAGCAAAGACTTGTGGCTTCCGAATCCGCGCGCACGAAAGCACTGGCCGATATGCAGTCGCTGAAGCAAGACATCGCCGCCCTGCAAAGCAGCAGAGACCAGGACGCGACCCAGATCGCACAACTCAAGGCCCGCTCAGAGCAGGACCAAAACGTCGCCTCTTCAGCCCAGGTCGCAGATACGTTCCCTGAAGGAAGCGGAAGATGCGAAGAACGCCGACCTGGTCGCTACCCAAATTCAATTGCACGAACTGGAGGGTAAGCTGGCGGACCAGCGTGTCGCGGCAGAAGGGACAGGCGTTGGCAGAAGTTTCATCAAGCAGCGAGATGCGCGACGTTATTGCTTCCCGCAATTTGCATATCATCGATGTGGCTGACGTGACCAACAACGGCGTTCGAAAGCCTTTTGGCCGTATTTTCTATACCGAAGGGAAGTCGTCTGATTTTTTACGCGTACGATCTTTCGGGCGCGAATGGTACAAAGACCTTCTACGCCTGGGGAAATCGGGAGGGCGATGCCGACACGACTCGCGCGCTTGGCTCTCTTCATCTCGACGATCCCAGCTCAAAGGCGCTGGGTTTTCAAATCCAACGACGCGAAAGTGCTGGCGCAAATCGATTCGGTATATGTGACACTTGAGCCAACAGCCAAGGCCGGCGAAAAACCCGAGAGGTCAGAAAATCCTGACCGCTTTTCTCGGTACGCAAGCAAATCATCCCTGAAGCTTTACGGGCAGAGGGTCACCCGCGATGAAAGCGCGGTTGCCCATTGCGTCCTCATGGAATGATTTTCCGCTACAAACAGTGAAAAGACGGGATAAGATGGCCCCGATGAAGGTCTTGGACGTCCTATGTATCGCAGCTCCGACTCCTGATTATCGGGGTGTTGTCTAGCGCGGCTGTCTTCGGCCAGACGGATACTGCGACAATATCCGGTTATGTCACCGACCAGTCTGGCGCCGTGCTTTCTGGGGCCACGATCAAACTTGACCAATGTTGAGACGAATGTTGATGCCTCCCAATCCTCGAACGGATCGGGTCTCTATGTCTTCACCAATGTGAAGCCTGGACGTTATCGGATCGTCGTACAGAAGAGCAAGGTTCCGGCAGATCGCGCTCACCGATATGACTGTGAACGTCCAGGACCTGCTTGAGCCGGAATTTCAGGATGCAGGTCGGAGCCGTTGGAGAGTCAATCACGGTCAACGGCGACGTCGCTTCATCTCAACACGGTATCTGGGACGGTCAGCACCGTGGTCGATCAGCACTTCGTCGAAAATATGCCACTGAACGGACGCAGCTTTCAGTCTTTAATTGCGCTCACACCCGGAGTGATGTTTGTAGCCGCCGACCTCTCCAATAATCAGTTTGCGGTCAATGGACAGCGTCCCGACGCGAACTACTTCATGGTGGACGGCGTCAGTGCGAACTTTGGGATTGCGCCGGACTTCAACATCGGTCAGACATTTGGCGGCACGACGCCGGGCTTCACCGCAGCCGGCAATACTAACAGTCTCGTCTCGGTGGATGCCATGCAGGAGTTCCGCATCCAGACCTCGACCTATGCGCCCGAATTCGGGCGCAGTCCCGGCGCCCAGATATCGATCGTGACGAAATCGGGCACGAATCAGTTTCACGGCTCGGTATTCGACTATCTGCGGAACGATGTCTTCGACGCGCGAAACTGGTTCGACGTTCCGCCACTTCCCAAGCCGCCGCTGCGCCAGAATGATTTTGGCGGGACGTTGGGCGGTCCGATCACAAGGGATGCGCTCTTCTTTTTCTTCTCGTATGAAGGATTGAGGCTGTTGTTACCCCAAACCGCATCTTCATTTTTCTATACCGCGTCCGCCCGGCAGGTTGTGGCTCCTGCTTATAAGCCGTATGTCAATGCGCTTCCACTTCCAACCGCTCCGCCGGTCGATCCCAGCTGCGATAACGTCACGAACCCTTGTGTTGCACCGCTCACCGTCGGCTATTCCGACCCATCCGAGCTCAACGCCACCAGCCTTCGGGTGGACTACACCATCAATAAGAAAATGAATCTCTTCGGGCGTTACGACCATGCACCGTCCAGCGATTCGATCCGAAGTTGGGAGGAAGAAGAAGTCGACAGTGTGAGTACGGACACTGCCACCATGGGCCTGAGCGTCACGTTTGCGCCAACTAAGGTGAACGACTTCCGCGCCAACTGGAGCCGCGCCACTGGTAGCGTCATTCACAATCTCACCGATTTCCATGGAGCAATTGTTCCTCCCAACTCAGTCGTTTTCCCGTCCCCATTTAGCCCGAATACCGGGCAGGCCCTCGTTTTTTTCCCCGATGGCAGCGAAGTCCGAGCTGGCGCTTTGACTATCAATATTCAGCGGCAGCTTAATTTCTTAGACAACTTTTCGTGGACCCTCGGTACTCATCAGTTGAAAATCGGTATCGACTATCGACGTTTACGCGCAACAAACGGCGAGTCGACAGGCTGGTCAGTCTTTCCCTCGGCCTTTAGTTCGTTGGTCGCCGGAACAGCAGACTCTGCTTTGCTGTCTGTTCGCGATCCTTTTTTGGTGAATATCGACAACTATTCCCTCTACGCGCAAAACGCGTGGAAGGCAGGACGCAAACTTACTCTCACCTATGGATTGAGATGGGAGTTCGATACCCCGCCCTCCGGAGCATCAGGGACACCGATCTACGTGACCGAAGGGATCTTCAATTCTCAGCCGCTTGCTGTGGTCCCCGGCAAACTCTGGAGCACAACGGCCAGCAATCTTGCACCCAGGATCGGCGCGAGCTTATCAGGTGACGCCCAGAATTGTGGTGCGCGGAGGGTATGGTATCTTTTATGACTTGGGCTACGGCAATGCAGGAGTTGTTGGTTCGGATTTTCCCTACAGTCGAAACCAACTCATCTCCAACCCTAAGTTGCCGTTCAATCTTAGCAACCCGGCTTTTCAGCCTCCGCCATTCTCAACCACCCTCACTTCGGCCTCGTTCTACCTTCCAGCTGTCGATCCGCATTTGCAGCTACCGTTCACTATGGAGTGGAACGCAGCTTTCGAAAGGGCTCTGAGATCAAAACAAACCCTCGCCTTAACCTATGTCGGGGCTGACGGCAGACGGTTGCTGCGACAAGACGAGATACTTCCGGCCACCTATCAGGAACTGGGCACCGGTACCGCCATCATGGCGATACACAATCTCGGGTATTCGCGCTATAACGCGCTACAGATGCAATTCCAACGGCTGCTGTCCAGCGGTCTCAGGGCGCTTGTCTCGTATAACCTGTCCAGAACAAGCGATCTCGGCTCCCGCGATAGTAGCGGCGTTTTCGCCGGCAGCATCGCTCAGGTTGTGCCGCCGCCTCTTACGCCTGCCGACTTCGATATCCGGAACACCTTTTCCGGCGCGATCTCCTATGAGACCCCGGCGACGCCGTGGGGAGGGGTGCGCAACGCGGCCCTTAAGGGGTGGGCAGTAGATGGCTTGCTGCGGATAACCTCGCAGCCTCCGATCAATATAACCGCCACGGGGTATTCGCCCCTGATAGGCTATTATCAAACTCAGGCCGAGGTCGTTCCCGGGCAATCCTACTGGATTCAAGATCCGTCGCAGCCGAATGGCAGGGCGCTCAATCCGAATGCATTCACGACGCCGCCAACGGCCATGACTGGAAGCTTCCCTCGCAACGGTCTGCGCACCGGATACTCCATAAACCAGACCGACCTCGCGGTGCGGCGGCGGTTCAATCTGACCGAGCGCGTGAAGCTTGATCTTCGCGCGGAGTACTTCAATGTCTTCAATCACCCCATGTTCGGCGCTCCCGGCTACGGATTTGCGCCATATAGCTATTGGGGCAGTGGACCGACGGCATCTCCAGGTTTTGGCCAGGTCATGCCTGGGGACACAACTAACAACGCCTTGGGGCAGGGCGGCTCTCAAGGCGGCGCGAACCCCTTGTATTCCGTCGGTGGGCCCCGTTCGGGACAGCTGACGATCAAGATTAGCTTCTAGATCTTTGTCGCGGACCTGCACAGAGCCGCCATCCCCGCCAACAAATTCCTATCATCCTCTGGGAATAATTGAGGCCGGCCGGTGTACACACCGATGTAACGGCTTGTAATTCATCAGCGCTTATGCACTCGAGGGCCGGTCCTCGCGGTGCCTGGAGGACGACTCGTCCCCTTACTCGTACGACCTGAGAAAGACGGAGAAACGATTTGGCTCAAAAAGGCAGCCTCGCTACGTGGGAAGTAGACCGTAAACCGCATCGCGGTCCAGTTTCAATCGACAACGGAGTTGCTTCTTCGATGACTCTACGGCGGCAACTGGAAGAATCAGAGATGGCGCGCATGGAACTGAGCCGCCGCATGATCAACGCGCAGGAAGCCGACCGGGTCCGCCTGTCGCGGGAGCTTCACGATGACATCGGGCAATCCCTCGCGGTGCTGAAAATCCGGATGCTTCGTAGTGGTGAGCTGCTATCCCATCACGGCGAAGGACGGCCCGCAGACCTAAAGGATTTGGCCGAGACATTGGACGCAATTATCACTAAGGTGAGCCGCCTTTCGCATGATCTCCACTCTTCGGCACTCGAATTCCTGGGTTTGAGTGCCGCAGCGAATAGACATTGCATTGAATGCTCCCAGCATCTTGGATTTCCAATACGATTCCATTGCGAGGGAGTCACAGGCGACTTGGATAAAACCTTAGCACTCGCCTTTTTTCGGATTTTGCAGGAGGGCATCCACAATGCACTCAAGCATAGCCATGCCACCAGCATGCAGGTGAGACTCATCTCGACGAATCGCAATCTCAATCTTGAAATATCTGACGACGGGGTAGGCTTCGACGTCGAGGCGGAAAGATTTGGGACAGGATTAGGGCTGATCAGCATGCGCGAGCGTATATATCTTATTGGCGGCCACTGCACCATTCACTCCAGCCCCGGTTGCGGAACGCGTATCAACGTCAGGGCCCCTTTACCGCCGAGGATCGTTTGATTTCCGTACGAAAATCGCAGATTCCCCAATTGCTGTTGATCGAGTGTTCTTTGGACACTGCAGACATGGCGATGAAGAATTCCCGAGGAACGACGTCTATGGGTGCTTGCTCTCGGTGCGAAGAATCAATGGAACCATCTGGCGTGCAATCCATCAGTCTTGCCATCGCAGACGGTCGCCCAATTGACGGCGCATGCGCTGCTGCACCTTGCGCGTGGATGCCCACCCCCCGACCTTCTTATTTTTATGACTCTCCTTGGGAACAACGAAGGTTAGCCAGTGTATATGCAGATGTTATCTCTTGCATTTCATCTATCTTGGGATTCGTAGGCAATTACATCATTCAGAGTGGGCGGGCGGTGATGTATCCGATCTACGAAGAAACGTATGAGCGTCGCATCAACTTTTTTCTTCCGAGCGCTTCGCAGGCAATTGAACTGACGACGGATTGGTATAAGGACGCGGCTCGTTCGCTGGATTATCTGGCGACTCGTCCAGATATCGATAGTGGCAAGCTGGCGTATCACGGGGTGAGCATGGGCTCGGCTGCGGGGGTGACGATTACGACGCTGCTACAGGATCGTTTGAAGACGGCGATTTTTCTGGACGGTGGATACTTTCTTGAAAAACCGCCGCCGGGGGGCGATCAGGCTGACTTTGCGCCGCGAATGAAAAAGCCTGTGCTGATGGTGAATGGACGGTACGACTTTACGTTCCCTTTGGACAAGTCACAGGAGCCGCTGTTCCGCATGCTGGGTACGTCTGAGGAGGATAAGAAGCATGTGGTGCTGGAGACGCCGCACGATGTGACGGAGCAGCGCCCGCAGCTGGTGCGGGCTGTGCTTGACTGGCTGGATCGCTACCTGGGACGCGTGAGCGAGTAGGGGATTTTGGTTGGCGGCCGACTCTATACGATTAGTCACTGCATGCCACTGCTTGCAACATACATTCGACGCGCCTTGGTGCTGCTAATGCGTCGCCATCGAACATTACTGCAATCGCGACGGTGTATAACTCATCGAAATAGTTTCGACAAGAAAGTCGAGCGAGAGGCTTTGCATTCGTCATACCTGAGAACGTGCATGCAATATTCAGTCAATAGCGGGTTCAAACAATCGACCTCTCGGGGAAAAGGACGCACCCTTCAGTCCCGTCGGATTGAATTCTCGAAATGCGAGCAAATGACACAGGCAGCAGCGCAGGCGCGCATCGAGCTCGACTTGTTCAATCTCACTCATAATGATTGGCATGCGTATGGCCAGCTCAGGAGATATTGTAGTGTCGTACCCCTTTGCAAAGTTGACGTTTCATTCAAGCCTGGCGAAGTGCGAGCCAGCGTCTATTTATCACAAAGGACTTATATTCCATAAAACTTCGCTAATAGTAGATCTGCCTGAGGCCATATCCGATGTGCGCGGCCGCCCAGGGGAAGGCGCCTTTGGAAACACAGTTCAACTGACGCCAACAGGCCAATGCACTCATTTGAGCGTTTCGGCGATTTGCAACAGATTCGAGGCTCCATATCGGTGAGCCGTGAAGAGCTGGTGCCCGGAAAGGATCCGGAGCACTATGCCTGGGTGAACACGACAGTACACCGGAACCTCTATCGAATCTCACTGCCCTAGCACTATAACGGCTATGTTGCGGGGCCATTCGCAGCAACACCTTCGCGAATGAACGCGGCAGGGGTTAGAGAGAAGCCGCTCCTGGGTTTTGGCCCGCAGAGGAACTGGTGCGCCCTTTCATGGGTCCCGCAAAGTCATTCCCGACAACCTGAGCGACTTGCCATCGTTGTATGGGCATCACACGACCCACACAGAGGTATTCGCGCCCGTTTTCGCAGTTCCGCTCGTATAATTGGGTCCGCGGCCCAGTGATCTTTGCCATCAAAAGCGCTATAACTTTTCCCGACAGGTGGTAAATCGCCAATACACTCATCGAGCACTAATATGTAACGATATGTCGGCTTTCTCGTCGCTAGGGGATAGGTCCGGGAAAGCGTATCTGTCGGTACGAGTCGTCGCTGCGCCGCAGGTGCGGGAGATGGCTTATGCCAACGACTGCGCAGCAATGATTGAGCCCTAGCCTATTGCTGTTCTGGAAGACTCAGGGGAGAAACTTGAAAGATTGGAGACCATAATGTTGCTGATCGATGATAATCGCGTGGCGAGGTTTTCCATGACTAAGTTGCGCTGTCTCTGCTTGAGCGTCATCAGCTTGCTTCTCTCTGGAGCGGCAAAAGGCCAAGCTCCCAGTTCTCGGAACGACACGGATCGCGCCGAAGCACTTCTGAAGCAAATGACAATCGAGGAGAAGATTGGTCAACTGAACCAGCCCTTCTACATAAGACTTCCAATTCCCGGCATGACGACTGATCCGGTGTCATACGAAGATCATGTGCGTCACGGCGAAGTCGGTTCTTTTCTTTTTCTCACCGATCCAAAGGAGATTAATCGTCTGCAGAAGATCGCAATGACCGAACAGCGCTTGCACATCCCCATCCTTTTCGGCTTCGACGTGATTCACGGCTTTGACACGGAGTTTCCTGTACCGCTGGCCGTGGCTGCTTCCTGGGATCCGGCGATGGCCGAACAAGGGCAGGGGATCGCTGCGGAGGAGGCGGGCCACGCGGGTTTGCGCTGGAGTTTTGCGCCGATGTTGGACATCGCACGAGACCCGCGGTGGGGCCGGATCTCCGAAGGAGCCGGTGAAGATCCTTACCTTGGCGCGGCGATGGCAGGCGCTCAGGTACGAGGGTTTCAAGGAACTCCTGAGAATCCACGGCCCTTCATCGCGACCTTGAAGCATTTCGCAGGCTACGGGGCTGCTGAAGGTGGCAGGGACTACGACGCCGTTTACATTTCGGAGGAGCAGATGCAGAACGTATATCTTCCTCCTTTTCGTGCTGGAATTGAAGCGGGTGCAGGAACTGTCATGAGCGCTTACATGGATCTGAACGATGTTCCGGCCGCTGGCAATATGCACCTCCTTCAGGACACTCTGCGTGCAGAACTGGGCTTCAAAGGATTTGTCGTGAGCGATGCCTTTGCCGTTGGGAGCCTTGTCACACAGGGTTTCGCTCAGAACGGTCGGGACGCAGCATTCCGCGGCGCTACGGCCGGCGTGAATATGGACATGGGTAGCGCCACCTACCTAGCGCATATGAAGTCTCTGCTCGACGAGGGGCAGCTAACTTCAACTCAGCTTGATGATCTCGTCCGCCCTATCCTCGCGACAAAGTACCATCTCGGGCTCTTTGAGAACCCGTATGCGGACGCTACGGATCGGACCCATGCCGAGATGCTTGCGAAGCATCGTCAGATCGCGAGAACCGCAGCCGCACGGTCTGTTGTGTTGCTCAGAAACGAAGGCAGTCTGCTGCCATTGGCAAAGACTACAAAGCATATTGCCGTTATCGGGCCTTTGGGTAATAGCAAAGGCGATATGAATGGACCCTGGAGCCTGACCGCTAAGGCAGAAGATACAGTCTCTGTCTTCGACGGTATCCGCGCGAAGCTTCCCGATTCGCACGTGGAATACGCAGAGGGTGTGCAGATAGCCAAGGCGTTTCCATCTTCATTCGATGGCTTCATCGGGCCCAAGGTAGAGGCGGCCTGGAGTGCTGAAGAGGCGGATCGCCAGCTGAAGAGCGCGCTTCAGCTGGCCGCGAAGTCTGACGTGGTGATCATGACCCTCGGCGAGCTAAGCATTATGGACTTCGAGTACTCCTCGCGTTCGTCGCTCAGCCTTCCCGGCAAGCAACAAGAACTTCTCGAGAAGATTCAAGCGCTTGGTAAGCCTGTTGTGTTGCTGCTCTTCAGCACCCGGCCGCTCGATCTTTCGTGGGCTTCAGAACACATTCCAGCGATTGTGGATTGCTACTTCGGCGGCACGGAGACCGGGAATGCAGTTGCCGATCTTTTGGTGGGCGATGCGGTACCCGGGGGCAAGCTGCCGGTTACGTGGCCGCGGAACGGTGGGCAGATCCCAATCTATTATGCGCACACCACCTCGCATAAGCCTTACGATTCGCCGGACTTTACCTCTCGCTACTGGGACGCTCCCACTTCACCTCTCTACCCCTTTGGCTATGGTCTAAGTTATTCGACCTTTTCTATCACCAATCTTCGCCTGAGTGCTAAAACCGCTCCCCTGGACGGATCGATCACGGCAATGGTCACGGTTGCAAATACTGGCGCAAGAGCAGCCGACGAAGTAGTGCAGCTCTATCTGCATCAGCGATTCGGTTCGGCATCGAGACCCGTTCGTGAGTTGAAAGGTTTCCGCCGCATCACGCTACAGCCGGGGCAAAAACAGGAGGTCAGCTTCACCATCGGGCGTGATGCGCGAAACTATTGGAGTGCCGCGAAGAATGGATGGGTTGTAGAGCCTTCTGACTTCGACGTATGGGTTGGCAACAGTTCGACAGCCACACTGCACGACAGCTTCTCGGTGATGCAGTAAGAAATAACAGGAAAATTTCGTTTGGAGCTAGTTAGGTCGGCTCTTCGTCAATAACGATCGGTGACGAGAAGCATGTCTAGATAACTGATCGGTGTAGGCTTACAACAGCCTTCCGTAAGGTCAATGAGTGCATTGGCCTGATGTCACCAGTTGAGACTGCGATCAGCAAATACAAGCTGGTTTTCGAAACTAACAATTGAGAAGGCCTGTTTGAGCGCGCTTTTGCGGGGCTGCGGAACCCCAGTCTTAAACTCTCGCCTATCCCTTTATTGCATCTGAGCAAGCAAGGTGACTGCTCATGTATTTCGAACAAACAGAACTGTTGAATATCGCATTTGAAGCTGAAGGGATATCGTCCGGAGCTCCGGTGTTCCTTCTTCACGGGTGGCCAGACGCGCCGGCAAGCTGGATGCCCATCGCATCGACACTGCAAGAACACAAATTCAGAACGATCGTGCCCTACCTGCGAGGATCGTTTCCAACAGAGTTTCTGTCGCCAGCTACGCCCAGATTTGCCGGGGCTGTAGCTATGGCCCAGGACGTAGTCGATCTTGCAGATAAGTTGGGATTTGCCGAGTTCGCGGTAGTCGGGCATGACTGGGGGGCCCGGATCGCCTATACGCTGGCGGCGCTCTTTCCAGAACGCGTTCGCGCGATCGCCACACTTGCATTGGCGTATCAACCACGCGGTGAGTTCTATTTAGGTAGCTTCCAACAGTCCAGACAGTTCTGGTACCAATTCTTTCAATGCACCGATGCGGGAGCAGAGGCGGTACGGCGAGATCCCATCGGCTTCGCTCGCATTCAATGGAACACCTGGAGCCCCGAGGGCTGGTTCACCGAACAAGACTTTGAGCTTGCGAGCAGGCATTTTGATAAGCCAGACTGGGCGGAAATGACTCTGAATGCCTACCGATCCAGATATCTCAAAGACGAGGCTTTTGATTCACGTTATGACGAACTGCAGGCGCGGTTGAAGGAGAACGTATTCCTGAATGTTCCTACCGTGATGATTCAAGGCGCTTCAGATTTTTGCGATCTTCCATCAGCTTCAGAAGGCCAAGATAGGTATTTTCGAAAAAGCTATGAGCGAATTCTACTGAATGGCGTAGGACATTTCCCGCACCGAGAAAACCCCTCCGCAGTTGCTGATGCGGTGCTGCAACTTTTGACAGAAAAATATTTACCATCAAAGTGATTGAACAAGCCCCGTTGCCTCGCGTCACTAGACCGGGATCGCCTGTAAGGGATCGATAACCTCCCGATTCTGTGCAGAACTACCGGTACTGAATTCCATCATGCTCGCGGTGTATGCGGGTCATCTTGGTAGGCGACCATGCATTCCGTGATCTAAGATCTCTTTTCCGCCAATTCAATTATGGTTTAGGCCGTTCGCTTAAGGACAAGCGAGGCTTGAATTTGACTAATGAGTCTTTTTGGGTGCTCTTCGGGTATAAAGTGTCCACAATTCGGAAGCACGACCCCTGAAACATTCGTTGCGACCATCGAGATCATCTCGCGAATCTGATCGCCGCGGCAGCTTGATCCGCCGATAGCGATCACAGGCACCTGCACTTTTGCAGTCTTCAGTATTGCCGTCTGTTCCATTGTCGTAAAGGCCGCTCGGTAGACGCCCATTGAGCCAAGAACGACCTCGCGTCTGGAAAATGTGCGCAAGAACTCATCGACGGACGTTGGAGAGACTGCTCCTTGGATCGCACTCTTGTTGTCGTAGAACCAAGTAAGAAACTTACGTTCCTTTCCAGCGATCAAAGGTTCCGGCACATCAGGTGCAAGCGGCAGGATCCACCACCAGAGAGAGCCCTTCGTCATTGCTTCTTGTATATACGCGATCACTTTTGTGAAGATTTCAGAAAGCATTCGCAGGGACATCAGTATAGAGAAGAGCCCGTACTTCATCTGGATGATCCGCGGCCCATAGCAATGCAGGTGGTCCTCCCATGTTGTATCCGACGAGGATAAGAGGCTTTCCTGCACCAAAATCGGGGTGCTTCACCAGCAAACGGAACTCTTCGGCAAGCGCGCGTGCATCGTAACCATCTTTGCCAGCTGGCTTGTCAGAATCGCCGCAGCCCCGCATGTCAGGCGCGAGTACGGCGAAGCCAGCCTCTGCCAACAGCGGCAGCATCTTATGCCACGTAAAACTGGTGGCTAGAAAACCGTTCCAAAGCAAAATGGCTTGTCCGTTCGGATCGCCCCCGACCCACTAGTGGAGGCAGACGTTATTCAACATCGCATAGGTGCTCTTGAAACCGGGCATATCGGCTTTTTCACGATTTCTCATCGAGTTGTTTTCCGGCTTGTTTTGTACGGCGTGGAGATCTGTCGTGGTGTCCGCAACAGCAACTGTGGTGCTGAGTTGGGATAAAACTTCTACGGCTGGGCATTAGAATTCAATCTTTACGTCGCGCCTTCTAATCTCAGAGTGCCGTTGTATCCAGGAGGATGGTCCCCTCAACCTCACGATCCTCCAACGGGCGGTGCCCCTCGGCCATCTTGCTCAACGGCAGGACTTCCGCAATGGATCGCTTCAGCTTCTTATCTGCCGTTGCCTTTACCAGGAATTCCATTCCTTGATGGATGAGATCGGGCCACGCAAGATAAACGGGCAGGTAAAAGCCAGTCAGGCTTTGCGATTTTTGCATGAGTTTCCGCGGAGCGAATGGGTCGCCCGGACCACGGGTAGATCCAAAAAGAATGTGGCGGCCGAATGGGGCCACGCACTCGAAGTTCCTCTCGAAGATGTATCCTCCTGTTGACTCAAGCAAGATGTCGACCTCTTTGCCGTTAGTCTTTCCAGCATCGTCTGAGGCTCGTCGATGTCTATTGAGCCTTTACGAGCATTTAAAATTAGCGGTCAAGGTCGGATAATTAGAATCGGTCCCGACGCTTAAACTCGGATTTGATATTAGGAATGATAATTTAACCCAAAGTCACCTAGCCATCGCCATCAAATGTCGGTGACCTATCAACTCGGGCTTTTCGCTTGATCCCGATCGCTCTTACAAAAGACTTTCGATATCCAAGCCTAATCAATTCGAAGGATGTGTATGTGCCTGGTAATCTCAAAATCTGTCCCATGTGTATACACTCAAGTACTTCCGCTGCGCTGGCTTTTCCGAGGATTCTCGTCAAGTCCGAAGCTAACTGCTCACACGCAATAGACCACTGCGCGGCCATAACGCCAGAACTAGAAGCGAAAAGTTGAACCGACTCGACCTTCGAAAGAGACCCAGGAGGAGAGATGATGGGCTTTGCCAGAATTTGGTAAATGGTCACATCAGTAATCGCGGAACTCAGCAATGGATTCACTCCCATTTAGCAGCCCCTTTCATTTTTAGATTGTTGTCAATTTCTTCTGAATTCGATGCGAAAGAACAACCCCCGTTGTAATTTCTCACATAGCGTCTCCGCGCCGCTTTGGCAGTGAGCTTTGCCTCTCCGTTCGTAACAATGGTTTCCAAATTTATTAGATGCATTTTTCAACAAAAATACCTCAACGATCAACATCGTCGCGCCTACCACCAACCGTATAAGCTCGCCGAAGATTCGAGTTTCGATCAATATTCCACAGATAAATCTGCAAACTGGCCAGATCGAACCACCGACATAATCGGTCTTCATACAGATAGCCCCTGCATAGACGCATAAAGTTGACAAAGCGTGGTACGACTTCGCTGCAATATATTCAACTAAGCTTCATCGCACGCGATGCGAATGACGTGCACCAGACTCAAGTCGTTCAACAGACCGAACCGACCGACTAGGGGGCTGCAGCTATACAGTTACACGGGTCCGCCACATCGTTATCCTCGGCCTCGTTCCGACGCTTTGAGTGGATTTGGGCAAACCGTGCGGTTGGAGCTACTGCCGAGGTCAACTTGACTCAATACAATCAACGCATTTGGATCTTTGGCTCGGTGTTCCTATCCGCGAACGTGCCTGATGTCATCTGGACGTGAATTCAGACGGGCGCACCCCCTGAAGAATTGCACAGGATGCATAGCAGCTGCAGGAGGCGCTACAACGATGAAACGTCATCTCGGCATCACACACTAACTATGCCGAATGCTGAACTCTCCCGCCGCACCTTTCTTCACTCGGTCGCTGTTGCGACCGCCTTTAGCGCAAGCGGTTTGGCGCAAGAAACCGCTGCGAAGCCTGTTAAGGAAAACGTGGTCCAACTCTCCCAGATCCACGGCTCCTCTGAACAAGACGAAAACGCTCCAGGTCCATTTCTTCCCGCAGACAAACGCGTCGGCTTTGCGATTGTCGGCTTAGGTCGTCTTTCAATCAATCAAATACTTCCAGCGTTCGGCCATTCTAAATACTGCAAACCGGTTGCTTTAGTGAGCGGTGATAGCAACAAGGCCTCAAAGGTCGCGGCACAATATGGAATTGCTACGTCCGCTATCTACGACTACGCACATTTTGATCAGATCGCACAGAACGCCGACGTCAATGTCATTTATGTTGTTTTACCAAATGGGATGCACGAAGAATATGTGATCCGTGGCGCAAAAGCGGGTAAACAAGTTCTCTGTGAGAAGCCGATGGCGACCAGTAGACGTGAGGCCGAACACATGATTTCGGTTTGCAGGGACGCCAAGGTAAAACTTATGATCGCCTATCGGCAACAGTACGAACCCCACAATCTTGCGCTTCGACAGATGGTGAGCGAAGGGAGATTAGGCGCACTTCGCAGCTTTATTTCTTCCAATTCGCAACAACAGGGCGATCCTACACAATGGCGACTCAAGAGATCTTTATCTGGGGGAGGCTGCCTTCCCGATGTAGGCCTTTACTGCCTAAATGCATCCCGTTTCCTCTCGGGGGAAGAGCCCACAGAAGTAATGGCCGCGATCTCCCAACCGAAGGATGACCCACGTTTCGCTGAAGTAGAAGCGAGTTGTAGTTTTAGTTTGAAGTTCCCCAGTGGCTATGTGGCGACCTGCACCACTAGTTACGACGTCCACAAAAGTCAATTTTTCCGACTCGAGGGAACGAGGGCTTGGGCTGACATGTCTCCCGCGTATGGTTACCATGGCAATCATTTGAAGTGGTCGCATCTCGACGGCGAAGCAGAGAGTGAAATAACTCCGCATATCGAAGAGAAGGATCAATTTGCCTTAGAGATGGATCATTTTGCAGAGTGTGTCTTAAATGGCAAGATACCTCGTACCCCTGGGGAGGAAGGCCTTAAAGACCATCGAATAATGGAAGCAATCTACGAGTCTGCGAAGACGGGTAAAATGGTCAAAGTCTTCGTATAATTCTGTACGAGTTCTGTAATGTACGGGTCGCTACGAACGGCCTTCGGCTCAGCTTCCTTTCGACATTGCTTCAACGCTTCCTAAGAACCTGTGTTCGCTGGCTCGATCGGTACAGCTGAGGTAGTGATGGGAGTTGAAGCCACTCGTAGAAGCCACCGAGCGGAGCCAAGCAGTGAGAAGATCTTGAAGCTGTTTGGATCTGGGACTTTGGCTAGCCGGAGGCCCGAGCGCATCATCGTAATTTCTCTCTCGCCGCTCTCGAGGTTGATCACGTGCCTGATGACACTAACAGCCAGCAAACGGGCAACGAGGCTTACAGTGAGGGAGGTCTTAGCGGAGAAGCCACCGTTGAAGCTGAAATCATGCAGAACTAATGGCGTGGATACGTTTATTTGAGCGTGAGATCGATGCGTTGACGAACAGGATTTGCGAATGCTGATGAGTCCTCCACTGCATCCTCTGACTACGCAGCAGTAAGGAGTAAGCAAGAAGAACAGAGCCCGGCATAATGCGATGCGAGCCTTTTTGACCGAACGAAGTGGGCTGGGTCACGCAACTAGCAACACCGACAGCTATTACACAGCGTATTTCTCTGATGCCCCTACCCGTTTGGTATGCACATCACTCTGTCAAAAGTTATCCGTAAACATGCGGTTGTACCGCGTTGATAACGCAGGTCGTGATAACGGACGTCTCGTCAGCTGATCATCGCTGTGGTCACAGGCAGCTGTCTTAGGTGACAGGGCCGCTTGTAGTCTTCGTTTCAAGCACCCAGAGGTGCGCGGGTCCGCATCAAATCGCAAATATCCTCAATCGGCTGTCTGAAGACTGATCGATCTTAAAGGGAGAATTGATGAAAAAGGTCCTTTGGGCTATTGCGGGCTTTAGTGGTGCTGCCGCCGGTTTCCCCATCTTTATGCCGCAGCGAACCCCTCCTGTCGAATTGCTCGCGCATCGGCTCGAAGACACGTGGGCGGATCATCACATTGTCGTTGAAACTACATAGGCCGCTTGCTCCGATACTTGCTCTGCAGCACCTGATACGGTAACGATCTAATCGCTCACTGAGGTGCCAATAACTCAGTGGTGGCCAGGTCAGTTGACCGTGTGTGCTCATGACGACGGTCACAGGGATGCCGACGGGGCGAGAACTCTGTTGGCGGCAAGGTTAGCAAGCTGTCTACCATTTTGTCCCGGCGTGTTAATCCCAGCGACTTCGACTCTGACATCCTGGATATAGAGAGAAGCAGCGCAAGATGAGGCAAAGCGTCATTACGTGCGCACCACGTAGTGTCATCGGTGATTACAGTGAAGCGGAAAGGAGATTTGAATGCAATTGCTGGCTGCCTTGGGATTGGGGCCAGCTTGAACTCGGTGATTGTTCGACAGCATACGCTCGGAGGCCTACAAATCTGCATCGAATAGACATTGGGCTGAAGATTCACGTCATGCTTCGCCCACTTTTCGCGATGCGCGACAAGGAATGAGGTACCAATGGCAAAACTATCGACCGACGCGCGAAAGGCGATACCATCTAGGTCATTCGCAGAACCCGACAAACGAAAATTTCCGATTGAAAACAAAGCGCACGCGAAAAATGCTTTATCGCGCGTCTCTCAGTCAGGGACTGCCGCAGAGAAGACTAAGGTTAGAACTGCGGTGAAAAAGAAGTATCCCTCTCTGGAAAAGAAGAACAAATAAGGCTACGTGTTGCGATGAAACAAGGAGAGTATGTTCGCTCCTGCGGTTGATTGATGCAGATCCTCGGCCCTGCCGGGGAACTGGCGGTAGCTTGTTCTATGACCACCTACTTGAGTTCGCCGGTTACCTATGCATTTCCCATTTAATTGCAGCTACTTGATCTCTGGCGTGCCTTCGCCGGCTATGCCGCCGCTTGACTTCCCCGGTCAGGACCAGACTGCGGATCGATCAGGTGTAATTCCAACTTCTGTTTTGCGCTCTGGGTGCGAGCGAACAGCAAGTCTTCTGCGATAAGAGCTGCGGAAGGGACGATGAAGGGAATCAGTTCACCAAAGATCCTGGTCTCGATAAGAATGCCGTAAAAGAACATGAAACAACCCCATATAGGGAGTATCCAAAACCACGTCTTCAGATATGGATCATGGATGCGGCGTCTCATCAAAATAACAAACAAGAGTAAGTACCCACACGCACTCAGTAACTGAGGCCAAGCCTGAGGGACAAGAAGTGACTTAATGTTCCAGTCCAGGCGTGGATAAAGCTCCGATACGTTATGTGGAAACGCACGGCGAATAAAAATCTGCCAGACGACCCAAAAAGTTGCAAGAGGAATTACTAATTGGACCGTTCGCACTTTGAAGAGGAGACGCCAGTGCAATTGACCTTCTTCGACTGCGTGGTGAAGCATGAAGATTGGAAGTAGCAGTAGAATAGTTTCTCGATTCACCGTTGCAACGATGAAAATACCAATGAAATAGATCCAGCGCTTGCCTGAATAAATGAAATACATTGCAATCGCGAAGAAAGCCAAACTCGGCAGATCATACACAAACCGGAAATTTTGGACTGTGTGCAAGATATATGTGGCGACGCAAGCAAACAAAACCAATGGGTAGATTAATGGCGTGAACAAACCTGATTGAGACGCAGCTTGATAGAGCTTAGTGGTGAAATATCCTGTGATTAGAACGCAAACAACCCCGAGTAAGGCTTGAACTAAAACTTCAGGTGTAACTGGCTTTGGAAACCAAAAGTGCGATTTTTGAAAAGGGCTCGTAAACCGTATGAGAGTAGCGTTTTGGTGTGCCCACCGGAGGGGAAACATCATCAATGCACGGTCCTGAAACGGCATACGCTCTCGACCGTCCTCATACAGCAGTGTGTTGATGTACGGTCGGGTAAGCCAAAGGTAACACCAGACAAACTGGACGGTAGCGACTGAATAAAGGAATATAAGACCGACTTTTTGAGATTTTCGCATAGGCACTTACGTGTTGAATGAACATAGAGATTGATGCGGCCTGACTGGCGACCGTTTGTCACTCAAGACGGCACGGTGTTGATGAGACAAAAACTTATGGCGAACCCAACACTTTGCTCGGAAAACTTGGCCTCCTCTAACCATCTGCGACCGGAAGCAAGGGCCGGTAACGTCCAAATCCAGCTCAAGATAAGTCTTTCATTGACATTCCACCTTGATCGCCGCAGATGTTAGTTTCGCTTTCAAAGAGCTGGAGCAGGGTCCTATAGTTACGCGCGATTCTCCTTATCCGGAGACAAGCAAGAGAAATCGCGAAACCCCGCTCACTCATCAATTTGTTCGAGAGGTACTGTCGCCGTTGAATTTGCATATTGCTGCATCGCCACAGTCTTGCGCGGACTATGTCGTTGGGCTGGCGGTCAACCCTGAGTTGCTAAAAGGAGGAGTAGAACAGCGTCTTATCTGACGGCCGCTCTTGCTCGATGCCAGGAGATGAATGTCCTTGCTTCAGGAACTAAAAAGTTAGTTATATGCAACGTGAGAAGCATCCTGTAACTCCGGGAATTGATCCGCGGGCCTCCAGCTGCTCACGTCGTTGACATGTAGGAAAGTTGACCCTATACCTGCTAAGACAGTGCAGGCAGACGGGAATTATATGCAAATACGCGATAAGAAATTTGTGAAAACACGACTATGTCGGGAATCCGACTCAATCCGCGGCCGCAAGGCGGGAAACGTTTTGCGACTTCGCTAAACGCGAATACACGAGGATTGCCGTACCCGGTTCTTCCGGCATCATAGGAAGACGCATCTCCAACTGCGGGCGGTCTACTTTGCTTTACAAACTACAACTGTCAAAAACCTTTGAGGGGCTCGTCCGAGTGACGGCCAGTCTCGAAGGCTCAACGGAGTCCGTTGTTGTCAATTATGAGCACGAAGATGCATTTCTACACCTTTTGCGGCATGCGGAACTCGATGACACCATCGTTTCTCGTCTTGAAGATATGGTCACAATCGCTTTCATCTCCCCACGCATAGCCACCCATTTTGAGGATATCGAACTAACAAACGGGCAACTCGGGCTACTACGACTAAGCGCGGCTCTCCGACTTATCGCTTGAAGATCTGAGACGGTCGCGCCTGGGTCAACTAAATACTGCATAAGATGGGGAATATGTCTACGTTTCAGAAACAAGTGGAAGCCGCTTATCCCTCGGCGGACGACCTAGCGAATCGGCGCTGGATATACGTGCCCTATGATCGCTTTACCGATCGCGTCGGTCCGATCGCCGAGCAGGCCGCTGCTGATACTGGCATCATTATCGTCGAGTCCACGGCAAAGGCTTTTCGCAGGCCCTACCACAAGAAGAAGCTCGTAGTCCTCATCTCCAATATGCGGCACTTCGCCTTGGAGCAGCAGATCAGGGGTGTTTCCGTGCTGTACAACTTTTCCCCCTCAAGCCACGGTCAGGCTCTTCTGGAGCTTCAGCGGAGCCATCATCTCCCGCCTCTTACCTGCACAACGCCCGCTGAGCGTGAACTTCGGCTTGACCTGCGCTCCGCACAAGGAAATGGCCTTGCTCTGAACCTGGTCGAAGACTGCACTTGGGCCTCCACCAGTCACGACTTTACGGAAACCTATGGCCCCTATACACCCGGCAGATCTTATGTCATGGACAGGTTCTACCGCCATATGCGAAAGAAGACCGGAGTCCTAATGGTAGGAGGGAAGCCCTTGGGCGGAGAGTTCACATTCGACAAAGAAAACCGCAAGCCCTTTCGTAATCAGGTTGAGGTTCCTGCTTGGCCGTCTTTCTTCCCTGACTCAATCACAGAGGAGGTCATAGAGCTGGTAGAACAAATTTACGCGCACCACTTTGGCACGACCCGTAACTTCGACCTCCCGTGCACAAAAGAGGAGTCCAAACTTTTCTGGCGCTTCTTTCTCGACCACTGTCTCGTCAATTTCGGCCCATATGAAGATGCGATGCGGGACGATCACCTTCAACTCTTTCATTCGAAGTCTTCAGTCCTGCTCAATCTAGGGCGGCTCCTTCCGCTCGACCTGATCGGCGACGTAGCCGAGCGCGCCGTTGCGGGCACAGCGCCTCTGGCTTCCTGCGAGGGCTTCATTCGCCAGTTGCTCGGCTGGCGCGAGTTTATGCGCCATATTCACGAGCAGACGGACGGCTATCGTCTTCTGAAAAATGACGTTCCCCAGGAGCAGCCATCTCGACCGCAGGAGAAGTCGCCCGACCAGACAGCGTTGGCGGCCGCTGCGTACACAGCATCTAGCAATGCCGATCTTTATTCCGGTGCGCGACCCTCTGCATTGCACGCGTCTCTACCCCTGCCTGCTGTCTACTGGGGAGCCAAGTCCGGTTTGCACTGCATGGACAGCGTCGTCTCACAGGTGATTGAGGAGGGCTGGTCGCACCACATCTCTAGGCTGATGGTGCTCTCCAACCTCGCCACACTCTGTGGATTTTCTCCTCGAGAGCTCACAGACTGGTTCTGGATTGCCTATGTTGACGCTTATGACTGGGTGGTCGAACCTAACGTCCTCGGCATGTCAACATATGCCGACGGAGGCCTAACTGCAACCAAACCGTACGTCTCAGGAGCGGCCTATATCAATCGCATGTCCAACTATTGCGGCCATTGCGAGTACGACCCCAAGAAATCCGTTGGCCCCGACTCCTGTCCCTTCACAGCCCTTTATTGGACGTTTCTTGAGCGCAACCAGTCAATTCTCGAAAAGAACTTTCGCATGGCAATACCTTACCAATCGCTCCGCCGGAGAACTAGCGAGGAACTTACGCAGCTGCGCGCCAGAGCCGACGAAGCCATCGCTCATCTAGCGAGCTTCACCCGCACCGATTACGGAGCCTAAGCTCTGTTTGGTCGGCTCGAACCAAGCTGCTTTCACTCGTTGCACTTGGAGCGGACGGCAAGGTGTTGATGAAGAAGAAGTTCACGCCGCGCCAGCTATTGAGGTACACCGCGAAGATGCAGAGAGCGCTGATGGGTTTGGCAGTCTGTTCAGGAGCGCACTTTCTCGAGCGGGCATGGCGGAAGCAGGGCCGCGACGTTCGGTTGATCCCAGCTGTATTTCAGCGCTATTTGGCGTAACCGGTGAGTGTTAGAAGAGAAATTTTCCCGGATGGATGATCGATCGCAAAGTCTAAGTCCCTTATTTTATTCAGCGATGATGCGAAACGGTTTCCGCCTATTAGCCAAGGCGCGATTGCCGAAAGGGACAACTACGACAAATAGTGTGAAAAACTAAGCCAAATAATTCCTGAAAATGACATGCTGTAGGTCAAAGAGAGAGAAGCAAGCGGAGCATCCACTTTGATTCCGCCATGTCCGTCCGCTCCGGATTGTAACGCGGTTGCAGAGATGACCAGAGACAGAAATGTAAGAGAGAGACGCACTTATATCGACCTCAATGACGTAGCCGTCTACGAATTCAAGCGTGACAAATTTTACCGTACCCCTTCCCATCATTAGCGGGAAATCTGAAAAGGAAGCCTGTCCCGAGCGAGGGATCGCCCAGCCCACGACGGGGCTTCCGGGTACGAAGACCTCGCCCGTGATGGGAGAGACCAATATCTGACAGGGCGCAGCGACGATTAGCGCATCTTTCTAGGCCGTCATAATCTTGTCAGGCGTAATTGGATACTCCCTAATCCTTTTGCCCGTCGCGTTGTAAATGGCATTCGCAATCGCAGCAGCAGCTCCAGTGATTCCGATCTCCCCAATGCCGCGTGAACCAATCGGATTGAACTTCATATCCGGAATGTTCAACACCGTCACATCCAGTGTTCCTATATCAGCGTTGACTGGAACGTGATACTCGGCTAGCGATTCGTTGACAACACGCCCGTAGACCGGGTCAATGTGGGCCTCCTCATGTAGCGCAAAGGACACGCCCCAGGTAATTCCACCCATGAGTTGATTCAGACCTGTCTTGTCGTTCAGCAGCGTCCCAATGTCATACGTTGCGACAACTCGCCGAACTTTGACCATATGGGTGTTCCTATCGACCGCGACTTCGGCGAAGACCGCGCCCCATGAATTTGAAGGTCATGGCATCCCTTGACTCTGACGGCTCGGCCGATCCCGTCGCTTCAACGGGCTTCCCTCCGTTTCGCGCAATCAAGTCCGTGAGGCTATCTGTCTGCGAAGGGTTGTTCTTGTTGATAAGCTTTCCGTCTTTCGCTTCGATATCTAGCGTCTTTAGTCCATGCAGCGGAGAATCCGGCGTCGGAAATGGCCAAGTCTGCCAACTTCAACTTCAGCTGAGTCGTTGCGTCCTGAATCGCCGGGAGCACCGAAGCTGAGGATTGCGACCCACCGGAGACGGGTGCCTTCGGAAGCCTGGAGTCACCAAGTTCCACCTCGACCATCTTGGGATCAATTCCAAGACCAGCGGCAGCCTGTTGTGCCATGATCGTGTAAGTGCCGGTGCCCAGGTCCTGGGTTCCCGATCCGACAAACATTCTTCCGCCTGGGAGCATGCTGAACAACGGCTTGCGCAGCACTGCGATTCGCCGGATAGGTCGCTGTCGCCATACCGTAACCAATCAGAGCGTTGCCTTCGGTCTTAGCACCAGGTGTTGCGATTCTCTTCGACCATCCAAACCGTTCCGACGCTTGCGTGTAACACTCGCGCAGATGTTTACTTGACCACGGACGATCGTGGCTCGGATCTTTGTCTGCGTAGTTCACTAGTCGCAGCTGCATCGGATCCATCTTCAGCTTCTCTGCCAGCTCATCCATCGCGATCTCAAGGACAGCCGTTCCAGGCGCCTCTCCCGGTGCGCGCATGAAGGTCGAGACACCGAGATTTACTTCTACCACCTTCGCCGTTACCGAATTGGCTTCGCTCTGTAGAGATTCTTCGTCGGACCTTCGGAGTGTTCGACAAAGTCCTCCATCACCGACGCATTCATCACGACATCCTGCTGCATCGCCAACAGCTTTCCATCTGCGCTCGCACCGAGCTTGATCTTGTTTACTGTGGAGGGCCGGCCACCCACCGGTCCAAACATCTGCTCGCGCTCAAGAACGCAGCTTCACTGGCTTCCCTGTTACCTTCGCCGCAATGGCGCAGAGCGGAACGTGTGACCACATGGACCCCTTTGATCCAAAGCCACCACCGACGACCGGGTTCACCACACGCACGTAATCAGACTGGAACGTTCAGAGTCTTTGCCAGTGACATGCGGACGCCCGAGATGTACTGTGTAGCGTCATAGACGTTGAGCTTCTCGCCTTCCCACCACGCGATCGTGGCATGGGGTTCCATCGGATTATGGTGCTGAATCGGCGTGATGTAAGTGTTTTCAACGATGGCTGAGGATTTGGAGAACGCTGCCTGCAAGTCTCCACGATGATTTCCCGGCAGGCTCCTTGCCGGGATTCTTTGGCCATCTTGCTTCGCCTAGGTTTTGCATAAAGTTAACCTGAGCAGCCTTTAGTGAATATTTGAACTTCAGCATCGCTGCTGCCGCCTTTAGCTTCGTTCAGCGATCGCGCGACAACCACGGCCACTGGTTGTCCGTTGTAGTGCACATCGGCGTCCTGCAACAGACTCAGATTCCGTCGTGCAGGTGGCTGCGGCGGTCCTGGATTCAGCTTCGGAGCGTTAAATGGTGTCAGAATCGCAATCACTCCCGGAGCCCGATCTGCAGCAGTACGCGATCAATCGATACGATGGTTCCACTCGGAATTGTCGACTGAACGATATATGCGTACGCAAGATCAGACTTCGAAAATGGCTCTGAAAACTCGGCCGCGTACTTCGCTTTTCCCGTGACCTTGGCGATCCCCTCATAACGGTGGTCGAGTTGCTTTGGCCGGTTTTGGTGCCGCTTCCATATCTTGCGTCATGCTTGTACTCCCTCGGTGGTGCCGTGAGAGGCAAGTGTCAGTGCTCGCACCACACCTTGCTTCGCCAGTTCGATCTTGAAGGCATTGTGCTCGTAACCTTTGGCTCCCTGCAGCAGAATCTCCGCGGCCTGTCTGAAGGACTCTGCTCCTGCAGCTTTGGCTATTAGCACGCTCTCGGCCTCGATTTTTCGCCAAGGCTTCAACGCAACTCCACCGAGCGCTAAGCCTGCGGACCGAACGTGATCGCCTTCCATCTCCAGTCCCGCGGCAACAGAGATCAGAGCGAAGGCATAGCTATTTCGGTCGCGAGCCTTCAAGTAATAGGCATTCTTCGCGAACTTAGGCGGTGGCAGGGTCACAGCTCACAATCAGCTCATCCGCGTGTAGCGCCGTTTCGATCCAGGGAGTCGCTCCCGGCAATTCATGAAACTCAGCAAAAGGGATCGTGCGTCTACCCTTTGGCCCCTCCACCTCCACCTTCGCATCGAGCGCGGCCATCGCGACGCACATGTCGGAAGGATGGGTTGCGATGCAACTCTCTCCGCTGGTTGAGCCTTTATCGGTTTGTCCGAGAATCGCGTGAATGCGGTTGTAACCTTTGATCGCTGCACATCCAGATCCCGGCGTACGTTTGTTGCAGGCCGGGAAGCTGACGTCAGTGAAGTAGTAGCAGCGAGTCCGCTGCAGCAGGTTGCCTCCCGTTGTTGCCATATTACGAAGCTGAGGAGAAGCACCGCTCAACAGTGCTTGCGAAAGTAATGGATATTGATTCTTGATCAGCGTGTGATCCGCCAGATCGGAGTTCCTCACTAGCGCGCCTATCGCGACACCACCGTCGGGGTTCTGGGTTACCTGCGCCAAGTCGAGATGGTTGATATCGATGAGAGTCGTCGGCGACTCAACCCCATACTTCATCAGGTCAACCAAATTCGTTCCGCCAGCCAGAAACTTCGCGCCATGCGCAGATCCTGAACGAATCGCTTCTCCCGTTGCTACTGCTCTCTCGTAGTTGAAGGAGTTCATGCAGATACCCCTCTCGACGCGGCGCGAACTGCAGCTACGATATTCGGATAGGCGCCGCACCGGCAGATATTGCCGCTCATTCGCTCCCGAATCTCATCGTCCGTCATCTCTGGATGATCGGTCTTGCCCGTATGTAGACTTACGATCGACAGCGCCCCCCGCCTCTGCTCTTCCACTGCGGCTACCGCCGAGCAGATCTGCCCCGGTGTGCAGTAGCCGCATTGGTAGCCGTCGTGCTCCAGGAAAGCGACCTGCATCGGGTGCAACTCGCTCGACAACCTTTGGATCGGCGGTCTTCGCCAGTCCCTCAATAGTGGTTATTTCGGCACCCTGAGCGGCAAATGCTAGCGTCAGACAGGAGTTTGTGCGGCGTCCATCGATTAATACCGTGCAGGCCCCGCATTGTCCGTGATCGCAACCTTTCTTAGTGCCGGTCAGATCCATTTGCTCTCGTAGAGCATCCAGCAGCGAAGTACGGCTGTCGAGAGAAAGAGACTGAGACTTGCCGTTTACTTTCAGAGTGATGGGCTGGGTAGTCGAACTCTCCGCGAGAGCTATTGCCGGCAATCCAACTGCGGTTGCTGCTGAGAGCACTCCAGCCGTCTGGACAAACCGCCGCCGAGTCAACTCAAATTGCAAGCCATTCTTTTCGAGCTCTTGCTCTTCCAGCTCGCAATCTTCGCGGCTGGGTTCTTCACCAAGTAAATCTTTCATCCGTCTGCTCCGAGTCGAACTCCATATATATGGATGCGATCACAGAGGTAGACGAACAATTTGGCTTGAAAGATGCTTTTATGAGCGTCGCGGAGGCCGGTCGAAAAGTTTCTCAGTGAATGACCCTAGAACCACGTGCCGAAAAAGTGTGAGCCACCACACAGATCGCAAGGTCTCGTCAGAGCGAGCTCGATAAGACGTGATTGGTCGCGCTGCATATCCGTCGTGGCACGCAGACGCCATTGTGACCGAGCGCTTCGAAACGAGCGGTCAGGCGTTGCGGCGGTTTAACGTAGATAATGGGATCGTCAATTATCGGGTAGCGCTGTCTCGCCGTTCAGCTTTTCAAGCATTTCAAGGTTCTTTTTCGCTCTGACTTGAAGGCGTGGAGGGTGGCACAGTCGCTCCAAAAAGTCGGAACCACTGCCTGGTACCGACGGGTCATCCAAATTCTCCTTGTATGTGGAAGGATGCGGAAAAAGCCGTCAAGCTGGGTAATACACATGAACAAATATAGGACATCCCTTTGTCGTGAGTTCCGAAACAGTCAGAGAGTCGGTTCACTTGAACGGAGGAAGGGTACTCCTGCTTTGGCGCACACCGTACGATGTCCCACAAAATGCATAACATTTGCATTGAAGCCTAGATCTTGCGCGGTTGCCATACGGAACATACGAGAATCGGCCGTCGCAAATCGAGGTCGCTCACTCCGCTTCTCACAGATTTACGGGCTCATCAATATTGGTTTTTGCTTCGATGCAGTCAGCGTGTTTGCTGACGAATGATTGAGGGTGTGCTCCTATAAAAGGTAAAGGAGTCGAAGATGCCCACCAGGGTCAACTACTACTCGTCGACAAGTGCGTCCTAAAAATCATCGGCGGCCCTCAAGTTTAGAGAGCCGCTTCCTGCTGAACGCTAGGGAATCGCGGCTAACTCTTGCTCAGCCCGGAACCAATCCTGCTCGTGAGAGCCGTGCTGCCTTCCACGTTGCTCGAAAAACCGATGCGCCAACGAGGATACCTCTTCGTGACTTGGCTCCCGGCGCGATTTTGATGAAGCTGCTTCGTTGCCAGATTTGGCAGAGCCGGACTTTGGTGTACTTGTGGCCTTCACCGCTGGCGCGGCGGGTGTTTTCTCCTCGCCTCCCGCTGTTTTCTTTGCCGATTTCTTTGGCTTTTTTTCGGTATTGCTCATGATGATCTCCTGATTTGGATAGCCTCCCGCGTACATGGCCCAGTTCTAGAATAGTGGATGAAGAGAACTTCATGTATCAACCACTGCGGATTTTAGGCCTAGTACAGCGGTCAGTCGTATCTGCACAATGCACTCTGGAACGTTTGTTGCGGTTAGCGCATCACAGCATGACAAGAGAGAATCGCCATGGGCATCGATCCATGGGACGATGCAAGCTATGTCACCGCGGAAGTGTTCCCCGCAACGGGTGGAAGGAAACCGATATTAGTGGCCGGTAAAGTTCATATTGGTATTTCAGGATGGCGCTATGCTGGTTGGCGGGGCGTGTTCTATCCGCCGAAACTACCGCAACGCAGCGAGCTTGACGTTCGCGGCAAACAACTTCAACTCCATTGAGATCAACGGGACGCACTACTCCCTTCAGAAGCCCGAATACTTCGCAAAATGGGCCGCAGAGACGCCAGATGATTTTGTCTTCGCGGTGAAGGGATCCCGCTTCATCACGCATATGAAAAAGCTCCGGGACGTTGAAGAAGCTCTTGCGAACTTTTTCGCACAAGGGGTTCTGCGTCTTGGGAAGAAGCTGGGGCCGGTGCTATGGCAGTTTCCGCCACGGTTTGTATTCGATCCAGTAAAGCTGGAGACTTTCTTCAAAATGCTACCGAGGACGATGAAGCAAGCAGCTCAACTCGCTGGCGCACATGGGCCGAAGTTGCATGGCCGGGCGCATACAACAGTCGAACGAGGAACCGCAAAGCAGGAGATCCGGCATTGCGTCGAAATTCGGCACGAGAGTTTTGCTGTCCCGGAGTTCATTCAACTACTACGACGACATCGCATTTGCTCGGTCGTGGCCGACACGGTGGAGTGGCCCTTATTGATGGACGTGACTACCGACTTCGTCTATTGCAGGCTACATGGGTCGGAACAGCTTTACGCCAGCGGCTACGACGATGCAGCACTTGATCTCTGGGCCGACCGTGTCGCTGCTTGGGCAGGAGGAGACGATGCGCCGAGTGGCCGGTTCGCTTGCGGGGAACGGTGCAGGAAGATTCCGGCACGCGATATTTATGTTTACTTTGATAATGACATGAAAGTGCGGGCTCCCTTTGATGCAAAGAGCCTGCGCGAACGGGTACAGCGGCGATTGGATCTGCAGACAACGCTCTAGATAGTGTCTCACTTGATATAAAGCGAATAAAGGGCGAAAATAGTAACGGCGAGGCGATGATATGAAGCGCTCGGGCACAGCCGATCTTCCACTTCACGGCGGGCGTGTGCCTCCTTGGCTTGCCAGTCGGATGACAGAGCTGGGGACTGCGATCGCCGAACAGGTCATCCTGAACTATGGACAATCCGAGTTCCTTACCCGATTGAGCGATCCGTTTTGGTTCCAGGCATACGGTGCCGTGATGGGTATGGACTGGCACTCCTCCGGTATTACAACCTCGGTGCTCGGTGCGCTGAAGCGAGGAATTAATCCACGTTTCTCGGAACTTGGTTTGATGGTCTGCGGCGGTCGCGGCCGGCACTCCGTTCGGACACCGGATGAGTTGCGAGCGTTTTCGCAAAAGACGGGGCTCGATGGTGATGCGTTGGCACGCACGAGCCGATTGACCGCGCGTATCGACAACAACGCGGTTGCCGATGGCTTTCAACTTTATTTGCATTCTTTCGTAATAACTCAGTCGGGGGAATGGGCTGTCGTCCAACAGGGTATGAATCCCGACAGCCATTTGGCACGGCGATATCACTGGCACTCGACCAGTGTGCGCGATTTCGTGTCTGCGCCTCATACCGCCATCGTGGGCCAGCCACAGGGAGAGATACTGAACCTGGTGGACGCGCGCGCACAGAAGGCCCAGAGTGCCTTGCTCACGATCGCGAAGGAGCCGGTCGCGAGTTCCTTGAAATGAGGCCAGTAAGCTCGTCATGCCGATGCATCATGACGTTCGAGCCAAGGATGTGGACTTGAAACGATTAGGCGCAGTTTTGGCCGTTGCGCACGAGCAGGAGCTTCGGGACTTTGCCTCGTTACTTCTTGTCGAGGGGCTTGGGCCGCGAACGTTACAATCCCTGGCGTTGATTGCGGAAGTCGTTCATGGAGCACCAGCTCGCTTCTCCGACCCAGCACGCTTTTCGTTCGCCCACGGCGGCAAAGACGGACATCCGTTTCCCGTTCCGCTCAAGACCTACGATGAATCGCTTGGAGTACTGCGGCGGTCTCTCGAGGCGGCTCGTCTCGGCCATACTGAGAAGCTTGAAGGTTTCCGGCGTTTAGATCGATTGACCCGTAAAGTTGAGGAAGAGCGTGAACCGCTTGCGGACTTCGACGCTGCGATCATGCATGAGCGCGCGATCTCCTCTTCCCTTGGAGGCCGGACGGTGTTCGATGACAAAACGCCAAAGAAGCGATCCTTTCCAACATCACAATTGGGTTTGTTTTGAAGAGCAGTTCCACAGTCGAAAGGCTTTGGTGGATGCAGCTGGGTGATCGCGTTCCCCAGAGGCTGGGATGAAAGAGAGAAGTTCCATGACTACTGAAAGAGCACTGTTTCCTGAACTTGTCGATAAACAGCGGGGTCTCATGCCTGAAGGCTTTCGCTATGAAGAAGACATCATCAGCGAAGCCGACGAAGCCGCTCTGGCGAAGTCTCTTGCCACGCTTGACCTAAAGCCGTTCGAATTTCATGGCCATTTAGGCAATCGACGCGTGACCTCTTTTGGCCTTCGGTACGATTACGCACGGCGTGACGTGAAGGTTACGGATGGATTTCCGGCTTTTGTTGCCGACCTGCGGAACAAAGTGGCTAAATTTGCGGGCAGGAAGGTCGACGAGTTCCAGCAAGGCGGAGTTAACCAATATCCGCCGGGAGCCGGGATCGGCTGGCATAAGGACAAGCCCCAGTTTGGTGTCATCGTCGGCGTTTCGCTTCTGGCCCCAGCGACGATGCGCTTCCGTCGTGCGGAGGGAACAGGTTGGATCCGGGCGTCTCAAAGGCTCGAGCCGCGCTCGATTTACATCCTGGAAGGTGAGGCGCGAACGGTATGGGAGCATAGTGTTCCGCCCGTGGATGCCCTGCGATATTCCTTAACTTTTCGGACCGTCGCAGAGGGTTTCAGCGTTGAGACTGAGAAACTATCTCTTGAAAAGTTTGGTTAGCTTTTCTAAAGGCTGGCAATTTAATACAGAAGTTTCTTCGAGGCCGGCCCTCCTCGCCTGTTCGATCCCGTAGCGGATCGTCCCAAATTCATGAATGCTGTGTGCATCGGTGGAAATGGCGATAAGTACGCCGAGCCCCGCTGCAACTCTCGCGTTTTCTGCCGAAAGGTCCAGGCGGTCTGGACTTGAGTTGATCTCAAAAAAACAGCCAGTCTGCTTTGCATGGGCAGCGATACGCTCCATGTCGATCTCGTAACCCGGAGCGCTTCAAGAGAAGTCGGCCCGTTGCGTGTCCCATGATCGTAAAAAATCTGTTGTCCATCGCGCGCAGGATCCGCTCGGTCTGTTTCTCCTTTCCAAACGCGAAACGAGAATGGATCGAACAGACGGTGTAATCCAACTCGCGCAGTAGTTCGTCCGAATAGTCGAGTGTGCCGTCGGCGAGGATATCGACCTCGGCGGACTTGAGGACACGGATTCCATTAAGATGCTCGTTCAGCTGGTCAATCTTTCGAATCTGTGCCCAAAGTTTTTCTTCGGAAACGCCCCCCGCGATCTTCAGACTCTGTGAATGATCGCTGATACCGATATACGCGTATCCCGCATCTTCGCCGCAGCGGCCATCTGCTCAATGGAATTCGATCCATCACTTGCCTCAGTGTGCATATGAAGATCGCCTTGGATATCCTTCTCAGTTACTAGAATAGGAAGGGTTCCTCGACGGGCCTGACGGACTTCCTCAAGCCCTTCTCGCAGTTCGGGCTCGATGAACGCGATACCGAAGTTATCGTAAAAGGCCGCTTCCGTAGCAAACGAGCCCTTGATTTCGAGAGAAGTCAGGCTGCCAGAAACCGCAACGAGCTTCTTGAGATGAGCTTTGTTTCCCGTGCGCCTAATAAGTGAGAGGCCCCAGTTTTTTGCGTCAGTCAGATCGATTCTCAACAGGGGGCCGGAGGAGAGCGCAAAGATCGCCGAGCTCCTTGGTGGATTCGACGAGTGACGTTCGCCCTCCGTAACGCTCCATTTGTGAGGTCAGCTTGGCGAAATCGTCCGTCTCCACCACAAACGAAAGTTCTTCGATCACTTCCACCCGCCGCCGATAGTCGCCGACTGCCTCAGCACGCTTCGGCCCCTGCACGCTTGAGCAGATATGCCTCAATTGACAAGACCAAATCATGCGCGTGGTACAGAAGAATGGCACCCGTTTGCACCAGTCCTTGCCTGACGTGCTGGGCCATCCGTGAACCGAAGACTTGTTCAATGGCGCCGCTTTCCAATGCTTGATGTAACTCTTCAACCGATGAGATTTGGAGTTTCTTGAAGATGCGCAGGACTCGTTTGGGATCGAGCCTGGGATAGGTGCTAATGCTTAGAAGCTCCGGGCTCGCATTAGATCGGAGCTTCTCAAGACTTGCGAGGGTGCCGGTCAGAACAATCTCGCGGATCGCACCACTGATAGCTTCTCCGATGCCAGGGTACACAGTAAGGTCGGCACTACTTCGGACAAGCTCGTCCACGCTTTCTCCCAAGACCCGAATCGTATTTGACGCGCGACGATATGCCTTAATTTTTGTAGGGATTGGCCTTCTCCATCGACAATAGTTGCGCCAATGTGGAGAGCCTATCCGCGATCTCCGCATTGGTAAGGATTTGGATATTGTTCGGCATAACCTGATTGCGGGCGGCTGCGCGAGAGTATCTGAGTACTTCGGAGGAAAACTTCGGCGGCGTCATTGCAATCGAATTGGTTTCTCGCCAATCTTTATTCGAAAGAGAATGTATGGTTTTTTCCGAAGGTCTTTGCCGCTGTGCATTGCTGGCTGATTGTAAAGTTGGTTGGCTGTCACATAGAGATAGCCGTCGTCTGAGAGGGACATAGTGTCTGGCCACAGCAGACGAGGGTCATGCACGAGTGTGGTCACTTCTATCCCATTGGCGAAGTTTGGATTTGCTCCGATCTTCAAAATGCTTCCTGAGGCGGGCGCAGTAGAGTAGACATTTCCCGCGACGTCCGACTCTAATCCATCTGAGCTTTCTTTTCCGGTTACAAGAGCGACCTGGGCGGCGGTGGCCTCCGGAGTCGGTTTCGGTCGCGAAGGGCTCGGTCGGAATGCTGTATAGCTTCGTCGCCGAGACAGGACAGTAGAAAAGCTTGCTCCCATCCGCTGAGATGGCAGAGAATCATTCGCAAAGACACCGGGCTTGATGGGCTGTACCGGGTTCGGTCTTATACAGTGGACGACCCTCCGCAAACATCACGAAACCGGGCTCCGGTTTGACGCTGCGGTTCATCAAGCTTCCGCCACGCTTGTCCCGTAGCAAGATCCACGATGACGAACCCGGTTGGGACCTTTCTCAGAGGAGTCGGTGATGTAGAGCAATCCCACGAATGCCGTCCGACGCCTGCGGGAAACCGATGCGCAGATCGAAGCGGACATCGTTCATATAGCTGGTCGGCCTTGCGATCGGAGGAAGGCAAGAGGATGCGCTTGATGATCTTATTCGTCGTGAGATCGATGGCAACTAGTTTTGGGCCGCCGGGAAACGCATTCTTTGAGTAACGGTGAACCAGTATCAAGAATCCACAGCCGATTGGCGGGATCGACGACGACCGATTGGACCGAGACGAAGTGGTTTTCATTCTGTGATCTGATCTCTATATTGGGTCGGGTCGGCTGATTTCCGATCCGGGCCAATCGTTGACCGCTGCGTCCGGATAAGGAACAGGCTTCCCACGGACAACTTCAGCGACGGTAAAGGGAACATCATCGCCCCACCGAGGAAAGTTGACGAAGATCCGATTCGCTCGAGAGATCGTGACGCCGGTAGGCATGGGGCCGTTGAAGGTGGCAAATATGTCGACGGCCGATCGCTGTGTCGTGCGGAAGCGCTTGCGTCTGGGAGTGAGCGATCGTAAAGGCGACAGACGGGAAACCAAGGGACAAAGTTAGCAGTGTTTTGTGGAGACGGGGACGGGCCATGTCGAGATTTGATGCGGAGAGTCAGTCAAAGGGGAGCCCGCTGCACCATTGAACTTGACCAGAGACGCATCCAACCAGAAAAGGTCAAGTCAGCGTGTCCACCTGGCTGTTCCTCGGAGGTACAAGGTCGTGGAGGAGAGCAAAACAAATATGCGCAGTCAGCCGAACGACGGTATGGTTCGCGTCCGTGGCGCACGCGAACACAATCTTCGGAATGTCGAGTGGATATTCCTCGCGATGCTTGGTCGTGTTCACGGGGTGTCCGGGTCGGGAAAATCGTCGCTTGCGTTTGGAACACTCTATGCCGAGGCCCAGCGCCGATATCTGGAGTCGGTATCCCCTTACGCTCGGCGACTCTTCCATCAGATGGCGGTTCCGGCGGTCGACTCCATCGGCGGCCTCCCACCGGCGGTGGCGCTGCAGCAACAACGCGGTTCGCCAACGACGCGATCGTCGGTCGGAACGTCACAACACTTTCTAACCTGCTGCGGATGCTCTATTCCCGTGCGGGCGATTATCCAAGTCAGCCGCTGCTGTATGCGGAATCTTTTCTCCAAATACAGCTGAGGGTGCATGCACGAAGTGTCATGGCCTCGGCCGCATCTACGAGGTGACGGAGAGTCGATGGTACCCGACGATCGTTAACGATCCGTCAGCGCGCCGTCGCCGCGTGGCCAATGGCATGGGGAGGACAAAATCTGAGAGATATTCTGGTCTCGCTCGGATACAACGTCGATTTACCGTGGCGTGATCTTTCCAGGAAAGATCGAAATTGGATTTTGTTCACCGACGATCAGCCGAAGGTGCCGGTCTATGCAGGATTCACGCCGGCGGAGACTCGACAGCCATAAAGAGAAAAGCTGGAGCCGAGCTACAGGGCACTTTCACCAGCGCGAAGGCATGTCTTGCAGACCTTTGCGAACACGAAGAGCGCCCTGATGAAAAGGCGCGTGGCACAATTCATGTTTTCCGCCGATGTCACGTTTGTCACGGCAAACGCCTCAAGCCTAGAATCCTTATCGGTGAAGTTCGCGGGCTCGATATCGCCGATATCTCGGCCCTTCCACTGAAACGACTAAGGCGGACCTTTTGCGTCCATAAGCGGTGGACCGGAGTGGTCCCAGCAGGAAACATGTGAAATCCCGAAAAGGTGATAGTACGAAGCGGATAGCGGCGATCTCGTGGCGCGGACTCTCTGTATGTTCAATCTCGGTCTTGGGTACCTGTCGCTCGAGCGCAGCACGCCCACCTTTCGCCCGGCGAACTGCAGCGCTGCGCCTGGCAACACAAGTCCACTCAAATCTTTCGGCGTCGTGTATGTGCTCGACGAGCCTTCGGCGGGTTTGCATCCCGCGGACACTGAGGCGCTGCTGGACGCTCTGGAGTCGCTCAAGCAGTCGGGGAACTCGCTGTTCGTGGTTGAACACGAATTGGACGTGATCCGGCGTGCTGACTGGCTCGTGGACGTGGGGCCGAGTGCTGGCGAAAAGGGCGGCCAAGTTCTGTATAGCGGCCCTCCCGTAGGGCTCCGCAGTTGTAGAAGCATCACAAACACGACTCCATCTCTTTCGTGGGGGCCGAATGTTTCCAAGAAGATCCCACGGACTGCCGAAAGGCTGGCTCAGGCTCCGCGATGTAACGCGCAACAACTTACGAGGACTTGATGTTTCATTTCCGCCTTTGGGTGTTCCCCTGGTTACCAGGCGTCTCGGGTTCCGGCAAGTCAAGTCTTGTAAGTCATGCGTTAGTCGAACTAGTTGCGGAAGGGTTGGGACAACCTATCACCGATTGAGGAACCTGTTGCCGGACGATCTGGAGCAGACGACCATCGTCACGACCGGCAGGCGAGATCGTCAGTGGTATCAGAGCATATTGGCCGCCTTGTTGTGGTCGATCAGAAGCCTATCGGACGCACCCCGCGCTCGAACATGGCGACTTATACTGGCCTCTTTGATCATGTTGAGAAAACTGTTCGCAGCGATCCAAGGGTGCCAAAGCTCGGCGCTATGATGCAGGGCGTTTTTCTTTCAACGTTGCAAAGGGCGAATGTCAGACCTGCTTTAGGCGAAGGCTCCGTGTGCGTAGAGCTGCTTTTTCCTTCCCAGTGTCTACGCTCCCTGCCCGACGTGTCACGGTTGCCGATTCAATACCAAAACCCTGGAAATCAAGTATCGTGGTAAAAGTGGTTCGCTGATGTTCTAGGAATGACTGTCGATGTGGCTGCGGAGTTCTTCGTGGAAGAACTACAAGTCTTCCGGTCCCTCAATGTTCTCCGGGAAGTCGGCCTTGGCTATCTTCGGTTGGGCCAACCGGCTACGGAACTTTCGGGAGGGGAAGCACAACGCATCAAGCTGGCGACTGAACTCCAACGTGTGCAGCGCGGTAACACCCTCTATATTCTTGACGAGCCGACTACCGGGCTTCACCCTTCTGATGTGGAACGACTCATGAAACAACTGAATGGCTTGGTTGAGGCTGGGAATACGGTTATCGTGATCGAGCATGATATGCACGTAATTGCTGAGAGCGACTGGGTGATCGACATTGGTCCTGGGGCCGGTGACGAAGGTGGGCTTGTCGTTGCAGCCGTTACGACGAGGTCGCCCAGGTTTCCAGAAGTAGAACAGCGCCTTATTTGGCGGCTGCGCTTTCTTGATGCGGGTCGCGAGCGTGCTTGCAGTCTGAAGCATAACCTACCGCGTCCTTGGCCTTGCGTGGACAAACTGTCAGCCCAAGGCCAAGAGACGGAAGATTTCCGCGAAACCGATCTGATTTAGAGGATGTCAGGTATACCGTATTGATCCAATGGGTCTCGGCGGTGGGCGCCAAGGATGGGTGCAGCCTTACCAGGTGTACAGCGCATCCCTTTTCGGAGACTCAGCATCCCATCAATTCACGGCCTGAAAGCGACAATCTGGCGGAATTCACATAAAGGACCCGCCATATCGACCCACGACTCGGTCGAAAGCTTATTCTCTTGACCGCCGCTCCTTCTTCTCATCTCTCACCGAATATCTTAAAGTTCTCGACCTGAAGCCTCTCCGGGCACGCGGATCTGTCGGAGCCTCGAACTGGGAGCGGGTTTGGCGCAAATCAATAACACCTCACGTGTATCGAAGCTTTGAGTTTTATGAAGAGCAAAGGAAAATTCCATGATTAAGTCCATTGGTTATACTGCCAAACACTCTTTCAACAGTCTCAAGCCACATGAGTTTGAGCGTGAAGATCCGAAAGAAAATGAAGTAGCGATCGACATTTTGTTCTGCAGCATATGCCATTCCAGACATTCATCAAGTGAAGAACAATTGGTCGGATGCTGTCTATCCCTGTATGCCAGGGCACGAAGTGGTGGGCCGCGTGATGAGTGTTGGGGCTTCAGTAACGCGACACAAAATTGGGGATATGGTCGGTGTCGGTTGCATGATCGATAGTTGCCGCAATTGCGAACCGTGTCGGTCTGGTGAGGAAAACTATTGCGAAGGTCCGAACAGTTGGCTCGCGACCTATAACGCATCATAGTTCCTGCCAAAAAGTCTCCTGACAAGTCAAATCATTACGGAAAAGACAACACCTTCGGTGGTTATTCGACCTCATTAGTAGTGCCGGAGGATTTCGTATTGAAGATTCCCAGCAACCTCAAGCCAGAGTTGGCGGCACCCATCCTGTGTGCCGGGGTTACCACCTATTCACCTTTGCGTCATTGGGGGGTGAAGAAGGGCGACAAGGTTGGGATTATTGGTTTCGGTGGACTAGGCGACATTGCAGCGAAGCTTGCGATCGCCATGGGTGCTCAAGTCATCCTGTTCACCTCATCTGAGCAAAAAACCACCGAAGCTGCACGGCTGGGAGCTGCGGTCGTCCTCAATGAAGATCTGGAGGAGGAGGAAACTCTAAGAGCTCATAAGGCAAGTTTGGATTTTATGCTTTCTACTATCCCTGAAAAGACTGATCTCAATCCTTTCATCCCATTTCTGAAAAGAAACGCTTCTCTCGTTGTAGTTGGGGCTCTCGAACCGCTTTCATCCATGAACAATATGGAGATCGCCGGCCACCGCAGGTCGGTCGGCGGTTCTCTTATTGGCAGCATTGCTGAAACTCAGGAGGTCTTGGACTTCTGCGCCGAGCATAACATCGGCCCTGATATTCAAATCATCGACATGAAAGACATCAATGACGCCTACGACAAAGTGGAGAACAAAGAAGTCCGGTTCCGGTACGTAATAGATATCTCTTCGCTCAAAAACTCACTGGCGGTCTAGAGACCACCTCACCTCAAGCAAGAAGTAACGATCGAAAGGATCGCCAATGTCAGTTCCACTAACGGAAAAGCCAAACGCAGAGAATACACCAAAGTCGAGCAGCGCCGGTGTGATCATCAATGGCCACTACGCCCCGCCTCCTCAGGATAAGGATGGCAAGATCTGGATTCGAACAAGCGCCCTCATCCAGGGCTCGCCTCAGGAGCTATACGACATTTGGCGCAACGTGGAATTCATTCCGTCATGGCAAGAGGAGAACATCAGCGTCATCGCCACTGGCAAAAGACATCACATTGGGCGATGAAGTCCGGAGACAAGACGATCGAATGGGACTCCGAGGTGTTCGCGGACGAACCGGGTAAGCGAATCGCATGGCGCTCGATCGGGGGTGATCCGACAACGCCGGAGAAGTGATTTTTGAACCAGCGCCCAGCGGCCGCGGTACCATCGTTACGGTCCTGCAGGAGTTCAGGATGGGCAAGTTCGCAAGCGCCTGGGAAACATTCGTCGGACGAATCCGAAGCAGGCGGTCGTCGAAAATTTGCGGCACTTCAAGGCGTTTGCCGAGACCGGCGAGATTCCCCGCGCTCAGGGCCCGCCACATGGGAACGCGGAGTACGGTGGAAGAAGAATCGTTCAACGGCGAAAAGATCGACCCTCCAGGCAACGATCAACTGTGAAGCTAAAAGCCTTAAGAAGTGAAACAGCGATATCCGCAACGCGGAAATAATGGAGTACGAAATGAAAGCAGTTTGCTGGATGGGAAAGAGCAAGGTCGAGACGCTGAATGTCCCGGATCCAAAGTTGTTGAACCCGCACGACGCAATTATCAAGGTCACGCGGACGGCGATCTGCGGATCGACTTCATCTTACGATGGCTTTATTCCGACGATGGAGTCAGGCGATATCCTCGGTCATGAATTCATGGGGATCGTGGAAGAAGTAGGGCCGGAGGTAACGAACTCGAAGCGCGGGGACCGGGTTGTCGTTCCTTTTACCATCGCTTGCGGAAACTGCCTGTTCTGTAAAAGAAGCTCTGGGCAGCGTGCGATAACTCCAATCCCAACGCGCATCTGATGGAAGCGGCCTATGGTTATTCCGGCTCGGGACTGTTCGGTTATTCGCACATGATGGGCGGCTATGCGGGCGGACAGGCGCAGTATGTACGGGTGCCATTTGCGAATGTCGGGCCGCTGAAAATTGAAAACGATCTGCCGGACGAGAAGGTGCTATTTCTATCCGACATCTTCCCGACAGGCTACATGGCGGCGGAGAACGCTCAAATTCAGCCCGGCGAAACGGTCGCGGTCTGGGGTGCGGACCGGTAGGCAATTCGCGATTGCCAGCGCCTTCATGCTCGGCGCGGCCCGGGTAATCGCCATCGACCGATTCCCCGAGCGTCTGGAGATGGCGCGATCGTCGGTGCCATCACCGTGGACTACTCGGAAGAGGATGTGAGCGTACTCACCGCGCTGAAGGACCTGACCGGAGGATCGGCCCCGATCATGCATCGAGCGGTCGGCTGGAAGCGCACTCAACTGATACAGGGGTCTACGACAAGGTGAAGACGGCTCTTATGCTGGAAACAGATCGGCCCAGCGTTCTGCGCAGGCCATCCAGGCCGTGCGCAAGGGCGGAACGGTGTCGATCCCCGGCGTCTACGGCGGCTTGCTCGACAAGGTGCCCTTCGGCGCCGCGTTCGGCAAGGGCATCACGATGAAGATGGGCCAGACCAACATGCACAAGTACATGAAGCCTCTGCTGGAACGCATTGAGAGGGCCAGATCGATCCCAGCTACATCATCTCCCACCGCATCACTCTCGATCAGGCTCCGGAGATGTACAAGATCTGGCGCGACAAGAAAGAAACGTCACCAAAATCGTGATCGATCCGTGGGCATGAGCTTCTCATCAAGAGCAACTTCCTCGCGACCGAACGGCGAATGCAGAGCGCATCGCAAAATCTCACTAAAGCCACTTTCGCAGCAGACTATCGTCATCACCGGCGCTACCAGCTAGAGTCGATTCGCTACAGCACAGGCGGCCGCAAAACGTGGCGCCAACCTTGTATTAGCAGCGAGAAACGAAGAGGTATGCGCCAAAACAGTTCAAGAACTGGAAGAGTCCGGGGTGAGGGAGCTCTATGTTGTAACCGATGTCGGTAAACGCGAGGACGTTGAACGGCTGGCACCATCAGCAATGAGCGTTTAAGAAGGATCAACACCTCGGTCAATAACGCCGGGCAGGGCCTGTGGGGCCGGCTTGAGGAAGTGACTGATGAAGATCATCGCAGGCTGTTCGATATCAATTTCTGGGGTGTCGTATACGGTTCTACAACTGCACTACGACACCTGAAAAACCAGGGCGGGGCACTGATCAATACTGGGAAGTGTAGCCTCAGATTTCGCTTTTCCAATCCAAGGAATGTACTCGACCACCAAGCATGCAATCAAGGGCTTTACAGACGCACTGCGACGCGAACTGAATGATGAGGGAGCGCCTGTCTCAGTGACGCTGATTCAACCAGCGGCGATCGGAACCCCATTTGCCCTGCATGCGAAGAATTACACAGAGAATGAAGCCAACCTGCCGCAACCAATCTACGCTCCCGAGGACGTGGCACGAACCATCCTGCTTGCAGCAGAGCAACCGCGACGCGCATTGCATATCGGTGGTGCTGGCAAGCTCATGGGCATCTTTAGTCGTCTGACGCCGGGACTCGTCGACACAACCTCCAGCTTCATGATCAAGTCGCAACTTAAACCCAAGCCCAAGCGACATCGCCAAGATAGTCTCTGGCAGGCGGGCCAGGACGGACAGGTGCGGGGCGATCAAAGCTTCATCCGTCGTAGCGGATATACCGCAGCTATCTAAATCCGCTCGCCTCGCTCCTCGTTGTCGGAGCCGTGGGAGTGGGCATTGGGTTCGCCGTCTGGAACAAACTCAAAGACTAGTCCGAGCGCGTAGGCAAAGCGAACGAGGATTCGACAAAAATGAACACAACCCGAGACATAAAACGCAGTCTTTGCGGCTGGCGTACGAATACAGCGGTTCTTGAAACGACCGAAGGAGCGGAACAACACTTCACCGGTGGCTACCGACGTGGATTGCTTCGAGGAGTTGGGCACTTCCCTCAACGAGAGGAACCCGACGCGACCCCAGAAGCCATTTTGGAACACATCTCTCGATACGAGTGAACAAACCGATCATTACTAACTGGAGGCTACATGGACGGAGTCGCGGTTTCTGAAGAGCAAATCACATCTATTGACAGTATCGCCGAGGGTGTTCGCGGGCTACGCATCGCTTTTGTGAATGTCTTCGCAGTGACCCATACTGATGGGAGCTGGAGCCTAATTGATGCAGCGCTGCCTCTCAGCGCCTCGCACATTCGAAGCTGGGCAGAAGCGCACTTTGCCACTCCACCCAATGCTCTCATCCTTACTCACGGCCACTTCGATCATGTGAGTGCAGCGAAAGAACTGGCGGAGGGTTGGGATATCCCGATTTTCGCTCATTCCTTGGAATTCCCATATCTCACGGGAAAAGAGGAATATCCGAAACCCAATGTTGGAGCCGGCGGCGGAATGATGACCCTTTTATCGCCGTTGTATCCGAGAAGACCAATCGATATTGGAAGCCGATTGAGAGCACTCGTTGAGAGAACTGAAGCTAGCAGCGAAACAGGTCTAGCTAAGCTCCAGAAGCTGCCTGAGCTTCCAGGATGGCAGATTTTCCACACGCCAGGCCATACTCCTGGCCACGTTTCTTTCTTTCGTCCTTCAGATCGCACCCTATTGGTAGGAGACGCCTTCTGCACCACTAAACCCGAATCGTTCTTCGAAGCCGCAGTTGTTCAACATGCGGAGTTACACGGCCCGCCTTCTTATTTCACTTCTGATTGGGACGCGGCGCGCAACTCGGTCAAACTACTAGCAGCTCTGGAACCCACCGTATTGGCACCTGGCCACGGAAAGCCTCTCTCGGGTTCCACCGTCCCATCTCCTTACGTCAACTATCAACTGACTTTGACAAAATCGCGGTGCCTGCAAATGACGTCCGAAAGAACAACCCATCCAAACAGGGCTGCTACGTATTTGTTTAGCCGACGACGAAATCGAGATCCCAAAATACTTACCGAAGTATTCAAACGAATCTACTGATGCTGTTCCTTACGCCGACTCGCAGATAGCGCTCGAGGTACGAGGAGGATTGTATTTTCAGAAGCCAGCTGTGGAAAAGAATTCAGTTGAGGCTCAGAAACAGTTGAGAGCTACTGTCGGCTAAATAGGACATATCGTTACGACTGTAACTGTCATTCACGATCGCTGTCGTCGCAAAAGCGAAGCGTGCTGAGAGCGATTTGGTTTATTACCTCAAGCTGCTCTTGCGCCATTGTTAGGTAAGTAACCCGCGAAGAGGATTCTCTTGTGTCTTGGGTGCTAAAAAATTTAAATTGTTGACTATTTCTAGAGGAATGATGAGTTCTCTCATTACTGCTCGGGCATAGGCGCAGACTTCCGGTCGGGAATTGCTTTTTGAAACAGCAGTTTCCAAGTCCTGCAAGCGCGTCGCTAAATTTTTCGAGTGAATGAATCGTCTCCTGTTCTCATGCATCCATTGAGCATCTATTGAGTCCGAACGTTCGACGAACTGTTTCGATTTGATGTTTTGACCACCCGACAGAGTTAGCTCAAGGTAAGCGATCGAATGTGTCCGTCGGTGGGTTTTTCGTCGAGCATCTCGAACACTTTTTTGCGTCGCTCGGCAAATGGTTACGCGTTCGCGCTGGAAACCGCCTAGTTGGTACGATGAGCGCAGGTGTCGTACTCACGTGCCCGCTACCTAACGACGTAATAGAAAAACTACCACTAAATGATGGGGACCAACCCAAGGCCGCCTGGCCAGATGAAGGCGCTCCCGTTGCTATACACCTGCAACGAGACACCCCGTCAGTGTGGTCGTAAGAAGGAAGCAGGAAGCTAGAATCGAGACGATCGTAATGCGCGCATTAGCCATTTCCTTTAGCGATTGGAGTAATGCGTGTCAATCTATCTACTGTTGAGACGATTTTGCTGGCCCGTCTAACGCATCCAGCACTTCAGTCTGCACGTGGCCGTGACATCCGCGCATGCCGGCGGTGAGCGCAAGGGTTCTTAGCCCGTGCGGACGATTGGCGGCGGCAAGAACCCGCCGACATTCCTCCGCCGAACAGAGTGTGACAGAGGATCAGAAGCCGAATGCTCTCTGCGTCTAAGATCCGAACGACTTCGGGGTATTCTCCTGTCGTGCGCACTTGGTATCCTGCAGCTTCCAGCAGCCATCTCCTGGTCTCCAAGCAAGTGCGCATCTTGCCCGAACACGAGTACGGAGATAGGAGAGACCATGCTGACTCCAAGAGAAGGTTGCGTAGAGAGACAGCACCATTGTGGGCGGTCCTTGCCATTTCGATCTGTCATGCATCTAACACATACAGATATATATCCCGATCGATGCTGAACGTTAGCCTCAGAAATTGTGTGAAACCGCGAAAGTGCGAGGTTATTGTGTCCGCTACCGTTTATAAGAACTCTCTTTTGCAGAGTCTTGACCACAAGTTATCAAACGCCTCAGCTTGGAGCCGGTGACGTTTGAAGCCTGGAGCACCAAATCGAGTTTCCGGGCGAATCCAGTCGCCACCGACTACTTCGTGGAAGAGGGAATGGCATCCTCTGACGACCACCTTCGAGAATGGCGTCAAGTTGAGGTGGGGATGTTCGGGTATGAATCAGTGATTGGGGTTTCAGCTCTTATGGGTACGAAGCGGAGTCTCAATCGCGTTTACACACAAATCGCTGGGCATGGTTACTCCTGTCCCCTCGAGGCGGCGAGAAGCGAGTTTCGACGCGGCGGGACTTTCCAATCGTCGACCTTGAGATATGTACAAGCCCAGCTTGTTCAGGCGATGCAGTCGGCTGGGTGCAATGTCCAGCACGAGGTCGACCAACGGCTGGCTCGGTGGTCGTCGATCTGTGCGGATCGCGCCACAGCAACACCTTCAAAATGTCACACGAGTTCCTCGGTCACATGCTGGGTGCCTCCCGGCCTACAGTTTCGATGGCAGCGGCAGCCTTGAAGAGAAAAGCCTAATCGACCTACACTCGGGGGCTGATCACCATTCCTGACGTGAAACTCCTCAAAAGAAGGCCGGCGAAGTGCTACCACGTCATCAAAGATCATCTCGACAACTACACCGAGTTCGACAGTGGAATCATTTCGTAGAGATCTGCTCTGCCTGAGGAGCTGCGGCTGTTACTCTTCCAAGTCTGTGTGGCTGACCTGATCGGCTTGGGGCCTCATGGCAACGAGGAGAGCCGCCGAATAAAGGGCGCACCCGCCGTCGTCGAATGCAATCAGTAAACCGCCATCGAGCCGGTCCGCTGAGAGAATACGAGGTTCGATTGGAACAACCATGAGCGATTGTTCTCTGTAACATGGTCGCCGTCTGTAATGCGCCTAACAAAAGAAGTGGATTTATGGAGAGAACCTCCGACTGGATGCGATCGGCATTAATAAAAGCTCAAGCAAGCCGCAAAGCATCTGCGAGTCAAATGAACGCTCTCTAAGGTTGGAAACCAATTCTTCAGGTCAAACGAGCTAATCAGATGAGGGCAGCGTCGGGTTCGAACGCAGCAGTGTTCGATGGCGGCGCATCAGCAGCACCAGTACGCGTCTAATATACGAGGCAAGCAAGGGCATCACGACGACAGCGACGGCGGTCCAGACGATCAGTGCATGCCATTCCCACTGCCAGATGTCGCGAACAAGGCGCCAGGGATGATGGCTCAGATGCTCAAGTTGCTGCCGATTTAGCGGGAGGCGACGGGTGTGAAAGAGATGTACGCCCAACTCGATAAATGGAAGAAACAAAATTAGGTGGAGCGGCGTCATCGCATGGGCACCAATCTGTGACGCGACCTGGTTTAAACCGAACGCCCATGCGAGGAGAATAACCAGGACCGTAGTGATACCTACCGACGGTTGATCCCGATCACAATGCCCAACGCTAAACTCCACGCCAAGCGCCGCGGTGTCACCCCGCCGCGGAGCAGACGCAACAGTGGACGCAGTATCCTGCAGCGAAGGAACTCACGTATTGACTCGGGAAGCAGCACATCTGTATGTGGGATGCCATGAAGGTGCGCTTCGGTTGCGAGAGCATTTCGCATAGTGCCCGGCGTGTCGCGGTTGCCGATAACGCGACTCTTAGCTACTTTCGAAGGCGAGATCAGTCGATTCTCGACTAGGATGGACGGGGAGAAGTGGCAGGGTGTTGGATTGGAGGACCCTGCGCATCGACCGGTCTAGAAATGGCCCCAAGTTTTCGAATTGGTACTGCAGCGGCACGATAGGTGATTTTTGCAGAAGGAAAAGTTAGCGTTAGAGATGGGATCTGGTCGTATCATCGGCACCGGCGAGATGGCCGATTTGGTGCGCAATTATGATTGGAGTTCGACTCCGCTCGGTCCCATCGAAGCTTGGTCGAAGGAACTTGTCACCATTGTCAATCTGACCCTGGCTTCCTCCTCCCCTGCAAGGACAATGTGGGGACCCGAACTGATCTTGATTTACAACGACGCCTACCGTCCGATTCCTGGGCCTCGCCATCCCTTCGCGCTCGGAAAATCAGCCCGTGAGGTGTACAGCGAATCATGGCATGTGGTCGGGCCGCTTTTAGAACAGGCGCTTGCCACAGGAAAGACCGTTTTTCACGAAAAGCTTTTGGTTCCGCTCCCGACAGAAGACGGCGTAAGAGACGCCTACCTGAATTACTCCTTCAACCCGATCTTCGAAGACGGAGCGATCGCCGGCCTATTCGGTTCCCTTCACGATGTTACGGGTGAGGTCGTGGCGCTTCGCAAGCTCGCCGAGAGTGAAGCGCGGGCCTCACGAATTCTGCAGAGCATCGGCGACGCGGTGATCGTCACCGATGAGCGCGCTTGCATTACCGACATGAACCACGTCGCGGAGAGTCTGACCGGCTGGTCTCTGGATCGACGCGCGAGGAGAGCTCTTAAGCACCGTGTTTCACATTGTTGATGAGAAACTGCGGGAACCGGTGGAGAGCCCAGCGGACAAGGTGCGCCGTCTCGGGACGATTGTGGGCCTTGCCAATCACACCATCTTGATCCGAAAGGATGGGGTGGAAACGGCAATTGACGATAGCGGCGCTCCCATCCTCGACGACGATGGCAAGCTATCCGGCATTGTCTTAGTTTTCCGCGATATTACGGAGAGAAGGCTCGCAGAAGAGGTTGCGCTCCAAGAAAGAGCCAGAGCGTTTGAAGCACTTCAGCAAGCTCCCGTCTTCTTTGCTCTTCTGCAAGGACCAGACCATGTTTTCACCATGGTGAATCCGCCCTACCTGCGCCTGGTGAACAATCGTGACGTCCTGAACAAACCCGTACGCATCGCCCTGCCTGAGGCCGCGGGCCAGGGTTACATCGAAATTCTCGATAAGGTCTTGCAAGGCGAGCCATTTGTTGGAGATGGTGTTCGGTTTCAAGTCGAAGCTGCCGAGGGTTTGCCGTCGGATGAGCGTTACCTCGATTTCGTATATCAGCCGTTGCGTGAGTCCGACGGCAGCGTTTCAGGGATCATCGTGGTAGGAAACGATGTAACCGAACGGAAAAAGGCGCAGGACGTGATCCAGCGGCTTGCTGCGATAATCGATTCTTCTGATGATGTCATCGTGAGTAAGGACTTGAACGGCATCGTTACAAGTTGGAATGCTGCTGCCTCTCGGGTGCTCGGCTACTCCGCAGAGGAGATGATCGGCGCGTCCATTCTTACGCTCATTCCGGAGCATCTCCACTCCGACGAAAAGATCATCATCGACAATATTCGCGCCGGACAGCGCATGGAGCACTTCGAGACAGTACGCAGGACAAAGGATGGAAGGCTCTTGGACGTCTCGCTGACGATCTCGCCGGTAAAAGATGAAACGGGCAACATTATTGGAGCGTCGAAGATCCTTCGAGACATCTCTATTCGGAGACAAACGGAACAGATTCAACAAGATCTTGCAAAGCGCGCCGCCGAACTGGCCGCGATTGTGGAGTCCTCCGAAGACGTGATTCTAAGCAAGGATCTTAATGGAATTATCAAGAGTTGGAATGGCGCTGCGAGCCAGGTCTTCGGATATACAGCGGAGGAGATGATCGGTCAATCCATCCTCAAGCTAATTCCTGATGATCTACGGGACGAAGAGAAACAGATTATCGACAGCATCCGCGCCGGGCGGCGGGTAGAGCACTTCGAGACTGTTCGTCTTACAAAGGACGGCAGATTGATCGAAGCTTCTGTGACGGTATCTCCGATCAGGGACAATAAGGGCGAGGTGATTGGAGCTTCCAAGATCCTCCGTGATATCTCCGCGCGGAAACGTATTGAAAAATCTTTACTGCAAGCGGAAAAGATTGCGGCAACTGGGCGTATGGCGGCTACGATCGCGCATGAGATTAATAATCCTCTTGAATCGGTCATCAATCTGCTCTATCTGCTTCGCTCGAAAATTGCCGACGAGGATGGACTAAATTACCTTTCGACTGCCGAAGAAGAACTTGGGCGGGTTGCCCATATCGCAAAGCAGACCCTCGGGTACTATCGCGAGCACGCTGCGGCGTCCGCGGCCTCTCTGAGTGAGATAACCCAGCATGCAGTCACCATCTATGAGCCGCGATGCTCCGCCGCCCGCATCAAGATCAGCACGTTCTTTCAATCTTCGCGGAAACCGATACTCCGTCGAGGAGAGATGATGCAAGTCATTTCGAACCTCATCGCAAATTCGATCTACGCGATGCCGAACGGAGGTCATCTATCGATCTCCGTTGAGGATATCGACGAGCCCGCCGGCGGGACGGTATTGACGATTTCAGACGATGGCGTAGGCATCGCACCCCGCGATCTTCCGAGGGTATTTGAGGCGTTCTTCACGACTCGTTCCACACTCGGTACTGGAATCGGACTGTTCGTCGCGAAGCAGTTCATTGAGGGTCACGGGGGACAGATCAGCATCACAAGTCAAATTGATTCGGAACGGCATGGGACAACAGTCCGAATATTTGTGCCTTTGCACACGCCATATGATGTCCCACGAAACGCATGAGATTCGGTAGGAGTTTCAGCAGTTGCGATGGTTCTACGACGTCTGCCTGCCAGGCTACTGGCGTTATATTCGACGTTCCAACCGCAGACTTTGGACTTTCTGACCTTTGTTCTCAAAAGAGCGAGGTACACTCTGGTTGAGTTTCGCGGAAGTGAATGGCCAACTCCACACCCGTCATACCTGGCATCATGACGTCACTGATGAGGAGATCGGGAGCTAACTCAGTGCAGGCGGCGATAACCTTCTCCGGATGATCGAAGACGGTTGCTTGAAAGCCCGCTCGATTCAAAATAGCAGCGAGTGTTTCGGCAATCACCGCTTCGTCGTCAACGACAAAGACCACACGATTCGTATCTGGCACTCTTCCCCTCCATTTCATGATCTAAGACACTCTTGCTCACTCTTCAACGCCAAAACTTACAACCGTTAAAGAACTGGGCGCTCATCTCTTGATTATATTTCCGTACAAAGGGCAGATGACGGAAGGTATCACTCCTATCAAACCCACTGATCGGGAAAAGGTTGTTAACGTTAAATCGACAGGCGCAGACAGCCAGATCGTCCCATGCCCGCGTTCGAGGCAAGAGCCTTCAATTCTACAAATGGCTGAATGAGCATCAAGCATTCCGGAAGGGCGGCCCGTCTGCATCTGTGGGGATTGCCTGGACTGATGTCGGTATTAACAGCTTCTCTTTTAGGTCATATTCGACAGTTATCGCAATTTGACGATGATTGGCGTGTGATCAGACGGCTTCATCTGTGCCCGCGGCCCTTTATCAATCTCGCAAGAGATCAATCTCTCACCCAGGGATGGCGATAGTAGGAAGTGGTCAATTCGAATTCCGCGATTGTGCTGAAAGGCCTGCCTAAAGTAGTCCCAGAAGGTGAACTGTCCCTTCAAATCGGGATGCAAAGACCGGAACGCATCAATATAGCCGAGTTTGAGTAGACTGCGATATTTTGCGCGTGGCTCCGGCTGGAAAAGTGCATCGCGTATCCACGAGGAAGGCTTGTGGCAATCGATATCTTCCGGGATGACATTGAAGTCCCCTCCTATCAGAGTCGGAGGATCTTTCTTCTCCCAAATCTTTAGCTGTCTGTGAAGTCTATCCATCCAGGCTAATTTGTAGGCGAAGTTGTCGCTTCCTATGGGATTTCCATTTGGAAGATAGATGTTAACGACACGGAGACCGTCGATCATCACCTCGAGGAACCGGGAATGGCTGTCTTTTTCATCCCCAGCCAGCGTCCTGCTTATAGTCTCGATCGGGTGGCGAGACAAGATCGCGACGCCGTTATAAGCCTTCTGGGTTACCGCTACGCTCTCGTATCCAAGATTTTTGAACACGTCGGCCGGAAATTCTGTTCCCTTTAACTCCTGCAGCAAGAGCACGTCCGGCTGGTATGTCTCTAGCCACGCTGTGACCTGTCCGAGACGAGCTCGAATTGAGTTTACGTTCCAGCTCGCAATTTCAATCATTATCTCCTGATAGATGCGATAAGGTAGCAAGTCGATATTCGCAACTGTGGAGAAAAGCGTCCAATAGATTCAGACGACATTGATCGAGAATCATTCCTCATGCGTGATCGCACCGAAGAAGAAGTAGTGGACTATGACCGGGGTTTTGTCGCTGGCTCAGAAGAAAGGAGCCTGACGACGCTAAGAGCATTCCTTAGCAGAGGGGCTGGGCTGAAGCTCAGGAGTGATGAACAAACAGGCTGAACACTTAATGTGCATGAGCTTGGTCGTTGAGAGTGGTGAACCGCCCCAAAATCAGCAGGCCTCGCCCTTTTAGCGAAAGTGGCCCTCCTCGTTCTAAAGCGTGCGATCAATGACCAAACGCCTGTCAATGGCTGTTCGCGAGACACTTATTTTGAGCAGCCAAAGCATCTTGTAGGCAAGTATCAGGAACCGAAGGTTGACCTGGGGATGCCGGGGGTTGACGGCGAGACTGGCATGCCTGCTGTTGTTGATTGTAGGTCGTCATGCAAGTGGACGAATCGGTTTTCCCCGATTGACCTCGGGTATTGGACGCCGCACTACGATCCTCGCTTCCGCTCTTGTAACATGCGTTGAAGATGGACTTAGCTTTACCTCTACAGATCTTGCCTTCATCTGAAGTTGGACAGACCTTGAGTAGGTTTTCTCGCACCGCACCGCACGATTGTTTGTTTCCCGTGGGGGACACACTCTCATCATGATCTGAACCGGTGCCGGCGGCAGGATCAACACATCTGAACTGATTGTTAATGCTGTCCCATATCGGGTTGATCTCAGGATTCTTGCACTGTCCTGGCGCGCTAACCCATATCGAAGATAGCGTCAATAAAGCGACCAATATCCGGATTTTCATAAAGCCTCCATCAGGAAGCGCTGGTCAACACAAGGGGCCCAACGAAGGTGCGGCACAGTCGCGACATCTCATATGATGCAACTGAACTGCTCCACGGAATAACTCACAGTCAAATCACCTGACGTTGTCTTGAGCCAAGGATGTGCAGGCGGTGTTTTTCGTCTTCGGATCGCATAGCATCGTATTCGTGAGGAAATTGGTTAGGTCGGCAGCTTCAAGCTGCGGCCGCTCAGGTTAGGCCGGCAATTCAGCAGATGGGGGGTAGTCGTGCTGTTGTCGCCCGAGATCGCCATCATACTTCACTGTACTTTTAAATAACTCATACCGCCCATCCTCGAATTGCTTTCCGTACGCCCGCAAGTCTTCTATCTGCTTAGCTGTCAGCGGGGTGAAGTTTTGTACGATCTTCAAATTCTGATCGAGGACCGCCATCGAATCCATACCACTGATGGTTGTTGAAACCCCAGGCAAGCTCATGGCGTAGCTCAAAGCCTCGGTTGGCGTCAGTGCGCCGCTCGAAATCATCTCGCCTGACCCGCCCATACTTTTCATACCGAAGACAGCCATCCCTCGCTGAGTCGCCACCGGCAGAACATGTTGTTGGAAGCTTCGATAGCTGTAGTCGAACGGATTAAGCGGCATCTGAACCGTATCAAAGGGATAGCCCCCATTCAGCATCTCGAGATGAATCGAAGGGTTCTTGTGGCCGGTGAACCCAACGAAACGAACCTTACCTTGCTGCTTCGCCGCGCTCAAGGCTTCCAGTACCCCGTCAGATGCGTAGCACTTTTCGGGATCGTTGTAATAAACGACCTCATGGACCTGCCAAACATCCAAATGATCGGTCTGAAGACGGGTAAGTGATTCTTCGAGCATTCGCATGGCAACGTCTCTCTTGCGACCGTGAGTGCAGACCTTGGTCATTACAATAGCTTTGTCGCGTTTTCCTTTCAACGCCGCCCCAACCCGTTCTTCGCTTACACCCTTGTGATATTCCCATGCGTTATCGAAGAAGTTGATTCCGTGATCCATTGCCTTCGCGATCATATTATTGACTTCAGGTTGGCCGGCGGCCGTCCCGAGATGGAATCCACCCATCCCCAAGATCGATACCTCGAGACCGGTCTTACCCATCGCGCGACGGGGTACTTGAAATTCTGCAACTGGCGTGTCATATTCTCCAGAGAAATTTGGCACTTCTGGATTGATTGTGTTTTGAGCGACGTGGCTTTGGGCACCGGCGGTAGCGGAGAGAGCAGTCATCGCGCCTCCTATAGCGGCGCCTTTTAGAAATAGCCGCCTACTCACCTCTGACTTGGAATCATCATGTTCGTTTTTCACGCAAAACCCTCTGTACGATTGCAATTTATTCAGCCACGTCAGGAAATGGCCGCCCAGAATTGGTCGTCGAATACACCATCTGTTTCACTTCTATCGACTGCATATCGATAGGGAATTCGTGAGCCAGGCGAGCCTCCGGATTGTCGTATTTAATCGAAGTCTTGTAGAGCTCAAAGTGGCCGTCTCCGGCATATGGCTTCGCGCGATCCCGCATGGACTGCATCTCAGTCGGGCCGAGAGGCGTGAAGTTTTGGGCGATGGTGAGATTTTGTTCAAGAATGTGGGGATCTGAGGCGCCAGAGATGGTCGTCGCAACGGGGAGACTCATTGCATATCGAAGGAGTTCTTCAGCTGTAAAGACCCCGCTTTGTACAGGCTCCCCTTTACCACCAATGGGCTTCATGCCAAGAGGTGCTATGCCGCGCTCAACCAGCACCGGAAGGACCATTTTCTCGAACGAAAAGAAATTGGCGTCAAAAGGGTTGAGGGGCATCTGCACCGCATCGAAAGGAAAGCCGGTATTCAACATCGCAAGATGGATAGCGGGATCTTTGTGCCCACTAAAACCAACAAAACGGACCTTACCTTGTTCCTTGGCTTTCCTCAGAGCTTCTGCAGCACCATTCGGGCGAATGAATAGTTCAGGATCATTCTGGAAGGTAACGCCATGGATTTGCCACAGATCGAGATGGTCAGTCTGAAGACGACGTAGGGACTGCTCCAGCATCTGCATGGCGAGACTCGCATCCCTCCCATGCGTGCAGACTTTAGTCATAAGAAAAGCCTTCTCCCGAAGCCCCTTCAGACCTTTACCTAACCAATCTTCCGACTTGCCTCGGTTGTATTCCCAGCAGCAGTCGAAGAAGCTTATGCCGCCGTCTACCGCTCGATGAACCAGACGAACGGCAGTCGGCTCGTCTTTCGCAGCTCCCAGGTGATGCCCACCAAGGCCGAGAGCCGAGATCTTCACGTTAGATTTCCCAAAATTTCTGACTGGTATTCCGGCGCTTGGCATGTCTACCCCGTACTCCGTGCGATGCCGCCGAGAAGGGTTTAGATGGCCGGCGATCGCGGCACGAATCCTGAGACGCGGATCCGAGAGGCAAAGGCCTACCGCGATCTTAGAGAAACTCATGTAGAGTAGCGCTATCTAGAAAGACTTGCCGTGCTTGACGCAGGCTTCGTTTCAGGGGGGAGGGCGCATATGAAGGAAACACCAATTGAAATAAAGACGCGCACTACCAACGATTGTTCGGCCGGTTCGCTGCCTGGGCTTCTGGTTGGTTGGGATCGAAGTGGGCATTCGCTGGGGCCGGGCTCGTCATTGTCATTTGGGGCACCACCGGTCCGGTGTTTCATTATTCTGATACCTGGCAGCTCGTGATCAACACCGGAACGACCATCATTACCTTTCTTATGGTCTTCCTCATCCAAAATACGCAGAACAGAGATGCGCGCGCGATCAATCTAAAGTTGAACGAGCTCATCTACGCAGTGGACAAGGCCAGGGATCAGATGATCGACATCGAAAATCTGAGCGACCCTTGAGTTGGATGAACTGCAAATCCGCTATGAGAAACTTCGAGCCGCATGCAATGACCGTCAGAAACGGGATACGGTACCGTCTTAACCATGGAGTGAAACGCTCAATTCATTGAACCCAGCAAGTGGCGTTCGAGTCAATTTGGGGTTCCGTGTAGGGAAACAAATAAGAAAGCCCTCCCAGCTTTGGGAGGGCTTTCTGCGGGGTCGTTTAGATAGAGGCTAAAGCTTCTTTTCCAGATCATAAGCCATGTTTTTGTGTGCGGCGACGGCTGTCTTTCCCTTAATTACGGCAGCACGAAATTTAGCGTCTTTTGTGTCTTTAGCCTCTTTCGTGAATGCGCTTAGCGCTTTCGTGTGATCGGAGACCATATCTTTCATGTATGCCTTGTCGAAATCATTGCCCGACAGCCCATTGAGCTTATCCAACTCCTTCTGGTGATCGGCGTCGGGACCCGTTGGCGGCGTCAGGCCCCATGCGTCGACAAACGGCTTCATGCTAGCCGTCATCTGCGTGTGCTCCGTAATCATCTTTTCCGCAAACGCCTTCACATCTGGGTTCGTGGCCTTCTGCTCGGCCAGTTTGCTCAGTGCAATTTCGTTCTGGTCCGACTGTGCAGCCATAGCTAAAAACTTCTTGTCGTCGTCACTTTGCGCTGTTGCGTTCGTGGGCATCATGCCGAACGCGAAACTCAGGATGGCGCAGCAGATTATTTGAGTTGATCTTTTCATGTACTCTCCAAGGGCGGCATGCCGCGCAGTAACAATATCGAGTGAGAAGCAATCCTATGCTTCAGCGTTGCATGTCTCCGTAGAACCCACGTTTTGCTTTCGATGTTTGGAGCCCTCAGAGAGGGCTGTTTAACGACGATGCCGATTGCGTGGCTTCGCTTTTCGCGATCTCAACCCGTTCTTTCTTTAGATCTAGCCGGATCATTCCAAAGAAACTCATATAAACGTTCGCGACCCAAACCAAAGAGAAGAGAGCGATTAGATATCCGCGCCAATCCGGATATAAAAGCTGAAACCGAGTTATTACGAGGAAAATCAAAGCGACATAGTGACTGAAGCAATACTCACAAGTGAACAGATAGAAGAACTTTCGCTGATACAAGCGCCGACACTCTGCGCTTTTGGCATGACAGGTTTCGCGAAACTCGCGAATGACCTCTTCATGCGTGATAGTCCAGGCTATCGAAGCGACTGGGATCGCAAGGACAAACAAATAGATAAGTTGTTGCGTTATGCTCATAACTGTAGCCGCCTCCTAATCTCAAATCTTGTAGAAGGCGCTTCGTTCGAAGTTCGCAAGTTAGTCTTCCACGTCCTTGTAGACTTCAATGCACCCTGCATGCAGCAGCTCTTTCTCGCTCCAGCCACCGGTCGTAACTCCCACAGTCAAGATCGATGCCTTTCCGGCGGCCTCAGCGTCATAGGGTGTGTCCCCGAGTGCCAGCACCTCTTTGGGTGACAAGCCAAGTTTCTTCAGAGTCGCTTCGAAGATATCGGGATGGGGCTTGGATCGCTTCGCATCGTCGGCCGAACTGCTTTCCTCGACAAGATCTTCGATATTGGCGATCTTTTTGTAGACATCGAGCTCGCTTTTGTGTGCTGAAGAGGCGAGAGATATTGCTATTCCTTTTTCTTTCATACGCTCCAGCAATTCGCGGACTTTAGGGAAAGGCTTGACCTGATGTAAGTAGTCTTTACGAAAAATAAACTGTCGATATGCCTTCAGTGGTTCTTCTATGGCCTTCCGTTTCCGCCAGGGAACGAAGACAGGTATCAACTCATCTCCACCTTTCCCTATCTGTCGGCGTGCATCTTCGAGATCAACTACGATGTCGGCGACGGCGAACGCATCTCTCCACGCGGCTGCATGAAGCCAGTTGCTTTCAACGAGCGTTCCGTCAATATCACATAAGACAGCTTTTACCACGGCATACATCCGATCTTCACAAGGATGGCACTGCACCAAGCGAGCGCGGTCTCCGAGAGAGACCGCCTAGTAGTGGCTATTGCATTGTTTATCTTGAGCTCGAAGCAACAGCTTTGCCGTTATGCGAGTGGTCCTTGCTTTTGCCTGCTTTGCCAATAGCTTCATCCTTGGGAGATGTAGTCGCCTTTTGGGCGTCATCTTGTTTCCCGCGGTCTTCGCCATCGATCTTGCCGTCAACATCGCCGACCGAAAGTCCCTTCCCACCCGCCATCTGCGATTCAACTGGGTGAAGTCCGAAGGACGAGTTCCAGGGCCCACGCATATCGGTATCGCCTTCATTCCCGTCACCGGTAGACCCATTGAAGTACTCGTCCACGATTCCAGGGGTAGGCTTCAGAAGTCCAACGGAGAATGGCGACTTCTCCAAACTATCGAGTGCAGCCTGAAAGGCCTTCATGTGGGTGATTTCCCGGGTCATCAGGAATTGGAGGGTGTCGATGGTGCCCGGATCGTCTGTGTGATCGATAAGACGCTCATACACTATCTTGGCTCGCGACTCTGCCGCGATATTACTTCGCAGATCGACATCCAACTCACCGGTGATCTTCAAATAGTTAGCGGTCCAAGCGTTCCCCATTGAATCGAATAGACCTACTCCTCCTCCTCCAGCAATGCTGACTAGAGGATCCGCTTCAGCCGCCTCTCTGTTCGTTTTGAGAGGTTTTAGGTGCATGCGGATGAGAGCACCGACCACCTCCAGGTGACTCAACTCTTCTGTCCCAATATCCAGAAGGAGATCACGTCGTCCCAGATCATCTACGCAATTCCACCCTTGGATGGTGTATTGCATAGCGGCGGCCAGCTCGCCGTTGGCTCCGCCAAACTGCTCTAGAAGCATGTTGCCAAACTTCACGTCTGGCTCTCCAATATTGACGGTGTACATCAGCTTTTTTACATGATGGTACATAGGGTGACTCCAAATTTAATTTGCGTGCTGCGTACCTTAGGTCAGATGCAAATCCATCGTATGTGGAGGGCCCCGACAGCGGGTCCCATCAAGCCTCTCTCTCGTCGTTAGGAGCGGCGGCGCGAATTGTTCAAGCTGTGAACAACTAGTACATCGCCGTTCTCATCAGACCGATTGCCGGGACGCAAATGAGCTGCGCATCTCATCCAGCGGCTGAAAGCTCACTTACTCGAAAGGTATTGGTCCATGACACTTCTTGGCACTGCCCTCCGTACAACTGCGGCGATCGCACTCTGCTGCTGCATCCACCTGAACGCTTCACAACCTGTACCGCAGTCTGGTACTTCACAAACAGCACCCGACAACTCGAATCAGAACAAGAATCAGACGCCAACTGCCGACAATCAGTCGAATGTCCAATCTGACCGAATGACAACAGCTAAGATTCGCAAGGCGATTAACTCGGATAAGACGCTTTCGACCTATGCCCATAATGTCAAGATCATCACTCTCAACGGATCCGTCACCCTAAAAGGGCCAGTGAAGTCGGACGAGGAGAAGGAGAAGGTTGCGGCCATGGCGGCAAACATCGTGTCTGCGGATAAAGTAAATGATCAGCTTACGGTCAAACCCTAAGAGCTTGGATAACTCAGAACATCACAAAAAGGAGCACCATATGTCTAACAAAAACACAGCAGTATTCGGTATCTACGCAACCCCAGCGACAGCAGAAGCCGCCGTCGACCATTTGATTGCTAAAGGGTTTACTAACTCAGCTATCTCCGTACTTCTCCCAGACGATGACAGCACGCGGGCGTTCGCCCATGAGAAAGCAACAAAGGCACCAGAGGGTACCGCGACCGGCGTCACCACCGGCGGAGTTATTGGTGGCACGCTAGGTCTGCTGGCAGGTATCGGTGCACTGGCCATCCCTGGCGTCGGTCCTCTTATCGCGGCCGGTCCAATCATGGCATCGCTGGCAGGCGTAGGAATCGGCGGAACAGTAGGCGGCATCGTTGGAGCTTTGGTGGGCATGGGAATTCCCGAGTATGAAGCGAAGCGGTATGAGGGGGCGGTGAAAGACGGTGGCACACTCTTGTCGGTCCACTGCGATACTTCCGAGCAGATCGATGCCGCAAAGGAAGCTCTCAAAGAAACGGGAGCTCGTGATATCGCTTCTACTAGCGAAGAGGGTTCGAAGGAGACTGCCGGCGGGCGGGGAACCTTCGGAAACATTTCCGATGGCGAGCGACTCTCAACGGCACGGGAAGATGAGGTCCTCGATGATCGTGAAACCGTGACGGGAGTGCACACCTCTACGAAGTACTAGTAGCGATAGGTCTAATATACGCAGGCCCGCTCGTTAGAGCGGGCCTATCTTTTACGGAGGAGGACCCGACATGGAGCGCCCGAACTGTCGACTACAAAGAGAGTTTAGAAGAAAGAGTGAGAGGTGCGGTTGCGCACGAAAAGGAGCTCGAAAGTAAACTCCCTGAACCTGAAGCGAGAAAGGAAGCACTCGAACAGGTTGAACGTGCGAGCAATGACCTGAAAGAGCACACCGATACTTGTAGTCTCTGCTGCAAAGCAAACCAATAATGCTGCAAGCGTCCCTCACAGGTGGGCAAACCGCGAAATCATAGAGTCTGATCAGCTCATGAAAAAGATGGCGTACATCTCATAGACGAAGGCCTCGTGCGGCCAACCGAAGACAGAATATTCCGCGCTTTGGGGCTATGGATTCGGCAACTCGGCACCGCGACTCCTTTGAGGACCAGAGTCAGAAGCTCAAAGCGTGCGAAGAAAATTTACGAAGGCATCATCAACTGTCTCTGGCGGGGCGGCTGGTGGGTGCGACTATGCATGAAGTCAACAACCGGCTGGGGGCTCTGACAAACCTCATCTATCTTGCAAAGTGTGCAACGGCCTCCGAGTGGAAGGCCGTTGAGTACTTAGAAATAGCAGACGACGAGCTGCGCGGACTTGGAGAAATCACCAGCAAAAGCCTTGGGTTCATTCGCGTAGACAACGAAGCCAGAGATATTGATCTGGTCGAGTTGGCTGAATCAGCGCTTCATCTCCATCGTGTGAAGATCTCGAGCAAGAGAATCAATGTGCAGACAAGATCCGACGAGACTGTGATCGCGATGATCAAGCGAGGCGAGATCTTTCAAGTCCTCACGAATCTGCTCCTTAACGCCATTGATGCGCTTCCACACTCTGGCAGTCTACATGTACGAGTGATCCTCCGACAAAAGGAAGCTATCATGACAGTCGCAGACAACGGTGTCGGTATACCTGAGGCGATGAGAGATACATTGTTCGATTCCTTCAAGAGCAGCAAGGTGGAGGGGAACGGCCTTGGTCTCTGGATTGTGAAAGAGATAATTCACAACCATCGTGGAAGAATTCAATTCCGGAGCAGCACCCTGCAGGGCAAGAGTGGCACCATCTTTCGGGTGTTTTTGCCTATCAAAGAACTCGTTGCCTGATACTGTCCCGGAAGGTCGTAAACAGCCCTCTTCTTATGTGCCACCGCTCGACAGAAGCACCAGGACAGGGCACTCCGTTACATCCATCGGCCCCTTTCTAAGTTCTAGCGTACAGCGAGGAGATACTCGCCCCAGGGAGGACTGTGTCGTTGAAGGCTAGGCTCCGATGATGTGGGATTAAGGTAGAGCGATCGCCGCAAATCTCTACGTTTGAGCGGCTGTTTTGACGCGCCTAAATGCGGTTTCCGCACATGAAATTCGTCGCTTTTCTACTGCAGCGTATTGAGATTCGGCCCGACCTATAAGCCTGGTGAAGTCGACTCCCTCAAGACGCGTGTCTGACCGAGCCGCTACGTGCAATGCGCTCCAGAGGCTGAGCTTACCGAGAATGCCGAGCGACAGAAACTCAAGAGCTTCGAACACCTCAAACGGGCCGTTAGCACCATCACCGAGCTTGAATCGGCTCGCTTTTTCGGATAACCAGGCACCCAATTCTTTCAAAGTACTCTGACCGGTTCCTGTTTCCTCGGCGAGTTCTTTCAAAGTGTCGCGATCCTCAACAATCTCAGCGAGAAGGGAATCTAGAAAACTCCCTATGGGCTCATCTTGATGTTTAGTACGCATTGCACGAAGCAACTCAATGGCGAGATTAGCGCCGGCAAGATGGTCGTGTAGATAAGTTGCCAGCGGATCGTTCATGAAGAACCTATCTTTCCAATCGAGTGACACCCTACCAGTAGCTCGCACACATAAGCAACCCTTGTTCCTTCCGCTTGACGGGGTCCTAGTCTGGTCCTGGCGGACTGCAAAGAAATCTGGCTCTTATCTCGAGCATATCTTCACTCCCCGAACCGCTTTTATTTCACTAGAACGCTACCCCCGGCGAAATCCTGGGAAGCGCGGGGAACACGCTCACCTGCGGTTGTACAGCTTACCTGTCTCGTTCGCCTACCTTCGAGAGGCTCAAAAATCCGACAAGGTCGGCGCTCAGATAAAATCGTATCGATCCCAGCACCCTTTTCATCGAATCTAGCTTCATACATATGTCTACGCCTCCGCACGTGGGCGGGTTCAATAAGTATCACTCTTGGATGTGACCATGGAGCCACGAGTTTGGCTGCAGTTGGTTCAACGCAGTTTTGAGGATTGGAACGAAGACGATGCGCCTCGTCTCGGTGCGGCATTGGCCTTTTACACGATCCTTTCGGTGTCTCCTCTTGTCATTCTGCTGGTAGCAGCTGCCGCGATTATCTTCAGCAAATCGAGTGCTGAAGTCCATCTGCTTAGTCAAGTTCAAGGGATGGCCGGAACTGAAGGCAGAGAAGCTGTTCGCTCCATGTTAGCGAGCGGCCAGAAGGAGTCTGCTGGCATCTTTGCCACTCTCATCGGCTTGATCACGCTGCTGTTTGGGGCTTCCGGAGTGTTCGCAGAACTGCGGTCGGCACTAAACACTATCTGGGAGGCACCTCCTAAGACGAGCTCTGGTGTGTGGTCTCTGATTAGGGGCAGAATCTTTTCTCTCGGAATGGTACTAAGCGTAGGCTTCCTGCTCTTCGTTTCCCTCATCGCAAGTGCTGGATTCGACGCAGTCGCAAAATTTTCCGGCGACGTACTCCCTATTTCGCCGTTGGTGATGGAAGGCCTGAACTTCGCCTTTTCCTTCGTTGGAATCGCGGTTCTGTTCGGATTCATACTCAAATACCTTCCGGATACGCATGTCGACTGGAAGGATGTCAGAGTTGGAGCTACATTCACGGCTCTTCTCTTTACGCTAGGGAAATCGTTACTGGCCCTCTACCTTGGGAAAGCAAGTCCCGGATCGGCCTATGGAGCAGCAGGATCCCTCGTCGCAATGGTTATCTGGGTGTACTACTCCGCGCAGATATTTTTCTTTGGTGCAGAATTCACTCACGTTTATTCCATTTGGGCGGCAGGGAAGTCACCACCCTTGGCGACGTCAAAATCTTCTGCAGCAGCAGGGCCCTGAGCGGTTAGCTCTTATCTACATCTTTCGATGCAGTGATTCAATGAATTACCGCCAAGCCAAGCAAATATACTCTTGTCGTGAATTGGATTAACCGGTAGATCCGCTTACTCGACAACTTCGGTTGGATACGTTTTTAGGACCCTTATGATATGAACGTCTTGACGTACCTGGGATCAGATAGTCTGTTGAGCTGAAATCGTGTCCAAATGAATAAGAAATCTAATTTGACCGAAACGGCGAGGCTGCTGCGCATTGTCACCTTCGTCGTAGTAGTCGCCGCGCTCTACTTCGGTCGCAGCGTGTTTATCCCGCTGGCCCTCGCGTTATTACTTTCCCTGCTTCTGGCGCCGGTGATGACTTCTCTCGGTCGACTCCGGTTACCGCGTGTGGCTTCAATCCTCCTGATAGCCCTCTGTCTGAGTACGTTAGCTTTTGGGTTCGCCTGGAAGCTGTCCGTTGAACTGACAGATTTGGCTGGTCAACTGCCTGGCTACAAGACGATATTGGAAGAGAAGATCCATGTGCTAAGTGGATTACGCAACTCGAACTTCAGCAAAGTGTCAGAGACCTTTGGAGATCTTGAGAAAGACTTAGCTAAGGCCGGTTCAGAGTCCCCAGAGCAAGGTCATACCAAGAAGCCGCCTCCAGGATCCTCGCCCGATCGGCCACTGGCAGTAGAAGTCGTACCTCAGTCGAACACGATTGCCTATGTCGAAAACGTACTGGGCTCAATGGGGGCAGCGGGCCTTGTTGTTGTCTTTACAATTTTTGTCCTCATGGGGCAAGAAGACCTTCGCAATAGATTCATCCATCTGTCGAGCGGTGGCCGGCTGCATGTAATGACTCAGGCTCTCGACGAGGCAACACGTCGCATCCAGCGCTATCTGTTTTTGCAGTCGGCTGTAAATGCCGCTTACGGTTTGATCGTCGGGGTGGGTTTGTACCTAATCGGGATACCTGAGGCTTGGCTGTGGGGTCTCCTTGCGGCGATCCTTCGCTTCATGCCCTACATCGGTGCCCCCGCATCTGCTGCAATTCCAATACTTCTATCGCTCGCTGTGTTTCCCGGATGGGGACACGCGTGGGGCACCATGGCCTCTTTCGTTGCGCTAGAACTCATCGTAGCGAACTTTGTTGAGCCTCTTCTGTATGGGTCACAGGTTGGTCTCTCCGCTCTGGCGATTCTCGTCGCAGCCGTGTTTTGGACTCTGATATGGGGTTTTCCTGGCTTAATATTGTCTACGCCGCTAACCGTCTCCTTGGTCGTTATGGGACGGTACATCCCAAGTCTAAGTTTCCTTAAGATTCTCTTGGGCGACGAATCGGAGATATCGCGAGGCGATCTTTACTACCAGCGTCTGCTAGCTTCAGATCAAGGCGAGGCCAAGCTTGTCTTAGAACAGTATCTTCAGACCAAGTCCCTCGATGAGCTCTACAGCGAAGTTCTAATTCCGGCTCTCAGCCTCGTCGAACAGGACCGGCATCGCAACGAATTGGATGATGCCACACTAAGTTTTATTATGCAGAGCACACGTGAGTTGATCGAAGAGTTGAGTGACACCTCAGTGATCAACGTCGCCGAAACCCCGTGCCTAACAGACAGTTCAGCGAGTTGCGTTGTTTGCATCCCAGCACGAGATGAGGCGGACGAACTTGTTGGCCTGCTTTTGACGCAGTGCATCGAAAGAAGCGGGTTGAGCAGCCATAGCATTCCTATCGGGCCAATTGGTGAAATGCTTTCGACAACAGCCGAACTTCGGCCAACCGTTGTCTGTATCTCCGCATTGCCGCCATTTGCAATCGAACACACTAGAGCGTTATATCAAAAGCTTAGAGCGAAATTTCCTGATCTCAATATCATCATCTGCCTGTGGCACTTTGCAGGAGATCTCGATAAAACACAACGCCGATTGAAGCTGTTCGACGGGCATTCAGTGCTGCTCACTCTCCCAGACGTGCTGCAATATGTGAGGGAAAAGGTCCAACGGCCCTCCGTCGGCGCTACCTCAACTGCGCTTGTGCAGGGCAGTGAGCTTATTGAAGATAAGAAAAGTCTAGCCGCCTCTATTTAGGTCGGTTGCCAGACGTTCACGAAGGCGTTCTGTTTGCTGCCTGAACGGAAGAACACCGCAAAGTGGCTTGAATCGCTGGCGATAGCGCGCGCGCTGAGATTTACCCTTTTACCGCAGCTTGGATCACAGGTGTCGCCGCAAATGCCTGCTTGAACTCGTCGTTCTGTTCCATTAGCTTGACTAAGCGTTTCGTCAATTCCTCATCTGTTTTCGCCGCCGTTCTGATCTCAACTGGAAACCGCGCCCACAACTGAAATGCTCCTCCGCTAAACTGAAGCCGTGAATCGACCTCCGGAGCGGCAATTGGAGCTTGCATCCAGTTCTCAACATCACGGTGTTGCTGCTCGATGTTAGGACGATAGCTTTCGTAGACCGTCTTCACCTCGTTCATGATGGCGTCGCACACTTTGGTGTAATTAGTCGTCGCTGAGAGCTTCACAATCAGTTCATGCCAGGCGAACTCGGTACCCGGTATCTGCTTGTAGAGAGGCGTGGCCGCCTGAAATAGCACTGCGTTGGAGAAGACAGCCACTCGGCCCGTGGGGTTCATTTCCACCCCGCTGCCTGCTAGCTCCATCATGTAGAACCGCACCAAGCCGACGTCAATTACATCTCCGGTCACGGATGAGACGGTAATCCGATCGCCTACTTTGACCCCATATCTGCCGACGATAAAGAAGTACGCAGCTACAGAGAGTAGGACAGTTTGTAGTCCTACCGCAATGCCGGCTGTAATAAACCCCGCAAACGTTGCGAGGGAATTGAATTGCGTCACAAAACCGAAAAGGACGACAATTACTGAAAGAAAGCCGATCGCAATCCTTCGAACCACCAACAACTGACGTCGCCTTCGTGGATCATGCACGTATTTATTGGTTGCGCGTCTCCATACCTCGCCCCCAACAAAGATGATCCCTAGCGCGATGGCGATCACTACTACGCGAAGCAAAAGCGCGTGAAGGACTCCCTTGTACTCCTGATCCACGGCACCCTGCCATGCGGTAAGGTTTGATCTGCTTTCCTGAAGAACGATAAGTTCCTGGCTCAAGGGGATTGCAGCCGAAGATAGGGCCTGGAAATCCCTCGTGATCGAACCGAGTGTCTCTGCAGAGGTAGCTTGGGACGTCGACATGGGTGGGGTAACAGCTGTTACTGTCGGAGTAGGCTGAATCGAAGTGGGCGCCTTGGTCTTTGTCTCAGCCGGCATCTTCTTTGCTGTTGCTTGAGGCGGGGCCGAAGCCTCAACCGCCTCTTCGGTCAACAGTTGGCCCTTAGTGACAAGAGTGCGAAGAACGGTCGAGATCGGTACTCTAACAGCAAGGGCCGTTTGATGAGCCTTATCGTTCTGGCTGATTAGACCGTCAAGCGCGTGCTTGGTCTCCAACAACTGAAACAAAACCACTCCTTGGCTGCTAACGCCCGAGGATCGCGCTGACTCCAACGTAGTCAGTTGAGGCGCAACGATCTTCTCCTTGCTGTTCAACTCTGGAATGGATCGTTGAAGTCGCTCTACATCCGCCGCAAGTCCGCTTCCGTCTTTGGTGTCGGAGATGCCTACAATCTTTTTTAGCGCCTCGTCCATGGAATTGTTGAGGTCGATGGCTGCCTGAACCCCCTCCCTCTGTAGCCGAAGAGAGTTGATTTGTCGCGAGTTTGCCGTTGCGATCGCCTTATCCAAGCTGTCTTCCCGCCCCTTTAGCACCACCAGCGCCTGTTCAACATTCGTCTTGGTGTTCTCTAGTCTCTGTCTATCGCCAGTAGACACATCCTGATGCACAATCGCGAGCGCGGCTCCGGCCTGAGCTGCCTGAAACGCGTAAGTTGCAGCCTGTGAGGAAAGCTCAACCGATTGGGTGAAGTAAACAGCGTCATTTGGCTCCCCGGCCTTCTGAATCGGCACGAGTGAGGCGCGGTAGAAGCTAATTACCGCGTTAAGATGCGACAGAATGTCGGTTCGGCTAGACTGCAAATCAAAGCCAGGTACCCCCCTTGCCGAGACTTTCTTATTCTTTTCCGCTGCCGCATTCTTATCCGGCTTGGGCTCTTGCGAATCATCGGATTTGTCAGGCCGTTGCGGGCTTTCTTTTACCTGCGCCCGTGCTAGTCCCATTACGCCGCCGCCGACAAAGATGATGTTAGGGAGAACAAGGGCGACCCATACTAGGAGCGATGGAATACGTCTTTGTCGCTGCACAATCACTTGCTGTTCACTCTTTTCGTCCTGGTTCATCCCCGACTTCATTCCCATTCTTCTTTCAACCTCTCGAGTTTCCCTTTCCTTTGATGCTCAGATCAGAGGCTTTGAGCGCAGCGATCCAGTACGCCGGTCCGACCTTGTGTTCAAGCAGCCAGAGATACTTCGGTCCGCATCAAACCCACAACGCAATCAGAAGACTCAGCGACTTACATGGAGAAACATGATGAAAACTATACTTTGGGGGATCGTAGGCTTTTGTGCTGCTGCAGCAGGTTTACTCGTAATCCTGCCGAGGCGAAACGCTCCTATCGAACTGCTCGCACATCGGCTGGAAGATGCTTGGGCAGATCATCACACTATCGTTGAAACTACATAGGTCGGCAGCTCAGATATAGGGTGTGCCGTCGCATGTACTTCATGGCAAGCCGCTTATCCTCGTAGCCCTACGAGGTCCTCGATGCGCTCCGAGCACGAGCCTGCTTTAGACGCAGCTGACTTAAAAAAGTCTCGCTGAATTGCTCACAAGTTGATGCTAGCGCCATCTTTCCACTGCGGAACCAGCAAATTTGTTGGAAAATCGATCAGTCGTCTACGGTTCCCCGCCCATAGAGTCTTCTCCCAACACTAATGCAACAGCGCCTTTAAGCCTCGCGGTGTTTCCATCGTAAACAGGTCTAATGAAAGGAGCCTTCGTAAACGTATTTCTCTTTAGTTGCTCGTGGATGACCGAGCCAAGGATGTTCCAGGCGGAAGTAACTTCCCCAACAACGACGATCTCCTTTGGTGCGAGCGCCACCGATATCATTTGAATACCGTGGCCAAGGTATTCAGCCATTTTGATAAGCGCCTGTACCGCCGCACGATCTCCACCCTGGTTGTATTTGACCAACAGTTCGAATGAGGGCGTCTCGGCAGGGGACGCCAACTCCATGTAGAAAGAGATCGCCGCTCGGTTTGAAGCGAGCATTTCCCAGCAACCCCGGTTACCGCATGCGCACAGGGGCCCATCAGGTTTGATTTGGATATGGCCGAACTCGCCAGCCATCCCCCTCTGGCCTCGAACGAGCCGACCATTCGCAAAGATGCCGACATCGATTCCTTCGCATACATTTATAACTACCAAGTCATTCAATCCATCGCTGCTGCCAAACCAGACCTCGGAAAGTGCACACACATTAGCGACGTTGTCTATCGTGACAACTAAACGGATAGCGCGCTCCATCTTCGACTTTAGACTCAACCCTGGCCATTTGAAATTTTGAGCAACGATTTGCTTTCTCAAATAAAGGTCGGTGCGCCTTGGAAGACAAATTCCGATTCCGCAAAATGACAGATGCTTATGATCTGCTCGAATTTTGATAATCGTGCTGACAATCAGGCTGAGAGTTCGAGAAGCGTTGGGAGGCGCAAACAGGAATTGTTGGAGGATGATTTGCCCCTCTATATCCGTCAAGGCAACGATGGTATGCGACTGGTGAATGTCCAGACCGATGATCGCTTGCCTGCGATTCAACTCTAGAAAAGTCGGGTTGCGTCCGCGTCGAAGCTTGCCGCCAGAAACCTGAACGAGCCATCCTTCACGGATCAGCCCTTCCACAATCGAAGAAATAGTGCTTCGCTGCAGCCCTGTAAGGCGTGCTAGGTCGGCTCGAGAGATTGGGTGTCTCCTGCGAACCAGATCGAAGATCAGATCCCGATTAAATTTTTCGCGGTGTTCTGTTCGATGCGGTCTGATTTTGGATAAAGCTAAATGTCTGCGCGCTCATTTGATGGTCTCGTTTTGACTCAGCTTAGTTAATGATTGTGGCCTCTGACCGAACTACGCGGAGGCCACGTCAGTTTGCTGAAACTGAGGCAAAGACTACTGTTTTGTCAGCTTCGGGACGTTGTCATCATCCAGAGCGTCGCCGCTCTGAGCGCTGATCACCTTGTAGTAGCTGCTGCCCACGCTGCTGATCGTCCAATCCTTGTCGGTCTGGGTGCCAGGGGATTGGATGAGTCCAGCGCCCGACGTGGTCGAGTTGGCGGTACTGAGCGCGTATCCGTTCTGCTGGTTCACCAGCGTGTATGTGTTGCCGCTGACCAAGGTCAGTTTCCACTGTTGCGTGGATGTCTCCGGGAGGTTGATGGGCCATTGGATCACCGAGCTGCCGGCGACCGTCGAGTTGCCGCTATCCATAGCCAAGCCGTTGTGCTGGCTGACGAAGGTGTAGACACCGCCGGAGACGAGGCCGTACTGCAAATTGCTCACATTGGCCCCGACCGTGATCTTAGACGATGCATTGCCGCTGGTTATGGCAGTTCCATCGATCGTCACATCCTGCAAGGTGATGTGGGAGAGCTCGCCGGTAGAATTCGACTCCTTGAATCAGGCCCATGTGTCCGTTGCTGTTATCCACCGTGACTCGCGATAGGCTTACATCGCTTACCGACCCCGCCCCGCCGCTGCTGTAGGTCCAGAGCACAAGCGGACCCACGCGAAACTCTCCCGAGGAGGAGCTTCCTTCGAGGTTCTCCATGTGGATGTCGTTGAAGTGAATGTTGGTCCAAGCGGCTGTGCCCTCGTCATGAGAGATGCTGACGGCACGCTGCCCGGCGACGACTTGGATGTTGCTGAAGATGATGTTGCTGGCAGCACCCGTAGACTGGTCGCCCACCTTGGTGCCGTCGCCTCCGTGGCTGTAGCCCACGTCATTACTGTAGAGGATGTTGGTGACTGGATTGGTATCGCCCGCCTTCGCATCGAAGGTATCGTCGCCGGTGATGCCGAGGCAGTTATCAATGGTGGCGGTATCCGTGGAAACGATGTCGTAGCCATCGCTGTGGATCCAATTGAAATCATCCAGCATCTTCACGTTCTGGATCGTCACGTTCTGTTCATCCTGGATATCGAAGGTCCAGGTGGTCGCGTCCTTGACGGTGATCCCGATAATCTTGAGCCCATTCGGCCGATGACCGCTGCTGTCTGCACTGCTCTCGATGATTCCTTTGCGATAGTTGCCGAAACCATCGATGGTGCCCCCCGTGGTTGCCGGAGTGACCAGGACGGTCGAATTGGCGTCGATCACGCCTCTGCCGGTAAAGGCGACGTTGTTGACTGCGCCGGTGATGAGGAAGTTCTGCGGGCCCTGTTCGGGCTGACCGTTCTGTATGGTGCCGCTGGTGTTCCAGGTGTAATCATTACGGTTTGAGGACCCATGAATGAAAGCGCCCGGCGCCAAGTAAATCGTGATGTTGCTCGCCAACTGAATGTTGTTGGAGATTTCGTAGACTCCGGCAGGGAAGTATATAGTACCGCCCCCGCTTGCGCTCACGTTATTGATTGCAGTTTGAATCGTGGTGTTCACAAGCGTGTTGCCAGTTTTATCCGCATTGTACGGCGCGGCGGTGATGTCGAACACGCTGCCGCCGATCGTCGGAGCGTCCGTCTCCTTGGGATCCCCCGCAATCACCATCGGTTCCAGCGTACCGGCGCTAGTGCTGACGCTAATGATGAGGTAGGTGGACTTGCCTTGAGTGACGGAAAAGGTCAGAGTCGAGCCGCTGACGCTGCCGGTGATCCCGAAGTCGTGGGGACTAATGTTATAGCTCGTAATCGCCGCACCGTTTCTGGTCGACAGTCGAAGCTGTCAGCTTTGTCACGTCGGTTCCTCGAGCTTTAATGGATCATTATCGTTCGAATCACGGCGCTCGGGAATAATTAAGGCCTCGGGCGGATAGGCGTAGAGTTCCTTCGCATTTTCTTTACGGCGGTCATACCGATCACTATTTCTGGTTGGGTCTTCCGACGGGTTACATTCTCTCCCGCGCCCACCAGAAGACCCCGGCCACCACGATCCAAGCCCCTGAAGCGATGAAGAGCATCAGTGAGAAAGTATGGGTCGGTAGCCCCCGCCACAGTACCATTGCGAATCCGACTAACCCAACCGCCCCTATCGAACCGCCGGCCGCCTCTACACCGGCTTCACCCCGTGCGGAACGGGTCCCTAGCTTGCCGGCCAACGCTTCTCGTTGCGTTTTATGCTTCTCTACTAGGCTGACTCCTGCGGGAAAGATCCCCGGAAAAGCCAGGAATAGGCCGCCCACCACCGGCCCGTAGTGGTCCGCGATAAGACCTGCAAAGACCGTTACTAAACCACCGAAGATGAACCGTGAAGCATACTCAGTCGGTTTGGTCTCTTTCAGGGAATCGAACCTTAGCTTTAGCCGCATCTTCTTATCTCCGCAGCCAGAGCGCCCAGATGGCTGCTGCCGTTGCAAACCAGACGGGCATTAATGTGATGGCGGCCATTATCGATTTCGGCCGCCAACGCACGAGTATAAAGCTCACACAACACGCATAGACGAAAAACGCGATCGCACCAGCAACCATAGAACGAGCCTCTATCGCGATATACGCGGCACCGTGTTTATGCAACGTCAATGACAGCGTCGCAAACGCAATGGTCGGAGCGGCGGCGAACACTCCTCCAAGCGACTCCGGTTTTATCATGTCGCCAAGGATTGCAAACACGCTCACCACTAGGCCGCCTATTAGAAATCGCAATATCGTATCCATCACCACTGTCGCCTTCCTTCGTCCCACTCAGTAATTGCAAGGTCGCTCTTTCTCCCTAGCAACTGAAAATGCTTCTTGCCACGGGGTTGGTTAATCCTTTCGTGAGATATTTATGCCGGCCCTTCGTATTAGGTTGCCTGTCAAACACCCACATTTCGGAGCGCAGATGGGAATTCAGGTCTGAACCTCAAAACGAGGCCCTCCCTCTGACCCTTGCCGGTCGACCTTCCTCGTGACCAGGAATCAACATTCGGGCGGTCGAACTCCGCTTATCGTTGAGCTACAAAACAACTTGAAAGAGAAGAATCGCGTCCCAAGCGTTGATTCACATTCTATTCACAATGCAGGGCGTAAATGACAAAGACTCGGATGGGTAAGGCACGGGTTGGAAAAACGTCCAAGACCGGTGGGTTGAACATACGGGAGGCAACCGCCAGCTACGAACATTGGATGCGAAGATGTACGACGGTAATTTCGTCGGATCTTCGTTCAAAGCATGAACAGATGAAAGAGAGTCCCTTCCTTTTCTTGCGGGGAACTTTCTACAGGTGGGCTCAACAATGGTCGTCGATCTGCTCCGATTTGTGCGACGCACCAGAGGTTCTCGCTGTCGGGGATCTGCATGTGAACAGTTTTGGGACTTGGCGAGACGTGGAGGGCCGGCTCTGTTGGGGAGTCGACGATTTCGACGAGGCTTTCCGCTTGCCTTACACCAATGATTTGGTCCGACTAGCCGCCAGCATGAAGATCGTCATCGACGCGGAAGGTTTGTCAATCAAGGTGAAGGCGGGCTGCGACGCTATTCTAGAGGGATATGTCCGGTCTCTCAAGGCAGGCGGCCGCCCTCTGGTTCTCGCGGAACGTGAACAAAAGCTCGGAAAACTCGGCATAGACAGTTTCAAGCCGCCAACCGATTTCTGGGACAAACTAAATCAACTGCCGCCTGTACGTCAGGAGCTTGCTCCTGATGTAAGGCGGGCGCTGGAAAAGACCCTTCCAGACCCGCAAATGGAATATAGAGTCGTCCGTAGACAAGCGGGTCTAGGTAGTCTCGGACAGCAAAGATTTGTGGCGATCGGAGAGTGGCGCGGAGGTTATGTCGCACGAGAGGCGAAGGCTGTGCTGCCGTCTGCCTGTGTCTGGATGACGGGCGAGGTGGGCCATGGCCAGTCCAACTACGAAGATGCGATTTCTTCCGCGGTACGTTCCCCGGACCCTTTCCAGGTCATTCAAGGATCTTGGCTAATTCGTCGCCTTTCGCCGGACTCAAATCCCATTGATATTCAAACTCTGCCCAAGCATAGTGACGAGCAAATGATTCTTCAGGCGATGGGTGCGGAAGCGGCAAACGTCCATCTGGGGACGAAGCGGCAGGCCACCCGCGTTTTGAAAGACTTGAGTAAAAGGAAAGCGAATTGGCTGCGCGACTCTGCAAATCACATGGCCGCGGCCGTGGAGAAGGACTGGAAACGTTATAAGAAGTGCTAAGTTCGAACGCAAGGTTTGCTGGACTAGGATCGGTTCGCTACGAAAACCAAGTATGCAGAGTTCGCCAACTGAGTGCGACAGCCCTGTCGTATCCTACTTTGTCGCCTCAAGCGGAACTCGTTAGCCTCATAGCAATCAAGGTCGTTGCCCATTGACCTCTCCATTCTTCGCGGCATCATGTAGCTAGTGGGATGGCAACCTTTCTCTTCGTGGAAACATCTTTCAAAATTGGCGCCTATCGGAAAATACAAAAGTGCATTTCTCTAGAGGAGAGACTAGAAATGGTGCGGCCGGAATGCTTCAAAGCCCCTTATGTGACGTCACGCAATGTGCCCTATGGTCCTGCCGGGACGTGGCCGACAGACAACTTCTTGGGCGGAGGTGTACTCGCAAAAGGTCAAACAGTTTGGTTAAAATGTACGCGCGACAAAGGATCCGCGGAGACTCTCGTTCCCGTATTTGTAGAGCATCTCGGTCCTATAGTGGTTGACGCGCGTTTTCTAGTTGATCTCGGCCAGCACGTCACATCCTCGATGCAAAAGTGGAGAGGGAGCAGCCCCATCGACCAAGAAGCACGCTATAGACATCGTGGCACTGCGTCGAAATAGAGAGTCGTCGATCCAGAGCGCTTCCATTGGTAGCGCTTGGTGAGAGCATTCTGTCTTTTGCAAGCTCTAGCAGTTACGACTTTGAGGCTAACCTTTCACTTCGCCTTCGTCCTCACCGTCCCAATACTTGATGCGCTGCGCATGCGCTTTGATCAGTACAATCCCCGGCGTTTCGATGCCTTGTTCAAACCATCGTTCCAGGTCGGCGTTCCAATGCTTCTCGAATAGCGCCTTATCCCGGACCAGCTCGGCTATCGCTTCAATCGATATAAATAGCGGAGGCTTACCTAGAATCCCGGCTTTCCCTTGCAAAGAGAGGCCCACTCGCGGATCGCGCTGAATATCCGCTACCATTCGCGACGTTTCCCAAGTGAAGAACCACGAATCTCCGTCGTACTCGACATCACCGTTGTTACTCATCGGTCGTGCTCCAATTTCGCCGTCATCGGCCCGCGTGGATAGCATGGTGAAGTCAATATCAGCTATCTTTCTTGCTAAGTCTTTCATAGACATGCCACTCATCAAGTCACCTCAAATGTTAGTTGTTGTTTCACTGCAAAGCTGGAGCAGGGTCCTCCGGTTACGCGCGATTCTCATTCACCGGAGACAAGCAAGAGAAATCGCGAAAATCCCGCTCCCCTGCCAGCCTTAAATCATTGATGCGTTTGCACATCAACACGAAGGTAGATGCAGTCTTAGAAAGCAACGTTTGGACCACAAGAGAGCAATCACTCACCGTTTCACCAAATCGACATAAACTACCGAACAATTCGGTTTGACTGATAGTGCATGCTGGTTTCCATTGGAGCCGGTTGCTGCGCGAGTAGCCGTGACAGGTGTTAGCATTTCGGAATGCTCTATCGGCTGTCTTTCAGCAAAACACATGAGGGTCTACTGCGAGTCAGCGCTAGCGCCGGGCGGATTTCAGAGCAGGTCATTTCGATGTACGACGACGATCAGGTGTTTCTAAACCTGGTCGGTCATGCTGGACTGAGCCCAGAGGTCGAACAGGCAATTCGAACGGCGGTTCAGATTGGCTTTGGTCCCGCTAAGACTCCTTCATGCTGCGAAGAAGTTGAGTTGAACGACGATCAACTCGCGTTACTCCGACTCGGCACGGCACGCCGACTTCATCCTTCGACCGTCTAGTCGTAGGGTATTGACGTGGCGTTCAATCGCTCTGAGCGAGAAACTTCTTCGTTGCTTCGGATGGCGTGTAAATTTCACCGTCGATCATCATGCGGCCAGTGTATGAGCCCCCACGACCAGCAAACTCCCATGCGACTTCGTGCCCTTTGCGCACGAGGTTTGCCCACTTGGTCTGCTTGGAAGCGTTCTGCTCAAGCCAGAAATTCCCTTCATTGTCCACAAAGGAACGCAGCTGCCCATGCCCCGTTATGTCTGTCCAGGTCGACATGTCCTCGAGCCTCGGATCCATGATCTTATGGTAAATCTGGGCGTCCTATCGGGCCTTGCGGAAGGTTAAGTTATAGCGGTGTCCGCCAAATAGTGGATGAACACCGTTTTTTAGCGGCATTACGCCGTGATAACGCTTGCGTGCCGGGCCTCCCCACACCAGGACATCACCATGAACAACTGGAATGCGAACGGTCTTATCTGAACGCTGATCTCCCCCGAACACAAACATCGCAGGGAGACCGAAAGAGACCGAGACAATGGGTGCGGTGAAATCGAGCTCATCCTTATCCTGATGCAGACTAAGCTTCGCGCCTGGCTCATAGCGATTGATGAGACAGCCTTCCGGCACAAATTCTGGAAATCCAGCTTCATTAGCCGAGCGTTGCGCCAGTTTCAAAAACAATGCGGGCATCGCTGGCCAAGGTGATCCCGTATCTGGATCGAGAGAGTCGTATCGGTAACCTTTCCGATCCGTAACCCAACCCAAAGCGCCGCAGTTCGTCATGGCAACGGACATGCGAAAGCCGCCCGGTGTCGTCATATGTCGGAAAGGCGACTGGTCGGCAATCTCTAACAAAGCATTTTGGATGAATGCCTCATACTGAAGGGCGAACCCTTCCAGAATTGCAGTGCCCGGCCCTAGATAGTCGCGGGGATATGCATGTTTGGAATCATCCTCAAAGAGAGGAGCTGCCATCCTCATTCCGTCATCCTTTTATCGCAACTCTTTCTGGTTGCAGATTGGCTCTCTGGTCTAGCGGCGCCGCAGGAGGAAAACCACAAGGAGAATGATTACTACCAGGCCTAACCCGCCGGGCCATAAAAACGCGCCTCCATTGCTCGAAACTCCAGCGACCAGACATCCGGATAGGGCAGTCAAGCCGACTAGGCTTGCTACAGCCGTCAGTGCGATTCGAACAAAAGGTTTTCTAAGTGATCTATGCGACATAGAGTTTTGCTTCCTTTTCATCGAGCTGGTTCGTTGCTTCGTCAGTCTACCGTCTACTTCAGTACGTATTAGTCTGACTCACTAAGAAACACATCTTACGGTCACAATTTGCTGCTTTTTTGCATCTCAGATTACGAAAGCATGGAGCCGCTCCGGTGTTGTTTTACGGGATACTCGGCTTTCTGACATCCAAATTCAAAGCGAAGAAAGTAGGTCACCTGTGGCACTAAACGACGTTTTAGTTGACGAACTCCGAGACATGTATAGCGCGGAAAATCAGTTAGTAAAAGCCCTCCCGAAGCTGGCCAAGGGTGCAATCAACCCGCAACTGAAAGCCCTCTTCACGGCTCATCTGGAGGAGACCAAGGGACAAGTCCTACGGCTGAAACAGGTATTTGAGATTCTTGAAGAAAAGCCAACCGGCGAGCACTGCAACGGAATGGAGGGTGTCATCGAGGAAGGTGCAGATGCGCTGGAAAAGGATGAGGAAGGTCCATCCTTTGACTCCGGCATTGTTGGAGCGGCACTCAGAACAGAACACTACGAAATTGCGGGATACACAGCAACCATCGCAATGGCTCAGACGCTGGGTCTGAAGGACGTCGTATCTCTGCTCACGCAGAACCTCAATGAAGAGCTAAATGCAGCGAAGAATATCTTGGCCGCAGCGAAGCCTATTTTGCAGGAGTCTGCAAAACAGCCCGAAGAAGAGGAGAAGAAGCCGAAAACTTCGAAGGAAAAAGAATCCGCTCGAAAGAGTCGTGACGATGAGAAAAAAGCCGCCCCCACACTCAGACGCAATAGGTAAAGCAAATCTAAAGAGGTGGTCTCGAGGCCACCTCTTCACATTTAGGTGATGTCCTCAGAAATACGACTATTGCTGAGGCCTTCTATGACATACACGTTTGAATTCGGAAATTGTTCCCGATGATTGCACCCGCTGAACTGGCATCCAACGTAATAGCTATGGAAAAGAAGCGACTCGCAGCATCCAGCTCGCGGACTCAAACAGAACTGACCCGGCAAGTTTTTCACCTTCATCGCCCTGAAACGTTACTCCACACGATGCGATGCATCGCGCAGTATGAAGATGTCCTTTGCGAGGTATCTCACGAAATTAGAACTGCAGGCCGTGTTTCAAATCAGGCAAGCGCAGAGCTCCGCAGCATCGTTAGCAATCTGCCGTCGGAAGATTACATGCACGATCTGAATTCGGTAAGAGCGACCTTTGTCGAGGTGAAACCATCGAAGCCTTCGAGCTTAAAGAGAAAGAAGAAGCCGGGGAACTTTGCAAACGCTATGCGATCCGACCAGATGACCATCAGGGGTGAATTTACTTGGATGGTAGATCTCTTCCAACTTGGCGACCGCACGGTAAATCTCCGCGACTGGCGGGGGTTAGCTTAATGCGCTGCTTCATTTCGTCATCTTACCGATGCGGCGGCCGCTGCCCCATGACCCGAACGTTACCCAGAACGGAGTCCATTGTTGTAGTAGCCTGTGTCAGATGTGTGGTCGTTACTATCGCCGATCGGACAAACAGCGCATTGCCGAAGCCTTCAAGGTCGGCAAGCTTCCACCTGGGTTCGAGCTGCCGCCCGATTACAACATTGCTCCGAGTACCTTCCAGCCAATTATCCGAACCGATCGCGAGACCGGGGAGAGGGAACTGACGATAATGCGCTGGGGACTCGTCCCAGCCAAGATCGCGGATCCCGACAGCTTCAAGATCTTCTCCACCACCAATGCACGATCCGAATCAATTCTCCAGAAGGCGATCTGGAAAGGACCGTTCACTCATACTCGTTGCCTAGTTCCGCTTGATGGATTCTATGAGTGGCTTCAACGTCCATCATTACCGCAACCTCCGCCGATCGAGCCAGATGAACACGGTCTCTTCGGAAAAGTCGAGTCAGCACCGAAGAAGGCAGCAAAGCCCAAAGCTGGATCCAGACCAGTGTTCAAATTCGAGATGCCAGACGGAGCGCCATATGCTGTCGCTGGCTTGTACTCAGAGTGGCGGCCACGGAAGGGAAGTCATCACCCTCCACTCGATACGTTCTCGATTTTGACCACTGAAGCGAACGAGCTCACGGATCCCATTCATGACCGCATGCCTGTCATCCTGCATCCGCGTGACTACGATCGGTGGCTCAATGACTACGATGAATCCCGGCCGCCGGTTGATCTACTGCGGCCGTACGAATCAGACGGCATGACGATGACACCGGCCAATCGCGCTGTCGGGAACGTTCGAAACACCGTTCCGGAGATGCTGAACAGCGCTTAGGCCTTGTGGCCTTTTAAGGGCGCAAGCCAGGTCAAACGTGTAGGATGTTGGGGTTCTCAACAACTTGACCGCGGGAGACTTCTGATGAGGCACATTTAACCGGCTACTGCTGGCGTCGGCACTGATGGCACTGTCCGCATCCGCCCACGCAATCCCTATCACATACACGGAGTCAGTAGTGGGGACGGGAGTTTTCGACTCTTCCAGCTTTACTAACCAACTCATCACGATTACCGCAGTTGGCGATACTTCAACACTATCTCCGTTTGGCCCAGTTACTTCAACCGTTGCAGTCACCGCTACAGTCACCGTTGCGGGTTTGGGGACAAAGGCCTTTGACACCAGTGGCATGTTCGCATTTCACTATCCCGTTAGTCCCGCCGTCGGATTTATTGCCAACGCCGCTACTTCCCCCGATGGAGTCGTGGTGCAGTATGCAGACATCATTGACACACTCAATCCTGTTCTCGCTAGCTACGACCTGATCAGCCCCGTCACCGTCTCAGGTGCCTTCAGCGGAAATCCTGGATTCTCTTTCGGACTTTCCGACGGCGGTAGTTTTGCGATATATCAGGCCACGGATCCTTCGACGTTTACAGCGTCGACATCTTCGGTTCCCCCTACAGTTCCAGAGCCGAATTCGATCCTGTTGCTGGGTACCGGTCTGCTTGGAGTAGTGGGGATTCTCCGAAACAGATGGTTAAGCTAAGCCCATAACGATTGACGAGTGTACGGACGTCGCTACCGGTGCGCCTTATGAGACACGAGTTCTGAAGCGGGATTCGTACAAAAATCTGTCCCGTTCCAATAATCTGCGTAAAGCGGAATAGCGCATGAATCAAAAACAGCGTTATTTCTTCAGATAAAACTACTGCGCCGTTGCTTTATACAGGTATGGCTTCCAGCAAAAAATGTTTTGAAAAATTTGCAGATATCTGTGCGACCGGACCATGAACGACTCCCAAGTCTTTTCCTTCCGCATAATCCACGACACGATACGCACGATCTTCCAGGCCGCGTAGCTCTACTTTGCCGTTCCATGCGTCAGCGTAAAACGCATAGTACATGCTCTTTGTTTTCTGGATGACGTGAGCTTCGGGCAGATCGTATCCGATATCGTAGAGCGAGCCCATGTATTCACCGCGCGAGAGCTCCTTGTCATGGTAAATTCCCATCCACTTCTCGAATAGCTTCTCGCGATCAGGTGTGAGATCGTCATTTCCATGCTTTTCAACTAACGAAGGCAGCACAAATTCTGAGCCAACCACGCCTCCAATACCAACGGTCGAAGCAAAATCGTTATGGCCATCACTCAGCTCAACATGGTCCCCAAAGTAAGGAATATCGTCGCCCATAAGGCCCTTGATTGTTTTGCCCTTGGACCGTACCTGTGTCGAACCCCTGGGATCGGAGGCAACTGACATGTTGAAGTGCGGCGTAATGAAGAACGAAAGAGCCGTGCCGCATGGACAGAACTCCACCAGCGCTCCAGGCTTGACCTTCTGCGCAGTATCGTAGATATCGCGAAAGAAGTCCGGCAGAGCTTCAACCGAGTCCTCAGGGCGCTTGTGATGATGAGCTGCGTTATAGCACCGCGGAACTTCATTCATGTGCTGGCCGTCGAGTTTTAAGCCGTCAAAGCCCCAGTCCACAAGAATTTTGCGCACCAGATCCTGGTGGTATGTCACAACCCGAGAGTTAGCAGGGCATAGATAATCCGAATGCCAGAATGAGATCTTGCGCCGTGAACCATCCTGATTCTCTAGCACCAGATCAGGCTCACTCGTCAGCAGCTTCGAATCCGGAATCGCGCTGAGTGGCGAAAACCAAAGCTGTGCTTTAAATCCCTCCTGATGAATCCGATCCACCATCGCTTTCATGTCAGCATCGCCATTAGGGAACTTCTTTGGATCAAGCTGCCAGTCGCCATAGTTGTTCTGCCAGCCATCGTCCAGCGTAACCCACTTGAATCCCAGGCGCTTGACCGTGGGCAGTGTGTTGTAGACCTGCTGAAGAGTAAAGTCGCGTCGATAGCCCCATGCGCACCAGATTGCACCGAAACCGCCATCGGGCGCTTTCGCAACCTGAAACCCTTGCTTCGACATGAATCGGCGATACGTCTGCAGTGTCTCGAAATAGTCGCCCTTGTGCACAGAGACAAAGGTGCGAAATGTATGGAAGCTTTCCCCCGGTCGCAACCTCTGGTCATGGCGATACTGCACGCTGACCTGCGCCTGCTGCGCATTCGGCATGGAAATTGGCAACGCAACCAATCGCGGCTGAGTTTCAACATGTCCCACAGCAATACCGACATCCTTACGCCATATATCCAGAATCGGCGTGCCGCCGCCGTAATCACTGGCGTTCATGCCAAGATAATTCTGCTGCATAAATCCCGAGTGCAGCGGTAGAACCCAGTTCGGACGGCGCTCATACGACCCACTCTGGTAAGACCAAAAAGGCTTCTCTGAAGACCCGTCCTGCGCATCAATCGTATAGTTGTGGTTATTCCATTCGACGATCTGCAATGGTACCTTCCCCGTATTCGTGTAGCTCACATCGAAAACGGCAAGATTGGGAAAGTCATCATAGACCGTAACGAAAACAGCCTTCTTCAGTCCGTCAGATGTTCCGACGAGCGTAAGTCTCTCGCCGTTCCCATGGGAGTCGGTCACATGCTCATGCGCCTGCGATACCAGCGCGAAATCCTCCCACGAGCGATCGTTTCCCTTAACCGTTTCAGCGGCGGTGAACTTACCCAGCGGCACGTCGCCCTTTTGCAATCGCGCCACCACGCGGCTATGCATCTGCTGGTCGAACTCGATGCGAAGCCGTGGGCTTTCGATTTGTGCAGAGGAAGCGAGATTCGCCAAAAGCCCTCGCGCCTTACTGGCCCCCAGCTCCGCCGCTATAGCCAACGCCGTTCCGCTTCTTAGAAAATCTCTTCGGCGCATCGAATTACTCCTCCATCATTCCCACATTAGAGATTTCTGATAACAACGTCGCCGGCTTTCTTGAATAACCTTGCTGTCCTCGCCAATCGATAATCATCCGGCTGTCGATTTGCTCCTTATTTTATCGTTTTATTTGGTTTCCATTTTTGGGAGAGCTACTATACGAAATCCAGCGAGGCTGCGGCATGCAGTCTATCTCATCTCAATTTCCAGCAATAGGACTATATAAGAACAGGCATCGATCAAAGAGATCAGCGACACCATGGCAGGTTTTCTTCTTCACAACACCTTGGGCTCGCAAGAACCAGCAGAAATCCCGCTAACCCCGACCCAACTGACCACCAGTGCCCATAAGCCGACTAATGAGATGGTCCGCCGCTTGCTTCCTCAGCCGTAGAAGAGGCATCGTGGTGGCAGCTTCCACAAGGAGGCTCATCGGCATGCAGATGCACTCGGTTGGCATCGATCTAGGTAAGTTCACCGCGAACATGCAGATGTCGTTGATCGGCCTGGAAGCCTACTCTGACGCGCCCTTCCTGGGCCGGCCATTACGCAAGCAGGGGCATGATGTTCGGCTGATTCCAGCGCAGTTCATAAAGCCCTTTGTGAGGCGTTAGAAGTTGCTCTGCGTGAACTTCTTCCCCACGAGCACCTTGGTTGCCTCGGCATTCAGGCTTTCGGCAACAATGAGTTCTTGCGCCTCACGCTGTTGCTCAGCCTGGGCAAAGGTGAAGAAGGCCTCGATCACACCGGCCTTGTCGCCAAGATGATCCATATCATTTTGGTTGATGAAATCAACCAACACGCTTTCTTTAGCACGGTTGTCAAACCTGTCCAGGATGGTGACGATGCGGGCTTGATCTGTGAGGGATTTTTCAACGTCGTCGGGATATGGATGGGAATCCTGACTTTCCTCAGGTTGTCGTTATACAAAAACGATCGATTAGGCCGCCATCGGCGGGCTTCCATTCGGCGATCTCGTAGAAGTAGAACAAATATTTGTTCAACACTTTGCTTTCACCATTTCCAATCCAAATTATGTTGCTGTCTTGGAAGTAAGCATCTTCTCCATCGAATATCACGGCTCTTCCAATCGTTCCGCTGGCGGAAATGAGTACCTCGCCTTTCAGCGGATCTTTATACTTTGCCCTGCAGTCTTCAAACAATTCTCTTGGAATAAAAGCATCGGGCGTTTTTCCGAAAGTCCCGATTTTATAAAAGGGAGCACGTTGCCGACTAGCCGTCCTCCCATCAACAACATCGACGGTTCGATTCCATTGTTGTCTCCTCTTCGCTCGAATCGATAGTCGGGTTCACGTTTTACCCATGAGCCATTGCCTTGTGTTAGCTTGGCAGGACAACAAAGATTCAAATTCGACTCGATCCAGAGGTTGCCATGATCCTCCGATTCGCAATGCTCGCGATTGCAATATTTCTCCTGCCGTTACAGTCGAATGCTGATACCGTTTACTCCTATGTAGGACCCGATTTCACGCTCGTTGCCGCTCCTTATACTACGAGTGACCACGTAACCCTGACCTTCACAGTTCCCGGCCTCTTACTGAACATCGGCTGAGGCATTTTTCCAACACCCACTTCATTCACCTTCAGTGACGGCGTACAGACCCTCGAGAACATAAATACGACCCAATCTCGTTGGGAAATCGATACAGATCTAAGTGGATTCCCGGTTTCTTGGGCAATGTACTCGATTGGATCAATGCCTGATTGCAGCATCGAAACTAGTGGTTCTTTCATTCTTGCAAATGACGCGGGAGAATGTGGACTTCCATTTGGAGAGACTAATTATCTGAATGATTCAGTCGGGACGTGGACCGTGACTACCACTCCGTCCGAAGTACCAGAATCATCAACGTTCATCCTTCTTGCAACCGGCGCCCTTGGGAGCGTTGCACTGGCCCGTCGCAACATCATTTCTCAAACCTAGAATCAATCTCTACGCCATAGCGCGTCCTACCTCAAAATATCGAGGCACGAAGGCATGGGTGTGTTTGAAGCATGCGGTTTATCTGCGTTAGACCAACGCCCAGGTTGAAAAAATTTAAGGAATCAATCAGACCAAAGAAAGTTGCAGAGAAACGATGCCAAAACCAAGAAAAGACTAACCGAGCTAGATAGAAGTGGCACTCTCAGACACAATTTAGCCAAAGATCAAGGGCGAATCGGTGCACAGATGACTATTTCTGCGCCTCTCGGACCCGCTCAACGACACCTTCCTCCTCTTCGGAGAACGATCTGGCTATAAGTCGCTCGGATATCTCCTCCGAACCTGCTACAAAGAGCGACAGAATATTTCTTCAAATCGTAGTTCGACTAATCGCCAAAAAGCGATCCGGTGACTACAAGACTTCTGACTTGAATGCGCTTTCCGCTCTATTAAGCAAGATTGGGTTTAGCTGGTTGGATAGAATCAAGATCAGCCTGAAACGCGTCCCAGATCCCAGGGTTGTCATCGCAGAAGAAGCAGCGTGGGCTCAGTTGGATTAACTTGCTTAGGTAACTAAATTGACCAGAAAAAGAAGGCAGAGGCCAGAGGGTATAGAACCTCTGCCCGAGAGATTGCCCAATTCTAAATGTCCGCCGCAAAGGCCACCACAGCCCTCGCTGTCCTTAATCATTTGATGCCAAGAAACTTGCCTGCGTTTCCGGAATAAAAAGTGGGGCAGCGGAGACACACCGCCCCAAATCGGAAGCTCTTCATGACCATCGTTCTCGCTGCACTGCCGAGATATGGATTTGGACGGACGGTCCTTCTACAAAGTCTCAAACGCAAAAAAGGGGTGAGCCTGCGGCCCACCCTAGTTCCTTGGTGCTTGCCTATGTGATGGCACCATTCGACAGTGGGTTGCTATCAAGGCAGCCACTCAAGCCCGATGCAGGTCTAGTCAGCCACAACACGGCGGCTCTACCAGAAAGAAAAATACATGAAACTACTAACACTCGGCTTAAGCAGCCTGAGAGACGGGACAATGGTTCCCAGCTAACACCAGCTATGCCCACTGCGCAGATTACAAGGTGGGCTGATCTCTTCGGCGCACGAGCATCGGATTCTCGTGAAGTTGTTACACCCGTCACTGCGATGCAGACAGCAACCATGAACGCGTGTGTCAGGCTGATCTCCCAATGCATCGCTGCAATGAATCCGATCTTGTATGACAAGGCAGGCAACGGCAAACAGGAAGCCTTTGACAATTATTTACACGATGTACTGGCAGTCGAACCAAATCCAGACTCAAGTGCTTTCACGCTGTGGGAATCGTTCGTTGCTTCCATTCTGTTAACCGGCAATGGATACCGTTTGTGTACATCTTGGCGTCGACCTGCGCGCGAGAGACGGACAAGTTCAGAAATATCGCAGAGTTTGCGCCTAAGCTAACTGTCTGTGGATGAATTATCGGATGGCGGGTGGTTCTCAAACGGTACGGGAGCTTTTCATATGTATCGAATAGTGGAGACTTTGTATTGCGCGCTGAAGATGAAGTCGGGAGCTCTAAACTCTTTGTTCGTATAAGGCATTTGTTGAGGCATTGCACAGAGGTGGCCGTTCTATAGTGGCCTGCTGCACACTAATCCGCCAACACATTGCTGAACACCTATTGCGCCCGGGGTGTCGTCGGCGTCATTTCCATGTAGGCGCAATCGTAACCCAGCGTGCCGGTGATTTCCACGTGTTGGCTATTGGTGCTGCGACCTTGTTGATGAAGATCGTGCGCATCTGCGGGTCACTTTTTAAGAACTGAATGGCTCGTTGTTCTTCGGGTGTTGGGGGAGCTTTCTCTGCTCTCTGGACCCACAGCTGTTGACATGTGGAGTTCTGATATTTTGCGATGACTTTATTGGCAACCTGATCCAGAATTGGATGTTGTTGGTTTTGACCCTCAGTTCGCAGTGAACCGCTCAATATTAGGCAAGCTAAAGACATGAAGATTGCTTTTTCTCTCATTGTTCTCTCCGTTACCTCATTTATTAGCCTTAACTCTTCGGCCATTGCTTGAACATCTTCGTTACTGCAACTCAGCATGTGCACGATGCGTGCCCGCCAAGGGCCAGCGCTCACCCAGAACGATCCACTCAATACCTTCGGCTACGAACTCCAGTACACGTTGCTTATCGCCGCTGCCGGCAAGAAAGATGAGTGGTTTGCCATGCATGGCTCCGGAGGCAAAGACAATACGGGCTAAAGGTCCCGCGTCTCACACAAATGCTTGATGTTTCATCGACCTCGTCCAAAGCCTTCCCGCGCATGTTCGAGAGCACTTTCTATGGCAGGTAAGGGAATGGAAGTGTTTTTCTCGGGCGTAGCCGCTGCGCTCTTCTCCATGCGCGGTTGTTGGTCCTGTGAGATGTAGAGTTCGAGGTCGCGAGTTTGCCCAGATAACCGGGCAAAATCAATTTGGGCGATCTGTGGCGCTTTGCCACTAACGATCACTCGGTCCATGCTATGTCGCGGCATTCGATCTGCTGTATAGCCGTAGTCGATCTGTCGAGATTCTTTGTCGGGGAGTGTAATTAACTTTCCCTTATCGCTGCGTACCGTCAAAGAACGATCTTCACCTATGCGTTCGACGGTAGCGAAGTCTCCCTTACGGATATGGAATTGTTGTGCCGTAGCAGTAAAGCCAATGCGCTCACCTTCTGAGATCTCACGCAGCTCTTCACGGAAGACCCGCCCCTGGCCCGTCAGAGTCCTTAGCAATGCAGGGTTGTAGCTCACCTCACTCCCATCAAGTGTACCCACCGTGAGACGATTGGCCTTCGCATCGACAGATAGGATGGTCGCGGTGCTATTGTCGACGATGCCGTGTTCGAAGCTGCCCGACTTGTAGCGAATCTGGTCCCCGGCAACATAGTTGGCAGCTAAACGAGGATTGCCGAAGTGCTGCTCGACCCATACGGGCAGTACATGACTCTCTCTCGAAAGTCGCCCTCTCTCGCGTTGTTCATCGCGGATGAGCTGCGTCAGCTCCTTGCGCTCACCGGCGTCTGGCGCTACGACCACGACACGGTCTTCGCGCGACGCATACGCAAGCGCGACTGCGGCGAGGCGGTGTTCTGCATTCGCGAACTGGTGGACTCGTTCATCCTGCTGCAGGATGGTGGTGGCGGTCACCGGATTGCCTCCGCGGAAGGCCGTGACCGCGCGCTCTACTTCGTTCTTTGCCGAGGGCTGCGAGAGGTCGATGGCGGTTGTTTTTGAAACGTCAGTGGAGAGACGTTTGCCAAGGCGGCTGGAGTCGTTGGTATAAATATGAGCTTCGTGGGACGCACGGGAGATGGCCACATATGCAAGCCGGGTGTTGATGAGACCACGCGGACCATCGGTGTCGAAGTGGGCAAGCACACGTTCCGCAGTCAGGCCTTGGGAACTGTGTGAGGTGACAGCATAGCCGTGATCGAACTGCCGTACCTTTTCCGTATCGAAGGTGAGCGTGCGCCTGTTCTTACCGTCCAGCAAGACGGTCATTTGTCCATTTTCAATCCGTTGGATGGTGGCAAGATCGCGGTTCGCAACGCCAAGATCTTTCAGACTGGCTGTGAACTGGATGCGGTCTCCTGTAGCGAACTCACGTTCCTGCTCGCGGAAGACATTCACGCCACGCAGGCGGCGTGGATCGTAGGCGACGGTGTTTCCTTGCTCAATCTGCACGGTCAAGAGATTAGCCTTGGCATCCACCGCGCGAACTGTGGCAAGGGAGCTGCGCTCGATACCGAGATCCTTGCTCCCGGTATTGTACTGGATCACGTCCCCAGCGTTGTACCGGGCCGCCCAGGTGCGGTCGGCGCCAGTCATATCGGAACGATGGCTCAGGGTTAAGAATGTCTTACTGTCGGCCCTCAGCGTTCCCGATTGCAACATCTCTAAGCGGATCGCGTCATTGATTTCCTGGCGGCTCTTGTTGTCCGGAGAGACGACGATGGTATTTTCCGGCTTTGCGGCGTAGTCCTTGGCAATCGCGGCTATTCGTTCGCGCCGATCCGGCAGCTCAGAAATGCGGCCTTGCTTCTGAAGGAGCGCTATACCTTCCCGTGTTTCATTCTTAGCCAGGTGCTCGACGGCCTTTAGCAACTCCGAGTCCTTTTGCCGCATGATGCGGTTGAGCAGCGCGGTGCGCATGCCTGCCTCCTGCATCTGCTGGAATGGACGGCCTGCGTCCACGCCCTGATGTTGTGCGGTGTCACCGATGACCAGAACACGGTCCTGCGGCTGCAATTTGACGAGGAAGTCACGCATCTGTTTCGTGCTCGCTAGACTGGACTCGTCAAGCATATAAAAGCGCGGTTGGGGCCGCTCGTTTGGTACTTCTGTTTTCCGGGCAAGAAAGCTCTGCAGGGTTCCAGCGTCTGTCCCGGCTTCACGGAGCTGTGCCGCCGCGCGGGACGTCGGCGCAAATCCTTCGACGGCGTACCCGCTCTTTTCGGCACCTTCACGGATGGAACGAACCACTGACGTCTTACCGGTACCGGCCCGCCCCTGCAAACCGTGGATGCGGTCGGTAGAGTTCAACACCTCTTCGATGACACGGCGTTGGGAATCATTCAGGAAGTCTCTAGATCGTGCGACTTGCTGGGCGGCTTCAGCGGACATGATCGGTTCAACCGTGTTCTTTGCGGTACAAACGAAGGCGATGTTCGCTCGTTCGGCGGCGATGGTTTCGGCCGTGGTGAAGCTGCGGCCCGATGCGTGTTTCTGTGATTCTACGGAGAGAAAGTCGCCGCGCTGATGCCGCGCTTCGAACTCGGATCGGACCTCGGAAAACGTGGTGTTGCCCATACCGCGGCGGAGCGCGTCACGGAGCAAGGCTCGTTCGTCCAGAACGGCTTCGCGTTCATAGAGGCTACTTCTCGCATAGGTGACAGCCTCCCGCGCATGGGCGATGCGATCAGGATTGTGTTGCTGGGCCCAAGCGCGTTCCCGGGCCGCAGCCACGACCCGCTGCGGCTGGTTCCCGTGTTCGGCAGCGACATGCCGATGGGCGGCCAGTACTTCGGCGGATGTCAGCGTCTGTTTCTTTTCACGCGTGGAACGGGCGGCGATTTCCGCCGCTTCCGGACCTGAGAAGCCGCGCAGTTCCATCTCTTCCTTGATCTTTTCGCGTCTCTGGCTGGAGGCCTTGAGATAGTCGGCCGAGTAGCCCTTGATCTCGGGTGCACCGCTCTCACCGGGGACAAATTCATAACCAAGTGAGCGCAGCCGATACATGAGCTCGGACTGATAGACCGCTGTCACGAAGTTCTGAGTTTCGAAAAATGGCTGCTCCTGCAAGGCGCAAGTCTTACCGTCGGCACGTTGCGTGACGTTGAAGATGACGGCGTGGGTGTGGAGTTGTGGAGCGGCGTACCCGTCAACGGGACGGGCGGTATCGTGCTCGAACTTCGCCGCGAGAAACTTGCCTGTCAGCTCGGCTGGCTTGTTGCCACCGAGCCTAGCGTGTGTGTACTTCTCCAATTCAGCCAACGCCACTGTGACGGCCGCTCGGTGGGCTTCGCGGATACGATCGTCGTCGCCCACCAAGGCGGTCAACGACACCGATTTGGTCGGAGCAAACATGGCATCCCAGCCGGCACGATGGGCGACGGCCTTGGTGGTCGAGCCATCTGGATTGGTGTACTCCGTAGCAATACGATGGCGCACCATCTGCTCGCCAGTCACCGGATGCTGTCCTTCGGTAAGCCTGGAGAACTCCAGCGCGGAGACTTCGCCAGACACGCCCATCGCCTTGGCGAGTTTGCCTTGCCATTCACCTTTCACGCTGTCGCCTTGGGCGTAGTAGCTCTGTGTGGACGAGGTGTAATCAAGCTTGTGGTACGTCTGTGCCTGAGAGGCATTGAGGGGCTTCGAGATATCGAGCATGGGCTACGTCTCCCGGATGAGCGCAGGGCCAAGCGCTCGTTCCTCGTCCAACTCTTCCTCTGTGGTCGCGCCAACGTTGGGCGGCTCCGGCTGGAGATCTTTGCCCGGCTTCGGCCACGCAATGGGGGCCCTTTCCTTATCGTGGGGACCCTCACTGTCGGTCGTCGCCTCTACATTCTCCACTTCACCTGAATCCTCCTCGGGTGCACTTTCCGGAGCGATGGGTTTCAGCGTGTCGGGGTTGAAACTGAGGCCGCCAGCAGCCTTACGCGGAAGGAATCCGGGCGTGGGGGTGGGCAGGTCCATGTACTCGAAAGCGAACCGGGCGACGCTGTTACCCAGCTTCAGATACGCGTGGCGATCATTCAAGCCGCTGATCTCCGACCCCATCACGAGTGGTTCGATCTGACGCTCTACGGTGAAGTTATGACCGGAGCGCGTACCATCAAATTTGGTCTCCTTTAGGCGTTCGATCTCGACCTTGCCAATAGCTTCTGAGATCCATTCGGCAGCTTTCGGCTCCGCCGTCTTCATGAAGATTTTGGTGGCGGGTTGGGACAGCATGACCTCGGCAAGGTGACCGTAGATGACCTCAAGTTGGGCCTTGCCTTGGAAGCCAAGAATGAGTGGATTTTTCGACTTCCGATTCTCCGTGATTGCGGTATGTAGCTGGGGCAACTTTTGCAGACTGGCCAGCTCATCGATCACAAACCAGACCGGCTTCTGACCTGGCTGCGGCGCGGTTAGTAACCGCATCACGAGGAGATCGATCCAGAGAGAATGCAGTGGACGAAGCGTATCCCGCTCTGGTGGACGTGAAGTGATGAAGATCCACCCTTGGCGCGTCTTTGACCAGGTGCGCGCGTTCCAGACATCACGCTTCTCGTCACGCTCTGGCAGCATTCGAAAGCACTTGGCGACCAGTCCGAGCGAAGACAAAACGCCCGCTCTCTGTGGCCCGGCCTTGCGGTCGATATAGAACGCCATCTCGGTGCCTTCGAGTCGCTTCATCAACTCCAGGTCGTCCGACATCCACTCGGCTAGCTGGTGTGGAGTAGGGCCTCGCTTAAGCAGATGTGCGAAGATCTGCGCCGGGGTCTCGTGGAAGAACTCGTCGACTTTATCCGTCTTCGGCGCATACAGAGACGCCGCGATGGCATAGGCTTCATCCTCCGATTCAAGTTCCTGCGCCGGTCCCCAATAGGGGCAGCGTGCATCGAGTGGGTTGAGTACGATGTCTCCGCGTTCGCCATCGTAAAACCGCTGAATGTACTCGCTGGCAGGGTCATAGACGATGGCAGAATCGCCACGTCCCCGTATCTGTCGGAGGCATTGCATTATTAATTGCGTTTTACCAACGCCCGTATCGCCCATGAGCTGCAGATGCTGCGCTTCCTTGCGGAGAGGAATGCGCATCATCTGGTTGGCTTCGGTAGTTTTGAAGCCTAGACCATCGCCCTTCTGTGCCTTGTTGAACTCCTTGGGATCGAGCAAACGAGGTCCGCGCAGGACGCGCCCGTACTTCATCTCTTTGAACCTCCGGATGTCCTTCGGTATAGCCAGAGCAAGCAGCCCGATGAGGCAGGCACCGCCCTCGATAAAGCTCAACGAGAACGTCCGCCACGGACTCTCGCGATCAAAGATCGCATCCTGGAGCCAACGGTACATTGAGGCATCAGCCAACTTCTCGACGGGGCCGCGGAACGGGAAACAGTAGCCCTGCGCCTGCGGAAGTGCCGCTAGGGCGAACGACATACGCTTGCCGCCCGGCAATGTCATCGTCCCGTCCGCGAAGTCCGATGGCAGCGCAAGACGCGGCTTAGTAGCTGCCCCTCCGAGATACAGCAGTCGGTAGCTCTGATGGGCATGAAAGGCATTGCCCACACCGGATCGAATGTAATCCGTCACATACGCCTTCTGGAGAGGTGGCAGCTGAAAGGCATACCGTTGCCAAGCAAAGAACAGCGTCAGAAAGAGCGCTCCCGCGATGGCGCAATAGCTCATCAAGGGAACGTGTGGCGGCCAGATGATCGTCTCTTTTCTACCCCATTGTGTTGCCATCGGAGGACTCCTTTCCTGCCTGTTGCGTGTACTGCTGCATGACTTCCTGGGCGGCCTTGTGCTTCTCCTTCCGGACCATTGTCATGGCTTCCGTGATCCATGCCGGCGAAACCTTCTCACCCAGGACCAAGGGCTTAAGTAGGTTTACGAGCAACATGCGGGTCGCGACCAGTTCCGTAAACACGGCATCGCCACTAGGCCGTCGCGCTTCGCGCAAGAGAACATCGCGCGCCCACTCGCTGAGGGCCTTGCCCTCATGGCGAGCCGCGGCTTCCAGTTCAAGTTGTTCTGGCCGCGTAACGCGGGCCTGAGCAACGTGCGCTCTTGGCGGACGCCCCTTCGATCGGGAGAGCCGGTCTTCCAGATTTCTGCTTTCTATGTTGTGGGGTGCTCGCATGACATTCCTCCGTCGCCGTATACAACTGCTTAAGGTCGGTATGCAGTTGCATACGCACCGTCGCTAAATCTATGAGCGAGAGGCAGTAGACAACTGCATGCGGTCGTTGCTCAAAACACGCCCACCCGAGGGATGGAGTGTCAATATTCTTCCGGTGCGTAGCACCGTTGTGGTTCTGCCACTGATATTGGTGCGGGATCATGCTTTCGACCCCGCCACAGAAGCGACTGCTTGTGGAGCTAAAGGCGCTAGGGAAACCGGCTTCTTCGCTGCCGGTTCCGCATCATTCGCGTTGGGCTTGCGAATGCGCAGAGTAGGCGTGATCTTCTGCGCATCAGGCGACTTCAAGAACTCCTGGAAGTCGCGGTCTTTTGCGAAAACAAAGAGGAGTGCTTGCTCAACGACATCATCGGCAGAAGCCCGGATGAATGCCGCGTACTGATCGGTCTGGGTTGCGGTGGAATCAGTCAGGCGGATGGAGGCACTGATCTGGCGGGTTTGAGTAACTTCGAGTAGCGGCATTTCCGTTCTCCTTGGTGGCGGGTTAGGCAAGCTTTTGGCGTGCGACTATGCGTTGGGCCGTGGTCGCAATCTCCCGCGCACGGGCAGCGCAAAGTGCGACGGGAAGTTCGAAGCGACGGCGATCGGTGAGCATGGCTATTACATCGGCGATAAGGGCATCATCGAGAAGCCATTGACGCGCGGAAGCTACGTCGATGGTTCGCTGGGCGTAGTACAGCGGGTTGGCCTTGTCGGAACGGCGTGAAGCGAGTTCGCGGGTCAGCGTGGCCACGTTTCTTCCCTCGGCAATCTGGGCACAAACCCAAGCCCAATCCTTTTCGGACCGAGTGTCTTTGTGGAAGCCGGAACGTGCGACACCGGGAGGTGGCAGCGCGGCCCTGTCGGCGATTGCCTCCAGTCGGAAATCATCTGGCTTCCATTCCTGGACTCCGCCATATTCGACCGCAACGGGATGGGCGGGAGAATACTTCCGATTCAGGAAACCGGGGATGCGAAGCACCCGGTTGCAATCGGTGCAAGCAGGATCGCCGCCGAAGGCAATGGCGAGTTGTTTGAGCGTGAGTTCTTGCCACTCGAAGTCGAAGCCTTCCACACGCCAGAAAACCTGGTACTTGCCGGGCGAAGTGGAGAGGATGGCGGAAGCCGTAGGCACCGCATCCGATGCCCGCAGCGCAGCGAGGCAGGCATCGCCGTCGTCGTCGATATCGAGGTATACATGCCTAACGGAAGCGATAGATTCTTTGGTCCGCTTACGGCTGCCGGGGCGAAGCGGATTGGCGGCGACATAGACGTTCGCGCCGTTATGGTTCTCGTGGGTGAGCCAGCCGAGGTAACGGGGTGCAAGAGCTTGTTCCAGCGTGACGATGCGCTGCTGGGTCTTCGCCGGGCTCTCCGTGCGAAGCAGGAGAGCAATCGTCGAGCCCGGAGCAAAGCAACGGGAGAGAAAGTCTTTGGCAGCTTCATTCATCGGGTGGCCCTCCTGTCTTTCTGAAATTGCGAGTGCGATCACAAGGGATTAGCAGCCGAAGAAGTCCGGCTCTACACCGGACTTCCCGGAACTAGTGCGCGGCCTATGCGGCCTCTTCGTCAACGGAGACCTCGTCGATCTCCTGCTCCTCCGGCGCGGCCTTCGCCGTCCGGTCCAGGTTGCGGATCACGCTCACGCGAAGCTCGGTCACGGACTCGGTCTTGCCGGTCTTGGTGCTCTCGTACTCGCGCGTACGCTTCTCGCCCTCGACGTAGATATGAGCGCCCTTCTTGAGGCTGGCTGCATACTCTCCGAGCTTGCCGAAGACGACGCAACGGGTCCATTCGGTGTGGTCGATGTATTTGCCGTCCTTCTTGTAAGAGCTCTGCGTTGCCAGCGAGAATGTCGTCAGGCTGCGGTCGTTGTTGGTGCGAACCTCTGCATCGTTGCCGAGGAATCCGATAAGGGTGAGTTTGTTTAGGTACATGGTGGTGATCTCCGTTTCGTTGAATTTCCCGTAAGCTTCTCGGGTCACCCTTCGCGTAGCGAGCGAGTGGGCCCGGCTCCCAAGTGCCAAGGAGTGCTTTCTTGGCGGGGCCCGGAAGAAGTTTGAGCGGCGCTTTTTGCCGCGGCATTCAAACCTGTTTTGGGAGGTCCCGAGACCCCGCAGGGGCGACGCAGTCGAAGCAGAACGACGCCGAGCCGCAGGGCGCCGGTTTGGCCCCGAAGCGTGAACCCGAGTAGAGGACGGGATACGGGACGGTAGAAACTCCAATGCACCGAACCCGCCCATCTGATTCCCGGCGTGCAGGTAGACCGAACATGCAGCAAGACTCTCAATGCCACAGAGCCTCCGAAGGGACGGCGTCAAACACGCAGAACTCTGCGTCTAGTCCAAGCAAATAAAGCCATGCCGGGCGCGTTTGGAGACGAGTTGGGCTGTGCAGCTTCGAGAGCCGTTGGAAAGACCATTGAAGTGACCTCAGATTTGGGGATGAAACGCTAGCTGGACACCGGGGCGTCAGCCGTCGGAAGCACGATAGACCTCCTCAGTAAGAAAGCATTGCTCCGCGTGACTGTATCCGGAGACGGTGATGAGTTCTCGGACGCGTCGGCGGCCCTTGTGATCGCGCTCGCAATGCAGTACGAAGTCCACGGCTTTGCCGGTCTGCGACCGGACAAATGCCTGGTCCAAGTTTGTCCTTGCACTGAGGGCCATGTCCGCTAGTCGATTCAGCGCATCCCACGCGGAATCGGCGTGCAAAGTCGAGAGGGTTCCGCCGTGCCCGGTGTTCATAGCCTGCAGCAAGTCATAGCCGCATTCGTCCCGGATCTCTCCCATGATGATGCGGTCGGGTCGGTGACGGAGAGCTGCGGCAACTAGCTGGCTTGGCGTGACAGCTACCTGTCCGGGGATGGCTGCTACTGCCTCCCAACGAACAGCGTTCGGATGGGAGATATTCAACTCGGCAGGCTGCTCGATCACAACGAGTCTCTCATGCATGGGAACGTGGTCTAGGAGCGCCTTCATCAAGGTCGACTTCCCAGACCCAGTTCCGCCGCTAATGATGCCGTTCTTGCGCTTCCGAATCAGATTCACCACGTCGTCACGAACAAGAGCAGGCAAACTGCCTGCAGCGACCAGTTCTTCGCTGCTAAACCAGCGGTTGAATTTGCGCACAGTCAGGGTCGGTCCATTGATGGATGACGGAGGCCCGACAACCGCCACGCGTGAGCCATCTGGGAGCCGCGTGTTCAGGATCGGATTTTGGTTGTTGATGTCCTGCCCCAACTTCCGGGCTACGCGCTCAATCGCCGCCTGCAGGCGGTCGTTGGTGAACTCTCTGGTGAGCGGGATTTGGTCGATAACGCCACCCCGATCCGCAAACACTCCTGTCGTCCCATTGATCATCAGGTCGGAGATCGAGGGATCGAGGAAGAGTGCCTGCAACTCTTCTGGAAAGAACGGTAATATCAGGTCGAAGCTCATCGCGATGCTCCCTGCAAAGGCTGGGCAATGGCGTTAGGATTCGGGACCGTTGTGCCCGGCTGAATAAGATCGACCGAGACCCGGTTTTCGTGAAATTCCGTGACCGTCAGTCCAAGCGGATTGATGAATTCATACTGCGGATAGATCTTCGCCTGATCGCTGACTTGTTTTGGATTCAAGTAGTACGTAACAGAGAGAAGCCAGTGCTCTGTGCGGGGCTGATGAGAAGTCTGCTCCGAGAAGAGTTTGTCGAGCGTAAGGAGCGCCGTTCCTCGCGCGACTCGCGTACCTTGTACGACCTCCTCCGACATGGAGGTGATGGTGACGTTCCGCACCTGAACATCCCCTGACTCCACCTGTCCAGCGGTCACCTGGGAAACGAGATGGTTCTGGTTGTCAGAGGCCATGAGCCGCGATGCGAGAGGCTGCGAGAGGAAGTAGTAGTTCAACGGATACTTCTTCGCGATGACCTCCCGATTGATCGTGAACCGGTAGTTCACCCAATCGTTCAGATAAGTGCGAACCTCACCTTCGCGCGGGCTGTAATTGAGGTCGGTGTACTGGATCGCCTGCGCACGTCCCATTTCGTCGATGCGGACATACCGATTAGCAATCGGACGGTGAGCCAAGGAGAAGTTGAGCCAGAACGAACCGCAGAGGAGAATCGTTCCGCAGCCAATGATGAAGCGATAGGCTTTCCGCTCAGCATAGTGTGAGGAATATACCTCGTTGCCAATCTGGTCGGTGAGCATCGCGTGCTCGGGCGATAACGCGGATTCAATGCGAGCTGTGTGTGCTGACATGACGTGTATTGTTCCTTTCCGAGACTGCCGTGAAAACGACGCAAACATAGATCACGCCCGCTATCAAGAACTCCCACGAGGAAGAGGGCGATGATGGGTTTCACCGACCGCTGAGCAGTGCGAGTGCTTCCAGCAGCGCTACCCGCGAACAAAGCCAATAAGAAGTTCCACATCCTATGCACCTCCACCCTTCATGAGAGCCATGCCGCCGATACTTCCAACGACTCCCGGGGCGGCCGATGTCAGCCCAGCAGCCCCGCCAAAGATGGCTTGCGTCATGCTCGGAATGAACAACATATTGATGATGAACGCGACGAAAACCATTAAGCAAGGGATCAAATTCGCAATCCACATCTCCATCGAATAGTTGCCATTGAAGGTCTGTTGGAGAAAGCCGTTCATGAACCCAGCCCAGACGTAGATGAAGGCTGCGGCGACAGCGCGAATCATGGCGAAGCCGATGAGCACATCCAAGAAATGAAAGAACTTCGCTTTGAAGTTCTGCGTCATGAGGAGCGGTACAAAGACAGGCCCGAAAAGCGCCGTGACGCCGTAGAGGATGAAGGCGCTGCAGTTGATGACAAAAAGGATGGCTGATGCGAGCCCAAGCATGAGCTGAACCAAGACGTAGCAGAGAATTTGAACAGGTGCCGTAAAGGATGGCATGGACGTGCCATCGCCCGCCGTCTTGAGCAGCTGTAGCAGCTGGTCAAGCGAGTTCTGATCGAAGGCAGCGACCATTGCCTGAGCGATGTAAGAGAAGAAGTGATTGATGCCGAAGCTAGCTCCCGGAAACGGATTAACCCAATAGTTAATGAGCAGGCAGCAGATGATGAGTCTCAGCAGAAACTGGGTCATCTCGCCGGCACGGACGGGATGCGTGTGGAAGCGGAGCGTCATAGCACTCGTGTTCCAATTCACGACCATGCTCACCAGCTTGAAGAACGCGATCGCAGCTTAGCTCCGTGACTCCCAACTGAGTCAAAGCACCGCCGTTCTGCGTAGTGAGATTGGTCAGGTTATTGGTGAACTGGTAGAGCCAGTTCATACCTGCGGACGGAACGAATTGCGCGACAATGGCGATGCTCATATAGGTCTCCCGAGAGGATTAGGGGATGTAGCTCTTCCAGGTCTTTCCTTCATTACCGGCAGCGGAACTGTGCCTTTTCTTGTCTTCTTCCACCTTCTTACGGAAGGCCTCATCTTCCTGTTTCCGTCGCTCGGCATCGCGCTGCTGTTGCTCAAGGATGGCCGTAGCTTTTGCGGCTTCATGGCGTTGATAAATCGCGGCGCTGGCGATGACGCTCAGCGCCGCAAGAATGGCAATCAGCAACTTCGTGTTGAGGAGTTTCAGCATGAGTAGTTCTCTCAGGGCAAGTACGTCTGCCAGGTGCTGCTCTCATTCGCAGCACTGGTGTCATTGGTTGCATGTTGCTGTTGAACGAAAGCGGCTGTGTTCAGGTCGGTCGCAGCGGCATTGCGACGTTCCATGTTGGTCACGGCCATCTGGGAAGCGAGACACGCTTGCATCGCTCCTTGGTTCTGCATCTCGGACATTTTCTGCACCTCAGAGGCATTGAGGAGGTTGAGTTGCTGGACTTCGCTGTTGGTTGTGCTGGTGCCGTCAAGCTGGTTGGCTGTCAGGCTAGTGTTGGCAGCGGTGTTCTGTGTCCGGGCTGCCCGGTAGGCACCTACCGCCGTGATGCAGTCGGGCGAGATCGAGTCGGACATCTCCACCATCGCCAGTTGAGACATTTGCGGGCTCCCAAGGGATTGTCCTTGAAAGTAGACCGTAACACCCGAATTCATTGGGGTAGTGGCGGTCTTCCATGCAGTACTGGCGGCCGTCGCTGAATTGGTATTGAACGCAATCGTCATCCCGTTCGTTTCACCGAACATGTTGGCAACATTCACATTCTTCAATGCAGTCAAGGTGGTTTGCCACTGCTGTTTGATGGAGAAATGCTCGACGTTGTTCTTGAGCATGTTGTATTGCGACTCGATCGTCGTGAGCTGCGACACGAGGCTGGCGTAGCTTGTCGGATCGAAGACGATGTCGCCGATTCCGAAGAGAGCGAAGCTCGGCGTCGCGGTGAGGAGCAGCAGTCCTCCTCCAACGAGCCATCTGCGCCGTCTAGTGATGTTTACCTTCATATACCCTCCAGCATGGTTGTGGTCAGAAGCATTTGGGACACGTCGGATCAAAGCGGTCCAAAGAGATGTTGTGGACGTTGTTGATGAGGTTGCCGACGAACTCAAAAGAAGACTCACCCGCATGTGCAACGGTGGACATACCGCCCAATCCGACGAATAGCACCCCTCCCAAGGAGACGGCTCCAGCGGTGAGCAGTTGGCACGAACGGGCGAGAGTCATGTTTCCTCCTTTCTTCACAACGTGGGATCGACGCGGTGTTCTGCGTAAGAGGGAATGAGGATGTCGCGGCCGATATAGACGCGGGCGCGCGAACCTTCCTTGAGCGTGATTACGGGTAAGCGGTTGAGGAAGTGATTGAGAACCTGTTGGCCTTCTGCAGCGGTCTGCGCTGAGATCCCATTACGAATCTCCGTGGATGGAGTAAAGACGCTTCCGTTGTTTCCGATCTGCGCCAGCCCGCCTAAGCCACCGATTGCCGCAGCAGCTCCGAAGGCCAGGAGGTATCCGTGGTCTACGTTAGTGGCGAGTCCAGTCGTCCCGATCTGGTCAAGTCCAAGATACTTATCAAACTCGAGGGAGAACCCATCCGGGCATACGGCACGGTGGAACGTGACAAACATCTTCCGCTGCTGAGAGTTGCCTACGCTCTGGACGCTTCCCATCAACCGAGTGCCCTGCGGCATGAGAAGCTGCTGGTGATCGTGCGAATAGTAATCCGTCGTCAACATGACGAGGATTGGGCCAGCAAGCCCACTGTCACCGTGATTGGTAACGACGCCTTCTAAGACCGTTCCCTCGAAGATGCGATAGAGCTGCCCCTGAAACTGATCAAACGGGTAGGCCGCCATGGGCTCTGCCTTGACAGCACCATCCTTTGGGGTCTGCTTTCCTCCAACCTCTCCCGCAGCAGCTTTCTCGACACTATCGCCTCTGGCTGTCAGCGCCGCCGTAGGCGAAGCCGCCGCACTCTCGCGGGAGAAGTCGATGGCGACCGTGTCGCTGTTGAGCGCATCCTGCTGTTGCTTTGCGACCGCGAGGCGTTTCTGCTTGGCTTCTGCCTGCGCCTCGGACATATTGGAGGTGTGCTGGGGCGCATTTGGGCTTTCGCCGTAGATGGCCGCGCGTTGCGCGGGTGTCATCGGCGGCGTGTTACCCGCCTCGGGACTGGGAACACCCTGGTCTTGTTGAAGCTGTCGCATAGCAGCAGCAAGCTCCTGCTGCCTTTGCCGTTCTTCAGCATCGTGCTGAGCTTGTTGCTGTTGCTGCGTCTGAAAACTCGAGATCTGCTGGGCGTTTGGGGTCGTGGGATTCATCGTCAGCGAGCTCGGCGGGGCCGACCGCTTGTTGCCGCTCAGCAGGCTAGAGATGTTCGCTATACCAATCAAGGCGACGATCACCACAAGCACCATGACGACAGGCATACTCTTACGCAGCGGAGGCTTCGACTCTGGCTGTTCGGGGACGGTGGCAGGGATATTCTCGTTTGGCTCGGGCATGGCTACTTCACCTCCGCATTGCGATGAAAGTCCACATGCTGCTTGCCGATGGCGAGATAACCTGCGTCCACCTGCTTCGGGATGGTGTAGAGACCGTTGGCGAAATCGAAGTTGATGAGACTCGGTTTCTTGTCCTTCACTTCGTAGAGGGCTGGTGTCTCCTGAAACTGCCCGCGCAGGTAGGTGAACTTGTCGTCGTGCCATATCTGCTGAAGGCCGAGCTCCTTGCCCTTCTTCTCATCCCACGAGTAATCAAAGTGGAGAGAACCGGGATACTGGCTGCGATAGGCTTCCTCTTTGCCTTGCTCAGCTTTCAGGATCGCGGCTTGTGCAGCCTTGGCCGCTACGGCATCCTGCTTTGCCTTATCGAGTTCTGCAGCCGGCACGAAGACGGGGAGCTGAGCGATTTTTTCCTTGGCTGCTTTGTCGCCTGGCTCGATGAGTATCTTCGAGTCGTAGTGGGCATCCGTGTCACTGGATATTTCTCGAAGCTCCAGCGTGTATTCGTTGCCGTGGTCGGACACGATGTGGATATCCGTCGAGGTGTTCGCCGTCTTCGGTTTCACACTGATGTAGCGGCTTGCCACATGACCGCCGTCAAAGACCCAATCCACCGTATCGCCTGCGAATACGTTGGCGACCTTCTCCTCCGCAGGCAGAACAATCAATGTTGATTGTAGAAGCCCTGCACGGACGACAGGCGGAGCCTGAGATTCAACCAATGTCACCGTACGCGGCGCGCTGGGTTGAAGGGGATGTTCCGGGCCTGACGCAAAGGCTGGCAACGCTCCTGGAAGTAGGCCGATAACGATGGCGATGGGAATGAGCGGCTTCATGGATCTGTCCTTTCGTTTTGGTTACGCTGTCTCGCCCCGGGCAAAGCGGTCGATGCCCTCGGTAAGGCCATACTTGGCAATGAGCTTGGAGCGCCGAACACGATCCTTCGGCTTCGTAGAAAACGCAGCATAGCTCCGGTTGTCGAGGTTCAAGCGAACAACTTTGGTGACACCATCGCGTCGGATGTAGAGTGCCTCCCGCGTCTGGAGGCTTTCGAACAACGCGAGCTGTTGGTCGTTCATCTTGAACAGTTCTGCGTAGCGTTTCCGATTGAAGGTTGCATCCGGAAGAAAGAGGAACGATGTGCAGGAGTTAACGATGCTGTCCGCGTTGGCTCCCAGGTCTTCGGCGGATTGACCAATCAGGGTGACGCCGCCAAGATTCTTACGAACCGTCTTGATCGAAGCCAGTGCAGCGTCCAACAGCTGCTTGTTCTTCATTGAAGAGAAGAGTTCTTCGATCAGGATGTGTTTGGGCACACCGAGATTGGCCGGGTTGTAAAGAACATCGTTGATGCGGCGGAGGATCCAGACCATCAGCGGCTCGATCAAATCTGCATACTGCGCGTTGTTTACTCCTTGGAAATCGAAGCACTGCACGCGTGACAGAGAGAGGCTATCTTCGACGTTGTCGAAGATAGCGTTGTAAATGCCTTTGCCCACCCATTTCGAGAGGTAACGGTCGAGCTTCTTGGGCAGGTATAGATTCGAAAGCCTGCGATTTGAAAGATCGAGGAGGTACATATCCTTGACGGCCTTGTGTACGACATCGTCATCCTCAGGTTCCAGTCCAGCTCCGCTGTTTGTCAGCAGGAGCTTGATGAAGCTGTAGAGAAACTGGATGTTGCTTTCAGTAGGCTCCAGCGTGAACGGGTTTACACGCGGGCCGTCTTTACCGATGCGATCAACTCGACCTCCGTAGAGCTCGACGACACTCTCATACGATCCACCGATATCGAAGATGTAGGTGAATCCGCAATACTTCTGTTCGTGAGCAATGGCGAGGTTGCCGCTCACCGACTTACCGCTGCCCGTGGGACCGAGAATGAGCATCACGCGAACGCCACCGACGTATGCGTCTTGAAAGAAGGGCGTCCGGGTGCGGGTCTCGAAGACGTTCAGGTACTCCGCATCCAAATCTTCGGAGTGAACGCAGGCCCAGATTCGGTGCGTAGATGGAGGACATCCGGGCGTGATGGTCTTCGCCCAACCACATCGGGAACACATTGAACTTCCCGTTGCCAGGGAACATGGCGTAGAAGGCCGAAAGATTCCCAAGCGATTCCTCCATGATCTGGGCGCGAGCTTCGACAAAGACCCGATGCACGGAAGGAGCGATGGAGTGAAGTTCAGCTTGAGAACGAGCGGCGATTAGTAAGCGAAGTGAGAATTCGCCCTGCGATTTCTTGTCGAGGGCGCGAATCACCTCACTCAGGTCATCGACCGCGTTGTTCGCAGCTTTGGCTCCGGCTCCGGTGTCGAGGGAGGCAGAATCTTTTCCTGCCATAACGCGGGACAGAACGCCAACCTTGAAGAAGCTGATGAACTTCTCTTGCTGATCGATCTCGTGGCGTGCGGTTGCAGACGACTTGGGTCTCCAAGTCGAGCAAAGGATGCTGTCGCAATCGAGTGTCATCAAGTCCGAGAAGAGGCAGGAACGAGACGCCTCCGGCGTGGTCTTGAGCGAATACATCTGTACGAATCGCTTGCCGATTCGTAGATGGTCGCTCTCCCAGGACACTGGGCTTTGGACGACCTGCCGATCTACCCCGGTATCGCCACGTAGCTCGCCGGCATCGACCCAATCTTCGAGATTGAAGAGATAGCTGAGAAACCGGAAAACATCTCGCTTACTGAGTAATTCCAGTCCCATGGACCTGCTGAGGTTCCCGGCGAGGAGAGTTGCCGTCTTTTGCAATTCGGCAAGCAGCCGCGACGTTTGAGCAGTGTTCTCCTGAGGCTTCCGTTCGAACGCTCTGACTTGGGACGGTTCTATCGTGAGGCACCAGTGAAGGTCGATCCTTCGGAAGCTCGCGTTCATTTCGAGGAAGTGGAGACGTTCGTCGACAAACACTTGGGTCACGGGATTTGCGTAGCTTCTCTGACGGGGCAGCGGAAACCCGGCGCGGACTCGCGTGTACTGGTAGAGTGCGGTGCCTTCCGGCAATCCGCGAAGACTTCCTTCAATCATGCGAAGCTGCGACTCAAGCTCCTGGTCGGTCAGTCCTTCTTCATCAACACCAGAGAGACGAAAGAAGCATCCGTAGCCACCGCCTTTGAGGGCGAAGATGGTCTCGCTCACGAAGCGCGCGATTGGCACGATGCTGCACGCAGCTCCGGCCTTGGCGAACCATGGAACATGTCGGAGTTGTTCACTGTTTGCGCGGGTCATAGTAGCTCTTCTGGTTGAGGCTCAGGCCCCACAGTTGGAACATCTTTGGGTGTTTGCGAATGATGAGCCATGCACCGATTGCAAGACTGGGAAAAGCCATCATCGCCAGCAGTCGAAAGCCGACGAGGAAAACCGCAATGCAGACGAATGAGATCGCCATCCATGCTGTGAGGTCGAGGCCGAGTTTGGCCCTCGGACGATTCAGCGCTTGATTGATTGCTTGCGGTTCTCCCCGGCGAGCCATAGTCGATGCACCTCCTACATCGACTGCCCGGTTAGTGAGCCAATCCAACCAGCTCCCCATCCGAGAACACCGGCGCCAAAGAGCGCGCCGAACAGACCTGGAATAGCGTCCTGAAACCTTCCCGACATCATGCGGATGCCAGCAAAGATCAGACCGCCAAGGCAGATGACAGCTCCGGCGTACATGGCGAACGTCTTGAACGTTCCCATGAGCGTCTGCGCTCCGGAAAAGTCCATCGTGCCTTGTGCGTGGGCCGCGTTGGTCAAAGTGATTGCAACGAGGCTGGGGAGCAGGATTCTCGCAGCGCGCAGAATCCGTTCCTTGACGATCGCCCGATTTGCCGTGCGGACGGGACGAACACATTGGGATGAGCCGAGTCGAAAAGGCAACCGAAAGGTGCCTTCATCCGATCGGAGTATGGGGTAGCGACGAATCACGTTTGCACCTCCGCCGACTGTAGGAAGTCGGTATGGCGCAAAAACTAAGTGCCGTCGCTACCCCGAGTCCAATAACTTCTCGGAACGGAGTTATTCCCGGTGGGAATAACAAGCCTATTCGTCGTAGCTTCGTATCGTCTCTGGTGAGCCTGTTGATGTTTTGAAGAGATAGGCAGAACGACTCGTTGTGGGCTCTACAGACATCGAAAAAGCCGTTCCATCCGTGAACTCCAACAGCAATTCTTGGGCTCCGCTGTGAGAGCTGACGAGCTGTAAGCGATATACGGTCTTTCCCGCCGCCTCAACACACTCAATGGTGGTGTCTGGCACTGAATCCTCCACTACTGCTCATCGTCATTGTGTCCCTTATTAGGGGATTGTTCAAGAGATACCCACACTTGAATGATGGGTATTCGAAAAGAGGCGGAGACTAGGAGATCGCGCAAAGCGCGAACCGTCCCTTTTCAGAAGACCTACGACTCAATCTTGCTCAAGTTGATCAAAGCACGGGAAGAAGCAGGGCTGAACCAGCGTCAAGTTTCCGAGGACCTTGGCTTCTCGCATTCGTTTCTATCGAAGTGTGAAACAGGCGAACGTCGCATCGATGTCATCGAGCTTCTGCAGCTCGCGAAGCTCTACGGGAAGACACCCAGCTACTTCCTGGAAGACTAAGGCAAAAGCAGTCCGGCGGCCCTCGCCGGAAACGCTCGAATCCATTGTGAGAAGAACGGGTCTTCGAAACGAAGCCTGGTTGCGCCTTGATGCTCCTCTTCGCGAAGGATGTCTTTTTCAATCAAAGACCCCATTGATCGTTGGACTGTCGAAGCGCCCCTGCCCACAAATTGCGCGACCTTAAGAGACTGCAAGCCCGAACCCGCTTCGTTGATCACGGCCAGAAGAGTCTTCTGTTGAATGGCTGTCAGTGCAGACCATATCTGCGTATAAAAGGGGTCGTATTGTCGGGCGATTAGGAGCATAGCGGCATCGACAATTGCTGGTGTCAGTGCGGCCGAATCATTGGCTGATTGGTTGCGCAATTCATACCAGCATGTGTGAGCCAGGAGCTGCACGTTGTAAGGAACATCTTCCGCGAGTTGCAGGATGCGGATGATCGCGTTTGGATCTTCGACGCGGAACCCTCCACGGCGGAACTTTGCGGTAAGGAATGATTCGAAATCCTTCCTTGGGACGGGACCAATGAAGCGAATTTGACCAAGGCGATAGAAGGGCCTTGTCGCGTCCATTGTCATATCCGTGAGCATGCTTGTCTTCGATCCAGCGAAGACGTATCCGACCCGCTTGTGTCGTTGAATTGCCGCGCGAATCTGCGATTCTGCCTGCAGGCCGCCGATCTCGATGATCTTCTGAAACTCATCGATAACGAGGCCGACTGCGCGGGCTTCTGGCTGATCAGCGGCGAGTGCTTCCAGCCCGTTGAGAGCCTCGATCAAAAGGCCGACATGCGCTTCTGGGCTGGTCGCGACGTTTACGCCGAGTTTGGCGTTCCACTCATCCTGAGTGATGCTAAAGCTGAGCTCCGGTCGAAGCTTGGAAAAGAACTTTGTGATCTGGTCTCCAACCCGTTCGACTTTGCCTTTGAGGCTCTTTGCCGCCGCTGCGATGAGGGCGGTGACCACGAGATCCAGGGAGGGGAAGCTCTCGGCATCGAAGCGTAGGACGACGGCATTCTTGCTGGCCAGGCGGTCCTCGGCGGTCTTGAGAATGGATGTCTTGCCAAAGCGGCGAGGTCCGATCAGAAACAGCTTTGTGCCTTGGCGGATGGTTTCGATGACGGCAGCGACTTCGTCCTGGCGATCTACCAGTTCATCTGTTCCGAGTTCGCGTCCGAATTGAAAAGGGTTATCCATCACGCAAGGTTGTATCACGCAGAAGTGTGTGACGCAATGCCGCGTAGCTGATTCGGAGAAGAAAAGAGTGTTGGGCTGATCCCTCACTGTCAGCCCTGCCACACGCACAAAAGCTTGTTGCATTCTTGTTGCAATAGGGGCCATTTGGACCGGTTTTTGACCACTCTACCGGCGTTTAACCTCTTTAGAATCTGCGACCGGCGTGTTTGGAGACACCTTCACACGGTGGAAGTCGTAGGTTCGAATCCTGCTGTGCCCACCATAAAATCAACAACTTACAGGCTGGACGCTCGGTGGCAACCCTGCGGGTCCTCGTTTGCCGTTGTGTCGGCTGGGGCATGTCTCAGGTGCGCCTGAGTATCCTTCACTGAACCCACTCGCTTGGCCTGGGTCACCACAAAACACTGCGCCAAATAAACGATCAAAGCTATATCCGAGGCCAGTCTTCCGAGCCGAAGACACCTTCGATTGCGTGGTATTCTACCGTCCAATTCCCAAGGGGACAATTAATGAAACTCTACAGCCTTTTGTGCGCTGCTATCTTCGCGACCTCCGGCTTGGCGGCCGCGAGTGATCCATTTGTCGGGACGTGGGTCTATAACGCCGAGAAGAGCCCAAAACCAACTATCACCTACGGGATCAAGAACCTTGGCGGAGATCGATATGGCCTTACCGGGAGTTCTGGTGAAACGACCAATATTAAGGCGGGCGGCGTGGCCATCAAATCTCCTTCGGGAGCTACAGTTTCGTTTAAAAAGTTAGATGATCACACGTGGCAGATGGACAGAGTTGACTCTCGGACGATGAAACGGACCTATACCGTCTCGTCGGATGACAAAACGCTTACACTTGTCGATCTTTTTACGGCTACAAATGGTAGCCAAGAAAAGACGACGACGGTGTATGCGAGAACTGATCCCGGCAAAAGCATATTTGGTGATTGGAAGTCGGTTTCGATGGAAGAACAGGTCTCCGGACCTGCAGAACAACTCATCATTGAGCCCTACGGAAAAGACGGCTTGAGTCTCACATCAACTTCCAGTAAACACCGGACCGACATGAATTTCGATGGAAAGCAGTATTTCGATACAGCCCCCGATGGAACCAAAGGCGATTCATCGTCGGGTAAGCGGATAAGCGATCATGTCATTCAAATGGAGAGTCAAATCAAGGGCAGGCCTGAGAGCATCGACGAATTCACAGTATCCGCTGACGGCAACACGCTAACAATCGTAAGCAAATCCATCAAGACATCTGCGGTATTTACGAGCGTTTGGGATAAGCAGTAGCTTTCAATCCTAATCGTCGGCGCCATGCCAAAAAGTAAAGGAACTGAACTTACGGCTCATCAGCGGGACTGATCCTTGAAAAACTGTCTGACGGCCCAATCGGCAGACCCGCTGCACGCCATGCTTGACATCCGCCAACCATATCGGTTGCGCGCCATAGCCCGAGGTCCTGCAAAGCTGCGGCCGCGAGACTTGAGGTATAGCCCTCGGAACAGAACACGATCACCTGGAGGTCATGATCGGTCGCAACCGGCAGCCGCGCGTTGGATGTCGGATCAAACCGCCACTCAAGTACGTTACGCTCGACGATCAATGCGCCCGGAATACTACCCTCGATCGAGCGCTGGCCTTCGGGACGAATATCTACAAGGATCGCCTCTGTTTTTTTCACCGACTCATAGGCCTCATCCGGAGATAGCCGTCGCAGTCGGGCACGTGCCGCTGAAAGCATCTGTTCAATGCTCAAGGCCCCGGTCGGGTGTGCGGGTTTCCGTCTCTGCACGCTCCACTCCTGATTAAGCGTCTCAGCCCGCTCAGACGCGCGTTCGCGCGGAACCAGTCGACTCCCATCCAGCTCGTACTCGTTCATTTCGCTGAGCGGAGGCGAGTATGCGTGAATGCTAACGGCCGGCGCGCGCGAGACATTTCCTACGTCATGCGCGTAATCGGGGCCGAATGCGCGCGGCTGGCCAGAATGTATTACAAGGGGCTTCTCACCAGGACGATGCTCCTCAAGCATACCTGTCGCTACGATGAAGGCTCCCGAGGACTCACCGTGGTCGTGGAAGCCGGTGGATTGCCCGGGCAGCCAGCTGATCACCCAAATGTCATGGTCTGGACCTTGAAACAGTCGCTCATACCAGCGCTGTTGTGTGCGCAGCCGCACCCGATCCATCCATCCATCCGAGGACGCGAACAGCGAAACGATGTTGGTGAGCTCCTCAGGTGTCTTCGAGATGAAGCCGGATCGTATCAAGGTGCTATCGGCCTCAGGTACAAGCCGTTCACCTGTTTCGAGTTGCATAGGATCTGTCTCCAAGCTGAACCGTCACAAACAGTCCGGGCACAGATGCCGGCCTGTTGACGGATGCACGGGCAAACGATTGAAGTATCCGGATGAGCTTTGGAGATGCGTCAGGAAGATCTGAGAATGTCGCGCCTCATCCAGCGAGAAGCTGGTCGCAGCGACAACAATGAAGCAGAACAAACGCCATGTCCTGACGCTAGCATAGAGAAAAGAATGCGGTCAATGTTTGAGCGATTGCTAACCAACTTCGAAGACGCCTTTGTAATTTACGGATAGAAACGGGAATTATCGAAATCCAAAGAAAAAGGGACAGGCTTTCGCCTGTCCCTTCTAGCAATGGTTCAATCAATTAAAAGTTGATCTTTCCGGCGAACTGGAGGAAGCGTCGCTCATCATTTACCCCGCCTGTAACGCCGCCCTTGGATGCAGTGATCTGTGGGGTGGTGCCGTTACTGATGGAGTTGAATGCGTCGTTCTGACTCTGCTGGATGTAGAGGTTGTGGTGGTTGGTGACGTCAAAGCCTTCAGCGCGCAGTTCAAGGTTCACTTTTTCGTGAATTGGGAACTGCTTCGAGATTGAGACATCGAGGTTATAGGCTCCTGGTCCGCGGAAGGAATTACGTGCAGTCATTGTTGACGGATACGGACCCCAGTCAGAGATTCCTGCTGGAATAAATGGAGTTGTGGGTGTAGCAGGGGTTGCAGGACCGGTGTACGGCTCGAAAAGCGGGTTACCAAAGGGCTGATCCTCGGGCAGCGCAGCTCCTGTTGCCGAAGTTCCGCCGATCGGATCCGCGGTCAGTGTGTAGTTGTTGCCGGTATTTGTCGCACCCTTCGGGATGGACTTGAAGGTGTGAGTCTTGACCGGAGTGATCGGATTGTACCGAGGAGTGTTATAGCCGGTGTAGTCGAGTGTGCTGTCGTAATAAGTGAAGGGCGTACCGGTCCGGACAGAGTAGATTCCGGTGAACTCATAGCCTCCGAAAATTTCGCTAAAGAGTCTGCCCTTGTTGGTGAAGGATGGGGCCTGATAGATGGGCGCGAACACAAAGCGATTGCGGATATCGAAATCACTATTCCCATGGTCAAGCGAGGGGTTGAAGGGATCGGTGTAACCCAAGGCGAAGTTGCCGGCCGAGGTCTCTGAGAACGTGGTGCTCAGGTCGTCAGTGGCATGAGCGAAGGTGTAGTTTGCGACGAGGGACAAACCAGTCTGATGGATGTTATGGGACGTCAGCTGGACGTTAAAGGCGCTGTAGTAGGAGTCCCCGTTTGAGCCTCGATTGTTGATGTTGGAATACTGTGAGTTCAAACGAGTGAGCGCGGCGATTCCAGAGACAGGATCGACGACCGGATCTCCAAGAAGGTAGTTGCCGCCACCAGCGCCGTTGTAATTCTTGATGTCGTACAGGTGAATACCGCGAGCGCCATTGTAGGTGAGTTCAAGCACCGTTCCGGGAGCAAGCTGCTGATCCACGGTGAGTGACTGGAACTGGGTCTGAGCCGTACGGATATTCTGATCGACCGCACGGGCACTCGTATTCGGAAGGGGAACAGAGCCGGTACCGTTGAGCGGGCCGGAGTTTGAGTTGGTAACTGGCACTGGATTCTGTGCAGTTCCCGTGGATACGACAACGGCGTAGCCTGGGGGGTTTTGGATAATGTTGAAGGTTACATTGCCAAAGTTGCGCTCGTAGGAGATACCGTAACCGCCGCGAACGGAGGTCTTGCCATCACCGAATACGTCATACGCGAAACCAAGACGCGGCGATGCCGTTCCGTACTGAGGCTTCCAGAGTCCACCGACTGGACTCGTGGTTGCGACTTGAATGTTACCGGTGCGGATCTGCTCGGCAAGCGAGGTGCCCGGGCCGTAGACAAAGTTGGAGTCCAAGTTGGCGTTGTTGTTGTGTTGCACGCCGAAGTACTCATAACGGAGACCATAGCTAAGGGTCACACGCGGCGTGACCTTCCACTGGTCCTGAGCGTAGGCTGCCCAATCATGGAAACGATCAGAGCGAGCGAAGGATGGCTGGGAGGCTGGCAAGGTAATGGTGCAGGCTGGTGTCTGAGTGTATGTGCCGGTGTACTGGTTTTTCACGCAGGGTAGGGCGCCCTGAGGATTGACAGCCGCTGAGAATTGATAGAGGTTGCCGGTCAGAAGTGCCTGAAGTCCCTTGGACTGATTGCTGCCAAGCTGCTCGCTTGCCTGCGCATAGGCGCCATAGGCGTTGTTGTCCTGAATGTAGAGGATTTGAGCGCCGCCCTGAATCTGATGGCGACCCTTAGTGAGGTTTACATCCTGATTGATCTGAATCGTATTCTGTGGGCCTCCGAAAGGAAGACCTCCATTGGCTGGGTTGGTGTCATAAAATCCCGGGAATTGGAAAGCCTTGCCCGAGAAGGGATCCTGCGCGTTGGCAGACACGAACAATGTAGGGACATTCTGCAAAGAGGTGTCATAGCTGTTAGAGGTGTTGAAACGGGAAAAACTCGCCTTGGTGATGCTGGAGAGAGCGGGATTGAACTCGTGCGCTAGACTGAGAAGGTAGGCTTGATTCGTTATCAGTTCGCCGACGTTGTATTGCGGATAGGTGAAGAGAAGGATGATCCGGCCTGATCTAGTTCGTGATAGTCAACGTAACGGAAGAAGGCTTGGGTCTTCTGACCCAGGTTGTAGTCCACGCGGCCTGTGACGTTGTAAGTGTTCTGCGGCACGCCTCCTCCGGCATCACCCGGCGCAAGAAACTGCACGACGTTGAAGACAGGGGTTGAAGGATCCAACTGGGAGTAGAGCGGAGCGGTGCCGCCGCCTGCCTGGAGATTGGAGGTAGTGCTGAGGACGTTGAAGTTAGTGTTTCCACCGAAGGTGTTGAAGTAGGATTGGACGTTGGCCGGGGCCGCTGCGAGGAACTCCGAGGTGGGCACTGCCGCGATCTGTGGAGATGCGCTCCGGACTCGAATGAACTCAGTCGAAGCGAAGAAGAAGAGCTTCTCCTTTACGATTGGGCCACCTATTGCGCCGCCGAACTGGTTGCGAGTGTACTGGCCTTTGGCGATACCTTCTTGTGCATTGGTGACGGTGTTCGCAGTGGTTGCGGCGATCCGGTTGAACTCCCAACCCGTCCCGTGGAACGAGTTGGTTCCACTCCTGGTGGCTACAGCGACAACGCCGCCAGAGGCGCGACCATATTCAGGAGAGAAGTTGTTAGTGATGATGCGATATTCCTGTACATCGTCGAGTGGCACCTTGATGCCGACAGAATCCGTGAAGACAGTAACGTTCTCGACGCCGTCTAGAAGAATCTCAGTACCGGGAGTTGCGCTGACCGTTGAGCGAAAAGTTTACGCCGCGATTTGCTCCATTCTGCACGTTGCCCGCGGCCGTGTTATCCCCTGCCGAGACGTTGCCCGAGAGGGCGACGAAGTCGTATGGATTACGAGTGAGCGATGGGAGCTGAGAGATTTGTTCCTGACTGATGACTTGCGAGACCTCAGGAGTCGAAGTGTTGACCAAAGCGGTTTGGTTCGACGAGACATCAACCGTGACCGCGCTGTTGCTCACAGTCAACTTAAACTTCGAGCGTGAGGCGCCCACCAACAGTCACTTCAACGCTGGCTTTATAGTTGCTGAAGCCGGCACTGGTAACAGTGACGGTATGTTGAGCTGGCTGAACGTTGGGAAAGCTGAATATGCCTGCTGAACTTGTCGTCGTGGTACGTTCCGCATTGGTGTCCACGCTTTAAGTGTGACGGTGGCGCCGGAGACAATCGCGCCGGTTGGATCCGTAACAGTGCCCGAGACTTCACCAGAAGATGGGGCAACCGCAAAAGGGGGCGTAATTAACGAGAACGCAAAAAAGAAGATCGCGATGGTGATCAGTTTTGCAAAGTACGGCGGCGGGGATACGTCGTAAGTTTTCACGTTGGTCTCCGTATAAAGTCTTATGAGTTGGGAATGCGATTCGTTTAGGCTGCAGAGGGGAATATATAAACGCTGAGCACGCCGATTGCCAAACTAAAAATCCCCTATTTGCGCTCGAATGAGCGTTCGTTCACTCCTAACACTCGGTAATTTCATGTGGAAAATAGTAGATTTTGGGTCAATCTTCACGGATTTTTTACATCTTTGCTGTTTTCGTGCACTTTAAAAACCCAGGGGTCGTCGGGCTTTTTTTAGTTCGGCACCCGCAGAAAGAAACGCCGCCGGCTAAAAAGTGGGCTAAACTGCGCCCCATACGCTCTGTTCCCTACCAAGCTCGACATGCCATGCAAGCTCAGATCGCGAGCCTCTTTTGTTTGACCAGCTTCCACGCCTCGAGTATGTGCAAACTCAACTCCCTCGTCTCCTACCTCATGCAGCTCGGATCCCGACCCACCCTTCCGTCCCCACATACGGTGGCCTGAAGAAAATCTCGGGCGAAGTCTCAATCAAGCTCGCCTGCATCCCAGGCGGAGCCGGTAGCCACACAGCGACATGACCATCGTTGTGATGGTTATTTGCGAACATCACAAACACCGCTTACGCACAAACCACGTCGGTTCGCCGTGCGACTGCTTTTCCTCGCATCCTGGCATTCTCATACAGATCCGTCGCACGCGCTGCGTATGTTCTTCGGCCTCCTTCACGGTCGCTTTGAAGGCCATCGTGGCACCCCCTATGAACTGATACGTATTGCAGAAAACGAATTTACTAACAGCGTCCGCATGAGCGGATAGTAATGAACTAAGTGGTACAACGAGCTCATTCTCTAAGGGTCGAGCAGTCGCATCAGATCTACGGGTTTTTCTTACAAAGGCCCTGCGACTTCCACTCACTCACCACCGTTGTGTGAGGCTTCGAAGACTCATACAGCACGAGAACGATTCCTCGCCGCGTCTCGCTCCCCGTCGCCATCAG
>CAVYUE010000027.1:0-167479 GCA_963771625.1 uncultured Acidobacteriaceae bacterium
ACGACAAGAAGGTTCTGCGCACCTGGTCACGCCGGTCCACGATTCACCCTGACTTCGTCGGTCACACCATTGCCGTACACAACGGCCGCAAGTTCATTCCGGTCTACGTGACGGAGAACATGGTTGGCCACAAGCTCGGTGAGTTCTCGGCCACCCGCACGTTCAAGGGCCACTCCGCACGCGCTGCTGAGACCTCCGCGAAGCCCAAATAAATCGGGCTGATCGTTTGCAGTTACGTATCACCGTGAGCCCGCCGCAAGGGGCAGCGAAGCAGAAGTTTTGAAGGACGAAGATTATGGCTAAGGCAGCAGAAAAAATCAGAGAGTTCCGCGCGGAAGCGAAGTTTCAGCGCACCAGCCCGCAGAAGGCGAAGCTTGTCCTGGATCTCATCAAGGGCCTCCGCGTCGAGCAGGCACTCAACACCGTTCACTTCAGCACCAAGCGCATGGCGCCTGTAGTGGAAAAGGTTCTGCGTTCCGCGATCCAGAACGCAACCTACGTCTCGCAGGAGCAAGGGCTGGATGTCGATGTCGACAACCTCTACGTCCGCACTGCGATCGCGAACGAAGGTCCACGCATGAAGCGCATCCGCCCTGCCCCAATGGGCCGCGCGTTCCGCTACCAGCGCAGGCTCGCACACATCATCGTCACCGTCGCGGAGAAGAAGTCGGCCACTGCAGTCAGCCAGCCTCCGACTCCACCCCGGCACCGGCAGCGAAGAAGACCACCAAGAAGGCAGCCACCAAGACCGCGGCAAAGCCCGCAGCCAAGAAGGCAGCCGCCAAGAAGCCCGCAGCGAAAAAGGCCGCGAAGTAAGCAGTTTCTTGTAAACTTAAAGTTTTGCACTACCGCCCACCGGCTCAACCGGAGAGGGCACGGAGTAAAGGGAAGCTATGGGACAGAAAGTCCATCCGTATGGGTTGCGCCTCGGCATCAACAAGCCGTGGAAGTCACGCTGGTTCGTGGAGCGCGGCTATGACAAGCTGCTGGTCGAAGACGTCAAGCTCAAGGCTGAGCTGCGCGAGAAGCTGAAGGCCGCCGGCGTCAGCTCGGTCGAAGTCGAGCGTCCAGGCAACAAGCTGCGCTTGATCATCCGCACCGCGCGTCCGGGCATCATCATCGGCCGCAAGGGCGCCGAGATCGACAAGCTCAAGGCCGACATTCAGAAGCGCACCAGCCGCGAGGTCTTCATCGACATTCTCGAAGTCAACAAGCCGGAGCTCGACGCTCAGCTGGTCGCCGAGAACATCGCGCTGCAGCTCGAGAAGCGCGTCAGCTTCCGTCGTGCCATGCGCAAGTCGGTTGACTCCGCACTGCGCTTCGGCTGCAAGGGCATCAAGGTTCGCGTCTCCGGTCGTCTGAACGGAAACGAGATCGCCCGCTCCGAGTGGTACCTCCAGGGCCGTCTGCCGCTGCACACGCTGCGCGCTGATATCGACTACGGTTTCGCCGAGGCTCACACCACCTACGGCATCATCGGCGTCAAGACCTGGGTCTATCGCGGCGACATCTACGAGCAGAAGAAGCGTCGCGACCAGGGCGTTACAACGGCGCATTCGCAAGCTAAGGTTTTCACGGCACTGGCCGGAGTTTCCGGGGAGCAATAGAACGTCTCCCGAAAGAGTGAAGAGGGTTTTCTTATGTTGATGCCAAAGAAGGTCAAGTTTCGCAAGCAACAGCGCGGTCGCATGTGCGGCAAGGCGTGGCGCGGCTCCGATCTTTCGTTCGGTGACTTCGGCCTGAAGGTCATGGAGTGCGGTTACATCACCGACCGCCAGATCGAAGCCAGCCGTATTGCAATGACGCGTTTCATCAAGCGTGGCGGCAAGGTCTGGCTCCGTCTGTTCCCGGACAAACCGATCACCAAGAAGCCTGCCGAAACCCGTATGGGTAAAGGTAAGGGCGCTCCGGATCATTGGGTCTGCGTCGTTCGTCCGGGCCAGCATCCTGTTCGAGATGGAAGGCGTCTCGCCGGAGCTTGCCAAAGAGGCCATGCGTCTCGCGGCTCACAAGCTTCCGCTCAAGACCAGCTTCGTTCAGCGTCACGATGTGAAGGCGACGGTCGTTACCAAATAAGACCGGGCCAAGTAGCTTTCAGTAGTTAAGGAAAAGACAATGGAATTCGAAAAGATCAGCAATCTCAGTGATGAAGAGCTCAAGAGCGAGCAGGTGAAGGCCGCCGAGCAGCTCTTCCGCATCCGCTTCCAGAAGAGCCTCGGCAACAACGAGGGCATCAAGAAGCTGCGGACGCTCAAGCTGGATATCGCCCGCATCAAGACCGTCGAACGGCAGCGCACTCTTGCCGCCGAGAAGGCCGCCAACCCCGTCGTCGCCAACGTTGCGCCGGCCAAGAGCACTCGCACCGCCCGCAAGAAAGCGAAGAAGGACTAATCATGGCAGATACAACCAACACCGCAGCTGCAACCCCCGAAGCTCGACCTCGCGTCGCAATGAGAAGGTGGGTCTGGTCGTCTCGACCAAGATGCAGAAGACCATCGTCGTCGAGATCGAGATGCGCAAGGCGCACCCGAAGTACAAACGCGTCATGAAGTCGAACAAGAAGTTCTACGCGCACGACGAGCAGAACTCTGCCCGCGTCGGCGACGTCGTTCGCATCCGCGAGGCCCGTCCTTTGTCCAAGCTCAAGCGCTGGTCGCTCGAAGAGATCGTTCGCCGCTCCTCTCTCGCCGCTCGCCGAAGAGAAGTCGCAGCTGCCCTCGCTGCCGAAGCCAAGTAGTTAGGCCCACAAGTTAAGCCTGGGGCATAAGCCCCGGCCGTATCACCCAGGAGAAGAACGATGTCAGTACAAATGAGAACAATGCTTGACGTGGCCGACAACTCCGGTGCCCGCAAGTTGCAGGTAATCCTGCCCCTCGGTGGCGGTCTCGGTAAAAAGGCCGGCCTCGGCGACGTCGTCACTGCAGCCGTCAAGGAAGCCTCCCCCGATGGCACCGTCAAAAAGGGGAAGGTCGTCAAGGCCGTGATCGTCCGCACGCGCAAAGAGTATCGCCGCCGCGACGGCACCTACATTCGCTTCGACCAGAACGCCGCTGTCGTCATCAACGACGCCAACGAGCCAGTCGGCACCCGCGTCTTCGGCCCTGTGGCCCGCGAGCTTCGCGAGAAGAAGTTCCTCAAGATCGTCTCGCTCGCACCCGAGGTCATCTAGTTCAACGCCGCGTGTTCACGCGGTGCAACAGATACTAACCGGAGTCCGGCTCCGCGGTTTCAAGATCGTCGAGAAAAGAGAGAGCTATGGCAGGCATCAAGATCAAGCGTAACGACAAGGTCGAAGTAATCGCGGGCAAAGACAAGGGCAAGCAGGGCCGCGTCCTTCGCGTCATCGCTGAAAAGAATCGCGTCCTCGTCGAGGGCGTCATGATGGTGAAGAAGCACGTAAAGCCGAATCCCCAGCGGAACATCAAGGGCGGCATCGCGGAGCAGGAGTCCACCATCCACATCTCGAACGTGATGCTGCTCGACGGCGATGGCAAGAAGACCCGCGTCGGATCACGCTTCGAAGGCGACACCAAGGTTCGCTTCTCGAAGACCAGTGGCAGCACCATCGCCGAGAAGAAGAAGTAAAGAAGATCAAGCAAAGTTCGTTTAGCAGTGCAGTTCAAATCCTGTAGCAACGGTTCACCCCACGCATCGGTACACGGGCTAAAACCCAATCCGGCAACCGTGGAGAAAGCGAAGAAAATCATGGCAGCACGATCTCAAAGCAGAAGTACGAGAGCGAGATCAAACAGGCGCTGGGCAAAGAGCTCAACATCACCAACGCGATGGCGATTCCCAAGCTCGAGAAGATCGTCATCAACATGGGCCTCGGCGAAGCCACCCAGAACGTCAAGATCATGGATCCCCTGGTGGCCGATCTCGCCGCCATCGCCGGCCAGAAGCCTGTGACCACCAAGGCCAAGAAGTCCATCGCCGCCTTCAAGGTGCGCGAGGGCATGCCCATCGGCGCGATGGTCACCCTGCGTGGCGACACGATGTACGAGTTCCTCGACCGCCTCATCTCCATCGCTCTTCCCCGCGTCCGTGACTTCCGCGGCGTCTCGTCGAAGAGCTTCGATGGCCGCGGCAACTACACCCTTGGACTCCGCGATCAGCTGATCTTCGCTGAAATCGACTACGCCAAGGTCGACAAGCTCAAGGGTATGAACGTCACCATCGTCACCACGGCGAAGGATGACAACGGTGCCCGCGCCCTGCTGAAGGGCTTCGGTATGCCCTTCCGCGTCGGAGCATAACGACGAAGTCAGCCAAGCGGTCTCGAACAGGTTTGCAGTACAAATAGAGAGCAAAACACATGGCAACTACAGCAAAGCGCGTCAAAGACGCAAAGAAACCGAAGTTCAAGTCTCGCCAGCACAACCGCTGCCAGCTCTGCGGTCGTCCTCGCGCGTTCCTTCGCAAGTTCGGCGTATGCCGTCTCTGCTTCCGTTCGCTCGCCCTCAAGGGAGAGATTCCGGGCGTTGTGAAGTCGAGCTGGTAGAATAAAGTATTCGTGTGCGGCTCGGCCGCACACTTACTCCAGAGACCTCATCAGGGCGTCAGCTTAGGGTGCAGAAGTCTGGACGTATCACCCGAAGCAGACATTCCCGCTGGTTCTTGCGAGAGACACTCGTGAGCGAACGGGGGATGAAGGAGAATGAATGAACCTGACTGATCCAGTAGCCGACTTCCTGACCCGCATCCGTAACTCCATCCGTGCCCGTCACCAGAAGCTTGACGTCCCCGCCTCGAAGCTCAAGGCCGAGATCGCCCGCATCCTCAAGGAAGAGGGTTACATCGCGAACTACAAGCCGACCGAAGAGAATGGCATGAAGGTCATCCGCGTTTACCTCAAGTACGGCCCGAACAACGAGGCTGTCATCCGCGATCTGAAGCGCGTCTCCCGTCCCGGTTGCCGCGTTTACCTCGGCCGCGACGAGATCCGCCGCGTTCAGGGTGGACTTGGCATCTCGATCATGACGACCCCCAAGGGTGTTATGACCGGTCGCCAGGCTCGTCGCGAAGGCGTTGGCGGCGAGATCCTCTGCGAAGTCTGGTAGTTCGCAGTTGCAGTCTTCGTCACTCGTTTGGTGACGAACCAAGATAAGTTTTTCCCGGCTGCAGTGGAACGATCGGCACTCGTTGCTCTCGCGACTCGCAAGCCACAAAAGGAATTTGTTATGTCACGTATTGGTAAGAAGCCGATCGCTCTACCCGCCGGAGTCAAGTACACGGTCAGCGAGAATGGCAACACCGTTCTGGTCGAAGGCCCCAAGGGCAAAGTCACCGCAATGCTGCCCGGCGGCATCAAGCTCGTCCAGAAAGACGGCCAGCTCCTCACCGAGCGCCAGACCGACAAGCAGGCAGCCTTCCACGGTCTCGCCCGCGCCCTCGTCTTCAATGCTGTCACCGGCGTCACCACCGGCTGGACCAAGGAGATCGACATCGTCGGCATCGGTTACCGCGCCGAGCTGAAGGGCAAGAACATGGTCGTCTTTACCCTCGGCTACTCTCACCCCATCGAGTTCCCGCTGCCCACCGGCATCTCCGTCGAGATCGACCCCAAGCAGACTCACCTTACCGTCTCCGGTATCGACCGGCAGAAGGTAGGTCAGGTTGCCGCCGACATGCGTTCTCTCCGCAAGCCAGATCCCTACAAGAACAAGGGCGTCCGCTACACCGGCGAGAAGCTGAAGAAGAAGGTCGGTAAGACCGGAGCGAAGTAAACCTTAGGAGTGGTTGGCAGGGTTCAGACCAGCCACTCTCCCCTAAACCTGGCCCCTTCTATCAACCGAACGTCCTCAGCACTCTGGGTACGCCACTAGGAAGGAAAGTCAATCATGATCAATCCCCGTCAGCGCAACGTCATCCGCCAGCGCGTCCACACGCGCATCCGCGAGAAGATGTCCGGTACCGCCGAGCGTCCACGCCTCAACGTCTACCGCTCGCTCAACCACATCTACACCCAGCTCATCGACGACCTCAACGGAGTCACCATCGCCTCTGCCTCTTCCATGGGCAAGAAGACCGAAGAGAAGAAGTACGGTGGCAACATCGCCGCTGCCGCAGAAGTCGGCAAGCTGATCGCCGAGCGCGCCAAAGAGAAGGGCATCAAGAAGATCGTGTTCGACCGTGGCGGCTACCTCTATCACGGCCGCGTCAAGGCCCTCGCCGATGCAGCCCGTGAAGCGGGTCTCGATTTCTAAGGTTCCTAAGGCGCCTCATGGCAGCCAGAAAGCTGGATAAGACATTATGGCAATGAAGAAAAAAATCGATGCGAACCGCCTCAACCTCAAGGACGAGGTCGTTTCGATCAACCGCGTCACCAAGGTCGTCAAGGGCGGTAAGAACATGTCCTTCGCCGCTCTGGTCGTTATCGGCGACCCCGGCGAAGGCGTCGTCGGCTACGGCTCGGGCAAGGCCAAGGAAGTTCCCCAGGCCATCCGCAAGGGCATCGAGTCGGCCAAGAAGAATCTGCACAAGGTCAACCTGACCGAGAGCACGATTCCTCACCAGGTGCTTGGCCACTTCGGCGCAGGCCAGGTCATGCTCAAGCCCGCCCCCGAAGGTACCGGCGTCATCGCCGGCAAGACGGTTCGCGCCGTCATGACCGCCGCCGGCGTGCAGAATGTGCTCACCAAGAGCCTTGGCTCGGCGAACCCGCACAACGTCATCAAGGCCACCTTCGACGCTCTCATCCAGCTTCGCAACAAGGCCGAAGTCGCCGCCCTGCGCGGCAAGGCAGTGGAAGAGCTCTAAGCTCAACCCTGTTCCAACAAGATCTCACAGGAGCTCTCTCATGGCAGACACCAACGCAATCGCCAAAATCAAGCTGCAGTACTTCCGTTCCAAGATCTGCACCCCGGTCAAGCACAAGCTCGTCATCAAGGGCCTCGGCTTCACCCGCCTCAACCAGATCGTCGAGCGCGAAGACACCCCATCCATCCGTGGCATGGTCGCAAAGGTTCCTCATCTCGTCCGCGTCGTCGAGTAGATACGTGGGCATCACCGCACGAATCCGTCAGGGCTAAATCATATGCGAGTCGGCAGACCACAAGCTGCTTACCGGCGTTAAGCGAGGAAACAATGGCAATTCGTAATCTCTCCAATCTCCGCGCCCCCAAGAAGGCGAACGAAAACAAGAAGCGCATCGGCCGCGGTATGGGTTCGGGCATGGGTAAGACCTCCACCCGCGGTCACAAGGGTCAGGGCTCCCGCTCGGGTTCATCCCTCATGCGCGGCTTCGAAGGCGGCCAGATGCCCCTTCACCGCCGTCTGCCCAAGCGCGGCTTCACCAACATCTTCCGCGTCGAGTACCAGGTCCTTGGCCTCGACCGCGTCGCCGAGATCGTCGCCGCCGAAAACGTCACCGAGTTCACCCTCGACAAGATCGTCGAGCTCGGCCTCCTCCGCAAGAAGGGCGGCCTTGATCAAGGTCCTCAATAACGGAGAGATCAAGACCGCGGTCACCGTCCACGCGCACAAGTTCTCCAAGACCGCCCAGGAAGCCATCGAGAAGGCCGGCGGCAAAGCCATCCTCATCGGCTAGGCAGCATTTAGAATAATTGGCAGGCGAGGGCATCGCCCTCGCATTGCCGTTTCACCAGACTCACCAGCGTTTACCCCGAGGTTCCAGCACCCGATGTTCGAGAAAATCGCAAACATCTTCAAAATCCCCGACCTCCGCAAGCGCGTTCTCTTCACGCTTGGCATGTTGGCCGTATACCGTCTCGGCTCGCACATCCCCACCCCCGGCATCAACGCCGACATGCTCGCCCAGTTCTTCAACCAGAACTCCGGCTCTGCTCTCGGCCTGGTCGATCTCTTCTCCGGTGGAAACCTCCGCAAGCTCACCGTCTTCGCCCTCGGCATCATGCCGTACATCACGGCGTCGATCATCTTCCAGCTGCTCACTGTCATCTATGAGCCGCTCGCGAAGCTTCAGAAGGAAGGCGAACTCGGTCGTCGCAAGATCACCCAGTGGACCCGTTACGTCACCGTCCTGCTTGGCATCGTGCAGTCTTTCGCCATCGCGCTCACGCTGACCAACACCAGCACCGGTCAGACCATGGTCACCATCTCGCGCGCTGCATTCATTCCTCTCTGCGTCATCACCCTCACCGCCGGCACAGCCTTCATCATGTGGCTCGGTGAACAGATCACCGAGCGCGGCATCGGCAACGGTATGAGCCTGCTCATCTTCGCCGGTATCGTCGTCGGTCTGCCCAAGGGCATCGAAAATCTCTACGAGAAGGTCCGCGACAACGCATGGGGAGCGCTTACCCCCATCGCCGTCGTCATCCTGATCGCGGCTATGATCGCGGTGGTCGCCTTCATCGTCTTCGTCGAGCGCTCCGAGCGGCGCATTCCGGTCCAGTATGCCAAGCGCATCGTCGGCCGCAAGATGATGGGCGGGCAGTCGACGCACCTCCCGCTCAAGGTCAACTCCGGCGGCGTGATGCCGGTCATCTTCGCCAGCTCGATCCTGTCGGCGCCGCTGCTCTTCTCCGGCGCACATCTTCGGCTACTCGCTGCAGGACACCTCCTTCTTCGGTCCGATCTTTCGCGCGATCGCGCCCGGCGAGCCCTGGTACGAGGTCCTCCAGATCGTCGCGATCATCTTCTTCGCCTACTTCTATATCTCCATCGTCTTCCGTCCGGACGACATCGCCGACAACATGCGCAAGTACGGCGGCTTCATCCCCGGCATCCGTCCCGGCAAGCGCACCGCGGACTTCATCAATGATGTGCTGACCCGCATCACGCTGGTCGGCGCGATCTACCTGATCATCATCACGATCATTCCGACATTTCTGATCAGCGGAATTCACTTCAACCACATCTGGCTCATCGGTCCGTCTTTGATCGGCTGCCGACCTGGATGACCAACGGCCTCGGCGTCAACTTCTACTTCGGTGGAACGTCGCTGCTGATCGTCGTCGGCGTCGCCATGGACACGGTGCAGCAGATCGAATCGCAGCTCATCATGCGCCACTACGACGGCTTCACTCCCAAGAGTGGCCGCATCCGTGGCCGAAGAGCTGGTAGGAACGTAGCCCGTTGACGACAAGCACCGCATCTGAGCCCGAGACGGCCCCGGCAGACAAGGATTTCCTGCCCGGGCCGGTCCTGCTTTTGGGCGCTCCCGGCGTCGGCAAGGGAACCCAGGCCAAGGCCCTGATGGCGGCCTATCGGTATCCCGCAGATCTCCACCGGCGACATCCTTCGCGCCAACATCGCCAACGGCACAGCGCTCGGCAAAGCAGCCAAGGCTCTCGATGGACCAGGGCACTCTCGTCTCCGACGATCTCGTCAACCAGATGGTCGCCGACCGTCTCAAGCAGCCCGACACGCAGCGCGGCTTCATCCTCGACGGCTTCCCCCGCACCCTCAACCAGGCCACCTGGCTCGACGCGCAGCTCTCCGGCACCTGGACACCCTTCCCGTCGTCGCCATCAGCATCGTCGTCGACTACGAGCAGCTCCTCCATCGCATCACAGGCCGCCGCATCTCGCCCGTAGGCCGCATCTACAACATCTACTCGAATCCTCCCAAGGTCACCGGCATCTGCGATATCGACGGCTCCGCTCTCATCCAGCGTCCCGACGACTCCGAAGCAGTCTTCACCGAGCGCATGAAGACCTTCGAAGCCCAAACCGCCCCCGTCATCGAGCACTACCGCAAACAGGGCCGCTTTCGAAGAGATCAATGGCGATCAGCGCCGTAGAGCAGGTGACCGCTGAGATCACGCTCCGCCCTCAAGCGCCTACGTCAGTCATCGAAACGGTAATCTAGACTCTATGGCCATCATGATCAAAACGCCGCAGGAGATCGAGAAGATGCGGATCTCCGGCAAGGCCCTCCGCCAGGTCCACAACGCCATCGCGCCCCACGTCGTCCCGGGCGCCTCGACGATGGACCTCGAGGAGATCGCCGTCAAAAAGATCGCCGAACTGGGCGCCATCGCCGCATTCAAGGGCTATCACGGCTTCCCCGCAGCCCTCTGCACCTCGGTCAACAACGAGGTCGTCCACGGCATCCCCAACGCCAAGCGCATCCTCGCCGAAGGCGACATCCTCTCCATCGACTGCGGCGTCATCATCGACGGCTTCTACTCCGACGCCGCCGTTACCTACCCCATCGGCAAGGTCAGCCCCGAGACCACCAAAGCTCCTCGAAGTAACCAAAGCCTCCCTCGAAAAGGCCATCCAGCAGTGCCAGGTCGGCGGCCGCCTCGGCGACATCTCCTCCGCCGTCCAGGAGCTCTGCGAGGCCGAAGGCTTCGGCGTCGTCCGCGAGTTCGTCGGCCACGGCATCGGCCGCGCCATGCACGAAGACCCCCAGGTGCCCAACTTCGGCGCCGCCGGCAAAGGCCCTCGCCTCAAGGCCGGCATGGTCCTCGCCATCGAGCCAATGATCAACGCCGGAGGCCCGGAAGTGAAGGTACTTAAAGACGGTTGGACCGCCGTAACCATCGACGGCAGCTACTCCGCCCACTTCGAGCACACCGTCGCCATCACAAAAGATGGCCCCCAGGTGCTGACTCGCTAGGAAAATAGACCCGTTTTGAGGTACTATAAGAGATGCTGTGTGCGCAAGTATGTCGCACGGTAACTCTGATTGAAGCAGATAGCTTCAACTCAAAGAAAAGTTGTGGAAATCAAAGGCCTTACGCCTCTACGTTTCCAAAGGAGATCGTTTGTCGAAGGAAGATGCAATTGAAGTGATGGCGGTGGTCGTTGAGACCCTGCCGAATGCGATGTTCAAGGTCGAGCTTGAGAACAAGCACCAGGCCCTTGCACACGTCTCCGGACGTATGCGCAAAAACTTCATCCGTATCCTCCCCGGCGACCGCGTCGCGATTGAGCTCAGCCCGTACGACCTCAACCGCGGCCGCATTGTCTACCGCTACAAGTAGACAACGGCTACGGGAGCCCATCCCGTCTCCATCATGGGTTGCTCAAGCGCACTTGCACTTGGGATAAGTCAGGGCCTACGCCCTGGCATTCAAGGTCGCCTGTCAACTGGGGGCTTCACTCCCTGCGACGCGTCCTCTGTTTCACCGGTTCTATGTTGCATAAAAGAAGGGAATCACAATGAAGGTTCGTGCGTCAGTAAAGAAGATTTGTGACAAGTGCAAGGTTATCCACCGCCGCGGTGTCGTTCGCGTCATCTGCAGCGCCAGCGCCAAGCACAAGCAGCGTCAGGGCTAAGTATTCGATCTACCGATAACGGCCCCGCCGGGCTAGTTAGCCGAAGTCAAGGCTTGCGTTGAACCCGTCGGACTCTAGCCGTAAACAAATCACCCGCTCTCGTGGCGAAGCTACGAAGCTCAACCGAAAAGGAACCCCATGGCACGTATTGCTGGAGTCGATGTCCCTAATAACAAACAGGCGCGCATCGGTCTCACCTACATCTTCGGAATCGGCGACTCTCGCGCCGCCAAGATCCTCGCGAAGGCGGATGTCGATCCCGTCGCGAAGATCGGCACGCTCGACGAGGACGCGCTGAACCGCATCCGTCAGGTTATCGAAGCCGAGGGCCAGATCGAAGGCGATCTCCGCAAGGACATCTCCCTCAACATCAAGCGCCTCATCGAAATTCAGTCCTACCGTGGCCTCCGCCACCGTCGTTCGCTGCCCGTCCGCGGGCAGCGCACCCACACCAACGCTCGCACCCGCAAAGGCCCGCGCAAGGGAACCGTTGCCGGTAAGAAGAAAGCGACGAAATAAGACATGGCGAAGACACAGAATACGAAGGGCGCAGCAAAGCCCGGTAAGAATAAGAAGTTCAAGAAGCGTGAGCGTAAGAACGTTCCATTTGGCCTCGTCTTCATTCAGGCCTCGTTCAACAACACCATCGTCACCATCACCGACCAGGTCGGCAACACGCTGAGCTGGAAGTCGTCCGGTTCGCTTGGCTTCCGCGGCTCCCGTAAGGGAACGCCGTTTGCCGCGCAGCAGGCCGCTGTCGGTGCAGCCAACGCAGCCCGTGACCACGGTGTCCGTTCGGTCGATGTGCGCGTCTCCGGTCCCGGCTCAGGCCGTGAGTCCGCGATCCGCGCTCTCGCCACCACCGGCATCGAGGTGCGCAGCATCCGCGACGTTACGCCGATGCCGCACAACGGTTGCCGTCCGCCCAAGCGCCGCCGCGTATAACAGTCAGGGCCCAGCGTCCAGGGCCAGGTTTCAGAAGCACTCTAGCCTTCTGGACCCTAAGCCCTGGACGCTGAACCCTCGTATTAACCGGATCGTGAAGAAGCGCTGCTCGCGCGTAAAGCGATCGTCACCCGAAGTCAGGAGTTATACAAATGGCACGTTACACAGGACCCGTCTGCCGCCTCTGCCGCCGCGACGGCACCAAGCTCTTCCTCAAGGGCACCAAATGCTTCTCTGAAAAGTGCCCCGTTGAGAAGCGCAACTTCCCCCCAGGCCAGCACGGCCAGTCCCGCAAAGTGAAGAAGGTCGTCGGCTACGGTCTGCAGCTCCGCGAGAAGCAGAAGGCCAAGCGCATCTACTTCACCCTCGAGACTCAGTTCCGCGCTTACTACCAGAAGGCCTCCAACAAGACCGGCGTCACCGGCGAACTCCTGCTCCAGCAGCTTGAGACCCGTCTCGACAACGTGGCCTACCGCCTCGGTTTCGCGATGAGCCGCCGCCAGGCCCGTCAGGTCGTCCGTCACGGTCACCTTCAGGTCAACGGCCGCAAGGTCAACATCCCGTCCTTCCAGGTGAAGGTTGGCGATGAGATCGCGATCCGCGAAGGCTCCAAGGCCCTGGTCATGCTCGAAGAGGCGAAGAACTTTGCCGCTGGTCAGAACCAGGTTCAGTGGCTCGACATCAACCGCGACAATCTCTCCGGCAAGGTCATTGCTCTGCCGAAGCGCGAGGACGTCAACCTGCCCGTCAACGAGCAGCTGATCGTCGAACTCTACAGCAAGTAACCGCTGTAGTTACATACAAGATTCGTCATCTTGCAGCGCAGCAAAGAACAATCATGTTTGTTCCTTGCTGCGCTACAAATGCGAAAGCAGCAAACAGGTTACTGGGCCCTGAAAACTGGACCCTGACCCTGTCTTACACAACCTAACCCGCAACCGCAACACCCCGCCATCTCGCAGAATGCATCGCGAGTGAGCCGGAAAAGGAGAAACACATGCTTTGGAGAGGTTTTCAAAAGCCCAAGCGTCTCGCAGTCGACACCGAAACACTCACCGAAAAGTACGGCAAGTTCTCCGCGCAGCCCTTTGAGCGCGGCTTCGGTACCACCATCGGCAACGCGCTCCGCCGCACCCTTCTGTCCTCCATCGAAGGCGCTGCCGTCACCGCTGTTCGCATCGAAGGTGTCCTGCACGAATTCCAGTCCATCACCGGCGTCGTCGAAGATGCGACCGACATCATCCTGAACCTCAAGCAGATTCCCTTCAAGCTTGCCGGCGAAGGCCCCAAGGCTCTCTACCTCCGCGCCGACCAAGCCGGTGTCATCACCTCAGGCATGATCGAAGCCGATGGTGACGTCGAGATCCTCGACAAGAACGTCTACATCTGCACCGTCTCCGAAGGCGGCAAGATCGACATGGAGATGCGCCTCAAGCGCGGCCGTGGCTACATCTCAGCCGACAAGAACTTCGACGGCGACCTCGGCCTCGGCTTCATCCCGGTCGACTCCGTTCACTCGCCCGTCCGCAAGGTCAACTACCTCGTCGAGGCAGCTCGTCTCGGTCAGATCACCGACTACGACAAGCTCACCATCGAGATCTGGACCAACGGCACCGTTCTCCCCGCAGACGCTCTCGGCCTTTCCGCGAAGCTGCTGAAGGACCACATGACCATCTTCATCAACTTTGAAGAGGAGATGGAAGCCGGTCACGACGGTCTGCACGACGGCCCAGCCCTGCGCAACGAGAACCTCAACCGCTCGGTCGAAGAGCTCGAGCTCTCCGTCCGCAGCTACAACTGCCTCAAGAACGCCAACATCGCCACCATCGGCGAGCTCATCCAGAAGACCGAAGCCGAGATGCTGAAGACCAAGAACTTCGGCCGCAAGTCCCTGAACGAGATCAAGGAGATCCTCGCGCAGATGGGCCTGTCCCTCGGCATGAAGATCGACGAGAACGGCAACCCGCAGCCCGGACCCACCTCCGTCCTGCCCGCAGCCACCCTCGCCGCCAGCTTCGGCAACTTTGATGACGATGATGACGAAGACGAAGATGAGGACGAAGACCTCGACCTCGTCGGCAGTGAGCCAGAAAACTTCTAACCAGGCTTGCGGCGGTGGATTCAACTCCGCCGCCGCAGTCTCTAGATGAAAACGCGAGCGCAAGCCGCGTAGCAACAAAGCCCCATATAGATCCGGGGCCGCTCCACCCGCGCCATGCTTTCACCGAGCGCATATTCCAAGCACCACCGACTCACGGCCATAGCCGAGTCGAAGGAGATCATCGATGCGTCACCGTAATGCAGGATACAAACTGGGCCGCAACACCAGCCATCGCCGCGCCATGCTGCGCAACCTCGTCACCTCCGTCATCCTGATGGACCGCGTCGAGACCACCATCACCAAATGCAAAGCCACCCGTCCTCTCATCGAGAAGATGATCACCCTCGGCAAGCGCGGCACCGTCCACGCCCGCCGTCAGGCTGCTGCTTACCTCATGACGCCCGAGTCGGTCGACCGCCTCTTCGCAACCGTGGCTCCTCGCTACGCTGCACGCCAGGGCGGATACCTCCGCATCACTCGCCTCGGAGCCCGCAAGGGTGACGCAGCCGAGATGGCCTACATCGAGCTCCTCGGTGCCGAGCACGAGCTCAACGAGAAAGCACAGAAGCGCGCCGAAGCCCGCACCAAGAAGCGCGAAGAGCTCGCCAAGCAGATGGAAGAGCGCAATCCCGGCGAAGCCGGCGATCCCAACGCCGAAGCATAGACTCAAGAGCACCAATATCAACAAAGAGAGGCGCACCCAAAAGGGTGCGCCTCTGTTGTAAAGAGTGTTCCTTCTCGACCAGCGGTCGGACCCCAGAGTCTCGCCTTCCCAAGACCGGTATACCCGCCACGAAGTGGCCGCCCCACGCGCAGTTGGCCCGTCCGGCAGAACAGCTTTACCCGCAGTGCACCATCACGCGATTCTTGCCCGCCCGCTTGGCCGCATACAGAGCCTCATCGGCCAACTCCACCAACTGAAACCCATTCTCCAGCGACTCGTTCATAGCAGCCATCCCCACACTTATGGTCAGCGGCTCATTTTCCCAGTCCTCACTTGCAACGCGCTGCATCACACGTCTGGCGAGCCCCATGGCGCTCTCTTCGCCGCTCTCCGGCAGCAGCACCACAAACTCCTCACCACCATACCGCGCCGGCAAGTCCGGCAGCCGCACCGTCGTCCGCAAAATCGTCCCCAGCCGCCGCAAAACCTCATCTCCCGCAGCATGTCCCCAGCGGTCGTTGATCGTCTTAAAGTCATCGACATCGATCAGCAGCACAGAGAGCTCCCGCTTCCGTCGCCGAGCCATCGAAAACTCCATCACCAGCCGCTCTTCGAACGATCGGCGATTCCGCAACCCGGTCAGTTCATCGGTCACAGCCAGCTTCCGCAACTGATCATTCGCGTCTTCGAGCTCCCGATGGTAGCGCTCCAGCTCAGCATGATGCGCCACCTCCTCCGACACATCTACCGCGACCCCAGCCAGCAGCACATTCCCAGCCGAATCATGACACGGGAACTTGAACGATCTCAGCGAGCTGATCGTTCCATCCGCATTTCGAATATGCTCCTCGGTCTCGACCATCTTGCCGCCGGCCATCACCTCCAGGTCGTGAGTCCGCACCGACTTGGTCAGCTTCCTCGACCATAGCTGCTCATCTGTGCGTCCCAGCCACGCATACTCGCTCACGCCAAACCGCTGTGCAAAGCTGCGGTTATAAAACAGCAGCCTACCCGCCGCATCCTTGATGTAGCTCAAAAACGGGCTGGCGTTCATGAAGGCGCGAAACAGCTCTTCACTTGCTCTTAGACTTGCGCTCGCCTTCTCTTTCTCCGCCAGCGCCTGCTCCAACGCTCTGCGCTGCACCACCGCTTCCAGTCGGACACTGATCTGCCGCCCCAGGACCTCAAGCGCGTGGCCCTGATCCTCGCTCAGAATGCGGGGAACCATGTCCATGACACAGAACGTCCCCATCGGCTCCCCATCCGAGCGGAACAGCCCCAATCCTGCAAAAAAGCGGATCGTCGGCTCTCCATTAACCAGGGGGTTGCTTCGAAACAGTTGGTCCACAAGGGCGTCTTTCACTACGAACAGCTCAGTCTGCCGAATCGCGTGGGCGCAAAACGCCACCTCGCGCGGAGTCTCTCCCATCTTCAGCATTTCGGACGCACGGTACCACTGATGCCGCTCATCCAGCAGCGTCACCAGGCCAATTGGAGTTCCACAGATACAGGCAGCAAGCTGCACCAGTTCTTCGCATTCAAGCTCTGGCTGGGAGTCCAACAATTCACGTGTCCAAATCGCCCTTAAACTAGCGGCTTCTGCTTCTGTTCGACGCACGTTCATCCATCACCGTAAAGATAAAAGAAAGAATAGCTGTGGTGACCTGCATAAGCTAGAAGCAATTTCAAGTGCTTACGAAAGTAACCTCTCACTCAATTCCCAATGTGGGAATCCCCCAAAAGGCCTTCCACCTCTTCATCCATGCCCTTTAAACCCCTTTCGCCCCCAACACCTTGCTGATCCCACCACCCTGCACTAAGCTAGAACCAATCATGTATGAAGACTTCAAAATAACCGACCGCTGGACCGGCGAAGAGCTGCACTGCGTGTGGAAGGGCACGATGGTCGCCATCGCCACTCGCCATGCCGACGCCACCGACATCCGCTTCGCCGTCAACGGCCGCCCAGTCTGGATCGCCATGCCGAATCTAGCGTGGGTCGAGCAGAAGCACCGCACCGGTCATGTCATCACCGACTATCTCGCCGCTCAAACCGCCGGCCGCTACCTCCAGCACGCCGTCCAGTCCGGATACGACAATGGCCGCGAGATGTACACCATGACAGTCGACGAAGTCCTCGAACACGCCAACGCTGTCGTCAAAGAGGCTGGCCGCACCGACTATCTGCCCAGCCTGCCCGTCATCAACGAGAACATCCGAGCCGAAGACGAGCTTGGCATCCACCTTCCAGGCGAACCAGCATAATCTCCATCTCCCAGGAGTTTGGCCCATGTTCACGCGCCGTAGATTTCTTGTCTTGTTTCCGGCCTTTGCCGCATCGGCGCGTGCCTTTGCCGCTTGGCCTATCCGCAAAAAGAAGTCTGTTCCGCCGCCCCCCGTTCATGTTTACTTCGGCACCGACACGGCCAAGGGTGTCAGCAAAGGCATCTACCAGTCGACCTTTGACACTACCAAAGGCCAGCTGACCCCTCCAGTCCTCGCCGCAGCGACCGTCCGTCCCTCCTTCTTCGCCGTCACTCCCCCCGGCCCAGGTCGTCGCTCTCTCTACGCCGTCAACGCCATCAACGACCCCGCAGCAACCGTTACAACCTTCACCATGGACCCCGCAACCGGCAGTCTCAAACAAGCTGGACAAGTCTCCTCCGGTGGCGCCGGTCCCGCTTACGTCTCGGTTGACTCCACCGGTCACGCCGCTTTCGTCGCAGACTACTTCGGCTCCTCCATCGCCTCTTACCGCATCCAGCCCGACGGAACCCTTAGCCAGCCAGTTGACCGCCTCGACTTCAAAGACCATAAAAAATTCGGCGCACTCGGTCCCGTCTCCGCTCGTCAAGAAATCCCACATCCTCACTGCGCCACCGTCTCACCCGACGACCGCTTCCTCCTCGTCTGCGATCTCGGGACCGACCACATCTGCGTCTTCTACATTCACCCAGAGACCGGCCAGCTCTCCGACCCTCACCTCTTCACCAACGATCGCCCTGGCTGCGGCCCCCGCCACCTCGCCTTCCACCCCAACGGCCGCTGGGTCTACTGCATTAACGAAATTGACTCAACCATCGATCGTTGCCTTTGGACCGCCACGCGCTTCAGCGACACTCCCCAGGGGCTGCTCGTCAACGCGAACTTCTCCATCAAGACCATCGCCCCGAATTTTCCCGCAGCCAAAAACACCGCCGCCGAACTCGTCATCTCACCGGACGGCTACTTCCTCTACGCGAGCAACCGTGGCGAAGACTCATTGGTCGTCTTCGCAATCAGCGGCAAAGACGGCAATCTCACGCTGGTCCAGCGAATCTCCTGCGGCGGCAAGACTCCCCGAAACTTCAGCTTGGACCCCACCGCCCAATGGCTTATCTGCGGAAACCAGGACTCTGCAAACATTACTGTCTTCGGTCGCGACGGCGTAACCGGAAAACTCTCCGGCCCCACACAGACCGTCCCCCTCGACTCACCCTTGTTCACCCTCTTCGTCTAGCCCCGCATCAACCAAGAGGAATCGCTCGCAGCAGCCGCATCACAGCAGCGGCCGCCGCGAGCTTCGTTACTCAGGCCTTCGGCAGAGTAGCCATATCGATTACAAAGCGATACTTCACATCCGCCTTCACCACCCGCTCATACGCCTCGGCCAGCTTGTCGATGGACGTCAACTCGATATCGGACACGATGTTATGTTCGGCGCAGTAGTCCAGCATCTCCTGCGTCTCCTTCATCCCGCCGATCCCCGATCCCGCGAGCGACCTACGATTCGCCACCACCGAAAACGGAGCAACAGTCAGCGGAGTCTCAGGTAGCCCCACCAGGCACAGCGTCCCATTCAGCTTCAGCAGCCCCAGATACTGATTGATATCGTGCGGTGCTGACACACAATCAAGAATGAAGTCGAAGCTCCCCGCATGCTTCGCCACCGCGGCCGCATCCTTGGTCACAACAACCTCGTCCGCACCCAGCTTCTTCGCATCCTCAATCTTGTTCTCCGACGTCGTGAACTGCACCACATGCGCGCCGAACGAATGAGCAAACTTCAGCCCCATGTGACCCAATCCGCCGAGCCCCACCACACCGACCTTGCTGTTCTTCCCCACCTTCCAGTGGCGCAGCGGCGAGTACGTCGTAATCCCCGCGCACAGCAGCGGAGCCACCGCAGCCAGGTTCAGCTTCGGCGAGATCGTGTGGACATAGTTCTCGTCCACCACGATGTTGTTCGAGTACCCGCCATACATCACCTCGCCCGCATAATCGCGCTTGTTATACGTCTCCACCGCGCCCTTTACGCAGTACTGCTCTTCACCGGCCTTACAGTTCTCGCAGACTCTACACGAATCAACAATCACGCCAACCGCTGCCAGATCACCAACCTTGAACTTCTTAACCGCCCCACCGACAGCAGTGACATGCCCCACAATCTCGTGTCCCGGCACCATCGGATAGATGGACCCGCCCCACTCATCCCGCGCCTGGTGAATATCCGAGTGGCAGATCCCGGAGTAAGCAATCTCGACCACTACATCATTCGCCTTAGGCTCCCGCCGCTCAAAGCTGAACGGAACCAGAGGCGACTTCTTGTCATGCACCGCATATCCACGAGACTTCATTTCTTTCTCCTTGATCCTTCACTTAATAATCACGTAATACCCTGCACATTAGCGTGAGAAGTTGAAGTTTACTGTCACGTGCGTTTGTACTTCGACCGGTTCTCCATTGAGCAGATAAGGTTTATACCTCCACTGCCTCACAGCAGCCAGCGCTGCAATCGCCAAATCCGGATCCGGTACGGAGATGAGCTTCAAAGCACGAACTCTTCCATCGCGCCCAATCGTCGCACCGATAATGACACTCCCGGAAACGTGACGTTCCTTCGCTCGTTCAGGATATATAGGTGCCGGCTGTCTGAACGCGAGGCCTTGAGCAACTGCACTCGAGACATTTGCAGTACGAGTGTTCAGTTTTTCAAGGTCCTGCGAGGGCTCAAAATCGCTATCCTTCGACGGCATCGTCTTTAACTCGTCGACGTGGGCAGTGATGGCAATTACGGAACCTAGGCTCGTCTTCTGGTCGATAACGACACTTCGCTGGGCAAACGTCCCCATCGTATTCCGTAAAACTAACTGCGATCCAAAGTCGTAACTGACCCGCAAAATGTCTTTATCGCGATCAAAACAGTACGTCGGAAAGAGTCCCAGCGGCGGGTATACGACGTTTTTGATCTCTTGTGTCAGCATAATGCAGTCCATCGGTACTTTCCCGAAGGTCTCTTTCATTAAATAAGGTTTTGAGTCGGAAATCTCCGCTTCGGTTGGCATCGGATGCACCACCTGCCGCAATGCCAGTTCCAATAGCTCGGGAGCAGAATAGGACCCTTTGCTCCGATAAGAATCATCTTTCAATCTAATTTCGGTAGCCGTATAAGAGGGGCTTGTATAGATGGTCTTATACATCGATGGACCGGCCCACCACTCCTCGATGGTGCCCGTTTCGGTCGCTACGCCCTTGCCGTCAAATAGCTGAAAGCTCAGCTTGAGGTACCACGGCTTCATCTGCGGATCGTCAATTGAACTGCCGGCATCTGCGCGATGCAGTCTTTCAACGAGTGGAGCGGTGTCCTCCGAAAATGCAGGACCCGCCAGGAGAAGAGCCACAGCGCAAACTGCGAGCCGAACCATCCCCTTACTCGTCATAGTGCAGCAGACTCAGCACGTCATACTCTTGAAACTTCTCGCGCCCCTTCAGGAAGTCGAGCTCGATCGCAAACCCCAGCCCGGCGATTACCCCGCCCAGCTGCCGTACCAGCTTCACCGTAGCCTCCATCGTGCCGCCGGTCGCGAGCAAGTCATCGACGATGACGACCCGCTCGCCCGGCTGGATCGCATCCAGATGGATCTCCAGTGAATCGGTCCCATACTCAAGGTCATAGTTCACTCGCGCCACCGGAGCCGGCAGCTTCTTCGGCTTCCGCACTGGCACAAACCCAGCATTCAGCCGGTAAGCCAACGCCGGTCCAAAGATGAACCCACGCGCCTCGATCCCCAGCACCGAGTCAATCTCTTTGCCGATGTAGTACTGCGCAAACGCGTCGATCAACGTGGCAAATCCTGCCTTGTCTTTCAACACGGTCGTAATGTCATAGAACAGAATCCCAGGCTTCGGAAAATCCGGCACAGTCCGGACGAGTTCTTTCAGTGGTTCACAGTTAATCGGCAGTGTCATCAGTTCTTACCAGGCTCCTTCAATCTCAAATGGCCCAAGCTCCGCGCCTTCGCTTTCGGCCAGTTCATCTTCCAGTACTGCATCGACGCGGCTGCCGCGCGAACCCTTGTGCAGCGCATCCTTCAACTCAGCAAGCTCACTCGGTTCGCCCGCAGCAAGCACCTCAACATGGCCCTGGTCCGTATTCCGAACCCATCCCCGCAGCCCGATCTCCGCCGCCTCCCGCTGCACAAACCAGCGAAACCCGACCCCCTGCACGCGACCTTTGACGAGGTAATGACACACCATGGAGCATCCAGTCTCGCAGAGCCGATACACCCATGCAAGGCGCACCGGATGAAAACAAAGAGGCAGAGTCCCGTGACCCTGCCTCTTGCTCACAACTCACAATCTACGCCCGGCTGATGTAAGCGCCCTCTGCCGTATCCACGCGAATCTTTTCGCCTTCATTGATGAACGGAGGCACCGCCACAACCAATCCCGTCTCCATCTTCGCAGGCTTGGTCACCGACGACGCCGTCGCCGACTTGATCCCCGGCTCGGTCTCCATCACCGTCATCTCCACCACGCCCGGCAGCTCAATACCAACAGCCTTGCCGTCGTAGTAGCTCACGCTGATGTTCAAATTCGGAATCAGATATTCGACGGCATCGCCCAAAGTCTCACGCTTCAGCATCGTCTGCTCGAATGCTTCGTCCATGAAGTAGTAGTCATCGCCGTCGTTATACAAAAACTCCATCTTCGTCTCATCGACGATGACGCGATCGATCGGGTCAGGCGAACGAAAACGCTCGACAAACATCGCGCCGGTGCGAACATTCCGCAGCTTTGCCTGGATGAACGCGCGCAGGTTTCCCGGCGTGCGGTGCTCCACCGAAAACACCGTGTGAAGGTCATTGTTGTGCTTGATAATCATGCCCGGGCGCATCTGCGTTGCGGGAATCGACATAAGAGAAAACCCCTAATCTGTGCTGAATTCAGCGTTTTGGAAGAATGTTCGTGCGGCCATCGGCACCCTTGCCGGAAAGACCACAACCCTTCAATTGTAGCGCAGCGAAGGCGTCTTCCGCTCTCCCCACGCGCCCAGGCCGAGCGTCATCCCCCACCAAAGATGCGCCGGAAGAACCGCCCCAACGCATGCCCAAACCCCTTCTTCTGCGGTGGCGCAGTAGCCGTCGCCGCAGGTGCCGTCTGCGCGGTGTTCGTCGCTGTACTAGCCGGAGCAGCCTTCACCTCCGCCGCCGAAGCAGCGCCAGATCCAGCCGGCTCAGCAAGGCTATCCGCCCCTCCACTCGAACTCAGCGTCGCCGAAACCTGCTCATGCAAAGCCCCCGCCGGCGCCTGAGGCGGCGCAGCCACAGGAGCCAACCCTGCACTCACAGCAGCAGGGAAGGGATGCGCCTCTGCAGCCGTCTTCGTCGTATCGCCCGAAGCCCCAGCCCCTCCACTCAACAGCGCATCCGCCACCGTCATCGTCGGCGCCTGCTCCAGCGGACACCCACACGAAGAGCTCTCATGGTCCACCACCTCTTTCAAGCTCCCATGTTCAAACAGCACATGCTGCCCCGCCGTCAGCTGATACGTCCCCTCCCCAAACTGGTCCGCCACATTCAACACCGGCGCCTGCGCCCCCCGATTCTCCACGCACGTATCGCCATTCTTCGTCACCCGCAACTGCAGATCGAGCGGCCCATCCGCACGCATCGTAAACCGCAGATCCGGCGTCATCACCACATCCCTGGTCGTCGCCGCCATCTGCACCTCGATCGCCCCCCGATCCAGTGCCAGCATCAACGGTGCCGACGCCGCACCACCCTGTCCTCCGACACTCTGCCCGGAAGTCACATGCAGCCCACTCGTCGCACACACCTTCACCGACCCGCCCCGCGTCAGCGTCACCTCCGCCGTGCGATCCTTCGCCGTCACCGTCGTATTTCCCACCAGCACCGCCCGCCCATTGCTTACCTCGAGCGCCCCCGCGATCTTCGCATCCTGCACCCCCACCGTCCCAACCCCCACAGCCCCGACCGCCTGCTGCGCCCGCGCCACCCCACACCCCATCGCGAACACAACCATCAACCGACGCACCATCACAACCCCACCCTACATCTTCAAAAAGTTCTGAATAATCTGCTTCCCATGCACCGTCAGCACGCTCTCCGGATGAAACTGCACCCCTTCAATCGGCAGCTCGCGATGCCTCAGCGCCATAATCGTCTCTCCATCCGCCGTCCGCGCCGACACCTCCAGCTCCTCCGGCAGCCCCTCACCCGACACAATCAGCGAGTGGTACCGCGTACACGTCATCGCCGACGGTATGCCCGCAAAGATGGTCTTCCCATCATGCTCCACCTCGCTCGTCTTGCCGTGCATTAGCTTCGGCGCACGAATCACATTGCCCCCAAACGCCGCCCCGATCGCCTGATGCCCCAGGCACACCCCAAGAATCGGCACCTTCCGGCCACCCGCCTCCCCCAGCGCGGCGAAGTGCTTGATCAGCTCCATGCTGATCCCCGCATCCTGCGGCGTACAAGGCCCCGGCGAGATCAGAATCCTCTCCGGCCGCAGTGCCTCAACCTCCTTCGGCGTCAGCTCATCGTTGCGCCGAATCACCATCTCGGCCCCAAGCTCACCCATATACTGCACCAGGTTGTAAGTAAACGAATCGTAGTTATCCAGAACAAAGACCATAGCAATCCTTAAATTCTACGCTCCACACACCGCGCTATTGTCGAACGCTTAGTGGGAACTTACCGATAAGCAGACTTTTAGGGCGCGGAGAGATGTAGAACGCGAAAAGTCAGTCCGCATCACTGGCAAGGTTCAACTGATGGACGACGTGATCCGCCAGAATTTGTTCCAACTCTTCGGATATGAAAAGTGTACGATCAATTGTCCCTGCCATGGCTCAGGTGCCGCCACTTACGGCTGAAAATCCTGCCCGACGGATTCTGCCTGTCAGCGGGCACAAATTCTTTTTGCTATTTCTGTTTCTGCTTTCCGACCTGGCTCTCTACCCTTACGTGGGTGACAGCGGCGTGCGCTATCAGCTATTCCGGATGGTCGGCGCCGCAGTCACACTGATGAGCGTATACGCGGTGAGCTTCCGCAGAGGTCTCATCTTTGTCGCCCTGATTCTTGCCGGTCCCGCATTCGTGGGGAGCGCGATCGTTTTTCGCACTAGGCTGGTTCCTGCGTCGATCGTTGCCGTCGTTCTCGGCTTCGCATTCGACGTCTTCATTATTGTAGTTATCTTTCGCCGCGTTTTTGCACGCGAAGAGCCCAACGCGGAAACGATCTTCGGCGCGGTGTGCATCTATCTCCTTATTGGATTTTCCTTCGCACGCCTCTATGCCATCATTGCCATCATCCGGCCCCACGCCTTTTATCTTGATCCAGCAGTCAATCCACATGTTGTTCCTGTGGGTTTCGATTTCATTTTTTTTAGCTTTGGAAGCATGACGACGGCCGGGTCGGCTGGCATTGCGGCCGTTTTGCCGCAAGTCCGCTCGCTGTCCATGATCGAATCCATTCTGGCGGTGCTGTATCTCGCGGTGATGATTTCAAGGCTGATGGGTGCCTACCGGCCAAACCACTCCAGCTCCGCCCCCCCTGCACTTCGCTGACAGCCCGCGCCACGCATCGCACCATTGTGAAATCCACACCCGCCGCTACCCTAAACTCCCCGCGCCCGCTCAATCGCCCTCACCACCGCTCTTGCCTTATTCACCGACTCCTCAAACTCCTTCTCCGGCACCGAATCCGCCACAATCCCCCCACCCGCCTGAAAGTGCCCCTGCTCCCCATTCATAAACAGCGTCCGAATCGCAATACAAGAATCCAGGTTCCCACTGAAGTCCGCATACAGCACACTCCCGCCATACACCCCTCGCCGAGCCGGCTCCAACTCCTCAATAATCTCCATCGCCCGAATCTTGGGCGCACCACTCAGCGTCCCGGCAGGGAAGCACGCACGAAACGCATCCAGCGCCCCCAACCCCGCCTTCAGCTTGCCCTCTAGCGAACTCACCATATGCATCACGTGGCTATACCGCTCCACGAACATCAGATCCTTCACCTTTACCGACCCAAACTCACTCACCCGCCCCACATCGTTCCGCCCCAGATCCACCAGCATAATGTGCTCGGCCACCTCCTTCTCATCCGCACGAAGATCAGCCTCCATCGCCCGATCCTTCACCTCATCCGCACCCCGCGGCCTCGTCCCCGCAATCGGCCGATACTCCACCTCCCGCCCATGCACCCTCACCAGCAGCTCCGGCGACGAGCCAACAATATGCGCCACCGAACTCTTCCCCCGGTCCTGACCCCTGAGCCCTGAACCCTGAACCCTGAGCCCTGAACTCTGACCCCTGACCCCTGACCCCTGAGCCCTCTCCTCCAACCCAAACCGCAAAAAATACATATACGGCGAGGGATTAACAATCCTCAACGCCCGATACACCTCAAACGCATCCACCCCCGGCACGCAATCAAACCGCTGCGAGATCACACACTGAAACACATCTCCCGAGGCGATGTACTCCTTGGCCTTCTCCACCGCCTTCAGAAACGTAGCCTTCGGAGTTCGTGAAGTAATCTTCAACTTCCCCTCAAGCTTCTTCTTCCGCCGCACCGGCAACGCCTCCGCCAGCCGCTTCTCCATCTTGTTCAGCCTTCGCACCGCCCTCTCATACGCACCCTCGCGAGCCTCCCGCGTCAGGTCCGCCGTCACCATCAGGTGAATCTCCTTCTTCACATGGTCGAACGCCAGCACCTGATCAAAAAACATCAGGCAAGCATCCGGCACACCCAACTCATCCTTGGCGAGCGTTGGCAGCTTCTCAATCTGCCGCACCACGTCATACGCAAAGAACCCCACCGCTCCAGCGGTAAACGGAGGCAGCCCCGGCAACCGAGCCGGAGTATGCCCACTCAGAGCCTTCTTCAGCTCCTCAAAGATATCTCCCTCGAACGTGCTCTCCCGCCGCCCCTCGCGAACCGTAATCCGCGTCCCCCGCGCCACCATCTTCTTATAGGGCTGTATGCCGATAAAGGTATAGCGCCCCACATGCTCGCCCCCTTCAACCGACTCCAGCAGAAACGCCTCTGGCTCCTCCGACGCAATCCGCAGAAACGCCGACACCGGAGTCTCCAGATCGGCCACAATTGTCCGATAAACGGGCACCAGCGAGTGTTTACGGCTTAACTTCAGAAATTCACGCGCAGAAGGGAGGGAAATAGAGTCAAAAGAAGACATGGCTTCATCCATCATAAATGTGCCTTTCAGAGGACTTTTTAGACCCCTTCTGACCCCTTATGTCAAGCCGGTTACTCCCCCATCCGGCTCATTGCACATCGTCGTTCCAGCAGCCTATACTCTGCAAGTTTGGCCACAGACCGGTCTGGCACAAGCAGTATCCTGCTTCTAGCGGAGGCAAAAGATGGCCGGAGAATCGCTGATACCAGCAACAGAAAAAAGGAACGTGAACATGCAGACCCTCACCCTCGAGCAGGAGACAAATCCCTGGGAAGCCCAGGCCGCTCGATTCGACTTCGCAGCAAAAAAACTTAACCTCGATCAAGGCATCTGGAAGGTCCTCCGTTACCCCGCCCGCGAACTCATCGTCCACATCCCAGTCGGTATGGACGACGGCTCCATCGAAGTCTTCACCGGCTACCGCGTCCAGCACTCGGTCGCCCGCGGTCCCGCTAAAGGCGGCATCCGCTACTCCCCAGACGTATCCCTCGACGAAGTCCGCGCCCTCGCCTCATGGATGACCTGGAAGTGCGCCGTCGTCAACATCCCCTTCGGCGGAGCCAAAGGCGGCGTCATCTGCGACCCCAAAAAGATGTCCCAGGGTGAACTCGAACGCATGACCCGCCGCTACACCGCCGAGCTCATCGAGTTCCTCGGACCAGAAAAAGACGTCCCCGCCCCCGACATGGGCACCGACGAGCAGACCATGGCCTGGATCATGGACACCTACTCCATGCACATGCGCCAGACCGTCACCGCCGTCGTCACCGGCAAGCCCGTCAACATCGGCGGCTCACGTGGACGCAAAGAAGCTACCGGCCGCGGCGTCTCCGTCGTCTGCGACGAAGCCATGAAGCACCTCGGCATGTCCATCGACGGCTGCCGCGTCATCATTCAGGGCTTCGGCAACGTCGGCTCCAACTCCGCCAAGCTGCTCGCACAAAAGGGCTACACCGTCATCGGCATCGCCGAGCATGACGGCGGCCTTTACAACGCCAACGGCATCGATATCCACGCTCTCAACGAGCATCGCAGGAGGGCCGGCACCATCGTAGGCTTCACCGAGGCCGAGGCCGCCGACAAGAACGAGCTTCTCACCTACAACTGCGAGATCCTAATCCCTGCAGCCACCGAAAACGTCATCACCAGCCGCAACGCCGACCGCATCCGCTGCAAGATCCTCTGCGAAGGCGCCAACGGTCCGACGACGACGGTAGCCGACGAGATCCTCGCCGACAAACGCGTCTTCATCATCCCCGACATCCTCGCCAACGCCGGTGGCGTAACCACCAGCTACTTCGAGTGGGTGCAGGACCGCATGGGCTACTTCTGGACCGAAGCCGAAGTCAATCAGCGCCTCGACAACATCATGACCGAGAGCTTCCACGACGTCGTCACCTACGCCCAGAACCACGGCGTCAACAACCGCATCGCCGCCTACATGCTCGCCATCGACCGCGTAGCCTACACCACCAAGCAGCGCGGCATCTACGCCTAAACCCACCCAACACAAAGCATCGAGGCAGCCCAACGGGCTGCCTCGTCGCTTTTAGAGCAACACCGCAGTTGATATCGACTCGCCGTCGCTTTTGTTGCTTTATTGCATTCGCTTTTGTTGCATCCGCTTTCGTTGCTTTGTTGCATTCCCTTTTTGTTGTCATTCCCGAAGGGAATCTGCGTTTGCAGTCTCTACCCCATACGGGAAATGCCATCGTTCTCCCATCCCACTCCCAGCAACGTCATTTCGACCGAACCGCTCCACAGTCTCACCATGAAGCGCGCAGTGGAGAGACCCCGGCATTTCGCATTTGCCGTTGCTTTTTCCCCGCGGCACCAACTCATCCGCAACCGTGTCTGTAGAAGACCTCGACACGGTCAAGCAGTTGGGAGGTAATTCAACAGATCAAGAGAAGGTGGTTTGATAGCCTGCGTGCGCAGGAGCACACTAATCTGTGCCGTATGTCGCATCTCGTGAATCATCACATGCCACAGCAGACCATCCACGGTGTACCTCTCCTTTGGCGAGTCTTGCAACACCACAACCCGTTTCAAATCGTCCTCCTTCAACGTCGGGAGGTAGGTAAGGGTGCTCTGCTCGACGAGTCGCCAATAATCCAGTAGCGTTTTGAGCGAGACGTCTGCGTAAACCGGACCGCCTTGGGTATCCCACAATGCAGGAACTCTCTTCTGCACCATCTCTTCGCGCAGGATGTCCCCATGAATCCAGCCATCCTCCACGTCGGGTATGTGCATCACGAGGTCTTTAATGCAGTGAAACCGCGAACCATCCAGCAACGGGCGGGATAAGACCTCGTTCGGCACGCTCTCCAGCACTGCCCACAAGTCTCGGCGCGCACGAATCAGGTAATCATAGGTTTCAGCAATGTTCATTCGGCTCTCCTTCAAGGCCCGTACGAGTAGGCAGATTCTAAGCCGAAGGGCTCAGCCCGCGTCCAGACTCCAGCAAGATCCCCCAAAATAAATCCGAAAAAGTTGGCGCATTTTTAAGCCCCAAATTAAGCGCTGCCAATCCACCACATTCACCATGCATTCCACCACGTTTTCACCATCAAAAAACCACATCAAAACCACCACTTTTTCCAAAACCCCCTCGAAAAACCCAGCAAAACATCAAAACTCCACCCCCAAGCCCCGCCACAAAAAAATCCGCAAAAAAGAGCACAACAAACCCCACCAAATCGACGACCGAAACCGCCCACACCCAACAGAACTCACACAGTTACGCCGATTCCCTCCAAACGACCGCACCTCCGCAACGTCCAACCCAAGTCAGACTCTTAACCTCCGCCTATCCCACTGTGGCAGAATGCTATTGTCGGTGCGGCATCTCCTCCCATGCTTGCACGCTTGCAATAACCCGTCGATGAACCTGCCCAACTCCATCACGATGAGCCGTATAGCATGCGTCCCGCTGCTCATCTGGATACTCTCGCCCGCCTTCCCCCTCACCGGCGGCCACGGCGCCACAGGCCTCCGCGGCGGCGAGCAGGAGATCATCGCCAGCATTATCTTCATCTTAGCCAGCATCACCGATGGCCTCGACGGCTACCTCGCCCGCCGCCGCCACCAGATCACCACCATGGGTATGCTCCTCGACCCACTCGCCGACAAGCTCATGGTCACCGCTGCCTACATCATCCTGGTTGCCTACAATCCCCGCGTCGTACCCCCTTGGATCGCCGTCCTCGTCATTGGCCGCGAGTTCCTCGTATCAGGTCTGCGCAGCATCGCCGCCACCGAAGGCTTCACCATCGAAGCCAGCGAGATCGGCAAACTGAAGACCGTTATCCAAATCGTCTCCATCGTAGCCGCTATCCTCGCTCATCGTTGGGACTACTGGAACTGGGGCGGTTATATCGTCGGCGTCCACTTCATCGCAGTCACGGCCATCTATTGGATGACCATCGTCTCCATCATCTCCGCGATCGATTACTTCGTAGGCTTCTGGAAGAAAATCGATCACGCCTCCGAAAAGAAGCGCAAACGCCGCAGTTTCGTCCTGAGCCGCAAGAAGAAGGTTGTTCCGCCCACCGAGCATCCCTCCCGCATCTCCTGATCCATCTGCGGATTCTTCTCAAAAACGGCTTTTCCTTTATTCGAAGATCAGCCCTATCGGAAGCATATATAAATAAGCCATGGGCCTAGAGAGCTGGTTGCGGACAAAAGCGCGAACGACCGTTGATAGTTTTTACTGTTCCTCCTCCCCCGACATGCATCGCATCGGCAACGAGAGCAGTGGCTGGGTCATCAATACCAAACATTCGCCGGTGGTAGCCTACTGCGCCGGCGTCGGCCAGGGAATGAGCTTCGAGCTCGAACTTGCAAAGACAACGAAGGAACCCGTTCTGGTATTCGATCCCTCCCCTACCGGAACCGAAACAGTGGCAAAGAGCGATACGACCAACATGCACTTCTTTCCCATCGGACTCGCCGCCAAAAACGCCACGATTGAATTTTCGGTGCCAAAAGATCCGAACGAAGGCTCCTATTCGGTCCCCCAGGATGGAGTCGAGAAAGTTACCTTCCATTGCAAAAACATCTCAACCATCATGAGCGAAAATGGCCACACCGCCATCGACTTGTTGAAGATGGATATCGAAGGGTTCGAGTACGAAGTCATCGATCAGGTGCTGTTGGAGCACATCCCGATCCGACAGATATGTGTGGAATTTCATGATTGGCTGAAGCCCGGGCAGACTTCAAAGATCATCTCCAGGTTGCGCAAGGTAGGCTACAAAATTGTCTATAAACATCGTGGCGACCACACCTTCCTCCTCGAAGAATCACGTTACGCCGAACTACAACGAAGCCACGCTCAGCAATTGGCTTAGCCATACCTCATTGACTAAGCATTGAATCTATATCGAGCCCGGATCGCTAAGGCTTGCTCGTAACGGATAAACCCTTCATAGAGAAGTCAAACGTCACATCTGTCTCGAAGCGAGTAGAGGTTTCTCCCGTTTTCAATGGCTTGAACTTCCATTTCTTTACCCCATCGATGGCGCTGGACCTCAACATCTCGGGTCCGCTAACGACAAACGTATTTTCAACAGAACCAGTGTCTGAAACGAACACTCGCAGCACAACCTCTCCCTGCACATGTGCTGCCCTCGCGATTGGGGGATACTCCGGTTGTTTCCGTTCAAGCACCAGTGCTGTTAATTGATCGAGAGGTATCTTACGAATCAGATAACGCGAAGCGTCCGCATTTTGATTCACGATCGATCCACCATTGCCACCGTTCAAATCTACAACCCACTCACACGACACATCGTCGTCTGCGACCCGATAAAAAACTGTAACGCACTGGCCCTCCGGCGGACAGGAAGCCGAAGTTTCTTTGCTGGTTGACCAAGCGCCGTTATTTGGCAGTGGCTTGCCGGTCCTAGGCGCAAGAACAGTCGAAGACAGTGTGACCTGTTTCAGAACCGCCGCGACTGCTCTCTGACCCACGGACTGCTGAGCAGACGGTTCGGAAGTCATTATCTGTTGCGAAATAGCTGTGGACGTCAAGGCGGCAAATAGATTTTAAGTGCGAGCGAACGACTGCAACACTATCTTGGCGGTCAACTATCGTCCGGGCTCCTTGATCCATTACTGCAGAATCGGAATCCCGGCAATTCTACGCGACCACTCCTCCGGGCCCGTCGTATGCACGCTGGTCCCCTTGGTATCGACAGCCACGGTCACCGGCATATCCTGCACGTCGAACTCGTAGATAGCCTCCATCCCGAGATCCGCAAACGCCAGTATTTTCGAACTCTTGATAGCCTTCGACACCAGATAGGCCGCGCCGCCAATCGCAATCAGATACACCGCCTCAAACTCACGAATCGCATCGATCCCAGCCGGGCCGCGCTCTGCCTTGCCGATCATCCCCAACAACCCAGTCTCCGCCAACATCTGCCGCGTAAACTTGTCCATGCGCGTAGCCGTCGTCGGCCCCGCGGGCCCTACGGCTTCATCCCGCACCGCTTCTACCGGTCCAACGTAGTAGATGAACCTGTTCTTAAAGTCCACCGGCAACTTCTCCCCGCGCGTCAGCATATCTGTTAGCCGCTTATGTGCGGCGTCGCGGCCGGTCAGCAGCTTGCCCGACAGCAGCACCACCTCACCCGGCTTCCACGTCTTCACATCCGCGCGTGTCACCGTATTCAGATCCACCCGCCGCGCCGTGTGCACGTCATACTCCAGCTTCGGCCACGCATCCAGCTTCGGTGGGTCGACCATCACCGGACCCGAGCCATCGAGATGAAAGTGCAAATGCCGCGTCGCCGCACAGTTCGGGATCATCGCAATGGGAAGATTCGCAGCATGTGTCGGAAAATCCATAATCTTCACATCCAGCACGGTCGTAAGTCCACCCAGCCCCTGCGCCCCAATGCCGAGCCGATTCACCTTGTGATAAAGCTCAATGCGCAGCTCTTCAATCTTCGTCTTCGCTCCGCGCGCAATCAGCTCCTGCATATCGATTGGGTCCATCAGCGACTCCTTCGCCATCACCATCGCCTTCTCCGCCGTCCCACCGATCCCGATCCCCAGCATCCCGGGCGGACACCATCCAGCACCCATCGTTGGCACTGTCTTCAATACCCAATCCACCACCGAGTCCGACGGGTTCAGCATCGCAAACTTGCTCTTCGCCTCCGATCCTCCGCCCTTTGAGGCAACCGTGACATCCACCTCGCCACCCTCGATCAACTCCACCACCACCATCGCCGGAGTATTGTCGCCAGTATTCCTCCGTGTGAATGCCGGGTCTTCAAGAATGCTCGGCCTCAACACATTGTCGGCATTACGCCAAGCCTCGCGCACCCCTTCGTCGACCATCTCCTGCATCGTCATCATGCCGCCGATCCCGGGCTCCCACCTGACATCCATTCCCACCTTCACAAACGCCGTCACAATTCCGGTGTCCTGGCAGATAGGCCGATGACCCTCCGCGCACATCCGCGAGTTGATCAGAATCTGTGCGATCGCATCCTTCGCCGCATGGCTTTGTTCCATCTCGTAGGCTCGCGCCAGGTTCGTAATGTAGTCCACCGGATGGTAAAAGCTGATGTATTGCAGCGCATCCGCCACACTCCGGATAAAGTCATCCTGATTAATCGTCGCCATTACAAACTGCCTCCCACGGATAGTCGCAGAGCATAACCGTCCGCACACAGCATTTTACTTGTGCGGACGAATCCTTGGCTGAACGCCGCCTGCGCCCCACGCTAACGTAAATAACTTCAGGGCAAACAAAACGGGTGCAACGAAGAGACTCGTCGCACCCGTCCGAAATAGCTATCAGCCTACTTAATCTTGCCAAACCGATACACCAAGCCGATGTTGAACCCGAAGTTGTTCTGAATCGTCCCTTGGGGACCATGAGTCGTATCATCCGGACCCAGCCGGTAGAACGTCGCAAGATAAGTTGGAGTCACCCGGAACGCGAGGTTCGGATAAAAATTGTAGTCAAAGTTGGCCCCGAGGCTGAAGACCGGCCGCGTGACCGACTCCCAGACGCCGATGTCCTGGGATTGAAAACCTTTTGCGCCGCTCGAGAACTTGCCGATCGCTGCTCCGCCCTCACCAGTCACGCTGATCGCAATCTTCTCCTTTGCATACAGCCGATATGCAACACCACCCATAAACGGGTACTCAGAGATCTGCGGATTGAACGGTAAAAAAACCGGAGGACCACCATCAGGAGAGCTGGTGTTATTCCCAATCTTCGCGTTCCCATACGCTCCGCGAACATCGCCGATAATGCCCAGCTTCGGATTCAGGAAGTACGTCCCCGTCATCCAGAACGTCACTTCGTTATTCTTCTGCAGTATCGAGCCGGGCTGAAAACGCAGATACCCGCCACCTCCGCCAACCTCCCACCGATGGCTGTAGGTCTCCGCGATCGTCCTCGCGATGCGAGCCTTGCGGTTGGCACTCGACTCCCGCCGCGTCCGATGCGTCACCTGCGCCTGTACGGCAACTGCTCCGCTGGCCATCAATCCCACCAGCAACACTCCTGCTACGCACTTCACACTCGACCTGAAACCGAACATCAACGATTACTCCTGCACAAACTTGGCTTTGCTATTGTGGAACTTGAGACCCGCCTGCTCGAACACTAGCGGGCATCTCTTATTAGAACATCCGCCGCCCCCTCAAAGCGGCCTCAACCCAAGGAGTTTCCCCATCATGGCGAAAAAAAGCAGCAGCGGCGGCCTCGGTAAACTCTTTCTCGGCTTCCTTCTCGGCATCGTTGCTGTCGTCGCAGGCCTCTTCGCATACCTCAAATTCGGGCCACTCCCGGTTGCCGTCACCGACGCCCCGCTTCCTTTCGAGAAGCAGATCGTCGCTCTTCCCCTCAACGCCCGCATCGAGCGCGAGTCCAAGACCGCACCTTTCGGTATCAGTGAAGATGTCTTCGAGGCAGGCGCCCACGTCTATCGCGCACAATGCGCAAGTTGTCACGGCACGCCGGGCCACGACGTCGACTTTGCGAAGCATATGTTCCCAATGGCTCCCCAGCTCTGGAAGAAGCACGGCGGGGGAGTGGTTGGTGTTAGCGACGACGAACCCGGCGAAACATACTGGAAGGTCGCAAATGGCATCCGTCTCTCCGGCATGCCGTCCTACAAACACATCCTCTCCGACACCCAGATGTGGCAGGTCAGCCTGCTTCTGAAGAATGCCGACAAGGAACTCCCCAGTCCGGTTACCCAGATTCTTGGCTCGCCGACGCCGTAAATCTCGCGAGGATCCAACCCACAAATGAAAGCGGCCTCGATCATCAGCGTCGAGGCCGCTTTTTATCACTCTCCACGTTATTTCAACGTATACACAACACCCGTCACAAACTGGAAGCTGTTGTCCTTATATCCAAATGCCGGATTACTGAGATAGTTATCCAGCACATTCACGCTCAGGCTGAACCGCTTATAGGTAGGTATCTGCAAGCCTGCTGCAAAGATCGCGGAATAGATACTGAGATCGTTCCACGACGGAATAAACGTGCCACTCTCTGTGAAGACAATCTTCGCCGGGAGAACGCGATGGTACAGCTCGGTGAAACTTGATCCAATCAGATCAGTACTTACAGTAGGCGGTACGAAGTTCTGTCTCTCATAGTGCACATCCGCCTTTACGTCGAACTCCTGAACAGGGGTTTTAATCACGGTCCAACCGATACCAGCGCCGTAAATCTGTTGAAAGTTCAGGCCTTGTGCAAAGTTGTGATCAAACGACGCTCCAACCAGCCCATAGACTCGTGGCGTGAAGTACTTATCATGCTCCGCGTCCGCATGAAAGATATTCGTCTTCGCCACAGAATCGGGCGTTGGCGGGTTCGTCTGCGGAATCGTAGGTTGGGTTATCTTGCCATAGGTTTCGAGCACATCAATCGTGTCGCGAGTCCGTGGAGGCAGGAAGTCCACTGTGGGTACCAACCGTATCAGGTTCACAGCCGCATTGAACGTCTGGCCCGTCGAGGACGACTCGACCAGCGTCACACCGCCCGATAAAGCCCCACTCCAGTTAGAGAAGACTCCGGGGTTACTCGTTACTTCCTTCTCATAGGTCGCGGCGTCGATCAGGGCGGCAAGATCCTTCACCGGCACCGTCTCTGGTGTACTCGATGACGGAACATCCGCGACCGAGACTGCATTGTCTCCGTAGGTAAACGCGCCCGGAGTCCGGGAAGTGCGTGTGACCTTCTCGCCGTTCTTCAGCGCGACGAACTTGCCGCCAGAATGCAGTTCCTTGATCTTGTCTGCAGTAACCGTGATCTCCCCGACGATGTCGCTCTTAAAGACAAACGAATCTCCCGTGGCCCGCTCCAAGACACCGGTCAGCTGATCCCCATTGCTAAATACAATCACATCTGGCCCTGGCTTGGCGGCCTGCGCCCACCCTGCCCTCGTCTGTTGAAACAACACGCCTGAAATCAGGCTCAAAACGAACAGGCTTCTCCACTTAACTGGCCTGCGGACAGAGGTCGATTCATGGTTTGCATTCATGCGTTAAAAATAGCGTAGCCTGAGGGGTATCGAGGATAAATATGCGACCTATTGTTCGTGCCATCGGAAAGGTGTTGCGTCTCGTTGGTATCTCGAGTCCAGAGGACGCCATCGAGAAGCCTGCTGCCCCCTCGGATCCACCCTCTTGGCGTACACCTAATCCGCCTCCCGCCAACAACCTAGGTGAACCACCTAAGTGACCTTGTACTGGTCTAATTCAATCGATTTAGAAGCGAGTTTCTCCTATCTTCGGTCACGTTAAGCCTTCCGTCTTCCCCTGTCGCTCCTGTTTTATGTGGCCTAAGTCGCCTGCTACCAAACTGGTGCATTTTCTAAGAAAGAAAGTGTTGCCAATCGTACTTCAATAGGCATACTATCCGTTTCGGTTCGGCGGAGTTCGCTGATTTTGGCAAGCTTCTCGGAACAAAAACCTATTGAAATGAAGAGTTCCCTCACAATTTCCGTATCGGTTTGAGTTACATAACCAACTTCCTGATGGGGCAGTTAGACCCCTCAGCGCGCTCGGAAGGATAAAAAAACTATGGCATGGTACGCATATTGCGTTGCAGAGAGACAAGCGTTTCCAGAACTTTGCCGCCACCGCCGCCCAATGCCCTTGGCCGGGGTCTCAGGGCTCTTCGGTAATCAAACATTTCTTTTTCCAGCCAGCGATCTGGCTGTCATCGTATCCGAACACAGCGAAGAGGACTCCGCACGGCTGGACCAGCAGGCCGCAAAAGACCACGCCCGCGTCGTCGCTGACTGCTTCAAACTCTCTACTGTCCTGCCATTTCGCTTCGGCACCACCTTTCAGGATGACGACGCCCTGCGCCGCTCCGTCCGCTCCAACCAGCGCCACTTCCAAGCCAACGTAGAGCGTCTCCGCGGCAAGGCCGAGATGCATCTCAAGGTCCTCGTCGACGACATCTGCCCCGGCAACTCAACCCGGGATATGACCGTTGGTCAGCAGTACCTGACCAGTCTGCGCGAGAGCGCCAGCCGTCAGCGCGAGCGCCAGTCCAAGGCACGTGCTCTCTCCATCCAGATGCATCGCATGTTCCTTCCGCTCGCCGAAGAGATCACCTGCAAGCGTATGGACACTGGCAAGATGTTGCTTGATATCGCCCACCTGATCGACAACAAGACAGTGGAGCGCTACCAGAACAAGTACACCTCGGCCACGCTCGAACTCAAAGACTGCCGCATGCAGCTCTCCGGCCCCTGGCCTCCGTACCATTTTGTGCATCGCACCACCCCCGCGCACCAGCACAGCGCTTAGCATCAGACCGCGACTCCCCTCTGCTGGTTGTTCAGCACCCGGCGGAGGGGAGTTACGGCTTTTGCTCCTCCCTAAATCATCTATTTTCAGATATATACTCCCCTAAATATTATTAGGCACTCTACCTTTCACAACCCGTCAGCCGGACTACCTTTGCTCTCCCTGGCGCATCGCATTCACTAGTCGCGATACGCTAGGGATCAGTGCGTTCGTAGCCAACCAGCTCGTGTTTCAAGGAGAACGTGAATGAATCGTCCCATGAACTTCTTTACTGCCCTGATGCTTTCCACTGGAATTTGCGGATCGACAGCGGCAGCAATCTACGCTCAGGAGCCCAACCCCACGGCGCAGACGGCCCCAGCTCAAGATTCGGAGATCAAGAAGCAGGACAACGGAATCTATCTCTACCGCGTGAAGGTGGTTCAGCGGGACCTCGACGCCGTCAATTACCTGCACCGCAGCGGTTCAACGAACATAGGCTTCAAAGGCACCGCGCTTCTTCCTTTCGCAAAGGGTTCTGCAAAGGTGACGAGTGAACGCGGCGGCATTCACATCTCGGCACGATTTCAGGGCCTCACTCCGGCAAACGGCTTTGGCCCTGAATACCTCACATATGTTCTCTGGGCTATCTCTCCGGACGGCCGTCCTAATAACCTCGGTGAGGTTCTTCCTTCTAACGACAAGAACAACATTGACGTGACGACTGCCCTACAGTCCTTCGGCATGATCGTTACAGCAGAGCCATACTTCTCCGTCACCCAGCCCAGCGACGTCGTCGTGCTTCAGAACGTGATCATCAATGACAAGACCACTGGCGTCCTCGAAAAGGTAAACGCCCACTACTCGCTCCTGCCTCGTGGCGCCTACGCCCAGACTGACGGTTCGAAGTCGAACCCCAATCCCATCACGAGGGACGAAAAGTCTCCCCTCGAGCTCTATCAGGCGAACAATGCAATCCGCATCGCTCAGGATGCAGGTGCAGACAAATACGCCCCTGAGATCATGAGCGAAGCGATGCAGGATCTTCGCAACGCCACCGACATCGACCAAAACAAGAAGGGTGATCGCCACCTCGAGATCACCTTCGCCCGCCAGGCCGTACAGCGGGCCGAGGACGCCCGTCTCGTCACCCTCCGCAAACAGGCCGCAGAGCGACAGCAGAATGCCGATAATGCCCGACGCGATGCCGAGGCTCAGGCTCAGCAGTCGCAATTGCAGGCACAGCAGGCCCAGCTCGACGCCGAGCGCGCCCGTGCAGCGCAGGCTGAAGCCGATGCCGACCGGGCCCGTGCCGAAGCCGCCGCGGCCGAAGCCCAAGCCCGCGCAGCCAGCGCCAACAAAAGCGCCGCAGATGCAAACGCCGTCCGCGAAAAGCTGCGCAGTCAACTTAACAGCGTCCTAGCCACAAGCGAATCCGCCCGCGGCCTCATCGTCAACATGTCCGACGTTCTCTTCGACACCGGCCGATATACCCTCAAGCCCAGTACCCAGCTCAGTCTTGCCAAGGTCTCTGGAATTCTTCAGGCCTATCCCGGCCTCAAGGTGCAGGTTGAGGGCTACACAGACAGTGTCGGAAGCGATCAATATAACCAGAAACTCTCGGAGAACCGCGCCGATGCGGTCCGTGACTTTCTGATTAGTCAGGGCGTACAGACGGATAACATCTCGGCAACCGGTTATGGGAAATCCAAGCCGGTAGCAGATAACGCCACAGCCCAGGGCCGTTCTCAAAATCGTCGAGTCAACCTCGTTGTCTCAGGCGATGCCATCGGTGTGGAACAGAGCAGCCCCGACGCCGCTGCAACCGCCCCTGTAACACCCCAGTAGTCAGTTGCACACCAAAAAGACAGAGGGCCGCCCGTGCGGCCCTTCGTCTTTTTGGATATAAAAACCTATGCCATCTCTTCAGGGAAAGACCGTACTCATCACCGGTGCCAGCTCGGGCATCGGCAAAGCCACCGCAATGGCCTTCGCGCACGAGGGCTCTCGCCTTCTTCTGTGCGCCCGCCGCCTCGATCGGTTAGAAGAACTCCAGCAAGCACTTACAGCCGCTGGGGCTGCCTCTGTACATGCCTTCAAACTTGATGTTCAGCTCCGCACCGAGGTTGAGTCGGTCATCGCCAACCTCCCCGCCGACTTTCGCGACATCGACATCCTCGTCAACAACGCCGGCCTCAGCCGCGGACTTGCCAAGCTCTATGAAGACGACCCGCATAACTGGGAGGAGATGATCGACACAAACGTCAAGGGCCTGCTCTATGTGACCCGGGCCGTCGTTCCGGGCATGGTCGCTCGCGGCCGCGGACACGTCATCAATCTCGGCTCTACCGCCGGCTACATTACGTACGCAAACGGTGCCGTGTATTGCGCCAGCAAAGCCGCCGAGAAGGCCATCAGTGAAGGTCTCAAGATCGATCTCATGGGCACATCGGTCCGCGTCACCTCAATCGACGCTGGCATGGTCGAAACCGACTTCAGCAAAGTCCGTTTTCGAGGCGACGAAGAAAAAGCCGCGAAGATCTACCAGAACATCACGCCACTCCAGCCCGAGGACGTGGCGGAAGCCATCGTCTGGGCCGCCAGCCGCCCACCCCACGTCAATATCCACAATGTGCTGATGACCACGATAGATCAGGCCAACTCAACGGTCTTCAACCGTCGTGGCTAAGCCACAATCACCGACAAAATCACCGCAATCGAAGAAGCCAAAACTCAGAGGTGAATCGTCCACCCCAGCTCTGAGAGCTTCTCTTCGATATCGGCAAGCGCAACTGTCAGCGCAGACCTCCGGTGCGGGCTAGAAGTCCGCTCGGACAGAATGCGTTCCCGCTGCAACTCTAGTGCCTGCCGACGACGTTTGCGTTCAGCCACCTCGGCACGATCATCCACGGTGACAGGTTTCGGAGCGGCAGCCTGATTTTGCTGTTCTTCCACGGATTTACTCTCCCATCCTCGCGACATAGTCCTCATTCTACGCCGGATGGAATCAATATATGAATAGTTTCGCGCAGGTACCGAACATCATCATGCATTCTTGATCGGTCCGCATCTAATCGTCGGAGGCTCCATGCACGCGTATCCCGTAACCCAATTCGGTCTTGCCCAGCTTCAGAAGACACAACTTCCAACGCCCCAAACAGCCCCCGGCACTGTCTTGATCAAGGTCCACGCGGTCTCTCTTAACTATCGCGATCTCATGGTGGTCAAGGGCCTCTACAACCCAAAAATGGCCCTCCCCCGCATCCCCTGCTCGGACGGAGCCGGTGAAATCATCGCCATTGGCGAAGGCGTTAGCCGCGTCAAGGTAGGCGATCGCGTCTGCGGCATCTTCATGCAGCGTTGGCTTGACGGCCCACCCTCAGCCGAAAAATCCAAAGCCGCTCTCGGCGGCGACGTCGACGGCATGCTCACCGAATACGCCCTCCTGCACGAGGACGGAGTCGTCCGCTTCGCCGAACACCTCACCTACGAAGAGGCCGCCACACTCCCTTGCGCAGGCGTCACTGCATGGAACGCCCTTCACCACGCCGGGGACCCCGCGAATCCAACTCAGCCCGCAGAAACCGTCGTCATCCAGGGCACCGGCGGTGTCTCCATCTTTGCGCTGCAGTTCGCAAAACTACTCGGCGCCCGCGTTATCGGCACCTCCTCAAGCGACGAAAAACTAACCCGCGCCCGCGGCCTCGGACTCGACGAAGGCTTCAACTACAAGCAGAATCCCAACTGGGCTAAGTGGGTCACCGACGTCACAGCAGACAAAGGTGCGGATCGCATCATCGAGGTCGGTGGTGCCGGCACCTTCGGCCAGTCTCTCCGCGCAGCCCGCGTCGGCGGCACCGTAGCGCAGATCGGCGTTCTCTCCGGAGCATCTACTTCAGATCCCGTCGCCCTCACGCCGATTCTTCACAAGCAGCTTCGCGTGCAAGGCATCTACGTTGGCTCCCGCTCAATGTTCGAGCAGATGAACACGGTCATCGCAAAAGCAAGCCTTCGCCCAGTCATCGATAAAGTGTTCGACTTTGACCACGCCGCTGAGGCATTCGCCCACATGGAATCTGCTTCTCACTTCGGCAAGATCGTGATCCGCATAACTTCATAGCAACAAAACGTCGCAAGAATAAATTCCGTTAGAACCTTATTGACGACGCGAAACAAGCAAAGCCTGTGCAACTAGAACGCCTCGCCTGGTTGCATATAATCGAAGGTGCCGAAGCCATCCAGGAGGGATAAATCCACAGTGATCGTTGAGATTGAAAGCCTCCAAAAAATATATGACGGCAAGCAGCGAGTCGTCGCCGTCGACGGCATCGACCTCAGTGTTCGCGAGGGCGAACTCTTCGGCCTCCTCGGTCCCAACGGCGCAGGCAAAACCACGACCATCAGCATCTGCACCACCCGTGCCCTGCCAACTTCAGGCCAAGTCCGTATCGCGGGAATTGATGTAGTCAAGACTCCCGCAATCGCCCGCCGCTTCATCGGCGTCGTGCCGCAATACAACACCCTCGATCGCGCCTGCACCATCTTTGAAAACATCAACTTCCACTGTCTCTACTTCGGCTTCTCCCGAACTGAGGCCAAACAACGCACCGACCAGCTCCTCAGTCAGTTTCACCTTACCGAACGTGCTGATGCCTACCCGTCTCAGCTCTCTGGCGGCCTTGCCCAGCGGGTTCAAATCGCTCGCGCCATCGCCCACCGCCCCAAGGTCCTCTTCCTTGACGAACCCAGCGCAGGCCTCGACCCACAGAGCCGCATCGCCATGTGGGACGCAGTCCGCGGCCTCCGCGAAGAGGGAATCACCGTCGTCCTCACCACCCACTATATGGAGGAGGCCGACGAACTCTGCGACCGAGTCGCCATCATCGACCATGGCAAGATTCTCGTTCAGGACACCCCCACAGCCCTCAAAGGCTCTGTCGGCGCTCAAAAGGTCTACGAACTCTACCTGCGCAGCCATGAAAACATCCCAGCACTCCTCCAACAGCTCCAGAACCTTACCGGCGTAGCCAGCGCAGAGTCCACTCCCAAGGGCGTCCGCGTCCTCGCTCAAGGCGCAGACGGTCTCCTCTCTGACGTTGTCCGCGAGGCGAACCCATACGGTCTACGCGACCTCACCATCACCGAAACCAGCCTCGAAACCGTCTTTATCCAACTCACCGGCCGAGACCTTCGCGAATAACTTGCAGCACATCGAACTGGAACGAATGACTCAACTGGCGGAAATCGAAAGCACCAGAACGCAGACCACTCACGGCGCTGAAAGCCCGAAGCTCATGCAATACACCCGCGCCTTCGCTGGTCTCTTCCTGCGCGATCTCTACGTCCTCAGGCGCGAGTTCTTTCCCTTCGTTATCCGCGTCTGCATGAACCCGCTGCTCTTCCTCTTCGTCTTCACCTACGTCATCCCCCACATGAGCGCCGGTGCCGCGATGAACCCCACAGGCGCCATGGCTGGCAACGCCTTCTCGACCGTACTCCTCCCGGGACTCATGGCAGTCGCCATCATGTTCTCCGGCATCGCTGCCGTCGCCCTCCCTCTCGCGCAGGAGTTCGGCATTACCCGCGAGATCGACGATCGTGTCATGTGCCCGTTGCCCGTCCCCTTCGTCGCGATCGAAAAGATTTGCTTCTCAGCCGTGCAGAGTGTCGTGGCCGCCTGTATCGTCTTCCCTCTGGCCTACTACGTCCCGGCGACGCATCCCACAACCCACGTAACGAGCTGGCCCTTCCTCATCCTCGTCGTAGCCCTCGCCAGCCTCACCGCCGGCGCACTCGGCCTCACCATCGGCACCAGCGTCAAACCTCAGCAGATCGGCCTTATCTTCGGTGTAGTCGTCATCCCCATCACGTTTCTTGGCTGCGTCTACTACCCTTGGGCCGCGCTCACCCACATCCGCTGGCTCCAGGTCGGCGTCCTCATCAACCCCATCGTCTACATGAGCGAAGGCCTCCGCGCATCGCTCACGCCGACCCTCCCCCACATGAACCCGTACCTCATCCTGACCATGCTTCTAGCCTCCCTCTGCCTCCTCACCTGGCTAGGCATCAAAGGCTTCCTTCGCCGCGTCATCGGCTAGGCGAACAGCTATGCCGCCACCAACTTCCCCCGCAACGCCTCTGCGATCAGCTGCCCGTGAAAGCGTCCATTCTCAATGAAGATCTCATTCGTCCGCTCCCCCGCGACAATCACCCCCGCCAGATAAATCCCCGGGACATTGCTTTCCAGCGTCGCGGGATCGCACACCGGGCACCGGTCGTTCGCATCATCCAGCTTCACCCCTAGCCGCTCGATAAAGCTGAAGTCGGGATGGTACCCAGTCAACGCAAATACAAATTGGTTGGGGATCGTCACGATACCCTCCGGCGTCGACAACGTCACCTCATCTTCGGAGATGTTCGTCACCGTGGTATTGAAGTAAGCCATGATCTCGCCATTCTTCACCCGGTTGTTGATGTCCGGCAGAATCCAGTACTTCACATGCCGATGCATCTCCGCGCCCCGATGTACAAGCGTCACCCTTGCTCCATGCCGCCATAAATCAAGCGCCGCAATCGCCGCCGAGTTCTTCCCCCCGATCACCACGACATCCAAGCCATAAAACGGATGCGGCTCATGGTAGTAGTGCTTCACCTTCACGAGATCCTCACCCGGAATCCCCAGATAATTCGGCAGGTCGTAATATCCAGTCGCGATCACCAGTTTGCGCGCACGGTGCTTCAGCGTCCGTCCAAACTGATCCATCGTATGAACGACAAAATCCCCGTCGGCGCCATCTACCCTCTCGACGTTTTCATACTGACGAACGTCCAGCTTGTAGTGCTCCGCCACCTTGCGGTAGTACTCGAGCGCCTCATTTCGATTGGGCTTCTGGTTCGGGCTGGAGAAGGGCATGCCCCCAATCTCCAACAGCTCCGGCGTCGTAAAAAACGTCATATGCGCCGGATAATGAAACAGCGAGTTGCAAAGGCACCCTTTATCGACGAGCAGCGCCGTAAACCCTGCGCGCTGCGCCTCAATCGCGCAGGCCAAACCCGTCGGCCCCGCACCAATCACCAGCAAATCAACGATCTCTGTTGCCGCCCCATCGCTCATACCGTTCATTCTACTGAACGTCAGCGGCTCAGAGCACCGGCCCTAGCTGTCGAGCATCACCAGCTTGTGCGCAATCGCAAACAGCGCCAGCTCAAGACGCGTCGAAACGCCAGTCTTGTCGAAGATATTCGACAGGTGCCGTTTCACCGTCTCTTCGCTGATTGCAAACTGCTTCGCAACATCCTTGTTGCTGCAGCCTTCGACGATGCAGGTCACCACTTCCAGCTCCCTTGGCGTTAGGCCATACGTCTTCCGCTCAGGAACCGCCGCGGCCTTCTTCACCAGCTCATTCAGCGCTGTTACTAGGTTCGCGACCCGCTCTCCGCCAATCCAGTAGTCTCCCGAGAGCACCGCTCGCAGTGATCGCGAGAGATCGCCCGCAACAGCATCCTTTAACACAATCCCGCGCGCACCAATCTGCAGTGCTTCGATGATCTGCTGTGTCGAGATCGTGCTCGTCAACATGATGATCTTCACGCGCGGCGACTTGCTCATAATGGCCCGCAGCGCCTCCAGGCCAGGCAACCGCGGCATCTGCAGGTCGAGCAGCAGAATATCGGGCTCCAGTTCCAGCGTCTGGGTAATCGCAACATCGCCGTCTTCGGCCTCGCCTACAACCTCGAAGCCCAGCTCATTCTCCAGCATGTTCTTCACGCCGAAGCGCACCACTGGATGATCGTCAGCCACAACGATACGGATAGGCGTCGCCGCTACGGCGGCCTCGTCAGACTTCTTTATTGCTTCCTTCATTCCGCGTCTCTCCTGACAACCCATTGGCCCGATTATGTTTGATCTTGTGTGCGACCAGAATACGCCGCAGCCGTTCGCACGCCAGCATGAATTCATCGAGCGAAGCTATATGGTCATCACACAAACCCCGCTCCTCCATTGACGTCGCAAGACTTTGCAGCTCGATCGCCCCAACCATCCCGCAACCCCCTTTGATTGCGTGCGCACCTTTTCTATACGCGCCATCGTCACCGTCGGATGCAGCCCGCCGCATCGCCGCAATGCGACTCGTCGCATCTGTCAGACAGAGACTATACAACTGCTCCAGCCGAGACTGCGGCATCGATCCTGCAAGCTTCTCATAAACCACCCAATTCAGCACACCTCCGTCTGTGGCGTTTGCGCCATTGCCCACACCAGAGCGCCCTCCAGCAATAGCCTCTGCGAGCGTCTCCATTCCAAACGGCTTCAGCAGAAACCCATCGAACTCCTTGCCTCTCCCACCCTCCGACTCGCTCGCACTCATCCCCAGAAGCAGAGTGCCCGTGCCGCACAAGCCGCGTAGCTGTCTCGCGAGCGCATCTCCCGTGGTTCCAGGCATCTGCAAATCAGTCAACACCACCTCAGGCAGCGAACGCATCGTCTGCAGATGCAAAACCGCCGCATCCCCGGAATCAACTGATTCAACCTCATACCCCTCACGTTGCAGCAGCAACTCCAGCACCTCCCGGCTTAGCTCATCGTCCTCCACAACCAAGATTCGAACCGACATGCTCTATCTTCCTCAGCGCAAAGACTACCAACTGACAGACTTCAGTACCACTCTCCCGCGCGATAGCGGTAAAGTAATTGCCATGGCCCTGGGGGATCAGCAGGACGAGCGCGAGCAAAAGCAAACGAATCAGCAAGCTCAAGCCGCTACGGACCTCACCGCCCTGGCCGCCCGCGTCGAAATCCTTGAGCGGCAATTGGCTGAGCTGCGCTCTTCCTCTCCGGGCAGGTTCCGACAGCTCCATCCCTCCCGCAAAACCCCGCCCCCCGACGCGGGCACCCCGCCAGCCCCAAACTTCGTCATACACCTCTCCAAAATCGAAGACTCTCTCGAAAATCGTATTGGCTCTCAGCTCTTCAGTCGCATCGGCATCGTGGCCCTACTCATCGCGACCACCTTATTTCTCAAGTGGGCGATCGACAATCACTACATCGGCCCAATTGGTCGCATCCTCGCCGGCCTCATTGCCGGTGCCGGAGTCATCCTCTGGTCCGAGCACTTCCGCCGCCACAACTTCACCGCCTTTTCTTACGCGTTGAAAGCAGTCGGCAGCGGAGCCCTCTACCTGTCTCTCTGGGCCGCCTTCCAGCTCTACCATCTTCTGCCGGCCGCCATAGCGCTGTGCGCCATGATCCTGGTCACCGCGTGGAACGCCTACATGGCGTGGTCGCAGAACAGCCAGATCCTCGCCGTCTACGCTCTTGCTGGTGGCTTCGCAACCCCTCTGCTCCTCTCCACCGGCAGCAACCATGAGGTCTTTCTCTTCAGCTACATTCTTGCGATCGACATCGCCACTGTCGTCCTGGTCCGCCTCAAACCCTGGCCACGCCTGTTGCTCGGTGCCTTTCCCGCCACTGTCGCCTTCTTCATCGCCTGGTACGTCAGCTGGTACAACGTCTACCAAACCACTCAACCCCTGATCATCACCACGCTCTTCGTCATTCTTTTCTTCATCACCTTCGTATTTCCATCCCTCAACATGACGCGGGAAACCGAATCAACCCCCAACCCGCTTACACAAATCCTTCTCCCGCTTGCCAACGCGATCTTCGTCGCCCTCGCCCTCTACTCCGCTTTGGAGGACGCTGGCTACCACGACCTCCTGCCTTGGTTCGCTGTCCTTCTCGCGGCGGTCTACCTCGGCCTGATGCGTCTGCCCCAAAGTCGAGTCACCTCCGCTGTTCATCTCTCACTCGCAGTAGTCTTCCTCACCATCGCCATACCACTCAAGGCGAGCGGCCGCTGGATCACAATCGGGTGGCTCGCTGAAGGCCTGGCCCTCCTCTGGGTATCAGCCCACCTCTCCGGCCCTGCGCCAGAGAAAGCCGATGTCAGTGTCCACCGTATCCTCCGCCGACTCGCGATCGCGGCTTTGATCCTCGGCTTCCTGGGCCTGCTCATCCAGCCGTTCTGGCTCTATTCCCGGATCAACACCGCCTTCCTGAATCCCCGCTTCGCCACCTCGGTCTTCGGGATCGTCGCATTGGCGGCCTCCATCGCCATCGCCCTACACGCGCGCCGCCAACAGGATGCAGCCTCTCCAAGCTGGCTCCAGATCGCAGGCGCAGCCACCATCGCGCTCAATTTGGTCGCCGTCCTCGCCTGCGTCCGCGAGCTCGAGGCCACCTGGCGCTACACTCTGGTCAATCCCGAGGCCGATCTTCAGAAGTCTCTCGCCGTCTCAGCCTTCCTCATGCTCTACGGCGCAGCCTTGCTTGCTGTCGGCTTCTGGAAACGTTCCGCCTTTATCCGTTGGCAAGCTCTGGTCCTTCTCGTCTTTACCATCGCTAAAACCTTCTTCTACGACCTCCGCGATCTCAGCCAGGGCTACCGCGTACTCAGCTTTCTCGGCCTCGGAGCACTGCTCATGGCCGTAAGTTTCGCCTACCAAAAAGACTGGCTCGCCCTCCGCGATCCGCACCCACCCACCGAACCCAGCCATCAAGGAGCCGACCAGTGAAGTCCGCCATCCTCCTAGCGCTTCTCCTCTGGCAGGCTACGCCGGGCCCTGAGACCACCAGGCCGCAGTACCTCCGTTACCAGCGGGTCGTCGCTCCCTCCGACACTGGTCAAAACTGCGCCATTATCGATCCGCAGCTCTTTCCCCACGCCGCTCCCTCCCTCAAAGACCTCCGCCTCTTCAAGGATAACCACGAAGTTCCTTATGCCATCACGCTCAGCGAACCTCAGCAACCTGACAGCGACACCGCCACCATCCGCAACCTCGGCCTGCGCGGGCGCAAGATCGTCTTCGACCTCGAGATGCCGAATCGCCCCTACACCGAGATAGACCTAGGCCTTGCCGGCCACAACTTTCTGGCCACTGCCACCGTCTCCGGTACACGCGACGCCAACTACGCGAACCAGACTCGCCTTGGCGACTTCACCCTCTTCGACCTCACCCACCAAAACCTCTCCCGCAACACCACCATCCGCCTGCAGGAGACGAGCCTCCCCTATCTCCACATCGAACTTGCTGTCTCTCCAGCCGCAGGCACGAGTGCGGCATCTGTAACGCCCGAAGCGCTGCAAAAGCTGGTGCAGGGCGCCACCGTACCTCCCAGCCGCGAGGCCCAATCCCTCTACACGACCGCAGCCCGCTCGACGACCACGCAACGTGGACGCCAGAGCATCGCCACATTCGTACTACCCGAGCGCATCCCCATCGAGCGGGTATCCTTCGACCTCGTCCCAACCTACAAAGCCAACTTTAGTCGCGACGTCCATATCACCGACCACCCCAACGGCATAGCCAACTCTGGCAGCGAGACTCTCATCGGCACGATTCTTCGCGTCCACCTGACTCAGGCCGGCCGCGAGATCCATCAGGAGCAACTCAGCATTCCTGCCACCCTCGGCTCCAACATGCAAAGCGAGGCGACCGTTCAGGTTGCTGTTGAGAACGGCGATGACGCCCCACTCCCGATCAGCAGCATTCGGCTTGAGATGCGTCAGCGTAAGATCTGCTTCGACGCTGCCGACGAAAGCCCTCTGACTCTCTACTACGGCGACCCCGCGCTCGCCGCTCCCCAGTACGACTATGCCCGCCTATTCACCCTGTCGAGCGCAGTCCATACCGCAATGTTAGGCCACGAGCGTTTTAACGTCCTCTATCACGACCGACCCGACGCGCGCCCTCTCACCGAGCGCCGCCCACATCTGCTTTGGATTGTTCTCCTCATCGTGATCTGCATCCTCGCGATCATCGCCATTCGCAGCTCGAAGAACATCCACCACCACTAAAATGTTCTCGAATCAAACCGCCACAAAAAATCGCTAACGAATCGCTGCATCCACCTCGTTGATCCAGTTCGGCGACTTCAGAATTTCCCTTGGCTTTGACCCATCCGCAGGCCCCACCAGACCATCGTTGTACATCATGTCGATCAGATGAGCCGCGCGACCATACCCAATCCGCAGCCGTCGTTGCAGCAGGGAAGTGCTCGCCTTTCCAAACTCGAACACCAGCCTTACCGCGTCGTCGTACATCGGATCGTTATTGTCTCCGTCGTCTCCGCCATCACCATCCTTGCCGGTACCGGCATCTTCCTTCGGACCTTCAAGGAATCCGTGCACATACTCGGCCTCTCCCTGCGCCTTCCAAAACGCAGTGACCGCCGAAATCTCCTTCTCCGTCACAAAGGGCGCATGTACTCGCTGCACCCGGCTCGTCCCCGGCGGCAGATAGAGCATATCTCCGCGTCCCAAGAGGCTCTCCGCGCCGTTCGAGTCGATGATAGTCCGTGAGTCCACCTTCGTCGCCAGCCGGAAGCTCATACGAGTCGGCACATTCGCCTTGATCAACCCAGTAATGACATCGACCGATGGCCGCTGCGTCGCCAGCACAAGGTGTATCCCCACAGCCCGCGCCATCTGTGCCAGCCGCGTGATCGACTCTTCCACATTCGCTCGATCCAGCATCATCAAATCGGCCAGCTCATCAATGATGATGATGATGTAAGGCAGCGGCTCCTGGTTCACATCCTCAAACAAATATTCGCTGCCATGATCGAACAACTTGTTGAACTGATCGATGTTTCGAACATGGTTCGCCGCCAGCAGCTTCAGCCTTCGTTCCATCTCACGCACAGCATTCCGCAGCGCATTCGCCGCCAGCTTCGCCTCCGTAATGATCGGCGTAAACAGATGCGGAATCCCCTCATACATCCCCAGCTCAACGCGCTTCGGATCGACGAGGATCATCCTCACCTGCTCCGGCGTGCTCTTGAACAGCACACTCATAATCATCGCGTTGATCGCGACTGATTTACCCGATCCGGTCGAACCCGCGATCAGCACGTGCGGCATACTCGCCAGATCAGCCGTAACAATGCGCCCGTTGATATCCTTGCCCAGCGCAATTGCCAGCCTGCTCTTCGACTGCGCAAAGCTCTCACACTCCACCACATCCCTCAGCCAGATCGTCTCGCGCTCATGGTTCGGCACCTGAATCCCCACGGTGCTCTTACCCGGCATCCGCTCAATCAGGATCGACTCCGCCGCCATCGCCAGACAAAGATCATCCGCCAGCCCGGTAATACTAGCAACCTTCACCCCAGCCTCTGGTTTGAACTCAAACGTCGTTACCACCGGCCCAGGATTGATCTGGGTCACCTGCCCATCCACTCCGAACTCCGCAGACTTCTCGACCAGCACGCGCGCCTCTTCTCGCAGCGCATCCTCGCGCACAACCGCGTGCTCTTCATTCCGATAAAGCAGCGAAGAAGGCGGCAGCTTGTACCCCCGCACACTCTTCGGCACAATCGTCACCGGCTTGATATCCGCATCCGCGCGCTTCCCAAACGAGATATTCTCCGGCAGCGTATGCAGCGGAGCCATCGCAGCCGGGGCCGCGGGCAACCGGTGTCGAAAACGAAGCTCTCGGCTCCTCCGCCACCTTCTTCGCTGCCCGTCGTCGGAGCAGGGGCCTTCATCGAAATCGGTTCGCGCCAATCCTCTTCTGCCCGATCCCCTCCCGCAAAATCGCCGAAGTTCGACTCATCATCCAGCGCATGCACTGGCGCAGCCGCCTTGGCCAATACTTCAGCAAACGGCGCCACCGCCGCCGCTGCTGTGCCAAATGCTGTCACCGGAGGAGCATCCACCAGCGTTCTCGGCATCGCCTGGAAGATCGAAGTCGGATGTCCTGCGGCCGCAACTTCCTCTGGCGCAATCGAGATCGGTTGAACCCGCTTCTTCCGGCTCAACCAGCCAAACAGACCGCCAAGCAGTGTCGTGCTCTCTGGCTCTGGCTCAAGCCGCTTACGCTCCGCCTCCTCGGCCATCTCTCGTATCCGCCGAGCCTTCGCATCCGCCTGTTCTCGCTTGCTTCCATACGTCTCTTCGATCGCCGCCTGGGCGCCCGCACGCTTATTGCGCCGCTGCACCCACCAGTCCCAAAGCCGCTGCACGAAACCGAAGCGGATTGTCGCCCACTCCCGCGCCGTGTTGAATGTAAATGTAGTTGCCAGATAAAGCGACACCGCTACCATCAGTGTCAGCACAATCGCAGCCCCGGGCAGATTCAGATAATGCACCATGAAGTCAGCCAGCAGCCTGCCGGTCGTTCCTTCAATCGGCAGCGAACTCCTCCACAGCATCGCGCCAGGCAAGAGCGCAATCGCCGCCGGCGCAAACACCACCCACATCACCAACCCAATTGTCTTCGCCAGCGGTGACCCCGCCGGCCGCGACCGCATCCAGCAGACTCCCAGCCGCCCCAGCACTAGCGGCAGAAAAAACGCAGCCACCCCAATCAACTGCAGCATCGCATCCGCGAGATACGCCCCCACCATTCCCGTCCAATTGTGTGCAGGCCGTCCTTTGACGTACTGCCCAACCGTATTGAACGAAGGGTCCGTGGGCGTATAGCTGGCCAGCGCCAGCAGCAGCAACCCCGCACTCACCAACACCACCATCCCGAGAATCTCGTTCAGGCGGCGGTTGCGCGTCGGGGTCGAAACAAGTCTCAGAGTCTTCATTGGGGAGCCTTCATAGAGGGGGTGCGCGCGGACTCACTCGCCTCGGCGTGCACACCCGCTGCACACCGTACGATCCAAACTGAGTCCGCGAACCACCAGAGCATCTTCGATTATCCCAGACCCTCCCCTGACGCTGACACAAAAGTAGAGAAACCTAAATTGGGGTACCCGAGTACAAACCCACAGCCACATTCCGGCATCTACCTTTTTATATTCGCCGCCGGGCCAATTTCACCCGGCGGTCCTTAGAACCGGTTGGCAGGGGAGCGGGATTTTCGCGATTTCTCTTGCTTGCCGTCGGCGGAGGAGAATCGCGCGCAGCCGACGGACCCTGCCCCAACCGCTCACATTTCATCAAGATTGAGGATTCCATGTCTACAGATTCAGGTCGTCAGCACGAAATGCAGCTCGCCATCAACTCGCTCATCAGCACCCTACTCGATAGCCAGAAGGGCTTTGCCGACATCGGGGAACACCTCAAAGATGACACCCTGAAGCGCTACTTCCTCGCAGAATCCCTCAAGCGCGCAAGTTTTCGCGGCGATCTCGAAGAGATCCTTCATCAGAACGGCGTCCATGACATCAAGGAATCCGGCACCACCGCAGGCACTCTCCACCGCGTCTGGGGCGACCTGAAAGCGAAGCTCGGAGGCGGCGACCACACCCTCCTCGAGACCGCCGAACAAGGAGAGGACGAGGCCAAGAAGGCCTACGCAGACGCTCTCAACCAGGATCTACCCCTGCCCGTGCGTCAACTAATCGCCGAGCAGCAGGCACACGTACTCACCTCGCACGACTACGTCAAGAGTCATCGCGACGCACTTGTATCGAAGTAACTCAAAGTAAGAGCTATGCGGCGGGCAGCAGGTCCATCCTGCTGCCCGTATATTTTTGTGAGGGTAATTGCGAGGAATGACCGCTACGAAAGAGGGAACCGCCAACGTAAATGCGCGCAGCCTCTTGGCCATTCTCTTTATCTTTGCCGGCGGCTTGCACTTCATCGCCCCACAGCCTTACATCAATATCGTTCCGCCCTACCTGCCCGCACACCTTCCCATCGTCTACATCAGTGGAGCGGCGGAGATCCTCGGCGGCATTGGACTCCTCATCCGCGTCACTCGCCAAGCCGCCGCATGGGGCCTCGTAGTTCTCCTCGTCGCCGTCCTCCCCGCCAACATATACATGGCAACCGCGCACCTGCCCGCCCCCGGCCTAATGGGTCAGAGCTGGGCCCAGTGGCTGCGTATTCCGTTGCAACTTCCCCTCATCTATTGGGCGTGGCTCTACACCCGCACAGCGTAGAGACGACGGTCACTTTCTTCAGAAAAATCTAAAAATCTTCGCCTTCGCCCGAATTGCGGTGGCACACATCTGCCCTCGAATGCGCATTAAGGCATGGAAGGGTCCTATTCCCAGCGTCTATGTGACGGAAGCAACACCCGTCCGACGCATGAAATGACCCGCGCAAAGGATCAAACGACGTCTGGGGAGAGGCGTCGATTGAGAGAAGGCTTCGTGGATGGACTTGTTGCCCATCTCCATCCACGAAGCCCTTCTTATCTCACACGCCATTCGGTTGCAACGCTCTCAATACCCTGCGTGATACAACCCAAACACCACCATCGAAGCCACCAGGCAATAAATCCCGAACAAATACCAGCGCCCCTCTTCCAGCCAGCTGCTGAGCCAGCGTAATGCCACCAGCCCTGCGAGAAACGCAAACACCGCCCCAAGCAACCCCGTCACCATGCTTCCATGCAGATCAAGCGTGGTCCCAGCTGCCTTAGCCGCATGCGACGCCTTCAACAGGCGCAAGACCTCCCGCCCCACAGCCGGAGGAGTCAGCACGACAGCCAACGCAAAGCTGAACCGCTCCGCCCGCTCCTTACTCGCCCCCGTCAACATACCCGTCGAAATCGTCGCGCCCGACCGTGAAAAACCACGGAAGGGCAGGCACAGTCCTTGAATCGCACCGATCCAACCTGCCTGCCGCATCGTCACACTATCGCCATACACCTGTTCATGCGCTCCCATGCGCCGCTTTTCCATCAGCCCGGCGAGCAAAATCAGCAATCCAGCAGCCGCCAGCGCAGGAGCAATCAGATCCAGCCGCCCAAACAGTAGCTCAATCTCTCCTTTGGAAGCACCTTTGAACGCGGTCTTCTCAATTGCCTTAATGATCACTTCGCCAATCACGGCCGTCAGCAGCGAGGCCCAGACCAGACGGATCAGAAACCGTTTGAACGCATCGCTGCTCGAAAAGTACGTTTTCTTCCACTGGTTCCAGAAGTAAACAATCACGGCAAACATCGTGCCGGTATGCAGCATCACCAGCAGCAGCGTCATCTGCGGCGTTGTGGGGTCAAGCCCCAGCAGTTTTTCGGCAACCACAACGTGCGCGGAGCTGGAGACAGGCAACAACTCTGCCAGACCCTGCACAATGGCAAGGATGATCACATGAAGAATCGACATATCTTCATCCTAAAGCGTCCGCATGTGTAAACGGTAAATCGATCAAACTGTGTCCCGAAGAAGGTACCTAATCTCAATCGAGGTGATGCCAAAATCTCAGGGGTTACGGTGCCAAGTGCCCCTAATCCCGATCGCTTCCGTAAACCGGAATCCCCTGCGACACCCGGAACGCAATACTCACCCCTCGCGCCGCGAAATCCGACTTTGGGTACCGTGTCTTCAGATCCTGTGCCAGCGCCTGCACCCTCTTCGCAGCCTCATCCGAACGTTTGCGGTCCTCTTGCACTAGATACATCGTCACCACCACACCCTGCCGGTACACCGCGTTATACAGCGCCTCCGCCGACTTCGGCCCATCGGGAAACTGCTGTGCATACTTCACATACAGCCCAGTCTCCATCTCCGGGCACTTTGGCAACCCCTGCCAGTCTCCACACAACTTGTTGTCGATCAGATCGTAGGCCGCCCTCGCTGCAAACTCTCCGGGATACCTCTTCTCCACCTTCTTCAACGCGCCCTCATAGATCTGCGGCCTCAGATAGGCCTCCTGCTCCTTCGCACTCGGCAGTGTGCTGATGTCCGCCCTGTCCAGCTGCCACCGAATATCCGCCGATCTCCACGCTGCCTCTGCCGCTAACGGTGAGTCTGGAAAATACTCCGCCACCCGCTTGTAAAGCAGATGAGCCTGCACGGCCGCTCCCTTCGGCGCATTCGGCCGCTCCGCCTCATCTTCGAGATTGGCCGCGGTTCCAAACAAAATCGCATCACCACCCGCCGTCGTGGCCCCCACAATCCCTTTGTCCCGTATCCACCCGGAAGCCGGTGTCACATTTGCATCTTCCCCAAACTCCGGCTTGTTCCGATCGTATTCATCCGCATCATCGTTGATATCGGTGTTCGCAAACACCTTCACCCACGGCCCGCTTCTCTCGACGACGACCACCTCATGCCCCGGTGTCACCAGCGAGATCTTCTGCGCATCGGCATCCGCCGCGACATACACATTTGCGTCGTGCAGCACTGTCGCCCGTGGCGCATTACTGCCGTAGTCCTGCCCCTTCTTCTGACCCATCGCTCCGGCGCTTGCCAGCAGCAAAGCAGCACCCATCACTCCCGAACTTCGCCAATCCATAGAAAGCCGCATAGACCTCATTTAGACGTGGGCGACAACCCACCGAAAGCTGAACACGGTTCAGTCTAAACTTTTTGCTGTTCTTCGCCGCATTGCAAAATCTCAAAGTCCGCAGCTCTTCCTCATAACATCAAGAGACCTCGCCACTATCCCCATCTGCATCAAATCCATAGACTGGAACGAGACGGTTCAGTCCAGGAGTACCCAGCAGCTCTTCCAGACCGCGTGATGACAGTGCAAACAGACGAACTCTCGAGCATGAAGCGAAAGTTGATCCTTCGCGACTCCCTCACCTTCCTCAGTCTGGTGCTCGTAACAGTCGTACTCTTTCTCATCACATTGTTTCTGTTCCGTTCCTTCGCCTCCCACCGCCAGGAACTCGCCCAGCGCTGGTCCGCCCGAGGCCAGGCATCCATCAACGCGGGCCAGCCCGAGCAAGCCATCATCGCTCTTCGCACAGCGCTGTCTTACGCCCCCGGCCAACGCAACTACGAGCTTCTCCTCGCCCAGGCTCTCGGCGACGCCGGCCACACCGAGGAGTCCTACAACTACTTCCTCGGCCTCTGGGAGACTGAACCCGGCAGCGGTCTCATAAATCTCAGCCTCGCCCGCATCGCCGCAAAGAAGAACGACGCGCAGGCCGCCATTCGTTACTACCGCGCCTCCATCTACGGCACCTGGGAGGGCGACGGTACTGTGCGCCGACGAGAAGTCCGTCTCGAACTATCGCGCTATCTACTTGCCCGGCACGACCTCAGCAGCGCCCGCACCGAACTCCTCATCGCCGGCGGCAACGCACCCGACGACACGGCCATCGCCCTGACTCTCGCTCCTCTCCTCGAGCAGGCCAACGCCCCACGTGACGCCCTCAACTACTACCAGAAGGTGCTAGCCCAGGAGCCAAAGAACGAGACCGCCCTCGAAGCCGCCGCCCGCCTCGAATACGAATCCGGCCACTTCGACGAGGCCCACCGCCTGATGGAGCAGACCATCCGCGAACAAGAAACCGCCGCCTCGAATCAGGAGACGATCAACTCCGGCGAGAAAGTCATACTCGACAACTCCGCTCGCATTCTTGCCCTCGCTCCTTTGAAGAAGCTCCCGAACAACGAACGCGTCGCGCGCATCCTCAAAGCCCGCGAACTGGCGAAAAAACGCTTTGATACCTGCAACGCCCAGGTCTCAACCGCCAGCGGCTTGTCCTCGCCGCTGCAAGATCTCCGCACAAAATGGACAAGTAAAGAAGCCACGCTAAACCGAGACTTTCTCCTCAACGACCCCACCGAGCAGGACGCGACCATGCTCCTCGTCTTCGATACCGAAACGCAGACCGCAAAGATCTGTGGCGCCCCCACCGGCGACGACGCGCTGCTCCTTCTGCTCGCCCGCACCCCCAAAGCGATGGAGCCATAGATGAAAGAAAACTCCACCATCGCCGAAAGCGAACCCGCCGCACCCGACATTCTCAAAGATGAGATGATCGCCCGCATCGCCCCCGCCCGCGAAGAGCGCATCTTCCTACTCCTCTCCATCTTCATCGGCGTCATCTCCGGTCTGCTCGTCGTCTCCTTCCGCATGGCGATCGAGTGGCTCAGCGTCCTACTCCTCGGCTCCTCGCCCAACCCCCACCAGCCGCGTCTTCTCTTCATCCCCGCGGCTGCAGGCCTCGTCATCGCTGTCCTCGCCCGCTATGTCTTCCCCAATGTCCGCGGCAGTGGCATCAATCAGACGAAAGCCGCCCTCTACATCCATAACGGTTACATCTCCTTCCGTACCGTCATCGGCAAGTTCCTCCTCTCCGCTCTTGCTATCGGCAGCGGTCACTCCCTTGGCCCCGAAGACCCCTCCCTTCAGATCGGAGCCGGCGTCGCCTCCCTCATCAGCCGTCGCTTCGGCATGTCTAAAGAAAGGCTCCGCATCTTCGCCCCCATCGGAGCCGCCGCCGGCCTCGCCGCAGCCTTCAACGCCCCCATCTCCGCCATCCTCTTCGTCATCGAAGAGGTCATCGGCCAGTGGAGCGCCGCCGTCCTCGGCTCCATCGTCCTCTCCGCCATCTCCAGCGTCGTCGTCGCCCGCTCCTTCTGGGGAGCCCAGCCGATGTTCCGCATCCCCGTCGTCGACCTGCGCGACTCGCGCGAACTCCTCGCCTACGCCGCCCTCGGAGTCTTCGGCGGATTCGCCTCTCTTCTCTTCGCCAAGTCCCTCAGCTATCTACGTCCCAAACTGCGCAGCCAACCCGCCTGGTCGCAACTCATCCAACCCGCTGCCGCCGGCCTGCTCGTTGGAGCCATCGGCTACTTCGGTCTCACTCAGGTCATGGGTGCCGGCTACGAGGCCATCGATCAGGCCATGCACTCCCAGTTCACCTGGCGCATGCTCCTCGTCCTCGCCCTCTTCAAGATCATCGCCACCACGCTCTCCTATGCCAGCGGCACCCCCGGTGGCATGTTCGCCCCCACGCTCTTCATCGGAGCGATGCTCGGCGCAGCCGTAGGCACCTTCGAAAAAATCTACTTCCCCCACCTCACCGGCACCACTGGCTCCTACGCGCTCGTCGGCATGGGAGTTCTCTTCGCCGCCTTCCTTCGAGCCCCGCTCACCTCCGTCTTCATGGTGCTCGAGGTCAGCGGCAACTACTCCATCGTCCTCCCCGTCATCCTCGCCAACACCATCGCCTACCTCATCTCCCGCGTTCTGCAACCGGTCCCCATCCTCGAACAGTTCACCCACCAGGACGGCCTCTACCTCCCCTCCATGGAGGAGCTACGCGAAGAGAGTAACCTCCACCTCGAAGACGCCATCCAGCCCGTCACCGCCCCGATCCTGCAGGGCAGCGACACCATCGCCAACACCATCCAAACTTTGTCCCAGTATCCAGACGCCAAAGCCACCCCGGTCATCCTCATCCAATGCGGCGACGGCCTCTGGTACGCCGCGAGAAGGGAAGAGCTCGAAAACCTCGCCTCAACTTTGGCTGGTAATCCACTCGAAACTCATGCCAGCGCAAACGAGGCACCAGCAACGCCATCAACTGAGATCTTGGTGGAACGCCTCGGCCCCGAACGCACGCCCATCCTGTTCCCTGATCTCCCTCTGGCTAGCGCCCTCCCCCACTTTGAGCGCTGGCCTCTGCTCCCCATTACCAACCGCGCCATGCGAGGCTCCCTCGAAGGCGCAGTCTCCCTTCAGGACGTCCTCACTCGTTACCAAAAGCACTAATTTGTATCATTTACGATTACATATAAAGTGGTCTTCATTCTGAGCAAAGCGAAGGATCCCTCTATTTCGTTTTTGCAGTCAGTTGCCGCCGCTCGCAGCACACCCACAGCCACTATCGAGCAGCCAACTCTCCCTCCAACTGCTCCCGTAACGTCGGCTCCAGATTTCCCCCACTCAAAATCACCGCCACCTTCTTCACCTTCGGCAACTCCTCCGCATGAAACAGCGCCGCTGCCAGCGTTACCGCACCACTCGGCTCCGGCACCAGCTTCGTTGCACTCAACATCACGCGCATCGCCGCCAGTATTTCATCCTCCGACACCGTCACAATCCCATCCACAAACTTGATCACATGCGCGAAGTTCAGCACCCCCATACTCTGCGTCCGCAGCCCATCCCCAATCGTCCGCGTCGTATCCGCCGCTGGCCACTCCACCAGCGTCTTCGAATAAAAGCTCTCCTTCGCATCTGCTGCCAGCTCAGGCTCCGCGCCCCACACCTGCACCCCGGCACCAACAAGCCCGGCCTGCGCGGCCAGCTTCACCGAAGTAGCCGTTCCACTCAGCAACCCGCCGCCGCTCACCGGCGAAATCACCAGCTCCACACCCGGCAATTGTTCCAAAATCTCCAACCCACAAGTCGCCTGCCCCGCGATAATCTGCGGCGCATCATACGGCGGAATCATCGCATACCCAAACCTCGCCACCAGCTCCTCGGCCTTCATCCTTCTCTCCGACGAAGCCGGCCCCACCTCCACAATCTCCGCACCCAGCGCCCTGGTCGCCGCCTTCTTCACCTCAGGAGCATTCCCCGGCATCACAATCACCGCCTTCGCACCCAGCGCCCGCGCCGCATACGCCACACCCTGCGCATGGTTGCCGCTCGAGTAAGTAATCACCCCACGCTTCAGCGCCTCCGGCGACAACTGCGCCACCATGTTGTAAGCGCCGCGTAACTTGAAGCTCCCAATCGGTTGCTCGCTCTCGGCCTTGATATAGAGATCAAAATCCGGTTCTGCAAACTTCCCCATCCGCAGCCGCGCCCGTTCCACGCGATAAAGCGGCGTTCTCACCGCGACCCCGGCAATCCGCTCCTTCGCCGCCCGTATCTCATCCAACGTCACATACTCACTCATCAAATCGACTCCATCTCCGCAGCACGCATCACCAAATCAGGTTCACCAATGCATCTTTGCCGCAAGACAATATTATCCGCCGGTTGAGCGGCGGATAAATAGGAAGCACTATTGCGACACCAATACATTTTTAATGACGGATCTAGAACACGCGCCCCAATCCAAAGAACCACTTACGATGACCGCTATCACCGATGCTCCCCCCACCATAAAATGGCCCAAGCAGTGTCTTCACCACCACCGCACCCGACACATCGTACGGCAAAGTAGGAGTCCCCGCAGCCGCCCCATACACCTTCCCAATCTCATAAAATCCTGCCGCATAAATTGAATCCCCGATTACCGGATTCAACCTCGCTATCCTGTACAGATACCCCGTCTGAAACAGAAAATAGTCATTCCCCAACAGCTCCCCGCGACCATAAGCGCTCAACCGCAACGGCCCACCCAGCGAAAACCCCGCGAGCCCAAGATTCGTCGCTCCAAAGCTCGTCCCACCCGACGCCACACCAAAGATAATTCCCTTCGGCCCAACAGGAATAAAGTGTTCCAACCTCGAATCCCACTGCGACAGACCGCCAGGATCATTCGGCCTCTGCGTCAGATAGTTGAACTTGGTAAACACCACCGTTCCCTTCGTCGGCACCTGCACGCTATCCTGCCCGAGATACTGGAACTGCACATTGCTCACAAACGGCTGCAGCTGAAACACCTGCTCAATCGGCTCCCCAATCCGCAGCGTCTCTCCGTACCACTGATAATCCTCACCTACCCGAAGTTCAGCCTTCGAGCTGAACCGATACCCAAGATCCGCACCCAGTCCATTCTTGTTCTCGGTATACTCCGACAGCTCCTGGTTACCCGAGTAGAACGACGTAATCGTATGCGTGTAATACAGACGCGGAGCGACAAAGTACCGGCTGCCCTCCTTCAACGGCTTATATAACTCTCCCGTAATCCCCGCCAGCTGCCCAATCGATGCATTCAGGCGAACCTCAGACCCCGGTCCCACCAGGCCGAAGAACGTCGCGCGTCCACCCAATCCAAGCTGAATATCGTTTGAATCATTCGACGAAAGCATCAGCCCCACATTCAAGAACGGTGGCCCATAGTTTTTGACCCGAGGACGCACCAGCAGCCCGGTCTGATCCTTTTCATCGATCAGGTTGTAGCTGATGCTCGAGTAAATCCCCGTCCCCTCCAGATCCGCGATCGTGCTCTCAATCTTCTGTGGTTCGACTGGCTTGTTGATATATTTCGCGAACTCGCCCTTGACCTCAGCCTGCTGCACTCCCTTCAAGCCATAAACGTCGACAAACTTCGGCTCCGGAATATATGTCCTTCTCCGGGCATTCCGCTGCGCCACGTACGCCTGCCAATCGACATCGTTCACGGCATACTTTTCAAGCTCGGCAGCATGAGCCTCCGCCACCTTCTCCCCTTCCGGAATAATCTCTGCGCTCTTTTCAAAATCGCTCGAGGTGAACTTGCTCACATCCGCCTTCAGCAGAATGTTTGCGTTCTTCATACTGTTCAGCTCGTTGGCCGCGATCATGATCTCTACGTTCCTGCCCGCCACACCCACCAGCGAGTCCAGGCTCGACTTATTGAGCGGCCCTGTATCCAGATACACCGCAATCACAATATCTGCGCCCATCGCCCGCGCCACACTCACCGGCAGGTTATTCACCGCCGCGCCATCCGAGTAGATCTGCGTCCCATGCGCCACCGGCGCGAACACACCCGGAATCGACATCGTCGAACGCATCGCCTGCGCCAGCGATCCATCCTTGAACACGTGCTCCTCACCGGTCGTAAGATCCGTCGCCACGCAGCGGAAGGGAATCGGCAGATCATTAAAGCTCTTCAAGTCGTAGTACGGCAGCATCGTCCGGTCCAGCAGCAGCCCTACGCCAGAGCCCGAGTTCAACCCATTCGGCAGACTTATTCCATGCTTCAGCCCAAACTCCAGCCGATTTGGAAACGCCAGCTTGTCCTCTTTGCGCCGAAAGCTCAGTGCCTGAAACGGCAGCTGACCACTCAACACCGCCGGCCAATTGATCCCACCAACAAACGTCGCAATCTCCTGCGGACTATTCCCCGATGCATACAGCCCACCCACCAGCCCACCCATGCTGGTCCCGGCGACATAGTCTACCGGAATATGGTGCGCCTCCAGCCACTCAATCACGCCGATATGCGCAAACCCCAGCGCCCCGCCGCCTTCAAACACCAGCGCAACCGTAGGCCGCGACGGCGGCACGATCACCGGCTTCTGCGCATTCACCGCCCAACCACAAAACATCGCCACAACAAACACCGCGACAAACATCCGCCGCGAGAGAACAATCCTCAACATAAAGTCACCGCACTTGTAACTAATCCTCGAGACCATCGTCTCGCCTGTCCACTACGCCGTTATGCGGTGATCCTACTACCGCTTCAACTGCATCATGACCTCAAACTCAAAGGGGTAATCTCCGCGCTAACCCACGAATTCACAATGCGTATCGCACTTTCCGCTCAAAATACATATCCTCTCCCTTCGACTCCAGGCGCAACATGAAGCAAACAAAAAGCGCTCCATCAGGAGCGCTCTTCTTCCTGTAAATACAACTCGTCAGATCTCCAGAATCACCGGCATAATCAAAGGCCGCCTGCTCGTGCTCTTCTGGATATACCGCTTCAGATCGTTGCGGATCTTCTCCTTGATCACGCCATAGTCGGCCTTCTCTTCCGACGAAGATCCCTCCAGCGTCCGCTGCACAACCTGTCGTGCCTCAGCGATCAAACCTTCTTCAGGAATCGCCATACCCCGCATCACAATCTCGGGAGCATTCTCAACCAGGCCCGTCCGCTTGTTGATCTGAATAATCGGCAGCACAATCCCATCCTCGCTCAAATGCTTCCGGTCGCGAATGACAATGTCTTCGACCACATCCGTCGAAGTCCCGCCAGAATCAATGCAAACTCGGCCAACCGTGATCTTGCCTGTCTTCGTAGCCGAGCCCTTATCCAGCTCCAAAACGTCCCCGTCTTCCAGCAGAATCGTCTTCTCGACCACACCCATCGACGCCGCCAGCTCCGCATGACGCTTCAAGTGGCGATAGTCACCATGCACGGGAATAAAGAACTTCGGCTTCACCAGGTTGATCATCAACCTAAGCTCTTCCTGGCTGCCATGTCCGCTCACGTGGATCAGCCCCGACTGTCCGTCATCATGAATCACCTTCGCATCGCGCCGCTCCAGGTGATCGATCATCCGGTAAATCGACTTCTCATTTCCCGGAATCACCCGCGAACTCAGCAACACTGTATCCCCAGCATCGATATGCGCGAACTTGTGATTGTTCACCGCCGCCCGGCTCAGCGCGCTCATCGGCTCGCCCTGCGTCCCACTGATCATGATCAGGAGTTTGTTCGCAGGAAAATCCCGAATCTGTCCCGGATTGATCACCAACCCCTGCGGCAGATCTAGATACCCAAGATCCTGCGCAATCTCGGTCGAGTTATCCAGCGACCGTCCAATAATCGCAACCTTGCGACCATGCGTGTGCGCCAGCTCCATCGCCAGCCGAATCCGATGAATCGAAGAAGAGAAGCAGCTAAAGAAAAGTTTCTTCTTCGTCTGCCCAAAGATCTCATCCAGCTTCGGCCGCACTGCTCGCTCGCTCGGCGTATACCCATTGCGATCCACGTTGGTTGAGTCCTGCAACAGCGCCAGCACACCCTGCTTCCCCAACTCAGCAAACGAATGCAGATCGAACGGCTTATTATCCGGTGGCGACAGATCAATCTTGAAGTCGCCCGTATGCAGCACCACGCCTACCGGCGTATGAATCGCCAGCGCCACGCAGTCCACCAGCGAGTGCGTCACCCGAATCGGCATGATGGAAAAAGGCCCAAGCGTCAGCCGCTTGCCCGGAATCATCTCGTTTAAATTCGCATCGTCCAGCAGCCGATGCTCTTCCAGCTTGCCTTCGACCAGCGCCAGCGTAAACTCTGTCCCGTACACCGGAACATTCAGCTCAGACAGAATCCACGGCAGCCCGCCGATGTGGTCTTCATGTCCATGAGTCAAAAGGATCGCGCGAACCTTCTCGCGGTTTTCAGTCAAATAGCTGATATCCGGGACAACAATGTCCACGCCCAGCAACTCTTCTTCAGGAAACATCAGTCCGGCATCGATGACGATAATGTCATCCTGCCAGCGGAGGGCCATGCAATTCATTCCAAACTCGCCGAGGCCCCCCAGCGGTATCATCTTCAATTTATCTTGTGCCATCAATCTTCAATCCTACCATCGCAACGCTGCCTTCTCAGGGATGGACGCGTCCGCCACAAACCAAAGCGTCAGCACCACACCGACGCGTCAAGGCGCAGCAGGCGTATCGAAGCCCTTCATTCCGAGCCTCCAACCGAGAAAAACATACTCATCTGCCAGCAGCTTCAGCGCCTGCGCCCGGTTCGACCCGATCCCGTGACCTGCATCGAAGTCGACCCGAAGCAGAACCGGATTGGACGATTTGTTCGCAGCCTGCAGCCGAGCCGTCATCTTCGTCAACATCCAGCTCGTCACCCGTGGGTCATTGGCTCCCGTCTCCAGCATCACCGCCGGATACTTCATCCCATCCTCCACATGCGCATATGGACTAATCGCGTACATCGCGCGAAACTCCGGCTCTGCCTTCACTGTGCCGTACTCGAACGCGTTCTCGCCGCCCGTCGCCCGCTGCTCGCTCCGCAGAATGTCGGTGATCCCCACTCGATAAAGAACCGCGCCGACCAGCTCAGGATGCTGTGTCAGAAATCCACCCACAGCAATCCCTCCCGCGCTCGTCCCCTCGATCCCAAGGTGCTGTGCCGACGTATACTTCTGCTCGATCAGATAGCGTGCACTCGCCACGAAATCATCAATTGTGTGCTGTTTTGTCGTCTTCATTCCAGCAACATGCCACGCTTCGCCGCGCTCGCCGCCACCGCGAACATGCGCAAAAGCACAGATGCCGCCGCGCTCCAGCCAAGGCAGCAGGTTCACATCGAAGAACGGCAAAATCGAGTACCCATACGCGCCATACGCCTCAAGCAGCGTTGGATTCGTTCCATCCATCGCTAGGTCCTTGCGGTAGAGGATCGAAAGCGGAACCATCGTCCCATCCGCGCTCTTCGCCAACACCTCCTTGGAAGCGATCGATGACATATCCACGGGACTCTTCGGCTGCAACCCTGTATCCGCAAAGCTCTTCTTCGCAGGCGAGTAGGCATACACCAGCCTCGGGGTCGACCAGCCCTCCATCGCCAGCACGATGCCCGGCCGTCGTACATCCGCATCGCCTCCATCCACCGTCCCGCTGATCGGCAGCGACACCTGCTCGGGCTTGGCCTCATCTCCATAAGGAACCCGCAACAACTCACCTAACCCATCCCGAAAGCCGTACACATAGAGCGCATCCTGTGCGGCGAGCATCCCCGATCCGCTCCTCCCCGAAAGAATCAGGCTGCTCACCGGCACAACCTGCCGGCTCTTGGCGAAGCTCTCCGTCGACATATCGAAGCTCGCCACACTTCCTGTGCTCGTCCCACCGTCAGGCCCGCTCTTCGTCAACACATACACCCGGCTGTCGTGGATTACATGGCGAAGCAGCCCATCCTCATGCCCCATCACCTTGATCCACGGCCCACCCTCCACACGTCTCACCCACAGTGCCGGCGACTCCACCACTCCCGTCACCTGCTGAGCCAGCAACATCCTGGTTCCCGGCACGACCTCAACCGACACCTCGCCATACTTCGGCAACACAGGATCCTTCGTTATATCCGGACCGAACACAGGAACATCTTGCGCCTCGTCAGTCCCCAGCTGATGAAAGTAGACCCGCATATTGTCATACTTCGTCGACGCAGCCGCCCCTGGAGCCATCGCTTGAAGCCGTGCGAAATAAAATCCTTTGCTATCGTCGGTCCACGAAGGTTCCGCCTCCTGCGCGCGTGAGATCGCCTCCGTCATCCTCTTGCCCGTCGCCGTCTCCAGCACATAGAGCACGGAGTTCTCCGAGCCGCCCAGCGACACCCCAACCGCCACATATCGTCCGTCCGGCGACGGCACAAAGTAGTCGATCGCCGCATGTTTGCCCGTCTCCGCCATCGTCGCCGGATCCAGCAGCAGCCGTTCCTCCCCGCCAGACACAGGCCGAGTCATCAGGCGCGCATCATTTTTCCCCGGCGGCGTCTCCAGAAAGAAATAGTCTTCTAGGTTGCGTGTCGTTGATCGCACCAGTGGCACCGTGTCCGCCAGCTTCTTCAACTCATCCAGTATCTGCGCGTCCTGTGCGGCGAAAGGCGTCAACGCCTGTTCCGTGACCGCGTTCTCCGCCTTCATATAATCCAGCAGCTCAGGGCCGCCAGCTTCCATCCATCGATAGGGATCAACAACCGCCGTCCCAAAGTAAACGTCGGTGACGGGCCGAACCGGCGCGACGGGCGCGGTGAGCTGAGCCTGAACAGGCAACCAAACCATCGAGAAAACAAGTAAGGCGAGTCCGAAACCACGGCGCATCCGAATACCTCCAAATAATCAGCTTGTTCAGGAGAAGTCTTGCCATCTTTGATATCACGACACAACCACAAAGCTCCAACGTGCGGTATCTTTCCCCCACAGCAACCGGTGTAGGTGTTCTTCGGAATTCACAAAGATCGTTACATCCGTTCGGTCACTTCATTTATCTATGTGTTGGAGGGGTTCACATGGCCACAGAACAGTACGACGCACTCATCATCGGCAGTGGAGAAGCAGGTAAATACCTCGCCTGGACCCTCGCCACTCAGGGCCAGCGTGTCGCCAACATCGAAGACAAGCGCCTCGGCGGAGCCTGCCCCAACATCGCTTGCCTTCCCAGTAAAAACGTCATCCACTCCGCCAAGGTCGCCTCCTTCTTCCAACGCGGCGCCGACTTCGGCATCGTCCACGGTAAATGGCATGTCGACATGGCCGGTGTCAGCGCCCGCCGCCAACTCATGATCGACGGCCTCCGCGACATGCACATCGCCAACTACGCCAAAAGCCACGCCGAAATAGTCATGGGCTTCGGCCGCTTCATCGCCCCCAAAACCATCGAAGTCGCCCTCAACGCCGGTGGCACCCGCACCCTCCAATCCGACCGCATCTTCCTTGACACCGGCTCCCACGCCACCATCGATCCCATCCCCGGCCTCGCCGAATCCGCTCCGATGACCCACATCGAGATCCTCGAGCTCAACGTCCTGCCCGAGCATCTCATCATCCTCGGCGGCGGCTTCATCGGCCTCGAGTTCGCTCAGACCCTGTGCCGCTTCGGCTCCCACGTCACCATCATCGAACGCAACCCCACCCTCGCCCACCGCGAAGACGCCGACGTAGTCGAGGTCCTCGAGCAGCTCTTCCGCGACGAAGGCGTCGACATCTGCGCTAACGCCAACGTCACCCGCGTCGAGGGCACCTCCGGCAAATCCGTCACACTCCACCTCAGCGACGGCGCCGTTCTCCAAGGCTCCCATCTCCTTGTCGCCACCGGCCGAACCCCCAACACGAAAAACATTGGCCTCGACGTCGTCGGAATCAAAATCACAACCGCCGGCCACATCCAGGTCAATGACCGCCTTGAAACCACCGCCCCCGGCGTCTGGGCCATGGGCGACTGCGCCGGCTCCCCTCACTTCACCCATATCTCCTTCGACGACTTCCGCCTTGTCCGCGACAACCTCGCCGGAGCCAATCGCTCCACTACCAACCGACAGGTCCCCTCCGTCGTCTTCACCGACCCCGAACTAGCCCACGTCGGCCTCACCGAAAACGAAGCCGCGAAGCAGAGAATCGCCTACCGCCTCGGCAAGATCCCCATGGCCGCCGCCCTTCGCACACGCACCCTCTCCGAAACCCGCGGCTTCATGAAAGTCCTCATCTCGCCCGACGACCACATCCTCGGCTTCACCGCCTTCGGCCCCGGCGCCGGCGAACTCCTCCCCGTCTTTCAGCTAGCCATGTCCGCCAATCTTCCCTACACCGCCATCCACTCGCTCATCCTCGTCCACCCCACCCTCTCCGAAGGCTTCATCGCCCTCTTCAACGCCGTCCCCAAGAAACCAGCATAGAAAAAGGCCGCAGCGGAGCCCGTCCCGACCAACGGGAGGGCCACTGCAGACCGTTATCACCTCAAGAAGGTACACACGCCAAGAAGTGGCCGCCCCACGCGTAGTGGGCCCGTCCGGCAGGACAAGGTAAAAATAAACTTAAAAACTATGGCGTATTTTTAGGCGCCTAAAAAGTGGCCGCTAAAGCACCACGATCACCACACAAAACACCACAAATTAACCACGATTTACCACCCAAAATCACCTCAAAATCTCCTCTAACACCAAGGAAAGCTCAGTTTTTTCGTCCCGATATTTAACTATCACCGGAGCCGCCAAACTAAGCCCCCACTCCGCGCCCTTACCCTTGGAAACGGCCCTCGATCCCGGCACCACCACCGCACCCTCCGGAATCACCAGCGGCATATCCTCCGTAGCCTTATAAATCTCACCCTTTACCAGGTCATAGACCGGCGTTCCCCGCGTCAATACAGTTCCCGCCGCCAGCACCGCCCGCTTCCGCACCACAGTCCCTTCATAAACCCCGGTATTTCCGCCAATCAAACAATCATCTTCAATAATCACAGGCGAAGCGTTCACTGGCTCCAGCACACCACCAATCTGCGCCGCTGCACTCAAATGCACCCTTCGCCCCACCTGCGCGCAACTCCCCACCAGCGCATGCGAATCCACCATCGTCCCCTCATCTACATACGCCCCAACGTTCACATACGAAGGCGGAATCAGCGCAACCCCTTTAGCAACATAAGCGCCAGTCCGCGCGCTCACTCCACCCGGCACCACGCGAACCCCATCCGCCACAACGAACTTCCTCACCGGAAACGTATGCTTATCGATAAAGCGCAACGTCTCCCCACCCATCTCCATCATCGTCCCGATGCGAAAACCCAGCAGAATCCCCTGTTTCACCCACGCATTCACGCGCCATCCCAACGGCAGCGAAGCGTCAGGCTCCGCCGACCGCAACTCACCAGCCTCCAACTTCCCCCGCAACTCAAGAAAACTCGCCTCCGCCTCAGCATTACCAACCGCCGCCGCACCCTGCGCAAACCAATGCTCAATCCGCTCCTGCAATGTTCCGTTCAAAACTCAGTCCTCATCTCTTTCGTTTCATAAATATCATCAACCTGCAAGCAGCTCAGAACATCCGCAGATCATCGCCTGTCGCAGCCACACCCACCAGCATCCCAAGCTCCCCCACCATTCGCTCCAGTCTGCGCCGTGTCGCATCCGAAACCGGCACCATCGGCAGCCGCAGCACATCCTCCCCACGTCCCAGCATATGCAGCACCGCCTTCACTGGCGCAGGACTCGCCTCCCAGAAGTGCGCCTGCATAAGCCGGAAGAACTGTCGATTAATCCGTCGCGCGTCCACCCAGTCATTCTCCAGAGCAGCTCTTACCATCCGCGCCATCTGCCCCGGAATCACATTCGACGCCACCGAAATCAACCCCGCTCCACCCAGCGCCATCACCGGCAGAGCCAGTCCGTCGTCACCGGCAAACACGCGAAAGCCCCGCGGCGCAGTCGTCAGCAACTCCGTGATCTGCGCGATATTGCCACTCGACTCTTTCACCCCAATCACATTCTTCAACTCCGCCAACCGCAGCACCGTTGCGGGCTCGAGATTTGCACCTGTCCGCGAAGGAATGTTATACAGCAGCACAGGCAGCTCCGTTGCCTCGGCGATCGCCCTGAAGTGCTGATACTGCCCCTCCTGGCCGGGCCGGTTGTAGTACGGATTCGCCGACAAAACACCAGTCAATCCATGCACCTGCGACAGCTTCTTCACCCGCTCTACAGCCTCATGAGTTGAATTGTGGGTGCAACCTCCAAACACCGGAACCCGTCCCGCCGCCGCGGCCACTACCACCTCAACCGCTCGCAGCCACTCCGTCTCGCTCAGCGTCGAGGCTTCACCAGTCGTACCGCATGGCACAAGAAAATCGATCCCGCTTTCGACCTGCCACGTCACAAGCGCATGTAACGCAGGCTCATCCACACTGCCGTCCATGCGAAAGGGAGTCACCAGCGCCGTTCCACAACCCATCAATTCCATAATGATTGCAAGTTTACCGCGTCGAGAGTGTTGATTTCAGAGCAGCCCACTCTTCCTGCTCGCCAAATCTTAAAAAAGGCCCTGACGAGAGATCGCCAGGGCCTTTCAAGCACTTTGATGAGCTAGGCCCGATAAATCTCCGACGGCACATGAAACTCCGGCACATGCAGCGCAGCCGCTCCGTTGGCTGCCCCCGGCGGCATATCCATACACTTCACAAATGCCGTCTGGAACTTCTCCATCTCCGCCTTTGTCCCGACCGTAACCCGCACATAGTTCGGCATCGCAGCCCATGTACGTCCAACCGCAACATTTTCCTTCAACATAGCCGTCTGGAACTCCTTCCCCGGCCGCTTCACATCCACCATGAACATATTGCCCTGCGACCCTGGGATGATCTTGTAGCCATGCTTAGTCAGGAACACCAAAGTATCCTCACGAACATCCGCATTGATCTTCTTCCGCAATGGAACTAGGTCTTTGTCTTGCAGACTCGCCCGTGCGGCAGCAGCGGTTGTAATCGATACGCTCGCCAGGCTCTGGCTTGGTCCACCCACAACGTTGAACCGCTCAATCAAGTCCGGTCTCGCCACCACAAAACCCGCCCGCAGGCCGGCCATCCCATAGATCTTCGAGAACGTCCGCATCACAATCACGTCTTTGTCCTGCGTTACCAGGTCGATGCACGACTCGTTGTCGGAAAAGTGATGATAAGCCTCATCGATGATGACAACCGAACCCTTCGGTTTGTTGTTTACCAGCCAGACGATGTCTGCTTTCGGCGTCACCGTTCCCGTCGGGTTGTTCGGATTCACAATGTAATAAGCACCCGGCAAAGGATGCGCCTTCAACATGGCCTTCACGTCATGCGCATAGGTTGCGGTCAGCGGCACCGGGTACTTCGGAGCCTTCATCACGGTCGCCGCGTACGGCCCCTGTTCGTAGCTGGGGTCTGCATAGACCAGCGGTTTGTCCGGTCCAATGTTAGACATCAACGCCAGATCCAGAGGTCCGCTCGAACCAGGGTAGAGCGCAGAATAATCGCTCTTCAATCCAAGCTGCTCATTGAAGACGGCAATCGTCTTCATATACTCGTCCTCGTGATAGCGGCCGCCCTGCGCGGCCATGGTACATATCGCCGTCAATGCCGACTGTGCCGGCCCCAGCGGGTTTTCATTCGCGCTGATGATCACGGTATCGGGCGAAAGTTGCTGCATCCCGCGCATACGACGCTTCACGGGCTGTGCCGGCGCCGCGGCTTGCTGCATCGCAGCAAACGCAGGCAACGAAGTGGTGGCAGCCGAAGCTGCGCCGAGAAGGCGCATAAACGACCTGCGCGAAACGCCTTGCGTCATATCAGAGTTCATCGGAGGTTCTCCTTGAAGAGCTGGAAATTGTAGGGATGCGACACCACGACAACAGAAGGAAGACACCAACTGAGGACTAGCTACATATCTCCTGCAAACAGTGCGCGTTGCAGTAACTATTTTTTGAGAACCTGAGTGTGAAGACGGGCGCAGGCCCGATTGAGTTCAATTTACTGCGAATCCCCCGTAAATACTAGGAAAATTCCTCCGCACAAGGTGGAAAAGCCGCGAATAAAACAGCTTTCAACCAAATCATAAAGGAAGCGCGACCCGGAGCGTTCTTCAATCAACGCCCCAGGCCGCACTCCGGTTAGACCCACTCACCCTTGCGCATCAACGGCTCGGCCGACCCATCCGCCGCCACGCCATCCACATCCATCTCGCCCGACCCGATCATCCAGTCCACGTGAATCAGACTCGCATTCGCACCCAACGCCGCAAGCTGTTCCGCATCCATCTTCTCGCCGCCAATCAAGCACGTTGAATAAGCCTGCCCCAACGCGATATGGCTCGCCGCATTCTCATCGAATAGCGTGTTCCAGAACAGCACTCCACTTTGCGCAATCGGCGACGAGTGCGGCACCAGCGCCACCTCACCCAACCGCCGCGCTCCGTCATCGGTGCTGATCAGCCGATTCAAAACATCCTCACCTGCAGTAGCGGTAGCCTCAACAATTCTGCCATTCTCAAACCGCACGGCAATGTTCTCGATTAGCGTCCCCTGATGCGACAGCGGCTTCGAAGCCCTCACTGTCCCATTCACGCGGTCCTTATGCGGAGTCGTAAAGCACTCCTCCGTTGGAATATTCGGCTGACAATAAACACCATTCCCGGCAGTCGTCCCACCGCCGGCCCAAAGATGTTCATCCGCCAACCCAACGGTCAAATCAGTCCCCGGCCCCTTGAAGTGCAGCGCATAAAATCGCTTCGTGTTCAACATATCCATGCGCTTCTTCAGCCGCGCCCCATGCTCCTGCCACTCCACCACCGGATCATCGACAGCCACACGCGAAGCCACGAAGATCGCCTCCCATAGCTTCGCGACAGCCACCTCTTCTGGCTCTCCCGGAAACACCAGCTTCGCCCACTCCGGTGTCGCACACGCCACAATCGTCCAGTTGATCTCATGCCGCGTGATCAACTCCATCGCGGGCTTACCCGCCTTCGAAGCGGCAACATTAGCCCGTGCCACCTTCGCCGGATCCTGCTTTGACAGCAACGCCGGATTCGCTCCTGCAATCGCCAGCCGCGCCGCGCCACCTCGGAATCCATCAGCAATCCCATCCTGCAACCACTTCGGCGCATAGTCGAAGCTCGCGTCCTGAGCATACTCATACCGCGCCAGCACCGTTGGATCATCCGAATAGAACGTCGTCACCAGGAGCGCCCCTGCCTTATAAGCATGCTCAGTAATCCGACGCACCAGCGGCAGCGCCTCCATCGGAGCCGACATGATCAATTCCTGCCCCGCACGCAGCCCCAATCCAACTTTCACCGCAACCTCAGCCAGACGATCCAGCTTCTCCTCAAACGTCAGATTCGCAAACTTCGTCTTCGCCGCCATCTCCATCACGCTCATAAAGTTACCCTCGCAAAAACTTAAAGCTCGTTGTAAACACTTTGGAAGTCGTAGCAGCCGGTCCGCGACGACAACCACTCAGCAGCCCTCACCGCACCCTCTGCAAATCCGCGCCGCGAAAAAGCCTCATGCGTTAGCACCAGTCGGTCCGCATCGCTCGTAGCGTTTAGCGAGTGCAACCCCATCACATCCCCTTCACGCTTCGCCTCAATCGGCACATAGGTCACCCCAGCTGCAGCTTCAACTGTCTTTGCCAGAGTAATCGCGGTTCCCGATGGCGAATCCAGCTTGCTCGCATGATGTGTCTCCGCGATCGAAAACGCATATCCTGCCTTCTTCAACTCACTTCCCATCATCGAAGCCATCTTCAACATCACCTGCACGCTGACTGAAAAGTTCGTCCCGTACAGCAGTCCAGCCTGCTTGCGCTCCGCCAGCGACTTCATGTCCGCAAGCTTGTCGTACCAGCCCGTCGTCCCAATCACCATCTTCGCGCCGGTCGCCAGGCACGCCCGCATATTTTGAATCGTCGCTTCCGGAGTAGTGAAATCAATCACGACATCGAATCCTGCAACAAACGGAGGCGTCAGCGCAGCGGATCCAGCGTTCTCCTTGGCATCCAGCACATTCACACTATGCCCCCGCTCCGCTGCAACCGATGCCACCAGCTTGCCTGTCTTCCCCATCCCCAAAACCAAAACCCGCATGTATGCCTTCCTAAGCCTTGCTCTCTAGCTGAACCCTGTTCACAACATCGAACACCGTCTCATCCGGGTTCGCAAAGAAGTGACTGTGCAGACTCCGCACCGCATCTTCCACATCTTCTTCATCAATCATGAAGCTCATATTGATCTCGCTCGCCCCCTGCGAGATCATCCGCACATTGATGTGGCTAATCGCCCCGAACACCTGCCCCGCAATTCCGTTGTGCCCTCGAATGTCTTCTCCCACGAGACACACCAGCGCCTTATGGCCTTCCAGCTTCACATCTGCGATCTTGCCCAGCTCCGCGCAGATCTCCGGAAGCTGCTGATTGCTGTCTACCGTCAACGAGATGCTCACCTCGCTCGTCGACACCATATCGATAGCGCATTTGTACTTATCGAAGACATCGAACACCGCCTTCAGATATCCATGCGACATCAGCATCCGGCTCGCTACGACATCGATGATCGTCAGCCGCTTCTTTGCCGCAATACTCTTGAACGGACTCGCACACTTCGCAGCCATCGCCGTGATCTTCGTGCCTTCGTTCTCTGCATTGCGAGAGTTCAGCACCCACACCGGAATGCTCTTCTGCACCGCCGGCAGAATTGTCGCCGGATGCAGAACCTTAGCGCCAAAGTAAGCAAGCTCCGCCGCCTCTTCGAAGCTGATCGTCTTCACCCGCAGCGCATCCGGACAGATCCGCGGATCGGTCGTCATAATGCCATTCACATCCGTCCAGATCTCGATCGCTCCAGCATGCATTCCACCGCCTACAAGCGCAGCCGTGAAGTCGCTGCCACCTCGACCAAGCGTCGTCGTCACTCCCTCAACCGTCGATCCAATAAATCCGCCCATCACTGGCGTCTTTCCGGCTTCAATCAACGGCAGAACAATCTCAGCCAGCTTCGCTTCAATCGCAGCTTCCTGCGGTATGGCCTTGCCATAGCTCGCGTCGGTCACAATGCAGCTTCGAGCATCCACATGCGCGCCCTGCAGCCCGCGCTGCTCCAGCGTCTCAGCCATCATCCTGCTCGAAAGCCGCTCCCCAAAGCTCACCACCAGATCGTTCGTACGCGGCGTCAGCTCACCTACCGCTGCAATTCCTCGCAACAGATCGTCCAGTGCATCGAACTCCTGGTGCAAAACCTGCTGCACCCGTACGACACGCTCCGCATTCAGCAGCGCCGCAGAGGTATCGATATGCCGATGTCGCAGCCGTGCACCAATCGCCAGCGCCCCGGACTTGTCTCCTCGGCCCGCAGCAGACGCGGCCGACAGCAACAGGTCGGTCACCTTCGCCATCGCCGACACCACAACCACCGCCTCAAGCCCTTTTTCCCTTCGCCCGTGAACGATCGCCGCCGTTCGCTCCATAGCCTGCGCGTCTTCCACCGACGTGCCGCCAAACTTCATCACAACAAGCTTCTCTCGCACTACACTCAAGCCGTCACCGCCGCGGCCTTGAGCTGTTCCCCTGCTTTAGCCGAAACAGCCTTCACCGGCACACCCAACTTGTCCAGCTTACCCAGCAACGCCAGCACCTCAGCGTTCAACACCGCCGCTCCAGCCGCGCCGCGAATCGTATTGTGCGACAGCACCACAAACTTCCAGTCCAGCAACGTGCACTCGCGCAAACGCCCCACCGTTGCTGTCATCCCATGCCCTCGCATTCTGTCCAAACGGGGCTGCGGCCTATCCACGCCAGCGTCGTACTCCACCGGCTGCTCCGGAGCTGTCGGCAGATGCTGCCCTTGAAGCGGCAAAAACTCGCTCCAAGCTGCAAGGATCTCCTCCCGCGTCGCCTTCTTCTTCAGCTTGATGCTCACGCACTCCGTATGCCCATCCTCGACCGCCACACGATTGCAATGCGCGCTGACCTTCGCATCCAGCAGCTCAATCTTGTTGCCGCTCAGCGGGCCCAGCAGCTTCCCGACCTCCTCCTGCAGCTTCTCCTCTTCGTTCTTGATAAACGGCACCACGTTCCCGAGAATGTCCAGCGAAGCCACGCCCGGATACCCTGCGCCGCTCACTGCCTGCATCGTCGAAACAAACAGACTCTCAATCCCAAATCGCTCTTCCAGCGGCTTCAGAGCCAGCACTAGCCCAATCGCGCTGCAGTTCGGATTCGTGACGATATATCCACCGCGTCCGCCATTCTCCTTCCGCGAGCTCTGCGCCTCTATCAGCGCAAGATGATCCGCGTTTACCTCAGGCACCACCAGCGGCACGTCCGACGTCATCCGGAACGCACTCGAGTTTGAGATCACCGCGCACCCTGCCGCAGCGAACTTCGGTTCAAGCTCCCGCGCAATGTCAGCATCCAGCGCAGCAAAGATAATCTTCGGCAACTCAATCGCCGAGCCCTCAGGAACATTCGGTTGCAGCGTCATCGACGCAATCCGTGTCGGCAGAGGAGTGTCCAGCTTCCACTTACACGCCTCGGCATACGTCTTCCCTGCACTGCGATCGCTCGCCGCCAGCCACGCAATCTCGAACCACGGGTGATTGCTCAAAAGTTGAATGAATCGCTGCCCGACCATTCCGGTCGCGCCAAGAATGCCAACCCTGCGTCGTTCCATCCTCTAAGAATAACTCGCGAACCGAACACCGTCACTCACCCAAAAGCAGAGCGGTGCAACGCCGAGCAATTGACCCAACCAAAACAAGGTACACAAGTCACGAAGTGACCGCCCTCCGCGCAGGAGGCCCGTCCGGCAGGACGCTATCTAGTCAACCCGCCGCCGACGAGTCATCCGGTGCCCACCGCCCGCCCACACCAGCAGCGCCACCAACAGATGCAACAGAAACCAGAAGTGAATCCCTTGGTCCTGATAGATCAGATACAGCACCAGCACTCTCGGCAGCAGCAGCCAGAACAGCAGAGGAACCAGGCCCTGAAAGTGAGGCGGGGTCAGATCGAAGTGAAACGGCCCCAGCAAACCCTGAAACCACGCCACGACCATCGCCAGCCGAGGCAAAAACAGAGCAAACACCAGAAACCACAGCGGCAGCGCATGAACCACAAAGGCCAAATCAACAGTGAACTGCGCCGTATGCTGCATCATCGCTGCCAACACTGCAAATCCTGCAATCATCCTGCCTCCGCCGTCTTGTAGTCTCTACTTCGCGCTGAAACTGAAGTCCGCCTTAGCCGTTCCCTTCGGCTCGACCGTCACCGTCATCGTCTGCTCGCCCATCTTCTCGTGTACTGCCGCCAAAGTATAAGTCCCGGCCGGCAATCCGCTAATCGTAAAGTGTCCATCCGCGCCCGTCACGGCAAAAAACGGCGTAGCGGACACATTGATAAACGCATTCATCCACGGATGGTTGTTGCACCGCACCGGAATCATCACCTCAGGCTGGTTGAACTGCTTCACCTGCGGCGCGCCCTTCGGCCCCTGCGAGATATCAATCGGCTGACTCCCCACCACCGTCGGCATCGTATGAATGTTATGCATCGTCGAGTCCGAGTTCCTGAACTCAACCGACCCGCCACGCACCACCGCAATCACATGCGGCACATACTTGCATCCCACTTGGTCCAGCACCACCGGCGCAGGCGTCGGTCCGCCCGACAGCATCGCAGCCGGAGGGCCACTTTTGATGTACACGTACACATTCCCCAGCTTGCCGTCCTTCACCGCATACTGCTCGGCAAAGTTATCCGCCCCCGTCATCGAGCACACCGGGTCCATGCTCATGTCGATCTTCACGCGCTCCGGCGCCTTCCCGGCAATCTTAACGGTCCCACTCACCGTTCCTAGCGTCGCCGGATCAAGTGGCACACTCGAAGGTGCGGGAGAGATAGTCGATGCGGTCCCTTCATCGCTACGCTTCGCCGTATCGCCCGATTTACATCCGCTCAATACGCTGCCAGCAAACGCTACCGCGACCAACCAACCGCAAATCCGCCTCATGCTACCTCGCTCGACAATTATTTTTGAGAACATCAACCATGGAAGGCCATACCGCACTAAGCCGCCGCTACCGGAGCTTCCATCGCCTGCACGACCGCATCAGCGAAAGCTTTGGTACCGCTGGTGCCGCCAACATCCTTCGTCAGCGTCTTTCCTTCGCGATACACCTGCTCCATCCCTGCCTGTACACGCTCTGCAGTCTCAGGTTCATCGATATGATGCAGCATCAACACCGCGCTCTGCAGCAGCGCAGTGGGGTTAGCCATATCCTTCCCCGCAATATCAGGAGCCGATCCATGTACCGCCTCGAAGATCGCGCACTCAGTCCCAAGATTCGCCCCCGGAACCAACCCAAGCCCGCCCACGAACGCGCTGCAAAGATCGCTCAGAATATCTCCGTACAGATTCTCAGTCAGCAAAATGTCGTACTGATACGGATTCATCACCAACTGCATGCAGGTGTTATCAACAATGTGCTCGTGATACGCCACCTCGGGAAAACCCTCCGCAACCTTCCTGCAGCAGTTCAAAAACAAACCGTCCGACAACTTCATGATGTTCGCTTTATGGATCGCATGAATCTTCTTACGTCCATGCTTCCGCGCATAATCGAACGCGAACTTCGCAATCCTCGTCGAGCCCTTCTCGGTAATAATCTTCAGCGCCTGCACCACCCCAGGCACCACCTCATGCTCAAGGCCTGCGTACAGATCCTCCATGTTTTCGCGCACGATCACGAGGTCAAGCCCCGGATACCTCGTCTTCAGTCCCGGCAGATTCTTCACCGGACGGAAGTTCGCAAACAACTCAAACTTCTTCCGCAGCGTCACGTTGATTGAAGCGAACCCACCACCAATCGGCGTCGTCACCGGCCCCTTCAACGCGACGCGATTCTTCTCAATCGAGTCATAAAGCACCTTCGGAATGTACTCGCCTGTCTTCTCAAACGCATCCGCACCCGCGTCATGCCTATGCCAATCGAAGGCCACTCCCGTCGCTTCGCCCGCAGCTTCGACAATCTTCACTACCGCGCCAGAGACCTCCGGTCCAATTCCATCCCCCGGAATCAACGTAATCCTGTGCGTCTTCTTCGCTGCTGTCATCCACTACCGCCTTTTCTTGTGGTCTCTTCCGTTCAACAACTCTTCTAGCTCTTCCTTGAACTCGCGAACATCTTTGAAGTCCCGATACACACTCGCAAACCGGATATATGCGACCGTATCGATGTCCTTCAGCCGCGACATAATCAGCTCGCCGACTTCATTCGTCGTCCGCTCGCGCTCCGGCGAGTCGACAACATAAGCCTCGGTCTCATCTACAATCTGCTCGAGTTTCACCGCTGCAACTGGCCTCTTCTCACAGGCATGCAGCAGCCCGCTCAGCACCTTCTGCCGGTCGAACTTCTCTCGCCGTCCATCTTTTTTCACCACCATGTATGGGATCTCGTCGATCCGCTCGTACGTCGTAAATCGCTTGTTACAGCCTTCGCACTCCCGGCGCCGGCGAATCGAATCCGCGTCTTTACTCTCGCGTGAATCGACAACTCGGTCCTGGGCAAAACCACAGTAGGGGCACTTCATCGGAATAGATCGATTCTAGCAGCGGCAACCATCATCGCCGACCAACGGGAGATCGAGAGTCGCCACTCGCCACGAAAGGTACACAAGTCACGAAGTGACCGCGCCACGCGTAGTGGGCCCGTCCGGCAGGACAGAGGCTTTATCCCACATCCTCGGCGACAACCACAGCCGCAGCCGCCTCGCTCTCCTCCGCGACCTTCTTCAGGCTCACATGCTCCACACGAGAATAGATAAGCCCCGTCGGAATGATGCACAGAAAAGTAACCACCAGCAGCATCGCCCCGCACGCTGTCGCGGCTTCAATCGGCGCACCATAAAACGTACGCATCGCCGCGGCGGTAATCGCGATCTGCGTAAACCATCCAATGATGGGAAGCTGCACCAGCGATCCGCCAATGCTTGCAGCCATCAGCAGCATCGCCCGCGAAAACGTCACCCCCGCCAGCTCAGGCGTATGCGTAAAAGCGTGCGCCGTTTCCACGTACGCGAATCCGATCATCCCCCACATCGTGAGCGACAGCAGCACCACTACGCCAAAGTCCCGCGCAGACGACAACGCATTCAAGCCGTCGCGAAACCCAACAATCTTTGTCGCGATGCTCTCCCCTGCGGCCTTCGAAACCAAGCCCACCGTCCCGCGCGCGAACCCGGCCACTGCGCCGCCTGCAACGCGCACCACCCCGGCAAAAATTGCAATCGCCAGCGTCAAACCCATACTCACCACCCCGGCCTTCACAAAGACCTCGTGGTGGGGCAAACTCCGAGGAGTAAACGCCAACGCCCCCGAAAAGATCACCGCTGCGGCTCCCAGATCGAACATCCGTTCAATCGTGTATACAGCCACCTGCGAACTCAACGACAACCCCACCCGCCGCGCCACCAGATATGGCCGGGTCAAATCAGCTAACCGCCCAAACAGCGCCACAGCAGTAAACCCGATAAATTGCGACCCCAGCAGGGAAGCGGCAGATACCTTCTTCGTCGGTGACACGAATACAGCCCACCTTACCGCTCGAATCCAATATGTAGCATAGATCAGCACAATTCCAGCGAGAATATGGCCAACGCTCACATACCGCAGCTGCTGCCAGAACATCGCCCAGTCGAAGTTAACCCTGTCTCTGAACAAAAACACCAGCACAACAAGCGCAACCAAGCCCACCGACCAAAGAATTGCACTACGCTTTGTCATTGCTCTCTCTCTTCTTGTGTTGCTCGCGAGTACCAAGTCCTACTTCGCCTGTGCGACCAGCGCCATTCGCTTTCGCCGGTTGAACTCGCGAATCACCCGAGCCACATACTCCCGCGTTTCGCGATACGGTGGTAACCCGTGATATTTATCCACTGCACCTGGACCCGCGTTATAGGCCGCCAGCGCAAGCGCAACATTATCGTGATATCGCGTCAGCAATGCGTCCAGATAGGCCGTCCCTCCAGCGATGTTCTGCGCAGGCTGAAAAGCATCCTGCACCCCCATCGCGTTCGCCGTTCCGGGCATCAGCTGCATTAGACCCTGCGCCCCGGTCCGTGAAACCGCCCTTACCTGCCCGCCGCTCTCTGCACGCACAACGCTGGCCAACAGATCCTCATCGATGTGGTGCGCCTCGCCGGCGTGAGCCAGCATCTCATGCATCTCTTCCTTCGTCGGCGCGGGCATGATCGACAGCGGCCCCGAAATCTTTGGCTCAACCACCCGCTCTGGCATATCCGGTACAGTCTCAACCCGCGCAATATCGCCTGCCGCAAAGTCTTGGTAGTTTGTGTCCTCCGCGGTAGACCCAGCCTTCCCGGCAAAGTAAAGCCGAATCTTGTCCCCGACCGCCTCACGCCGAACGCAATCCAGCTCGAATCCATTCTTGAGCGTCACATGCTCCGCCGCGCGCGCCAGCGGACATACTGCCAGGATCATCGCTGCGCCCCACAGAATCGAGGAATATCGAAATGTCTTCAGCCGCATCACCAACTCAAAGCCTATCACCGTCAGCACTCCATCCAACCCAATTACGCCTCCCACTATAGAGTCACTCGACTTACCGGTCTTCCCGCTAGCACTGCCTCAATCGCCTCTGCCACGCCATCCTCGTCGTGGCGCGATCCAACCGCCCAGCCCCGTTCCTCTGCCACTGTCTTCAAGTCGTCTGGAGCATTCCCCATCAGCACCGCCCGCCCCGCAACCTCCAGCATCGAAACGTCATTCCAGTTATCTCCAATCGCCAGAATCTCCTCTGCCTTCACCCCCCAGCCCTCCGCCAGCCGTATAAGCGCAGATCCTTTACTACATCCCGCTGGCAATATATCCACGATGCTCAAGTCCCGCAGCGGATACTCCGTCCTGTGCAGTGCAGCCTCCGCCACATTGGCCCGTTCCTGAGGCGTAATTCCACCCTCTGTCACGCCCAGGTTCTCCAATCGCCGAAGCTCATCCTTCCGCAGCGGTGTCACCCCCACAGCCGATACCCCAGGATGCTCCAGCAGACGGGCCTCCGCCCTCCGCATCCTCTCCACCGTCCCGCACAGCATCATCTGGATCGGCGCCTCACCTTCTAGCGCCCGTTCAATCGGCACCACTCGTTCGATATACGGCTCATTCGCTTCCATCCACTTTCCAATACTCGCGTTTAGATCCGCCAGATCCTCCACCACCAGAGAACCCCGTCCATCCTCCCCATCCGACCCCACCTTGTCGAAAGTCACGACCAGTGCGTTGCGAAACTCATCAACATGGCCGCACAGCCACCGTGCCGTCTCCAGTGGCAGCAAAGTCCTCTCCATCAGCTTTGCCCCAATCGTCCGCGTCACCGTCCCATTCGAACTGATCAGAGCATCTTCCTCCCGCAGCCCCAATCCGCGGAGCACCCGCATCGCATAACTGTGCCGCCGCCCCGTAGCCACCACCACCTGCACACCTGCCAACTCAGCCGCCTTCATCGCAGCCAGATTGCGGTCACTCACTCTCCCATCCGGCCCCACCAGCGTCCCGTCCATATCTACCGCGATCAAGCGCATTCCGACCTCAATTCCGTGTATATTCTCTCATCCGCGCTGTATAAATATCCATAAACTGTTCAAAATGTGTTATTTACGAGAAATTAACTCGACTTTCACGCTGCCACCCCGCAGACTGGAGGCAGGCACCACAAAGGCTTGTTTATGTTTCACAAAAATGTACTAAGCTCCATCCGGAGCGTCACACCGCAGCAAATCCCAGCTTCTTCTCCCCAGCCCAACAACCGAATCGCGCTGGTTTCATCTGGAGGGGGAACTCCGCCTCAAAAGAAGCCGTCCCCTCTCTTCGACCTTGTCTGCATCGCCGCCCCACGCTGCTCCTCATTCTTTGCCGAAGCGGCTGTGCTCGTCCTTGTTTTGGCCTTGCTTGATCGGTTCATGCTCAAGGGACGCATGGAGTTCAACTGGGTCGTCAGCGCCTTCACCATCAGTCTTACCCTGTTGGCAGCCAGCATCTTCACGGACTTCTCGTCACGACGGTGGCTGCAGCATCGCTAGAAGTCTCAGACTCAGTAGCTTGAGCCCGCTCACTCGCACCGCAGAAAAAGGCGTGCCTGATAGACTCGACCACGACCAAAATCCAGGTGCGTTACGCCCTCCGCACAGAATTCCGGTAACATCTAATATATGCCCGCCATTGCTTCACTCGAATGCTCTCGCTGTCATCACCATCTCTCTGCCGACACGCCTCAAACGCTCTGTCCCCTCTGCGCCGGACCCCTCTACGTTCGCTATGACATGGACAAACTCAAGCAGACCGCGAAGCGGGAAGACATCGCCGCTCGCGTCGCTGCCAGCCCTGCGAGCCTCGGCATGTGGCGCTATGCCAGTGTTCTCCCCGACGTTACCCCCGTCACCCTGGGTGAAGGCTGGACGCCCATGCTCCACAGCAAGCGCTATCCCGGCCTCTATATCAAGGAGGAAGGCGCGAATCCCACTGGCACGTTCAAGGCTCGCGGCCTCGGCCTCGCCGTCACAATGGCGAAGCACTACGGCCTCCAGCACCTCGCCGTCCCCTCCGCAGGCAACGCAGCGGGGGCTCTCGCAGCCTACGCCGCCGCAGCGGACATCTCTGCCCACATCTTCATGCCGCAGGACGTACCCTTCGCCAACTATGTTGAAGGCATCGTCTACGGAGCAGACGTCACCATGGTCGACGGTCTCATCTCCGACTGCGCCCGCATGCTCGGAGAAAACATCAAGGCCCAGCGCGACGCCAACATCCCAGCCAATCAGGTCTGGTTCGACATCTCCACCCTCAAAGAGCCCTTCCGCGTCGAAGGCAAAAAAACCATGGGCTACGAACTCGTCGAGCAGCTAGGCTGGACCTACCCCGACGCCGTCTTCTACCCCACCGGCGGCGGCGTTGGCCTCATCGGAATGTGGAAAGCCTTCGACGAAATGGAGCAGCTAGGCTGGGTCAGCGGGAAACGTCCGAAGATGTACGCCCTCCAGGCCTCTGGTTGCGCTCCTATCGCCAAAGCCTACGAAGAAGGAAAGGCAACCAGCGAATTCTTCCAGGAAGCCGCCACCTTCGCCGCTGGTCTCCGCGTCCCTAAGCCTTACGGCGACTCCCTCATCCTCGACATCGTCCGCGAGTCTGGCGGGAAGTCCCTCGCCTTCTCTGACGAAGAAATCTTGGCCAGCATTCTCGACTGGGCTAAGCACGAAGGCCTCTTCCTCTCACCCGAGGGCGCCGCCGCGACCGCTGCCTACGACTCCCTTATCGCTACCGGCGAACTCAAGCCCACCGACAAAGTCGTCCTCTTCAACACCGGCGCCGGCCTCAAATACACCGACATGACCGCCGAAGCCATGCACCTCAAACGACCTGGCATGCTGCCTACCAGCATGCCCGTCGGCGGCATCATCACCCCTCAGTAGAGATCAAAGAAGACGAACAAACCCTTCACGATAGCCCAATCATCCAGGTGCTATCCTCTTCGCCATACCAAAGACTGGCATCACACTGGTCGAGCAAAGAGGGCACCGATGTTCTCACAGAAGACAAGCATTCTATCCAGAGCAATTCTTCTCTCCGCATGGATCGCCGTTGTAGGCTGCAGCAACAAGCCCGCCGATAACGCCTCGAACAATCCGGTCCCTCTCGACGCCCGCGCCATCGCCAAAGAAGCATACATCTACGGGTTCCCCATGGCCGCCAACTACCTGACCATGTACAAGCAGGCCATCGACACCACCAGCCGCGACTACCGCGCTCCCTTCAATACCCTCGCCAACTCGAACAACGTAGCCACACCCGAAGACAAGTTCGTCGTCACCCCCAACTCCGACACCCCTTACTCCTACGTCTGGATGGACCTACGCGCCGAGCCCATCGTCATTACCATGCCGAGGATCGAGAAGAACCGTTACTACACCGGCCAGCTCGTAGACCTCTACACCTTCAACTTCGCCTACCTCGGCACGCGCAGCTACGGCAACGACGGCGGCACCTTTCTCATCGCCGGCCCCAACTGGCACGGAGATACGCCGAAAGGAATCAAAGTCGTCCTGAAGGCCCAAACCCAGTTCGCCTACCTCCTCATTCGCACTCAGCTCTTCAACGCCGCCGACATCGTCAACGTCCACAAGATTCAATCCGGCTACCACGCCGAACCGCTCAGCAAATTCCTCCACCAGCCCGCGCCACCCGCAGCTCCGGCCGTCAGCTGGCCCAAGCCCACCCCGGACCTCATCACCGCCCCATCGCCAGCGATCTTCCCCTACGTCAACTTCCTGCTCCAGTTCTGCTCTACCGACTCTTCCGAAACCGGCCTCATGGCCCGCTTCGCCACGCTCAACATCGGCGCCGGCAAAACCTTCGATCTTGCCACCTTCACCCCGCCCACTCAGCAGGCCATCAACGACGGCATCGCCGACGTCAAAATCGATGCAGACGCTGTCATGCAAAAGGTCAACACCGACCAGATCATGAGCTCCGCCTTCTTCGGCACCCGCGACTATCTCAAGAACAACTATCTCTACCGCTACCTTGGAGCCAAGCTAGGCCTCTACGGCAACACCGCCGCCGACGCCATCTACTACGGATACTTCGTCGACGCCGACCACCACCCGCTGGATGCCTCGAAGAACAACTACACCCTTGTCTTCGAAAAAGGTGGCATCCCCGAGAACCACGCCTTCTGGTCGCTCACCATGTATGACGGCCCGACCCAGCTGCTCGTCGCCAATCCACTCAAGCGTTACCTGCTCAACTCCACCACGCTCAAGTCCTACAAGTACGGCCCTGACGGCTCGCTCACCTTCTACATCCAGAAAAACTCACCCGGCAAAGACAAAGAATCCAACTGGCTCCCCGCACCCGACGGCCTGTTCTACGCCGTCTACCGCGTCTACATGCCCGGCGAAGCTGTCCTCAACGGCACCTGGAAGAAGCCTCTAATGCAACCCGTCCCGCTCAAGTAATCTTTTGACACGAGAAACTCGCAATCATCCGCGGACAAAATAACTACAGATCGCAGGAGACCGAGATGCAAACGACCCAAACAGAGAGATCTCTCACACGTACTGACAGATCTACATTCAGAAGTCCGCTCCTCATCGTCGCCGCATCGCTTTTTCTCTTGGCAGGTTGCCAGCAAACTCCGGCACCCGCACCCACAGCCTCCACAGCAGCCGAAAATAAAGTAGCCGAGAAGCCATCCGCTCAACCACCTGAAACCCCAGCATGCTCCGACTGCACTCCTGTCACCGCCGACAACTTCGTCCGCGCCGAATCCGATCTCTACTTCGGCGCTCAGGCCCTCAAGCGAGGAGCCCTCGGAAAGTTTATCCATGACCGCACTCCCGCCCCACTCGACAATCAAACCGTAATCCGGCTCAACCGCGACACTCTCTACTCGGCAGCTGTCTTCGATCTCGACGCCGGACCAGTGACGATCACTCTTCCCGACGCGGGCAAGCGCTTCATGTCCATGCAGGTCATCAACCAGGACGAGTACACCCCAATGGTCGTCTACGGCAAGGGCACTTACGCCCTCACCAAAGACAAAATCGGAACGCGCTACGGCATCGTCGCCGTGCGCACTCTCGTCGATCCCAATAGTCCGCAGGATCTCGATCAGGTCCACGCCCTGCAGGACGAGATCAAAGTCACCCAGAAGAGTCCCGGCACCTTCGAAGCCCCCAAATGGGATCTCGCCAGTCAGAAGAAAGTACGCGAGGCTCTGCTCATCCTCGCCCAGGGCCTTCCCGATACGCACTATATGTTCGGCACCAAAGAGCAGACCCAGCCAGTCCGCCATCTCATCGGGGCCGCATCCGCCTGGGGAGGCAATCCTGAAAAGGACGCCCTCTATCTCAACATCGTTCCCAAGCAGAACGACGGCAAAACCATCTATCAGCTTCACGTCGCCAACGACGTACCGGTTGACGGCTTCTGGTCCATCAGCCTCTACAACGGAAAGGGATACTTCGAGCAAAATCCACTACAACGCCTACACTCTTAACAACCTGACAGCGAAGAAGGACAGCGACGGCTCCGTCACCGTACAGTTCGGAGGATGCGACGGCAAGATCCCCAACTGCCTGCCCATCATGTCCGGTTGGAACTACATGGTGCGCCTCTACCGTCCACGCGCTGATGTGTTGAGTGGAAAATGGAAGTTTCCTGAGGCGAAGCCAATCTCATAAGAAACCGAAGCGCGATGCGAGTCAACCGTTACAGGCTTGCCTCAGCTTCCTCAACGGTGGGGAAGGTCTTGAGCACGGTATGCACCTTCGTCATCTCCAACATCGCAGCAATGCGATGATTTACCCCAGCCAGCAACAGCTTTCTGCCGTGATGCTCCGCCGACACGTAGTAGTTCATCAGCAGCCCCAACCCAGCCGAGTCCATATATGGGCTCTCGCTCAGGTCCACAATCATCACCTGCGGCGTATTTGCGCGAAACTCATTCTGAAATCCAAATATGGTCGACAGCGTCAACGGCCCCACCAGCTTCAGGATCGTCGTGCCATCTTTCTTTCCAGCAGCATAGGTATGAATCAAAGGATCATCAAGCATGTTTGAAAGTGTATGGAACCCCACGGATCGAAAGATTACAGCGGTGTGAATCTCGCATGTCGCGCGTCGAAGGGAATGAAGGGTCATCTGGAACTTTCCAAGCATTTTGAATGAAAAGAACTTCGTTTTGCTTTCGGTCGTACCGCTCTTTTCCTGTCAAGCCCGAAGTCGATAAAAACCGCGCCAGACCAATGAAATCGCGTGGCGTATGAGTTCCATCCAACCAGCTATACTGAAACAGAGATCAAAGACCCCGGGGCTGCCACCGGGGTCTTTCCGTCTCTCGCTCAAGTATTCAACCGAAAAAGAGTATGCGTCACGAAAGTGGAGTACCTCAAGTCGAGGAGGTGCAAGCGCATCCCTTTTCGATGAAAATACTTACAAAAAAAAGACTAGGGAGGGGCGCCAGTTCGCAGATGTCAGTCCGCAGTCAAATCCGGCCCGTGCTCACCCTCGCCATCCCGCTCATCCTCGCAGAAGTCGGCTGGATGTCCATGGGCATCGTGGACACCATCATGGTCGGACACATGGCCAACCCCGCCCTTGCCATCTCCTCCGCTGCCCTCGGCCAGGTTCTCTACAACACCATCGCCTTCGGCATCGCCGGCATCCTTCTCGGCCTCGACACCCACCTCTCCCAGTCCCACGGCGCCGGCCGCTTCGACGAAGCCAACCGCTGGCTCCTCCATGGCCTCATCCTCGCCTCTGGTCTCGCCCTCACGCTCGTCCTGATCATCGTCTGCGCTCCTATCCTGATGCTCCGCTTGCCCATCGATCGCGCCGTCCTCTCCGGCTCCGTCGCCTTCCTTCGCGCGCTCAACTACGGCACCCCAGCACTCTTCCTCTACTTCACTCTCCGCCGCTACCTGCAGGCCTTCAACCACGTTCGTCCCATCGCCCTTGCGCTTATCACGGCCAACCTTATCAACGTAGTCGGCAACTGGCTCCTCATCTATGGCCACTCCTTCGGCCCCATCCAAATCCCGGCACTCGGAGTCACCGGCGCCGGCCTCGCAACCTCCGTCTCCCGCTGCTATCTTGCTCTCTTCATGGTCATTGCTCTCTGGCGCATCGAGCGCCGCCACCACTATGGCCTCCGCAGCATGGCTCGCCACTTCGAACCGAACCGCCTCCGCCGTCTCGCGCTCCTCGGAGCCCCCGCCGGTGGCCAGATCTTCGTCGAAATCTCCATCTTCGGCATGGTCACCTTCCTCATCGGCGTCATGGGCCGCCTTCCCCTCGCCGGACACGAGATCGCCCTCAACTGCGCCAGCCTCACCTTCATGGTCCCCTTCGCCATCTCCGCCGCCGCCGCGGTCCGCGTGGGCCAGGCCATCGGCCGCAAAGCCCCCACTGAGGCCGCCTCCGCAGGCTGGGCTGCCATTCTGCTCGGAGCCGGAGCCATGGCCATCTTCTCCGCCGTCCTGCTTCTATTCCCCCACGCTATAGCGAGCAGTTTCACCACTGACAGAGCAGTAATCGCCGCCACCATCCCGTTACTCTTCGTCGCTGCAATCTTCCAGTTCTTCGACGGCCTCCAGATCACCGCCACCGGAGCCCTGCGCGGCGCTGGCAACACCCACGCTGGCCTCGTCGTCCAGATCGTCGGCTACTGGATCATCGGTCTCCCCATCGGCTACCTCTTCGGCTTCCGCCTCCACTACCAGGCTGTCGGCCTCTGGCTGGGCCTATGCGCTGGCCTCATCGTCGCCGGCACAACACTCACACTGATCTGGAGACACACCACCAACAAGCTCATATCGTCGAACACAACCCACGAGCAGCTAACCGCTAATAACTAGATCAGCCCGCACTCTCGTCTTCGACCGCGTCGTCAACGTAATCGCCGACGCAAGAATCAACCCACCACCAACCCACGCGCTAGGCCCCAACCGCTCCCCCAACACCAGCACGCCGAGCAGACTTCCAATCAGCGGCTCCATGTTCAACAGCACACCCGCCTGCGAAGCCGGAACCTGCGTCATCCCCCAGTTCCAAAGCAGCGTCGTAGTCGCCGTGCACAGCACCCCGCTCGCCGCCAGCGCCAGCCACGCCTTAACCGAAATCCCATGCACCGGCGGAAACCCATACCGCACCGGCACCCAGATCATCAGCATCGTGGTCCCCAACGCCAACCCATACGCCGTCACCACAATATGCGAGTGCCGCTCCATCATCTGCTTATTCAAAAGTATCCAGAACAGCGCAATCATCAACGAAACCACCACCAGCGCATCCCCAACCAGCGTTGCTCCGCCCTTCGCATGCGAGCCCCCGCCCAGCGCGATCAGCGCCGCCCCACACGTCGACCCAGCCAGCGCCGCCCAACCCACCCAATCCATCCGCTCATGCGCGAACGCCGCCGCCCCCACCGCCAGGATCACCGGCATCGTCCCCACCATCAACGAAGCATGACTCACCGTCGTAATCGACAGTGCATAAAACTGAATCAGAAACTGCAGCGGCACACCAAGAAAAGAAGCCACCAGCAGCAAACCCCACTCCTTACGATTCAGTCCCGGACGATGCGTCACCAGCAGCGGCAACAAAACCACAATCGCAAACAGAAACCGGTACAACACCATATGCGCAAAGCCCATCTCCGCCAGCGCAATCTTGCCGAAGAAAAAACCACACCCCCACAGAGAACTGGCCAGCGCACACGCTCCGAACCCCAGCGCTCGTCTCTTTTCCAAAATGGCCATACCTCCACTCTCGCACATTCGACGGCCACTCAAAAACAACGGGAGAGAAAGCCTGAGCCTTCTCTCCCGCATTCAACCAACTAAGAACGGTTAACTCACCACACGCGGCAACTATTCACCGGCACCATGGGCGAGCCCTTCTTGCAACCGAACGCCTCGGCAAATCCCGGCTGATTCACAATCGCGCCATTCGCACGGAAGTGGTCTGGCGAGTGCGGATCGGTCAACACCTGGTTCCGAACCTGCTCTGGCCGCGAGTTCTCGCAGTAGTTCTGTGCATAGCCAATGTAGAACTGCTGCGTCGCGGTATATCCATCTTTCTTCGCCGCAAGATCCACACCCTCCTTCTTAGCGCGATCAAGGTAAGCCATATACGCCAGCAACAATCCGCCATTGTCGGCCGTGTTCTCGCCCAACGTCAGCTTGCCATTTACCTTCACATCATCGACGGCGACGAAGTTGCCATACTCATTCACGAGACAGTCCGTTCGCGCCTCAAACTTCTTCGTGTCCTCCGTCGTCCACCAGTCGTCGAGATTGCCCTTACCGTCGAACTTCTTACCCTCATCGTCAAACCCATGCGTCAGTTCGTGTCCAATCACAGAGCCGATATGGCCATAGTTCACCGCATCATCCTGCTTTGGGTCATAGAACGAAGGCTGCAGAATCCCGGCAGGGAAGTTGATGTCATTCATACTCGAGCTGTAGTACGCATTCACCTCCGGCGGAGACATTCCCCATTCGCTATGGTCCACCGGCTTGCCGATCTTGTTCAACTGACGATCATTCTCAAACGCATCTGCCCGTCGGGCATTACCCAACGCGTCATCTGGCTTGATCTCCAGCTTCGAGTAATCCCGAAACTTATCCGGATATCCGATCTTGTTGGCCACCTGGTGCAGTTTTTCCTTCGCCCTCACCTTCGTTGCTGGCGACATCCAATCAAGTTGATCGATATCGCGATTCATCGCGGCTTCGATGTCGCCGACCATCTGGATCATCTTCGCCTTACTGTCTCCTGAAAAATACTGCTCGACATAAACCTTTCCAAGCGCCTCGCCCAGGGCACTATTCACCGAATTCGAGCATCGCTTCCATCGCGGAGATTGCTCCGGCTGTCCTTCCAGCTTGCGTCCGTAGAAGTCGAAGTTTTCCGCGTCAAACCGTTTTGGCAAACGCGCAGCCGAGGTTGTCAACACCTGGTAGCGCATGTAAGCCTTCAGCGTCTCCAGGTCTGTCGAATTAATCTCTTTCATCAGGGCAGGGAAGAACGCTGGCGTCGCGTTGTTGATCTCGCTCACGCGCGGCGAATGTATAGCATCCTCAAATACTCCAAAGTCCATACCCGGCATCGTCGCCTCGAAGGTCGCAATCGGCTGAAGATGGTAGATCTTCTCCGGATCCCGCATCTCGGTTACACCCATCGAAGCCTTGGCCAGAGAAGTCTCGAACGCCATGATCGACTGCGCATCTTTCTTTGCCTTCTCCGGAGAACTTCCAGACAACTCCAACATCTTCGCTATATGCGCAACATACTGCTCTCGTAGCTCTATATCCTTGGCACCAATGCGCAGGTAATAGTCCTTCTCCGGTAGGCCCAACCCACCTTGACTCACGATCGCAATCTGTTTGCTTGCGTCCTTGAAATCCTGCTGCTCCCCATATCCGAAGAACACGTTCACGCTGATTCGCTGCAGTTCTCCAATCAGAGCAGCCAACTGCTCCTTGCTCTTCACCGCATCGATCTTATTCAACAGCGGCTCAATCGGAGCCAATCCCTTCGCATCGATTGCGTCGGTATCCATGCAGGCCTTGTAGTAGTCGCCAATCTTCTGCTCATCAGGCGACCGTCCGGCGCCACCAGCGGCTGCTTTATTCAAAATCCCATTCAGTGCCTGTGTGTTGACGTTGAACAACGCGTAAAACTGATCCACCCCTGCCTGATCGGCAGGAATCGGATGGTTCTTCGCGAACTTCCCGCAGGCAAACTTGTAAAAGTCATTGCAGGGATCAACGGTCTTATCCAGCGAGGTTGTATCGAACCCCGGAATTGGCACGTAGACCTCGGCTGTCTTGCCGACGTCATTTGCCAGCTTCGTCTGCTGTGCGACTCCCGTGTTCCAGGCACCGGTTAATGCCAGCGCAATCGCTGCACTTCCACAAGTCCAACGTCTGATCGTGCCCGGCGTTGCTAATTTCCATCTGTTTAACATTCGATCTTCCTTTTACGCGCAATCTACTCAGCCTTTGTAACATCAACCCAACACCAGCCAACATTTACGAGCCTGACGGTCTGCATACGTTGGCGCCGTTCGTGCGTCTGTGAAAACATAACCCCTACGCACTCTCGGTAAGTAGGGATACGCGCCAGCTGCCATGCCGGTTCCCAAACACTCCATCCCGATGTTGCACCGACTCCTCTCAGTCCTGGGAGGCCTTCTTCTCCTTGCAGCAGTCCCGGTCCATGCCGCTCGTGGCCCGGAGCCACCCCTGCGGATTCCGCTGGAAAGCCTGGGCTTCCAGCCTCAATCCACACAGTTCATGCTCGCCGGCAGCTCCATGCTCACCCTGCACTATGTCGACGATCAGCATCTCCTCCTCACCTTCAGCGCCCGCCATCTCCTCAAGCGCCTGCCGAACGACCCCGAGGACGATCAGGATCGCAATATCGACGCCGTCTTGCTCGAAATTCCATCCGGTCATATCCTCGCCCGCACCACATGGCGTATGCACGACCACGGACAGTACCTTTGGGCTCTTGGCCACGGCCACTTTCTCCTCCGAGTCCGTGACACCCTCACCATCTTCGCTCCCATGGCTAACCTGTCCACCGGAGAACCCTTCGCCGAGAGCCCATTTCTCGTCTCCATCGATCGCCAAATCGCCGCAGTAATTCTCTCGCCTGACGCCGACCTGCTGACCATCGAGTCGGTCAAGCGCACTCCACCCGCCCCCAAGCCAAAGCCCAATCTCTTCGGCCCCAACCCGCCAGCTTCGGCTCAGTTGGAAGAAAGAACCGGCGTTCAAATCAACTTCTATCGGCTTCACCTGACTGGCGGCCCTACTCCCGAAATCAAACCTGCCTTTGCAGGGGCAGTCGTCGCCCGAAGACCCGGAGGCATTCCCGCCACTACTGCAGGCTATCTCGCCATCGTCGACCAGGGCCACGCCCATTACGCCTTCGACTTTCACTCCTACTCCGGCAAAGTCGATGAGCTCTCTCCCTTCGACTCCACCTGCCCACCGGCTCCCCTCTTTGTTAGCCACAGCGAGTTCATAGCCTTCGGTTGCCGCAACAGCCATACCATCCAAACTGTCGGTGGCTTCAATATGCGCGGGCAGGAGATGTGGGAGCAGGGGCTCTTCGGTGACTTCATTGCTCCGTCTCTGGTCTATGCCCCCTCAAGCGGGCGCTTCGCCTTTAGCCGGATTCTCCTGCGCAACTCAGCTCTACCCGACCAACCTATTAGCTCCGACGAGGTCGCCGCTCAAAGTGTGGTGGTCTATCAAACTGACAGCGGCAAGCAACTCCTCCACGTCGAATGCTCACCAGTCGAGCGCGCCGGCCAGAACTTCACGCTCGCCCCTGACGGTCTCTCCCTTGCCGTCATCCACGCCGATGCCATCGAAATCTACCGTCTGCCATCTCTCACACCCAAAGACGAGACTGCCATTAAACTGGCTCAGACCTCAGCCCCCGCAGAGACCGATCTTCCCGTCCACTTTGCAGACCGCCCCACGCCGTCATCCGAAGAGGCCGACTCTACCGTTCAGCCCGAATCGCAGCCACAAAACGCAGTTGTCCCAACTGCGGCGAGCAATGCATCTCCCAATGTGACTCAATCCCCATCCTCGCCTGTGCCGGCCCCTGCACCCACGACCCAGGCCTCAGGTGACCCCGTCCCCGAGGAGCATCGCAAGCCACCTACCCTCTACACGCTCCCCGACGACAAACCACCCGCCTCGAGCCGCCCAAACGATACACCCCAATAGAAAGAGGCCAGCTACGGTCTCCCGTTAGCCAGCCTCTTCTCAAATCTTTGCGCCAGGAACCGTAACGACTCTCGGCAATGAACTAAAAGCTGAAATTAAGCAGCTTTCTTCGTTGCAACAGCCTTCACACGAGCATTCAGACGGCTCTTGTAGCGGCTCGCGGTGTTCTTGTGCAGAACGCCCTTCTGAACGCTCTTGTCGAGGATCGACGCGGTCTCGCGGTACTGGGTGGTCGCGGCGGCATGGTCGCCCTGGGCGATCGCCTCGCGCAACTGGCGCAGGGTTCCCCGCAATTTGCTCTTGTTTGAACGGTTTACCGCGGTCTTTGCAACGGTCTGACGTGCGCGCTTCAACGACGAAACATGATTTGCCATAAACTCTCTTCTCTCAACCCGTACATTTTGTAGGGGAAAATGGGATGCAGGCTCAAGGCCAGCCGACTCAGCTTCCAGTCACGGCCTGCCGCACTCCCTGCAATATCTAAGTCTACGGAACTCCAGCCCTCCGGTCAACCACTTCTCAAAGGAAAATCGCCTTCCCCAGCCCGTCCCAAAGCATCCAATCTATACAGGCATGGTTGACCACGATCCCATCCCGGCTACCGTTCAAGATCAATTCATCATTTCCCTCTTGACGCCGATCAACCCACGTTCTACTCTTCAGCCATCTTCGACACTCGTTTGGCACTTCCAGCCAATCCGGTCGCAGTCAAAGGGCGCAGCCAATGCGCCACCAGCCAGTGCCCGCGCTATCCCCACAAAACTTCACACAAATCTCCCAAGTCAACCGGCCCAGTATTTAACCCAGCTCCCCCTGACGGAGGTCAGCACACTACTTGATTAAAAAATCACTGGAAATCACGCCTGGCATTGAGCCCCTGTACGGGACCCACGACGAAAACCTCCGCCTCCTCGAGGACAAACTCAACGTCACGATCGATCTCCGCTCCGACGCTATCCACGTTACCGGCGAAGCCACCAACGTTGCCCGCGTCGAACAACTCTTCACCGACTTCGACACCCTACGAAAATCCGGCGTCAATCTCCACAACGGCGAACTCAACGGCATGCTCAAGCTCTTCGTCGCCGACCCCGCCGCCACCCTGAAATCCATCGTCGACACCGGCAAGCAGCGCTCCGCCGGCGTCAAACGCATGGTTCAGCCCCGCTCGCCCAACCAGCGCAAGTACGTCGAGGCCATCGAACAATCCGACATGACCTTCGGCCTCGGCCCCGCCGGTACCGGTAAAACCTACCTCGCCGTCGCCATGGCCGTCAGCGCCCTCATGGCGAAAAAAGTCAGCCGCATCATCCTGGTCCGTCCCGCAGTCGAAGCCGGCGAACGCCTCGGCTTCCTCCCCGGCTCCCTCCAGGAAAAAGTCGACCCCTACCTCCGCCCCCTCTACGACGCCCTCTACGATCTCCTCGACCCCATCAAGGTCGACAAGCTCCTCGAGTCCAACGTCATCGAGGTCGCCCCACTCGCCTTCATGCGTGGCCGCACCCTCTCCGACGCCTTCATCATCATGGACGAAGCCCAGAACACCACCATGGAACAGATGAAGATGTTCGTCACCCGCCTCGGCAACAACTCCAAGGCCGTCATCACCGGCGACCTCACCCAAACCGACTTGCCCAACCCGAAAAAATCCGGCCTCCTCGAAGCCCTCCACGTCCTCGACGGTGTCGAAGGCATTCGCTTCTGCCACTTCGAAGACGTCGACGTCGTCCGCCACCAGCTCGTCCAGCGCATCGTCCGCGCCTACGACAGCTACGGCAAGGCCCAGCAGCAGCTTCCGCTCCCCATCGGCGAAGCCGCCCTGCCCGACCCGAACGCCATCCAGGCAGCCAAACCCATACCCAAACCCCAATAAATTCAACCAATCTGCGATAATCAATCACAGGGGGCGAATCCAGCCCCCTGTTGATATTGAGCACCCGCTCTTCACGATGATCACCATCGAACCCCCAAGTACTATCTCCATCCCCGCGCCCATCCGCTCCCGCCGGATGCGCACCCTCACCCGCGCCTGCCATCATTCTCCTCGCAGCCGGAGCCAGCCTCGCCGCACAATCCCCAACAACCGCCCAACCCCAACTGGCGCCTCACCTGGAGCGACGAGTTCAACGGCCCCAACGGCGCCTCCCCCGATCCCGCAAAATGGAGCTATCGACATCGGCGGCAAAGGCTACGGCAACCACGAGCTCGAGACCTACACCACCCGTCCCATCAACGCCCACCAGCAAGACGGCCACCTCGTCATCACGGCGCTCAAAGAGGACCTCACCGGCCCCGACGGCATCCCCCGCCACTACACCTCGGCCCGCCTCATCACCCACGGCCACTTCTCCCAGCCCTACGGACGCTTCGAAGCCCGCATGCAGCTCCCCACCGGCAAAGGCATCTGGCCCGCCTTCTGGCTCCTCGGCGACGACATCGACACAAACCCATGGCCCAAGTGCGGCGAGATCGACATCATCGAAAACATCGGCGACCCATCAACCATCTACAGCACCCTTCACGGCCCCGGATACAGCGGCGACCACGCCATCTCCGCAAAGTTCCCGCTTCCTGCCGGCGAATCCGTCACCACCGGCTACCATCTCTACTCCGTCGAGTGGGCACCCAACGACATCAAATTCTTCTTTGACAACCACCTCATCGCGCATCGCACCCCCGCCGATCTCCCCGCAGGAGCACACTGGGCCTTCGACCATCCCTTCTTCATCATCCTCAACCTTGCCGTTGGCGGCGCGTGGCCCGGCAACCCCGACGAAACCACCACCTTCCCCCAGCAGATGCTCGTCGACTACGTCCGCGTCTATCAACCGGTATCGTCAGCCTCCAACGGAACGAAGCCAATCCAATGATCACCATCGAGCCACCTGCCGGTCTTGAAGACAACGCTGTCTCGCTCCGGCCTGACCAGCTTCCTCAACCGCGCTCGCCTCGCCGTCGGCCTCCGCGGCGAAGTCGAAGTTTTGCTATCCGACGACTCCACGCTACGGCGCCTCAACAAATCCTTCCGCGGCAAAAACAAATCCACCGACGTCCTCAGCTTTCCCACGCCTCCCGAAATCGCCACACGCGCAAGCAGGCGACCTCGCCATCTCGCTCGAAACCGCCGCCCGTCAGGCCGCCAGCTACGGTCACTCCCTCCGCGACGAGGTAAGAATCCTCGCTGCTCCACGGCCTCCTCCATCTCTCCGGCCTCGACCACGAGACCGACAACGGTGAGATGGCCGCCCGCGAATCCAACCTCCGCCGCCAGCTCCGACTCCCCAACACCCTGATCGAACGAGTCAGCAAGAAAACACCTGCAAATCACAAAACAAGCGCACGGACCCGGACCCTCAGTTTCAAAAAATCCAGGCTGAGGCGAACAATATGACCCCCGCCTTCGCCTACACCATCGCGCTCATCCTCCTGCTGGGCATCCTCGCCCTCGCGGCCTACGTAGACCGCATCTACTCCGAGATGGGCAAGTTTCTCGCCCGCGAGTATCAGGACAACATCGACTCCTGGGAGCGAGTCGTCGAACCCCGCCTCCGCCTCGGCCGCGAATCCATCGCACTCTCCGCCTCCGTCCTTCGCCAGCTCACCCTGGCCGCGCTCGCCCTCCTCTCCGGCCTCCGCCTCTACACTCACACCAGCCTCGTCCCAACCCTCGCCCGTACACCCAGCCTCGGCGAGGTCATTCGCGCCGCCTTCGAACTCATCCTTCTCATTCTCGTCTTCGACCGCCTCATCCCCCAGCTCCTCTTCTCCCGCACCCGCGGCCTCTGGATCAATCGCATCCGTCCCGTCCTGCAGGTGCTCTTCTATCTCATCCTGCCGGTCACCCTCCTCCTCGGTCTCTTACTCTCCATCGCCGCTCTGGCCGAACCCGAAGACACCGAAGAGGAGGACCATCCCTCCGAAGCCATGGACGCTCTTCTCGAAGCCGGCGAAGAAGAGGGCATCCTCGAGGAGTCCGACCGCGAACTCGTCCGTTCAGCCGTCGAGTTCGGCGACAAGGTCGTCCTCGAGGTCATGACCCCCCGTCCCGAGATATTCAGCGTGCCCGGCACGCTCACCCTGCAAGAGTTCACCGCCGTCATCAACGAGCACGCCTTCTCGCGCGTTCCCGTCTACTCCGGGTCGCTCGACCATGTCACCGGCATCGCCTTCGCCCACGACCTCCTCAAGGTCCTCGACGCCGAAGCCACCATCCTCACCGTCGCGCAAATCCAGCGCCCCGCCGCCTTCGTCCCCGAGACAAAAAAAGTAGCCGAACTCCTCCGCGAGATGCAGCGCGAAAAGCAGCACATGCGCATCGTCATCGACGAGTACGGCAGCGTCGCCGGACTCGTCACTATCGAAGACCTCCTCGAAGCCATCGTAGGCAATATCGCCGACGAGCACGACGAGCCCGAAGCCGACGACGAGCCCATCCGCGAGCCCAACGGCGCCTACGTCGTCTCCGGCTCCTTCGAACTCTCCCGCCTTCGCGACCTCTTTGCAGACCAGTTCGAGCCCAACCACCGCGGCACTCGCCCCGCAGAAGACGGCGAACCCCACGACCCCGAAGACGAAGAGACCGAATCAGTCGAAGCCGGCTACGGCCGCGACGACAAAGACGACAGGGAAGACGCCGAACTCATCGACACCCGAGACACACGCGACGACCCCACCGCTCTCCGTCTCCCCGAGCACTACGAATCCACCACTCTTGGCGGCCTTGTCTCCGAGATCGCCGGCCACATCCCTCTTCCCGGCGAGGTCGTCGAAGAAGACGGCCTTCGCCTCGAAGTCCTCGCCAGCACCGACCGCCGCATCGACCGTATCCGCGTCAGCCTAACCCATCCTCAAGCCGCGGCCTAACCCGCGCCGCCTAACCGATCAACTCTGCCGAATATTTGTCCTTGCCATTGCCATTGCCTTTGCCCTTTTGTTTGTCATTCCGCAGCGTAGCGGAGGAATCTGCTGTGGTTGTTGCTGTTGTCCTTGCCGTTGCATGCCCCTTTGTTTGTCATTCCGCAGCGTTGCGGAGGAATCGGTTGTGGCTGTTGCCTTGCCGTTGTCTGTTCTTTTGTTTGTCATTCCGCAGCGTAGCGGAGGAATCTGCTTTTCTACCACCACATCCTCCGTTATCCTCACCGAATGCCGCAGCGCGATTACCATTTCTACGTCTACATCCTCGCTAGCCGCTCACGCGCTCTCTACACAGGATTCACCAACGACATCCGCCTCCGCATCAAACAGCACCGCGAAAAACGTCCAGGCTCCCACACCGCGAAATACAACATCGGCCGTCTGGTCTACTACGAGCACTTCACCTACGTCCTAAACGCAATCGCCCGCGAGAAAGAGTTAAAAGACTGGAACCGGGAAAAGAAGATAACTCTCATCTAACACGAAAACCCCACATGGGAAGACCTGGAGCCGACTGGTAGCCCCCGCAGTCGACTAATGTCCCCTTTGTTTGGGGATAGAGACCGCCTTACAACGATCCCGAACTGGCATAAAAAGCCCGAAAACAACTGTCAAGCCCCCGAGTCCTATAACCATAAAAGAATGAACAATATACATCTGGCGTATCAGTTTCACTCCGCCGCATATAATGGAATCAGAGTGGAAATCCCCGACGAAAATCGGGGCTTTTTCAGCACATAAGACCTATCCCTTTTAGAAAGACGATTTTGCCTGTAACTCATTTAGAAAGACGATTTTGCAGCCTGTTGAAAACGTAAGTAAATGATAATAAAGTACTTACAAGTCGATACCTGGGGGGGGGGGGATCTTGGACAAAAAGAAAAGGCCCCGGACTAAACCGGAGCCTCAACATTCACCAATACCAAATCATCAATCGATAGAGATCTTTCGGAGCAGCTTGAAGTCGGAGAGCATCTTCCCGGTCCCAAGCACCACCGACGCCAACGGATCATCCGCAATCGAGACCGGCAAGCCAGTCTCCTCACGAATCCGCTTGTCGAGATTCTTGATCAGCGCACCGCCGCCGGTCAGCACGATGCCGCGATCGGAGATGTCAGCCGAAAGCTCCGGCGGAGTTCGCTCGAGCGCCACGCGAATCGCGTTGATGATGGTCGCAATGCACTCTGAGAGCGCCTCACGAATCTCGGAGTCTTCAATGGTGATGGTCTTCGGCACGCCCTCGATCAGGTTACGTCCCTTGACCTCCATCGAAATCGGCTTGTCCAGCGGATAAGCAGAGCCAAGCACGATCTTGATCTGCTCCGCAGTCCGCTCGCCGATCAGGAGGTTGTACTTGCGCTTCAGGTACGTCATCACGGCTTCGTCCATCTGGTTTCCGGCCACGCGCACCGAACGCGAGTAGACGATGCCAGCCAGCGAGATCACCGCGATATCGGTCGTTCCACCGCCGATATCGACGACCATGTTTCCGCCCGGCTCGGTGATCGGCAAACCCGCGCCAATCGCGGCAACCATCGCCTGTTCGACCAGGTGAACCTCAGAGGCCTTGGCCCGATAAGCCGAGTCCATAACCGCGCGCTTCTCCACCTGAGTAATCTCGGAGGGAACGCCGATCACGATCCGAGGATGCACCATCATCTTCCGGTTGTGCGCCTTCTGGATGAAGTAGTTCAGCATCTTCTCGGTGTGCCGGAAGTCGGCGATCACGCCGTCCTTCATCGGTTTGATGGCCACAATGTTGCCCGGCGTGCGGCCAAGCATCTCCTTGGCCTCCTTGCCCACGGCCTCCACCTCGTTGGTGATCTTATTCACCGCGATGATCGAAGGCTCGTTGACGATGATGCCTTTGCCGTGCGCGAAGACGAGTGTATTCGCCGTACCTAGGTCAATGGCCAGGTCGCTGGAGAAAAGGCTGAAGAGAGACCGCATGTTGTGAATGCGGGAGTAACGCATCTGAAAGCTGTTCGAAGACATAGATGTTGGATCGTTTCCTGAAAAGAGACTCACATTAGTGTATCCCTTTAGCAAGTGCTATTTCAGCCCCTCACCTAACCAGTAAGCATGCCCCTTCGGTTGTAGTCCCATTCTGGCGCGCACAGCACGCGACAGCAGAACAAAACCGATGGATAGATCAGGATGCTGACATGCCTCGTATAAGCGAAGCCCGCCAGATAGGGAAGGGAACAGGCTACGACCAGCGCAAGAAAGGTACCGCTCGCCATGCGCAACGACCGGTCAGCGTCACTTCCTCGACGAAACAACAGGTAGAGTGCGGTACCTATCGAGGTCCAGAACACCAGCCGAAAGACCACCATCCCTGCATCTTCGATCAATCTCCTCACCCCGTGGCTTGCGGTCGAACCGTACTTCTCTAACGAGAAGAAGAGGATCTTTCCTTTGCGCAGATCGCCAACGAGTGTCTCTCGCGGATGGTGCACCAGATACTCCACCGCCGCTCGCCGGTGATAGTCATTGAAGCTCCACTCGTCGCTGAAGTAGAGACCTCGATTCAGCTCGAAGTCATACCAGTCCAGCGAATCTCCGTGTTGCGGTGGATAGTTCCGCAGAAACCCTGCGTTGTTGCCTTTATGCAGATTGAGCCCATCGAAACTGGTGCCCAGGCTATATCGCCCGCTCGCATGGTGCTGGTGCATCGCCCAGCCGATCGGCGCAGCCGCAACCAGAACCGCCACCACCCATCGCAGCCTCCCACGCCGCTCCAGCACCAGATAGGCCGCCAGCAGCACCACGACCGCCAGCTGCATCCCACTCTTGGAGAGATAAAGTCCATCGAGAGCCAGCGCGAACACCACCGCGCGACCCCACCCGCCCCTCATATCAAACTTTCGTCCATCGAAAAATAGAATAGCCACCGCAACTGCGAGAAAGCTGTACGAACTTCCTTCATCGACCAGCAGATTGCTCACGTCAGCAAGAAACGCAGTGATAGCAAACGGAGTCAGAAGCAGCAACACAACCAGCGTCCTGCGAACTCCGGAGCGCGGTAGAAGCCGCCATACAAGGTAAATTGCTAACTCGACCGGCAAAAGTAGCAAGACCGTCTTGAAGCAGGCCACCCAAAGGTAGTGGTCCCCGAATAGCCATATGCCAGCTGCGACCATCACCGCAGCAGCCGGCATCCGCGCCGCATGGAAGCAGATCGGATTACCGGGTGTGCCCATATCCTCTGTGCATACTGTGATCCCATCCCCAGCGAGTAGACTTCGAGTGCTGGGACCCACCAGGTTCGTCATAGAAAAGAGCGACCGTTCCGCCTTTGCATGGTCGAGGATCCATACTGCAGCCAAGGACATTAGGAGGGGAACTGCCAGCAGAACCCACAATAGATGGCGGTCCTGTAGGCCACGCTCTGGTCCGGCTATGGCGATTCGTGACATCTGCTCAATCTAATTCAAGACCGATGTCTCAAGGTGTCGGGTCCTTCTTTTCCTGTCGTTTAATCGCTTATTGGCAGCTCCTCAATGTTCCGATGACCTTGCTCGACTTGCAAATGGATACAATCAGAATCAGCTTTATTGTCGCGGAGAGAACGAATGATTATTGGTGTGCCGAAGGAAGTAAAGGACCATGAGAGCCGCGTAGGCGTAACTCCGGCTGGTGTTAAGGCCTTGGTCGAAGCAGGACATAAGGTTCTCGTTGAGCATAACGCTGGTGCGCTTTCCGCCATGCCCGACGATGAATATCAGACCGCAGGAGCGGAGATCGTCGGCTCGGCTCATGACGTTTGGCGATTAGCCGAGATGGTCGTGAAGGTCAAAGAGCCGGTCGAGAAAGAGTACAAGCACTTTCGCGAAGGCCTTGTCCTCTTCACTTATCTCCATCTAGCTCCTCTCACCGATCTCACCGATGCGCTCCTCACTTCAAAGGTCACCGGTATTGCTTACGAAACCGTTCGCGACCGCGCAAATACTCTTCCTCTCCTTACCCCGATGAGCGAGGTCGCCGGTCGTATGAGCGTGCAGGTTGGCGCAGCGTATTTGGAGAAGGAGCACGGTGGACGTGGAGTCCTGTTGGGAGGAGTTCCCGGCGTTGCCCCAGGCAACGTGTGCATCATCGGTGGGGGCATCGTCGGGACCAACGCCGCGAAGATCGCCCTCGGGATGGGGGCAAAAGTCACGTTGATTGACCTTAACCTCAATCGTCTCCGCGAACTTGACGACATCTTTGGAGGTCGTCTGCATACCGTCGCCTCGAACAGTTACAACATTGAGCACGCCGTCCGCGAGGCCGACCTAGTCATCGGTGGAGTGCTCATCCCCGGCGCGGCCGCTCCAAAGATCGTAACTAAGGCGATGGTGGAGAAGATGAAGAAGGGTGCTGTTATCGTCGACGTCGCAATCGACCAAGGTGGCTGTATCGAAACCGCTCACCCTACCACCCACTCCAATCCCTCTTACGAGGTCAACGGAGTGGTCCACTACTGTGTCACCAACATGCCCGCCGCGGTACCGAACACCTCAACCCTTGCACTTACGAATGCGACTTTCCCGTACGTCCTCAAGTTGGCGCGCCTGGGAGCCAACGCGGCTATTAGCGAAGACAAGGGAATCGCGGAGGGCGTTAATACTTTCAACGGCGTTCTGACCTATGGTGCCGTGGCGGCTGCGCAAAAACGTGAGTGGCAAGCGGTGGCAAAGCTCGTTTAGCCACGTTGGCGTGGACTGAACAAAGAAGAAGTCTCAAGCCGCTTATAATCTGTGGACTGAGGAGGGCGCGCATGGGCACCACTGTCAACCGGCGAAAGTTATGGATCGTCGCCCTCGGCACATGTCTGCTTGTCCTCTTCGCTGTTCTGGCCACACTCAACGCCTTTAATACGCAACTTCCAAAGCCGGCCACAACGCAGCAGATCGTCGTCTTTACCGGTCTGTCGATCGTGGCTTTTCTCCTCTTCGTTGCGGTACTAGTCCTGCTCGTTCGCAACGTGCTCAAGCTTTACGCCGATCAGCGCAGCCGGGTCATGGGTACCCGGTTGCGTACCCGTATGCTGTGGGGTGCGGTCTTAGTCAGCCTTGTCCCTATCGCATCAATGTTCGCGTTCAGTTATCAGCTAATGAATCGTTCAGTTGATAGATGGTTTTCGCAGCCTGCCACAGAGGTGCGTGATGATAGCAATAATATGGCGCTTGAGCTATCTCGCTACACCAGCGCTAATGCACGCGCCGAAGCGGACTCAATAGCATCAGGCTTGCCCGATCCATCCGTTGTAACTTCTGCGGCCAAAACGCCGGGTACGATTTCGAAGCCTACCTCGGCCCAAAATCGAGCTCATCGCTCGATCCACGCGTCGACACATAGTTCCTCACACCCCACCGCTATACCTGGCTCTCACCTGGACCGCGAGGCTATCTACCAGGTTTTGCGTCAGCATGAGATCACCCTTCAGAACGGCTTTGCCATCGTCTATCGTGAAGGCCGCGTCATAGCTTCCTTTCATATGCCACAGCGTGCAGGTGCCACAGCAGAGGTCAAAGCGTGGCTCCCTGATCAAGTGGCAGAAGAGGATGCCGTCGCAACCGGCGCTCACGCTCCTACTGATCCTACCGACGCCGCAATTCTCTCCGCCGCCCAACGCGACGACCAGCCTGTCTTCTCTCTCGGCCCTACTGATTACGCCCTTGGAGCTACCACAATAAAACAGGGCAATACCGTGGTCGTAGGACTCCCGATGCCCTTTGGAATGGCAGCTACCATGAGCCGTCTGCGCAAGCGAGCCGATGCCTACTGGGTTCTATACAGCGAACGTCGTCAGATCAGAGATTTGTATATGCTGCTGCTTCTGATGATGACCAGCCTCGCTCTCTTCGCCTCCTGCTGGCTCGCCTTGCACCTCTCGAAACAAGTCACAAAGCCGGTCGAAGCCCTTGCTGACGCCATGGAAGCCATCGCCTCCGGCGACTACGCCCACCGAGTGCAGGAGAGCGCAACGGAAGAACTCGGCGAGCTTGTGCGCAGCTTCAACCACATGGCGGCCGACCTTGAAGGGAGTCGTCAAGCCGTTGAAGACTCGACCGTGCGACTCAGCGCAGCCAACACTGCTCTCGAAGCACGTCGCGGCGAACTCGAGACAATGCTCGAAACCATTCCCAATGGTGTCGCTACGCTCGACGCCGATCGCCGCATTGTCCTTGCCAACCGTGCTCTGAGCGAGATGATGGATCCCGGCGGCCAGAGCCCTTTCTACGGTCGCGTTATGGAAGAAGTATTCCCACCCGAGGTCTCCGAGGTTCTCGATCGACTTATCAAGCGCAGTCACCGCATGGGCTCTGCTTCCAGCGAAATAGAAATCGCCGGTACCTTGCACACCGCCAACGAGAGATTTGGAGGCTCGATGCACCTCCTTGCTACCGTCGCACTGCTCGAAATGCCCGCCGCCACCGAACGCATGCGCCGCGAACATCAGGGCTATGTCATCGTTCTTGAAAATGCGACCGAGCTGCTCCGCGCGCAAAAACAATCTGCCTGGAAGGAAGTAGCGCGGCGTGTAGCCCACGAGATCAAAAATCCACTCACTCCAATCAGCCTTAGCGCCGAGCAAATCCGTCGCCATATCGACCGGCTCGCCATCTCGATCGCAGAGCCCGCTCTGCGGCGCGCCCCCGAGCCACCCTCCATCGCGGTCATCCGCCGCTGCTCCGAGGTGATCACCTCCTCAGTCGAAAGTATGCGCTCACTCGTCGATCAGTTCGCCGCTCTCGCCGAGTTCCCAACAGCTCGGCCCAAGCCTGCCGATCTCAATACCATCGTCGAAAACTCGCTGGCCCTCTTTGCTGGACGTATGCAGACCATCCGCATCGTCCGCAAGATGGCCTCAAGCCTTCCGCTCGTCATGGCTGACCCCGAGGCCCTCAAACGTGCCTTGGGCAACTTGATCGACAACGCTGCCGAGGCGATGCAGCAGAGCCTTTACCGCGAACTCCGCATTGGCACGAGCCTCCTTGAAAACGGCATGGTAGAACTTACCATTGCAGACTCGGGCTCCGGACTCACCGACGAAATGCGCGAGCGTCTCTTCTTGCCTTACTTCTCCACCAAGCAACGTGGTACCGGTCTCGGTCTAGCTATTGCGTCCAAGATCATCCAGGAGCACCAGGGCACTATTCGCGCAGAAAAAAATGAGCCCGCAGGCGCGAAGTTCATCGTGGAACTTCGACCCGCTTCATCACTCGATAGCGACCCCGAGATGCTGACTGCTTTTACAGGTTTTGGGACACCGCAAAACGATCAAAACCCCGAATTTACAACGATGCCGACCACTGAGGACGGCGCCCGCACTAGCGCAGAAACAGAAGTCGATCTCGCCTCCACACTCCCCCGAGGTCCAAAATGAACCACGTACTCATCGTCGACGACGAAGCGGAGATTCGCGAGTCGCTCGAGAGCATCCTCCGCGAAGAGGACTACCTTGTCACGACTGCTGCTACGGCTGGTGAGGCCTTGGAACTGCTTCGCGATGCCGCCTATGACGTCGTCTTGCTCGATATTTGGCTTCCGGACCGCGATGGACTCAACGCCCTCACTGAGATCCGTCAAATGGAATCAGCGAACGTCCCTGAGGTCGTGATTATCAGCGGTCACGGCACAATTGAAGCTGCAGTTCGTGCCACAAAGCTCGGCGCGTACGACTTTCTCGAAAAGCCCCTATCCCTAGAACGAACCCTCATTGTGCTGAAGAATGCGATGAAGGCGCGCCAGATGCGCGAAGATAACCAGGAGTTCTCCCGCCAGCTTGCGAAGGGGACGGTGACCGGAAACTCGGTCCCAATGAAGGCCCTTCGTCAGCAGATCAAGCTGATGGCCCCAACCAACGGCCGTGTTCTTATCTACGGTGAATCCGGCGCGGGTAAAGAGCTGGTAGGCCGTGCAATGCATGCCGAAAGCCTTCGCAAGGATCGTCCTTTTGTTGAACTGAACTGCGCCGCAATTCCGGAAGACTATATCGAGAGCGAACTTTTCGGCTATCGTCACGGTGCCGTTCCCGGCGGCCCCACGGAAAAGCGAGGCACATTCGAACGTGCCGATGGAGGAACTCTTTTCCTTGACGAAGTCGGCGACATGAGCCTCAAGACCCAGGCTAAGGTGCTCCGCGCGTTAGATGAACAGCGTTTTCTTCCTGTCGGAGCGTCCCATCCCGTCCACGTGGACGTCCGCGTTATCGCTGCCACGAACAAAGACCTCGAAGAGGAGATTGCCCGGGGTAACTTCCGCGAGGATCTGTTCTATCGTCTCAATGTCATTCCGTTTTTTGTTCCTCCATTGCGTGACCGCAAAGAAGACATTCCTCTTCTCGTCAAGGAATTCCTGCAACAGTTCGGCACAGAATACGGCCGCCCGCATGTGGAGATGACGGAAGACGCCCTGGCCGCTTTGAAGCAATATCACTGGCCTGGCAACGTCCGTGAGCTGCGCAATTTAGTTGAGCGAGTCCTCATCCTCAACCCTAAAACTCTGCGCATCGAACGCAAGCACCTCCCCATGCTCGTCTATCGTGACGCCCGCGATACCAACAAAGTCAGCGGCCGTGGGGAAGAATTCACGAGCCTATTGCAGGCCCGTGAGGCTTACGAAAGAGACTATATCCTCAAAAAATTAGACGAGTTCCACGGCAACGTCAGTCGTGCCGCCGAAGGTCTCGGTCTGGAACGTAGCCACCTATACCGCAAGATGAAGGCCCTCGGTGTTAGCGTCAGCGTCAAAGAGTAACCCGTCGAAGTGCTCACAATCTTGCTTTTAGATACAGGATTGCAGGCTTCTCGAGCTCGTTCGCAATATCAAGCCACCGGCTACAAGATTGACGCTAATCAGAATTAAAAGGCAGGCGACGATATTGGAGTGGATCCAAAGCTGAATCACCTCGATCCAGGCGGTAATCAAGTGGAGACCAACCAGAATCACGATTGTCCGAACCGGCCAGTTGCGCCAGACCCGTGGCATCACAGCTGGTAGGTAGAGCAGGAAGAGCGGCCAACCATAGTCGCAGAGCCTTGGCAGAGAAGCGCCGAGCATTGGAGCCAGCAAGAATGTGACCGCACCGTAGATCGCAGCGATGCAAAGATAAGGCTCCTCGCGTGGCAGCAGTTGGCGAAGTGGAATCCGCCACAGCAGACAGATTACTGCACAAACTCCCAGCCCAAACGAAGTCAGAACTCGCACCGACGTGACTAGCGGGTATATCGAATCAAAGGCGCTATATCCCATCTGATGAATGCCTCCCGTATGCATCCAGCGCGGTACATTCCAAACGTGAATGGGCCGAAGCAGTGGCATTGTATTGGTCCATAGGGTCACCCCAAAGACGTTCCTGGACAGGTTCCACGGGATCTTGCCGATCATATATAGCGTGTCGTTGATATTGTGTTGGTTTGGTAGTGCATGTCGTGCTACAAACTTCGAGACAGCCATACCGACCAGCGCTCCTCCAAGTTGCATCAGACCTGCCCGCCGACTCACGAGCCACCACAGCACAGGTGCGGCAATCAGTGCGACCAACAAAGTCGATTCGCGCGCGAGAAACATGAAGACCAATAGAACGGATGCCCAGCCCCACCATCGCCTTCGCAGAAGTACCAGATACACCATAACGAGTGCTGCATGTAGCGGATCCGGCAAAAAATAGTTGGCGAAGTTTCGCAACCAGAAGGGCATCAAGATTAACACCAAAGCAAGCCACGTGCCCTGTCTTCGTTCAACTACAGGCGAAAGTACGCCATAGAGCAGTAGCCACCCGCTCACAAGGCCCACAACCAGAAATCCGACATCCGTTGATTTACCTGTAACGTCCGAAAAAGAACGTGCGATCGCCGGGTCAAGCAAACGAAATGCGAACGGCTTCATCTCAGTTTTTCCGTTTGCCATCGCCTGATAGTGTGACGAATCCGTATCCACGTAAGGAAAATATTTGACATACTTCAATCCTGCCAACATGACCAGTGTTGCAAGCACAGCGGCAAGCCATCGAGCTGACTTTTTACTTCGGCCAATGGGCCCCGTCACGTCAGCCGCTACTAATCCCTCTACCTCATCATCGGTCCGCATATTGGCTCGTTTAAAATCAGTTATTCCTACCGGATGACTTCCAATATGAATTTGTCTTATTCTTCAATTTAATCGCTTACTCTTCTGACTGCTGCTTCGCCGCGATCTGCTCCAGCTGCCGCCGCCAGTCGAGATCCTCAACGAACCCGTGGCTCGACCGCCACTCTTCCTGAACCTTCACAAATAGCTCGAGAAATACCCGCGTTCCCAGCAGTCCCTCGATATCTTTCCGCGCCGCGGTTCCGATCCGTTTCAACATCTCACCCTGCTTGCCGATCAGGATCGCTTTCTGCCCCGTTCGCTCACAAAAAATAGCTGCAGAGATCTTCGTGACGGGCAGCTTACCGTCTTTCATCTTCTTCAGTGAGGCCGGCTCCTCATATTTTTCGATGACCACCGCCGTCGCGTATGGAACCTCCTCACCTGTCAGCATCAAGATCTTCTCCCGAATCAACTCCGCCACGAGAAACCGCTCCGGCTGATCGGTCAATTGGTGCTTTGGAAAATATCTCTGCCCATCCTTCAGTTGCCCCACAATCTTGTCCAACAACAACTCCAGGCCCTCCTTCTTTCGGGCCGAAATTGGAATCACATCCGCAAATGAATGCAGCGTAGACCAGTGTGCGATCAACGGCAGCAGGTCTTTTTTGGGAATCGCATCCGTCTTGTTCAAGACTAGGATTACCGGACACTCAAGCTTCTTGATCAGCGAAAGCGCGAAGTCATCCTCTGCAGCGGACATCCCCATCCGGCCAGTCGCCTTTGTGCTTTGAGCTGCTTCAGCAGCCTTAGGTAGACGATGCGTCACGTCGACAAGAAACAACACCGCATCGCGTGATTCCAGCGCATCATGAACCTCCTGCATCATGCGCCGATCAAGCTGCGTGTCCGGCTTATGGATTCCTGGCGTGTCTACCAACACCACCTGCGCTGCAGGGTGTCCCACTTCACCTTTGGCCTTTTTCTTCAGTGGAACCTCAAGAACCCCATGGATACGTGTCCGCGTCGTCTGCGGTTTATGCGTGACGATAGCGAGCTTCTGGCCCAGAAGGGCATTCAGCAAGGTAGACTTGCCCGCATTTGGGCGACCGACGATTGAGACGAAACCAGAACGAAAGGCCATTCTCTTTATTATGCGCTGTCGGACGCGCTGCTACGCGGTCTCTCAGCTAAACTGGCTCGTATGAAGCTCACTCAATTGCGGACCAGCAGCAAGTCCGCTCGAGGTTTGGCCCTGTTACCTATTGTCTCCGCACCTCTCTTCCTTGCCGCTCAAGCCATTGCGCCATTCCGCTCGATCGAGATTCATCCAGATCACACGGTCACCTTTAGCTACAAAGATGCCGTTGCCACCAAAGTAGAACTTATCCTCGACGGCCTTCCAAAATCGTTTCCCATGGAGAAGGACCCCGCTGGTATTTGGACTGCGACTACCTCGCCCTTGGCGCCCGAGATATACGGCTACCACTTCGAGGCAAATGGCGACTTCCGCCTCGATCCGGCAAATCCCAGCATCACCATTAACCTCGTCGACACCGCCAACCTGTTCACCGTACCCGGCGACACCCCGCAACCCTGGGAGGAGGCCGACGTTCCCCATGGCACCCTGCACCATCACATCTACGCCACCAGGACTGTCCTAGGTCTCCCGCAGAACCAGAGTCGCTACTACGTCTACACACCGCCCGGCTACGATGCAAAAGCAAAGAAGCCCTATCCAGTCCTGTACCTGCTCCACGGCTGGAGCGACTCCGACTCTGGATGGACCGCCGTTGGTCGCGCCGACCTCATTTTCGATAACCTGCTTGCCGAAGGCAAAATGAAACCCATGGTCGTTGTAATGCCTCTCGGCTATGGTGACATGTCCTTCATTCACAAATTCGACGTCTGGGACGAACCGGTCGCCATCGACCATAACACCGATCTCTTTACCCAGACCCTGCTCACCGAAGTTCTTCCCCGTGTGGAGTCCGAGTATCACGTCTCCAAAGATCGCAACGACCGCGCTATTGCGGGCCTTTCCATGGGCGGACTCGAAAGCCTCGAGATAGGTCTCACCCATACCGACCGGTTCGCATGGATCGGTGGCTTTAGCTCTGCTATCCACAACCTCAATTACAGCCGCAAGCTTGCGTTGCTCAATCCTCAAGCTGCAAATCTGCGCCTCCTCTGGGTCGCCTGCGGCAAGGAAGACTCACTGATCGAGCCGAATCGCGGCTTCGTCGCCTTCCTCCAGGCCAAAAACATGCCAGTCACGCAGATCGAAACTCCGGGATTTCACAACTGGATGGTATGGCGCGACAATCTGATCCACTTCGTTCCGTTGCTCTTCCAGACTGGTGACCACCCGAAAGAACGCGGATTGGCATAAGACCTTGAAGTGCATTGCCATGACGCCTGAACTACACCGGCCGGGAAAAAACCTGATGGATAGCACTAAAGAAAAGAAAGTTGGTACCCGCATCCATTCCGCCACCTCCGCGCACACGGCAATTCACGGATAATCATAGTTAGCGAATGGAATCTTTCTTCACACGCTTTAAAAACGTCTTGGTGCTCGTCGCGATCCTTCTCGCGCAAACCATCGGGCTCGCCGTTCAGGTGCGGCGTCCGGTCGAAGCCGGCGCTCCAGACAGTAGCAAGGTCACCCTTCTCCGCTACTGGGCCGTCTCGATCGTCACTCCATTCGAGCGTTTCTTTCATGGCATCGGCTACAACGTCCGTCACGGATGGTCGAACTACATTGATCTGCGCCACACCCGCCAGCAGAACCATGACCTCCAAGAAGAAATAGCCCGGCTGCGCCTCGAACAGGCGGCCTTTGCTGAGGACGCGATGCAGGGGCATCGCCTGCAGGCCCTGATGGACTTCCAACAGCATTATGTCGCTACCACCGTTGCCGCCCAGGTCATCGGGACCAGCGGCAATGATCTCTCCCGCGTCATCTACATTGATAAGGGGGCAAAAGACGGTCTCAAGACTGATCAGGCCGTCATTACTCCGGACGGCATTGTTGGCAAGCTTCGTGACGTCTTCCCCCATACCTCGCAGGTCCTGCTTATCAACGACCAGACCTCAGGGGCCGGCGTGCTATTGGCCACCACTCGGATACGTGCCATCCTTCGTGGCAGCACAACCGGTCAGATCCTTATTAACAACCTCACTCCCGACGAGCGGATTAAGTCCGGCGAACAGGTGCTCAGCTCCGGCGGCGACCAGGTTTATCCGCGCGGCCTTCCCGTCGGCACGATTGAGTCCATTAAGATCGACCCCGAACATCAACCGTACACCCTTATCCAAGTGCGCCCAGCGGCAAATCTCAATCAGCTAGAAGAGGTGCTTGTCATTACGGGTACTCAGGCCGGGCTTCCGATCCCGGCTCAGAAAGACCTGGCCGCCGGCGCCGCTACCGCCGAGGCTCAGGCTGCGGCGAAGCAACTTGCTGACCAGCAGGCTGCCGAAGCCGCCGCCAGGTCTGCAGCCCAGATCGTGGCTGACCGGCTTCCCAGCATCCATGATTCCGAACACCCCGATGCTGCCCCAACAACCCCGGGTGCAGCCGACGCAGCGACCGCTCCCCCAACCACAGTCGTTCCCAAGCCTCTTCCAACCATACATTCTGACCGCTACACGCCCGGGACCACGCCGCCCGCTGCCGATCTTAAACCAGGCGCAGGCGAGAACACCCCAATCACCACCGTCCCGACGCCTGCTACCCCACCCCCGACAACTTCACAACCTGCTGCTGCAAAGCCCCATAAACAGCAACCACCACCTGACTCGACGAAACCTCCGGGCCCTCAACCATAGCAATCATGGAAACCAACAACAACTAATCGCTAATTACTAAAAAGCTAACCACTGTTTACTATGGCCACCCGCAGTTACACATCCCGACGAGAATTAGAGCAGCACAGCTTCCCTCCCGCCGTCGCGGTGTTGGTGCCGCTAGGAGCGATCTTGCTGCAGGCGCTCCTCCCAAGACCTTTCCCTCGCCTCGCCATACTCGATCTCCCTCTTATCGTCACGGTCTACTTCGCCGTCTCCCGCCGCAACCCGGTCGCCGGCACCCTTACCGGAGCCGCCATCGGCCTGCTACAGGACGCCCTCACCGCCCAACCCATTGGTGTCAACGGCATGGCGAAGTCTGTCATCGGCTACATTGCCGCCAGTATCGGCATCCAGGTCGACGTCGAAAACCTCACCACCCGCGTACTGATCAACTTTGGCTTCTTTCTCATCAACAGCTTCCTGCTCTTCCTTATCAACCGCCGCCTCCTCGGTCTCACAAACTTCCACATTCACTGGGGCCACGAGCTCATCCGCGCTGCTATCAACACTGTCGTCGCACTCCCCATCTTCTTCTTGCTTGATAACACCAAACGTCGCGAGTAATCCTGGATTCAAACGTCTAATCGATATCGCCAGACACAACAGTGGTAGACCTAAATCATCAACATCGGCCGTAAACTGAAATCAGCATGGAATTAGCCCACCATATCGACCCAAATGACCTCGGCCCCAACGGCAAGGCCGAAAAGGTCTCTGCGGGTAAGCTTCACGCGGCCCAGTACCTTGTTGCGTTCATTCTCATCATTCTCATCACTGGTCTCTGGCGACTCCAGGTCCTTGGTGCCGAGAACTTCCGTGCCCTCGCCGAGGCCAACCGTATCCGCAAGGTTCCCATCCTCGCTCCTCGTGGCCGTCTCTTCGATCGCGAGGGTCGCCTGCTCGTTGACAACTACCCCTCTGTCTCCTGTTACCTCCTGCGCGAGCAGGTTAAAGATCTTGATGCCGATCTGCCCCTGATCTCGCAAGGCCTCCACATCTCTGTCGAACAGATCCAATCGACCCTCCGCCGCTATGAGATAGCTCCCAAATACCAACCCATCCCGCTCAAGCAGGACATCTCCCCCGACGAGCAGGCTTTCATCGCCGCCCACCGCGACGAGCTCCCGGAGCTAGAAACCCTCGACGAGCAGCGCCGCCTCTACCCCCGCGACGGATTCGCCGCTCACCTCATCGGGTACGTCGGCGAAGTCTCCGAACAAATGCTCGACGACCCTCGCTATGCCTTCTACTCCCCGGGCGATGTCGTAGGCCGCTCTGGCGTTGAGCAGACCTACGATGCGTTGCTCCGCGGCGTCGACGGCAGCCGTGACGTCATCGTCAACAGCCACGGAAAAGAGCTTGGCCACCTCGGTCAGGAACTTGCCACCCCGGGCAAAGACCTCAAGCTCACAATCGACCTCGACATCCAGATGGCCGCTGAAAAAGCCCTCGACGGTAAGATCGGCGCTATCGTGGCCATGGACCCGCACACGGGTGAAATTCTGGCGATGGCCTCCCGCCCCACCTTCGATCCCAACCAGTTTTCCGTTCGACTTACCAAGAACTATTGGAACGAGATCCTCAACAACCCCGACCACCCTCTCTTGAACAAGACCATTCAGGCCCAGCTCGCTCCAGGCAGCACCTTCAAAATCGTCATGACTCTCGCTGGCCTCCAGGAGAACGTTGCTCAAACCATGCGCGTAAGTTGTAACGGCGGCGCCGAGTTCTATGGTCATTTTTACGCCTGCGATAAACATCACGGTGCGGTCGACATCAATAACGCCATCCCCTACTCCTGCGACACCTTCTACTACACCCTTGCGAACCGCCTGGGTATCGACACCATCGCGAAGTACGCCACATCCGTAGGCCTCGGCCAGAAGACCGGCATCGACCTTCCCGACGAAGTCAGTGGCACGGTGCCCTCCACCGCATGGAAGCTCAAGACTCAGCATGACAAGTGGTTCGCTGGCGAAACGATCTCAGTCGGGATCGGTCAGGGAGCCGTCACAGCAACTCCGATGCAACTTGCTCGCGCCCTCAGTGGTATAGCCTCCGGCGGAATCTTCCGTCGTCCCCACGTCGTCTTTTCAGACGAGGTTCCCCCCGAGCTTCTGCAGGCAATCCACGAGTCATTTCCCGGGCTCAGGCGATGCCTCAATTCAGCTGAACCCAGAAAATTGGCAGATCATCACCGACGCCATGGCCAACGTCACCAGCAGCCCCATCGGCACCGCCTACGCGGCCCATCTGGAAGGAGTCGACTTCGCTGGAAAGACCGGAACCGCGCAGGTCATCGGCCACGATGCCCTGGCCCGCACGAACGGTGGCCACAACACCATGCCAAACGCTTGGTTTGTGGGCATGGCGCCCCGCCGCAATCCCGACATCGTCGTCGCAGTTCTGTGGGAGCACGGAAACTGGGGCAACAACTCGGCCAAGCTCGCCTCTCAGATCATCGAAGCCTACGTCAACAAGCAGCGCAAGCGTGACAACAACATTCGCATCGCCACTACTCCTGAGCCTGCCAAACCCGAGGCTACGCAGCCGGCTCCCTCCACCACAAAGACCCCCACCCCAACAGCCGAATAACCAAAGGTCACAGAATGCCTCGCCTCTCGTCATACCGCGACTTCGACTGGGTCCTACTGGGCTTCGTCCTCCTCCTGTCGATAATCTCTGTCCTCGAGATCAAGTCCGCGACCCTTCACACCAAGTTCCACGGTTTCGACCATAAGCAAATCCAGTTCCTCGCCGTTGGCCTGCTGCTGATGTTCCTCATTTCCTTGATTGACTACCACCGTCTCATCGACATCATTCACTGGGCATACGGCATCAGCATCCTTTCGCTTATCGCCGTCCTGATCGTCGGCACCAAAGTGCTCGGGGGTCGCCGCTGGATCAAATTTCCAGGGGGCATTCACTTTCAACCCTCTGAATGGGTTAAGTTAGTCCTCATCCTCGCCGTGGCGCGCTACTTCTGGGGGCTCACGGGTAAAGAGCTCACCTGGGCCGACATCGGCAAAGCCGCGGCCATGGTTTGCGTCCCCATGCTGCTGGTGCTTAAACAGCCCGATCTCGGCACCGCCTTGACGTATCTGCCAATCCTAATCTGCGGTCTGTTTCTCGGTGGCATTCGCGTCAAACAGGTCGGCCTAATCGTGCTTGCAATCGCCCTCATTGGCGGCATCGCCTTGAAGAGCGGCAAACACCTTAAGCCCTATCAGCAGGCGCGCATCAACGCCTTCATCAACCCTGACTCAGACCCTCGCGGCTCCGGATACCAGATCCGCCAGTCTCTGATTGCCGTTGGCTCAGGCGGAATCTGGGGCAAGGGCGCCAACAAAGGCACTCAGACGCAAGGCGATTTTCTCCCCATCCCTTACACGGACTTTATCTTTGCAGCCTTTTGCGAAGAGCACGGTTTCGTCGGCGCAATCGGCGTCCTGCTCCTCTACTTCCTCATCCTCATGCGGCTGATCCAGAACGCGCAAACAGCTTCCGACCTCCCTGGTAGCTTCATCATCATGGGGGTGGTCGCTGTAATTGTCTTCCAGATTGCGGTAAATGTTGGCATGGTGGTTGGCCTCATGCCGGTTACCGGAATCCCTCTCCCCCTGCTTAGCTATGGAGGCTCCTCGGTCCTGTTCACCTTCCTCGCTCTCGGCATCGTCATGAACATCCGCATGCGACGCTTCGTCAACTAGATTGACACGCCGATCTCACGGTTAAGAGACTGGCGGCTCCCAGCAATCTCGTTTGTTAACATGCTGCGACAGCTTAGATTTCCTCTGCAGCAGCTTTAGTGCAATACTGTTAGTAGCACCTGTTCGGCTGTAGATGCCAATCAGGGTACCCGCTACTCCGGCGCAAGGTCGCCAGTCGGCGGGAACAAATGACTTTTTAGAAGAAAAGGCCGACCAGCCAGAGACATCGATCCGTTGGTCGGACAGGTTTTAGGGAATGATTGCATCCGGATGGCGAACGGCCCCGCCTCAAATCTTTGATTTTGAGGTTGTTCTGGTCACAAACTCCGCATGTCTGCAATTGCTTGAAGCATCCCCCCGTGTCCCCGATCTACCCGGTATAGCCCAATCCGCCCTCTCAGGGAGTGCGCACAAGGCAAAGCTTTATTCACATCTCACACCGGCCGTCGAGTTTCCGTTCACGCGCTTCCGCAACCCGCATCCTGTCCGACCCACGGTGAGCCGAACTTGGCGTGAAGCCAGGTCTGCTCCCGATTGTCTCTGTCGCGTCTGCCGCTCGAACCTTAACCAGGTCGGGCAGAAAGAGCACAGCGAATGTCGAAAGAAATTTACATCTCCAGTACGCCCCACGAGACCCGTCTCGCCATCGTCGAAAACGACGCCCTAACCGAAATTTATTACGAACGCGAGAACGAATACACCCTCGCGGGCTCCATCTACAACGGCAAAGTTACCCGCGTTCTCCCTGGCATGCAGTCCTCTTTTGTGGATATTGGCCTTGAGCGCGATGCCTTCCTCTACATTACCGATTTCATGGAAGAAGCAGGTGACTCCGCTGACTTCGACACCAACGGCGACTCTGGCCGACGCTCCGAAGGCCGCCGCAACGACCGTGGTGATCGTAACGGAAATGCCCCAATCCTCGAAGGCGCTGTTGCCAGCCCTCCGGATCGCCTCGACCAAGCCTCAGATTCGCCCAATCGCTCCTTTGAGCGCACAGACCGCAACGACCGTGGCCGTAGTGGCCGAGGCCGTCGCGACCGGAGCGGCAACCGCGACCGTCAACCTGTCGCCGATCCACTGGCCCCTTCAGAGGCTAATGAGACGTTCAACGCCCCTTCATCTGAATATTTCTCTGCCGATTCACCAAGAGAAAACATTCCTTCTGGTGCTAACGATGGAGCCGAACTTGGCGAAGGTGCCCCCGGAGCCGATGGCAGCCGCCGCTGGCGTGGTCGCCGCGGCCGCAGGCGTGGCCGTGGCCCAGGTCAGCGCGATGAGTCGCCGCAAACAGCGAGCTCGGCAGGCACCCAAGCTCCTCCCGAAGTTTCTTATGACGAAGTTTTCTTCGACATCGATGGCGCCGCGGCACCGTCGCCTACCAATCCGATTGCTCCTGCCGCCTCTTCATTCACAGAGGCGACCGGCATGTCCCCGGAGAACAGCAGCCGTGGCGAGCGCAGAGGTAATGATCGTGGCGACGGCAGCAATCGTGGCGATCGTAACCGTAACGACCGTGGCAACCGAGGCGATCGTGGTAGCCGTGACCAGCGCGAACCTCGCGTCCCTAGGGGCTTCGCACCCAAGACATCTCTCTATGGGGTCGATGACGCTCCCGCCTACAACCAAGCCCCCGAATCCTACGCAAACGCCGCTGAGCCCATCGTCCTTCCTGGTGAGTCCCTATCGAAATATCGCAAGGGCGGTGAAGAATCAACAGCCGCAGTAACCAAGCCTGCCGAAGCCAATGTCATCATCCCATCTGCTCCCTCTTTCAGCATCCCTGAAGGTTGGGACGGTGGCGCAACTCTTCCCGGCGAGAGCCTGTCCCGTCATCGCCGCCAGGAAGATCGCAATGCGTCCCGCGACGAACATCGGGAAAGTAGCCGCACCGAATATCGCAACAACTTCGAGCCCGTACAGCCTAGTGCCCAAGTAAGTCGCGAATCCGTTAGCCAAACTATTGCTGAGCCTATCGACGAACAATCTTCGCACTCGGACACCATTGCAGCCGACAAGCCCGAGCACGACGACACAACTCCATCCGTACTCGTTGAGTACGAGCCTACGGATGCATCCGCTTCTTACCGGATCGATCCCGTAGCGCCGAGCGAGTTTCGCCAAAACGCTCCTGTTCTTGATACACCCGAGGAAGCGCCGTCCGAAGCCAGCGTTCACGATCTCAGCCGCGTCCACAGCATTACGCCTGGCCCTGATGAGTACGTAGCTCAACTTCAAGACGAGCACACTCACGTGCCTCCCGTGACTGTTCACGAGAAGTTCGACTGGCAAACAGATGCAACGCCGTCCAACATCGCCGAGACTGCACCCGCTCCCCATGAACTCACCACCCTCCATGCCACCGGCGAGATGCACTCCGAAGCGCCCGTTGCCACCTTCATCCCCGAGCATGCGAGCGAACCCGCTTCTCCAATCGAGCACGAAACTGCTATCGCTAACCCTGCCGACAATCAGATTGCCGACGTCAGCGCCGGCACGCCGCAGCATTTCGCCCCAGGCATCGGTTCCCTCGAAGAGGAGAGCCTCGACGAAGAGGACTTCAACACCACCCTCCACGCCTCTTCGATTGAAGAGATGGACGATTTTGAAGAGGAGGAGACCCTCGAAGGTGCAGCCGATCTCGGCACCATGATCCGTGAAATGTCCATCGATCAGATCACTCGCTCCGGCAACGTCGATGAAGAGGAAGAAGACGACCTCGAAGAAGAGGATGCCATTCACGATCCCCTAGGCGACGATCTCGACGACTCCGAGGACGAAGATGAAGATCTCGACGAGTCCGACACCGAAGAAGACGTCATTCACGAAGAGTTTACCGAAGGCGACGAGATTACAGCTTCCAACGGCTTCGATCAGGCACAAGCCGGCACAGTTGCTCCTTTGCCAGACCGTAACCGTGAAAATGACCGTAGCAGAGGACGCCGCGATGGCCGTCGCGACGGTCGCCGCGGAGATCGCTTCGGTCGCGGAGACCGTAACGATCGTCCTAGAAATACTGGTGGCGCAGGTGACCGCGATCGCTCTGGTGGTGGGGGTCGCGATCGCCGTGGTGGCCGCAGTTCCATGCAGTCCACCAATCTACCGGCTATCAGCGAACTGCTTAAGCCCGGACAGGAGATTCTCGTACAGATCGCCAAGGAGCCCATCGCCAAGAAGGGTGCCCGCATCACGTCGCACATCGCACTTCCTGGCCGTTTTCTGGTCTTCATGCCAACGGTCAATCACACCGGAGTGTCTCGCAAGATCGAGTCAGATGGCGAACGTCGCCGTCTGAAAGAGATCCTTCTCAGCGAAAAGGGAGAGGCTGCTGGCGGCTTTATAGTCCGCACTGCAGCTTCCGGAGCCAGCGAAGAGGAGCTTCGTTCTGACCTGCGCTTCCTTCTCAACCTTTGGGCCGATATTAAGCAGCGCTCCGAGTCATCAAAGTCGCCGGCCCTCATCTACCACGACCTCAACCTGGTCGAGCGCATCCTCCGCGATCAGGTGACTGACAACTTCTCCGCCATCTGGGTTGACACCGAGACGGACTACGAGCGCATTCTCCGCTTCCTGCAGCGCTTTCAGCCGTCGCTCATTCGCCGCGTCAAGCTTTACACGAAAGAGACGCCACTCTTCGAGCAGTTCGGCATTACTGAAGAGATCAACAAGGCCCTTCGCTCTAAGGTATGGCTCAAGTCCGGGGGCTCCATTGTCATCAACCAAACCGAAGCCCTAGTCGCCATCGACATCAACACTGGCAAATTCGTCGGCAAGACCGCTCGCCTTGAAGACACCATCGTTAAGACGAACCTTGATGCTATCCCCGAGATCGTCCGCCAGATTCGTCTGCGCGACCTCGGCGGCATCATCATCATCGACTTCATCGACATGGACGAGCGCAAGAACCGCAACAAGGTCATGGCCGCCCTCGAAGAAGAGTTGAAGAGCGATCGAGCCCCATCGAAGGTTCTTCAGTTCAATGACTTTGGCCTGGTCGCGATCACTCGGAAACGCGTCAAGCAGTCGCTGGAGCGCACCCTGTCGACTACCTGCAACGTCTGTGTGGGCACAGGCATGGTTAAGTCACCGGTCACCGTCTGCAACGACATTTACATAGAGATGCGCAAGATGCAGAAGCACCTCGACCGTGGCGATGTCATGCTTCGCGTCAACCCCGAAGTCGTCAAACAGCTCAAGGCACCGGGCACCAAGTGGCTTCAGGAGATGGAGGAGATGGTCGGCAAAACCATCCTCGTCAAATCCGATCCTGCCCTTCACCCGGAGCAGTTCGACATCCACTAGGTCGAGGCTGTGCTTTTGGAATCTCTGCCGCAGAGATGTGCGAGATCCCCGAGAATAATGCGGTTTTGAGACACGGTTTTCTCTATTGATTCTACGGGCATCCTGTCATGGGATGCCCGTAACTATTCACTTGTCAGTATTTTGTCATCGACTCGACGTCGAAAACTCTCGCATCCCTGTCATCCCAAATGAGATTTCCTGCGTCTTACACAACAAGCGCGTTACAGTTGGGTTCAAGCCACTGAAGAACCTAACAGCAACCAGGGAGCCACACAAAGATGCACAAGATGATCAGCAGGAATCGCCTTTATCCCATCCTTGGCCGCACCGCGGCAGTCACGTTTCTCGCCGCCGCAGGAACGTTTAGCCTGCACGCACAGCAATCTGCCGGCATAGCCCCGTCCTTACCGCCTATTAATCTCAAGGCGAGCCTCGCAGCCCCACTCGATCTCTCTGCTCCAGACGACATAAGTTATAGCAGCAGCACTGGCAGCGCTGAAATGGCCAACGCGGTGGACTTCAGCCTCAACAGCGAGACAACCCAGCCGCCACCCCGTCGTCGCTACAGCCGTCCCAACTACAACGACAGCCACACCAACGCAGACGGCTCCGCTAAGTACACCTTCGTTGTCGGAGGGGGCTTCACCCTCCCCGTTGGAGGCACGCACAACTACCTCGTCGCCGAGTTGGAAGATCCAGGCTGGCGTCGGGCGGAACTTTAACAAGACTTTCGGCGTCATTGCCCAATTCGATTGGGACAACTTCGGTATCCAGACCGCAACACTTAACAATCTGCTGGCGATCTACAACGGGCCGCCTCTCTTCTTTGAAGATCAAACCGGAAATCCTCTGTCGCAGATCAGCGGCACCAGCCACGACTGGTCCTTCACTCTCAATCCGATCATCAACTACTACACCTCAGACACCAAGGGAGCTTACGTCATCGGTGGCGCTGGTTTTTACCATAAGACCGCCAGCTTCTCTACCCCGGCGATAGCTACGGCATGCGATATATTTGGCAACTGCTTCGCATTTCAGGAAAATCAGACATTTGACAGCTACACTAGCAACGCCTTTGGTTTGAACGGAGGCGTCGGGTTTACTTATAAGCTTTCGCGCTTCGCCTCGACGAAGTTCTACGTGGAAGGGCGCTATGTCTACACCTTCAATTCGCCGCGCGCTTTTTCCTATGGCGATGCGAACTTAAACGGTCTCAACGTCTTCCCTCAGAACAGTGCCAAGACGAGCTATATCCCGATCACGTTCGGCCTCCGCTTCTAACAACTTTGCAGAATCACAAAGAAAGAAGAGAGCCCGCCTCTCTTCTTTTTCTTTAAGGATTGTCTTTATTTTCTAACGCAGCGGAACTCACTGGACATGTAGAGAGCAGGCAAGAGCAATGAGGCCGATCCGATGCTTTTGTACGAAAAGAGAAGATGCTATCGAAGCCGAATTAGAAATCCCACCACCACACCAACGACGGTCGCCACGCTCATGACGATCTGGTGCTCGATGCCCCTTTGACGCATCTCCCACGCATTTCTCCACAGCACACCGATCAGGATCGCGGCCAGCCCGATACCTCCCAGCCATGGGCGGGTCTGTCCGACCACAAGGGCCGCGACATATCCTCCCACTGTCGTACAGACAAGCCAAACCGCATCCTGTACGAATTTGTATCTTCGCCGGATCCGATAGTTCGCCGCTACAAAGCTGGGCGAAGCTGCGCTGATACCGAAGGTCGCCGCCATGGACAGCCCAACCGTCACCGCATATCCAAGAAATAAGGCAAGTACAAGAAAACTACCAGTAATCATGGGCCTGTTCTCGCCCCTCCGTGCCGCATCTCCCACGGCTTTGTCGAGAGACGCAATTGTTAAGTCTACCAGTCCTGCAACGTCTAGATGCCCACTGGATAAGGCTTCTCATGCATCTGTTGGTCTGGATCGCCGCTCCGCTCAAACCGTCCCTGCAGAAGACTCAGCAGCCCCGTATACCAGTACCCAAACACGAATAGCAAAAGAAATGGCACCGTAAAGAAGTTCTCTGTCGAGACCGCATAATAAACTGTCCATGCGAAGTAGCATCCGATCGCCAGTTCAATCCACGGCACGATCCCCAACCGCTTGCGATACACCTTTGCCTGGCTCTTCTCGCCCTTCTTCTTTACGCTGTACTTCGGCGTTCGTGCGAACGCACTCTTTACGCCAAACAGTGCCTCCAGCACAGCCTTGGTATTGGTAATCGTCAACCCCACTCCACCAAGTGCCATCACAAACGGCACGTAGATAATCGCCTTATACCAACTCTTCGGATAGAGCTCTTTCTGGCTCACCATATAGAACGTCGAAACCGACATCGTACTTGCGATGAACAGTGGAAAGTCGATCAACAGCATCTGGATGTACCCTTGCCAGCTGCGGATGATCATCGCCGGCATCAGCAGGACGCTCAGCACGATCATGAGTGGATAGCTGATATTTGCCGTCAGGTGATACCACGCCTCGAGCTTTGTATGCCAGGGCGCATCGCTCTTCAACACGCGAGGTAGGATCTTTTTTCCGGTCTGAATCAAACCCTTCGCCCACCGCGCCTGTTGCGTCTTAAACGCGGTCATCTCAATCGGCAATTCAGCTGGACATTCGACATCCTGCAGGTACTTAAACTGCCATCCTACGAGTTGTGCCCGGTAGCTCAGGTCCGTGTCTTCGGTCAGTGTGTCATGCTGCCAGCCGCCCGCTGTCGAAATCGTCTCCCGCCGCCACATCCCGGCGGTCCCGTTGAAGTTGAAAAATACCCCAGCGCGACTACGTCCTCCATGCTCAAGTACAAAGTGGCCATCCAGCAGGATCGCCTCTACCTGCGTCAGGAAGCTGTAGTTCCGGTTCAAGTGTGTCCACCGTGTCTGCACCATCCCGATCTCCGGCTCCGCAAAATGGTGTATCACCTGCATTACCCATTGCGGCGGTGGCACAAAGTCGGCATCGAAGATCGCGACAAACTCACCTCGTGCTACATCAAGCCCTTTGTCGAGAGCACCTGCCTTATACCCGTGCCGATTGCTGCGGTGCAGATAAACGATCGGCTGTGGCTCCATTCCAAAAAACCCGCGTGCATACCGTTCGACGATCTCGCGCGCCACACTGGTCGTCTCATCCGTCGAATCGTCGAGCACCTGTATCTCAAAGCGGTCGCGCGGATAATCAAGCCTGCATACCGCTTCGATCAAACGTTCGATTACGAACTGCTCGTTGAAGATGGGCAGTTGAATCGTCACAAACGGCAGTTGGCCTTCCGGGAACCGCATCGGCGGCTCATTCCACTTCGCTGCATTTTTCTTGTTTCTGAAGTAGAGCCACACCAGCTGATAGCGGTGGATCCCATAGAACGCCAGAATGATCATGACGATGAAATAGGGAATCAGCATCGCCGTATCAAACGCGTTCCAGCGGTAAAGATGTTCGAATGTCTTATCCGCGTAGTGCGTCTTCCAATAGTGGCCGAGGCCCTTAGGGGCCAGCAGGAACCCGAGAAAAGCCGTCAATGTGTGAGAAAAAGGTAACAGGGTCGTAGCTCCAGCTTCAGGTTCGGGTACCTTAGCGATTCTACGCGATAGGATGCTGCAAATCTGAGCTACAGATAGTGCGACGGTTCGATCAGATTCTCGTCCGGGTCGCGTACGTAGAGTGAGCGGATAGTTCCCGTCGCTCCGGTCCGCTCTACGGGCTCTACTTCCACTGTAATTTCTGCTGCGCGGAGGGCCCTTTCCACCTCGTCCAAAGGAGTTTCTACAATCAGGCAGAGGTCAGCAGAACCTGGCGTCGGCTTCTCTGCGTGTGGAGCGATCTCGTGGCCTCGCTCATGGATATTGATCTTTTGTCGACCGAACTTCAAAGCGATTCTGCCGTCAAAGAGAACGACCTCCATGCCGAGTACACGGCAGTAAAAGTCGCACGATGCTGTAGTGTTAGCCACCGTAAGAACAAGGTGATCGAATCTGTCGATAACGATCATGCGTCCTCCCTGGCGATAGTCTGTTGGCTAGAGTCAGTTCAAAAACATTGTCCGGTAAACCGTGTCTCGCTGCACCGGCTTGAAGCCTGCATCTCGAATGACCTGTCGCAGCTGCTCTTCGGTCGCTGCGTTTGCGCCCTCGGCCAGCATTACGCTTCCAACATCGTTGCCACCGAAGCGAAGGCCAACCTGGAGCACTTTGAGTCCTTGCGTCTCGAGATTGGACTGTACGTTCGCGACGTTGTCGAGGTACATCCTCGAAATCGCCAGTGTTTTTAGGTATTCCACCGCCGTTGCTTCCTCAAACCCTTGCAGGGACGCGGCCTGCGGCGTGAAGCTCCAAGGCGTGAATGAGGCAAATCCGCCTGTATCTTCTTGCAATTGCCGTATCGCTTCCAAATGATTTACGCGGTGCTCCATCGTCTCGCCGCCACCAAACGTCATCGTAGCGGTGGTCTGCATGCCGAGTTCGTGTGCCGCGCGATGAACAGAGATCCAGTCGGCTGTTGTCCATTTCACGCGAGCACCTTGATGTTGCACTTGATCGTCGAGAATACCCGCGTCATCACCGGGGATTGAGTCGAGGCCGGCATCACGGAGTCGGGCGATTGTGTCCTGCACTGTCGCTTCGGATTGTTCGGCGATAGCGAGGATTTCGGTGGCGGAGAGGGAGTGCAGCCAGATGGCAGGGAAGCGCTGCTTGATGCGACGAAACAGGCCGTCAAACCAGGAGATTGTGAGTGCCGGCGTTACCTCGCCTTGCAGCATGACGCCCATCCCGCCCATCGCAACGATGCTTGAGATATCTTTGCAAAGTTGGTCAAAACCCGCGCCAATCGTGGCTTCCGTGTAGGTGACTCTACCGTCGATAGTGTAGCTCACTACGCCTTCGGGGTGGAGCTGGCGGCGCACTGCGTCGGCCTCCATCCCGATCCCGATTAGATCGTCGCTTGCAAAGCAGTCCAGAGCTTCATTTCGGCTAATTCCCATGCTTCAATTCTACGGTTTTTACAAAAAAAATTTCTACGTGGTGGAGTGTGCGTTTTTATTGGGGGTTTCTGCGTTTTAGGAGTGCTTTTTTGTGGTGAAAACGTGGTGAGATTGTGGTGGTTTGTATCCCTAACGTGGTCAGCAGGACGTCATTATTTACGTGGCTAAAAATACGCCACGTTTTCAACTTTATTTTTACCCCTGATCCAGTCTGGGCGATTAGCGGTGCAGGAGCTGTACGAGGAGAATGATTACCACGACAACCAGCACGGCAATCAACGAGACGCCAGCTTTCAGCCAGATGCCGAAGGAGCCGATCCGCTTCTCAAGGGTGTCCATATGACGTTCGTGCTGCTCCATCGCCACTCGCGACCGTTTTACTTCTTCGCTGACCTCGGTGATCTGGGCGCTCTGGTCCTGCAACTGGCGATAGAGCCCGAGATGAGCTTTGGTCACCTGTCCCAAGTCGCCGCGAACACCCTCGGCCATGGCTAACATTGCGGCCTCGTTGGCCTTCTCCGCCGCTGCTTTCGACGAGAAGAACTTATCCGCCAGCGGCACCAGCCGTGACACGTGAGGGAGCAATTCAACCAACTGCGCAAAGACCTTCGGCCACATACGTTCTCTCCAGACCCACCGTTTCGTCGCCCGCAGCATCTTCACCGCGGCGATGATTCATCCTAGACCACGCTCGTCCCAGGCGCTCGGAGGGAGTCTTTATTTGGAGGCGATTGCGGCTCGAGAGCCTCGCCCCTGCTGCCATCGGATCAGGAGCGTTGCTATCGTCAGCACCAGGATCGCGGTCACAATTCCCTGTGACCATAGGCAGTAGATGCACCACTTCTGCAGGACGTACGCCTCGATGTAACTGAGGAATGCTGCGAATAGAAAGCCTACCTGAGCGAACTCGAATACCAGCCACCAGCGTCCCATCAGCGCGACTACGCCGATCGCTGCGTAGCCCACGATGCCCAGCATGGCAACGGGAATGTGCGAGCCTGCCTTCGGGTCTTCATCGAAGGTGCGGGGAGGGAAGACCGCGAACCGGCTGTGATTCACGGCTCCGCAGTCGAATTTTTCTGTCACTGCGCAGGGAGGAGCCAATGTCGGATCCATGTAGTGAACGCGAAGTGCCATGGTTGAGACCACAATTCCTGCAACCGCCAGCAGAGCAATCAGATACTTCATAGACTTCATTTTACGTCGATGGCCGGAATGGAGCAGCCTGTCTGTTTCGGGGTTTTTACGAAGCCAACGTTCAAGGATCGGTTGTCGATCGACCGGCGTATCATGTAAGCAAAGGCCCTTCGGGGCAGCAGTGGAGACGACCATGAATGAAAACCGCCTGGACCTGAACTCTTTTCCCACGATTATCGACGTGCCACGTGAGCAGACTGCGTCGCTGCTGGCGAAGGTGCTCGGGATTACGTCGCTTGGTTTTCTGATCACGGCATTCGGGGTGGCGACGGCGCCTGCGTGGAGTACTTTTCCGGGGATGATCGCGGTGCTTGTGCTCGTCCTTGCGATTACTTTCACCCGTAAGGCAAGTCCAGCGCTCGCGCTTGGCCTCTTCCTGACTTTGACTTACTTCATGGGGTGGGAGATTGGCCCGCTGATTCATCGCTACGCCCAGAGCGTAGGACCGGCTGTTGTGTTTCAAGCTGCCGCGACCACGGGGCTTGGAATGGCTGCCATGGGGTGCGTCGCGTATCTCTTCCAGATCAACTATCGCAAGATCGCGGGCATCGGGTTTGCGGCGCTGCTGCTGTTGATCCTCGCTGGTATCGCCAGTATGTTTTTCCACTTCATGACGCCGAATACCTACTCCTGGCTGACGTTGGGGATCTTCACGTTACTCACGATCGGTGACTTTGCGCGTATTCGTGCGGGTGGCGATGGTCAGTCGGCTGTTTCACTTTCGCTCTCGATCTATCTCGATGCCATCAACATCTTTCTCGCCGTTCTGCAGTTGATGGGGGGACGCCGCAGAGACTAGTCGACAAAGGTAGCTGACGATCGGTGAGTGACTCGGAGATTTATCACTCGTCCAGCAGGTGAACCCGTGGTCTGCGGATTGCCGACCGTAGGAATAGGTGACAAGATACGCGTTAGTGAGGACTCATCCTGGGTGTCAGGATGCCAGAGCCAATGTGACGAAGGCTAGTATGTTTCACGTTTCAGAAGCGCATCGTGGCGAGTTGCATTCGAGGCAGCCAAGCGTGAAGGCAAAAGGGAATGGACCCGGTTCACCAGTCCGGTAGAGCCCATCAAAGAAGATGAATAAACGACCTGCGATTGATTCGTGGAATTGGAGGGAAGGCTTCCAGGGGCCGCTATGCCATCCACAGTCCCGAGCGTCCATGATTTGAGTAGCGGATCTCCACTCAGAGAGGTTGGAGTAGGGTCGATCTGCACAACACCACCAGAGTCCGGTTCCAGGAAGCGGAGGACCTGATCCCACTGAAACGCGCGCGAATACTGCTTCGAAGGCGCCGTCCCGCTCCCTGACACAGAAGTCGAAGAGCTTCAACTCTGGTTCGGCAAAGATTACGTGCTTGCTCCACCCGGAGCTTCCGTCCTGGCTTTCGGCATAACCGTGAATGAGGTAGTTCTCCTGGTTCGATCCCGCGACGTACCACATCTTCCACTTACCATCGTGGTAGATCAGATTCGGCTCATACACGCTGCCATGTTCCCAGCCCTCGTTGGCGACGAATGCTGGTGATGGCTGGTCCTGCCATGCGGCGCCGTCCCATTCCAAATAGCCAATGGAGTAGGGGCCCCAGAGATTCTCCCCAGCTCCGGCATAGTACAGCCGCTCGACCCACGTCTGCTTCTGAGGGTCCCACCCCTTCACATATGAAGGACAGTGACGCCCGCCTCCGCCGTCCCATGCAAAGCTTCTTTGATTGCTACAGAGCGGAATGAGCTGCCCAGCGTCGTCCAGGGTGAGCTGCCAGCCGGACGCAGACAGGGTAGATCGGGGAGCAAGGCGCGCGCTAAAGATTTGTGTAGCGCCGTACCCGCCCGCCTGCCCAGCAAGATACATCCACCACTGGTCACCTCGACGCACCACTGCAGCATCAAGCACCTCTGTTCCAGTAGGAGAGTCTTTTGGGTCGAAGATCTTCGTCTCCGTACGGCTCATACCTTTCCTTTCGAACGTGAGCCAGTCTACCAAGACCAACATCGGCGGATCAGTAACATTAGTCCGCGTTCGTGAGTGATCTTTGCTGCGAACGGAATCTGCGACCCTTCATGCGATTGCCGCAGATCTTCATGTCGCACCATCGCCTTGTGTGATTCTTGCTCGTGTCGAGAAAGAGCCATCTGCATGTAGGGTTTCCGCATGTTCTGACGCTTTTCATCAGAGGCGAGCGCATGAGGCTCCATGCATTCAAAGTAAGGACCCACAGAGGCAGGTCAAGGCCAGGCTTTGATTCTGTCCATCGCCACTCCAGGTGTCCTTCTCTCCAGGCAGGTGACTGGTGCGCCCGGGCGGAACGATAGAACTCCTCCAGCGTGGATAGTGACGCGGCCTTTGGGGTGCCTCCATCGAGGACGCTGTAGAGGCACTCGGCGATGGTTTCGCGCAGCTGGATGGACGCTTGTAGGACTCGGTCGTCGGCATGCTGCCTGGCGAGCCGTGACAGCGTCTTTAACTGCTCGGGGGACAGGAGTTCGGACTGCCTGAGGAATCGAAGCAGGTCTTCGTAGTTTCTCAAGAGCTCTACGGGGCCAAATGTCTCAAAGCGCGAGTCCAGGGTGTTTACGAAATCCAACGTAGGATTTCCCGCGATGAGTTGAAATGGCGGCTTGGGTGTTTCGACGCTCATGGCGCTGCTAACCTCCAAAATGATCTTGACAGGTTTTGTCGCCGCTTGTACAGTCGTAACCATCAATCTGGCCTACGATGGTTATGGCCAAAGAGGAGGCGGTGATGAAACAGCTTGTTTCGATACTTGCAGTCAGCTTTTTGCTCGCCAGCACGGCGGTGGCGAAGGATGCGTCGACGACCGAGGAGAAGATCGCCGGATATGAGGCAGATCTGGGACAGGCGATGATCCAGAGAGACATCGCGACGCTGCAGAAGCTTGTGGGAGACGACTGGACGATTCAGAGCGACAGCGGAACCATGGGGACGAAGGCAGGGTTTATTAACGATGTGAGGTCCGGCACGCTTGTTGTGAGCAGTTTCAAGCTTCACGATCTACACGTCCGCGTGCTCGGCAACGTGGCTTTTGTGCAGGGTTTTGACGATGAGACGAGTTCTTACAATGGCAAGACAAATAGCGGAACCTATAACTGGCTGGACGTCTGGGAGAATCGAGGCGGACGGTGGGTTTCGGTTGCGACGCAGCTGACCAGGGTTGCGGCGAAACAGTGATGGCAGTGGGCAGATTTATTATGGAGCTGTGAACTCAACCAGCCGTAGACAGTTTCTCGCTCTGCTTGGAGCCACCGGGGTTTCTGCTGCAGTTACGCCGACGCTGTTCGCGTCCGCGCCGCATGGCCAGACGCAGGAACCCTTTACCTTTTTGTTTCTCACTGATGCGCACCTTCAGCCTGAACTCAATGGCGTTGTGGGGACGGACATGGCTTTCAAGAAGGCGCGTGGCATCAAGGCGGACTTCGCGATCAATGGTGGCGATCATGTCTTCGATGCGTTGGGCGTGCAGAAGGAGCGGGCGCTGACGCTGTTCGATCTCTACGACAAGACTGAACAGGATCTTGGCCTGAAGCTGCACCACACTATCGGCAACCACGATGTCTTCGGCATCTATCCGGCCAGCGGCGTTGCGGAGGACGACCCGCTTTATGGGAAGAAACTTTTTGAACAGCGTTTCGGAAAACTCTATTATTCGTTCGACCATAAGGGTCACCACTTCATCGTGCTGGACTCGATCGGCATTACGGCTGACCATGCCTATGAGGGCCGCATCGACGCCGCGCAGATGCAGTGGCTTGCGGCTGACCTCGCGGCTCTGCCTGTCGGGACGCCGATTATTGTTTCGGTTCACATTCCTCTGGTTACTGCGTTTGAGGCTTATATTGCGGAGGCGACTGCTCCGGCGACGCACCATAGCTTGAGCGTTGCCAACGCGAACCAGGTGCTCGATCTCTTCAGCGGGCATAACGTGCTTGGGGTTCTGCAGGGCCACACTCATGTGAATGAAACGGTTGTCTGGAAGGGCGTTCCGTACATTACGAGCGGAGCGGTGTGCGGTAACTGGTGGCATGGCACGCGCCTCGGAACGCCTGAAGGTTTTACGGTCGTTACCGTTGCGAATAACAAGCTGACGACTCGCTACGAGCCTTCCGGCTTCAAGAGCGTAGACCCGAAGAATACCTAGTAGCCCCGTTACCAGGTAGATCTTAGAGAGAGGATTTTTTCTATCTAATCAATTACCATGGTACATTGGTACGCATGGCAGATGCGAAGAATTTAGTTGAGATTGAGCGGATACAGACAGGCGTTCGGATGGAGAAGCGTCTGATCAAGGTGCTGAAGGCTGTGGCTGAGCTGAAGGATATGAGCCTGGGCGACCTGCTTGAGGGAATTGTGCTTCATGCCTTCGAGGGAAAATCCGCTTTTTCTGCCCAGACGCTGAAGGAGATTGAGCAGTTTAAGAAGATCTACGGCCTGACGTTGCGTGCGACGGATAGTCATCACCTGAAGGAGCGTCGATGAGAGGGACAACTTTACTAGCGGTGGGGCTTGCCGCCGGCAGCGTGGGTGCAGGACCGATTGCGGCAGTGGCTCAGACAGAGGGGGCACCTATCCACGTGAGTAATAGCTTTCATTTTGTTGTGCCGGCTTCGTGGAGCCGCGCGGCTGCTTTTTTCGGGCCGGAGGGAGAACGGTGCTGGGCAGGAGAGCACTGGAATCCAGTGTTTTTGTATCCACTGCCGTCAAGGGATGTGGAGGGCGCTGTCTTCACGGTGCAGCACGGTCCTCATAAGAGCGTCTGGGTGAACACACTCTTCGATACGGTTGGCGGGCGCATGCAGTATGTGTCCTTTATTCCAGATACCGTCGTGTTCACCGTTGATGTACGGCTGTCGACGGCGACTCCGACGACGACGAAGGTGGAGGTGACGTACGTTCGGACGGCTCTTAATGTAGATGCGAATGAGGACGTGCTTGCGATGGGGAGACGCGATGGTGAGAGCGGACCGGAGTGGCAGAAGGCGATCGAACAGTGTCTTGCTGCAGAGCATAAGAGCGAGCACTGAGAGGAGGACGCGTGCTTTTTGAAGACTTTCTTGGTGAGTTCGACCATGATCGTTTCGAACGAACGCTGCGGAAGCTGATGCGTCATGATGTTTCGCGCTGGGCGCTGACAGGCGGGTTCGCGATCGAGGCTCATATCAAACGATGCGGGGGCGAGACTGCTATTCGTCCACTACATGACATCGACTTTATCGTCGGGTCGTTCGACTGCATTCCTGAAGATTTGGCGGGAGATTTTCTGTTGCGGCACGTTCATCCGCATGATCCCGGCGGCAAGACTCTGCTGCAGTGCGTCGACCCGGAGACCGGAGTTCGTGTGGATGTCTTTCGCGCGTACGGTTCGGTGATGGAACGTACTATCGCGGTCGGTCTTCTGGATAGGCCGTTCCGGATGATCTCGCTGGAAGACCTGACCGCCCGGGCAGCGAGACTGAGTTGGAACCTCTACGAGAATCATCCGGTCGCACCAAAGTATGTGAGGGACTTTCTGCGATTGCTTGCGGTCTCAACAGCGGAGGAGGTTGAATCTGCCTGGCAGGATCACAGGCAATCGCATCGGCCGGAGAGTTTTTCCGAGGCAGCGATGGAGATTCGCAGATTGATTGCAGAGCGGCCGGAGTTGCTCGTCAACCCGGTCTATTCCACTGATGTGAATGCGATCTGCGAACGGTGCTGCGACACGACAGCACTACCGCTTGCCGATCCGCGCCAAGTTCTTGCGATTCTGGGTTATTGCTGACCACAAAAAGCGGCCGCACGATGGGCGGTGAAGCCAAATCTAGGTGGCATATTAAAAAACTTATGTCGGTGCAAAAAGAGGGTTGACCTGCGCGGGTACTCAGGTATGCTGGGTAACACTTCAGGCGAGCCCCAAAGCTGAGTTATATTTCGCCGGAGATCTGCGTCTGCATTTTGGCCCAATTTTCCTCCCAGGAGTGATGCCATGCAGTGTCCTGTCTGCCGCAACGAAGTCGCACCACAAAGCGCCTTCTGCAACCAATGCGGTGCGCCCCTAGCTGCTGCCGGAGCGGGTGCTCCGCCGCCGCCGAACTATACGAATGTGCCGCCCGCTTACTCTACTGTTCCACCCGCGTACGCCGCTGGGCCACCCGTCGCTACCGGTGCCAGCCTCTCCGAAAATGCAGCTGCGGCCATCGCCTACCTGACCATTATTCCCGCGATCATCTTTCTCGTGCTTGAGCCTTACAGCAAGATGCCTCTGGTCCGCTTCCACTCCTGGCAGTCCATCGGACTCTTCGCCGCTGGGTTTCTTATCCAAACGGTTATCACCATCATGGAGATAGCGGTTCACTTCATTCCGGGGATTGTTCTTCTGTTCTCGCTGATCCACCTCGCCATCGGAGCGGGACTCTTTCTGGTCTGGCTCTTCATCATTTTGAAGGCTGCCAAAGGCGAGTGGTACAAGCTGCCGGTTATCGGGGACTTCGCCGAGAAGCAGGCGCGGAGCTAGTTTTATTGGCTTTGGCGGGAGACGCATCTTCTCTTCGAACACCGTACTGCGCCAGCCGTTTTTCCATCACAGTGACGGCCGAAGGGCTTTCATCCACCATAACGAAGCTGCGGCCATGCCTGGCGGCGGCGACGCCTGTTGTTCCACTGCCTGCGAAGAAGTCCAGCACCGTATCGCCGGCGTTCGAATGTACGCGCACGATGCGCTCCAGGATTCCAAGGGGTTTTTGCGTGGCGTAGCCGGTTTTTTCCTTGCCCGTGGGCGAGACGATGGTGTGCCACCAGACGTCGGTCGGGGTTTTGCCGCGTGCGGCTTTCTCCGCGCCTACCAGCCCGGGGGCCATGTAGGGAATCCGGTCGCTCTCGCTGAGGTTGAAGGTGTATCGCTTGGCATCCTTGGTGTACCAGAGGATGTTGTCGTGCTTGGCTGGCCATCGCTTGGTGGCGCGAGCGCCATAGTCGTACGCCCAGATGATTTCGTTCTGGAAGCACTCGCGGCCGAAGATCTCATCGAGCATCACCTTGCAGTAGTGCACTTCGCGGTAGTCGATGTGAAAGAACAGAGAGCCCGTCGGGGAGAGCACCCGGTGTGCTTCGAGGAGGCGCGGCCGCAGAAATCCGAGGAAGTCGTCGAAGCTGTCGCCGTATCCTCCGCCTGCGGGTTGTTCTGCGAGCACTTCGGTGCGGTAGCGTCGCCCGCCAAATCCGACGCGGTCGCCTGCCTCGTCGCGGACGGTCTTCATCTGCTTGCGGCTCTGCCGCTTACCGGTATTAAATGGCGGATCGACATAGATCAGCTCCATCGATTCTGCTGCCATGCTCTGCAAAACGTTGAGGTTGTCTCCGTGTATGATCCGGTTCATTCCGCTATCTCCAGCTCCTAACACTAACGTACCCTTTGACTCTGCGGCGTCAGCGTGTATCTTTCTCCTCGGGCTGTTACCTGAACGATCATGTCTCCGAACCATCTCATCTACGCTATGCTCACCCACCGCGGACGCGTTCGTCATGGCAATGAGGACACCTGCGCCGCCGCTCCTGAAATCGGGGCGTTTGTGGTGTGCGATGGCATGGGCGGAGCTGCGGCCGGGGAGATAGCGAGCAACCTTGCCGCCGATACCTTCCTCGCCTCACTGAGTTCGCCGCTGTCGGGCGAAACTCTGCAGACGTCGAAGCCTCAGGCACGTCTGAACGCTGCAATTCAAGCTGCGAATCAGGCCGTTTATCAGCAGTCCCGCCAGTCGCGACAGCTTGCCGGGATGGGCACCACGCTGGTGGCGCTGCTGCACACGCCTGTCGTCGTTGGAAGTAATGGGAATAACGGGAGGTCTGCTGCAGAAAAGCGATCCCCGACGAATCACACTAATTCGCGCATGACTGACCCGCCGACTCTCTGGCTTGGGCATGTCGGCGACAGTCGCTGCTATCGCTATCGCCGCAGCAAGCTGGAACAACTTACCACCGATCACTCGCTGGTCGAAGAGCAGGTGCGCGCGGGGCAGATTACGCAGGAGCAGGCTGCGGAGTCGCCGATGCGGAACCTCATCACTCGCGCCATCGGCTCGCAGGCCACCGTAGATGCAGAGATTCAGAGCCACCACCCGCGGCCGAACGATCTGTATCTGCTTGCCTCCGACGGCCTGACACACGAGGTCACGGACGGAGAGATCGTAGAGATACTGGCTGCCATCCCAAAGACTCAGACGGCACAGACGCTTACCGTTGCGTGTGAAGCGCTGATCACCGCAGCGAATCGCAATGGCGGCAATGACAATATCACCGTATTGCTGGTTGCCGTCGTCGCGGTCTAAGCCACGCACGATTCGTCCTCGCCCCACAAACTGCTACACTGCAAAGTCGTCCGAAACACCACTATGTCAGATACGAAAACGATTGCAATTCTCGGCGCCGGTACTATGGGCAACGGCATCGCGCACGTCTGTGCTCGCTCCGGTTTCAATGTTGTCCTCTACGATCTGCAGCAGCCGTTTCTCGACCGTGGTGTGGCCACGATTGAGAAGAACCTTGCTCGCGAGGTAGCGAAGAATAAGCTAACGCAGCAGCAGGCGGACGAAGCCAGAGCACGTATTATTCCTACGCTTGATCGCGAAGCTCTTGGCAGCTGCAGCCTCGCGATTGAAGCGGCAACCGAAAAATTTGCCATCAAGGCGGAGATCTTCCGCGACCTCGACCGTATCCTGCCTGGTGATGCGATTCTCGCGACCAACACTAGTTCCATCTCCATCACTAAGCTTGCGGCGGTGACGAAGCGCCCCGAGCGGGTGATCGGCATGCACTTTTTTAACCCGGTGCCGGTGATGCAGCTTGTTGAGGTTATTCGCGGACTTCAGACCTCGCAGGCGACCTTTGATGAGGTCCATGCGCTCTCGAAACAGCTGGGCAAGACGCCGGTTGAGGTGAATGACGCTGCCGGCTTTATTTCGAATCGCGTGCTGATGCCGCTGATTAATGAGGCCATTTACTCCGTTATGGAAGGTGTGGCGACGGCAGAGGCAGTGGATCAGGTGTTCGTGCTGGGGATGGCGCATCCGATGGGGCCGCTGACGCTCGCTGACTTTATAGGCCTGGATGTCTGCGCTGACATTATGCGCGTTCTCGCTGAGGGACTTGGCAGCCCCAAATACAACCCGTGTCCGTTGCTGGTCCGCATGGTCGATGCGGGTTGGCTGGGTCGAAAATCCGGCCGAGGTTTTTACACTTATCCTTCGACGTAGACACGACGGGGCTGCATGGCCCTACACTAAATAGGACGTAGCGAAGCCTGAAGCACCTAAACAGAGAAACAGGAGAAGACATGCCCCACGAGTTTTACTTCGAAGACTTTTACGTCGGACAGAAGTTTCATTCCATCGGCCAGGCCAAGGTGACTGCCGAAGAGATCAAAGAGTTTGGGAGCAAGTATGATCCGCAGCCCTTCCACCTGGATGAGGCGGCTGGGGAGAACTCCTTCTTCAAGGGCCTTGCTGCTTCTGGCTGGCTGACTGCTGCGATTGTCATGCGTCTCCGCGTGCAGTCGATTACGGTCGCGGGCGGCATGATCGGCGCGGGCGTGGAGGAGATGCGCTGGACCGAGCCTGTTCGGCCAGGCGACTCGCTTCGGACCGAGATCGAGGTCGTGGGTGTGCGCCTTTCCAACTCACGTAAAGAGTTTGGCGTAGTCCGCACCCGGACGCTTGCGTTCAACCAGCGCGACCAGGTGGTCATGCGTTCCACGGTCAACTTCCTTGCTCCCGTCAGACCGAAAGCCTAGCAGGGAAGGGAACAGATCATGACCGACGAACATCTGGCCCTTCTCAAATCGAGCATCGACGAGATCGTTACTATCGAAACTACTGACGGCGAGCAACATCTCGCCCAGATCCTTTTTGTTTTTGATGAAGGCGAAACTCCCGGACTTCTTTTACCTGAAGGTCGAGCCTAACTCTGACGGCACTTTTGTCGCGCAGGGAAGCGGTGGCTACTCGTTGCTTCTCTCGGACGTGGCGGCCGTCTATCGACTCGATTCTTAACAGGCAAGAAGGACGAACCAACTTAGTCACCTTGCCTACATACCCACAAGGGATCGGCGTATTCTAGCGAAATGATGCGTATGACAGTGCTCGCCTCCGGCTCCAAAGGCAATAGCACAGTTATCGCCAGCTCTCGCACTCGCGTTCTGGTCGACGCGGGACTTTCCTGCCGCGAACTTCTGAAGCGCATGGTCGTCGCCGGGGAAGACCCTGAGAAGCTCGACGCCATCCTCATCACCCACGAACATCAGGACCACATTGCGGGGCTTGCTGTTCTGGCGCGCCGCCTCAAAATTCCTGTTTTCTTTACCGAGCCTACTCACCGCGCTTGGATCCGCATGTTGACTCCTCGTACGACCATGACCTATGCGAAGTGGCTTGATCATGTGCAGCGCGAAAAAGAGGCTCGCGCTGCTTCGATTGCCGCGAGTACGAGTACGGCGGGGCTTGCAGCGCAGTTTGCTGCGCAGTCGGAGGCCATCGCAGCTGTCTCCGCCGAGGCCGCTGCGCTCAATCGCTCCGATGATCCCAACGCGACGCTGGAACTTCCGGTGGATCCCGATGAGGAGGATCTGTGTGAAGTGCAGGGCGTGGAAGCTCAAGTGTCTGCGCCTGCACCGGTGAAGGCTGATCCTACTCAGCTTCCTGCCGTCGAGTACTTCCACTCCGGTACCCAGTTCTCGATTGGAGATATCGAGATCACTCCGTTCACCATTCCGCATGATGCAGCCGATCCCTGTGGCTTCGTCTTCGAGTCGGAGGGCATTCGCATGGCGCTCGCTACCGACCTCGGCTATATGCCTCCCAACGTCAAGGCAGCCCTGAAGCGCATCGATGTCTTGCTGCTTGAATCCAACCACGATTTGGAGATGCTTCGCGACGGCCCTTACCCGTGGTCGGTCAAGCAGCGGGTCTTGTCTCGCGTGGGCCATCTCTCCAACGACGCTACCGCGGAGTTCCTTCAGAAGGACTACGATGGCGGGGCCTCGTGGATCGTTCTGGGCCACCTCTCCGAGTCCAACAATGCGCCTGAACTTGCTCGTCTTTCGGCTGAGCGGGCGCTGGGTAACCATCCGACTTTGCTCGGTAACCGGATTTTGCTCGCCGGACAGTCGATTCCGCTCGAGCCGATTGCGTTATAGGCCCCGTAAGTTATTCCATTACAGTAGCTTGCTTACCGCGTCTGAATCGTTACTATCTGGTGAATCCTTTCCTTTCTTCCGGCTATCAAACGAGATAGAATGGTGACTATAAACTGATGAAAAAGACAGCGTTAGCATTTCCGGCGAACCGTAGAAGCAACTCCACCGCGTGTATCGATCAAGTGGTGGGAGATATTCTCTCCGGTTGGCGGTACGACATCTCGGGCCTTTCGCCGGCGATGCGCACCGACTACGATCAGCATCTCTCCGATTGCGGCCACTGTCGCCGCCGCCAGCGTATCGCCCGTACTATCGATGTCCTTCTGATCAGTGTCAGCACGCTCTCGATTGTTGCTTTTCTGCTTGCCGCTGTTGTTATACATCGGGTTGAGCTTGTCACCCATATCAACACTGTGCGGGTTCATCTTAATCAGGCGCATGCGGTCGCCATCTCGCTCGAAGCAGTTGCGATTGTCGGGCTGCTCTTCTCGACGCTCCTTTGGGTTCTGGTTGCCATTGCGACCCCTCTTCCTGGCTTCATCGGCGGCATTGTCCAGGAGCGTATCCCTGCCGACCTCCGCGGCCGCTTCACCAAAAACGCAGCCTGACAGGCAGCGAATCGAGCCTAATCATTGCTGGTTAGGTGGTTTCGGTCTGCTTTTTGTTGGAGCTACAGTGCTTTTCTCGCACAACTCCTGGTACAGCTCACCACTGCCTCACCGCTTTTGATAGCGTAGAAGAACAGCCATGTCCTCCTCCCCTCCACCTCAAGGCGAAGTTCTTCCACCGCACACCGGCGGCACAGCGCCAGTTCCTGATTACGAGCGCGAGGTCAATCGTCCGAACTCGCGCGAACGCGGATGGAACATTCTCGCCACCCCTGGCACCTACATCCTGCTCGGAATCAACATCCTTGTCTTCTGCTACATGGTTTTTCGTGGGGTCTCGCCTAGCAGTCCTACGCCATATCAGCTTATTTACTTTGGGGCGACCAGTCCGGAGCTGATTCTTCACGGCCAGTGGTATCGCTTGCTCACCGCAACGTTCGTCCACGTGGGTCTGCTCCATATCGCGACCAATATGTGGTGTTTGTGGAATCTTGGTCTTCTCGGGGAACCGCTTCTTGGCCCCTTCGGCTTGATTTCGGTCTATGTAATTACGGGCATCGCCGGCAATCTGCTCGGCCTCTTCTCCGCTGTTTTCTTTCGCGATTACAGCTCGGTCGGGGCTGGTGCATCGGGCGCGGTCTTTGGAATCGCTGGAATTCTCATTGTGCTGCTCTCCAATAAGAAGCTTCCCATACCAGCGTTCGAACTGAAACGCCTTCGCCGGTCCGTGATTCAGTTTGCGGTCTTGAATCTGATCATCGGCATAGGCGCGAACTTTACGAGTATCGTCCGGATCGACAACCATGCGCACATTGGCGGCTTCCTGAGCGGCCTGGCGTTGGGCGTTCCGTTGGTTCCACGCATGACCTCGGGTCGAACCCGCTACCTTGCGCGACAGAAGCTCACCTTCGCCGCCGCTGCCTTCGCGCTGGTTCTCTTCGCCTACTTCATTACAAAGCTGCGGTAGCCAGCACGAGATAACTCGTGGGTTTCATTCGCTGTTAGCCCAAAAATCTTCAAGCAGGTGGGAGCACTCTTCGAGCAGCGCCTGGGCCTCAGCGTCAAATGCATTCATGTGCTCGCTTTCCACATCCAGAGTGCCGATCGCCCGATCATTGCGGTCAAGGACGGGAACGATAATCTCCGCTTTGGTGCTGTCGAACACGGTCAAATAACCGGAGTCGCTGGCGACGTCGCCCACGTTGATGGTTCTGGCCTCCGCGATGGCTCTTGAAGTAATGCCTTTGGTGATGGGAAAACCGGGGTCAGCGGGCGGACTGTATCCGCTCCATGCGATATTCATGACCATGCCGCGCCGGTAGTCCACGTCATACAGCCCTACCCAGCGGTAGGGACCCTCTGCTCGAATTGCGTCTGCGATCCGCTTCGCTTTGGCTGAGCGGGCCATGTTCTGAGCGACAATGGCCCTCAGTTTGTCGAGAAGATTACTGTCCGGCACCTGTCGATCCTCCGGTTTGAGCCGAGAAGAGGGACGCCTCGTGGCTCAGTGCAAATTTGACCCTAGAGCGGACAAGGACCGGCTAGGTGAGAGTCGTTTGTGCGAACTTACGCACCATCGCCAGCAGCAGCCTGCGGTCGCTCTCTGAGAGGTGCGCTGAGTACCGCTGCACCTGGGTCAGGAACCGGATCTCGTCTTCGCCGAGGTTCAGCCCCGACATCTCTTTCGCAATGGTCTCCTCGGCGAAGAACTCGGAGAGCTGGAGATCCAGTGCCCGGGCGATCTTCTGCAAGGTTTCGAGCGACGGCACGGTGTGGCCGTTTTCCACGCGCGAGAGGTAACAACGCAGCAGGCCGGTGCGCTTTTCGATGTCGCCCTGCGACATCCCCTTCTGCAGCCGGTATCCGCGAATCGTCGTACCAATATTCATCGAAATTGAAAGAGCCTCAATTGACTCGTTCGCCACATCAACAGGGATAGTTTGCATGTCAGCCATTAGCCACAAAGTAAACACCCGCAAAGACTTGGTCAATGACTATCTTAGGGGATCAGCCGAATGCGGTACCAGCCCAGGTTCATCCAGAGTCAGTTACCCCCGAAGACCTTAACCCTTACTTTAACCCCAGGCCGCTTTGGAACCCCACCGAACATTATCAGAACAGTTACTAGTGACCAAGTAACCTTCATTTCTATCTTCCCTTCCACCGGTAGATGCTGCAGAGATCCTCCGGCGAAGCGACATGGTCGGCTTGCTGGTCTTCCTCAGACATCGCAATGGTCCCCGTCCAGAGCAATTCGAAGCCTCCGTGGGCTTCAAACAGATGGCCTGCCTCCGGATTGAAGTAGATCAGATCCATCTTGCCCGGGCGTGCTGCGAACTCAGTTTCGATGCTCTCGATCAATCGCTTTACGACTGGCGCCGCAAAGGGATTGAAGAGGTACAACAGGCAGGGGCCATCGGGAAACACGAACTCGGTTGCATCCTGGCAAACGATCTGCACCGGACAGATGGCTCTGCCGGCAGCCGTCCACGCAACTAAATTTTCCTGGGCGATTTTTGCTAGTGGCCCATTCAACTCGACCCCGATCACTTGCCGAAATGGAAACTCCGAGGCCATCATCACGGCGCGGCCCTTCCCGCATCCGAGATCGACGAAGCTGTAATCTGAAATTGCAGCATGGCTGCCGTCGGAGAGCCAGTCGGCCATCACGTGGCGAAACCGCGATGGAGCCATTCCATAGTAGGCCGTGTTGAACACATCGTTCTTGTGCCCTGAGCGCAGTTCGCCACCGCCGATCAGCCCGCTCGTGTCCACGCCATAGCGCAGATCGAAGGGATGCAGCAGCGGCTTGCTCTCGCTCGACGCATGATCTTGCCGCCGTGCGCGTCCGATCATGGAACGCATCGTTCCGGCCAGGCCGCGCTGGGCCAATGACCATCGCAGCTTCGACCATGCCGTCGCAAGTTTGATCATGGAGTCGTTCTCATGCGATTGGTCGATCCTGAAAGCTGGGCCCCGCCAGTTTCTGAAAGACTCTCTGCCTGTCTGAACAAGCTCAGTGCAAACCCCACTGTAGCGCGGGATTTATCAATGTTTGCAGCAAAAAGTTGTCAGGCGAGTTCTGCCACTGAGCCAATCGGCGAAGTGCAAAGACAAAAGGCGACCGCTCCGCGACGACGATATCAACAGCCTTCTCGGAGATGAAGGCGTGCCTCATCGAGTGAGGTGTGCCACCTTCAAAAAATAATCGGTCGGTGCCAATTGCGATCTCGTACTCCATGAGGTAGGAACGAATCACGGTCCCGACCGAGTACTTCTCCAAGCCACTCCGATTCATCTGCCAGTCGATCTCAGAGACGCCGTGATGCCTGCGACCGCCCAGCAGACTAATCCATTGTCCTTCAGGGGTCTTCACTCCGACGCAGAACAGACCCTCGAGCGCCTTCATCGTACTGTAGCGCCTCTCAAGCACAACATTGGTCACAGGATGGGTCGAAGCCTGGTTTAATTCGAACAACTCAGCCTTGCTCAGCGAGTTTTTAACATCGCTTTCGAAGCAGCACATCAGCTCGGCTTCGGCCTTCCGGCGGTAGTACCTGAGGTTGCGTCGCGTATGTTTTCCCATCGTGGCCAGCGTCTCATCCAACGTCTTTTCCAGCACGATGGTTGCGCCGACCTCGCGGGTCTGGGTCGTCCACCAGCGTTTCTTTTCGCCTTTGCTGGCAGTGTCGAAGCATCCCTTGACAGGTATTCTCGCCCTCTCCAGCGAAGGTGAGCATAACGACCTGTGCCCCGCGTTCCACAAGGTAGCGGCAAACCAGCGCTGAGACCTTGGTTCGTTCGGCCGCGTGCGCGATTACTCCCCGGCTGCCATTGAAGTCGCTTGTGCTGAAGACTCGGGAGTGAAACCCCATTAGTTTGTACTCGTAGATCAGGACAGCGGCCTTCAGATCCTCGGCCTTAAGGTCGAATACATTGACATCCGACCGCTTCGTGAGCAGTACAAGATAGGGCTTCTTCTTCAAATTTTCGGTAGAGGTCAGAAAGTATTCCAGGTAGTCCATCGCCCCGGTCTGGCCGCAGAGTGCACTCAGACGGGTCAGGACTCCTCGCATACGCAGAATCGCATCTCGGCCGCGGAGATGACAAAAGTGCGCGGCTTCCACGTCGCTATCCTCTAGAGGTCTTGCTTCAACACTGGTCGACTGCATAGTTACGTCGTAAACCTGGAATCGCTGGTAGTGAGTAGCATTGGTCGCTTGAGGCTCGATAGAGTTCGACCCCTCCTTGTGATGCACTTCGCTGACTCTTCGGCCAGTTTACTGATCAGATGGAGACAACTTTCAAAAGATGAGCTACATCAACGGCTGAACAACTTACGCCAAATTCAACGAGGCGGATTTTGCCTAATTCTCGACTACTCGAGGTGCTGGACTGCGCGTTCTTTCTGCCCTTATATGCTGCGAAGGCCAACCGACTGGCCGTAAATCTATTGGTACGAAGAGTTTATAGGAAGGGAGCACGCGCATCCAGATAAAGATGTGTACGGTACCCGGCTCTTTGGTAACGTCACCCCATGTACATCCCGCCGTTTACGTCCAGCGTGTGTCCGGTAATGTAGCTGGCCTCCTCGGATGCCAGGAAAGCGACGGCGTGGGCGACCTCAACGTCGGTTCCAACCCGGCCAAGCGGAATGAACTGGGCATTCATCGCTTTTTGTTCTTCGGTCAGGACAGAGGTCATCGCCGTCTCGATAAATCCCGGTGCTACGGCATTTACCGTAATTGTTCGGCTCGCCAACTCTCTTGCCAGGGACTTGGTCAGTCCGATTAAACCTGCCTTTGAGGCGGCGTAGTTGGCTTGTCCGGCCTGCCCCGTTTCCCCGACTACTGAAGTTACGTTGATAATCCGCCCCCAGCGGTTTTTGACCATCTGCGACATGACCGCCTGGGTCATCAAAAAAGCTCCCGTCAGGTTGGTGGTCAGGACGTCGTCCCAATCCTTCCGCTTCATCCGCAGCGACAGGATGTCTCGGGTGATGCCGGCGTTGTTGACCAGGATATTTACGCCGCCACAGTGGGCGATCACCGATTTGGCGCACTCCTTGATCGACTCTTCGTTCGAAACATCGAGCGCAAACGCATGTGCCGTTCCACCCGCAGCGGCTATCTCCGCGGCAACCTCGGCCAGCTTGTCGAGATTTCTCGCCGCCAACGCTAATGTCGCTCCCGAACGTGCTAACTCCAACGCACATGCGCGCCCAATGCCCTGTGACGCTCCGGTAACCAATGCAATACGACCCGCGAGAATGCTCATGAACCTCCCTGAAACCAAACCCTTCCATTATACGAATCGGTTAGTTGGGTCTTCTAGAGGTCTTCGCGGAGAGACCAGATGTAGACGTGCAGCTCGCGCGCGAAGTGCAGCACAGGGGCTCGATTGGGCAGTGCGATGCCGTGTGCAGCAGGCAGTTCGTTGATGCGAATCTCTGCCTCGGCCGGCTGAAGGGGCCAAGGCAGATGATGAATATGTCCGACCAGCACACGACCACCATGTGGTGTGAACAGGCAGTAGCGCTCTGTTAGAAAATGCTCCAGCGTACCGTCTACGCCAGGTTCCCCGGCGTTGCTCAGCCCGCGATAGCTTGCCTCAAAGCGAACACTGCGTCCGCTCAGAAGGCGTCTGCTGGTGTATTCAATCGCTCCGTCGGGCGTGGTCCTCCGATGCATGGTTGCCAGGAAATAGGGCAGATGAAACAGCGTTCGTGCTCCGAGAACCGCCAGCGCGCTCGCGGCGTCGAGCGAAAAAAAGTAAACCCCACGCAGTCCTGTCACCCGGGACCGCACATACGTCCGCAGATTCAGCTCGCAAAACTCGCCCGTGCCTGGAACTGTGACACAGCGCTCGGCCACCGCTCGCGTCCGGACCCGGTCCATCCAAAACGGCACCACGCCCGCCCACGCATAGCCGTCGAAGCTGTCTACTTCGAGGCCTGACGGCAATAGCCGGGCCATCGAGTCGACCGGGATCGGCCAGTGTGCAAAGAGCAGATCGTTCCATCGTTGCGCCATTCTCCATTTGCCCGGTGGGAGCTCATACGGACGGTGCGCGATCGAGCTTAAAACGGTTGCCATCAGTAGAGTAGATGCCATCCACAGCCTAAGGCTCCACGATCAAGTATTCTGAGTTTCACCATGTCAGACAGCCCGCAGACCTCCTCCCCGGCACAAGAGCCGATCGACCATGCCATCCCCGCCAGCGAAACCGACGTCTACGCCATCCATGGCGCTGATCCTGAAGTGCTCGCCTACGCGATGGCGAAGTACTCCCGCTCGTCGCTCACGATGAAGGAGTCGCTCGCCGAGATCAGCTCCCAGCGCGCGGAGCAGTTCCTCAACACGTTCTACTTTGCCTACGGCCACCGATCCATCGCTGACCTCGCTCACATTCCCTTTGCCATCGAGCGGCTCTCACTGCTCGCTGCGATTGAGCTTGTCGACGAGCAGCGCTGGGACGGCCAGGAGCGCTCTACGCGTTACCAGAACTTTCGCCGGTCCGGCTGGTTTACCCCGGCGCTAGGCTCCGAGACGCCTAAGTTTACCGCTGCGGTCGAGGCGCTGTTTCTGACGTACGACAAGATCAGCGTTGGTATGCTCACTGCGCTCAAGAGTGCAATTCCGCAGCCTGAGTCTATGAAGCCAGAGGCGTACGAGCGCACGCTCAAGGCTCGCGCCTTCGACGTAGCACGCTACCTTCTGCCGCTCGCCACGAATACTTCGCTCGGGCAGATCGTTAACGCCCGCACACTGGAGACGCAGGTCTCTCGACTGCTCACGAGCGAGTTTGCCGAGGTTCGTCAGCTCGGCGAAAAGCTTCGCACTGCGGCCTCTGAGCCTGCGTGGAACGTCCAGCACGGGGCGGCCGAGGTTCTCTGCGAAGAGATCTCCTCCGTCGATGCTGATTGCGGTGAGCGCGCCCATGAAGCGTTCCTCCGCCCCGTCAAAACCGCGCCAACGCTGGTCAAGTACGCGACCCCTAATGAATATCAGCGGCAGACTCGAAGTGAACTCGCACATGCCGCTGCTCAGCTGATGGGCAACCAGCCGACCGCCTCTGCGCCCATAGTTGACCTTATCGATGACGCTGAACCTCTGGAGGTTGAACTCGCCACATCGCTCCTCTATCCGCACTGCCACTTTCCTTACCGCCAACTTCGTCACCAGGTTGCGGCACTCAGTGCTCATCAACGTTCAGAGATCGTAACTCTTGGCACGAAACACCGCGGCCGTCATGACGAGTTGCTGCGTGGCTTCAGTGCCGGCCACAGCCTGCGTTTCGACATTCTCATGGACATTGGCGGATTCCGCGACATGCATCGCCACCGCCGCTGCATTCAGCTTTTGCAGCCGTACACGGACCTCCACGGTTACGACGAGCCTGTCTGCCCCGGTCAGCCAACGCTTGCTGAAGCAGGACTTGAGGAGATGTATGCCGAGGCGCTGGCCTCAGCATACGCAACGTACAGACAACTGCGCGACTCAGGCGTTCCGGAGGCTGCACAGTCTGCGCAGTATTGCCTGCCGCTGGCCACCCGTTGCCGCTCCATGTTCAAAATGGACTTTGCTGAGGCTCTTTATATCTCCGAACTGCGCTCGGGCGTTGCGGGCCACTTCAGCTATCGCCGCGTCGCCTGGGAGATGTATCGGGAGGTCGCAAAGAATCACCCGTCGCTGGCGCAGTACTTCCGTATCGAAGACGTCAATGAGCCGGTGGATCTTCTGCGACGATAGCGCCTTCGGCTTTCTGGGATCTCAGCAGGAGAAAGCTTCCGAAGCCGCCCGCGACGATGGAGGCGCCGAGGGTGCCGATCTTCGCGAGATCCAGTGGCTGGCCTTCGGGAAATACGAGTGCAGCGATAAATAGAGACATCGTGAAGCCGATGCCGCAGACCCAGCTTGCGGCGAAGATCTGCGTCCAGTTCACTCCCGCAGGACGCGAGGCTAGTCTCACTTTTTCCGCTGCCCATGCAAATGCGGTGATCCCGAATGGCTTGCCGATAAGAAGGCCGAGTGCGACACCGAGGGTGACCGGATTTTTCGCAGCGACGGCCAGCTTTCCGAGAACGTGCACGCCTGCGTTTGAGAATGCGAAGAGCGGCATGATGACGAAGCTGACCCAGGGCTGAAGCGCGTGTTCGATGCGGTGCAGAGGTGACTCCATCATGGCGCACTGCTCTTCCATCGCGTGCAGTGCCGCATGCGCTTCGGTCGAGTCGGGTTCCGCTGCGTCGAAGCGCTCGACCAGGCGCTGCATCTTCGCTACAAACCGCGGCTTGCCGCTCGAGCCAGCGCAGGGAATTGTGAAGGCAAGCAGGACGCCAGCGATTGTCGCATGCACGCCGGATTGCATGACCGCGAACCACACGACGATGCCGATGAATGCGTAGACCCAAGGGTTTCGCACACCTGCCTTGTTGGCTCCATAGGAGATGCAGAGGCCCACGGCACCGAATGCCAGGTACAGAAAGTTCAGGTGCGCTGTGTAGAAGACTGCGATGACGAGCACAACGATGATGTCGTCCGCAATGGCAAGAGCCGCGACGAATAGCTTCAGTGAGACGGGGACTCGATCGCCCAGCAGGGCGAGGACGCCAAGAGCAAATGCGATGTCGGTCGCCATGGGAATGCCCCAGGCGTGGGCTGCGGGGCCTCCGTGATTGACGGCGAAGTAGAGTGCAGCAGGAAACAGGCAACCGCCGAGCGCGGCGATGAACGGAAATGCTGCCTGTTGAAACGACGATAGCTCGCCGATCAGTAGTTCGCGCTTGATCTCAAGGCCGACGAGAAAAAAGAAGATCGACATGAGGCCGTCGTTGACCCAGAGGTGGCGGCTCCAGGTGAGGACCGTCTGGCCGAAGCCCGGCTGTGACTTCCTTCTCCCAGATGATGTGGTAGCTGTGTTCCCACGGTGAGTTTGCCCAGACGAGCGCAAGGACAGTGGCGGCCAGCAGCAGAATTCCACCCGAGGCCTCCAACTGCGCAAAGCGCGTGAACGGACTCGTAAGGATGTCAATGGGAGTTCGGGCCGATGTTGAAAGAGCTGACCTGCCGGGCAACGTAGGCTGCAACTCTTCCATGGCGACTCCTCAGAGCTTCGTGCGTCATGGACATCGTACATGCCAGACCGACGGTTGAGATATGGTAGCCAAGCGGTGGTATCCGAGGAGGGTCAATTAGGCGGCATTGCCTCACTTGTTTAGGCGCTCCCGATCACGGGAAGCGAAGACTACGACTCAACTGTTGCGCAAGGAGTGTAGTTTTCTCATTGAGAAGGTGGTGCCTGCTTCAGCAACTCCTGAATGTGCTCCTCAAAGTTGTCTTTATCCACCATGCCGGTATGCGCAACCGCGATCTTCCCATCGCGATCGATCAGCATCGTCGCCGGAATCGTCTTCAGCCCGAACGGCAGCACAAGATTGTCATTGCCTAGAACCACTGTGTAATCCATCTGCTTCTGCTGCATGTACGGCTGCACTACCTTCAGCCCTTCCTTGTCCATCGACACCCCAACGACGACCAGCCCCTTATCCTGATACTTCTTGGCGAACTCCACATACCAGGGAACCTCAAACTGGCACGCCGGACACCACGTAGCCCAAAAGTCGAGCAGAACCACCTTGCCTTTATACCCAGACAGAGTCACCGGCTTGCCCTGTGTGTCGTTCAAGGTAAAGTCGGGTGCATCCTTTCGCTGTTCGACAGGAGTCAGTGTGTCTGGCAGACCCTTTACCGGCACTTGGATCACACGGGTCTGTGTGCTCTGTGCTGAAACCACTGCACCAGCAAGCACCAAAACGCAGCCTGCGGCAGCAATCTGCCGCCTCCACGAAAAAGATTGAATAAACTTCATAGTCAGCTCCTCAAAAAGTAACCGGCTCACCGCCGGCATGGAATGAAAAACAAGACCTGAATCTGCTAGTCGTTAGATCTCTCCACATTTGGATGCAGTTTTCCTTGTTGGACCCCCCAAACAACGATTTGGGCGGTAACTCGCGGTAGACAGTATTCGCTTTTTGTTTGCTATTCCCGTTTTGGATGCTAGAATCCGCATTGGATGTTTAACCTCCCCTTTCACCCACACTCCAGGAGCGAATTCACGTGGCAGATGACCGCAGTAAAGCAATAGAACTGGCCCTTTCCGGGCTGGAAAAGCAGTTTGGCAAAGGTTCCATCATGCGGCTCGGCTCGAAAGATGTCGTGCCGATTTCGGTCATCTCTACCGGTTCCATCTCCTTCGACGCAGCGCTTGGAGTAGGGGGCGTACCCCGCGGTCGTGTCATCGAGATCTTTGGCCCTGAATCCTCTGGTAAGACCACCATCACCCTCCAGATCATCGCCGAGGCGCAAAAGTCAGGCGGTCTTGCTGCCTTTGTCGACGCGGAACACGCCCTTGACCCTGCCTATGCCGCTAAACTCGGGGTGGACATCGACAACCTGCTGGTCAGCCAGCCCGACTATGGCGAACAGGCCCTCGAGATCGTCGAAGCTCTCGTTCGCTCGAACGCTATCGACGTACTCGTGGTGGACTCGGTCGCTGCGCTCGTTCCCAAGGCTGAACTTGATGGCGAGATGGGCGACTCACACATGGGGCTGCAGGCACGGCTCATGTCGCAGGCCCTGCGCAAGCTCACCGGAACTGTCTCCAAGTCGCGCACGTGCCTGATCTTCATCAACCAGATCCGCGAGAAGATCGGCGTCATGTTCGGGAATCCCGAGACCACGACCGGCGGCAAAGCGCTCAAGTTCTACTCCTCGGTCCGCATTGACATTCGCCGCATCGGTGCAGTCAAGGACGGCGATTCAGTCGTCGGCTCGCGCACCAAGGTCAAGATCGTGAAGAACAAGGTTGCCGCGCCCTTCCGCGACGCTGAGTTCGACATTCTCTATGGTGAAGGCATCTCCCGTGAGGGCGATGTCCTCGATCTGGCTGTGCTGCACAACATCGTCGACAAGAGCGGCGCGTGGTACAGCTATCAGGGCGAGCGCATCGGCCAGGGCCGCGAGAATGTTCGCGCCTTCCTCAAGGAGAACAAGGATGTCTTCGGTCGCGTGGACTCTGAACTTCGTAAGAAGCTTGGCATCTCCGGCGTCGCCTCAGCGGACATTCCTCCGGTTCCAGCCGACGGCCCCGTTCAAGCCAAGGAAGCTGTAAAGAGCAAAAAGTAGCTGCGATAGCGACGGGCATCGACTATTAGCTGTCGATGCTTCGCCGCCGTCCATTCTTCGCGCACCATGTGATTCCCCCTGACAAGAGATGCTGCCCCTCCCCGGGTACCCCGCGGGGGGGACCCGGGCATAAGTTATTTATTATCATTGATTTGCGATTTCAACAGGCTGCAAAATAGTCATTCGAGGCGAGTTACAGGCAAAATCGTCTTTCTAAACGAGTTACGGTGAGTGTCCATTTTTGAGCGTCCATTTTAAGTTGAAAACCCCGAACCTAAGGCCGGGGTCTTCTTTGATGTCTCTATTTAGTTTACTAAATGGATGGTAACTGATGCGCAAGGGCTAAGTCGCTGGTTTATATCGAGTTACTGGTAATCAGGACTTGACAGTTTTTCTGATTTGCAGCAATCAGGATCCGATCAGTCCATACCCTCGCCGCCATTGGGACCGGCCGGAGTTGGCGGTCCGCCGGGTCCGCCCTGGCCATCGGGGCCAGTGCGTGTTCTCATGCGGCGGCGGTCGCGGCCCTCGGCCTGGAGCTTGGTCCACTGGTCCGGTGTGAGCACGTTGCGAATGCCCAACAGCATCTTGGCGTTCGCCTTTTCGAGCTCAGCGCGGGCCTGGGCCGTGTGATCGATTTGAGCGAGGATCTTGTTGGTGTCCGGCGGGTTGGCCGCAAGCATCGGCTCCATCAGGACCTCCTGCTTCTCGACGTTGGCTCTCAGGTCGATCAGTTGGAGACGGCTCTGTTGCAAGATGTCGTCCATCTTCTTCTGCTGGTCGGGCGTCAGGGTCAGCTTCTGGATGAGGTCGGCGTTGTGCCACCAGATGCCTGGGGGTCCGATACGAAGGCCGGAGCGCATTCCTTCGCCGCCTCCCCACGCGCCGCGACCCTGTTCCATCTTGCCGCCGGGCGATCCTGGCCCCATGGGCGGCGGGCCTCCGCCGGGCTGCTGCGCAACCAGAAAGGTTCCGGAGAGAGTTGCAAATAAAACAAGCGAAAGTAGAGGCTTCGTGCGCATGTCAGTTCGTCCTTTGATCTGAAGTAGAAGATGTTGAAGTTGTTCCATCAGTCGGGTCAGCCAGCGGCTCCATCGGGGAAGGCACATCCGCCGACACCTTCTGGTCAATGTCTGCGAGCAAGGCCTCATCCGACTCCGTTTGAACAGAGGTCGCAGCAGCCTTTACAGAAGCGATTGCAGCGGAGTGCTGCTGATGCAGGGTGATCGGGAAAAGGGCAGCGACTAAAAGTACGGCCGCTGCCGCCCAGTAAAGTGGTTGGGAGAGATAGCTGTGAGGCGGCGCGATTGATGATCGCTGCGCGTAGCTCTGAGCGAACTCCTGCCGAGCATAAGCGACCGATGCATCGCGAAAGTGCGAGAGCGAATCACGCAGGCTTTTCAGCTCTGCGGAGCAGATCAGGCAGGCCTGGAGATGCTGCTCGACAACGTCGGAGTCATCGTTGGGCCGGAGTGACGAGTCGGCGAGGATGAGGTCGCAGAGTTGCTCGTGAGTGAGGTGGAGGTTCATAAGGAGTCCTTGAGAATGGCGTTATGGTTGGCCCGTATGGTGGCGAGTGCACGGTAAAGGTGAGTCTTGACGGTGCTGATCGGCAGACCGGTGATGGTGGCGATTTCTGAGAGCTCAAGCTCTTCCAGAAAACGGAGCAGAAAGATGCTTCGCTGCCGGTCTGAGAGCTTTGCGACGCTCTCCCAAACGAGTGTCATCTGCTCGCTGGCGATGAGGCGCGATTCGAGCGAGCTGTCGCGATGAGGAACATGCGAGGAGATGTCGGATACGTCGATGGCTGTCTCGGAGACTCGTTTCCAGAAGCGGAAACGGTCGGTCCGGGTGTGATCGCGAACCAGGTTCAGAGCGATCCGCATCAGCCAGGTGGAGACGGAGCAGTCGCCGCGAAAGCTGCTGCGCGCGGACCAGGCCCGAACGAAGGTGTCCTGGGTCAATGTCTGGGCCACATCTCGGTCACGGATCGAGATGAGATGGAAGCGAAAGATTCGCTGCTCATAGGCGGCAACGATTGCATCCATATCATCCAGCGGCGTTGCCGGCGCCTGCGTGATCGATGCTTGCGTAATGGAGAGGCTGTCGGAGCTGATAGCGTGTGATGGCATTGAGGAACCGTGGTCGAGCTGTCGCCGCGCTGTTATTCGGCTATTGGGAGAGACGCTTGGGGGCGCCGGGAAGACTACAGGATTTTGCCGATTTATTTTTTGCCTGGAAAGCAAGGTATGCTGCTTGATGCATGCATACCGTCAAGGCGATCTATCCCGGAACCTTCGATCCGCTCACTAATGGGCATCTCGACCTGATTGCGCGTGGGTCGAAGATAGTTGATGAACTGGTGGTTGCGATCCTTCGCAACTCTGAAAAGGGGACGCCGCTCTTTACGGTTCCCGAGCGCGAAGAGATGATCTTTGAGGCGACCCGGAGCTTCGGGAACGTGTCTGTGACGACGTTCGATGGTCTGCTGGTCGACTTTGCGCGTCAGCAGGGAGCCAAGGCTGTTCTGCGGGGCATTCGCGCTATCAGCGACTACGAGTACGAGTTTCAGATGGCGATGATGAACCGCAAGCTGGATCCGGAGCTGGAGACGCTCTTTATGATGCCGGCGGAGAAGTACACCTACGTCAGTTCGCGGCTCATCAAGGGGGTATTTCAGCTTGGCGGGGATGTTACGGCTCTGGTCCCTCCGTTGGTTGTGGAACGCCTGAAAGCAAAGGTCCCAAATCAGCGGAAATAGGCTGTTCGGGCTACCGGCTTTATCTCGGGGTCTAAATCTGCCAAACTAGAGATATGAGCACAGCGACAGCCACCAAGATATTTGCGGACCGCATCGGCCGCATCGAAGTTTCCGCAACCATGGCGATCACCGCGGCGGCGTTGAAGCTGAAGTCCGAGGGCGTGAACCTGGCGGACTTCGGTGCAGGCGAGCCTCACTTTTCGACTCCGCGCCACATCAAGGATGCGGCGATCGAGGCGATTGAGAAGAACTTTACGCGCTACACGAACGTTGCCGGTGTTCCCGAGGTGCGAAAGGCGGTTGTTGATCGCCATGCCTGTGACTTCGGTTCGAACTACACGCCTGACGAGTGCGTCTTTACCACGGGCGGCAAGCTGGCGCTGTTCAACGCCATTCAGGTTCTGGTCGACCATGGTGACGAGGTCATTCTGCCGGTGCCTTACTGGGTTTCGTTCAAGGACATCATCCAGTACGCTGGCGGCAAAGTTGTTCTGGTCGAGAGCAAAGAGGAAGAGAACTTCCGCATCACCGCGAAGATGATCGAAGCGGCGATTACACCGAAGACGAAGGCGATCATTCTGAATACGCCGTCGAATCCTTCTGGAGCGGTTGTTGCGCCGGAGGATCTCGAAGCGATCGTTCGGCTGGCGCATAAGCATGGTATCTATGTGCTGCTCGATGAGTGCTATGTCTATCTCACGTTTACGGGTGAGGTTGTCAGCGGCGGCTCCTTTACTAACTGCAAAGAACACATCGTTGTGCTGGGATCGCTGTCGAAGACGTATGCGATGACGGGATGGAGAGCAGGCTTTGCGCTTGGTCCCAAGCCGATTATTGCGGCGATGAGCAAGTTGCAGTCGCAGAGTACCTCCAACACCGCCAGCATGGTGCAGCGTGCTTCGATTGCGGCGTTGACCGGTTCGCAGGAGTGCGTGTCGGAGATGCGCGCCGACTACATCAAGTTGCGTGACCAGACGCTGGCAGGGTTCAAGACGATTCCTGGGCTGACCTGCACGGTGCCTCAGGGCGCCTTCTACGTGTATCCCAATGTGAAGAACTTTATTGGGAAGGGCGGGATCAAGTCTGCATCTGACCTGGCGGCGAAACTGTTGAGTGAAGCGCATGTCGTCGTTGTGCCGGGCGAGGCATTTGGTACTGCGGAACATATTCGGCTGTCTTACGCCGTCTCGCATGATGTTGTCGATGAAGGCGTGAAGCGGATGCGGGACTACTTCGCAACGTTGAGTTAGCTGTTGATCTTATGGCTGGGCCGTATTGCGCATTTGCAGGGCGGTCTTTCCACTAAGACGGAGGCGTATGCCCATTGAAGGCAGTAAGGCGGAGCAAAAGTTCGCTCCGGTGATTCTTGCGGGTGGCAGCGGAACACGATTCTGGCCTCGCAGCCGGAAGACGCGGGCGAAGCAGGTGTTGGCGCTGGATGGCGAACGCACGATGATTCAGCAGACGGTGGAGCGCCTCACGCCGCTGGTTGCTGCCGGCGATGTGTGGGTCATCACCAACAGCCTGCTTGATGATCTGATCGCAGAGCAGCTTCCCGAAGTTCCCCGTGCGCACATTCTGAGCGAGCCTGCGGCAAGAAATACTGCGCCAGCGTGCGCTCTTGCGGCGTTTCTGCTTGAGGGAACTGAGCCCGATACCGTCATTGGCATCTTTCCTTCTGATCATGTGGTGAAGAATAAGGTTCGCTTCGCCGAGGTCATCCGCGCTGGCATTGCGCTGGCTGCGAGCGGTGAGAAGATCGTCGTGCTTGGCGTTCCTCCGACGCGGGCTGAGACTGGCTATGGGTACATCGAATTGGGCGCGACTGTTGATCCTTCTCGTGTTCCGGTTTCCGGGATTGCCGTGCGACGTGTGAAGCGTTTTACTGAGAAGCCCAACGGTGAAGTGGCGGAGCAGTTCGTCGCGTCAGGAAACTACGCATGGAATGGCGGAATATTCCTTTGGAGCGCGCGGACGCTGGCGAATGCGATTCGCGAGCACTGCCCGTCGATGGCACCGCTGCTTGAAAAGATTGCCGAGGCTCATCGTACGTCGAAGGCGGAGTTTGATCGGGTCTTCGCTGAGGTTTACCCGCAGTGCGACAACATCAGCATCGATTACGCAGTACTGGAGCCGCGTTCAGCCAAGGGCGAAGAGGGCGCGGAGATTTACTGCCTGCCAGGCGACTTCGAGTGGAATGACCTGGGTTGCTGGTCGGCCTTGCATGAGCACGCAGCGGGTTGTCCGCCGGAGAGTGTCTCGGTGGTGAACGTGTTCGAGGGAGACGATCCGCTGTGCATCTCGATCGACTCGACCGGTAATTATGTGCACGCTCCGGGCAAGGTCATCGCTTTGGTCGGCGTCACGAATCTTGTTGTCGTCCAGACGAAGGACGCGTTGTTGATTACGACTCGCGAACGCTCGCAGGATGTGGGCAAGGTAGTCGCGGAGCTCAAGAGTGCCGGACGGGAAGACTTGATTTAGCGACCGATCCACGAAGAACGAATACAGGACACTCGAAGAGATATGGCAGAGACAGTAGTTAAGTTTGGCACCGATGGCTGGCGCGGCATCATTGCGGACGACTTCACCTACGCGAACGTTCGCGTTGCGGCGTCTGCGATTGCGAACTATGTTTTGGCGCATGAAGATGCATCCGCCGGTGTTTGCATTGCATATGACACGCGATTTGGCTCGCGTTCTTTCGCTAATGTTGTTGCTGAGGTGCTTGCGGGGGCGGGCATTCCCGTCGTGATGGCTGCTGATATTACACCGACGCCTGCGCTCTCCTATGCGGTTCGCGAACGTAAGGCGGCTGGTGGGGTGATGATTACGTCGAGCCACAATCCTGCAGAGTGGAATGGCGTGAAGTATAAGGCGAGCTATGGTGGATCGGGCAAGCCTTCCATTATGGCTTCGATTGAGAGCTATCTCGATAAGCCTCTCGTGAAGGCTGCTCAGGCTGCGGCCGTTGAGACGGTTGACTTCAATCCGGAGTACATTGCGGCCATTGCGCGCTTCGTGGATCTCGGTGCGATTCGCGAGTCTGGCTATAAATTTCTGATCGACTGCATGTATGGCGCGGGGCGCAATGTAATTGCGGATATTTTCACTGAAGCTCGCGTTCCTTTCGTGCAGATTCGCAGCGAGATCAATCCGGCGTTTCCGGGGATCAATCCGGAGCCGATTCTGCCGCATATTCATGCCTCGCAGGTTGCTGTTATCGCGGAGAAGTGCGATGCAGGATTGATCACTGATGGGGATGCGGACCGGATCGGGGCTGTGGATGAGCACGGTAACGTTGTCGATGCTCACAAGATCTTTGCTGTGCTGCTGAAGTGGCTGCTGGAACGTAAGAAGTGGCCGGGGGATGTTACGCGTGCCTTCAATACGACGAAGATGCTAGACCGCATCTGCGCGAAGTATGGACGGCGGCTGCATGAGCATGGAATCGGCTTCAAGTATGTCTGCGACCTGATGCTTGAGCAGGAGATCCTCATTGGCGGGGAGGAGTCGGGCGGCATCGGCATCAGCAGACATCTGCCGGAGCGGGACGGTCTGCTCAACTCGCTGCTTCTAGCCAACGTGATGGCGGATGAGAAGAAGACGCTGGGCGAGCTTGTAGCCGCGTTGCAGCAGGAGTTTGGCGAACACCAGTATGGCCGAGTCGATATGCACATCAACGATGCGTTGAAGCAGTCTGCCATCACGCGGGCGAAGGCAGGAGTGGCGGACTTTGCAGGTATGAAGGTGCTTCGGGTCGAGACCCTGGATGGTATTAAATTTTTTCTCGACAATCCAGATTGCGCTTCGAAGCCGAATGCGGCAGAGACGTGGATTTTGCTGCGTGCCTCCGGTACGGAGCCGCTGCTGCGGGTGTACTGCGAGAGCTGTTCGGTGGAGTCGGTTGCTCGTGTGCTTGAAGCGGCGCAGGCGTTTGTCCTGCAGGGGAGTTCGGTTTGAGCGAGCCGGTTCGCGTAGAGGCGAAGGGGATTTTGTTTGACATGGATGGAGTGCTGATCAGCTCCATCGGGTCGGTGGTGCGTTGCTGGCGGCAGTGGGCGGAGCACTATGACGTGCCGAATGCGGAGATCTACGAGGTGCCGCATGGCATGCGTGCGATTGAGATTGTGAAGGAGCTGCGCCCCGACATCGATCCCCAGGAGGGGCTGCGTGTAATTGAAGATTTGGAGATGGAGGATATCTCCGGCCTCACGGTGCTGCCGGGTGTCAGGACTCTGCTTGCGAGCCTGCCATTGGACCGTTGGGCCATCGTCACCTCGGCGACTCACCGGTTGCTCATCAGGCGTTTGGAGGTTGCTGGACTGCCGGTCCCGCAGCGCATCATCAGCGCCGATATGGTTGAGCGCGGTAAGCCGGATCCGGAGCCGTACCGGCGCGGCGCTGAGTTGCTCGGCCTGCCGCCGGCGGAGTGCATCGTAATTGAGGACGCGCCTTCTGGAGTCGGTGCGGGATTAGCTGCAGGATGCCGAGTGCTTGGGGTGCTGGGAACGCATTCCGCTGAAGATCTGAAGGCGGCTACGTGGATCGTGTCTTCTCTTGAGGACCTGACGATTTCGACGAAAGCGGACGTGCTGGAACTGCGATTCACGACTGTCGTTTGAACTTACGCTTATAGCAATTTCCCTTATGGTGTAGAGACTGCAAACGCAGATTCCCTTCGGGAATGACACACAAGAGAAAGCGACTCTACCCAACAGCGGTGTTGCTCTAATCTTTCTAGCGGCTGCAGATCAGGACGTGGGGGTTTCGGACTTGGTCTCGGGGCTCGGTGTGTCGGTGCCGGTGGGGACGTCCAGTTCGGCCTCAGAGGCCTGGGCGATGCGGGCGAGGTTGAGGTGCTTCTCCATTGCCTGACGAGCCTGAGCGGGGTGGTGGGAGCGAATGGCGCGATAGATCTCGCGATGCATCTCGGCGGACTCTTTGAGGTCTACTGCATGTTGCACGGTTTTGCTGCGGTATTCGTAGAGGTTGGCGGTGATGGTTTCCATCAGGGCGCCGAGGATGGGATTTCCGGCTGCGCGCGCGATGGTGCGATGGAAGCGAACGTCGTGGATGAGGTACTCCTGGGGGTCGGCGAGGGAGGCGTACATCTCTGCGACTTCCTCGGCGAGTTCGGCGATATGCTCGTCGGTGGCGCGTTCGGCTGCGAGGGCGGCGACGTTGGATTCGAGGACGAGGCGAGCCTCGAACATCTGCCAGGGGAGGAAGCCGTGGAGTGCTCCGAGCACGGAGAGGGAGCTTGAGTCGAGCGCGGGAGGACCGCTGGAGACGAAGGTTCCTGCGCCGTGGCGGCTTTTGAGGACTCCCATCGCGGAGAGGAAGCCGATGCCGGCGCGAAGGCTGGAGCGACTGATCTTGAGTTTGCGGGCGAGCTCGCGTTCGGGCGGGAGACGGTCGCCGGGGTGGACTTCGCCTTTGCTGATGAGGGAGCGAACGTGCTCGACGACCTGCATGGTGAGCTGGCTGTGGCCGGTTACCTCGTCAAATTGCTCTTTGACCTCTTTTTTCACGCTGAACGAAGCTCCTTGCGCTTGAGTTGAAGAAGAGTAACACGCGGGTAGTGGGATGCAGGTGCGGCTGCACAGTGGATTGAAGCTTAGGCGGTGCGGCGCACCCCCAGGCGAGGAACGAGAAGCTGAAAGATCAGGAGAGACGTTACGTAAGCTGAGGCCGGCCAGCGTGAAGATGAGCATGGGGTGGAGTGCGAAGTAGTGCTTCACGATCCAGGTGAAGGTGGCTCCGCCGACGGCACCGATGGCGCCGCCGATGCCGACGACAGTGGAGACGGCGGTGGAGGGGAACATGTCGGTTGGCGTGGAGAAGAGGTTGGCCGACCAGCCCTGGTGGGCTGCGGCGGCGAGGGCGAAGAGAGCAACGGCGGGCCAGGCGCTGTGTGGTGAGACTCGGCCCATGTAGGGCACGAGCATGATAGGCAGGACGCAGAGGGCACAGATGAGCAGGGCGATTTTGCGACCGCTGTTGGTGCTGAAGCCGCGATGCATGAGGAAGCCGGAGAGGCCGCCGCCGGCGATGGAGCCGACGCTCGATACGGCGTAGACGGTGACGATCTCCCAGTAGGCATGGGCGAGGTCAAGGCCATAGTTTTCGTTGAGGAACTTGGGGAGATAGAAGAGATAGAACCACCAGATGGGGTCGGTGAGGCCTTTGGCGATGGAGAAGGCGTAGAGACCACGCTGCCGGGCGAGTTCGCCGAAGAGAGCGAAGAAGCCCTGGCTGGCTGAAGGGGAGACGATCTCCTGGAGGTTGATCTGAGTCTGGGTGTTGGCGCGGCGGAGCTTGTTATAGGGGAATAGGAGCCATACGACCAACCAGACCAGGCCCATGGAGCCGGTGGTGACGAAGGCGGCCTTCCAGCCAAAGCGATAGGTGACGAAGGCGACCAGGGCCGGGGCGATGAAAGAGGAGGCGTTGGAGCCGGAGTTGAAGATTCCGGTGGCGAGGGCGCGCTCTTCGGTGGGGAACCACTCGGTGGTGGCCTTAATGGCGGCGGGGAAGTTGCCGGATTCGCCGATGCCTAGCATGGCGCGGGCTATGCAGAAGCCGATGACCGATTTGACGAGCGAGTGGCCCATGGACGAGAGCGCCCAGACGGTGATGGCGAGGGCGTAGCCGATCTTGGTGCCGAGCTTGTCGATGAAGCGGCCAGCGGTAAGGAGGCCGATGCCATACGCGACCTGGAAGCAGATGATGATGTTGCCGTAGTTGTTGTTAAAGACGACCTGGTGGGCCGCGTCTTTGGTGAAGTCCCAACCCATGAAGGGGAGGTTGTGGAGGAGCGGCTCGATGAGAGAGAGGACCGAGCGGTCCATGTAGTTGATGGTGGTGGCGGCGAAGAGAAGAGCGCAGACGAACCAGCGAACGTTGGACTTTTCCGGGGCGGCGGTTGTGAAGCCCGAGTCAGGCAGGCTGGCGGTATCGATCGACATGCAGTAACGTCTCCCGCGGAAGGTTGGTCTGACCATTGCTCGGGCTCCGGCTGTGGGCCCGGCAGAGTCGCTGTAGTGCGTCGAGGATGAGGATAGTCGTTGTTGGGCTACTTGTGTCAAGCAGATCGCGTAGGAGTTGAGTTGCCGAATGGTGCATTCGTGGGATTGGGGTGGGCAATTGTGTTGTGTGTAAACTGGTTCGTCCAATAAGGACATGCGGCTTGAGAAATGGTTTGGGAGATGAGATGAAGCGGTTCGGGAGTTGGGTCAGGCTGGTGGGGCTGGGAGTTTTAGCCGGTGGGATGGCGTGGGCACAAGGGATCAAGACAATTACGGTGGGACCGACGGGAGCGGACTATACGACGATCCAGGCGGCGGTGAATGCGGCTCCGGATACCGGGGCGGTGATTCGGATACGGCCAGGGGTTTATCGCGAGGTGGTGCACGTGGACAAGCCGAAGATTCAGTTGCGTGGAGATACTGACGACTGGGCGAAGGTGGTGTTGGTGTATGGCAATAGTGCAGCTTCAACGTGCGGAACTTCGTGTTCGGCCACGCTATTTGTAACCGGCAGTGATTTTTTTGCCGGCATGATGACGATTGCGAATGATTACAGCAAGACGAGCGATGTGCCATCGCAGGCGGTGGCGTTGTCGGTACGTGCTGATCGGGCGGTGCTGCGGCACGTAAGGCTGCTGGGGGCGCAGGACACGCTGTATGCGTCGAGCATGGGATGCATGAAAGATGGTGAGAAGTGCGTGACGGGGCGGCAGTACTATGCGGACTGCTATATCGAAGGCCATGTGGACTTTATCTTTGGCGATGCGAAGGCCGTGTTTGAAGGATGCGAGATTCATAGTATTGCTCATGGGCCAGGGGGTTATTTGACGGCGCAGAGCAATACCAGGGTGGGGCAGGATGCGGGGTATGTCTTCGATCGTTGCAGGATCACGGCGGATGCAGGTGCGGGGGAGGTTTATCTTGGGAGGCCGTGGCGGGATTATTCGACTGTGATCTTTATAAATACCGAGATAGTGGCGCCGATTATGCCTGAGGGTTGGTCGGACTGGAAGGGTGCTCCACAGCCACGTCTACCGACGGCGACGTATGCGGAGTTCAAATCGAGCGGGCCCGGAGCTAACCCTGAGGGGCGGGAACCTTATTCGAGGCAGCTTACGAAGGCCGAGGCGAAGAAGTATGAGACGAAGGCTTATTTGGCAGGGAGCGACAAGTGGGATCCGATGAAGGTGGAATAGTTGTACGGAGGGCGCGGTATCATCGCTGTCGTGGCTAACGATTTGAGGGCGGATGGCGTTGAGATCGCGCAGATGATGGCGCGGTTGCGTGGTGGAGATGTGCGGACACTGGCTCGAGCGGTGTCTGTCGTCGAGGACGGCGGGGCGCTGGCGGATGAGTTGCTGGTGGCTTGCCGTGAGTTTGCCGGGAATGCGCTGCGGGTAGGGGTGACGGGACCTCCGGGGGCAGGGAAGAGCACCTTGGTGGACCAGATGGCGAAGTGGTTGCGTGCGGATGGGCAGATGGTCGGGGTGGTGGCGGTGGATCCGTCAAGTCCGTATACCGGAGGAGCGTTGTTGGGGGACCGGATTCGGATGCAGGGGTTTGCTGGGGATGATGGAGTGTATATCCGGAGCATGGCTTCGCGCGGGGCGATGGGTGGGGTGGCTCGCGCGGCGGCAGACGTGTGTTCGGTGATCGAGGCTGCGGGGCGACAGACAATTTTGATTGAGACGGTTGGGGTGGGGCAGGATGAGGTTGATGTGATTGGCGTGGCGGATGTGACTGTGCTGGTGCTCGTACCGGGGATGGGCGACGAGGTGCAGAGTTTGAAGGCCGGGGTGATGGAGGTTGCTGACATCTTCGTTGTGAATAAGAGCGATCGTGGTGGCGCGGAGCTGGTGGAGCAGGAGATTGTTGCGATGCAGGGACTGGCTGCTTCGCGAGGGGATTGGGTGCCTCCGGTAGTGAAGACGGTTGCGACGACGGGTGAGGGAGTGCAGGAGTTGATGGAAGCGGTGAGGAGTTGTGCGAAACAGAGGCTTGAGCGGAAGGTGCGTGTGAGCCTGGGAGACGGGGTTCGCGAGGGTGGGTTGCGGCTGGATCATTTGGGAGTAGCGGTGAAGAGTATTGCGGCGGCGCGAGGTTTTTATGAGGCACTGGGATTGGTGGTGAGCCACGAGGAGACGGTGGCGCATGAGCAGGTGAAGACCGCGATGTTGCCGCTCGGAGAGAGCCGGATTGAGTTGCTGGAGGCGACCGCAGGAGGATTCGACGATTGGGAGATTTTTGTCGAAGCGCGGGGAGGGGCTGCATCACGTTGCAGTGCATGTTGAAGGAATTGACGCGATGTTTGCGCGGTTGACGAAGCAAGGTGTGAGGCTGGCGAGTGATGCGGTGAAGGTTGGGGCAGGTGGGCATCGGTATTTTTTTGTGCATCCGGCGAGTACGGGAGGAGTTTTGCTGGAGCTTGTGGGGGATGGCGTTGCGTCACCGTTGGACGTGAGTGAAGGTCGAGAGTGATGCGGCTTTTGATGATCCATACTGCGGGTGGTGAGGGGAGCGTCGCGCTGGGCGATACGTCGCTGGCGCAGGCGATTGTAGCTACGGAGGTGTTGCCGGGGCGAACGTCGTCGGAGCGACTGGTGCCGGCGGTGCGACGGTTGATGGAGGCGAGTGGCTTTCGACTGAATGAGCTGGCGGCGGTGGTGGTCGTGCATGGGCCGGGGTCGTTTACAGGGGTGCGGGTTGGGTTGAGCGCGGCGAAGGGTTTGAGCGAGGCTGGAGGGGTGCCGTTGATCGCGGTGTCGCGGCTAGCGCTGCTTGCTGCTCGTGTTGATGGAGCAGGTGGACCGATACATGCGGTGCTGGATGCAGGGCGCGGGGAGTTTTACTACGGGGAGTATGTTGGGCGGCGCTGTTTGCGCGAGGCGTTGATGGGGCGCGAGGATGTGATTGCGGCGGCTGCGGGAGGTGTAGTGGTCGTGTGCGAGGCGAAGGTGGCGGAGGCTTTGGCGGAGTTGCAGCCCAGAGTGGTTGACGAGCCATCGGCAGGAGATGCTTTGCCGTTTGCGCTGGATCGTATTGGTGGCGGGGATTTTGATGATGCGGCTACGCTCGATGCGAACTATCTGCGACGAACGGATGCCGAGATCTTTGCGAAGCCTTCGATGCCGCGAGCGGAGAGATGACTGTTCCGGGGTTGCGGGTTAGGTCAGGCAACGCGGAGGATCTGGCTCAGGTGATTTCGCTCGAGCGAGGTGCGGTGGAGGCTCCTCATTGGTCAGAGGCAGAGTACGCCGCGATCGTTCGGAGTCGCGGCGAGGCGGAGGGTGCGGTCAGGCGATGTCTCTTTGTTGCGGAGAGCGGTGAAGAGATGGTGGGTTTTGCTGTGGGTAAGGTGATTTTGTTGGCGACCGAAAGCGTGGGGGAGCTTGAGAGCGTGGCGGTGGACGAGACGGCACGGCGGCGGGGAGTGGGTAGGGCTTTGTGTGAGGCGGTCGTGGATTGGAGCAGAGGTCAGGGCGCTGCGGAGATTGAGCTGGAGGTTCGTGCTGGGAGCGAAGGGGCGATTGCGCTGTATGCGGGACTGGGGTTTGTCGCGGTCGGGCGACGCGAGGGGTACTACCGAGACCCGGAAGAGGATGCTGTGCTGATGCAGTTGAAGTTAGCGGAAGGGAAGTAATCCACATTGCCGGTCTTGTTTGTGCTGTGATAGCGTGTCGCCACCATGTGAACGCTGTCTGTTGTTGGAGGTATTCTCACGTGCAAACTGGCAAGTTTATCGAGCTTCCCCAAGCTACGTCGCTTCCTTCCATCCAACAATTAACTCAAGAACACAGCCTGTATGACCGCAGGCTGGATACGCTGCGCTCCAAACTCTTCCTGACGGACTCCGAGCAGTTGGAAGAGGTGCGATTGAAGAAGCTGAAACTCAGTTTGAAGGATGAGATTGAGCGGCTTCGGCGATTAGGAGCGTCCTAGGGCCCAGGGTGACGGCTTCGATGTCCGGGCCAGCGGCCAGTGCGGCGCTGACCTCATATCCGAGGTGTGCGAGGCCCTATAATTGAGTCACTTATGGTGCGAGACGGATTCTTCTATGCCTTAGGGCTTGGTGTTGTAGCAGCAGCGCTTTGGTATCTGAATATGCCGACTGCGCTGGTGGCCCTGCCGATCATTCTGGCGGCATTCTTTTTGTGGTTTTTTCGCGATCCAAATCGGACGATCCCGCAGGCGCCGGGGCAGATTGTTTCGCCTGGCGATGGGGTTGTTACCGAAGCGGAGTGGATTGAGACGATCAGTGGCAGCAGGCTGCGACTCAGCATCTTTCTGAATGTCTTTGATGTGCATGTGAACCGGGCGCCGGTGGGCGGAGTCGTGACAGTGTGCGAGTTCCGCAAGGGCGAGTTCATGAATGCGATGAAAGCCGAGTCGGTGCTGAACAATGAGCAGACGCTGATTACGATTGACGCTGGTGGATACGAGGTCAGCTTCAAACAGATCGCAGGGCTGCTGGCCCGGCGGATCGTATGCAATTTGAAGGTGGGAGATCGGGTTGAACGCGGTCAACGGATCGGGTTGATCAAGTTTGGTTCGCGAGTGGATGTATTGATACCGGCTGCGGCAAATTTAAAGGTGAAGACGGGAGCTCGTGTGAAGGGCGGCTCGACTGTGCTGGCTGTGCTTCCGGAGCTTGCGGCGCAGTCGAAGAGCGCTGCTGTGGCAGTGGTGGCCTGATGGCGGATGAGGCGCAGATCGCTGTCGACGGTAAAGCGCGGCGACAGCCCAGCCGCGGGATGTACGTGCTGCCGTCTCTGTTTACGGCGGGCAATATGGCTGCTGGATTCTATGCGATTACGCAGAGTATTCAGGGGTCGGCTGCTGACCAAGGATACTTTGACAGGGCCGCGCTGGCGCTTGGCATCGCAGTTTTGTTCGACGGGCTGGATGGCATCATTGCGCGGATGACCAACACGACGAGCGACTTTGGCAAGGAGCTTGATTCGCTGGCGGACGTGGTGACGTTTGGTGTTGCGCCGAGCCTGCTCGCTTACATTTGGGGATTTCGGATGCTGCCGTTGATGTCTCATCCGGAGGCTCGAGAGCAGATCGTGCATATCGGCGTGTTCGTTTGTTTCATCTTTCTAATCTGCGGGGCGAGCCGATTGGCGCGGTTCAATATCAGCATTAATCCTCAGCCGCGTAATCCGGGTCGGCCAGGGAAGAAGTACTTTGTGGGAATGCCAATACCTGCGGGTGCGGGCGTGATCAGTTCGGTGATTCATTTTCAGAGGGGGTCTCCGATTGATAATCCGTGGATCGCTGTGGTCTGGATCTGTTTGCTGCTGTTTACCAGCTTCTTGATGGTAAGCAACTGGCGTTTTTGGAGTGCGAAGGAGATCACGCTTGGCCGCCGTCATCCGTTTCAGCTCTTCGCGGTGATTGCGGTAGTGGGCGCGTCGATTGTGCTTTACCACCAGTACATGCTGATCATTATCGCGATGGCCTATCTGGTGTCCGGCGTCGTCGCGCGGCTGGCGTACTCGTGGAGCAGAGGGCGGCGGCATTCCACTGTAGTGGGTCAGCAATAGCTATTCGCGCATCCGATAAAAGTACGGCTCATGCGGTGCACATTTAATTTTCAAGGGTTTCAAGAGATATGACGGACAGAATGTATCGAATCGGTATCGTCGGCGCGTCTTCGCTGGCTGGAAAAGAGCTGAGCGAGGAGTTGGGTGAGTCTCTGCTGGGGGCGTCGGACTTTGTGCTGCTTGATGAAGAGGAGGTCGCAGGACAGGTGACTGCGGCTGGGGATGAGGTTGCGTTTATCCAGCGGCTCGAGGCGTCTTCGTTCGAGCGGATGGACTTTGTGTTCTTTACTGGCAGTGCTCCCGTGACGAAGAAACACTGGCAGGCGGCGCGGCGGGCGGGCGCCAGCATTGTCGACCTGACGTATGCGCTGGATGGCGAGAAGGATGTTCTGGTGCGTGCGCCGTGGGTAGCGGAGGTTCTCGCAGAAAAGGAGCCGCAACGAGGGCAGGAGCCGGACCTGAAGACTCCTGCAGTGGTAGCAGCACACCCGGTAGCGGTGATGCTCTGCCATGGTAGCCGGAAAGTTGCGAGCGAAGCTGGCTTTGACGAGTGTGGCCGCTACCGTGATGGAGCCGGCCTCAGAGTATGGCCGTGCGGCGATGGATGAGCTGCATCAGCAGACTGTGACTTTGCTGTCGTTTCAAACGCTGCCCCGTGAGCAGTACGATGCGCAGGTTTCGTTCAATCTGCTGCCTGCGCTGGGCGAGGCCGCGAAGGTGAAGCTTAAGGCAACGGAAGAACGGATCCGAAGACATTATGACGGACTGGCAGGTGCTGTGTTGCCCGCGCTGGCGCTGCAGATCGTACAGGCTCCCGTGTTTCACGGCTATGTAGCCTCGATGCTGGTGGAACTTGGCGCTTCCGTTACTGTGGATGAGGTTGAGGCCGCTTTGGCGGGTGAACACATCGATGTGGTGAGTGAGGAGTCCGACCCACCGAGCAATCTGAGCGCGGCGGGTCAGGAAGACATCATGGTAAGGGTGACCAAGGATTCTGGGGATGGAGAGCAGGGAAGACGGTTCTGGCTTTGGCTGGCTGCGGATAATCTGAAGCTTGCGGCTCTTAATGCAATTGCCTGTGCGGCGGAGTTGCGACGGCTGCGTCCGCAAGGGAAGGTGCAGTAAGGTTCAAGCGAAGCGGTACTCGCCGGCTCGCTACTAAACCGTTCTAGACCGAGCGCTCGATAGGCAGTCGGACTAGGGAGTATTTGAAGAGATGGGGAATGCTGAATGACAGATACAGGGATGCGTATTGGTATCGATCTTGGGGGAACGAAGATCGAGGCGCTTGCGATTGATCATCACGGCCTTGAGTTGGCACGGCATCGTGTCGATACGCCTCGAAACAATTATGAAGAGACGATTCGAGCGATGGTGGGGCTCGTTCGCCGGATAGAAGAAGAGACTGGAAACACTGGCACGGTAGGAGCTGGAATTCCGGGAAGCATTTCCAGAATTACGGGCGTGGTTAAGAATTCGAATTCAACGTGGCTGAATGGCCGTCCGCTCCACAAAGACTTGAAGGCTGCGCTTGGTCGTGAGGTGCGTGTCGCAAACGATGCAAACTGTCTCGCGGTATCAGAAGCAACCGACGGCGCGGCGGCCGGGGCTCGCGTGGTGTACGGGGTCATTCTAGGGACGGGATGTGGTGGCGGGGTTGCGATCAGCGGCCACGTCCATGACGGACCGAATGGGGTTGGCGGGGAATGGGGTCATAATCCACTGCCATGGCAGAAGCCGGAAGAGAATCCGGGACCGCCCTGCTACTGCGGGAAGCGTGGATGTATGGAGATGTGGGTTTCGGGTACTGGAATAGCGCTCGACTACAAAGAAGCGACTGGCCGGACTCGGACGACTCGGGAGATTGTCTCGGATTTCGAAGCTGGCGATACAGCGGCTGCTGCGGCCCTGGAGCGGTTCGAAGATCGTTTGGCGCGCGGATTGGCTAATGTAGTCAATATCCTTGATCCCGATGTGATCGTGATTGGCGGTGGTGTGTCCAGAGTGCAGCATATCTATCAGGCGCTCCCTGCTTTGCTGCCGAAGTATGTCTTTGGCGGTGAAGTGTCTACTCCTATTTTGGCAGCAATGTATGGGGATTCGAGCGGCGTTCGCGGCGCGGCATGGCTATGGCCCATCCAGCGATCTTGAGAGGATGCCGATCGGCGAATGCTATGCGATACTGGAATTAGGGCCACGATTGAGAGGCCCGACTTCATGATTCGCAGGTGGTGGTCCTCTCCGTGAGGATCGACTGCGGTCGGAGTAAAAGGGAGCTCTGCAGAAGAGGGTAGAGCCGGGATGGCGGAACTGGC
>CAVYUE010000028.1:0-178108 GCA_963771625.1 uncultured Acidobacteriaceae bacterium
CCCCACCGCATGACACTCCCCTCGCCGGAGCCAAACCGTCTCCCCTACTGGCTGCGCCGTCTCTGGCCCGTCTACTGTTTCCTCGCCGCCCTCGTCACCTTCGGCTACGCCCTCTACGACCCTTACCAGATCGACGGTGACGCCGTCGCCTACATGGACATCGGCGACCTCATTCGCGCACACAACTGGCACGGCGTTATCAACGGCTATTGGAATCCGCTCTACCCCACCGCCCTCGCAATCGGCCACACCCTCTTCCACTCCACCCGCTACACCGAGCTCCACGCATACTACATGGTCAACTTCGGCATCTTCCTCCTGGAGATGCTCGCCGTCGTCGCCTTCACCGACGCCCTCATCCAACTCCGCGACCTCCGCGAAACCACCACGGCCTCACCAACCCCCGCATCCTTCCTCCTTGACCGCTACACCCTCCGCTACCTCGGCATCGGCCTTCTCGTCATCTCCACCCAGCGCGAACTCAGCATGGGCAAGGTCCGTCCCGACGCCCTCCTTCAAGCCTTCCTCCTCTTCGGCGTCGCCGCGCTCCTGAAACACCTCGCCACCAACCACCTCCGCTATGCCGCACTCATGGGCATCTCCCTCGGCTTCGCCTACCTCGCCAAATCCTTCGCCTTCCTCTTCACTCTCCTCTGCATCATCGCGCTCATCGCCTTCCGCGTCGTATGGCAGCGTCACGCAGCAACTCGCGCAGCAGCCGCCGGCCTCCTGGCTCTCATCTGTTTCGCCATCGTCGCTGGCCCATACATTGCCGCGCTCTCCAAACAAAAGGGCCGCTTCGACTTCGGCGACTCCGGCACCCTCAACTACGCATGGTTCGTCAGCGGCACCGAAAAGATGCACCTCGAACCGTGGCAGACGAATCTCTTCGGCGCCTCCCAGGTCCACCTCAAGCATCCCGAACAACAACTCCTCCAGTCCCCGGGCGTCTACAGCTACAAGCTCCTTCCCTACGGCACCTACCCCGACTGGTTCGACACCTCCTACTGGAACGACCAGGTCAAAGCGCACATGAACCCGCACCTCGAGGTCGTCGTCATCGGGCAATGCATCGTGCGCATCATCCGCTATGTCGCCAACCATCCCGAAGCATGGCTTCTCCTCCTCCTCCTCTTCGTCCTCGGAGCGCGCCTGCACCGCGAAGGCCACCCCACCACCAACTCCTTCTGGCTGGCTCCCGCCCTCCTCGGCCTCGCCGTCCTCGGCATCTACGGGATGGTCAACATCGAGGACCGCTACATCACCGTCGGCCTTCTCGCCATCCTGCTCCCGCTCTTTGCCTCCCTTCGCCTCTCACCCTCCGTCCAGACCCTCCCCACCCGCAACGCAGCCTCAGCCGCCGTGCTCCTCCTCGCATTGCTCGCCATCGGCGACTCCGCACGCATCGTCGGTGAGCTCCGCCGCAGCCTCGCCTTCGCCCAATCCCCCTACGGCTGGTACAACAACGACATCTTCGGCGCCGCCCACGCCCTCAACGACCTAGGCGTCGGCCCCGGCGACACCGTCGCCTGCGTTGGCACCCGCGCCTGCATGTACGACCACTACTGGGCTCGCCTCGCCGGCGTCCGCGTACTCACCGAAATCTACGCCCCAACCACCCCGCTCTACCCTGTCCTCGACGCCATGCCCAACCGAAACGAAGTCATCAGCCTCGTGCGCCAGCAAGGTGACAAGGTCCTCATCGGCTACTTCAGCCCCGGCCTCATGACCGGAAACACACCCGTCTCCGCAGGCTGGCGCGAACTCGACAGCTCCCCCTTCTACGTCTATCCGCTCAACCTTCCCCCCGCAAACCCCACAGAAAACACACGCCCATAGGGCACCCAACCCAGCAAAAGCACTTTGGTAACATGCAATCAATGAGCGAGTTGACCGTAACCATCCTTATGCCGTGCCTTAACGAAGCAGAAACACTCGCCTTCTGCGTCAGGCAGGCCGTCGCGGCACTCCGCGACAACAACGTCACCGGCGAGGTCATCGTCGCCGACAACGGCAGCACCGACGGCTCTCAACAAATCGCCACCGACGAGGGCGCCCGCGTCGTCCCCGTCCCTGTCCGCGGCTACGGAGCAGCCCTCCTGGCCGGCATCGAAGCCGCCCGCGGCAAATACATCCTCATGGCCGACGCCGACGCCAGCTACCACTTCGAACACCTGCCCCGCTTCCTCCCAAAACTCGAAGAAGGCTACGACCTCGTCATGGGCAACCGCTTCTCTGGCACCATCGAGCCCGGTGCCATGCCGCCCCTCCACCGCTACCTCGGCAACCCCGTCCTCTCCTCCATCGGCCGCATCTTCTTCAGCATCCCCGTCCGCGACTTCCACTGCGGCCTCCGTGCCTTCCGCCGCGACCCCATCCTCGCCCTCCAGCTCCGCACCACCGGAATGGAGTTCGCCTCCGAGATGGTCGTCAAATCCTCCCTCGCCGGCCTCCGCATGACCGAAGTCCCCACCACCCTCTCGCCCGACGGCCGCAGCCGCGCTCCCCACCTTCGATCCTGGCGCGACGGCTGGCGTCACCTCCGCTTCCTTCTCCTCTTCAGCCCCCGCTGGCTCTTCCTCATCCCCGGAGTCGTTACCTTCTTCATCGGCGTCATCCTCTCGCTCTGGCTCATCCCAGGCCCGCAAACCGTCGGCCGCTGGACCTTCGACGTCGACACCCTCACCTACTCCCTCGGCCTGGTTCTCATCGGAGCCCATATCTCCGTCTTCGCCGTCAGCGCCCGCGTCTTCGGAACACAAGAGGGCTTCCTTCCACCCAACCCCAAGTTCGAACGCATCTTCAAATACATCAATCTTGAGGTCGGCCTGCTCTTCGGCTGCGCCCTCCTGCTCGTCGGCCTCGGCATCCTCGGATACGCCATCCAGGTTTGGCACAGCGCGGGCTTTGGCGACCTCTCCCCCCAGCGCATGCTCCGACTCACCCTCCCATCAGCCACCTGCTTCATGCTCGGCGTCGAAGCCATCTTCGGCAGCTTCTTCCTAAGCCTCCTCGGCATGAACCGCCGCTAAAAACGCAGAAAGCCCCCCGCAGTCAGCAATGTACACGCCGACCAACGGGAGGCCCCATCCCATCATCCTGCCCCAAGGTATACAAGTCACGAAGTGACCGCCCTCCGCTCAGGAGGCCCGTCCGGCAGGACATCATCTTTTCAAATCGTTAAGCTTGCGCCGCCGGTACAAACCCATCGCATCCGCTAATGGGCGAGACCTTCAGGTGCAGCGCCGCATGCTTCGGATGCCCACATTCATCCAGCAGATCGGCATCCGCCTTCTTGCTGGTAAGTATCGTGACCAACACCTGACTCTTCGCATGATGCTCGCCAAAGTGATTACAAAGCCCGCACTGTCCGTTATGAACCGCCTGCATACACACCTCCTGCTTTCTCCATATCTGACTCGCGATCGCGCCACGCCGTTGCCTGGCACACGCAACTGCCCAACGCGATTGTCGAAACAGTACGCCCCTCAAAAACCCTTGTAAATTACGACCATTCGAGTCGTAGACTATCTACCAACACCGATTCGATCGGCAGCAGACGGGAACCGCGCTCGCCCCGTCCGCGTACATCTCTTTGCAATCGAGAGGATCGAACTCATGCAGATCACCGACTCCATCTACACCACCAACATGAACGACCATCAGCGTGCCTGGTTCTACGCCGAGTACGAGCACGCCCGCAAAGACGAGGTCGTCGGCGTCCTCCTCGCACTCTTCCTTGGCGGCATCGGCATCCATCACTTCTATCTACGCCGCAACACCGCCGGCATCATCTATCTCCTCTTCTGTTGGACCGGCATCCCCATGGTCATCGCGTGGATCGAATGCTTCTTCATGCCCAACCGCGTCCGTCAATACAACGTCGCGCAGGCCATCTACATCTCCAACCAGATCCTTGGCACCACAACACCGCACGCCGTACCACCACCGGCATTCGCTATCACTCACTGCCCCGCCTGCAACAGCCCCATCGAATCCGCAGCCGCTTACTGCACGCACTGCGGAGCCGCGATCACCCACACCTCGCTCTCCACCCAGCCAGCGACCTACTAGAACAACGCCGCAGTTGGTGTAGAAGAGCAGCGCCGCAATTGGTATGGAGTCGCTTCCGCTTTTTTGTTTGTCATTCCCGAAGGGAATCTGCGTTGGCAGACTCTGCACCATAAGGAAAATTTGCTATAGACCACCCGATCAAAAAAAAGCAAAGAAAAAGGGCCCCGCAGCGGAGCCCTTCTCTTTCTTTCAATTCGACCATCTGGAATCACACCAGAGCGTCGCGGCGCTTATTCGCCTGACTCATGTTTCACAGCAGCATCGTATCCAGCGGTAAAGCTCGTGCGGTACTCATCACGAGCCGCTCCCTTCACCGGAGGATGCACATACAGGTAAGACGACTTTGCATCGATCTTGCGCTTTGCCGTCTTGTCCAGCTGGGCCGCTTGAACTCCATCGCGATACCCCTGCTGTGCCTGCGGCGTTCCAGCCGGCGGAGTCTTCCACTCCGGAGTCTGGGTTTGTGTCGGTGAAGTCTGGGCGTGCGCAAAAAGGGGCGCACCGCTCATCAATGCCACTGCCATCAGTGGTGTTGCGATTCGAATTAGTTTCTTCATTGTGTTTCCTCATTACCTGCAGGTTAAGATGCTCCTGAAGGCCACAAGGAACCTATCACAACCGCAAAATCACTGGCAAACCCAGCCAATAACCGGTTGTGGTCAGTTGTGAAAACCTATGTCGCATGAAGCCGACATACATAAGAAGCGCAGACACGGCAATGATGCTGCCTGGGACTACCAACCACCACTTGCTACCTAGTTGCGCAGCTAAAAATGCCAACACGCACGAAATTACCGCAAGAACAAAGGCGATAGGTGGTCCCGATTCCCAGAGAATAGTAGACATGAACCGCACCAAAGATTAGGAAAATACTGGCAAGCCCTAGCCTCTTTGAGCGGTTCATGGCGATATCCTAGCAGTCCTGCCTCACGAAACTACATATTCGTATGGCCGCCGCGCATATCCTCATTGAACGTCGGCTTTATGAACGCCAGCGCATGCGCCAACTCCGCCGCATACTGCGCACGGTGCCCCATCAAAGCCTCGGTCGGCGTGGCATACTCCGTATCCGCTGCCAGATGAATAAGCCCTTCACCCGCCAGTGCCGCCGTTGTCTTCTTCAGCTCCTCCACGGTCGAGTTCAGATACTGCGCATCCCGCGGGTCCAGCAGCCATACCGGCTGCCCGCCACCCAGCACACCCGACAGCCAGAACACCTTCGCCGCCAGATACTCCTGCCGCTGCCCCTCGGTCGTGTCGTTGAAGTTGAACCGCTTCTTCCAAGGACTATAAAACCGCGTCGTCACCGGCACAGGCTGCCGATTGCCACTCTTCACCAACTCCAGCTGCCCCTGATCCATCGTCTTCCGCACCGCGTTGTAGATGAAACCCTCTGAAAACGGCTGCTCCGGAGCCTTCACGATCTCCGCGAACGTCACCGTCATCGACGCCGCCACCTTCGCATGCAGCGGGCTTCCCTCGCCATCCTGCAGATGAACCTCGCCATGCACCAGGAACGTATCCGCACCCGAAGTCGATGCATGGAACGGCCACGTAAACTTCTCAAAACTCAACGGCAGCCCATGCAGCGTCAGGTAGTAGTCCTGCTGCGGATTCTTCAACCGCTTCGCCGTCTCACCCAGATAAACCCCAACCTCCGCCAACATATCCGCGCGGCTGAAATCGAACTTGTCGCTCAACTCGAGCACCTGCGTCTTCGACTGATCCGCAACCAGCGCCAGCATGAACCGCGTCGTCGGGTTCCCCGAAAAATCCTGTCCTACTGAACTCGAAACCACAACCAGCCCAGCCGCCTTCGCCGCTGCCTCAACCTGTCCAGCCAACACCTCTTGCGTTCCCATAACCATCAGCCTCAATCATCCTTTGCGTTTTGCGTAATCTCTTCTATTTTACGTGTCCAATCCGCAAAATGCCGCACTTAGCCATACGATCCGCGAGAAACTCGCCGTATCCGCCAACCGCCAAAACCCGCCACCATCACTCAAATGCCACCTGCAAAACCAGGCACTTACGGATTCTTCGCCGCCGCAGCCTTCTCCGCCGCAGCAACCGCCTTCCGGAACTCCTCCACCGCCGGAACATTATGCGCTCGAAGCCCGTCCTTTGCGGTATACCTCCACCCCACCGCGCCGTACATAGGATCCCTTCTATCACCCTCATGAACCACAAACGAGTCGTCCACCGCTCCAACCTCCATCTGCGGATGCGCAGAGCTCGCATCCTGAGCCCCAGACCCAATACCCGGCTGCGTGGGATGCTGCGCTGCAACCGAGATGCCGCGATCCATTGGGTTGATCGTTGCCGGCCGGTTATTGTCCTGCGGCGGCATGCTGACCGTGTCGTCCACCATCCGCCCATGTCCTTTGCGGATCACAATTACCAAGTCCGCCCCCTGCGAAGAGATCACCGGCGTATACCGACCCCAGTTCAGCAGCGCCGTCTCCACATCCTTCCGCGCCACCTCATTCGCACGCGGATCGTCCACCGACACCCCTGCACTCGGGTCGATGATCACCGCCACTGTATGCGCGTTCAGAATGTACGCCGGCAAAACCTTATCATTCTTGTTCTTCGCAAACGCACCGTTTACTAACCCACCGGCCACAACCAGCAACCCGACCGCAACAGCCGCAGACACACGCCTCCGCATACACCCTCCTTCTGGTCCGCCCAGATTCTACGCCGCCCCGCACGCAAAAAACCACGCAGGTATCGCAGCTCCGCAAGCGACGCCGCAAACGTAAGGAGAAACCATCCACAAAACATCAAGGTGAACGCGGACACACACGAATAGCGCGGCAGAGCGACAACCCAACACGGGCGTCAACCTCTACACGGTATATGCAAGCAAAGACTTGGTTAGGCCGGCAAACTTCTCTTCACCAAAACTCGCATCCGGAAAGAGCATCTGAACATCCTTCTTCGAAATCAGTTGGATGCTCCGTACCTCTTTCTCTGCCTTCGCACGGTCTGGTGTCTTGCCGATCCAGCCAAGACTAAAGTGTTGAACGAGAAAAACCTGCACGGGGAGCGGCAGGAACTGAAACATCGGAAACACAAAGTGGGGTTCAATCGGAAAATTGCGGTTCGGCGTCTGCAGGAAGTATCTCTTGCCGACACGCCGCATCTCGTTCGCCATCGAACGCATATCGTCGATACTGCCGACGTGCTCGATACACGAGTTCGAATACACCACATCAAACTGCTTATCGCCGTACTGATGCAAATCCCTCGCATCGCCAATAACGCTGGTGATGTTGGAGTGATTGGTTTTAAACTCCGAAATATTCAGCAGCGTGATCTGAATATCCGGTTGATCCGCAAAGTTAATGATCTCCCATACTGCCGGAGTGCCACCAACATCTAGGATCGTCATGGGCCGGGGTAGACTTTCTATCCGGGATCGAAACCATCGATTCCGTCGAGCTCGCATACGCGATGCGAGCGAATTCGGGTCACGAAAGTCAGCTAGCGCGGGGAGCATGCCCCGTACACTACCACAAGTCGAAAAATAAAAAAAGTCGTTACCCTGGTTCACAAAAGCCCATCGAACACAATTACGACAGCGTTTAAGACCCAATCCCGCTCGATCACACCATCAACTTCGCATCAGGAGTCCACCGTGAAAGCCGCCGTCCTGCACCCCTCTCAATCCCCAGGCCAATCCTCCCTTCAGATCGAAGTCGTTCCCATCCCTATCCTCACCGACGGTCATCTCATCCTCCGCGTCCTCGCCTGCGGAGTCTGCCGCACCGACCTCCACATCCTCGAAGGCGATCTCCCTCTCATCCACCAACCCCTCATCCCCGGCCACCAGATTGTCGGCAAAGTAGTTAGCGGCGCCACACCCGACCGCCCCGTCGGCATGCGCGTCGGCGTCTCCTGGATCGGCGGCACCGACGGCACCTGTCCCTTCTGCCTCCGCAACGAAGAGAACCTCTGCGACGACCCTGTCTTCACTGGCTACACCGTCAACGGTGGCTACGCCGAATACGTCGATGTCCGCGCCGACTTCACCTACCCACTCCCCGAAGCGCTCGACGACACCGACGTCGCCCCGCTCCTCTGCGCCGGTATCATCGGCTTCCGCAGCCTCCGCGTCGCCGGCACCCAACCCGGAGAGCGCGTCGGCCTCTTCGGCTTCGGCGCCTCCGCCTCACTCGCCATCACCGTCCTCCGCCACTGGAACTGCGAGGTTTACGTCTCCACCCGCGGCGAATCCCACCGCCAGCTCGCCTCCTCCCTCTGCGCCCACTGGGTCGGCACCGAAAACGACAAGCCACCCGTCGCACTCGACCGCGCCATCACCTTCGCACCCAGCGGAGCCGTCGTCGTCAGCGCTCTCTCAAGCCTCCGCAAAGGCGGCATCGTCGCCATCAACGCCATCCACCTCGACCAGATGCCTGCTTTCGACTACGACAAGCTCCTCTGGGGCGAGCGCCAGATCCGCAGCGTCGCCAACATGACCCGCCAGGACGCCACCGACTTCCTGCAACTAGCCGCCGAGATCGGCATCCACCCCCAGGTCCAAACCTTCCCCCTCGACCAGGCCAACGAAGCCCTGCAAGCCGTCAAACACGAAACCGCCAACGGCCCCTGCGTCATCGTCCCCTAACACTCAAAGCCAAAAAAAACATAACCTTTGAAGGTCGGGGAATCCCATAATTTTCAAGACCAAAAAAAACCGGGTGGCCCATCCTTCACAGTCTTATCGTGAAGGGTGGATTATTCGCGAAGCGAACCCACTTACCAATCGAATCGAAATACCAGAACAAACCCTCTTCTATCACGCAGGAAACATCTACGAACCGAGACGCCTCCATACACGATCTCAACCAATTACATTGCCTCCCCACCCCACATCCTCCATCATGGAATCAACCATGAACCTCGCCGCCCTTCCCACCGAAACCCGCAACCCCCTCACCGAACACATCGACCAACTCTCCACCCTCGACATGGTCCGCCTCATCAACGACGAGGACGCCAAAGTCGCCACCGCCGTAGCCGCCGTCCTCCCCGAAACCGCCAGCGCAATCGACGCCATCGCCGAGCGCTTCAACCACGGCGGCCGCCTCTTCTACATCGGAGCCGGCACCAGCGGCCGCCTCGGCGTACTCGACGCCAGCGAGTGCCCCCCAACCTTCTCCGTCCCCCCGAGCCTCTTCCACGCCATCATCGCCGGCGGCGACACCGCCCTCCGCAAATCCAGCGAGCAATCCGAAGACTCCCCCGAGCAAGGCGCAGCCGACCTCGCCACCGCAGGCATCACCGCACAAGACGCCCTCATCGGCATCGCCGCCAGCGGCCGCACCCCCTACGTCCTCGGAGCCCTCGCGCACGCGAAAAAAATCGGCGCCCTCACCATCTCACTTACCTGCGTCCCCAACTCAGCCATGGCCGAAGCCGCCGACATCTCCATCGCCCCCATCACCGGCCCCGAGATCCTCACCGGCAGCACCCGCCTCAAAGCCGGCACCGCCACCAAGCTCGTCCTCAACATGCTCTCCACCGGCGTCATGATCAGGACCGGAGCCGTCTACGGCAACCTCATGGTCAACATGCAGACCACCAACATCAAACTCGTCGACCGCGCCCAGCGCATCATCATGGCCGCCACCGGAATCGACCAACCCACTGCAACCAGACTCCTGCAGGAAGCCGGCACCATCAAAACCGCCATCGTCATGCAGAAGCTCTCCCTCGACCGCCCCACCGCCGAAGCAAAACTAGCGGCCCACAAAGGAAACCTCTCCGCCCTCCTGCACCAGTGATCTCAGATCCTCCTGTCCAGAAGATGCGGCAGTAAACTGACTACATGTCGACCGGCCGCGTGATGGCATTGGACGTGGGAAAAGTTCGTGTGGGCGTGGCGCTCTCCGACCCGTTGGGATACACGGCGCAGCCTCTGTTAACCCTGTGGCGCAAGACGAGGGGCGAAGATCTTCGCAGCCTCCTACGCCTGATTCGCAAGCACGAGGTAGTAAAAATCGTAGTCGGCAATCCGCTCCACATGTCAGGCGACGTCAGCCCCTGGGCCGCGAAGGTACATGAGTTCGCCGAGGAGCTGCAGAAGCGCTCCGGTCTCCCGGTGCAGCTCTGGGATGAGCGCCTCAGCACTGTCGCCGCCCACGAGATTCTCAACGAAGCCGGACGCGATCAGCGTGACCGTAAATATGTAATCGATCAGGTCGCCGCAGTTGTCATCTTGCGTGGCTGGATGGAGGCCACAGAACAAGCAGCAGCAAAAGCAGCGCTGCAGCAGAGCGACATGAGCGAAGACCGTGGCGAAAGCAAGTAACGCCTTGCATGGTGAGAGCAGCAGCATCTTTAGATACTGCGAAGACAAACCACCACATGGAAAGTTCATCTCATAAGTTGGTCATCGTGGGTCTAAGAAGCGTGATTCTCCAACCCACCACCATTCACACCAAAGCAACTTCAATTCACTATCATTGTTGGTCATGCGTACTTCCACCGGAACACGAATCCTGATCACGGCCCTCTTCACCACCGCAACACTCACTGCCCAGCAGGCCCCCATGCAAAATCCCTTCCTCGCCCTCATGACCGCCGCCAACACCCACGCTAAGGCCCACGGCGCTCAAACACCCGTCCTCTCACCCGTCGACGCCACCCTCATCGGCCCGAACCCCACCGTCGACGTCGCCCAACTTCACAAAGCCGGCTTCAAGGTCGTTCCCTGGACCACCAACGACCCCGCCAAGATGCGCTCCCTCATCGACCTCCGCGTCGACGGCATCATCTCCGACCGTCCCGACCTCCTCCAGCAAGTCGTAGCAGAAGAGAGAGCGGCCCACCCCGACGAAGCAGCGTACTTCGCGACCTTTGACGTCTCCGCCCACCGCGGCGGCCGCGGCCTCCGCCCCGAAAACACCCTGCCCTCCTTCGAAGACGGCCTCGACCACCTCAGCACCACCCTCGAAACCGACACCGGCGTCACCACCGATCACGTCTCCCTCATCTGGCACGATCAGTTCCTCAACCCCGAGTCGTGCCGCCGCGCCGACGGCGCTCCCTACACCCTCGAAAACCGCGTCTACACCCGCGACATCTCCCTGGCCGAAGCTCAGAGCACCTTCATCTGCGACAAGCTCCACCCCCAGTTCCCCGACCAGAAGAACGACCTCGCGCTCTCCCCCGTCGCCGTGGCCTTTGCGAAACAAGAGCATCTCATCAGCCCTTACGTCCCCACCCACGCCGAGCAGCTCTTCCGCTTCTCCCGCTTCTACGCCGACTACTACCGCACCGGCCCCGGCAAATCCCATCCCGACGCCGCCGCCCGCGCCGCCAACGCACAAAAAGTCCGCTTCAACCTCGAAACCAAAATCCTCCCTCTGCCTAACGACCCCGCTGGCAAACCCAATCCACCCATGACCAACGCCCACGCCGAGCCCACCACCAACCACACCGTCGACCCACAAACCTTCGTCACAACACTCTGTGGCGCCATCGTCCGCAATCACATGGAGTCCCAGGCCGAGGTCCAGAGCTTCGACTTTCGCACCCTCATCCTCGTCGAAGAGCAGTTCCCCAAAATCCCTACCTACTACCTCACCGCCGACCCCAAAATGTTAAGCACAGCCTTCGTCCCCGCCGCACTCCGACAACCTGCGCAATAGCTCTGTAAAAGTTCATAAAACTCCGCAGGAAAGGCAATATGCTCTCCTGATTGACTCGCCTTCCTGCGGTCCTCCTCTCTCTTATGCTCTTCACAAACGCCCTCGCCCAGACCCCTTCGCCGCTCGACGGAATTTGGCTCGGCACGCTCCACGCAGGCAGCTCCTCTCTCCGTCTGCAACTCCACCTCCATCAGGATGCCGGCAAGTGGACATGCTCGCTCGACTCCCTCGATCAGAATGCGATGGGCATACCCTGCGCCGTCACCTCCGCAACCAACCCCATCGCCATCGATGTCCCCGCAGTTCATGGAAGATGGTCCGGCAGCCTCACCGCAAACACCCTTGACGGAACGTGGACCCAAGGCACAGCCCTTCCACTCACCTTCGAGCGCCAGACCTCCGTCGCAAAGCCTGCACCCATCGCCCCACCAGACGCCGCTCTTCCACCCGCCGATGCAAACTCCATCAAGGCCATCCTCGACAAAGATCTCGCCGCAGCGCTCACCCAAGGCACGCTCGCTCCCTCAACCCACGCAGGCGTCACCATTGGCGTCCTCAGCCACGGCCAGCGCACCATCTTCAGCTACGGCACAGCCAAACCGGATTCAGTCTTCGAAATCGGCTCCATCTCAAAGACCTTCACCGGACTCATCCTCGCGCAGATGGTCGAGCAAAAATCCGTGCAGCTTACCGACCCGGTCCGCGACCTCCTCCCCGCCGGAACTGTCGCCAAACCCTCCGGCCCCGAGATCACTCTGCTCGATCTTAGCGACCAGCACTCCGGCCTCCCGCGCATGCCCGATAACTTCGAGCCAGCCGATTCCACCAACCCCTACGCCGACTACGACGCAAAACACCTCTACGCCGCCATCGCCAAACTCGGCGTCGCTCTCCCACCCAACGCACCCTTCGGCTATAGCAACCTCGGTGTCGGTCTCCTGGGCACCGCCCTCGCCAACCGCGCCAACCTCTCGTACAGCGATCTTCTCCATCAGCAGATCACCGGCCCGCTCCAGATGAACGACACCGCCATCACCCTCACACCCTCCATGAGCGCCCGTTTCCTTCAAGGCTACGACGCCAATCACCATCCCACCCACGCCTGGGATCTCGACGCCCTCGCCGGTGCTGGCGGCATTCGCTCCACTGCAGCCGACATGCTCCTCTATCTCGAAGCCCAGCTCCATCCCGACAAGCTTCCTCCCGCGACCGCCCCCCAAGGCAAAACCCTGCCCTCCGCCATCAATGCCTCCCACACCATCCACGCCGAAGTCTCACCCGGAGTACACATCGCGCTCAACTGGTTTCACGTCGATGCTGCTAACAGCTTCTGGCACAACGGCGGAACTGGAGGCTACAGCTCCTTCGCCGTCTTCAATCAGGAAAAAGACTTCGCCATCATCGTGCTATTCAACACCGCAACCGACCAGAACAACTTCGCCGACAAACTCGGCCAGCACATCGCCCAACGCCTTGTCGGACGACCTGCAATCTCATTAGCCCCATAGGCTTCATGCCGCAGAGCTAAACCCATATCACGTCGATTATTCGTTAGCGATCCGCGGCCACACCGACCTGCACACCAACATCAGTAGTAGTGCTTCATCTCGTTCCAGTCCGCTTCATACGTCTTCTTCCTGTCGTGGCACAAAAAGATAGACCCATGCTCCCACGGCATCGCATACGGCAGCTCCCGCGTCCCCACAACCGTGCAGGAGCGGTAAGACTGATTCATCTCCTGAAGCGTAGCGCCGTTGATCACAATCATCTCCTCCCCCGTATACCCACGCGGCCCCCACAACCAGTAGGTCAAATGCCCGCTGATTGCATTCGGCAGGCCATACTTAGGGCCAAGAATATCGATCGCCCCAGCCTCTCCATAGTTGCCAGTAATGATGCCGGTCACCGCGCGCTCCTGTGGTGGCAACGCATTGTAGATAGCCGAAACCTGCTCCACCAACTCATGCCAGCCAAAGCGGTCCGCATAAAACTGCGGCAGCGGAGTAGCCGCATGCGTCTCGCTCTCCTTCGGCCTGAAGTGCAGCTTCTCCGTATAAGCCAGCCACTGCTGCGGCCCCATCACAGGAACCGAAAGCGGAAAGAAAACCACCAGACCAATGACAATAACCACCGCATAAACACCGATCAACGCATTCCGCCAGACCGCCCGCTGAGCCCACGCAAACCACGCAACCGCTCCCGCCGCAAAGAACACCGGATACGCAGGCACCAGATAGTAGTCCTTCGCATGCAGCGCCATCATCATCACGAGGAAGATCGGATAAAACACTCCGACAAAGCGAAACTCCCGCGACGCCTTCGCAAACAGCAGCCACAAAACCCCCGTCCCCCAAAGCAAAACGCTATAAGGCGTAAGCGTCAGAATCTGCCCCAGGAAAAACTGCATCGGCGGAAACTTGACGACCTTGTCCGTGTTCTGTGTCGTACGCAGCCACTCCAGTGTCGGGAAATGATTGTGTACCTGCCACAAAAAGTTCGGCAAAGCCACCAGCACAATCAGCAACACACCCACCCCAAACCAGCGATTCGCCAGAATGCGTCGCTGTGGCGTCACCAACAGCGCGATCAGCATCGCAATCAAAAAGAAGACAACCGAGTCCTTGTTCTCAAACGCAAGCCCACCGCTAATGCCAAAAACAATCCACCAGTTGCGAACCTCATCAGGAGACTCCGACTTCGCAATGCGCAGAAGCGCGAGCGCACACAGCATCCAGAACACTGGATCGAATGAGTTCATCGACAGAAAGCTATCGATCCCGAGATAAACCCCCGCCCCGATCACCCCCAACATCGCCAGCGCCGCCGCCCTGCGCTCGCCACCAAGCGCCCACACCAGCAGTCCTGTCAGAAACACCTTCACCGCCCCGGCCACAGCGGAGATCAGCCGCAGCGACCACATCGTGTCGTGCCCAAAGAGCATCTCGCTCAACCGCGCCTGCAGCGCAACCAGCGGTGGCTGGTCAACATATCCAAACGCCAGCCGCCGCCCACACACGAGGTAATACATCTCGTCGCGAAAGATGCCATACCCGGCATGCTGCGCCACAATATTGCCCACCACCTGAATGGCAAGCTTGAGCGCAGCGAATCCCACGCTCAGCCAAATAATCGAGCGCAGATCTCCGTGAAGTTTTGTCGACTGCCGAGCTTCCATGTCACCTGCCGGTCGGAACTCTACACCTACTCATCATGCACTACGATCACAGCGCATGAAAGTTCCATCCAGCAGAATGCCGAGCACTATGCTCTCTCAACCATCTCTTTACACAAACCCGAGATTGTTCGTCGAGAAGTTCCCGATATTCGGAAAGATAGTCGGAAGTTGTGCCGCACTGACGCCGAACCATTGTGCAAGCGTCGCGGCGTACTGAACGCTCGCAGTCGTGGGAACCCAGCGGCCATTCGACCCGGAGTCATCAGGCCCCCCGAGAGCCAGCGTTGGGAACGTGCCGTACATCTTGCCTCCCTTAACCGCGCCGCCCAGAACAATATGGTGCGATCCCCACGCATGGTCCGAACCAGTATTCGAATTCGGTTGGAACGTACGGCCAAAATCCGACATCGTAAAACTCGTCACATTGTTCTGCACGCCAAGCTCCTGCGTAGCTTGATAAAACGACGCAAGCGCCGAACTGATCGTAGCCAGAAGTCCTGCCTGCGCCTCCAACTGCCCAGAGTGCGTGTCGAAGTTGCCGATGCCCGCAAAGAAGATCTGGCGGTTCACACCGAGCGCAGAGCGCACCTGGATGATCTGTGCGATCTGCTGAAGCTGCGCAGCCAATCCGTTGTTAGCAGGAAAGACAGTCTTCAGCGGAGTAACCGACTGAACAGCATCCGAGAGAGCCTTCGCATACGCATACGCCTTCGTCGTGATCGAGTTGTCAGCCTGAACAAGCGTAATGCCAGAGCTGAATCCAAGCAGAGCCTGTGCAGTCGCCTGCCGTGCCGCACACTCGGTCCCTTCCGAGCATTGACCCGCGCCGACGTTGCCCGGACTTATGGAGACCGGTGACGTGTGAGATCCATCGCAAAACAGCGTGTCTCCCGCGACCGAGGTGACCATGGGGAAGTTGCCGTTCGGGTTGTACGTGACGTTCAGCGTGTCGGCGATGCGCCCTGCCCATCCGGTCTGCGTGGTAGTGCTCGCCGCGGCATTTTCCCACTCAAGCCGCTGGTCAGGATGAGAAAAGAGATTACTTGGGAGTCCATTCCCGTTGAACTGGCTGGCAAGGTACTGTGCCCGATTCGTCGGCGCAATCAGCGTTCCGACATTCGAAACAAAAGCCGCCGCTTTGCTATCGAACAGAGACTGAATATCAGGCAGATTAGGATTCAGAGCAAACGTCGGCGCAGCACTCAGTTGCAGAAGCTGGCTCTGCGGAATAGCAAGTGGGCCGCGTACGCTGGCATAGTTCGCATAACCCTTGGTATCAAACTGAACCAAGGTATTGTTCGCATCGTTACCACCATAAAGGTAGATGCACACCAACGCCTTGTAATCCGTGGCGCTTTGAGCAAGCGCATTCAGCGCGCCGAACGGACGAAGGCCAGCCACGTTGCCCGCTGCGGCGAGAGATGCAGATTTAATGAAGGTGCGGCGATTAAAACCCATGTTGTTACTCCTCTTGCGATAGTCGTTAGTTTTCGATCTTGTACTGCGAGGACGTGATGACCAGGTAGGTGGCCACGCGAACGCGCTCGGCAATATTGGTTATCGACGCGACGTGATTCACGATCGCGGTGCGCATCTGCGTCGGCATCTGGCCATGCATAAAGATGATGCCAAGCGAATCGACCAGATTGCCCGCATCGGTTGCAGCGACACCCGTCTTCGAAGCCGTGATGCCAAGCGCGCTGGTGGCGCTCAGATCTCCTTTGAAGTAGGAGATCTTGCCGGAGACAACATTGTCGGCAAGCGTAAGGCGCAGGATCGCACTGCCGGTATTCTCCAGGCTGAACTCAGGAGAGTTGGTCGTTGTATCCGGAATAATGTAGTTCGGCGGAAAGAAGTTGAACACGCTGCTGGAGGAGTACGGCACCTCCCCAATCGCACTCGTGTACGTATTGAGCATGCTGTTGTCGCCGTTCGGCGAGGTAGAGGTAAAGCCGAGTCCGCGGAGCAAGTCAGTCATATAAAGCATGGGCTCCCGCAGGTGGCCGCCATCGAAGGCAGGATTGGTGTCGCCCGCACGCGCCTCCTGGTCTTCGAGAATCGCACGCACTACAGCCTGCATATCTCCACGTACGCCTTTGCCGTTATTCGCGAAGACCGCGGAGATTCGCGTGACATACCCAGGGCTTGGATTGCCCGTGACAAGGTGCTGAATCAGCTGCCGGCAGATGAAGGGGCCGACGTTGGGATGCGCAAACAGGTTCGCCAGTGCGCCCGCGAGATCCTGTTCTGCAGTTTGGCCCGCAGGAAGAACCGTGCCGTTCAGCAGAGTCTTCGCTGTGGTGTCGTGACCACTCTCAACCGCGACCATCGGATAAGAGAAGTTGCTTGTGTAGTTAGGAAAGGAAGTAGGAACCCCTCCTGACGCCGTGGCTTGAGTCCACCCGGTGTAGGCGCGAGCAAAGGCCTCTACCTGCGCTTCGGTGTAAACCGGAATTGGATTGCCGTTTCCATCCAGTTGGAGGCTCCCATCCTGATTCAAAGCATTGATGCCCGTAGTGAACAGTTGCATCATCTCGCGGGCATAGTTCTCGTTCGCTATCTGCCCCGCAGGCGCCTTGCCGCTGTTCGTCATGTTCAGGTACATCCCCATCGCCGGAGAAAGCGTGACATCCTTCATAATCGTCGAGAAGTTCGTGAAGGCATCTTTCGTAAGTGTGTTCTGATACAGCGCGACGGCGCGTCCGTCCAGAGCAATCGTCGACACGACGAAGATCTCTGAGAGTGCAAACGCCACTCGTTGACGTAGCTGGTCAGGTGCGGTCAGCATCGTATGCCACCACTCCGACTGCTCGCAGGTCCAGTAGTTTCCATTCGCGCAGATAGCGGCAGGAACGACAGGGATTACAGCCAACAGCGTTGCTGGCATACCGAATTGCTCAGTAATGTATCCATCAACTCCAGTCTGTTGAACGTGCTCAATATCAGTGAGCGTCGGCCCGAACGTAGCCTGGTCGAGCAGTCGAGCCGCGGCCGTAACGCTAAGATTCGCGTTCGTCCCACTGATAACAGCTGTGGCCGTCGCCGAAGGAGTACCGCCGGAAGCAGGATTGACCACGTTGACAGCGAGCGAGGCCGTGCCCGAGGCGACCGTCACCGCGGCCGTCAGTTGGCCCGCTGACACGAAAGTTGTAGTGACCGCCGTTCCGCCAATCTGGATCTGCGCTCCATTGATAAAGCCGGAGCCACTCACAGTGACGTTGTAGGTGGTCGATGTACCGCTCTCTGTTGCCGTTGCGCTCGTTACGCTTGGAATAGGATTGAGAATCGTCGCAGCCATTGTGCCGGGAGTGGACACGGCAGAACTGACAGCCGAAATCGTGACGGTATTTGGGGACGGCAAGCTGGTTGGCGCCGTGTAGAGACCAGCAGTAGAGATCACTCCCGCTTTAGCCGAGCCACCAGCGACTCCATTGACCTGCCAGTTCACAGCGTTACTGCTGCTACCCGTCACCGTCGCCGTAAACTGCGCACTACTGCCAACACGAACTTGGCTGTTACCCGCTACAACAACGGCCGGAGTAGTGGTAGATGGAGGATCCGTAGGAGTGCCCGTGGATCCGGTCGTCCCTGTAGACCCTGTAGTACCTGTGGATCCTGTTGACCCGGAAGACCCTGAAGTCCCTGAGGTTGAGCCCGGAGTATTGCCTGCCGCGCAACCACTCGATGCCAACAAAAGGCCGGTTGCGAAAGTCATCAGGAGGAACAAATTCAAAGAATGCGTCCGTTTTAAAGTCGCGGACAAAAAAGGATGAAACAAGCACGGGGCCTCCGACTGGTTTGTAGAATCGTTCCTACTTGTCAGAACTTCCGGCAGAGAAAAGATTTGTTCAGTTATGCTCAGTTACTCTATGAAACTTTGCTGGTTACCAACATGTGCCTTTTAGGGGATAGACCTTCCCATCGCCTCGAAGTCTGATATGCAGGGCTCCCCTTCCACCTGGTGCGGTGGTCACAGTCCTCGCCTGTTAGTCCCTCTCGGGCCGCAATCAACCAGGCAGGCAACTGCCGATGAGCTTGTCGCAACAAGATCGACTGCCCACCTGACGCGAGCGGGTTGAGGAAAATATGTAACTTCAGCTGTTATCTATGAGGAGTAGCCTGTCTCCCCGAACCGAGGAGCTTACCTGCCCACGCCACCCGCCGTATTACCCATATGGATCAAACGAGAGATCCGAACCGGATAATATCCGCAGGTCGCCCCGACCATCAGCGTCGCTGGAAACATACGTTCCAGCCCCGCTTCCACGCCCAATATACTTCGCATTACTGCCGAACAAAGGTAACCGAATGTCGTACTCATCTGCATCCACTCTACCATCGCAATCGCATCTGCGCGCAACAGTAACTCTCATGTTCGAAGACCAGCAGAAGAAGATTCGCGAACATAAATGGCAGAAATTTAGCAGCGGAAAACACGACGTGCATAAAGATATTGAGTACTCATTACCATCCTCAGGATTGTTCGTTGACCAAAATAATCAACCACATCCATCGCGTTAGAGTGCGCTACCAATCGTCATCGAGGCTGCGGAAAACTCCGCTTAAATAGTCGCTGCAACTAACTCTGAAACAGAGTCATCAGTCGCCACAAGAAAATAAAAATAAATAATTAGAAAAATAGTTTAAAAAAGTTGGCACTTTTTTCGAGTCCAAATTAACAGCACGTCCAGCCACACAAATCACCACGAACTCACCACAATTCACCATCCAAAACACCACGTTTGGACACCCGGATTTGCAAGAAACCCCTGTAAAAACGCACTCTTCACCACACCGAAAAAAATCCGCTAAAACAGACTCAACTTTCGCGGCATCTCGATCCCCAAATGCTCATACGCAAGCCTCGTCGCCACACGCCCACGCGGCGTCCGATCCAGAAACCCAATCTGAATCAGGAACGGCTCATACACTTCCTCCAGCGCATCCTGCTCCTCCGCCAACGCAGCCGCCAGCGTATTCAACCCCACCGGCCCGCCGTCGTACTTCTCAATAATCGTTCGCAGCAGGCGCCGATCCAGCTCATCGAATCCATGCGCATCCACCTCCAGCAGCGCCAGCGCCGCCTGCGCCGTAGGCCGATCAATCACGCCCTGCGCCCGCACCTGCGCATAGTCACGCACCCGTCGCAACAATCTGTTCGCTATCCTTGGCGTCCCCCGCGAACGCATCGCAATCTCTGCCGCACCATCGCGATCGATCGGCACTCCAATCACCTCTGCGCTGCGCTCCACTACAAATCGCAGCTCGTCATCCGTATAAAACTCCAGCCGCAGCAAAATCCCAAACCGCGACCGCAGCGGCGAACTCAGCAGCCCCGGCCGTGTCGTCGCAGCCACAAACGTGAACGGCCGAATCTCCATCACATGCGTCCGCGCCGCCGGCCCCTGCCCAATGATGATGTCCAGCTTGTAGTCCTCAAGCGCCGTATACAGCTTCTCTTCAAGCACCGGCTGTAGCCGATGAATCTCATCCAGAAAAAGAACCTGCCTCTCCCGCAGATTGGTCAGAATCGCCGTCAAATCGCCCTGAATCTGCAGCGCCGGTCCAGACGTCTGCTGATACCCCACACCCAATTCATTCGCGATAATCGTCGCCAGCGTCGTCTTCCCCAGCCCGGGCGGCCCAAACAGCAGCACGTGATCCAGCGCCTCGCCACGCGATCGTGCCGCCTCCAGCGCAATCGCCAGCTGCTCCTTCGCCTTCTCCTGTCCGATGAACTCCGCCAGCCGCGTCGGCCGCAGCTTCAGCTCAAACGCCGCGTCGTCATCGACCTTCCCAGCCGAAACCAACCGCTCCGCCTCTGCCGACTTCTCCCGATTCAGATCCATCTTCGCCCTGTTCTTCGCAATGTCCACTCAGGGCGATACTAAGGCGAAGCTTCGCGCGAAGCAACCACACCCCACCAACGCCTACTGATGCAGCGACACCACAATCGACCCATGCGGCGGCAGGTCCACCGTCAACGCACTCTGCGTTCCCAGTTCTTTCCTCTGCCATAGATCCCGAACCTTATACTGCGCACGCTCGACATACCCATACTCCGCATACGTGCGGTCGATATGCAGCGGAGCATCTCCAAGATTGAACACCGCCAGATAGTTCCTCCCACCCGTAGAAGACTTCGACGTCCACACCACCATGTCTCCAGTCTGCTCCGTCTGGCCGCTATCCACGGAGTGCTGATCCATCTCGATCACCGCCGGATTCGTCAGCAGCGACTTCATCGCATCATCCATCTGCGTCAAATTTCCTCCGACAAACAGCGGCGACCGAGCAATCGCCCACAACGTAATCATCGTCCTCTGTTCATCCTCTGTCAGTCTCGAGGCTCGCGGCCTTCCATCTCCCGGCGCCGGTCGCAGCTGCCCCATCGGCAGCATATCCGCATCCGGCCAGCTTCCGGGCCCGGCATACGTCGCCCAGCTCGCAATCACGGGAAACTGCCCCTTCACACTCTGCGACCACTCCTTACCCTTCTCCGTATCCCAGTGGTCCCACACATCGTTCGAGATCCTCCACAGCTGCGCATTCTTCGCTACCTCTGCCACATTCTCAAGCGACGTCGGCCCCGGCGACAGGCTCAACACCATCGGCCTCCCCGACCGCCCAATCGCCTTATGAATCATCCGTATCTCCGCGCCCTTGTACGGATGCGACGCAATGCAATCCACCTTGATGTAGTCCACGCCCCACGACGCATACTGCTTCATCAGCTCGTCATACCACGCCTGCCCCGCAGCATTCGCCTTCACGCCGAAGTTATCCGGATTCCACGGACACACATCAGTCGTATCCGCCGCAAACCCCGCGCGATACTTCGTCCTTCCAATTCGTGTATTCGCCAGCACAGTCTTCTTCGGAATCCCGCGAATGATATGAATTCCAAACTTCAAGCCATTGTCATGCGCCGCATCGCTCAGCGGCTTGAAGCCACCTCCACTCGCCGACGACGGAAACCGATTTGCTGCCGGCTCATACTGCCCGCGCAGATTCACCGTATACCGCAGCGCCTCCGGCATCGACGCATTCTCCGGATTCTGCAGATACCACCCTTCATCCACCACCACATACTGCCAGCCGAACTCCTTCAACTGCGCCGCCAGCACCGTCATGTTGGCTCGAAATTGCGCCTCATTGATCGTCAGCCCATAGGCGTCCCAGCTGTTCCAACCCATCGGTGGCGTAGGAGCAAGCGCTTTGTTGTCCTCCGCCCCAACCGAAGAAACCAGCAACACCATTGCTAGAGCCGCACAAAGGCGTTTCATCACCATGCGAATAAACATACCAAAGTCCAACCCGATCCCAAGCTGTTTCTTGCACTTAGTCAGCTCTCATTTCAGAGTTCGTCGCCAGGCCGAAAACATCTCACGAGCACGAGCTGCCACAGGTATAGATGCATGCAGCACCCTAGTAGCAATTAGACTGAACGCACCCAACAAAGCTGCATCAAGGAGCATCAACCGCATGAAGATTCGCTCTGCCATCATCGCGACCGCCGCGCTCGCCTCTCTCTCCGCAACTCTGCTGGCACAGTCAATTCCCCCAGCGGTCAAAGCCGCAGAGTCATCCATCGACGGCGAAAAGATCCGCGCGCACGTGCAGTTCCTCGCAGACGACCTCCTCGAAGGCCGCGGCCCTGGCCTTCGCGGCAGCGAGATCGCAGCAAAGTACATCGCCACACAGTTCGCGCTCTACGGCCTCAAGCCCGGCGGCGACAACGGCACCTACCTCCAGCAGATCAACTTCGTCGGCATGAACGCCATTCCCGCCAAAACCACCTTCTCGCTCGTTCCCAAAAAGCCCGAAACCGGCATGTCCATCGACCTCTACTCCTTTGACCTCAAGTACGGCGACGACTACACCGTCAGCAACCGCACCCTCACTCCCGTCGTCGACATCGACGCCCCCATCGTCTTCGTCGGCTACGGCGTCGACGCGCCCGAGTTCCAGTGGAACGACTACGCCGGCATCGACGTCAAAGGCAAAGTCATCCTCTGCATCGTCGGCGATCCACCATCGACCGACCCCGCATTCTTCGGCGGCGACGCCCTCACCTACTACGGCCGCTGGACCTACAAGTTTGAAGAAGCCGCGCGCAAAGGAGCGATCGGCGCACTCATCATCCACCGCACCGACCTCGCCAGTTACGGCTGGGACGTAGTAAAAAACTCCAACACCAGCGAGAAAACGTACCTGCGGGACGACAAAAATCCCCAACTCGAAGCCGCCAGCTGGATTCAGCTCGATGTAGCGAAGAAATATTCGCCTCCGCTCACCTCAACGCCGATGCTGAAATCATCGACGCCGGTAAGCGCGGCTTCAAAGCCGTCGAACTTCCCGTCCGTCTCAAGGCACACGTCGAAAGCACCGTACGTCCCTTCCAATCGCCAAACGTCGTCGGCATCCTCCCGGCGCCAACGCCTCAGGAAAAGACCAGGCCGTCATGTACACCGCCCACTACGACCATCTCGGCTTCGTCGCTGGGATGGCCGGCGACAACATCTACAACGGCGCAGCAGATAACGGCACCGGCTGCGGCATGCTCATCGAGATGGCGCGCGCCTGGGCCCAATCAGGCATCAAGCTTCCCCACTCGCTCATCTTTGCCTCCGTCACCGCCGAAGAACAAGGCCTCCTCGGCTCCGAGTACCTCGGCCAGCATCCACCCATCCCCGCCAGCCAGATCTCGCTCGACATCAACTACGACATGATCCTCCCTATCGGCGTCCCCCTCCAGACCAACGTCAACGGAGCCCAGCGCACCACCTTCTACCCCACCGTCGAAGCCACGGCCAAACGCTTCAACCTCGCCATCGTCCCCGACCCGCGGCCCTCAGCCGGCAGCTACTACCGCTCCGACCACTTCAGCCTCTCACGCGTCGGCATCCCTGCCTTCTCCATCGAAACTGGAAATCTCTACGAAGGACGCGACGCGGCCTGGGGACAGAAGCAGCACGAAGACTTCACCGCCCACGACTATCACAACTTCACCGACAACTACCACGCAGACTGGGACTTCGCCGGCAACGCAAAGCTAGATCGCTTCGGCATGGAACTAGGCTGGGAAGCCATCGCCGCACCCACCGCAATCCAATGGAAACCGAACGACGAGTTCGAAGCCGCCCGCAAAGCCAGCCTCACCACAAAATAATCATGAGCAGTAAGTAACCGGGTGGCCCATCCTTCGTAGTCTCATCACGAAGGGTGGGTTATTCGCGCTATGCGCGAACCGTCTTCCTATCCCGCTCGAACTCCCCCAAACCTTACTTTTGAGGAGCAGCCGTACCCGCAGGAGCACTACTCGCTGCCGGAGCACCGGGGTCCGCCTTCTCCCCTGCCTGTACCGCCTTGTCCTGTTGCTTCTTCGCCTTCGCATCGGCCTTTGCCGCCTTTGCGTTCGCGCTTGCAGACTTCTCTTCCTTCTTCTGCTGCGCCTTCTGAGCCTTCAACTCAGACTTCGTCAGCGGAGCCCCCCTATCCGGCACATTCGTATCAGGGTAGGTGGGAGCCGTCTGCTGCGCACCCGCCACGCCCAACGTGGCGAGGAGTGCGATATTTACTGCAAGAATCTGTATCCGGCGCATGTTTCTGATCTCCTTCACATCTTCGCTTCAACTGCATATGTGCATATGTTGGATGAAGTACCAGTCCCGCACGATCTTTTTCACAAATTCGGGCCTTTACAGGCTGTCAAGCCCCTGAAGCTGGCAACTCTTTATGTTTCAGCAATATCCGCGTGGCGTATGAGTTATGCACCGCCGGCTATACTTGATATATAGCGAGACAAAATGACTAGGGTCTAATCGAAAAATAGCTAACTCGTTTAGAAAGACGATTTTAGCTATAAACCTTTTCTTATGACGATTTTGCAGGCCACATCTTTTGCAAACTGCTGACTCTAAGCGGTTTACAGATCGATACCCCCCGGGGGGGTGGCCCCTTCTGACCAAGCTAAGAAGCCACGGGCACGCTCGCTTAGTAGAAGTCCGCGCAGCTCAGAAAGTAGCCACAAGTTCGGCACACCAGCTTGCAGCGGCTGTCCTCCAACCGCGAGGAGCACGTCGGACAAAAGCGTGAGTGGTGCTCTGGCGCTACCGAGGCGATCGGGCACTCGGTGGTTCCGGTTTCAGTCGCAACCTCAGGCGAGGAGAGTGTCGGCATCAGCAGATGTTATCGCAGACAGAAACTTTTTCACCCTCCTTTGGCCCAGTCCAGGCATCGAAGGAGATACCGTGGTTGAGTAACAGCAGAAAACAAGGAGAACTTAGATGGATCGCAGCGCAAGCGCAGTTTGGCACGGAAAGATCATGGACGGTACCGGCACCATCTCCACCCAGAGCGGCACCTTGAAAGACACGCAATACAGCTTCAAGGCCCGGTTCGCCGACGGTGTAGGCACCAACCCTGAAGAGCTGATCGCAGCCGCCCACGCAGGCTGCTTTACCATGGCCCTCAGCGGGGAGATTACCAAAGCCGGCCTCACACCAGACTCGATCGAGACCACAGCCGTGCTCACGCTCGACGTCCACGAAGCCCCCACCATCACCAAGATCCACCTCACCACCAAGGCAAAGATTCCCGGCATCGACAAGGCGAAGTTCGACGAACTGGCTCACAACGCCGAGATCAACTGTCCTGTCTCTAAGGTTCTGAAGGCCGCAACCATCACCCTGGATGCAACCCTGCTCTAGATTCCGGCCAGCCTAATCCAGCCAGAACTTATTGTCGTGAAAGTTGAACGTAACTTTGTACGACCCGAGTACATCTGCCCCGACGGTGCCATCAAACAGGCCGTCGGGCAGATGCACTTTTGGACCAGCAAAATAGAGTGGCGCCGCAACAGCCAGAGTCTTCGAGCCAAAGCCAATCTGCTTGGCCTGCGATTCGAACATATCGACTCCGCCGTCGGTAAAGTTGATGTACTTCGAGGTCTTGCTCTGAGCTTCGACCGTCAGTTCAAGCTTGTCCACCGAGGTCGGATAGATAAGCAGAGTGCCGGTGAACATGGTGTCCACCTGAACCGAAATTGGCTTGCCGTTGACTGAAAATCCGGTCGTCGTAACGATGGGTGGACCACGATGGCCGAAAGTAATAAGTGAAATATCTCCGCAAAAAGTTGGACACCCAGTCTGAGTTGTAAGCGGCTGCGACAAGCTGAGGACACCGGCTGGGTAATCAAGCTGAAGAATTCGGTTCTCGAAGATCTTGTAACCCAACGTGCCGTCAACGTCAGGGAAGGTTTTATCGCTGATCGCCGAGGAAAGGTCGACGACGAGAAACTTCACCTCGTCAAACTTGATGTCTCCGACAGCGACGTTGTTCGTAACAGCCTTCTGATATCCCGTCACCGGCTTACCGTCAGAGCCCGCAACCGACTGGAGAGCGAGACCCAGCGTGTGTGCTGTTTTTAGATTCAATACCGGACTGGGATCGCCAATGTCGATGCCAAGCAGAAGATGTTTCCCTCCAATCACAGCATCGACGCAGGGCAGCCCGTCGCAGCTTAGGAGCTTCGCGTGACCCAACGGTGGCAAGCTCCCTTCGGAGGCGGCTGGAGACTGCGCAACAGACAAGACTGTGCTGAGCAACAAAAATGCACTAAGGGAGACGAAGCGGCTCATAGGCGCCTCATACGGAGAGTCGGAACGCGAAGTTCCAACATCAACTGACCCTGAATGAGATCACAGAAATAAATAACCGTGTCCTCAATGCGAGTGAGTGTGACCATGATGGTGGCCATGTGCCCCAACCACCTCAAGCTCAGGCGGTGCAGCGCAGCCGTGTGTGGTCTCACAACCAGTCGTTTCAAACTGAATGGTCGTATGAGTGATGTGGAAGCGATCACGCAGAGCACAGTTGATACCCGTCAGAATGTTGCCGCATTCGGACATCGGCATCTCGGCGATCGTGACATGGCTCGCAAGAGCATGCGATTGAGAGCCAAGACTCCACACATGAAGATCGTGAACATTGAGCACGCCGTCGACTGACGCCATCGCCTCACGAATCTCGCCGAGCTGCAGGTTGCGAGGCGTTCCTTCCAGAAGGATATTCAGCGTCTCCCGAATGATGCCGATCGAACTCCACAGAATCATCCCAGCAATCAGGATCGAGAGCACCGGATCGATCCAGGACATGCCAGTGAAGAAGATCGCAGCACCGCCCGCAATCACAGCAGCCGTCGAAAGCGTATCGCCGAGCATGTGCAGAAAGACGCTCCTGATGTTGACATCGCCGGAGAAGCGCCAAAGGAGCGTTGCAATCGTGCCGTTCATCAGCACGCCAGCTGCCGCAACATACATCATCAGCTTCGGCTGCACCTCAACCGGCACGCTGAAGCGATGGATCGCCGCAATCGCAATCCACGCCGACAACACAACGAGAGTTGCCGCATTGACGAACGCCGCGAGGACGCCCGCGCGCTGATATCCAAACGTCTTCTCGTCCGTCGCAGGACGAGCCTGGAAGTACACAGCTACAAACGAGAGCACGATCGCCAACAGATCGCTTACGTTATGTCCAGCCTCAGAGATCAGAGCGAGAGAATGCGCCCTCAACCCGAAGTAGAAGGTCGCTCCGACATACGCCAGCGTAAGCCCCATCGATAACTGCAAAACTCGCTGCATCTTGCCGTTCGGCGTGGCGACCATGTGCATAACAACAAGTGTAGTCTGCGCGGGAGCTGCGTTCAATGTGGATCAGAAGATCAGTCCAAGGACTCGCCCGTCTTCACCAAACCGTCTGTAGATTAAGACGTCGAGAGATTAAGACGTTTCGAGTGGCGGATCACTCCGATACGGTTGGGAAGAACTGAGCCGCAGACCACTCCAGGTCTCCGCCACAACGATACTGTTGGCCGGATTCTGCGGTGCATAGCGCACCTGAATTGGCAGATCCGTACGAATACCATGCACGAACTCAGCCAGTGCTGTAACGTCCTGAGCACACTCGTACGTTACTCCGGCGATTCGGTAGTTGTAGACGATCATATGAGGCGTCAAAGGGCTTATGTCAGCCTGAGAAGGTGTGTCGGCAACAACTGAGTCGGCGCTACGAGCCTCCATGATCATCGTGTCCATGATGGTCCCGTCCGTGATGCGTCCGATCCGTGCAAGCAGGTCGCGGCGCTCCCGCTCTAACTCTTCGGCTGTAGGTTTACGACGTGTAAGGACATAACTAGCTAACCCAATTGCAGCCGCAGCGGCCGTTCCAATAGCAAATATCACTCGCGGGGAACGGAGTGAGAGCGGCAAATGAGTTGGATTCAGCAAGAACACTGGACTCTGCCAAAAGCATAGACCATCGTGGACCAGTTCGGAGAGGGAGGTACTGTTCTGAGTAACAGGAGGCTAGTGTATCGAGTACAGAGCATCAGCGAACTTGCGCAATTCAGTTGGCGATATACTGAAGATTGCCCATGAAGCCGTCTTCTTATCTCACTGCCAAGTCGTCCACCTCTGTGAAAACTGCCTCAACCGCTACGTCCAGCCTCGCTCACCCTCTTGATCTCGGCGATGGACGACGCATCCGCTCTACGACTGTAATCTGCGTCCGTCGTGGTGATTCCGTCGTCATGGCAGCCGATGGCCAGGTCTCACTGGGGGCCACGGTAATGAAGAGCTCGGCCAAAAAGATTCGCCGTTTGTATCAAGATAAGGTCTTAGCTGGATTTGCCGGGTCGACTGCGGATGCTTTCTCTCTCTTCGCTCGCTTCGAGGTGAAGCTGGAGCAATACGCCGGTAATCTCGGCCGCGCAGCCGTAGAACTCGCCAAAGACTGGCGCACAGACAAGATGCTCCGTCAGTTGGAGGCGCTACTCATTGTGGCCGACCCAAAGCAAACGTTTCTACTCTCCGGCACCGGCGATGTAATCGATCCAGACGAAGGAATTGCGACTATCGGCAGCGGCGGCAGCTACGCTCTGGCCAGCGCCCGTGCGCTGATGGAAAACACAGATTTAAGCGCCCGTGAGATCGCGGTGAAGAGTCTAAAGATTGCCGGTCAAATCTGCATCTATACGAATGACCAGATGACGATTGAAGAGCTGAAGTCTGAGGCTCCAGCGAACCAATAGCCTCGAACCTTCGTAGAACCCCTCAAAGTTTCGCCGCAGCGTAGTGCGACAAGGAGTACCGCATCATGGCAATTTTTCTACCCGGAGCCGCTGAAGATCAGGCGCTCGCACTCGACGAGATGACGCCGCGTGAGATCGTCACAGAGCTGGATAAGTACGTCGTCGGACAACATGCGGCCAAGCGGGCTGTAGCGATTGCACTGCGTAACCGCATGCGCCGGCAGAAGCTCTCGCCCGAGCTGGCCGACGAGATCATGCCGAAGAACATCATCATGATCGGGCCTACAGGCGTTGGCAAGACAGAGATCGCTCGGCGTCTGGCGAAGCTCACAAACTCGCCGTTTCTCAAGGTTGAGGCGTCGAAGTTCACCGAAGTCGGCTATGTTGGCCGTGACGTGGAGTCGATCGTGCGCGATCTGGTAGAGATTGCAATCGACATGGTGCGCGAAGAAAAGATGGAGGAGGTTGAAGACAAGGCAGAGCTAGCCGCTGAAGATCGACTTATTGACCTGCTCTTGCCTCCGACACCAACCGCTGCGCCCGCTGCAACTGCGGCTGCGGCTACTCAGGAGCCGGGAACCAATGTTATTCAACTGCCGGCGACGTTGCCTTTGGATGACCCTGAAGAGAAGCCGGGTGATCGCGAGCACAGGACAAGAGAGAAGCTGCGTCAGCAGTTTCGCGAAGGCAAGCTGGATGAGCGCACGGTTGAGTTGGATGTGCGCGATCGCAATCAGCCGAGCTTTGAGGTCATCTCCAATCAAGGATCAGAGGAGATGGACATCAATCTAAAGGACATGCTGCCGGGGCTGTTTGGGCAACGCACGAAGAAGCGAAAGATGAAGGTTGCGGAAGCATTCGACTACCTGGTGCAGGAGGAGGAGAGCCGCCTCATTGATATGGATCAGGTGACTCGGCTGGCAGTGGAGCGTGTTGAAGACTCGGGGATTGTGTTTCTTGACGAGATCGACAAGATTGCAGGGCGTGAGGGTGGGCATGGGCCAGATGTATCGCGCGAGGGCGTTCAGCGCGACATCCTGCCCATTGTTGAAGGGACTACAGTTAGCACGAAGTACGGGATGGTTTCAACGGATCACATCTTGTTTATCGCTGCCGGCGCGTTTCATGTTTCCAAGCCGAGTGATTTGATTCCCGAACTGCAGGGACGTTTTCCCATTCGGGTCGAGCTTAACTCATTGACGGTGAATGACTTTATCCGCATTCTGACGGAGCCTAAATCTTCGTTGGTGAAGCAGTCGACGGCGCTTCTGGAGACTGAGGGGTTGAAGCTGGAGTTTACGAAGGAGGCGATTGCGGAGATGGCGCAGTTTGCGTTCCGGGTGAACGAAACAACTGAAAACATTGGGGCTCGGCGGTTGCATACGATCCTGGAGCGGGTGCTGGATGAGATCAGTTTTCAGGCTCCGGATCTGTTCAAGAGCCCGCGGGCTGAGGTGACGGAAGAGGGAGTTGTTGCGGAAGTACCTGTTTCTGCATCACTTACTTCGGAGCTGCAGCCGCCTTCGCCACCGCTGCCAGTGATCGAGCGACAGACTGCTACAGGCGTGGAGAAGGTGATCGTTGTTGACCCTGAGTATGTGCGGCAGCAGGTGGCTTCGATCGTGAAAGATCAGGATCTTTCGCGGTATATTTTGTAATTTTTTTCAAACGTGGTGGAGTGGGCATTTTTACAGGGGGTTTTGCGATTTTATGGTGCGCAAAACGTGGTGAAATGCGTGGTGAGTGTGGTGGATTCGTGGTGATTTGTGTGGCTACAAGGTACATAAAAAAGCTGGCGAAAAATGCGCCAGCTTTTTCTTGTTTTTTTCAACGTCCGCACGATGAGAGAGGCTGCGTTGCTGGGGCTGTTGGATCGGCGTTCTATCCTCCCACTTCATGTTGATCCAAGGGCGGATTCACCGTCTTTTCGCATGTCGGCTCTGGCATGAGGGTTGTGCTATACAAGGGATACGGCGTGATGACATTGGGTCTCCACTAAATCTGGTGCTGGCTTAGTCACGGCAGTCAAAGGGTTGCGCAGTGTATTGCCTGTATGAAGATGAGACCGAAGCCAAGGTGGATCTTCGGCGGGACATACCTGGTCTTTGAAACTGGAACACGCGAATTCTTTGAAGGCAGTTTAGATATGAAAGGCCGAGGAACACATGAATACCGCAGAGCAATCGGGGATCAGCTATGAGTACACGGCTGCAAATCATGAAGTCAGCCATACTTATCTAAAGCCGGTGGTGGATAGCTTCGTTGGCAAGATCCCTTCCAACAGTGTTGTTCTGGACATGGGATGCGGCAATGGGAGCTTCCTGTCCCTCTACAGAGATCGCGGGTGGCGCCTGTACGGCACAGACTTCTCGCCAACCGGGATCGAGATTGCTAAAAAAACCTATCCTGACATTCACTTCATTCTTGGTGACTCTCAGACCTCGGCTGAAGATCTTTCTCGCGAGGTGGGTCTGGTGGATCTGGTGATCAGCACCGAGGTGGTGGAGCACCTCTATGATCCCAAGGGGTTCCTGCGGACGGCGTACGACGTGTTGAAGCCGGGCGGCATGATGGTGGTTACAACGCCTTATCACGGCTATCTCAAAAATCTGGCCATAGCCATCACGGGACAGATGGATACCCACTTCACGGTTCTTTGGGATCACGGTCATATCAAATTCTGGTCGGCCAAGACTTTAACCAAAGCCGTAGAAGACGCTGGGTTTCGAGATGTGCAATTCAAGGGAGCAGGGCGGTTTCCCTACATGTGGAAGAGTATGGCGCTTGGTTGCGTAAAACCTTTGTAAGCACGATGTCTACGAAGCTCGAACGGCTAGCTGGATCAGGATCGTTCGCGATCTACTTGCGGGCTTTGATGATTGTTGTCATAGTCTTGTCGCGGGCTGAGGGGCGGCAGCAACTTATTGAGCCAGCTTGGGTTGAATAGCCAAGCACCTTCTGTGCGGCTGTGACTTTTACGCCTCTGTCACATCTAAACAAACAGAGGTTTTAGGAATATGTCAGGGCTTAAATCACTTCTCGTGCTCTCCCTGGCGACTCTGTTTGTGCCGGCTTTTGGACAACAAAGCGCAAACCAAGCCCGCCCAGGAACTATCAATTACGTTGAAGGCCAGGCTTCCATCGATGGCCACCAGGTCTCAGCCCATTCGGTGGGTCAGGCAGAAGTTGAATCGGGTCAGTATCTCGCCACCGCGAATGGAAAGGTTGAGATGCTGCTGACGCCGGGCGTCTTCCTGCGCCTGGATAAGAACAGCACCGTGAAGATGATCTCGCCTGATTTGACCCATACCGAGGTTGCGCTCGAACGCGGCCGGGCGGAGTTAGAGGCAGACCAACTCTATCCGCAGAACAGGATCCTGATCGATCAAAAAGGCGGTCAGACGCAGATCCTGAAGAATGGCCTGTATGAGTTCAACGCCGACAACAACACGATGCGGACCTTTGACGGCAAAGCAGCCGTCTATCCCGGTGACAACCTGCAGAGTAATGTGAAACCGGTCGATGTGAAGGGCGGACACCAGCTTGCGCTAACCGGCGAAGCGGTGAAGCCTGTCGGCTTCGACAAGGATCGCTCGCAGGATGACCTATATCGCTGGAGCAGCCTGCGCTCGCAGTATCTGGGCGAGGCGAATGTTAATCTCGCGGCGCAATATGCCGGGTATGGCCCGGCGTATGGTTACGGTGGCTTCGCTCCGGGTTGGGACTGGGATCCGTATCTGTACTCCTATAACTGGATACCGGGCGGCGGACCATTCTTCAGTCCGTTCGGTTTTGGGTTCTACTCGCCGTACTACCTGTATGGGGGTGGGTTTGTGTACGGTCGCGGCTTCTACGGGCGTGGCGTCGGGTTCTATGGCGGCCGTGGTGGCAGCGTCGGCTATCGTGGAGCGGCAGTCGCTGGCGGAGGCTTCCATGGAGCGAGCGGCGGCTTTGCTGGTGGTGGATTCCACGGTGGCGGTGGAGGCGGCGGCGGTCACCGGTAATCCTGAAAGAAAAGGGCTGGGCGATCATTTCGCCCAGCCCTTTTTCTTTGCCATCAAGAAGAATGTCAGTTTTCAAAGCATGAGCGATGGCACTGAGCGCAACCTCAATGGAAATACGAATGAGTGCAATTCCTTGCGTATTGTCGATCTGAGTTCGAGTGGAACCCAGCACCGACGAAAGGCAGGAATAAGTTGTTGAGAAATAGGTATTGAAGCGTTGCAGTGCGGCTGGAAGGGATTTTAATGTTGGTAATGACTGGGAATAACAGATAATTGAAGTACAGGAAAGATCTAACGATGCCATGGGTGCGTAGATCCGACAGGGCCCCCACTAACAATTTGTTGAGCTGGTATTAAAATTTGCCTCCGCCAGCGGGCAAGCTGTCCCTTTTTGGGAATGTATTCCGCTTTACCTCACAGAGCACGCGGAAACTGACCTTTCGATCGGCTGGTGAAAGCTCTCCTCCGGGTGGTCTGTGGGTTGATGTGTTTTTTGTGTGTCTGAGAGGCGCTACTTGTGGCGATTTTGCCTCAAGTGGCGGATGGAAATTTCTGTTCTGATCGACCGATTAAAGGCGCAGAGTTGTGTTCTGTCGTCGCACTGGTAAATTTGCATCTCGCTGGGCCTCCGGTAGAGGCCAAATCCAACGAGCGAAGGTGCACGGGGCCTGATGAACTTTGCCTTCCTTCCAGATCTTCTCGCGTTGACCCTCCTCATTGTCATTCTGCTGTTACTGCGTCAGCGGCATCCTCAGGAGCGAACGAACCTGTGGCTGCTCGGCCTTTTTATCACTCTGGTTGAAGCGGTGGCCCATACGTTTTACGCGCACGACGGGCCGCCGCAAAGGGCTCTGCATGTAATTGTGATGGACTGCTATCTGCTGGCGGGGATGGTGTTCGTGTGGGCTTCGGGGGGCTATCCGCTCTCTGCGAGAGCCAGGCTCTGGTACCTCACGCTGAATTCGCTGCCGCTGCTGGGACTGACGACGCTCTACGGGCTGCATCTGAAGGCGGGGACTGCGTACTTCCTTTGCATCGCATCAGGGTTGGTGACCGGCGTGGCCAGCTCTCTCTACCTGCGGCACAATCGTCAGCTGGCGGCGCTCCACGTCTGCGGCTGGATGGGGATGGCGTATCTGATCCACATCGGAGACTACCGGGCTGCTGTGTACTGGAGCCTGTGCAGCGTCTATGCGACTGCGGCGCTGAACTTCCAGCGGCGTCTACCGAGCGGGAGTACGGGCAGAATTGCGATTGTGACCGGCTTCACGATCTGGGCGCTGAATCTTCTGCTGCATCCGTGGATTGTGACGTATCGCTCGTACGCGGACATTGCGTCGCATATATGGAATATGCAGAAGTCGCTGATCTCTATTGGCATGATTCTGGTGATGCTGGAGGAGCAGATCTCAAGCAACGAGTGGCTTGCGCTGCACGATGAGTTGACAGGGCTGCCGAACCGGCGGCTGTTTGCAGACCGGCTTCAGAACGCGATCGAACGCTGCGAACGCACACGCAGCCGGATGGCTCTGCTGATTCTGGATCTGAACGGCTTCAAGAAGATCAACGATACGCTGGGACACCAGGCGGGCGATCATGTGCTGCGGGAGGTATCGGGCAATCTGAAGAAGGGCATCAGGGCCTCCGATACGCTGGCGCGGCTGGGCGGCGACGAGTTTATCGTCGTTGCGACGGACGCGGAGCAGCACGAGTCGATGGACCACTTTGTGAACTCAGTTCGGCATGCGGTGGAGCGGCCGATTGTCGTTGAGGGACGGACGATGATCATGACCGCAAGCCTGGGCGTGGCGATCTATCCGGATGACGCTCATGACTCGGTACGATTGCTGAGGATTGCGGACCAGCGGATGTATGCGTCCAAGCACAGACCGTCCGTGTCGTCTTCGAAGGGTGTGGCTGGGTTGACGACTGCGGCGGTGGATACGGCGATCGCTGCGATTGCTAGTGGTCAGAACTAAGCAGAGCCGTATTGCCACAGCTTGGTCGGCGCAATGAAATGAGAAGGGCAGGACACTCCGGGGTGGGAGCGCCTGCCTTTTTTTCATGTTTTGTTGAGCTCGTTCGGGGTGAAGTCGAGCTTTGACTCTTTGCGAGGTCAGGGATTAGTGATGGCCTTCGTGCTCGCCGCCGCCTGCGTGGCCGTGTCCGTCACGCACCTCGTTGCCGTGGAAGTTCTCCATGTGGGCGACGTTGTGGTCGGGATGATCGCCGTGGTTAGGATAGGGCCCGTGGTAGCCATTATCTGGATGGTAGTGGTTGTCGACGTGGCCGTAGAAGTGTTCGGGGCCGTGATACCACGGGCCGGCACCGATGAAGACGCCGCCGCTGAACCACTCGGGACCGTAGTAGCCGTAGGGAGCGCAGCCGTAGGGAGCGGTGTCGTAGTAGCCGTAGGGGCAGCTGGGCGCGACACCAATGGCGACGCTGACCTGCGCGTTTGCTTGGGGAGTATGTGCTGCAAAGCAGAGACCGGCGACTGCGGTTGCTGCAAAAATTTTAACGCTACGCATATGTTCACCTCTGTTTATTTAGAGGGAGGCCGGCGAGGTGGAGTTGTGCCGCGAAAAAGGTTGCCTGAACGCAGCTCGACGGCCCTTTTATTAGGCCGTCGAGGGGTAAGCAATTGATTTTTGGAGGAGATTAGCGGGCTGCGGTGGCGGGCTCGCTGATCTCGCTGAGACGCTTTTCGAGAAGCACTTCAAGATCAACGATAGCCTTAGAGAATCCGTCGATCCCTTCCTTCAACTTATCGGTAGCCATGCGGTCTTCGGCGTGCATCTTGTCGAAGGTGGCCTTGTCGATGGTGAGCTTCTTGATGTCGAGCTTCTGCGCGTTGGCAGGATCGAGCTTGCGTGGGAGATTCCCCTGCGTCGACTCGAGTTCGGTCAGGAGCTTCGGCGCGATGGTGAGCAGATCGCAACCTGCAAGCTCGGTGATCTCGCCGATGTTGCGGAAGCTCGCGCCCATGACGACGGTCTTGTAACCGAATTTCTTGTAGTAGTTGTAGATGGTCGTGACTGAGTGAACGCCAGGATCGTCAACGGGTGCGTAGTCCTTGCCGGTGTCTTTCTTGTACCAGTCGAGGATGCGGCCGACGAAGGGCGAGATGAGGGTGGCGTGCGCTTCGGCAGCGGCAACGGCCTGGTGAAGACCGAAGAGCAGCGTCATGTTGCAGTGAATGCCTTCCTTCTCGAGGATCTCGGCGGCGCGGATGCCTTCCCACGTGGAGGCGAGCTTGATGAGAACGCGGTCGCGCGAGATGCCGGCCTTGTCGTACAAGGCGATGATGGCATGCGCCTCTTCGATTGACTTGGCGGTGTCGTAGGAGAGGCGAGCGTCGACCTCAGTGGAGACGCGACCAGGAATGATGTTGAGGATCTTGAGACCGAAGGCAACTTCGAGCGGGCGGAAGGCCAGCGCGGCGATAGTCTTGTCCGAGGCACCTGCGCCTGCATCTTTACGCACCTGCTTCAGCACGTCATCGACGACGGTCTGGTATCCGGGCATCTCTGCCGCGGCGGCGATCAGCGACGGATTGGTGGTCGCGTCCTGTGGGCGGAACTGCTGAATGGCGTTAAAGTCTCCGCTGTCGGAGACGACGGTCGTGTATCCACGAAGCTGTTCGAGTAACGATGCCATAGTCTTGCTCCTTCGCTGTTCTTACTAATTTTATCAAGCTCTGATGTATTGCGCTTGTGGGTTTAGTGTGCGCGGCGGGTGTTAACCGGCTGCAAATTGATTTTCGAGGACGCCGAGACTGTCTATTTCAACTTGGATGCGGTCACCGGGCTGAACGGCTCCTACTCCTGCGGGAGTTCCTGTGGGGATGAGGTCGCCGGGCTCGAGGGTCATGGTTGCGGTGATGTAGCGGATAAGATCAGCAATGGGAAAGATGAGGTCGCGGGTGGAACCCTGCTGCTTGACGACGCCGTTGAGCCGGGTGGTGACGGTGACGGGAGAGCCGCCGCAGGGGTCGATCTCGTCGGAGACGATGGGGCCGACGGGGCAGAAGGTGTCGAAGCCCTTGCCGCGGGTCCACTGGCTGTCAGACTTCTGGATGTCGCGGGCGGTGACGTCGTTGACGCAGACGTAGCCGCGAATGTAGGGGCGGACGTCTTCATCGGGGCCGATCTTATAGCAGCGCCGGCCGATTACGATGCCCAGTTCGCCTTCGTAATCAATGCGCTGGGAGATGGCCGGCATGCGGATGGTTCCCATGGAGCCGAGCAACGATGAGGGCGGCTTGAGGAAGAGCAGAGGCTCTACCGGGACGTCGTTGCCTAGTTCTGCGGCGTGGTCGCGGTAGTTACGGCCGACGCAGAGGATCTTTGACGGAGTGACCGGCGCGAGGAGATGCAGGTCGGACAAAGGAGTGGGCTCGAAGCCGACGGCGAGTGTGGGGACGGGCAGGCCACCGAGGATGCGGGAGTTGAGGTCCTCCTGCGGGGCTTGCATGGGGAGCGTGGCCCAAAGGGCTCCGTTGCGCTTTTCGACCAGGGCATAACGTGGGATAGGCGCGCCGTTTTCAGACGACAGATACTTGCAGTAACGCATGCTGATTATTGCTCCCTTAGGGTTTCCTGCACGGCGGCGCTTGGAGCGCTCTCGTTCCCTGCTGAGTCCACCGCAGCGACGCGGTAGGAGTAGCGATGGCCAGGGATGGCGGTTTGGTCGCGGTAGGCAGGACCTACGACCGGGGTGGAGTTCAGGCGCGCCGCTGTACCCGCGACTTCGCCGGTTGAAGTAACTTCCTGACGATACACACTATAGCCTGCCAGATCCGCTTCGGTATTAGGGGTCCATGAAAGGTCGATGGAGCGATCGGCTGGGGTTGCTCCTCCGGGAACTGCCTCAAGGCCGGTGGGAATGAGGGGCGGGAAGACGTCTCGTGAGACGAACGTTACGGGCGCCGACATAGGGCTGCGCAAGACCAGGGTGTGGCCGTCGAGCGAGACCGAACTTACACGCTGGGCGGTGTAAGAGTAGCTCTCGCCTACCTTGGCAGTTTGATCCACGGTGCCTCCAGCGTCGGCTGCCTGCTTCGGGGTCTGCAACTTCACCTCAGCCGGAGTGGATGGCGTTATTGGCTGGGCCTGCGGCTTGGACGACGGTGCAGGCGCAGGGGTTAGCGCCTTCCGGGATCGGGACGTGGTCTTTGTAGGTGCGGCGACCTTAGCGGGAGCGGTTCCAACAGCAGCTCCGTTGGGTCCTTCGAGACGCCGGTCAAGCTCGACCTCTGCCGTTGTATCCCTCTTCTGCCACTCCAGCAGGACGCCTCCGCGGACAGCGGTTGCGTGAAGCTGTTCGACCGGCGGAGGAGCGGCCCCAGCGACGGCAAAGGCCTCCTTCGAAGGGCCTGCGGACCTGCCGTTGGCGTTGAGGAGTTGAACCCGATACCCGAGGAGAACCGGCGGCCCGGTAGTTAGAGTTTGCGGCAGGATCTCCGTCGCCTGTGTGGGGCCACTTTGGACGGGCAAGCTCTTGATGACGGTGCAGGTGGGGGGCTTGTTGGGGGGCGTCGTACTCGGGGCTGAATTAGAGGTGGGGACGAGGACGCGGCAGATCTCTGCCGTCACCAGGCCTTTGATATCCGTGTGGTCGGTGGTCTTGGAGGAGGTGTCCCAGGAGAGCCTGACCTCGTCACCCACCCGTTCGGCGGTGAGATTTTTTACTACCTCGGGCAGGTTGAGCGACGGTGCCCGGGGTGGCCCGGGGCTGGCGCATCCCGCTGCCGAGGCGACGAGGAGTGAAGCGCCTGCCACGACAAGCCATTGATGGTTCTGCAGGTTACAGGGAATAGGCAAAAACTTCATTGGTCTCTAGTCATCATAGGCCAGAGTTTCCGTGCCTCACAGGTGAACGGTGGATGTTGGTGGGGAGCCTACCGCCAATAAATAAAAATGCATCCAAATCCAAAAAGAGTTCTAGCGCGTACATCTTTTGACCGTGTTTCAACATCTTTTGGCAGAGTGAATAAATTTATGACAAAAACTATCAACTCCGCGACGACCATAGACGCAACCGCATTGAACTCTGAGACCGCCCCTATCCAAGTCGACAGCATCCTGTCGAGCAATGGGTCGAGTGTGCCGGCCGATGTTCGGAACATCCAGGTGGACGGCGAGGCCGCTGAATCGTTCATCGCCGAAAAGCGCATCGGCGAACGCATCAAGCACCTGCGGCTGAAGAAGTCGATGGGGCTGGTCGAGCTGGGCCGCCACACCGGACTCTCGGCCAGCTTCCTGTCGCAACTTGAGACGGGGCGAGTGGTGCCGACGCTGCGCAATCTGGCGCGCATCGCCATGGTCTTCTCGAAGGACCTGAGCTACTTCTTCGATCCTGAGCCTCAGACTTTGTTTCGGCTACATCGCCGCGCAGAACGCGTGCGCCTGCCGCAGACTGGCGCCGACGATCCGGCGTACTTCTTCGAGAGTCTCGGATACCTGGTCCCTGATCGCCAGCTTGATCCTTACTTCGCGGAGTTTCTCCCGGAGAAGGAGGGCCGCTCACCGCGCGCGCATCAACACGTTGGGTGCGAGTTCCTCTATCTTCTGACGGGCACGCTCGACGTGCGGCATGGTGAAGCAGTGCATCACGTAGAGGCGGGAGACGCGATCTACTTCGACGCGAATACGACCCACAGCTATGTCTGCACAAGCAAGACGCCTTGCAGTGCCGTGATCGTCACGCTACAGCACCCGCTGTTGATGTCGTTGGGAAGTGGCCCGCGATCGACGCACTCCTCCAACGGAAAGATAAAGGGAGTTCCGGCGGCGATTCTGCCTCAGCAGTCGGTGGTAGCGAAGAAGATGTCGGCACGCATGCAGTAGCTCATGCGGGCCTAGGCGATTCGCGAGGCGTTGATCTCATTCGGTAGTTTTGGCAGGTTGACTCTCATCACATCGAGACGTTGGAGTACTTTGCGCGTCAGCCCAGTCAACGGCAGTGAGCCGAGGCGGTTCGTCAGCACCCAATGGAGATCCCCTTTTGCTGCAGGGATTGCGCGGCGCAGACCTCTGTCCTGTGGTCCGCTCGCGGCGTAGACCTGCACGTAGTAGTTCGTGTTTGTGATGGAATGGCGGACCCGCAGGAGTGGTTCGCGCCCCTGAACAGCGTCCTGTGGGAGCGGTGGGAGCTCGTACATGCCGGGCATCAGGCTGGCGTCGTTGGCACGCAGCTCCAACAGAACTTCGGTTAAGGTGCCGCGCTTCCGCAGGCTTAGCAGATACGCCGCCGGGCGGCTTAGCTGGGCTGCACGAGGCGGTGTGATGTGTTCGCCGCGCGTCATGCATAACGAAAACACCGGACAGTGCAGGCAGAGCGGGGCCTTGGGCAGACAGATGGTCGCACCCAGCTCCATCATCGCCTGATTGTGGTCGCCGGCGGCGTTAGTGCCTTCGCTGACGCGACGCCGGGGCACCAATGCGCTGGCCTGTCGCTGGACGAAGGCGCGGCCTGCGGCGTTGCCCTCTTCGGGGCGACCGGTGAGACGGAGCAGCACGCGCTCTACATTGCCGTCGACGACGGCGACGCTCTCTCCGAAGGCTATGCTGGCGATCGCGGCGCTGGTGTACTCGCCGATGCCTGGCAGCGTGCGGAGCTCTACGGCCGTTCCCGGAAGGATGCCGCTGCGCTCCTTGGTGATGAATTGTGCGGCTTTGTGCAGCATGCGCGCGCGCCGGTAGTAACCGAGGCCCGACCAGGAAGCTAGCACGTCGGATTCAGGTGCGAGCGCCAGTGCGAGGACGGTGGGGAAGCGGCGGAGGAAGTCGTGGTAGTGCTCGATGACGGCGGCCACGCGGGTCTGCTGGAGCATGACCTCGGAGACCCAGGTGCGGTAGGGATCGTTGACGTTGCGCCAGGGAAGCTCGCGCGCATGGCTGCGGTACCAGCTCATCAGCTTGCGCCGGAAGAGAGCTGCATCCAGCTCTGCATCCGCCGGAGCGACCGCCTCTATCAGATTGTCATCCGTAACTTCTGACCCGTTGAAAGAAGACATCGCTGCCAGTCTAACGCCTTCCTCGCGCCGGGCTAAACTCAAAGAGATGATGCGGCAGAAAGAGCACTCCATGCGGCGTTGCGTCGAGACAAGGGACAGGAGAGATTTTCTAAAGCTGACCGCGCTGGCCGGCGGCGCGGCGCTTCTGCCTGCGCGGCTGAAGGCCCAGGCTCAGGCCAAGCCCGCGACACCGCTACGGCCGGAGTTTCCTGGTGGGGAGCACGCTGATCCCCGATGGCAGCGCACCTGGGACGCGGCGTTGGCGGTTCTCGCAGGGAACGTCAAGACTGTTCCGCACTTCGACCATCCCGTGCTGGTGGAAGGCAGCGTTTATCCCGGCGTCTGGCAGGAGTGCGGCCCGCACGAAGGTCTCGTCTATGGCACGCTTGCGCCGTATGTCGCGGCGCAGGATGGGGCGCCGTCGCCACTGCAGGTCGCTCGCAATAACCACATGGCGTTCTTTGCTTTGCAGCGGCCCGTGGGCCACGAATCTGCCGGTCAGCTGCCAGCGGCGATCAAGATGTCTGACGTCGGCTATGGCCAGATACAGATGGTCGTTCCGATTGCCGCTACAGCCTGGGAGCTATCTCAGTTGACCGACGACGATGAGCTGCTGGTGACCGCGTACGGGGCTTGCAGCCGGTGGGATGCATGGCTTCGTCAGTTTCGCGACACGCGCAAGACGGGGCTGGTGGAGGGATTTTGCACGTATGACACGGGCCACGACAACAGTCCGCGCTGGGCGGGAATTCCCAACCGCTGTCCCGATGCCGATGCGCGCAAGTATCCGCCGATCGCAACCATGCCGCGGATTTGTCCTGATCTATCGGCGACGGTGTATGGTGGGCGAATCGCGCTGGGCCACATGGCCACGGCGCTGGGTAAGCCGTATGAGGCCGACCGCTGGCTTGCCGATGCAGAGAAGATTCGGCACCTCATTCTCGAACGACTCTACGACCCGAAGGACGCTGCGTTTTATGATCTCGATGCACAGAATAACTTCGTGCGCGTGCGCGGCGATGCGATCAGCCGCGTCTTCGGCGAGCATGTACTGCACCCGGTGAAGGATAAGGCCATCGTCGACGCGGTGTGGGCGCGACAGCTCCATAACCCGAAGGCCTTCTGGGCACCCTATCCGCTGACGTCGATTGCGATGGATGATCCGGGTTTTGTGCGGCCGATCCCGCGTAACAGCTGGGGTGGAGCGAGCCAGGCGCTGACTGCGCTGCGTGCGCCGCGATGGATGCTGCACTATGGCAAGCAGGCCGAGATGAACCACATGATGCAGCAGTGGTGCGAGGCGATCATGCGGCATACGGAGTTTCGCCAGCAGATGGACCCGCTTACCGGTGAGTTTACGCAGGCCGATCCAAGTGGCTATTCGCCCGCTGCGCTGGTCTTCCTCGATTACGCGCGGCGGCTGAGTGGGCCTCCTGCGAAGCTGGCCTCAGAGCTTTAGCAGTTTTGATACTTCCAGTTGCGCTGTTTGCCGTCGGCGATCCATTCGATCGCCGTAGCGATACGCTTTTCTCGCGTCTCTGGCCGCTTGGCGTCGGCGATCCACTCGACGTACTCCCGCTTGCAACTTGGACTGAAGGCGGCGAAGGCGGCTCCAGCTTTTTTGTCTTTCTTGAGCGCCGCGATGAACTCCACCGGAGTCTCTTGAGCGGCCTTCGGTGCCTTCACAACTTTGTTCTTTCTCGCTGCGATCGGGCTGGTGTACTCGCCACGGTCGATAAAACCTGTGGCCTGGCGGATAAATCCGAGAAGCGCCTTGTCGGTGGGCAGGTCTTTCACGGTGGTGATGCGGCCCAGCGAACCCATGCCGCCATCCTGAATCACGCCGGCCTCACGCAGAATGGCGCCAATCTCTTCGCCCCAGAAGCCGAAGCTGCAATGCTCTTTGAAGGCCGACATATTTCCGAGAATCGCTCCACGATACTCGAAGAATGGACGGCTCCATTTGATCGTCTCTTCGACGTTGGGGCAGGCTTTATGCACCAGCTCACGGAGGTGCTCCATGATCGGTTGCGCGAAGGGCTTTGACTTATTGATGTAGGCGTCCACTCTGGGGTTGAAGCTCTCAGTTGCCATCTCGTCCGCTCCTGTTTTCAGGACAGCAGTTTACAACCAATCTTCAAGCCGTATCACCAGGCTTGGTCTTTGGTACGACGGGCTCCGGCTTGATTGGGTACGGCGGCCCCTTCGCGAAGACCTGCTGCATCTCCGAGTCGTAGCCGTAGATGTCATCGAAGAAGTGAACCTCGCCGTCATCCACCACGATCGCCGTCAGATAGAAGATGACGATCGGCAGCGGCGTCTTCAGGCTAACGGTCTTGTTGTCCGGACCGCTATTCATCGCAGCCTGCACCTTGTCGAGATCCCAGTCGCCGCCCTGCCCCTGCAACACCCACGCGGCGAGGTCGGCCGGTTTCTGCACACGAATGCAGCCATGGCTGAAGTCGCGGCGCGTCTGCTCAAATAATGAGACCGCTGGCGTTGAGTGCAGGTAGATGTCGTACTGGTTGGGGAAGATGAACTTCACCAGGCCGAGGGAGTTCTTCGGGCCGGGCTTCTCGCGCACCATCACGGCGCCCTGCGCCACCTGTTTGGCCGTGTAGTCGGTCTGCACAACGCCTTTGTTGTTGGTGACCTCGAAGTTTTTGCTTGCGAGATATCCATGACTGGCTTCCATGTGCGGCACCAGCTCTTTGCGTGCGATGTCGACCGGAACGCTCCAGTAAGGGCGGAAGACGAGGTACTTCATCATGTGCGTGAACACTGGAGTTTGATGTTGCCCCATGACTTTGCCGACGACGACGCGCATGGTGAAGTCGAGCTTGTGGTCAGGGTCGAAGCCGCGCAGCACGAACTCGGGCAGGTTCACCATCAGACGCGCGTGCAGGTATGGGTCGGGCAGCCAACGCCACCGCTCGAGCGAGTCCTGCAGTTGGGTTACGCGATAAGTCATCGGGACGTTCAGTGACTTGATCGTCTGCGGTGTCAGCTTGCCGTCTTCCGCGAATCCGTGGCGGTGTTGATAGTGCTTGACGGCATCGGAGAGTGTGGAGTCAAAGACTGTGCCGGGCGCTTTCGCGTCTGATTCGGCGCCGGATTCAGCATCACCCTCCAACTGCAACCGCGTCAGGAGAGCGCCAGCGGCTGGATATGCGCCACCGACGGAGATTGGCTTCGCCACTGTTGGCAGCGGTTCTGCTTGAGAAGCTTCCTGCTGTTTGGCGAGGTCGAGGTAGTGGGCAAGCGCGGCCTCGGTCTGCCGGTACTCTACCGAATCGGGCTCGACACCAGCGATCAGCTTTGGGACGTCGGTTGCATCGACAGCATTGTCAGAGACGAATTCGGCCAGGTCGTACTTCTTATCCTGTACGGGGATCTCGAAGTTGAAGTGCGATGGATTCACGCGGCCGATGCGCAGGTCGGAGATGTACCGCATCACGTTCACCGTCATGGCGACGTCGAAGAGCGAGATTGCGTCCGCCGATTTGCTGTTCAAAGCCTGCACACGATCGGCCCAGCGGGGCGCGTCGTAGTCCTCCGGGATCAGGCCCTTTGCGCCGGCGTCGCGAAACTGCTCGATGAACGCCGTCGCCGATGCGGTCGGCGCGCCGTCGCGGGTCCACGCTACTTCGTAGTTGCGGTCGTCGTAGAAGGTGGCCACGATCGACTCGTAGTCGGAGAAGTTTGGCCAGCGCAGATTCGGAACCTTGGTGGTATCGACCTTCTCCGGAGGCAGCGCTTTCTTTTGCACCAAGTCGTGCAGATTGTCTGAATAGGCCGTAGTGTTCGGCGCAGACTTCGACTTGCGGTGCCGATGGCAGCCATTTGCGAGCAGCAAAACGGTGAGCGCAAATGCAGTGCCAACGGAGCGGAGAGAGGCTTTCATCATCACGGACAGGACCATCCTTCAGGGTGCAACTATTTTCGGGGGTGCCGACCTATTATGCAGTATTTCAGTGAAAATCGATGCGAAACCGCGCGACCCGACCCGTGGCAATTGAGATACAGCTTCTGTTTCAAGAAGGTGGAGCCGCTATCGTGCGATCTCAGGCAACAACGTCAGACATAACATGGCTTGCGTGAGAAGGATTGCTCCAGTGAGGACGAGAAACATCTTCCGCTGCTGCATCTCCAGGACGTCCGCGAACACTCCGCCTACAAACGTAAACAGAAACGGCAGCGCCCAGAGCCATGGTTGCGACACGGTCTGCGTCGTCACGATGGGAAAGAGCAACAATGCCATCACCAGCGGAGCTGTGTTTCCAAAATAACGACATCGCGGCACTGCGATATAGAGCAGCAGCGCTACCAGCGTCGCCACCACAATGGGTGCATTTGCGATGTTGAAAAAGAAGTGGCGGGCGCCGTCGAGCGCAAACCAGGATCGAGCTCCGCCGCCAGTGAATACGTAGCTGAACGGCGCCGGACGAAAGGCGTAAGACACAAACAGGATCGCCAACGCGCCCACTGCCGAGAAGACCAGAATCTGCATGACGTGGCTGCGGCGGCGCTCGGCCAGATACATCATCCAAACCAGCGCCAGCACAAAACCAATCATCGCAGCCAGCAGGTGGGCTGCAGCGGTCAGCCCCAGTGCTACCGTCAGGAGCGCGATGCGCGGCCTCCATCTGCGTCGCGGCCCTTGCATCGCGTGGGCCACACCCATTGCGGTGTAGACAAGGCCATAGAGCCCCCACATCGCCAGCACTTCATTGTTTGGCGTGACGGCATAGCGCACGATGGCCGGACAGAAGCAGTACAAGCCGAGCGCGAAGAATCCGCCCTCATTGCCAAACAGTCTTCGCGAGACCCACCACAGTCCGCCGCCCAGCCATGCCGCAAAGAAGATAAAAGGCAGGTGCAGCAAATATTTCACGCTGAAGAGTTCGTGCCGCGCCTCCCATGTCGATCCGTGGAGAGAACCCTCTGAGTAGAGGCGATTCTCCGGCTTGCGAAGCTTATCTGCGCCGAGCATTGCAAGGCGCTCGACGGTGAGTGGAAGCCCGGCGACCCGATAGCCAAAGGTTCCGTCGCCGTTCAGGTTGCCGCAGGTTGTAAAGTAGCCGGCGAGAGGCGAGGGGCGCTCCCACATCTCGCGTCCGCACTCGGCATAGCGATAGTCCTGTTGCGAGAGCTGTTGGTGGCTGACGACCCAGAGGCACTCCACTACAAAAAACAGGAGCAGCAGCGCGGCCAGTTGCTGCGGTCGTCCGAACTTGATGCGGGGAAGCTTCATTCCTTAACTGGCCGGCCTTTATCTTTCATTGAGTGTCGTCCCGCATTCGGTTCTCTTGCTCCGGTGACGGCGCGTTTCTTTGCGAAATGTGACTCGCCGTTCTAGCCAAGAACCGCAGCTTCGAGTGTATCGTGAGAGATATGCAGTCGCTTTCCTTTACCCCCGGCCGTGCTTTTCTGTCTTCCAACTCTTCCGCTGTGCCGTGGACCGTCGTCTTCGAAGATGAAGGGGTCGCCGGTTACTTTTATGCCTGCGACCGCTCGCAGGAGGTGCATGAACACAGCATTCTCGACGCCATGCTGATCTATAACGTCGCCGCGCTGGCCAAGAGCGATGAAGAAAATCAACGCCCTGAGCCACAACGAATCGCCTCGGTGGAGTGGTCGCGCGACGGGCAGCAGGCGGTGCTTTATCTCGACGGGACCGCGCAGGCGCTCTTCGACTTCCAGGCGCGCTGCGGTTATTGCCGCATGGACTTTCCTAACTTCGTGGCTGAGCAGGGGGACATATGGCGGAAGTCGACTCACGCATGGTCCGATGCCGCGCTTCAGCGATTCGAGTCCAGCCTCTACAGCTGATAAACGACGGGACGGTTCAGCTCAAGAACAACTTCTCCACTTCGAGCCAGTCGTTGACCCGCTTATAGCCGGACACTCCTGCGTTGTGCGGCGCGTTGTAGAGGATGCCTTCACCTTTAAAGCGCCTGAGCTGACGCGGATTGTCGTCGATGAGATAGTCGCCGCGCAGGATGCTCTTGTCGCCGCAATAGACGATGTGCGACGCGGGGATGAATGGAAAGTGCTTTGCCAGCCAACGGTACTTGGCCTGAAACGACGTTGGCACCTCCATCGCCGCAGTCGCAATGAAGACCTCATAGTTCATCTGCAGGCGATGCAGGACTCGCTGGGACTCGGGCATAACCGCGAGGACCTCGAAGAAGTCCTCCGACCGCAGATACGCGTCGAGCACGGCGTGGCGGTCGGTTGAGACGACGTCCCACAGCCACTTCCCTTGAAGATCCTTGAGCGTGACCTTCTCGCCGAAGTGTTTGTTGTAGCGCAACAGATGCTCGCCCAGAGCATCCGCCATCACCTCATCCATATCTACACAGATTCTTTTCAAGGTTTCACACTGAGCCCTAATACTTTTCTTTTATGACTGACTAAAGCGATCGAATGATGGATGCTGCGATGCTCTCCACCGGTACAGTTTTCCGCTGTGGAGCGTCACGAGCCGGATCGTAGTAAAGCAGACGGCCGCAGCTTTCGCAGGTCATCATGGTGTCGTCGTTGCTACGATCGCGGAGATCGTTCCATCTCTGCGGACGCACCATCATCTGACAGGCCATGCACTTTTGATTGAGCGCTTCGGCCACTGCGGTTCCTTTGGCCTTCGCGATCCGATCGTAGGTTGAGAGTGCGGCCTCTGCGATCTCGGCGCGCACTGCCTGACGCTTTTCTTCAACGGCTGCCAGGAGGATCTTATCCTGCGCGACTGTCTCGGTCGCTCGTATGCGCTCGCGCTCGAGGGTTGCGGTCGCGTCGGCTACAGCCTCGTCCGCTAGTTTTTTCTGCGACTCAAGACCTTCGCTGCGCTCCATGCTTTCGATCTCGGAGTCCTCGAGCTTGCTGATCTCCCCCTGTGCGAAGGCGATCTCGTGCTCGAACGCGGTCACCTGGACGGTCGTTGTGGCGAGGTCCATATGTTTGCGCGTCCGTTCGATCTTGGCCTTCTGGTCCTTGACGTCGGACTCCTGTCGCCGCCGCAGTGCCTCTTCTTTGGCGATCAGGTCGACGACGACGGCGCGTTGTCCCTGCGTCGCTTTCGCCTTGGTTTCGAGTGAGGCTACGTGCTTCGGCAACGCGACCATCTCGTCGCGCAGCCGCTTGGCTTCAACATCGTGAGCCTGCAACACAATCAGCTTTTCAAGGTCCGGATGCATCTCGTATCTCTCTTTCCACTACCTTCGATCGCTGAAAAAGCTCAACTACAGCGGAAAAGTCGAAGTCTAGCACCACGTCGTACTCGTTGTTAAGTCGTGCTACATCTTGTTGACGTTGATGTAGTAGAGATCGGTTGCCACGTCGAACTGGTCTTTGGTGAGCGTGGTCTTCATCGTCTGCCACTCTGTCGTGGGGTGAATCAGCTCCCAGTGCTCCTTCAAGCCTACGCGCACCGGCATGGCAAAGTCTTTTTCGTCGGCCTGCCAGCGGTATTGAACGGTGCCTGCGGCCTCATCGAACTTAAGCTCAAGCGTTGGGATCGCGGTATGGCGAAGATACTGATCGAAGACAGGCGTGAGGTTCATTCCTGTCTGTTGATTGAAGTACTGCACGATGTCTTCGGTCATGATGTTCTGATATTTGAAGTGCTGATAGAAATCGTGCAGGAGCGCCCACCAGCGTGCGTCATCGTTCACGATGCTGCGAAGAGTGTTGATGAAGAGGATGCCCTTGAAGTACTGGTCCTGCGGCGGTTCGGCGTTGGTTCCGCGCGCTGTAATGATGGGCCGCTCGTTTTTGACCTTCTTCTTATAGGCGTTGATGTACTTGATGGCGTCGTCGTGGCCGTAGTTGTACTCGACGTAGAGGCTTTCGAGGTAGGTCGTCCAGCCTTCGTGAATCCACATGTCTGACTTGTCGGCGGCGGTGATGGCGTTGCCGAACCACTCATGCCCGCTCTCGTGGATGATGATGAAGTCGAAGCGCGGGCTGATGCCGACACCGGTCCAGTCGCGGTCGAGATAGCCATTTTTGAAGTGGTTGCCGTACGCTACCGCGCTCTGGTGCTCCATGCCTGCGTAGGGCACTTCGATCAGTTTGTATCCGTCTTTCTTGAACGGATACTCGCCGAGGTAGTGGTAGTAGGCCTTCATCATGCCCGGTACCTGTGCGAACTGCACCTTCGCTCCGGCAAGGTCTTCGGGGAGAACGTAGTAGTCGAGGGGGAGATCCTCGAACTTATCATCAAAGTGGACGTAGTTGCCGATGTTCAACGCCACGTCGTAGTTGTTGATGGGGTAGTGCACCTTCCAGTCCCAGCGCGTGTAGCCGTCGCCAAGATCTTTCTTGCCGACGAACTTTCCGTTCGAGACGTCCATCAGGCCGTTCGGCACGGCAACACTGATGTCCATCCCTTCCTGAGGTTCGTCGCGCCACTGGTCTTTGTTCGGCCACCAGACGCTTGCTCCGGTCTCTTCGCAGGCGGTATTGATCCAGGGATGGCCGGCTGTGTCCTGCTTAAAGGTGAAGCAGCCAAATCGGCCCGTCTCCACTGGGCTTCCCGAATAGTGGACATCGATCGAGTAGGTGTGCCCGGTACGGAGCGTCTTTGGAAAATCGACGAAGAAGGTGCCGCCGTCGCGCACATATTTCAACGTCGTCTTCCCCATTTCGATCTTGTCGATCTGCAGGGTAGGGAAGAGTTCGAGCTGAATGCGGGTTCCGTCCGCGAGCATCTTGAAGCGGATGGTGTTCGAGCCGTTGATGAACTTCTTCTCAGGATCGACGCGCAGATCGAGGTGGTAAAAGAGAAGGTCGTTGTTGGCGCGATAGGGTCCGTAGGCGCCGCGCAGGAGGTCCGCGTGGGTTGGTTCGGCCACGGCCGGAGGGGGCGTCGAAGGAGCAGCATGTTGCGACGTTTGCGCGGAGAGGGGTGCCGAAAGGGTACCAAGCAGCGAAGATACGAGCACGATCCGGTTGCAGAGAGCACGTGTGAGCATTGACTTTAGCCTATCGCGATTCTTTGCGGATTGCTCTGAGAGTCAACGCCGCTTCTCGACGAGGGCCTTCATCGCCAGACTTTCTTCGGTGTTGAGTTCCGCGAGGCCCTCGGCGACGCCGACGCGGTCCTCCTCCGAGCGGTTCTGGCTGACCTTCCATTTACCTTCAAGGCGCTCGATGATCATCTCCAGCCCAACGATGCCTTTTATTTGCGACGCGATGTAGTTTGCCGGAGCGTCGGTGATCTTCCACGGTACTGGCGAACCGGCTTCGTGGATAGTGACCAGGCTTTCCAGGTGGGCCATCAGCCATTCGCTGTCTTCGATCACCTTGAGGTGCCCGTAGGCGTGGACGACCACGTAGTTCCACGTGGGCACGACTTTTGCTGTCAGCTGTTTTTCGGGATACCACGAAGGTGTTATGTAGTGTTGAGGGCCGGAGAAGATTGCAAGTGCCTCGATGGAGGGCGAGAACTCCCGCCACTGCTGGTTCGCGCGCGCGATGTGGCCCCTCAACTGTCCGAATGGAGTGCCGTCGCGTTGAAGCACCATTGGGATATGCGTTGCGAACAGGCCTGAGGTTCCCATGGTGACGAGTGATGCAAATGGCTGCTCTTCCATCAACTTATGGATTACGGGGACGCGATCTTCCTGATTTGGCCGGGGAATGTACATGGTCCGCTCCTCGAAATATCTCTGGCTATGAACGTATCACTCACATCCTGAGGTAAGTCATTCCAGCGATGGCTGCTTTTCTCTTAAGAATCTCTGAATCTCGGCCTATCTCGGTACAATCGAATAACCCATACATGGCAACCACAGTAATAGACCTCCCCGAGGCGGAGCTCCCCAAACCGCAGACTCCCGAGCATCACACCACGGTGGAACAGCCCTGGCGTCCGCGCATCAACCCCTGGATCATCGCCATGACGGTCACGCTGGCCACGTTCATGGAGGTGCTCGACTCCTCAATCGCCAACGTCGCCCTGCCGCACATCGCCGGCGGTCTTGGCGCGACGCAGGATGAAGCTACCTGGGTGCTCACGGCGTACCTGGTTGCCAACGCCATCATTCTTCCGGCCGGCGCGTACATGACGACCTTCATCGGACGCAAGAAGTTCTACATGATCTGCGTCGCGCTGTTTGGCATCAGCTCAGCACTGTGCGGATTTGCACCTTCGCTGCCCATTCTTATCTTCTGCCGCATCCTGCAGGGCGTCGGAGGCGGAGGCCTCGCGCCGTCGGAACAGGCGATCCTCGCCGACACCTTTCCACCTGAAAAACGTGGGCAGGCGTTTGCGATGTATGGCCTCGCCGTCGTCTGCGCGCCCGCCATTGGCCCCACGCTGGGCGGCTACATCACGGACAACTTCGACTGGCGCTGGATCTTCTTTCTTAACGTCCCCATCTGTCTGATCTCTCTGTTCCTCACATCGCGCATCGTTGAAGATCCGCCTTACGTGAAGAAGCAGGTGGAGCTCTCGCAGAAGGGCGGCATCAAGCTCGACTTCCTCGGCTTCGGTCTGCTTGGCCTCACCTTCGGTTCGCTGGAGTTCATCCTCGACAAGGGCCAGGAGGACGACTGGTTCTCATCCCACCTCATCACCTTCTTCAGCTGTCGCCATGGTGGTCGCGTTTATCGCCATGATCTGGTGGGAGCTTAAGCAACTCCGCGAAGGCCACAGGCCAATCCTTAACCTCACGCTCTTCAAGCGGCGAAACTTTGCCATCAGCTTCCTGCTGATGTTCGTGCTCGGCTTCTCGCTCTACGGCACAACGATCCTTATTCCGCAGTTTGTGCAGACGCTGCTTGGCTACACCGCCGAACTTGCGGGTCTCGTTCTTTCTCCCGCTGGACTCATGATGATGTGCATGATGCCGGTCGTCGGCATCCTCGTCGGCAAGGTCGATCCACGCAAGCTCATCGCCTACGGCTTCGTCATGCTGACGCTGTCGCTGATCACGATGCACACGCTGAACCTGGGCGTGAGCTATGGGTATCTCGTCTTCGTGCGCTGCTTCCAGGCGTCTGGTCTCGCGTTCCTGTTCATCCCGATCAACACCATCGCCTACATCGGTGTGAAGCAGACTGAAAACAACGACGTCTCGGGCCTGACCAACCTTGCGCGTAACATCGGCGGCTCTGTCGGAACGGCGTTCGTCGCCACTATGCTGACTCGCCGCTCTGCCGCGCACGAGACCAACATGGTGCGTAACCTGACCTCGGGCAACCAGGCCTTTGTCAACCAAGTGGCAAAGCTGAAGGGCATGTTCGGCGGCCATAGTAGCGGCAACCCAATGACGGGCGCTGGCTCTCACACCGCTCAGGCCTATCTTTACAATGAGCTGCACCGCCAGTCAGGCATGCTCGCTTACCTCGACATCATCCAGTACATGGCGGTCTTCTGCGCCTGCATGTTGCCGTTGCTGTTCTTCATCCCACGTCCCCCGAAGCACGCGAGCGCCTCCGCCGGACACTAACTTCAGGCCAACACGTCGGCACTCTGCGCAAGATCATGCCGACCTGCGTGAAGGTTAGCCTCTCGCGCTCAGTTTGAAAACGCCTCCATTCAACGCACATACGACGCCTTTACGGATTCGTTATGACTTCTTGACGAACTCCTTATTGCCCGCTCGTTAGGCTCTGCATATCAGCGTCTGCGGCCATGCTATTCCTCGCGTCGGCTGCGGCCGCCAGGAATGGAGCAGCAGTGAAAACAACAATGAAGTCACACGTTCAGCGACTTTGTCTAATCGGATTTGCATTTGGAGCGGGGTTGACATTTGGTGCGCGAGATCTCGGGGCGCAGACCGCCAATCTGCGGACCGCGGTAGAAGAGACCGGGACTGTCCAGAATCAGGCAGTCTCGAATCAGACAATTCAGGATCAAAAGATCCAGCAACTACAGGATAAATTAGAGGAGATTCAGAAAGAGCTGATGGAGTTGAAGATGGCCAACTCTGCCGCGCCGGAGACCCATCACATCACCACTTCGAAGGCATCTGTTACCTCATCCGATTTAAGCGAAGCGGAACCTGAGATCACAGACCCATCGAATCCACATTCGGAGCCGTTCGCATTCGCCAATTTCACTTGGCTGACTGGCAATCCCCGGACCGTAGATACACCGTATGCAACCAAGTTCTTCTCGCCGGAGATTCGTTCGGACGCCAACTACACCTATGACTTCCGTCATCCAAAAGACGATACGATCAGCGGGTCGAGCGAGATCTTCCGCGCGAATGAAGTGCAGCTCACGCAGTTTGGAGTCGGCGGCGACTTCCATTACGACAACGTGCGTGCTCGTCTGATGACGCAGTTCGGCCTCTACTCCGAGACCACACCGCGCAACGATGCAAGCCCCGCACGCGGACAGTGGAATCTGGCTGACGCATACCGCTATGTCTCGGAAGCATATGGTGGCTATCACTTCAACGTGCAACATGGAATCAACGTGGACGCTGGCATCTTCATGTCCTATGTTGGTCTCTTCTCCTACTACCAGTTCGACAACTGGGCGTATCAGCCGTCGTACGTGTCGTCCAACACGCCGTGGTTCTTCAACGGCGTGCGCGTGCAGTGGTTTCCGACGGCGAAGTTGAAGATCGAACCGTGGTTCATCAACGGCTGGCAATCCTACGGCCGATTCAACAATCGGCCTGGCCTCGGCGGCGAGATCCTATGGCGGCCCAACGGCAATTGGTCGATCGTTGGCAACCAGTACGGCTACGGCGAAGATGCTCTTGGCATACCAAGCCGCACTCGTTATCACACCGACGATAGTGTTCAGTACAAGTACTACCAGAGCACTAAGTCATTCATCAGCATGGCAGCCGCTACACTTACCGGAGACGCAGGTTGCGAGAGCGGCGGCGGCGTCAGTTGCTTCGGCGATACCAAGAACGGTCCCAAGCAGAGCTTCCTCGGCTTCATGGCTTACAACCGCTTATGGTTCGATCGGGATCGCTATGCCCTGACCATCGGTGGCGGAAAGATCAACAACCCCGGCCGGTATCTCGTGCTACTGCCGCCGATCAACGGAGCAACAGCGGCCTCAGGAACACCATACTTCACAGAGAATCCGGGAGATCCGTTCAAGGCGTGGGATGTATCAGTTACAACGGACTACATGCCGAGTCAATATTTCACCTATCGCCTCGAGTACAACCACCGCGCGGCGAACGTCCCTTACTTCAGCGGACCTGGAGGCGTCACGCCACCGGGAGGAAACACAGGTGCTCCGGGGTCGGTCGTACCTGGCTGGAGTCCCGATCTTCGCAACAGCGAAAACCGTATCACTGGTGCCTTGCTGGTGAAGTTTTAGCTAACACCAGAGACTCAACTTAACTGGAAGGGCCTGCGGGGACTACCGCAGGCCCTCTTTTTACGACAACACTCACCCTCATCGATGACGTCACTTCGTTGGTGCTCCAAGAATGGGCTTGTCCAAGCCACGGATGGCGGCTCCCATTTTTCCCTGGAGGTCAAAGACGATTACGTCATTCTTCCCTTCGACGATCCATGGAGCTGGCGCATACAGCGTCTTCTGAGGACCAATGTTCCAGATCCGTCCGAGCGCATGTCCGTTCAGCCAGAGTTGCCCCTTCGTAAACTCGCCCGTGTCGAGGAAGGTGTCGCCGACTGTCTTCACATCGAAGCTCGTGCGATAGAAGCATGCGCCTTCGCATGGTTCTTTCGAGAACTTCAAGCCGAGTGGGGTCCTCCATGGGCAACGAATAAATCTCCCAACCAGTAAGCGCGCTACCCCCCAGTGTCACCTGCTTCGTGATACCCGCACGCTCGCCACCGATAAACTTGCCGAAATTAACGCGACTGGTGTTTTCCACCAAAATATCCAGACGAGCGTTCTTCCCCGCTGCGGGGAGCGTGAGGTGGTCCTGTTTCAATCGCCGATCCAGAGTACCGGCCAGCTTGCCGTCCAGATAGATCAGCGCATAGCTGTGAAGTTGATCCAGCACAAGCTCGCCCTTCGCGCCTTCCTTCAACTGCGTGCGATACAAGATGTATCCATACGCCTGATCCACGTCCTCCATGCTCAGAGGTTGTTCTGAATGAATTGGCGCTGGAAGATTCTTCCATAGCGAGGCAGACTCCGCCATCTTCGCCTCTGGAGTCGCGATCGGAGGTGCGATGTCAGGTACCGAAGGGGGCGTGACACCTGTGGCCTTCGTGATCAGATCGCGAAATACAAAGTACTTCGCTACCGGGCGTCCACTCTCGTCTAGTGCGGAGTCGTAGTTGTAGCTTGTTACGTCTGGCTCATAGCTGCCTTTACCATCGCTGTTTGCGCCATTCATCCACCCGAAGCTTGTGCCGCCATGGAACATATAGAAGCTCACTGAGTAGCCATGCGACAGCATCCATTGCAGATTCGCTGCCTGATTGTCGGCGTTCGTCTGCGCGTGTTTGCCGCCCCAGTGATCGAACCATCCGGCCCAATACTCGCTGTTTATAAAAGGGCCATTCGGACGAACCTTCTTCAGCGTTGCAAAGGCCGCCTGCGCATCGCCATCGTGTTCGCCGCCAAAGTTGATCCCGGCTGGAAGCTCCGGCAACGAACCGGCAGGCACTTGTTCGGGTCCATCCGCAGTGTAAAGCTGAGACTGTGTGAATCCAGCGTCAACCAACAGCTTATGAATCTGCTCCATGTAGGCATGGTCATCGCCGAACGAGCCATACTCATTTTCTACCTGCGTGAGGATGATCGGGCCGCCGTTTCCGATCTGGAGCGGAGCCAGCTCTTTACCAAGGCGGGCGGTCCATCGAGCAACTGCAGCAATAAACTTTGGATCGCTGGTGCGCACCACCATGTCGTGGTCCTTCAAGAGCCATGCGGGGAAGCCGCCAAACTCCCACTCGGCACATACGTAAGGGCCGGGGCGAAGAATCACATAGAGCCCCTCCTGTTGCGCCTCGCGCACAAACTCGGCGACGTCGTTGTTGCCAGAGAAGTCGTATACACCCGGCTGGGGCTCATGCACGTTCCAGAAGACGTAGGTTGTAATCGTGTTAAGCCCCATCGCCTTGGCCATACGAAAGCGCTCGCGCCAATAAGCACGCGGGATACGCGGATAGTGCATCTCGCCCGAGATCACCTGAAATGGCTTTCCGTCCAGCGCAAAGTGATCACCATCCACGGCGAACTGATGCGCTTTGGGGACCTGCGTGTAGCCGCTGCCAGACGCTATGAAACAAAACAACACCAACGCGAAGATCTTTCGTCGCATTCATTCCTCACACGTACTAAATTGGCAGAGGCTCGCAGTCATCTGCGAGCCTCTCAATCACCGCCAATTCTACGCGTTTATACCGGAAAGGGATTGCGCTCCACAAACTGCACCTGATGCCAATACGGATACGCCTTCGGCAGGTCACTCGCCGCATCCAGTTTGGCCACCTGCTCTGGGGTCAGCTTCCAGCCCACTGCGCCCAGGTTTGCCTTTAGTTGCTCCTCATTGCGCGCGCCTATGATGAGCGTCGATACGGTTGGCCGGCGTAGCAACCAGTTCAAAGCGATCTGCGGAATCGTCTTCCCTGTCTCCTTCGCAACCTCGTCCAAGGCGTCGACGACCTTGTAAAGGTACTCGTCAGGCACCTGTGGACCCGCGTCAACGACCACCTTAGCGTTCAGGCGGCTGTCCTTCGGAATTCCGGTTTCGCGGCGAATCTTGCCCGTCAGGCGTCCCCATCCGAGCGGCGACCATACGAGTGCGCCGACGCCCTGATCCACGGCCAGTGGCATCAACTCCCACTCATAGTCGCGCCCTACCAACGAGTAGTACACCTGGTGCCCGACGTACTTCGCCCAGCCATACCGTTCGCTCACAGTCAGCGACTTCATCAGATGCCAACCCGAAAAGTTTGAGCACGCGATATATCGCACCTTGCCGTCGCTCACCATCTTGTTAAGCGCGCTCAGTGTCTCTTCGACCGGCGACGTCGCATCGAACCCATGCAGGTGATACACGTCGATGTAGTCGGTTCCGAGTCGCTTCAAACTCTTCTCCAAAGATTCGATCAGGTGATACCGGCTGGACCCCACATCGTTCGGGCCATCGCCGAAACGGAAGGTCGCCTTGGTTGAGATCAGCACATCCTCGCGCTTATGGTGCGCAATCGCTTTGCCAAGAGCGGTCTCGCTGCCACCTTTCGAATAAATATCGGCGGTGTCGAAGAAGTTCAGCCCTGCATCCATACAGATGTCGATGATTCGTTTCGCTTCTTCCTCGGACGTCCTGCCCCAGGCCTCAAAGAACTCGCCCGATGTACCCAACGTCCCCGCACCGAAGCAAAGCTCCGGCACCTTCAAACCCGACTTACCAAGTTGTCTATATTCCATAGGCTTTAAGATGCACCTGGGCATCCCTTCGTTTATAAATTTTTAGCTTCATAGGCAACCACAATCAGCGGCTTAGCCGACTAGCTGAATATAAGTCAAATAAGTTCGTTCGCCCACTGAGGTAAACGGCACGAGTTTCACAAAGCCGTTCGCAGTCTCCATCTGCCACTCACCATCGGCAGTCTGCTGTACAGAGAGCGCGTGCGCTGCGCTCGTTATCACGGGATTCGACGACAGGGGAAACAAAACTCTTGGCCCGACCATCACGGCTGCAGTCTCGGCGTGTTCCTGATTGAGCACCTCGATCCGAGGCTTCATCGGTAGTGTCAACTTCACAACGTCACCGCTGCGCCATCTTTGTCGAATAGTGGCGAACCCGGTCACACTATGCAACGGAACGGCTCTTCCGTTCACCTGCGCGGTGGCCCCATCGGCCCACGCGGGAATCCGCAGCTTGAGTGAGAACCACGTTGGCTGCGAGGTCTTTATCCGCAGACGAACCTCGGGGGTGTTGGGGTACGTACCCTCGAGCTCCATTTCAACCTTGGTCTCGCCCTCACTCCACCGCAGAACAGAGGGCAGATACAGATTCACCCACACCGCACCAGGCTCACGAAAGTATCCGTTGATCCAGTAGTCCGAGACCACCTGTGGCAACGTCCCCGAACAACAGGGCCATCGATGGTCCGAATAGACTCGTTTGCCTGCGTCGATCGGGGGTTGATTCGGAGTGCTCTTGACCGAATCTGCCGGAGCGTCGGGCATTGGATGCGAATGATAGTCGGCATAGTAGAAAGCGTGCCCATCCGGCTGCAAGGGCATGGCCCCTAGAACGGTGTTGTACATCACGCGCTCCATGCTGTCGCCGTAGCGGCCGTCCCGCGTGCAACGCAGCAGATAACGCGTCAGCTTCATATGCGCGTACGATCCGCACGGCGTCTCGAAGCTGTTGTGGCTCTTTGCGAGACTTGCAAATACATGTGCCGAGCCCGGCTTTTGCAACATCTCATCCGGGCCCCAGCCGCCGGTCGCAAAGCTCTGCGCGAGCAACATGTCGAAGGCATTTTTCGCTGCCTGCAGATGCTTTTCGCTCCCTCCGACCATGTACGCCTGCATCGCGGAACAGAGTGCATTCACGTAGCTGTACGCGTGCCTGCCGCCCAACACATTCTCTCCGCGAGCAAGTGGATCAAAGTAGCTTGCGTCATCCAGATAACGTTCCGCCATCTCACGATAGGTGCGCTCGTCAGCTCCTATTTGTGCCGATACGAGATACAAATTTTCGGGAAGCGTGTAGCTCTCGTCCCACATCCAGGAGTTGTCCCTGCCCTTTCGCCAGACAACGTCCCGGTCCACGGCATGTCCGGGCAACTCCGGCAGTGCAGCCTTGCGCGTGCGCTCCAGAATCTCCAATGCATCTTTGTCACCGGCCAGCCGATGCGCATCCATCAATCCGCATACCAGCTTGTCGAAGCAGTAGGCTGGAAAGCGATTTTTTGAAAAATAGTCGGTTGAAATCGTCTGCGCGTATAGCCCGTTCAGCCGCACCGCGCGCTCTCGTAATGCCTGATCCCCGGAGATCGCAGCCATCCGCGACAAAGCCGATACCCACTGGCCAAAGGTTGCGCCTGGAGCCAGCCCTGCGTCATCTTTTTTGTAGTCGTAGTCGGCCCGGTACTGATACCAGCCTCCAATGTCCTCGCCCGGCGCATCCTGACCGACCATCTTGCGAAATGGCATGAGCAGACTATCGTCGCTGAGACCCATCAGTACCGAACGTGCGTTCTCCATCTGCGCCAGATGCAGTGGGCTCTTCAATGTCACCTGGCCATAGCCCACCTCCTCCAGCGGACGAGCCGCAGACGTCGAGGCAAGCCCTACCCGTTGCAGCGTTCCGCTAGCTACGACAGCAGCACCACTCCGCAACACATCGCGCCTGGAGATCTTAACCTTCATCCCCCATATTCTCCGCCTCAACGGATGCTTCTGTCACTTGCAGGGAAGCACCTGAATCAGCACGTTTTGCTACGCAAAATTCATCCTTTGAGCTTTGGGCCTGCTATCCTTTGCTGGTTCCGTATGGGACGCCTCGGCTAACCACCAAGATCGCTTACAAGTGAGTGAAGGAATCGCTCGGAGCCGGTGGCGGACTGAACGCGCTGTCGCCGGCGAATTAGGAGAACTTCAGATGAGCAAGGATCCGGCAGCACCTGGTTTCAAGCAGAAGGCCGTACGGGAGTTCAAGGAGTACCTTTGGATTTCGGCGTATCTGGCGTTCTTCTTCTGCGCGCTCTCGACCTACACGATGTTGTTGTTGCGGAAGTATGACCTCGACAACTATTTGAACTATAGCTTCGCGATCATCAACGCTCTGGTGATAGGGAAAGTCATTCTTATCGCGCAGATGGCGCACCTTGGCAGGGGTTATGAAGCGAAGCCGCTGTACCAGACTGTCATCTACAAGTCGTTTATGTTTGGGGTGGTTGTGTTTGCGTTTCACTTGGTAGAGGAGTTCGTGAAGCGCTTGATTCAGGGGAAGCCGTTTGGGAGTGTTTGGCACGAGACCCAGTGGGAAGACATGATTGCGCGGACGATCGTCGTATTCTGCGCGTTTATTCCTCTGTTTGGCTTCATGGAGCTGCGGCGAGTGCTGGGGGAAGAGAAGCTCTATCTGCTGCTGCGCACCCGCGGGGGCGCGGCGTCGTCGGACTCCTCAGTTGCCAGCGCTAAGGCAAAGTAGATGTTATTGCCGTCTCGGAAGTAATGAAAAAAACGATCCGCCCGCAAGGTGCCGCCGCCGGGGTAGTTGCCGGAGCCGCAGAGTATTTGCGGTTTGGGTGGATTGACTGGATGTAATAGTTTGGCCAGTTTGTGATACCTGGCCGAGGGCGAGATTGCCAAATCCAGAGAGAACCAAGAAAAGTAAAGCAAGGTGTAATGCATTGGTTTTTTTTCGTATGACTTGTGCTCAATAAGTTTGAAGTCACTCCGAAAGCTACCTGTGCGCGCGCCGCAACACAAGCGAGAAATTCACAATCCACCACTAAAGTCGCAGGTGCGCACGGATGGGTGAGTGTCGCCGTGGTTCGGCAATTCACGTGCAACGGCGTTAGTGAGTTCCAGTCTGGCGCAGGGGCCGAAGGTCCTGATCGAGCATACCGGCGAGGTCCGTGGCGAGGCCTGCACCCTTGGCGTCGGTGTAGGTGCCGAGGGTTCCCTTGAGCTCGATGTCCTTGACCTTGCCGGCGACGGTCTCGATGCAGGGAGTGCCCGTGAGGTAGGAGGCGGTGAAGCCGATGGTGCGCTTGGAGGTGGTCTGCTCCTGGATGACGACGTGGAGGGTGCGGTCGGCCTGGGCAGGCTGGTCGACGAGGTCGACGCCGCTGAGGGAGCTGATGGCCTGCTTGATCTGGCCGGCGATGGCGCCGGTGGAGTCGTCGCCCGCTACAGTGAGAAAGACGTGGATGCGGCCGGCGGGAAGGGTGCCGCTGGCGGGGCAGGTGAGCAGATGCTTGTTGGGATCGTTGCGGACAGCGGCCTCGAGGGCCTGGAGCTGGGCCTTGGTGAGCTTGTTGAGTCCGACCGCTACAAAGTCTGTCGCCGATACATTGAGAGCCTGCTGGACATCTGGTGTCCAGAGTGAGGTTGTTGTGGGCTTCGGCGCGGCCTTGGGCTTGTGAGGCACGGGTGTTGCTGGCGGTGCAGCTGGCGTTGTTGCTGTTTGGGCCCAAGTGGCCTGCGCCAAGGTGAGTGGCAGTGCCAAAACTGTCGCCGCCAGGCTCGCTGCGAAACTAAACCGATCCTTCCATTCCTTCACTGATGCCTCCGAATCCTGTAATGAAAAAGTACGCCTCTTAGAGACGATCAAGCAAAGCGATTGGACGAAGCGAAGTTGCGGCGCAGGTGGATTTCTCTAGTAAGAGTACATCGGGAGGTGGGCGCGCTGGTCGGACTCGCTCACCTTAAGTGGCCTGAAATGAGAGCCGTGCTGATTGCCGCTTTCATGCATTGCTTCATGAGAGTGAATGGAATTGAAGTGTGTCGGTTTGGTGTTCGAGCGAATTTCTTTTCGCTGACGGAGAACTCGCATCTAATCGGGGATGACCAAGCTACGAAACGCGGTCCTGTTTACTCCCCTCCTGTTCGCAATGAGCATTATTCCGGCGAACGCTCAGCACCACAATGACAGCGCCTACTACAGCGGCATGCGCAGCGGCGGCCGTGGCGGCGACTACTACAACAATCACGACCATCGTTATCACGACGATCACTATCACAACCAGAATCAGGGCGGCATTGGACCGGGTAAAGGCGCGCTGATTGGCGGGGCCGGAGGTGCGGCGCTGGGAGCGGTCTTCGGCGGCAGCTTGAAGAGCACCCTTATCGGCGGAGCGGCGGGCGCAGGCATTGGAGCCGTTGTTGGCCAGGCTGCGCAGAATAATCGGAATAACAACAACTACCACCACTACTAGACTGCGAATTCGCACGAAAAGGAACGACCCAATGATCTTCATGCGCATGATCCATCGCTTCGCCATCTGCTTCGCCTTTGCAGCCGCAACTGTGGCGACCGCACAGCAGCCAGCCTCTCCGGTAACCATTACTCCTTCGGCCGACTCCGCCGCTGCGCACAACTGGACGACAGAGCAGATTCTGACATGTACGGTGTCTGACTGCTGGCAGCTCGCGGGGAAGAATGAGGCTACTTTCTTCGACATCATTCAGCAGCTCGCGGAGATCTCGGCGCAGACGCGCGGGCTGACGCTGCCTGACAACGCTGAAGCGGGCAAACGCACCGGGGAGTACATCAAGGCGAAGGCCCATACCGACCATGGACAGCTTCTCTACGCTATCGTCGACGCGGCTGTTCGCAAGGTAGGGACGAAGGCGCCGACGAACTAACTGCTCCCGAGCGAGGAGGTAGACGCTACTATATCTTCCATGCGGCTCCTCCTCGTTGTTGTCCTCAGCGTTCTCGTTGTCGTACCCACCAGCGCGCAGACATCGTCCGTCGCGTCGCCCGAGCCGGTCGAGATTGTGAAACTCGAACAGAATCTGTGGACCACGATGGCGGAAGGCGACTTCGCTACGGTCCGCGCGCTGTTCACACAGGACTTTATCCAGGTCGATGAGCACATCCAGGCACTCGACAGCCTCCTCATAACACTAAAGCACTGCAAGCTCGAATCGTATGAGCTGCGCGACCTGCAGGTGCGCATCTTAACGCCGAACTCTGCTATTACCGCTTACCACGTCGTCAACAGCTTCAACTGTGGCTCTGCCGATAAGCCTCAAACCAAAAAGGGCGACGACAACTCCATTACTGTCTGGGTCCGCCAACCTAACAGTAAGAGATGGTTGGTGCAGGCGCATTCCGAGACGCCTGCAAGCCCTGATGCGATCGCGCAGAAGTAGCGGCAGCACCGGCCAACGTACGTCCACCGGATCTCGTCTATCTTTCTTTACTTGCTGGCAAAGTTTCGAGGTCTCGAATACAGTCAGTGAGTCGCCGAGAAAGAGGCGTTGATGTCCGTGACTTGGGTTCGTCGTAGGCTTTCGCTGCAGATCCTCGCCGTCGCGTTGCTCTGCGCGGGCGTAAATGGTTGCGTAAATCTCGACGATGCGGCTGGGCTTTCAAAGCTGTCGGACGAGGCGAGAGTTGCTCTCCCCAGGGTCTCCAACGATGTCGCTGGTACCTGCGCGCGCCAGAACATCCTCATCGAGAACACGCCTGCAGCGGAGCGGCCCAAGGAGGAAAAGACGCAGGACTGCAAGCCTTATCAGGAGCTATCGGACCACCTCGCAAAAGATCAGAACGTCCTTATCGCTTACTTTGACGCTTTGGGCAAGCTCTCTTCGAACCAGCCGCTGGCATACGACGCGGCAATCGATCAGAATGTAACATCGAGCAGCACAAATACTGCATTCTCCGCCAGTGCGATTACTGCGGGTAACGATGCGCAAAACTTGCTGAAATCGCTGGCCGACGCTGCCACCGCAGGGTATCGGGAGAAGCAGCTCGGCCGGCTCATCGATGCAAATGATGCCTCTGTCCAATCGCTCACCCAGTCGCTCAAGAAGGTCATTACGGTTGACTACGGTCTCCTTCTCTCGAACGAAGAGCTCAGCCTCGATAGTTTCTACCAAGGTCCGATGGCAAGTGCCCAGCCGAATGAACGGCTCGCGCTCATCCTTGTGCAGAGGCAGTATGCGCACGATAAGACGGCGCTGCAGATTCGTAAAGATAATGCGGCGGCGTATGGCAAGGCGATGGATGACATGGCCGCTCTACACTCCAAGCTGAAGCAGGAGGCGGCCAAGAGGGCGAGCATGATCGAAGTTGCGAAGCAGGTTGCGCCCGTCGTCGAATCGCTCAGGACTGCACTCTCAGATATTCAATCGAGGTCGAACCAGCCATGAAATCCTCCGCAACTTCCATCACCACGACACTTACGGATGACCAGATGCAGGCTTTGGCGCAGTCTTTTCACGACATTGCATTTGAAGTCGGCCAGGTTCGTCTGGACGCCATCCGAGCCGGAAGCAAGCTCACCGATACGCCTATCGTCCAGCTGCAAGGCTACGTCTATTCGCTGATGAACACAGCCGCAAACTTCGCCCTGAAGGCCGCAAACCTCACCTTGGCCAACGCAGATCAGGCCGTAAACGAGATCTCCGTGGCGACTAAGGCCGCAGATCAGGCACTCGCAAAGCTGGAGGATGTCGACAAGGCGGTACAGATCGCTTCCTCTGTGATCGTTTTGGCCATGGCGATCTCGACCAAGGATCTGGGACAGATTGCGTCAGCGGCCAAGTCCGTCGTTACGAGCGCGGGCCTGCCGGTGTAGGTAAGTTGTGAAGTTAATTCACTGAATCACGGCAATTGAAGGGGAAATGGTTACCGTGAATCGAAGCAGGACAACCCCCCATACAATTCAGCACTCTTAATAAGAGCCATATAGTACTGTGGTGAATCAAAGGAGTGCAGGCGAAACTTTTATATACGGATCTCGTCTTCATTCCAAGTGAGCTGTGCTCATGAGGCAGTACCTCCCCGAGGGAACACGAATGACTCGTACTCTGAAGTACTTCGCTATCACGCTGATGCTACTTGTCGCACTCAGCTTTGCATTCGAACGCCAAGCGTACGCCTATGTCGATCCGGGTTCTGGCCTCCTCATCTTCCAGGGTATCAGTGCGACTGTCTCCGCCGCACTCTTTTACTTCCGGCGACGCATCAGGAATCTGTTCGTCAGGGCGCAGCCCAAGGAGCAGGCTGTAACCCAGCCCCGCGCTTAGAGTAGTGGGCGGGGGGCGGCGGCCCACGACGATTGGTTCGAAGTAGAATAGACACGCTTCTGAGACTTTCTTGCAATGCGCATCGTCAAGTGTTCCATGCAAAGCGTCAACAATCTCTGACGCGGAACGGCCTGTGCGTATGTACACAACGTGGTCGAATGGATTGAAAGAAAAGAGGCTGTGAAACCGCTCAATCATCCGGCTACCGTTGGCTTCGGTCTTGCGAATCTTTATCTGCTTGGCCTCACCGGCCCGCTGATCTCCACGCAGCACGATCTCGTCTATCACCTGACTGGTTCGGCCTCTTCGATCGTCATTCCGATCATCGTATACGTTGTTGCCCTTTCGCTTCTATTCGCTGCTCTGCTCCTGGTCGCCGAAAGACCCGGCCCGCTCCGCGTCATCATCTGGTCCGCCTTCCTCCTTGCCATCCCTTCCATCCTTCTCCATACCATCGCCGACTTCTCCGACACCGAGATTCCCGATTGGATCACCTACACCGTCGCTCCCCTTTGTCTTATCGCGCTGATTGCCGCCGCAATCTTTTGGAAGAGATTCCTGCCGCGATTCGAAGCCATCCAGCCTGCTGCGGCCACCGTACTTAGTTTCTTCGCCTTTACCGGTGTGCTCATCTTCGCGCAGTTAATCTGGAATGGTTGGCAAGCGCGCAACCTGAACCCGGCACCGACGCTGCATCGCGCGCAGGCTGCTCCATGCGTCGCCTCAACCACGTATCATCTGGATCGTGCTGGATGAACTGTCGCACCAGCAGCTCTACGAACGCCGCTTCCCTGGCCTTGGAGCTGCCCGCGTTTGACCAGCTCGCTGCACAATCTACCGTCTTCACCCACGCCGTCCCGGCGGGCGAATACACCCGGACGATTCTCCCAACTCTCTTCACCGGAGTTCCTTCCAACGAGATCGATGTCTCTGCTCGCGGCATGCTTCTCGCGCTCCGTGATCCTTCCACGAAGAAGTGGGCGCCGTTTCACCAGCACGAGACCATCTTTCAGGACGCCATCGACGCCGGCTATACGACAGGTCTCGCCGGCTGGTATAACCCATACTGCCGCATCCTGCCTGAGGTCCTCGACCACTGCTTCTGGACCTACCGCGAATCGACTCCCGCAAATCTCTCTCCCAGACGCTCTCTCGCCGTCGATCTCGTTCGCCCCTTCCGCTATCTTTGGCTCGACATCAAACACCTCTTTGGCAGAGGCCCCGGCTCACCGACGGAGGAGTCGCGCGACATTCGACAGCACTCCACCGACTACCGCGAACTCGTCGCGTCAGGGGACAAGTACCTCGCCGATCCATCCATCGATTTCCTTGTCTTGCACATGCCGATTCCGCACCCCTTCGGCTTTTACGACCGCACAAAAAAAACCTTCGCGACCAGACACACCTCGTACATCGACAACCTCGCGCTGGCGGACCTCTATCTCGCCCACGTTCGTCAGGTTCTCGAACAACAGAACGAGTGGGACCCCGCCACCGTGATTGTCATGGGCGACCACTCATGGCGCACGAGCATGATCTGGGTCGACTCGATGACCTGGACCGACGAAGATCAGGCAGCAAGCAAGGGGGGCGAGTTCGATGACCGTCCTGCGTACCTCGTCAAACTGCCTAATCAGCACGCGCCTGCACGTATCGACCAGCCCTTCCCCGCAATTCACACCCGCGCCCTGCTCGATGCGCTCTTACGAGACCAATTGCGCACTTCTGCCGATCTTCAAACTTGGGCCAGCCAACAAAAGTAACTGTATTTGGTTACTTTTAATGTTTGAATAGCGACGGCCTTACGGCTTCGGTGCGTCCTCGGGCATAATCGCTCCCGCTTTCACCCATTGCTCGACCGTAGCGATGTCTGCGTCCGAAAGCTTGGGCTGCTTTGGCGGCATCGGCATCGGATCATTCGCCGGGCCCTCATGCCGAATCAAGCGCACCAACAGGCTCTTTGCCGGATCGCCTGGAACCAGCACTGTCCCCTCGTGGCCGCCCTTCAGCATTCCCGCACGCGTCTGTATACTCAACCCGCCGCGATGGTTCACTCCGCCGTGGCATTTGTAGCAGTTTGCCTGAAAGATGGGCAGCACCTTCGTCGTATAAAACTCAGGCTTTGCCGCATCATCCTGTGCCGCTGCCTGCACCGTTCCAACCCGTAAGCCCCACCCCACCAGCGCAACAATCGCCAACCCGAAACTCAATGCCGTCCTTTTCATTCAGCCTCCCCTGTTAATCGACAAGTATACGGAACCCAGCTCGTCACTTACACGATTGCTCATCAATCTTTAATGTAGAAGTTGCTCTGGCGTTCCGCGCCTCCGAAATCATGATGCGTTTGAACGCCCCCATACCGGCCCTTCTGGCGCTTGCAGCCCTGTACCTTTTGCCTGCCAGCAGCCTCGCCACGCCAATGCATCACGTGTCCCACAAAGCCACTGCTTCAGGGGCGAAACACTCGGCTCGCGTGAAGCCCACTGGCGAATCAGCGCGCGCTCACAGCTCCAAACATCATTCCACCGCCAAAGATGCTCCCGTCAAAACGGCGCGCGTCCACACGCATTCGACGCCAAAGCACCATCATCTGCGTGAGGCCGTCAGCTCTCCATCACCTCAAGTCACGCGACCCGAATTGACAGCATCGGAAGCCGCTCCACAAAAAGCTACCTCGGAGGACTTCTTAAGAGCTGCCTCAGCGCAGACTGAGACGCAACCGGCCGTTGCAATTCATGGAACATCCCGCCCCGAAGAGCTCAACGAAACCGGACCAGCAACCCGCGCATCAACACGCAAGCCTGCGTCTGCGACGAAGCAGGGATCCGTGGCCAAGCCTGTCCCGGTCATCAGCGTTATTCGGCCAGCCGTTGAAAAGCCGCAACTGGCCAGCGTGGAGGAGGTGGCATCGACGCCGGTCATTCTGCCCAATCTCTACAATAAGCGCGGACACCTCATCGTTCCTCCGCCACTGAAGGGCTCGCACGAGATTCTTATTCACCAGAATGAAGTCGCCGACCGCGATGGACTGGCTCGCGTTCAGAACGACGATGACCTGGTCGATATGCGGGACAAGAAGATGCTGGTTGGACTACCGGTGAACGATGGCCTTCAGGTCGACGACCGGCTCCCCGTCAATCGCCGCTACTGCCGCCCGTGGACGGCGCAGTTCCTCGCTACTCTGGCGCGTGCTCACTACACCCGCTTCCACACTCCGCTGCAGGTGAACTCCGCTGTCCGCACTGTTGAATTTCAGCAGCACCTTGTGCATATCAACGGGAACGCCGCACCAGCCGAAGGCGACACCGCCTCACCTCACCTCACCGGCCAGGCCGTCGACATCGCTAAGCATGGGTTGTCGCTCGCCGAGATCGCGTGGCTGCGTGGCTATCTTTTGCCTCTCGTGCAGGAGGGCAAGATCGATGTTGAAGAGGAGTTCCAGCAGTCCTGCTTTCACGTCAGCGTCTACAAAAAGTATCTGCCGCCTGCGCCTGAGCGCGACCTCGCTGTAGCTCGCCACGGCGGGACCTCCGCTCTAGCTGCTGCGCTGCGCTAATTGCTAACTATCGCAGAAGAAAAAGGAGACGTGTCGTCCAGTGCTTCTGTGCTCGCGGATATGTGGGCACAGAAGCACACGCACCAGCAGATCAAACAGCCTCGCGGACTCCGCTTCGCCAACTCGCATAGGCCGAATCCAGCACGCGCATATTGTGGACACCGTCCTCACCCGACGCCGCAAAACTTCCACCCTCGCGAAACACCTGCGCAAAGCTATCGAGCATGCGGGTGTAGCCATCCCCATTGTCGAAGGTCTTAGTCTCAACCAATTCGCCAGCTCTACGCAACACAACTTCCACAGGTCGATCAACCGTCAGGCCATTCTCAGAGATCAGGACACCATCGCTTCCCGTGACCTCAACCAAGGAGCGATACAGGCCGCGCGCATTTGCATCCACGGTCGCGTAGACGCCGCCTGTCATCTCCAGTTGCAGCGACGCCACCGCTTCCACCGCGCCCGAGGCCTCATCCTTGCGCGCAAACGTAGTGACATTCACCACATCCTCGCCCAGTACAAAGCGAAGCGCATCGATGCAATGCACTCCGACATCGGCGATCGGACCGCCACAGGCTAACGTTGTATCCGTTATCCATCTCCGTACAGACTTCAACACCGGGTAGGTGTACTGTGCACGCGCCAGCTGCGCCTTGCCGATGACGCCTGCGGCAATCTGCTCCCGCATCCACTCCAGGCTTTGATTGAAGCGAAAGTTTTGTCCCACTCCGAAGAGAACTCCTGCGGCCTTCGCGGCAGCGTTCATCTCCTCAGCCTCGCGAGCGTTCATCCCAAGCGGCTTCTCACACAGCACAGCCTTGCCATGCTTCAATGCGAGCAATGTGTCGTCCCGGTGCATCGCATCAGGCGATGTAATGAACACGACGTCCACATCAGGCGAAGCGCACAACTCCTCACGTGTAGAGAAGCAGTGAGGGATCTTGAACTCCGCACAGTTCTGCTCGGCTGCAGCCTGGTCGCGCCGCCACATGCCGATCAATGTCGAATGTTCACACTTCGGAAAAGCCGGCATCAACCGTCGAACCGCGTGGTTTCCAAAGCCAAGAACTGCGTAACGCACTGGGGACTGCGCCATTGACCTTCTCCGTATGCGGGTTTTAGTGGGCTTCGTTCTTGAAGATCTGCTCGGCGAAGAAGTTCTCCACCTTAGCCTGATCGTGCAGCATCTCGAGGTACGCGTTCTTCAGCAGCTGCGAGCGCCCATCGCGCAACTGCTGCCGGATCGCCTGCTGCACTCGAGGATCGTTCACGTCGCGCTGACCCGCAGGCTCACGCGACAGCAGCTTGTAGATCGCATATCCCGCAGGCTTCTTCGTCTGCTGATCCAGCAGCGGAAGAATCTCCGTGATCTGCCCGGCCTTCAGCTTGGTCACTGCGTTGAAGACCGCAGGATCCGCATGCATCTGCGACTCTCCGACAAACCCCATGTCGCCGCCATTGGGAGCGGTTGCAGGCTGCTCGGAAAAGTTCATCGCAATCGCGCCGAAGTCCTCGCCGCTATCCAACCTGTTCTTCAGGGCCTGAATCTTCTTCTTCGCGTCAGCGTCGTTGGTCGCCTTGCTGTTCTGCAGATTGCCCGGCTGCGCATTCGGCAGGTCGGTCACCTGAATCTGCGCCAGGTGGTACTGCGTCTCATTCAGGTTGAACTCAGACTTGTGCTGGTTGTAGTAGTTCGTCACGTCGGCGTCGGTCACCGTGACCTTGGAGTTGATCTCCTTGTTCAGCAGCTTGTTGATCGTCAGCGAGCGCCGCAGATCGTGCTTCACATCATCGAGGGTGTGGTTGCTGGCCTTCAGCCGCTGCTCAAACTGCTCCTCGGTATACGGCGCCTTCATCTCGGCGAGCTTCGCGTCGACCTCTTCATTGGTCGCCGTGAGATTCATCTTCGCTGCGCGCTGCTGCACGATCTCTTCGTCGATCAGCTCACGCAACAGATTCAACCGCAGCGAGTCGGCCTGCTCCTGCGAGGGCTGGCCCTGTTGCTGCTGGGCAGCATCACCAAGCTGCGCCTGATAGCGCTTGTCCAACTCGGGCTTCATGATCGCATGACCATTCACCGTGGCCACAACATCGGCGCTATGGCCGTGGTCGCAGCCGGCAACCGGAAGTAGAGCTGCAGCCAGAATCAGGACGAGAGGTACGGAAGCTTGACGAAAGCTGCGAAGCGTAAAAGAGCCACTAGTATCGTTCATCGATGTCGGCAAGTCCTGAATCTCCTGCATTCTTGCTAATTGCCTGGCTTATTCGCCGGCGTAGTTTGAGGTGCGGTCTGAGTGGGTGCCGCCGGCGGCGGTGGTGGCGGTGTCTGGCCGGAGGCAATCAGCGCGCTATCGATCATACGATACACATATTCCACCGGCTGCGCGCCCTCCACCTTTTCTCCGTTGATAAAAAGTGCCGGGGTCGAATCCACGCCCAGGCTCTCGCCGAGCTTCATCGAAGCTTTGATCGCTGTGTCATCCTGCTTCGTGATGCAGGCGTTCAGAGCATCGGCATTCAGGTTCTGCCGCTTGCCCTCATCGCGTGCCAGCGAATCAAGTGTGTCGTTCGCCTTGGCAAGAGTCTTCTCATCGCCACCGAGTTGTCCTGCGTGCGCGTGGATGTAATCCACCAGGTTCCAGTAGCCGGTGGCACTCTGCGTGCCGACACAGTTCGTGTCGATGGCCGCACGCATCGCCCACGGATGCTGGTCGAGCGGAAAGTCGCGATAGACGATGTGGATCTGATTCTTGTATCGCTCCGTCAGCGCAGGAAAGAGCTGTTCATGCATCTTCGCGCAGTACGGGCACTCCAGATCGTCAAAGCCGACGATCAGAACCGGCGCGCTCGCCGGACCACCACGCGCAGGCCGCCCATCTCCGCTCACCAGCAGCTTCGGATCCTTGCTGATGTCGAATTTGCTGAACTGCGCCAGCGTGTTGCCGTCGGTCGAGAGCAGAAAATCCACCGGCTTACTGGTCTTCCCATCCGCGATGAAGTTCACAGCGATCTTGTCGTAGCCCGGCACGTCGCTCTTGGTGCGCGGACCAACCTGGATCTCGTAGTTTGGCGGAATGCTGGAACGTGAACGGATCAACACCTCAACCCGCCGCACCATCTCCGGAGACAGCTTTCCCGAAGTCTCCGTCGGAGTCTGCGCGTGGCAGCCGAGGGCAGCCAGCGTAAGGGCAAAGATCAGGGTTCGGAACGGCTTCACAACGGTAGGCACAATACCTCGATTATCTCACGCAGAGGCCATTTGCAAGGCTCGCGGGCACACTCCGGACCCCTCGTCGGCCTGCTCAAAACAGACTCGCAGCCCGCCGCAGGTTGCCCGCAGTCCCTATATTCAACAACGTAAAGTTGAACCGCTCGGCGGTCTCATTCCGCACCGTCCCCAGGTCGTACTTGCGAACCTCAACGCTAAACCCGCAGCAGTCCCAGTTGTAGGAGGCCTGCACCGCGCCATACTCCACCAGGCTGGTATTGGCCGCGTTCAAATCCAGACCCACGTTCCCCGCAACGCCCAGCCCAGGCTTCGTCGGCGATCCATACCCCATCAGCAGCCGCAGCTGGTCGAAGTTCGACACAGCCGAGAGGACGCCCTCCGTGTAGAACCGTCCCGGCGCATTCAGCCGCGCGTAGCTCAACCCGCCAAACCAGCTGCCCTCATGCACATCCACCAACACGTTGTCGGACGTAAACTTCTTCGCGCCGGTGTCATAATCGAAGTCCCACTCCACGTCCATGTGAGCCGAGGTGCGCACTCTCAAGCGCGAGATCAACGGCGAGATTGCCCGCGGCTCGGTCAAGAATGCGATGCCCGAAAGATTCAGGGTCGTGTTGAAGATGTTGCGCCGCCCATCGATCACAGCGCCGCCGAAGTTCTCATTGAAGAAGTACTTCTGCGTCAGTCGCCAGCTGATCATCTCCCGGCTTCCGCAGGTCGGCCGTCTATCCTTCGGGTCTATCTGTTCTCTGGTTTGCACCCTCCCCGTGTCTTCGTCCCAGTTCTGCTCCTGGCCGGGGCCTGCAGGCTTTTCCTTACACTGACGCGGTTTCACCGGCCGCAAAAACAGCCGTTGTGTGACTCCATATTCCAGCTCGTTCGTATCGCTCATGATGTCGATATCGTCGAAGCGCAGCACGTTCAAAAAGTTATTGATGCCGGCGACATAGCGATACGTCACCTCCGGCTCGATCGTGTGCTTCACATCGTTTCCGTTGAAGAACTTCTCCACCGAAGGAGAGTCGAATGTGCGCTCCACCACCGGCGCCCGAAGGTCAGCCTCAGCCTCAATATCCGCGCGATTCAGCGGAGTCGGCAGCTCGACCGGAATTAGATCCAGGCCATACGGCGTCTGCCGACTTCTGCTGTACACCGTCTCACGCGCTCCAAGCGAAGCCCGCACGCGCCACCCATCAAAGCTCAGCGGATAAAAGATCTCCGGATGAATATCCACCCGCTGTGTCAGGCCGCCGCTTGCGAAGCCCGGCTCAGTTCGAGACAGTCCAGCGTACGAGCTGTCGATCCTCCACTGCACGCCGCTCTTGCCGATCTCATGCTCGGTACTGCTGAAGTCCAGCGACGGCACATGAAAGATCTTGACCTGCTGCTCCGGTATCGCAGGCGTCGTCGGTGTTTCAGGCTCAAAGGCCATCTTCAGCCCCTGGTAGCGATCCACCCTGCCAGACGAATCGAATCCATCCGCCTCATGCACGCCGTAGAGGATCGAGAAGATATCGCTCGACACGGCGAGGCTGAAGCTCTCGGCAAAGGCCTGGCGATAGGCGTACGAACTCAGGTACTCCGCATCCGCTACCACGCGTGTCTGCGGGCTGAAGTCGTGCCTGCCGGAGAAAGTTACGTCCTCTCCGCCTTGATTCAGATAGACCCCGTTGGTCACGATGCCCCGGTCCAGCAGTCCGCTGTACTTTGCCTTCGCGAAGTTATTCCCAAGGCCGCGATAGCGAAAGCTCGCTGACTGCTCCCATCCACGCAGCGAGTAGTACTGCGCCCCAACCGTCACATCCGTGCTTCGATTGATCGCCCAGTAGTACTGCTCCCCGAGGATGAAGCCTTTGCTCGACGAATAACTGATCGCCGGAATCAGAATCCCGCTCTGTCGCTCTCCCGCCTCCATCGGATGCGTCACATAGGGAAGAAACAGTATCGGGACATTCATCAGACGGAAGACGCTGTTCTGAGCCTTCGCCTTTTCGCTGTCGACGGCAAACTTGCCCGAGTAGAGCATCCAGTCCGGCCGCGGAAGCTGACAGGTCGTCAACGTGCCGTCGTAGATCTCATAGGTCTGCGGCCCCGTTCTCACCACCATGCGGCCAGTAAATAGAAATGGATTGCTGCTCGCGTACACCATCGCGCGACCGGCGCCCTTCAAACCCACCGAGCCGGTCACGTCGTAAAAGGTCGCCGTCTGCCTGTTCAGGTTCATCGTTCCATGACTGGCCGTGAGGTCCTCATGGTTCGCGCCTCCGGTCACATGCAGGTGCCCATTCGCCGTTACCTCGCTCGTCTCCTCATCGAACTCGATGTGGTCGCCCCTGATGATTCGGTCGCGATAGTGAATCTCCACATCGCCATCCAGAATGAAGCGGCTGCCTATCTTCGACTGCGTGTCGGATTCGATCAAAGCGGTCGTCGCATCATCTTGCGACGGCAGCACTGTCGCCACCGGATACCGCGCCGCTTCGGGGCCGTCCGGCAGGCTTGAGGACGAGTCGCTCGACTCCTCCGGGGGGGTTGCCTGACTCGTCACCTCTTGCGCCAGCAGATGTGGATGACTTGCTGCCAGCACCATGATAGTTATCAAGAGGTAAACAGTCTTCCGGACGCTCCTGGAGCCTCTTCCACGGCCATCCGCGACTGCGTCTAACGTCGAAGATCCGCCGGAAAGCAAAGCCAGCAAAGGCAGACGGCGCTGCCAATGGGTCTTCCCCGCAGGTTCGTTCGGTTTGAAACTTGATTTGAAACTAATCAGGCGCACCACCCTTTGAGGCTAAACGATTTTACGGAAGCGAGTTTGGAATTGAGCACAATGAGCTCTGCACAGCGTGACCTGCTATCACTGGACGAAGCCACGGCCGGAACGGAAGCCGAAGCTCCATTTGCACTGAAGGAACAGGTGGCCCAGCGCCTCGCCGCCCACCGCGCGCGTCGAAGCCAGCACTCCGGCAGCTCCGTTACCCCCATTGCGACACCCCCACAGGCTAAGTCGCGGTCTTCCCGCATCGCCGCTACTGTCGCCGAGCGCTACGCCAACTCGCCCAGCTACCGCAGCTTCCTCGCCGAGCAGGCCGAGACCGCCATCCGCGAGGCAGAGGCCGCAGCCGAGGTCGCGGCTCGCAGCGCCCGTGCCATCGCCGACGCCCAGTACGAGCTGCTGGCCGAACTGGATCAATGGAACCTGACGCCACCGACTCCCGCACCGACGCCAGCAGCAGCACCTGCAACCTCAAGCCTCCAGATCACCGAGGCTCCGCCACTCGCTCCCGCGGCCCCTGCAGCCAATCCGGTTCTGACCGTCAGGCTCTACGAGGACACCAGCCGTAGCCTCGCCGAACCTACCGCATCTTCGACGCGAATCAACCTCCAGGCCCAAACTCAAGCTCAGGCCACCGTCGACGAAGCCGAAAGCCTCATCCTCGACGACGAAATCGCCTTCCGCCAATCTCCCGTCTTCGACGAGTCGGTTGCCCCAACCGAGATTCCCGCCAACCTCATCGAGTTTCCTCGCCAGCTGGTAGCTCCGCGCAAGGCCCGCCCCCGCCTGGCCGAAGGTCCCCTCCGCGAAGACGCCGATCAGGCGCCAGAGTCGGCCCAACTCCGAATCTTCGAGGTCGAAGCCAACCAGATCTCGACCGCACCGGTTGTAGAGTCCACCGCGCCCGAGTGGTCTTCCATCCTGCTTGCAGCCCACCCGGTGGCGGCTCCGGTCGAGACCCCCGAGGCTCCCTTCCTCGCCGAGCTTCCGCCCCAGACCGCACCCATTAACCTGCGCCTGATGGCCGCTATCGTCGACAACTGCGTCGTTACCGCGACGTTGCTGCTCTTCATTGCAGCCTTCGCGATCACCGTCGGCAAGCTCTCCGGCGGCTCCGCCCATCTGGCGATGCCGCAGATCACACCCCAGATCACCCCTCAGATCGCTGGCATCGCCTTAGCCGCAACCTGGGTAGTCTTCACCCTGCTCTACCAGCTCCTCTTCTTCACCTTCTCCGACGCGACCCCAGGCATGCGCTACGCCCGCATCGGCCTCTGCACCTTTTCAGACGACAACCCGACCCGCTCGGCCATGCGCCGCCGCATCTTCGCCGTCATCCTCTCCGCCTGCCCCCTCGGCATCGGCTTCCTCTGGGCGTGGCTCGACGACGACGGCCTGGGCTGGCACGACCGCATCTCCCGCATGTATCAGCGCAGCTACTAAACGCCTCGCAGTCGAGACACACGCGTGTCACAGGTTGCTCGCTCTCGTTCAGCTACGACTGTCGCGATCTCTTCGCCGCCTACCTCGGCCATCCCGAATAAATCACTCGCACCCCGATGCGGATGTGGCTCACTCCTCATCGCGCAGAAGAAAAGCCCAGCGGTAGCCGGGCTTTCCAAATAACAAGTTGTTGAGAGATGCAGCTTCGTCACGTCGGAGCCCGCTGAGACAAACTCAACGGGACAACGACTAGCTAGAAGGTTGTGCTGACCGTCAACCGGAACGTCTTCCTCGGTTCACGCAGGATGTAGTCAGCTCCATAGAACTGCAGCGCCTGCTGGTAGCTGAACTGGCCTGCGCCCGAGTCCGGGAAGTAGCTCTGGAACGTATTGCCCGGTCCGGTGTTCGGCACCGCCAGCTTCTGCGGAATGTCCTTGTAGAGCCGAAGCGGGTTATACGCATAGTAGATCCGGAAGGGAGCATTGACGATCGGCAGGATGACCTGCAGTTCGGCACCGTTCGACATGCGCGGCACATAGTTGGTTCCCGGCACAATCGCCAGCGTGTCGGGGAACTTGACCGCACTGCCGCCGAAGCAGGCTCCATTGATGATCGTCGGGCAGCCGTACTGCGCTCCGTTGAGCAGCGACAGACCAGCCGAACTCTGTCGCAACTGACCCTGCAACGAATCGAAGTCCATACCGAAGTCGGTGAAGAAGGCAAACGTCACCTGGTTCACAATTGGAATTCGATACTCCAGGTTGGCCGTCAAAGCCGTATCTCCGCCGATCGACACCATGCGGTAGATAGGCAGCGGAATCTGGATTGGCCCCAGTGGCGGGTTCGACGGATCGCGTGGCACCGACGTCCCATCGGGGTTCGTCAGGATGAACTGCACTTTGTTCGGAACGAACGTGTAGGGGGAGATCGACCGCGGATCAAATCCACGAATGTCAGACTCGCCGCCCTCGTAGAGACGATGTGTCGGCGGAGCGACCTCGCCACCGAAGCCCTGCGTATGCGCCAGCTGGATACGATAGCCCAGCACATTGTGGCCCTCGTTGTTCACCTTCAGCCCCTTCATCGGGAAGAACTGACGGTAGCTGGCAATCGGCGAGATGTACTTCACATTGCCGCCCACACCGGCGACCTGCATCGAGACGTTGAAGTCTTTGCCGCGATGCGGACCGACCGCGCGATCCAGACTCGAGAACGAGAAGCTCGGCGTCACCACCGAGGTAATGATGCCCGTCAGCTGATTCTGCCCCGCGACGCCTGACCGGAACGCCAGCGACTGGAAGACGTTGGTCGTATTGGAATTGAACGTCGTCACAGAAGACCGTGACAGCGAGTACGACAGACCAATACGCGTCACACCCGTCCGCGAGAACAGATGCCGCAGCGGCTCGCTGGACGTGACCGTAAGTCCGGTCGTCGACTGGTTATAGTTCGTCAGCAGCGACTGCTGCGCCGTCGTCAGATTTCCCGGCGCCGCGCCCGTGGGAGACTGGCTCTTCGAAGGATTGAAGTCGTACTTGCTGGCAAATATCTGCGCGCCCAGCGAAATCGGCTTATCCCGCAGATACGGCTCAGTAAACCCGAAGCTCAAATTGCGTGACAGGTCGCCGATATTCGCAACCACCGACAACGTCTCGCCCAATCCAAGAAAGTTGTTCGTCTCGTAGTTCAACCCGACGAAGGTTCCCGAGAGTCCGCTGATACCGCCGTTCAGGCCGATCGAGTTCTTGCCCTTTTCCTTCAGCTTCAGCAGCAGGTCGACCGTTCCGTCCTCAGTATTCTGACGGCTCTCCGAGTCCTGATCTGCCTTCAGCACTTCGAAGTAGTTCAACTGGTTCAGCCGCAGAATCGAAAGCTCCCAAAGCCGGCTGTTGTAGACCTGGCCTTCTTCGAGCAGCAACTCACGACGAATTACCTTGTCGCGCGTGATCGTATTGCCCGTGAACTCAATCCGCGAAACGTAGAACGGCTTGCCCTCATCGATATCGATATCGAGGAAGATCAGCTTCTGCGCTTCATCGATCCGCGGCACCGGAGTTCCAACAAAGTTGATGTAGCCCAGCTCGCCATAGGCCTTGCGCAACTGGTCGAGGCCCTTGCCGAACAGGGTAGCGTTGAAGTACTCGCCGTCCTTCTGCGCAAACTGCGCCCGCAGCACCTTCACGTTGGGGACGTGCGTATTCCCCTTGAAGGTGATGCCGCCCAGCTTGTAGCGTTCACCCTCTTCGACCGGCATCAGAATGTCGATCCGCTTGCCCTTGGACGGGTGCAGCGTAAGCCAGTTCAATCCACCTGCATCGCGCACGTGGGTCGTCGGCTCGCTCGTCAGAGCCTTGAAATAACCACGATCGCGATAGGCCTGACGCACGCGCTCGGTGTCTTCATCCAGCTTGCTCGCGTCGAAGGTCCGGGCGAACAGGTTCTCCAGAATGATCGAATGCGGTATTCCGATCGGCCGCAGATTCTTCATCGCTGCCCGCAGCGTGCGATCGTTCAGGCTGTTGTTTCCCTGAAACGCAATCTTGCCCACCTTCACGGTCGGCCCTTCCTTAATATTGAAGGTGATCGCCACAGCCGCCGGCGGAATCGTCTTGACCTCGGTCTTGATGGTGGCGAACTGATGTCCATGCTCCGCCAGCAGGTCCTTCAACACCACCTCGGCCCGCTTGATTTTGGTCGGGTCGTACTGGCTCTCCACCGAGAGCGAAACCTTCGCCTTCTTGAAGCGGTCCACGATATCGGACTGCGTCACCGAACTGAGGCCCTTGTAGTTGATCTCCCGAATAGTCGGCTTTTCTTTCACATAGATGATCAACTGCACGCACTTGGACGAATCGACGCGCTCAATACGCACATCGTCGAAGTATCCGGTGTTCCAAAGCGAGTTGAAGTCCCGCTCCACCACCAACGGGTCGTAAAGATCGTTCTGGCGGCTGTACAACCGCGCCAGCACCGACTCCTTCGGAATGCGTCGATTACCGATTACCTGTGGCTGGCAAAGCGTTTGCACCCCTTGCGAGGACACCCCACTCTGGGAAGCACCAGGAGTTACCTGGGCAGGCAGCGTCGCCGCGGCAACCACTGCAAACGCAAAGATGTACGCAACATAGGCGATGCGGGAGCGTCGGGAGCGCGTGCACACAGGCCTGGTCTTGCTTTTCAGGGAGCTTCCGCTCTCTCGATTCACGGTAAAGATACGCACACCCTCACTGCTCTAAAAATGACGCTCGCCAGCACATTCAGCGAAGTCCTGATTATATGGGAGCGGCCAGCGGTTAGCGAGTTCGCCCTCTGGTTCAGGTCGGACCAACCCGCATCCAACCCCCTCAAAGTTCAACCTATGCACATTGGACGAGGCATCAAACCAAAAGCATTGCCACCCAGCAACTTAACTCTCCAGCTCCGCTACGATCGTGAACTCGTGCGCCGATCCATCCCAGCGCACCGTCAGTACATTGGGCTGACAACACACCTGGCAGTCCTCGACATACTGCTGCTTCGACCCACCAGACTCATCCACCGTGGTCTCCACCCACTCCCCACATCCCGCGCATTGAAAACCTGCTGCAAACATGCTTAATTCTCTCCGCTGATCTCTTTTGTCACTTTGCCCTCAGCATTTAGGAACTGGAGCGCCGGCTTACCATCAGCCTTCACCGTCAAGACCGCGCGAACATGCCCCGAGGCATCTCTCAGGCTCATCCCCACCGAGTCATCCTTCTGTCTGCCGAAGAATCCACGCTGTGTCCCCGGAGGATACTTCTCGTTCAACTTCGCCCACGCAGCTGCCTGTTCCGGCCCATGCGACATCATCTTCACGCGTTCCGCCTCAGAGATATAGTCGGGCGTCATCGGAAAGTCGCCCACATCGTTGACGGAGATACCCGACGTGCGCTTTCCATCCTCGAGACTCGCCTCAAGCACAAGCGTCTGGTCCTGGTCATACTGGTCGAAGCTCAAATGACTTGAGCTCGATGGCGATTTTCCCACTTCTTTGGCTCCGCTATAGATCAAGCCGCCGTCCTCCGTTCCCTCATCGTTCACAAAGAGCATTCCGGCGGAGTCGCCACGGTCCGGTCTCTGAATCTCTTTTCCATGAAGATAGAGCCCGGGGAATTCGGCCTTATCGGAGACAACCAGTCGAACGGTCCCATCCGGTTCCACAACATTGATCCGCCGCACCGTAATCTGGTCGAAGCTCGCACTCTGCCATGGCCGCGCAAACCCTGCCAACACTGTAATCGCAAAAATAATCGTCAGGCAGCCCGAGTAGATCGCCAGAAAACGGCGACTGGAGAAAAATCCAACCATGTCCTCACCTCAAAAAATCTGAGCAATACACGTAGCGTTAGTGCTTTGCCAGTCAGTAATCGCCACGGCGCCTCAGCGGCATCCGTAGCTGCGCCGTCCCAGAATTCGATTCAGATCTTCAGTTAGCGAGCTTGGGCAAAACTCATCTTTTCGAAAGCCGAGTTGGAAGTGAGATGGCCGAGTTCGCTGGTATACGAGAGGCTGACGGTCTCATAGAGTTTGGTTTTGAGGTCGTAGACCTCGCACTCGTCGAAGGGGCGAGAGTAGATGTGGAGCGTGACCGCGCGGGAGGCAAAGGCAGGCGGGTTGACCAAAAGATGAATCGGCTCGCCGGAATCAACCTCAGCAGGGTGGTCGGAGTCGATGACGTAGCGATCCGTCGATATGAGTTCACAGAAACGCGTCGCCGGATCCTGACGGACGACGTGATAGTTCTGCACCTGCACCTTGCCAAGGGCGACACCCATCCAGCAGCGCTGATTCGTGTGGTTGTGAATCCTGCTCTTCTGCCCGATCTCCCAGCAGAGAGCCATGAGATCAAAGAGCGGCGTGTGAAGAATGAGATTGCGGGTGTAGTGCTCCGCGCTGAAGTATAGGTAGGGATCGAGGCTCGCGATCGAGACGGGATTGTCGCGCATGTATTCGAGTACTGCGCTGTCGGTAAACTGCTCCTCCGGGATTTCGCTAAGCCCGGTGGCGAAAGCGCTGATATCGATCATGTGAGCCAACTCCTGTAATGGCACTTTGGATTGTTGCTGGTTGCGAAGGGGGAGTCAAGAGAGCCCATCCGGCTCCACGACGTTAGTTTCTGAACCGTGATTCCGCGCGGTCTACTGACTCCGCCCTCCGCGGAGCACCTCGGCGAAGACATCGCTGTCGACGTTGCCTCCGCAGAGCACCGTTCCCACGCGCGCTCCACCCGCATCCCGGTCCTGCAACAGCGCTGCCAGGCCGATAGCACCGGCACCCTCGGCCACATTGTGCGTATCGACAAAGTAGGCACGCATCGCATCCTTCACGGCGTCGTCATCGACCATCAGAACCCGATCCATCCCCTGTCGGATGAGCTCCAGAGCCGTCGCATCCGGCTTCCGGCAAGCCACTCCATCTGCAATCTGCGTCGACGACTCATGTTCGCGCACATTTCCAGCAGCAAACGAGAGCGCATACGCCGGTGCATGACTCGACACCACACCAACTACCTTTGTCTTCAACCCCAGCGCATCTCGGGCCGCGATCGTCCCGCACACGCCCGACCCCATGCCGATCGGCACATAGAACGTTTCGAGCTCCGGACAAGCCGTAAACATCTCCCATGCGTAGGTCGAGACGCCCTTGACGAGGCGCAGGTCGAAGCTGGGAACGCGATGCCATCCATTTTCGGCCTCGAGTTGCGCCGCGTGCTCAGAGGCCGCCTGAAAGTCGTTGCCAAACTCAATCAGCTCCGCACCCAGCATGCGCATCGCGCGATTCTTCTCCGGGCTGTTGCCGAACGGTACCACGATCACCACGCGAAGCCCATGCTGCGCTCCCGCAAACGCCATCGACTGACCGTGATTTCCCCGCGTCGCCGAAACGAGCGTCTTCACCTCCGGCCGCTCCCGGCGAAGCCAGTCCATATACACCAACCCGCCACGAACTTTGAACGCGCCCACCGGAGTGTGGTTCTCGTGCTTCACCCAAACCTCGGCGGGCATGCCGCTTGAAGACGCTCGCGAATTAATCAGTGGCCAGCTGTACTGCGGGGTAGCCGGCATCGATCGGTAAACCAGATCTGCTGCTGCGCGAATCTCATCCAAACCCGGCAATACCGCTGCCTCAATCTCCGCTGACTTCATGGCGCCCCTTCCGTACCTCGACCAATGTCGAATAAAACGTAGCGCCGCCACCGATATCGGTCAGCGTCTCCGACGTCAGCGCATTTACATTCGTTCCGTTCGCCGAAAGCTTGTTCCAGTCCAGCCGCGCCGCAACGACTCCCGCCGTGACCTGCGTATTCACCAGAGCACGCAGCGTAATGCTTCCCCGCCCGTTGAACACCTCAACCGCATCACCCGTGGCGATCTTTCGCGAGGCCGCGTCCGTCGCGTGCATCTCCAGAATCCCCGCCGTCCGCGCCTCCATCCGCTGATGCAACGGAATATTCGCAAACGTCGAGTTCATATAGTTGTCCGCCTTACGCGGCAGAAACTCCAACGGATATGCCCCCTCCGCCGCGTGCGCCCGCGACTCCGTAGGCGCAGCAAACACCGGCACGGGCAGCAGCTCGCCACGCCCACTCCGCGTCCGAAACCACTCCGGCGTGCTGAACGGCAACACCTCACCCTTTGTATTCACCGGCATCTGCAGCGGAACATGCCCCTCCCGCTCCAGCCGCTCCCGCGTAATCCCCGCAAACCAAGGATCGGTCGTGTCGAGCGCCTGATCGATCATCTCGTCCTCGCGATCGTCAAAGCACGCCTCTTCAAATCCCATCCGCCGGCCCAGTTCGCCAAACATCGCAACGTTGCTCCGAGCTTCACCCAGCGGCACAATCGCCCGATTGTTCACCTGCGCGAAGAGATGCCCATACGCTCCCTGCACATCCTTCACCTCAAGGAACGTCGGCGCAGGCAGCACAATATCTGCGTAGTCCGTCGTATCGGTAAAGAACTGCTCATGCACCACCGTAAACAGATCCTCACGCAGCATTCCCTGCAAGACATCATTCTGATTCGGAGCCACCGCCGCAGGGTTTGAGTTATAGACAAACAACGCTTTCACACGAGGACCGTCATTCGCGGCATCCCCAAGCGACGTCAGAGCCTGCCCAAGTTGACTCATATTCACCACACGCCCAGCTCTGCCCAGCGGACTCGCCAACATAAGATCGGGCCTCTGCAGCGCATCTTCATTGAACGGAAACGAGCCCGAAGTCGAAAGCAGCAGCCCGCCACCCTTGTACTTCCACGCGCCCGTCAACAGCGGCAGCATGCACACCGCTCGCGCTGCCGTGCCGCCGTTCTCGCTCCGCTGAATTCCATAGTTCAGCCGAATCGCAGCCGGCCCAACCGAGCTGGTGCGTCCCGCCGCAGCATAGGCCCGCGCCAGCCGCACAATCGTGCCCGCGTCAATCCCCGTCGCCTTCGCCACATTCTCCGGCGAGTACTCCGGCTTCAGCGCATGCGCTCGCAACTCCTCAAAGCCATTCGTACAGGCAGCTATATACTCGCGATCCTCCAGCCCCATGCTGAGAATCACATGCATCAAACCCAACGCCAGCGCCGCATCAGTGCCGGGGTTGATCGCCAGATGCTCATCTGCCAGCGCCGCTGTCCGCGTCTTATACGGATCGATCACAATCAGCCGCGCACCCTTCCGCCTGGCCTCTTCGATGAACGGCCACAAATGCACGTTGTTGCCGTGGATGTTCGCGCCCCACGCGATCACCAGTCCAGCATGAGCAAAGTCCTGCGGCACTGTACCGAGCTTCACTCCATACACGCTCTTCAGCGCCACCCCACCCGCCTCGGCGCAGATCGTCCGAGCCAACTGCGACGCCCCCAACCGATGAAAGAAACGCCGATCCATCGAGCCATATCCCAACTGCCCGATCGTCCCGGCGTAGCTATAAGGCAACACACTCTCCGGCCCAAACTCCGCCGCAATCGTCGTCAGCCTCGCCGCAACTTCATCAAGCGCCTCGTCCCACGAGATCCGCTCGAACGCATCGGCCTCACGCCCGCGCACACCACCGTACCCAGCGGGGCCCTTCGGCACACCCTTCTTCCTGCGCATCGGATACAGCAGTCGATCCGGCGAATACACCCGCTCCAGATACTTCGCCACCTTGCCGCACAAAAATCCCCGCGTCACCGGATGCGCGGGATCGCCCTGCACCTTCACCGCCCGCCCCGTCAGCTGGTCCACCGTCACGAGCACGCCACACGAGTCCGGACAGTCATGCGAACAAACCGCATGCACAATCTTCGTCGCGTCCAAACGCGCGCCTGACCCGGTGGAATTTGTCTCCATTCTGTTATTTTAGAGCACCGATACCGGTGTCACTCCGGAAATGCCGTTGTATGCTGCTCCCAGACTCAAGTCTATGTCCACGACGACATCAAGCAGCTCCGCCATGCGCCATCCCATATCCAGCCCGGCCCGCCTCGAAGCCTTCTCCGACGGAGTCATCGCCGTCATCATCACCATCATGGTGCTCGAGCTCAAGGTCCCCCACCAGGACGGCATCGGCGGCCTCTATGCCGTCATTCCCACGCTCGCTGTCTACGCCATCTCCTTTGCCTTCACGGGCATCTACTGGATCAACCATCACCACCTCGTCCATCGCACCGAAGAGGCCGACGAGCTCGTCCTCTACGCCAACCTCTTCTTCCTGTTCTGTCTCTCGCTTCTGCCGTTCCTCACCTCTTACGTGCTCGACAAGAAGATGGACTCGTTTTCTGTCGCCCTCTACGCCGCTTCCATGGTGGTCACTGGCTTCAGCTTCCTGCTGCTCCGGCTCTCCATCGGCCGTCGTCTGCGGCTCGCCGGTAAGCTCGAAACCCAGGACACCTCGGTCCAGAACAAACACTGGATGTCCTTGTTTACTTATGCCGTTGCAATTCCGATGGCCTTCTACCACCCGCATATCGCGCTCGGCCTCTGCGCCTTCGTCACCGTCATCTGGGTCACTCCCACGACCGGCGTAAAACCTCGCGAACCGGAAGACAACACCCACTTCGACCGCGGCTGAGCCTTCACACGACCCCAGCGAACAAGAGCCATCGAGAATGGATTAGAAACAAAACAAAAAGACATCCGCCGCCGTAAATCCGACGCTGCTCAGACCGTTACCGTGTGGAGACAGACTCATCTCATTCCCGGTATCCATCGTCTACTATCAATCCAAATCTCTCCGCGCATCCGTCCTATGAGACAGTCATCCAACTCGACCAAGACGCATCTCTTCCTTCTGAGGCCTCTCATGCCGCTTCGTTCTTCTCTCCGCCTTGCCGCTGTCCTCTTGATTCTCCTTGCACCCGTCACTCTCACGGCCCAGGAACCGAACCCACTCCACACCGCCTCGCGCCAGGAGCTCGACGTCATCAAGGTCCTCCTCGCGCAGGAGGCCGCCTGGAACAACGGCGACCTTGAAGCCTTCGCCAGCAGCTACAAAGACGCCCCCGACACACTCTTCGTCACCCACCAGGTCTCCCGCGGCTTCGTCGGCCTGCTCGACCAGTACAAGCGCGACTACCCCTCTCGCGCCGCCATGGGCAACCTCAGCTTCGCCAATCTCGAGGTCCGCCCCCTCGGCGAAAACTACGCCGTCATCATCGGCAAATATCACCTTGATCGCAGCAAGAAAGACGGTGGCAATGCCGAAGGCCTCTTCACCCAGGTTCTCGAAAAGACCGACAAAGGCTGGAAGATCATCATCGATCACACCACCTGATCAGATCGACCGACGCGTCATCCCTCTATTCACCCTCCATCCTGCTCAGCTCGCGAATCAACCCATCCAGCCCCGTCCGCACCTTCGCGCTCATCCCTTCAAACAAAAAACCCGCACCCCGCGCCCTCACCATCCTGCTCGTACCCTCACACTGAAACACCCGATCCTGCGCCCGAAACACAATCTCCACCGGCGTCCCTGGAGCCAGCCGCAGCCGCGCCTCGGTCTCGATGTAGCACCCTCCCTGGCTGATATCCAGCACGCGCCCGCGAAACAGCATCGTTCCATCCTTCACCATCACCTCCGCCCACGCATCCACGGAGTACCGCGTATGCTGCCGCCGCTCCACTACCCCCTCCTGAGCGACCTGACGCCGTTCCTCTTGTTCCTCAATCTCTTCCATGCTCCAGCTCCCGCCCAGCGATCTCGTGCATCGCTTATCGGCACAATCTGCGGAGACATGAGACACAAGCGCACTCGGTCCTCCGACACACCGCCCCCGCGGAAACTCAAGCAAAATGCGCTCCAGCCCTTGCCATCACCCCGCCCTATGCGTAGTCTGAGCCTATTCCCGGGCCAAATTTATCGGAGGAACCATGCTATGCCCCACCTGCAACCGCGGCGGAGAGCTAGCTCGAACAAGGCGCGTGGGCCTTCTTGAGAGGCACGTCTACCCCTTCTTCGGCTACTTCCCCTGGATCTGCGCCCTGTGCAAGGTGCGAATCTTTTTAAGGATTCGTGGCGAGCGAAAAATCGACCCGAACAATCCCGACTCCGACTCAGTACCAGACATTCAGCCCAACAAAAAAGGCCTCCATCCCAATCGATGAAGGCCTCTCGTATCTCATTTCCAAAATCATAGATCAGACAGTCATGATCTCTTTTTCCTTTGCCTTGAACAGATCCTCGATCCGCTTGATCTCCACATCGGTCAACTGCTGCACCTCTTCGTTGGCTCGCTTCTCGTCATCGGCGGAGATCAGCTTGTCCTTCGCAGCCTTCTTGATCTGATCGTTTCCATCGCGCCGAATGTTCCGGATCGCCGTCTTGTGGTCCTCCAGCGTCTTGTTGAGCTGCCTCACCACATCTTTGCGCCTCTCTTCCGTCATAGGAGGCACCGGCACGCGAATCACCTTCCCATCGGTCATCGGGTTCAATCCCGTCCCCGACGTCCTGATCGCCTTCTCAATCGCCGAAACCATCGCCATGTCATACGGCTGCACCAGAATCAGCGTCGGCTCCGGCGTACTCACCTGGCCCATCTGCGCCACCGGAGTATCCGTGCCGTAGTAGTCCACCTTGATCTGGTCGAGCATGTGCACATTCGCCCGCCCCGTTCGCGCCGACAACAGATGCCCGCGGAAGTCCTCCACCGAGCTCTCCATCCGCGACCGCAACTGCTGATGTGTTCCCTTCAACGCCTCAATCCCTGCCATTGCTGATGCCATACGCGTATCTCCGTTGTCCTAGGCCAGTATGCTGCTCTAGGCTCAAACTCCACTCCCGATTGTAGACGAATCACCCACCGAACATCAGCCCCGACAGGCCGATACGCGCCTGGGAGCCACCCTGCTCGTCTAATCGTTCCTTTGCCAGATCTCATCGCCATCCGGAAATACCATTACCTGGCTATATTCGGCGTGAAGATATTCGCGCAGCGGTTTGACATTGTCCTCAACGTTGCCCTGTGCGTGGCCCCCCCGACCCTCCGCATCGTCCAACCTTGGCGCCCACAGCACATACGGCACGCGTCTCTCATCCAGTTGGAGGATCGCAAGCGCAATCTCCTCCGGGCGATTGCCCGTCCCAGGCAATACCTGGTCGATAAAGAGCGGGTTGCGCAGGTGCAACGGCAGATACATCCCAGGCCACGGTGCCTGAAAGAAATACTCTCCCGGTCGGCAATGAAGCAGAACCCACCGCAGCTTCTCGTACGACTGCGGCGTCGTCGCAAACCTTCCTCCAGGCATCTCCGCCACTTCAGAGTGCAGAAGGTAGTTCACTCTGGTCTGTCGAACCGCAATACACGCGATGCACACCCACACCAACCCAACCCCATAACGCTGCATCCCACGAACCTGCCCGACGAGCCAGACAAGCAGAACGACGCCTGGCAAGGAAACGGCAAATATCCGCAACCAGTTCGGGCTGAAGGCAACACCCACCAGCAACAGCGTCCCTACCGTAGACAACAGCGCCACCTTCTCCCAGGGAAACCCCGGATTCAGACGCTCCCGCCAACATCGCCAAAGCGCCACAGGATAGACAGCCACCAGAGTCAGATACACAACAAGATACGGCGCGAGCCGAGGCAGCGCGTGCCAGCTGAGCGCAACAGGCAGCCCTAGAAATTCACCCTGCGTCAGCTCTACCGCGAACTGTCGCACATAGGTCACCTGGAAATACCAAACCAGCTTCCACCCTGCCTCGCCAATCACACGCGCACTGAGCAGCAGCAGCGCAGCCATAAATCCGAAGAGCAACAACGCTTCGTTCCGCAGCACGTCACCCCACGCCCCCTTCGAGCGCATCTGCTTCAAAACCAAAAAGACGGCAAACCCGAACAGCGCCGTCACGCCGTGCGTCTGGGTGAAAAAAGAGGCGACACCGAGCAATGCCCCCGCAGTCAGAACTCGCACGCCCGTCGATCTCATCCCGATCTTCACCGCGCCCAGAACCGCCAGCACGCTGAAAAAATGATGGGTCGCATTCATCGGCCTGCCATAGATCAGCACGATATAAAGAACGGCCGCCAGAATCGCGAATCGCCGCTCCATAATCTCGGTAGCCAGCGCGAAACACATCCAGCAGAGCGCGACTCCAAGAACCAGGACCACGACGTTCGTAACCCAGACCTTCAACCCAAAAACCTTGAAAAAAGCTAAATAAACCAGATCTGTCCCTGGTGGAGTGAACTGAAGAAAATCCTGATAGATCCTTCCTCCGTCCAGCATCCTCTGAGCGTCCATCCAGAAGTACACCTGGTCCCCGCCCAGCAGAAACGCAGTGCGAGGAAACAAAAACAGATTGAAATAGAGGTAAGCAGCGACCCCCACCAGCAACAGGAGCAGCGCCCGGTCTACGCTTCGCGTGGCAACCCGCAACGGCTCTCCTTACCCAGCAATAGCGCCCGGGTTCTGGCGCTTCGACCCCCGCCTGTCTGCTTCAAAATGTAGCAGTTCAACTCCTCCGCAGGCCGCCCTCCGCGCAAGGACGACCAGCAATCCCTTAGGAATCTTCTTCTGCATCTCCGGAGACAGGCCCCAGCCCAAGCCCGCGTCCCGGCTTCTTCTTCCGCACCGGATAAACCTTTGCCGCAACCGGCGGCGCCATCGTCTCCTTCACCAGCGCCTCGATCCCGCTCCAGTACTTCAGATCTGCCGGCCGCGCACTCGGCACCGTCTGCCGCATCCGACAGTACCAGAGCGACCACTCCAGCTCCTTCGAATTCTTATTCTTGATCGCGGCTTCAATCCGCGTCACTTCAGAAAAAGACGGCATACCTCTTTATCCTATAGACCTAAACCGCTCCCATCCCACGCAGCCGTCTGCAAGCCCTCTCCAGATCCCAATCCTTCTTCGCAAAGCAAAACCGCAGCAGATCCTCGCCCTTCCCCGGCCTGAAGAACGCCGACCCCGCCACCGAAGCCACACCCGTCTTCGCCAGCAGCGCCCTCGCCTTCTGCGCCGCCGTCTCTCCCGGCAGATTCTTCGCTGACGCAAGCACGTAGTACGCTCCATCCGGCACATGCGGCTCCATGCCCGCGTCGCGCAGCGCGTCCACGATCATCGTGCGCTTCACCTCATGCTCCCGCGCCAGCCCTGCATAAAAATCATCGCCCAGATGCTCCACCCCATCTGCGCATCCCTGCTGCATCGGAGCCGGCGCACATACATACGTCAGATCGTGAAAGTACCCAATCGACCCCACCCACTTCGCATCCGCAACCAGATACCCGACCCTCCATCCCGTCACCGAAAATGTCTTCGAGAACCCCGACATCAAAATCGTCCGCTCCCGCATCCCCGGAATCATCATCGGACTGACGTGCTTTGCCCCGCCATAGATAAAGTGCTCATAGATCTCATCCGTGAACACGAACAGATCGAACTCCTCCGCGATCCCGGCCAGCGCCTCCAGCTCCGCACGCGTAAACACCTTCCCCGCAGGGTTCGACGGCGTATTAATCACCATCGCCCGCGTCTTCGGAGTGATCGCCGCCCGCACCGCCGCCAGATCCAGCCCCCAACCCGGCTCCGTCAGCGCCACCGGAACCGACACCATCCGCAGCGACTTCAACGTCCCCACGTGGTACCCATAGAACGGCTCAAACACCAGCACCTCGTCGCCAGGATTCAGCAGCGCCATCGCTGCCGCCTGAAATCCCCCCGTCACGCCGCTCGTCACCAACACCTCGCGATCCGGATCGACCGTCAACCCCAGCGTCCGCTCCACCTTGCCCGCAATCGCCTTTCGAAGCCGCGCAATCCCGTCCAGCCGCGTGTAGATATTCAACCCATCCCGAATCGCGCGAATCGCTCCCTCGGCCACCACCTCCGGCACCTCGGTATCGCACACGCCCTGCGCCAGATTCACTCCACCCATCGCGTCGCACTCCATCGTCATCGCGCGAATCTCCGACTGCACCAGCCGCGGCGCCAGCTCACTCAAACCCAACCTTGAAGTCGTCTCGATCTGCCCCATAATCAACCGCCCCTCATCCGGCGTTCCCTCATCTTACGTCCGGACCACGCCCGCGCTCCACCCAAACACGCACAAGAAAGGGCACGACCGAAGCCGCGCCCTCAGCGAAGCACTCCAACCCTAGTGAACCGCAGGCAACTGCGAAGCGATCGTCGTCGCCGCAGCGCTGCACACCGGATGTCCCCACCCGTTCGCGCTCACACCAATCGGAAAGCCCGTCGGATTCGTGATGTCGTACACAATATTGTCAGGCCGCGACGGGTCACCGCTCACTCCCGCCGGAACGTAGTCCAGCTTCAGGTTGTTTCGCGTGCGCCACGAGATGTTGTGATCCGCGCACGAAGAATCCCCGCTCACTCCCACCGCGCCGATAAGCTGCTTCTGCGAGTTGTAGAGCGCCAGCCCTCCACCAAACACATTCACACCGCCGACCCTTCCTCCAACCATCGGATCGTCGGCCTGACCGTTCTTCGTCGGGTCGCCACGATAAGCCACACTCGTATCGACCGGGTTGCTCGCCTGCAAACCAAACAGCGACCCTCCCGGCTGCGTCGCGCTGTACAGATTCGCCGTCGAGAGCGCCAGCGCAGGCAGGCTGAACGCGTTCGCCGTATTCGCCTTCTGCGCCGAGATCACGCGACTCCCCGGCCACTGGTCGCCGCGCTCGCTTCCCGTAAAAGCCACCGCGCACACTACGCCATCCCGATTCACGACCGTGCCCCACATATCCAAATTAAATCCACCGTTCGGCTTCAATCGCGCAGCAACCAGAGCAGCCCGCAACGCCGCGTGTGAAGGCAGTTGTCTGCAACCAACTCCCCCACCCCAATCGTTATCGTTATCCGCCGCCTGAACCACCGCACCTCCGCGAGCCATCAGGCACACGAGAACCGCCAGAGCAAACTTCCAAAATCCACTCCGTCTCATTACGACCTTCCTCTCTTGAGCAACCGATTTTAGGGCCCATTCCGCATCAACATCCCGGCGAAATGGACCCAGTGGTAGTTGCAGGCCACAAGAAACTCACCGCAGCCCGCACAAGCATGACGCAGAGATCAACAAGCGAAGATCCACGCTGTAACTCTGCCAATCGCTACTTATAGAAAGCAGCTCGGGCCACTGCGACACGATCCAGCGCCGCCCTGCGGTCTTTGCCGTACTTTTGCAGCTTCTTGTTCGATGGGCTCTTGGAGAGATGCTGCGTCGTCTTCAGATCCTTCGACGGCGTAATTCCATCGATCCATTCGCGCACGCTCATCTCAGCCTTCGCCGGGCCCAGATTAACGATCGTTGGCGGCTTGCTCGGATCGATGTACTGCAGTTGCTGCCACTCATCCGCCACCGCATTAACCCAAGAGATATACCCTCCCGGCAGCACCTGCCGCGGTCCCGTAATCGCGCCCGTAAAGCTGTACCGCGTCCCCGGAGTCACCAGAGGATCGTAGAAGTGAGGCGTAATAAAGTCCGACACCGGCACCCCATTGATCGTGTACGCATACTTATCGTCTTCAGGCGGATCGCAAGCCTCGACAAGATACCCAAACTGCCCCGTTCCGTCCTTTATCTTGCCATCGACTATTTCAATCGCGACCGAAGACTGTACTCGGTTGCCATACGGATCGACCAGCATCTCCAACGTCTCGTGGCTTGCGGCAACTGTCCAACCCTCGTTGTCAGGGCTCGCAATCACCTTCGCGTAGGGCTGTTTATGCTTGTCCATATGGAAGCCGCCTTCGCCTGGCGGAAGGCTCTTCACCAGCTGAACCGGCCAGACACCGGCTGGCAGTTTCTTTGGATTCGGCAGATACATCACGGTAGCCGTAACCGGCCAGAACTGCGGCAGGTCGCGGGTTACTTGAATGTTCAGAGCGGCGGCCACGGACTGCACCAACTCAGCGTCGATGGTTCCCGTGGTATCAACAAGTCCAACTTGAATAACAGACATGGCAGATCTCCTCGATAGAAGTGCGTGGAATGCTCACTCGCCTTGCATTGGAGGGGGGCCGAAAAGATTTGGGGGAGGGGGCCGGTGAAGGCGACTGAATGCACGCAACTCTACACCCTCGCGGGGAAGCAGAACAACTCCCGCACACAGGGAATCGCGTCAATCGAGTTTAATTAAGCAGAAAAACATCTGGCCGCAACGCTGTCACACCGACAAACCCGGCTTTACAGGCACGCGCACGGAAACTAATTCCGCAGCGCCGTAACCGGATCGACCAGCGACGCCCGTCGCGCCGGCACAGCACACGCGATCAGCGCCACCGTGCCCAGCACCACCAACACAAACACCAGGATCAGAGGATCCCGCGAGCTGCCCTCCGACCAGTGCGCCAACACCCGCTCCAACACGAGCGTCAGCACCAACCCCACCGCGATGCCGCCCGCAACGCTCGTCACCGTCGACTGGAACACAATCCGCAGCACATGCTCCCGCTGTGCCCCCAGCGCCATCCGAATCCCAAACTCACTCGTCCTCTGCGCCACCGTGTACGACACCACGCTATACAGCCCCACCGCCGCCAGCGACAACGCCAGAACAGCAAAAGCCCCAAACAGCCATGCGATCAGCTTCTGTTGCTGCCACTCCTGCTGGTCCGAGATCCAATGCTCCAGGTCCTGCACGCCTGCGTTTATCTGTTGGTCCGCATCGACCGAGCTCACCTGCAGCCCGATCGCGTGCAGCAGCGTCAGCGGCGAGACGTCCGAGCGCACCAGGATCTGTGTATACATCCGCATCGTCAGCGTAGATGGAACAAACGCCTCTGGCAGAATCGGCTTCATCAAACCGTCGTCGCGTTTATCCCCAACCACGCCCACAATCTGCAGCCAGTCATCCGCTCCCGGCGCGATAAGCGTATACGGCGGCTCCTCCTTCAGCTCCGGTATCTTCATCGAGTGTCCAACCGCGTCTCCGTTCGGGAAATAGAGACGCGCCATCGTCTCGTTAATCACCGTCACCCGAGCGCCGTTTCTGTCCTCGGTCTCATCCCATATGCGCCCCTGAATCTTCGGAACCTTCAGCAACGAAAAGTACGTCGGGCTGATGACGTTGATCCGCACCTTCTGCACATCCGTCGACGCCTTCCCCAAAAACTCCACCACCGTCGAAAATCCATTCGACGGCGGCGTCGCGTTGCTTGAGATCGCCGTCATCGTCACGCCCGGCACCGTCGCCACCTTCGCCCTCAGCTGTTCAAAGTAAGCTGAACGCGACGCCCACGTCTTATACGTTCCGTCATGCACCGGTATTCCCACCGAAATCACGTTGTGCGGGTCATACCCCAGCGTCGTATGCATCAACTTCAGAAATCCCTCAATCGCTGCACCCGCTGCCGCAAGCATCACCAGCGTCAACGCAATCTGTCCTCCGATCAACAGATTGTTCGTCGCCTTCCCACTGATGCTCCCCGCGATCTTTCGCGTTCCTGCCTGCATCACCTGCCCTACGTCCGGACGCGAGAGCTGCAGCGCCGGCCACAAACCAAACAGCACCCCTGTCAGTAGTGCAACCGCCACGCTGAAGAACAGCACTGGCAGATTAATTTGAATGGCAGCCTCATGCGGAAACGAGTACTTCGGCAGCAAGTCCACAATCAACGCGAGAAGCTTGTACGCCAGCAGCACTCCCATCACCGCACCCGTCAGCGACAGAATCAGCGCTTCGGTTAAAAGCTGACGTATCACCCGTCCTCTCGTCGCGCCCACCGCCATGCGTACCGCCAGCTCGTGCTGCCTCGAAGTCCCCCGAGCCATCAGCAAGATGGACACATTGCTGCACCCAATCACCAGCAGAAACGCCACCGCACCAAACAGCAGATACAGCGCTCCGCCAATCTGTTTGACAAAGTCCTCATTCAGCCCCGTAAGAAAAAACTCGAAGTGATCTACCGGAAAATGCTTCGGCGTATCCTTCGCAAACTGCAAAATCAATGGCGTCAAAGCCGCCACAGCCGCCTGGTGCGTTACCCCGGGCTTCAGCCTCAACCCCACATAATCCGACTTCGCCGGATCCTGCGTCACCTTCAACGGCAGATACACATCGCCGTCCTCCCAGGTAAACCGCTGCGACGCCACACCCACAATCGTGTAGTTTTTGCGAACCAGTTGCAGCGTCTGCCCCAGCACCTTGGGGTCCGCATTGAAATGTCGCTGCCAGAACTTGTACGAGAGCACCACCACCGGCTGCGGGTCCTGCCCATCGACCGCGTCCGCCGAGATCAGCCCCCGCCCCAGCGCCGCCGGTACTCCCAGATGCTCAAAGCTGTTCGAGGTCATATACACGCCAGCAACATCTTCCGGCAGATCATGACCCGTCACCGTCAGGTTCCAGTCTTCATCCATGAAGGCGCTCTCCACCACAGGAGACTGCCGAATCGCCTGATACTGCGCACCCGTCAGCCCAAACCCAGTCTCCCGCCCACTCTTATCCCGCAGTCGCATGTGGACCATCCGGTCCGGAGCCGCATAAGGGTAAGGGTTCATCAGCACCGCATGCACAATGCTGAACACCGCCGTCGTCGCCCCAATCCCCAGCATCAACGAAAGCACAGCCGTCAGCGTAAATCCCGGACTCTTGATCAACTGCCGCAAGGCATAGCGGAAATCCTGAAACAGCGTGGACATAGCGTTCGCTCCGTAATCGCAGAGTGGGGCCCACCTATAACAGGCAACCAAACAGCCAACCCGCAGACTCACTATCTGATTGATTTCTATACAGCGAGCCCCAACCCGCAGTCCCACAAATGACCGGATTCGCAACTCCGCTGTTCACAAGCGGACAGCGCGATGCAATCAGCGACCAAAGCCAGCCTCAACTTATCGCCAGTGCGTACCACCCTGTGCAGCGAAGCCACCAACACAGCAAGGCAACATGACGCATGCTACTTGCGTCCTTCATTGGGCATCTTTCACGATCTGCATATACTGGCTAAGCAAATAGCCGACCATAACGGGTTTCTCTTGAGATCGACCAAGTGTCATCCGAAAAGTCTGCAACGAAAAGCGAACCAGCCGCAGGTGCAACTCAAGCAAAATAGGCGAGGCCGTTGAGTGATTCACCAACATCCTAACCAAAATGAAAGAGGTTGAAGACCCAATGACCGTCAAGGCAAACCACCACTCCCGCGTCTGGCCAATTCGCCTTCTGCTTGTAGCCTTCCTCCTCGCCGTGCCGTCCTTTGCCCAGACCGATCTGAACGGCTACTGGGATCTGCAGGTCCCAAGCCCCGATGGAAACGTCCATCACACTTACTTTCAGCTGAACCTTAGCGGAGAGACCCTCACCGGCAAAGTGTTCGGACGCTACCCCGGCGGCAATCCGTTGAACGGCACTTACACGGCAGGCCACCTGCACTTCGTCACCTCTCCGCCGCCCGCCGTCGCCGGCTCGCCGATCGCCACCGGCTCCACCGCCGCTTCCACGACCTACGACGGAACCTACACCGACGGCAAGATCAAGCTCGAATGGCACCGATGGGAGGGCCAGCTCGTCACCGGCACCGCAATCCGCTCGACCAAAGAGGCAGCCACCCCGCCAGCCCCGCTTCCTCTGCCGCCGCCCCACGATCTTCCCGACAATGGTCTCGTCAGAACCCCGCCCATGGGCTGGAACAGTTGGAACAAGTTCGCCGGCAGAATCACCGACGCCGACATTCGCTCCATGGCCGACGCAATGATCTCCAGCGGCATGAAAGATGCCGGATACATCTACATCAACATCGACGACACCTGGCAGGCTGGCCGCGACGCCCAGGGAAACATTCTCGCCAACAAGAAGTTCCCCGACATGAAGGCCCTCTCCGACTACGTCCACTCCAAAGGCCTCAAGATCGGCATCTACTCCTCGCCCGGCCCGCTCACCTGCGCCGGATACACCGGCAGCTTCGGCCACGAGGAGCAGGACGCCAAAACCTTCGCCGCATGGGGCTTCGACTACCTGAAGTACGACCTTTGCAGCGCCCGCGCCGTCTACGAGATCACCCAACCCAACCAACAGGGCCTCTTCCAGAAGATGGGAACTGCGCTCGAGCAAACTGGCCGCCCCATGGTCTACAGCCTCTGCCAATACGGTTTAACCGACGTCTGGACCTGGGGCACTAAGGTCGGCGGTAATCTGTGGCGCACCACCGGCGACATCCGCGACACGTGGGATTCGATGGAGAAGATCGGCTTCAGCCAGATCCCCATCTCCTCCTACACCCGCCCTGGCCATTGGAACGATCCGGACATGCTCGAGATCGGCAACGGCGGCATGAATAGCGACGAGTACCGCACGCACATGAGCCTCTGGTCGATGCTCGCAGCTCCTCTCATCGCAGGCAACGATCTGCGCTCGATGTCGGACGAGACCAAATCCATCCTGATGAACAAGGAGGTCATCGCCATCGACCAGGACCCCGCCGCGAAACCCGTCCAATCGCTCTCTGTCAACGGCCAGATGGAGACCCTGACCCGCGTCCTGGCAGACGGATCGCTCATCGTCGGCATCTTCAACCGCGCCGACACAGCCATGCCCGCAGCCTTAAAGTGGAGCAGCCTACCCGCCGGTTACTCCGGAAAGAAGCTCGCCGTGCGTGACCTGTGGAAGCATGAATCCGTGGCCATAAGCGGAGATGAATATAACGAGAGCGTCGCCCCCCATGGCGTACGTCTCCTCAGAATCGATGCTGCCCACTAAGCCAAGAGCGACTCAAGCCAGCCCGGTAGACTCCGCCTGCTCCTGCGCGTGATAGCTGCTTCTTACCAGAGGCCCGCTCTCCACATGACGGAAGCCCATCCCCTGCGCCTCATGCTTCAGGAACGCGAACTCCTCGGGCGTGTAGTACCGCGCCATCGGCAGATGATCCCGCGAAGGCCGGAGATACTGCCCGATCGTCAGAATATCCACCTTCCGATCCGCCAGGTCGCGAAACACCGCCAGCAGCTCGTGCATCTCCTCGCCCATCCCGACGATGATGCCCGTCTTCGTCACAATCTGATCGCCCTCGCGATCGTCGAACATCTCCGCCGCAAGCTCCTTCGCATGCTGAAGAAACCTCAACGACTTCTCATACCGCCCACCCGACTTCGCCACACGATACAGCCGCGGCACCGTCTCGATATTGTGATTCAGAATCTCTGGCCGCGCCGCCACCACCAGCCGCAGCGCCTCTTCGTTGCCTTGAAAGTCCGGCGTCAGCACCTCCACCCGGCACCCCGGAGCCTGCATCCGAATCTCTTCGATCACACTCACAAACGCCCGCGCCGCACCCACATTATCGTCATCGCGATTCACGCTCGTAATCACGGCATGCGCCAGCCCAAGCTGCGCCACCGCATACGCCACCCGTCGCGGCTCATCAAAATCAATCGGCTCCGGCTTGCCCTTCGGCACCGCGCAAAATCCGCACCGCCGCGTGCACAGATTCCCCAGCATCATGAACGTCGCCGACTTCTGATTCCAGCACTCCCCGATATTCGGGCACTGTGCGCTCTCGCACACCGTATGCAGGTTCAGCTCCCGCGCCATCTTCTTCAGATTGTGAAAGGTCTCCCCCATGGGAGCCTTCGCCTTCAGCCACGCCGGTTTAGGCGCGGGCTTTCGTGGTGTCAGATCAATCTGCACCAGCTCTGGATTCAATTGGGCAACCGGCGGAGTCATCCCTTCCATTGTATCCAACCATGCCCATGGACGAGCCCCCACGGCGGCTGACGAAGATTCAGCCCCTCTCAATCCCCAGGTTCTGTCCCGATTCTGTCAAACAACCGTAATGTTCGGGTAGCACAATCGCTGTAGTACGCTGTCTGAACAATACCCATGAAAAACTTCCTCTTCCCGATCATCGCCGCCGCCCTTTTGGTCCCCGCCTCCTGCCTCCCCGCGCAAACCATCACCGGCAAGGCAGCGTTCGCGGACTACTCCCAGCAGAAGCCCGGCGTCTCCCGCAAGATCACCGTGGCCGACCTGCCCGAACCGAACCCCGCCGAGGCTGTCGATAACGGCGCTAAGGTGATCGCGCGGCCCGACGGCATGCTGCCGCTCGCTCCCCCCGGCTTCAAGGTCACCCTCTACGCCGGAGGAGATGGCGGACCCAACGCCCGCCCCGGACGGCCACTTCTCCGAGCGCCTCGGCAACGCACCGCCAAAAGGTACCTTCCAGCAGCCCCGAATCATAAGAACCGCTCCCAACGGCGACATCTTTCTCTCCGACTCCTTCGTCGGCAAGGTCTTCGTCCTGCGCGGCATCGGCCCCGACGGAAAAGCAAAGGTTGTCTCGCTCTACGCCTCAGGGCTCAGCAATCCCTTCGGAATCGCCTTCTACCCCGCAGACAATCCAAAGTACGTCTACGTCGCAAACACCTTCACCGTCGTTCGCTTCCCCTACCACGCTGGCGACCTCGTCGCTTCAGGCCCACCCGAGACCGTCGTCTCCGATCTGCCCGGGTATGCGCAACTGCGCGGCGGTGGTCACTGGACTCGCGATGTGGTCTTCACCCCCGATGGCACACACATGCTCATCTCAGTCGGCTCAGCCTCGAACGCCGACAACGCCGACGACCATCCGAACGAATTTCACCGCGCCGACGTGCTCGAGTTCACGCCCGAGGGCAAGTTCGTCAAGGTCTACGCCGGCGGCCTGCGCAACTGCGTCGGCGAGGCGATCAACCCGGTCACCGGCCAGCTCTGGTGCTCGACCAACGAGCGCGACAACCTCGGCAACAACCTCGTCCCCGACTACGTTACGTCGGTCAAAGAAGACGGCTTCTACGGCTGGCCCTGGTACTACATGGGCGGACACCGCGATCCACGTCTTGAACTGCCCTGCGCCAACGGAACAGGCGCGAATATCAATCTGAAGGCACCCATAACCGAGGAGCAGGCCAAATCCTGCAAACACGTCGATGTCGCGTCGAAGGTGATCACACCAGACGTCCTCCTGCAACCGCACATGGCCTCCCTCGAGATGGCTTTCTATACACCCCTGCAGACAGCCTCCGCCCCCTTCCCCAAAGACTTCACCAACGATGCCTTCGCGGCGGAGCATGGCTCCTGGAATCGAGCGCTCCGCGGTGGCTATGAAGTAGTTCGTGTGCCCATGCAAAATGGCCATGCGACCGGAGCCTATGAGGACTTCCTGACCGGCTTCGTAACGCCGGATGGCAAGGTATGGGGCCGGCCCGTTGGCGTCACCGTGATGAACGATGGATCGCTGCTCGTAACCGACGACGGATCGCGAACAGTCTGGCGCGTAGAGTACGTAGGCAATGGCAACTCTGCGTCTGTATCCCAACACTAGACGCTAGGGAACTCCAAACCTGGCATAGTCAGTCGCGCACGACAGGCGCCACAGACGCGCTCGGACGTGCACAGATTTACAGACACGTACAGATTGCGCGGTCATCATGAACAGGTGCGAAAGTCCGTCGACGAGACCTGACCCAAGTGAACACGGAGCAAGGCAGAGCCGCCAGCCTTCCCGTGAAAATAAAGTCAGAAAAGTTGGCGTATTTTTCAGCCCCCAAGATAACGCTGCGAACCACCACATTCCACCACGCGATTCACCACAAACTCACCATCAAAACACCACACAAAAACACCCGTTTTTCTAAAACCCCCTTCAAAAAGCCCAGCAAAATCCGCAAAAAACTCACCCGCCGCCACCACGCAATTTTTTTCTCTCCTCATGCGCCTTTTTCGTCGCGCAATAGATCACCCGTTCCACCTCCGCGACCACCCCACCCTCATCATCCTTCACCTCCACCACAAATCGCGCATCAGCCCTCCCCTCACCCTCCAAAGCCGCCCGAATCTCCACCAGCCGCTCCTCGCTCAAACGAAACTCCGCGCGAACCCGCCCCAATCCAGGCTTTTTGTACCGTATCGAAGCCGCCTTATCCCAAACCACAAACTCCGGCCCCAGATTTGTCGCCAGCATAATCATGTAAAACGGGTCCGTCAGCGCAAACAGCGACCCGCCAAACTGAACCCCCACATAGTTTCGATTCCACGGCCGCAGCGGCATCACCACGTCAATCGCACGCAGATCCTTATCCAGCCGCGTCACCTTAATGCCCGTCCCAAACAGCGGCGGCCACCACCCGATATGCCGCAGCCACCAGCTCATCGCAACCTGTCCCGCACTTCCGTTCTCACCAGATAAAGAAAGAACACCAGCGCAAATAGACCCTGCAGTAAAAACGGCGCTACGTGCGTCTTCTCAAACACAAACAGATTCCCAAGGCTCAGCGTCAAACACCCGCCCAGCACCAGCGCCCATCCCCAACGCCGCAGCCGCAGCAGCCCAAACACCCCAGCCGCCAGCAGCGTACACAGCGCCAGCACACCATACTTCCCGGTGCCCGTACCAAACTTGCCCCGCAGCGCAGCGAACGCATTCACCATCGTCAGCACCAGCATGAACAGGCATATCCCCGCCACGCCCGGCAACATCCCATGCGCTTTCGCCTCGAGCTTCTTTACCTCATTCGTCTCGCTCATAACGTATGCAGATACGCCAGCAAATCATCAAGATCCTGCTGATCCAGCCTGTCTCCCTGCGCCGGCATTAGGTTGCGCCCATGCACAATCGTCGCCGTCACGCGTTCATCATTGGCCGGAGCACCACTCGGCAGATACGGCTTCTTGAACATCCCAATCAGCGCCGGCCCATGCAGCGCCGCATCTTTGCGGTCATAGTGACACGAAGCGCAATGCGTCTGATACACCGCATGCCCGCGCATCTGCTGCGCATTTAGGTCCGCCAGCGGCGTAGGCGGTGGCACAGACTTACATCCCGCAACAAAACCCACCAAAAGAAGCATCAGAACAAATGAAAGACAAGCCCGAATCATCTTTTTATTCTCTCATCCGGCGTCGCATCAGTTCGCCGCCGCAATCGCAGCCACGATCTTGTTCGTTACCTCTCGATCCGCATTCGTCTGCGGCAGATGATTCCCCACCATGATCGAAAAGATCACTGTTCGCCCAGTCGCACACTCGACATATCCGCTCAACGCCCGCGCCTCGCCCAGCGTTCCCGTCTTCGCAAACACGCGTCCCTTCAGCGGCGCCTTCGTAAACCGTCCCTCAAGCGATCCATCCACTCCACCCACCGGCAGACTGCTCTTCCAATCCGCAAACCACGGCTGTGTCGTCGCATACTGCAGCAGTCGCACAATCGCACGCGGCGTAACAAGATCATGCCCACTCAAACCCGACCCATCAAAGAAAACAAAATCATCCTTATCGATCCCCACGCTCACCAGAAACTGCCGCACAACCTTCGCTCCCTGCGCTATCGTTCCGTCTCTTCCCCGCGCCTCTCCTAACTGCCGCAGCAGCAGCTCTGCATGCAGATTCTGGCTCACCTTGTTTGTCACCACAACATCCTGCACCAACGGCGCAGAGCTATGCGTGGCAAGCGTTCTCTCCTCACCAGTCATCGCGGCGTCGAACTCCGCATCGTCCGGCGGTTCAATCCGCTGCTGTGGTGAAACATCTTTTGCGGCAGCATCGATCACCACTGCCGACTCGCGGCTGAAGCTCTCCGTATCCAACAGCACCCGATGCCGCGCCCTTGCAGCTCCGCTGACACTAATCCCACGAGCCTCCAGCATTCCCTTCAGCGCTACCGCCGCGTACTCCGCCGGATCCTCAATCGCAATCTCCTCCGTATCGGGTTGCCCGTGCAATCCAACCGTTCCATAGATGTGCAATACCTTCGATCCCTGCGCCCGCTCGAACTGAACAGTGCTTCCGCTCTTCGCTGCACCCGTCGTCGCCGAAAAATCCAACGTGTAGTAAGGAACCGCAGGATCGATCACCACACTCGCCGGCGCGCCCACCGCACTCCCGGGAGTCACCGTCACCTTGATCTGGTTATCGTTGACCGACAACGCCGACACCGGCGCGCCATATCCCCAAACCGCATCGTCGATCGTCCAGTCCTGCGCATAAGGCTCCCATGGAAATACCGTGTCATCCGCGATGACGTCGCCCTTCACACTCTTTAGCCCGCTCGCAGCCACCTGATCGGCCATCTCCTCCAGATATCGCAGTGAATTTGGCGCCTCACTCGAAACTGAATTCGATGCCTCACTCGATTGCACATACGGCAGCACCCGCCCCGACAGATTCGCGTCGCCATTTCCAACCAGAACAAGATGCCCTGTCAGCGCTCCACCATCACTGAAGACTCCACGCGCCAATAGTTTTGTTTGATACGTCGTCTTCGGCCCCAGCAGCGCCATGGCTGCAGCCGTCGTGAATAACTTCGCATTGCTCGCCGGCTGAAACAGCTGCCCCTCATTCAACGAATAAATCGGCGCGCCATCCATGCTGATCACCGCAATACCCCAGTGGTCCCGCACCACCGCAGGCTCACCCAGTAGCGCCTCGACCGTCTTGGCAAAGTCTGTGCATGGCCCACTCCTGCCTGCCTTCGACACCACCGGACCGTCGCATCCAACACCGTGTGTCTGCGCCCAATCTGCTCGACCGCACACAAGCGCTACACCCAACACCCAAGCTGCATATCGCAAAGGCCGCATCATCCGCGCAGTCTAGCATCCCCTCTTTCGTTATCAGAAGCTGTGTCCTGCCGGACAGGCCCACTACGCGTGGGGCGGTCACTTCGTGACGGGTATACCTTGTCTCACTGAAACTCGGTCCTCCCGTTGGTCGGCACACGCTGAATTCCGACCAACGGGAGGACCAGCACATTTCACTAGCCACTACAAAGTACACATGTCACGAAGTGACCGCCCCACGCGTAGTGGGCCCGTCCGGCAGGACACAGCTAGAATCTCCCCATGCCCTTCGTCCCCCGCAGCCATCACGACTGGCACCTCCGCACCCGCACCCTCGCCCTCGGCGAGCAAACCATCGTCATGGGCATCCTCAACGTCACGCCCGACTCCTTCTCCGACGGCGGCCTCTTCTACTCCCCCAAGCACTCCCCCGAAAGAGCACTCGAACAAGCCCTGAAGATGCTCGACGAAGGCGCAACCATCCTCGACATCGGCGGCGAATCCACTCGCCCCAACGCCACTCCACTCACCGCAAACGAAGAGCAGTCGCGCATCCTCCCCGCCATCGAAGCCATCCTCAAAGCAAAGCCCGGCACCATCCTCTCAGTGGACACCTTCCACGCCACCACCGCACGCCGCGCCATCGAAGCCGGGGCCGAGATCGTCAACGACGTCAGCGGCCACCTCTGGGACCCTGATATGTCCACGACCTGCGCTCAACTCGGCTGCGGAGCAGTGCTGATGCACACACGCGGCCGCCCCCAAGACTGGCCAAATCTCCCGGCCCTCGCGCCGCACGAAGTTCTGCCGCTCGTCCTCGCCGAACTAGCCAAGCGCCTCGCAGCCGCCACAACGGCCGGCATCCCGCGCAACAAGATTGTCCTCGACCCCGGTTTCGGATTCGGCAAGCGCCTCGACGAAAACTACCCACTCCTGGCACATCTGTCCGAACTTCGGCAGTTCGACCTTCCTCTCCTCGTGGGCGTCTCTCGCAAAGGCTTCCTCGCCCACACCCTCGCCGAAAACCCCAGTGTGTCCATCCTTCTCGATGGAGCAACACCGTCTATGGAAGATCGTCTCCACGCCACGACAGCCGCAAACGTAGCCGCCATCCTGAGCGGAGCCCACATCCTCCGCACCCATGACGTACGCCCCGCAGTCGAAGCCGCGGCCATCGCTGACCGAATCCTGGCGGCGTTCTAAAAAATTGATCCCGACCAACGGGAGAATCACAAACTCGTCGCAGGACAAGTTAAAAAGGCGTGCAAACGCCCGCTCCACGCGAAGTGGGCCCGTCCGGCAGGACGGCTCTAAACCGGATTCCCCGCCGAATCCGTAGTCCAGCTCTCCGTCTGAAACGCAATAAACACAGCGGTCCACGTTCCCTTCGACGGCAGGTTAATAAACAGCGCACCATCCTGCCACACGCCGTTATCCCCACTAAAACCGCCGCTCTTCCCGCCCACAGGATTCCCCTGGTTCATATGAATATCGTGGATCCCATCCACCTTGCCGGAGTCTGCAAACGCGCTTCCGAACGCGTAGATCACGCCGTCCTTATCCGCGATCGTCATGTTCAATAGCGTCACCACAGCGTTTTCGAGCGCCTTCGCCCGCGACCGCTGAATCATCTCATCTTCCGCGCTGGCTCCCTTCGCCTTCGCCGTCATCTCCGGCAACAGAGTCATCTGTGCCTTCGTAATCATCGGCTGCCCATTCACCGCACTCCGCACAAAGTCGAGCGCCAGCCCACCCGGCTCGCTCGTCAGCGCAGTCATCCCCATCGGCAACGCCTGCAGCCCCGCTAGATCCGGCGGCGTAAACTCCTCTTCAATCGCGTACAGCACCTCTGACCCATCCACCGACTGAATATTTACCGCAACAGTAAACGGCCCACCCGGCGCCTGCATCGTTATCTGATAGTGCGCGCTGGAGCCGCTCACTACCTTCCCCACCGTCGGACGCCCCGCCAGCACGCTGTAGTTCGTAATCGGCATCGCTAACTCCTCACCTCTCTAACGAACGAAACACGTCGGAGAAACCATCTCACACTCCCGCCTCGTCTTCGACATCCTCCTCTTCATCCTCTTCGTCGTCTTCTTCTTCGGCGGCAGCGTCGTCATCTTCTTCTTCCAGATCCTCATCGTCAACAGCAGTCGCCGCATTCGTCGCTTCGCTGCTGGCATGTTCGGTTGGATTGCTGGCCGAGTTATCGAACGTCGCCGTCGCATCCGGCCCGATATTACGCAAAATTTCGTCAAATCCCTGATTCTTCGAAGCATTTGCCATCTCATCTCTCCTGTTTCAACAAAATTAGTGGGTACCAAAAACAGCCATAACTCCAGCCTGACCCGTTGGATGCTGAATTACTAAGGTCAGCTACCCTCCCGATTTCCAGAGGGCAATGCCCCTCACCCGCGTTATTCTCAGGGGAGAAGGAAAAACGAATATGCTCGCAGCCCTGCTTGCCCTCGCCGCCGCCAATTTGATCTGCCTCATCCTCCTTCTGCTCCGCAAACAGCAGGCCCCTACTCTAGACCCCCGCCTCACCCAACTTCCTGACCAACTCACCCGGCTCGAAGCGCACAATGAAGCGCTCGACCGTCACCTTCGCAGCGAAGTCGCAGAACTCCGCACCGAAAGCGCCAACGAAGCGCGCCGCACCCGCGAGGCAGGCGCGATCGATTTCGCTGCTCTCCGCAAAGAGATCACCGCCACCATCGCCGAACTCAGCGGCCTACTGCAGAACGGCCTCAACGCCTTTCGCAGCGATAACAAGACTTCCGACGAGGTCCTCCGCACCGCCGTTCAGCAGCACCTTGACTCGATCGCGCAGCGCCTCTCTTACTTCATCGGCGAAGTAAACCGCAATCAAATCGAGGCCCGGGAGGCCCTGCACAGTCGCCTCACCGAACTCTCCGGCGAAGCCAACGATCAACAGGAAAAGCTCCGCTTCACCGTCGAAGAGCGACTGGACAAGCTCAACACGACCAACGCGGCCAAACTCGAGGAGATGCGCGTCACCGTCGACGAAAAACTCCACGCCACCCTACAAACCCGCCTCACCGAAAGCTTCGGCCAGGTCACGACCCACCTCGGCGAGGTCCAAAAAGGCCTTGGCGAGATGAAGGAGCTTGCAACCGGCGTAGGCGACCTCAAAAAGGTCCTCTCCAACGTCAAATCCCGCGGCATCGTCGGCGAGTTCCAGCTCGGTCAGCAGCTTGAGCAGATGTTCTCTCCCGAGCAGTACATCAAGAACGCTCGTATCAAGCCCAACACCCAGGAAGCCGTCGAGTACGCCCTCAAATTCCCCTCCGGCGACGGCCAGACGGGCCCGGACAGCTATACCCTCCTCGCTATCGACGCGAAGTTCCCCAAGGAAGATTGGGAGCGCCTCGAACACGCTCAGGAGAGCGGCACCGTAGAAGAAGTAGCCGCCGCCGGCAGAGCCTTTGAGCGTGGCATCCGCTCCGAAGCGAAGCGCATCTGCGACAAGTACATCGACCCGCCCACCACCATGCCCCACGCCATCATGTTCCTGCCGACGGAGAACCTCTACGCTGAAGTCGTCCGCCGCCCCGGTCTCCAGTCCGAGATACAGTCCAGTTGCCGCGTAACGATTGCCGGGCCGTCCACTTTTATGGCCATCCTCACCAGCTTTCAGATGGGCTTCCACACCCTCGCCATCCAGAAAAAGGGCGACGAGGTCTGGCGTGTCCTCTCTTCAACCAAGAACGAGTTCGAGAAGTTCGGCGGCCTCATGGACAAGGTCAAAAAGCAGGTCGACACGGTGCAAAACACCCTCGGCGACATCTCCGGCAAGACCCGTACCATTAACCGTGCGCTAAAAAACGTCTCCAGCATCGATACCGGCACCCCCGTCTCCAACCTCATCGGCTTTGAAGACATCGCCAGCGTTGCCCCGCTTCTGGCCGCTTCCAGCGACGAGGACTGAAAATCTCTCCCCGGCCAGGCCCCCACCGAGCGCCCACTTTGCTTTACACTCACCTAGGCGCTCAGTATGCTTGAGGTTGGCCGTGTCGACTATCGACGACAAATCATCCAGGCTTTGATTCCAGACGTAAACAGGAGAACGAAATGGCAGCAGTAGACGAGAAGGTAAAGCAGATTATTGTCGAGCAGCTTCAGGTGGATGAAGCTGAAGTCACCCCCGGCGCAAGCTTCCAGGAAGATCTCGGCGCCGACTCCCTCGACGTCGTCGAACTCGTCATGCAGTTCGAAGAGGCCTTTGACATCCAGATCCCCGACGAGGATGCCGAGAAGATCAAGACCGTCAAGGACGCCGTCGACTACATCGAAAAGAACCAGAAGGCCAAGTAAACAATGGAGCATCGTCGCGTAGTCGTTACCGGCCTCGGCCTGATCTGCGGGGTCGGCAAAACCGCCCCTGAGGTTTGGGAAGGCCTCCTGGCCGGTCGTAGCGGCATGGCCGAGATCAAGGCCTTCGATCTGACCGGCCATCCCGTCCGCTTCGCCGCAGAGGTCAAGGACTTCGACCCTCTGCTCTTCGTCGAGAAAAAAGAGGCCCGCAAGATGGGCCGCTTCATCCACTTCGCCCTCGCCGCCTCGGCTGAGGCGATGGCACACTCCGGCCTCCAGGTCACCGAAGAGAATCGCGACCGCGTCGGCGTCCACATCGGCTCCGGCATCGGCGGCTTCGACGTCATCGAGCGCGAGCACGCCAACCTGCTCTCCGGCGGCCCGCGCAAGATCTCGCCCTTCTTCATTCCCGGCTCCATCATCAACCTCGCCGCCGGCCACGTCTCCATCAAGTACGGCGCACGCGGTCCCAACGAGGCCACAGCGACCGCCTGCACCACCTCGGCCCACTCCATCGGCGACGCCTTCCGCATCATCCAGCGCGGCGATGCCGACGCCATGATCGCCGGAGGCACCGAAGCCGCCATCACCCCTCTGGGCGTCGGCTGGCTTCGCCGCCATGAAGGCCCTCTCCACCCGCAACGAAGATCCCGAGCACGCCTGCCGCCCCTTCGACAAGGATCGCGACGGCTTCGTCGTCGGCGAAGGCGCAGGCATCCTCATCCTCGAAGAGCTTGAGTTCGCCAAGGCTCGCGGTGCAAAGATCCTCGCCGAAGTCATCGGCTACGGCATGTCTGCCGACGCCTTCCACATGACCGGCATGGCTCCCGAAGGCGAAGGCTGCTTCCGCTCCATGCAGCACGCGCTCAAGGTCGCAGGCATCTCGCCCGACCAGATCGACTACGTCAACGCTCACGCCACCTCGACACCCCTCGGCGACGCCCTGGAGTCCAAGGCCATCGAGAACGTCTTCGGCGAGCGCGCCACCAACCACAAGCTTCTGGTCAGCTCCACCAAATCCATGACCGGCCACCTCCTCGGCGGCGCCGGCGGCCTTGAAGCAGGCATCACCATCCTGGCCATGCAGCACCAGATCGCGCCCCCCACGATGAACATCGTCGAGCTCGATCCCCAGTGCCGCTTGAACTACGTCCCCAACAAGCCGCTACCAGCCAAGATCGACTACGCCCTGTCCAACTCTTTCGGCTTCGGCGGAACCAACGGCTCCCTGGTCTTCAAACGCTGGACAGAGTAGACCGAATTCCTTCCATCAGCAGAGGCTCGGTAAACGCCGAGCCTCTTCGCTTTTAACGTCCGCTGCATCCCATAAATCGCAAGGCAAGTTATAAAGGAAGCCGGAGAACATAATGAAGCTTCGCTTTTTCCTCTGCCTCCTCGTCACGACCCTCCCTCTGCAAGCAGAAGTCTCTCTTCCAAAACTCTTCTCCAGCCACATGGTCCTTCAGCGTGACATGCCCATCCACCTCTGGGGCAGCGCATCTCCCGGCGAAGCCATCACTGTCTCCTTCCACAACCTCACCAACACCACTACCACCGACACCACGGGCCGCTGGAGCCTTTACCTCCCGCCGCAGCCCGCCGGCGGACCCTACACCCTCATAGTCCGCAGCACCAACTCCCTCCAACTCGATGACATCCTACTCGGCGATCTCTGGTTCGCCTCCGGCCAATCCAACATGGAGATGCCTCTCTCCGGCTTCGGCGCCGACACCCAGATTGAAAACGCGGATAAGGAGATCGCCGCAGCCGATTCCCCTGACATCCGCCTCCTCCTCGTCGAGAGAGAATCCTCCGACTATCCCCTCGAAGACATCAAGACCACCGCTGGCTGGTCTCGCTGCACACCCGAGACCGCGAAAGACTTCTCCGCTGTGGCCTACTTCTTCGCGCGCAACGTGCAACGCGCTCTCCAGAACCGGAAACAGCACGTACCGATTGGCCTCATCGACTCCACCTGGGGTGGCACACCCGCCGAAGCCTGGACCAGCATGGACACCTTAGGCTCCGACGCCGGGCTCATGCCAGTCTTCGCCGCGCACGCCGAAAAGATCGATCGCGAGTCCACGGAGATTCGTCTCGATGCCATCGACAAGCAGCTCCGCGCAGAAGGCAAACCCATCACACCCAACCGCGACTGGCACCCCAATCCCGTCTCTTGGCAGCCCGCCGGCCTCTATAACGCCATGGTCGCGCCCTTCACGCCTCTACCCATCAAAGGCGTCATCTGGTATCAGGGCGAGACCAACTCTGCGCTCAATCGCGTAGGCCTATACGACCGTCTCTTTCCCGCTCTCATCCAGGACTGGCGGCACCACTGGTCTCAGGGCAACTTCCCTTTCCTGTACGTCCAGATCTCCGCCTTCGCCAGCACCCCAAAAGAAAACTGGGGCGAACTCCGCGACGCCCAGCGCAAAACCCTCTCTACTGCGAACACCGGCATGGCCGTCTCCGTGGACATCGGCAACGAACACAACGTACACCCCGCCAACAAGCAAGCTGTAGGCGAACGCCTCTCCCTGCTGGCCCGTCGCCTGGTCTACGGCGAAGACCTCACCGCCTCAGGCCCCCTCTTCCGCCTCGCTTATCCCAGCGGAAACGCCATGCACGTCTGGTTCGATAACGCCGCCGGCCTTCGCTTCAAAGGAGCCGTACCGGAAGGCTTCGAGATCGCCGGCCACGACGGAGTCTTCGTCCCGGCCAACGCTCGCATCGACGGCGAAGCCGTCATCGTCGCAAGCCCCTCAGTCCCCAACCCCGAATACGTCCGCTACGCCTGGCCGAACTTCCCCAAAGCGAACCTCTACAACGGCGCAGGTCTACCCGCCTCCACCTTTACGTCGTTCCAGTCTCTCCCGTAACGTTAGGCGACTAACTCGAAGCGGCCGCAATCGCTACCGAGATCAGCAGACCCAGAAGCCACCAGCCCACGATTACGGCAGCAGCCTTCCCGGTCGACACCTTCGCCACAATGGCCGTTCCAATCACCAGCAACACAATCTGCCACAATCCAATCACGTCGAAGAAGCTCAGAGCCGCCTTCAGAGCAGGTCCCGAGTCCGGCATATAGTAAGCCAGGTTCGTCCCCACCGGATTTTTCGCATCGAAGGTTTCGGCACTGTTGCCGAACAGCAGGGTCAAAATCGACAATAACCCGATCAGCAGCCTCGGAAGCGAGGCATACATGGACACCGCGAACATCTGGCCGAACGTCGTCCTCGCCCCCAGACCAAAGTTGAAACTGGCCCAATAGATCAGGGAGAAGATCGCGACAAATATCAGAATGAAGGCAAACGATCCATAGCTCAAATAGCGCCAGATCTTCGCTGCAACCTGCATTCTGCCGGTTCTTTGCTCCGGCGTGAGGTTCGCCATCGCCTCTTCCTGCTTCGGATTCTGGTGGATCTGGTTCTCCGCCACCCGGTCCCATCCAACCTGCTTCTCGATCACCACGGTCGATCCCAGCGTCACCAGCACCAGCAGCAAAAACGGCAACCACCAGCTCGTACTCCGCAAAATATCCTTGAAGGTCTTCGAGGGAGCGACAAACGTATCCACCACCCGCTCCACCTGGCTCAACCCCGGCTCTATATGCTGCCCGTCTACCGCCACAACGTCGCTCATAGTCTCTCCCCGCGCAAGATTATCGTCTCGGAATGGTACTCGCAAAACATCTGTTCTAGGTGTTTTCGGATTGTAGCCCGACCCACCGCACCACCCAACAGAAATCTTCGTCAAAAACACGGCCCGCAGCAACACCCAATTCGCCGCGCGCAAGTACGATCCGCGCCAACCATCAACACACATCACGTTGAGAGCCTTCAGCTTTCATTCAGCTCTAAAGCCATCAGAGATGCCTTAGCTGCACGGAGCCGCCGCAGAACCCTGCGGCGATGCAGAATCGTTGCTTCAAAAGTCAGGAAGGGGATGAGAGATTAAAAGCGAATCAACTTAGTCTCACTCAAACCGAAGCGCTGTCATCGGATTGACGCGGGTCGCTCGTCGCGCCGGAATCCAGATAGCGACCAGTGCGACCACGCAGAGAAGCAGCGGTGTCGCGATGAACGCCGCCGGATCCCATACCTTAACTTCAAACAGAAAGCTGGCCAGAAAACGCGTCAACCAGAAAGCCCCAACGATTCCCAGCACTACACCAACCAAGGCCAGCGACATCCCCTGACGAATCACCATATTTCGGATGTTGGAGGCCTGCGCCCCAAGAGCCATTCGCACGCCAAGCTCCTGTGTACGCTGTTGCACTGAATACGCCATCAGACCATAGACTCCAATCGCCGCCATCAGTAAGCCCGACGCTCCGAAGATGGTCAGGAGCATCATGTTGAAGCGTTGTCGCGATGTAGTACGCACCATGATCTCGTCCATGGTGAACGTATGGGCAACAGGCAGACCTCCGCTGGCTTCGCGAATCGCCGCTTCGATGGGCTTGAGCAATGTATGAGGGTCCACAGTGCTGCGGACCACCCACCAGAGAGGCGCCACGCGAGAGTTGAGCGCAGTCTCCGCATCGGGCATCTGGGCAACAGGGAAGTACATCGTCGGAAACGGTGCGCGGTTGAGTCCCTCGTCGTGTGTATCGCCAACGACACCGATGATCTGACGCGGCGGCTCTGCAAAGACAGGCCCCATACCGACCGCGGTCTGGATCCGATCCTTCAACGGATCACCCTTAGGCCAGTACTGCTTGGCCATCGCTTCGTTGATGATGATCACCCCGGGCGCGGAGGCATTATCATTCTCGGTAAAACTGCGGCCGCGCAGAAGAGGAATCTTCAACGTATCGAAGTAGCTCCACGACACGGAGTAATAACCGCCTCCACCCGTAGATTGATGATCGCCCTTTGGCCGTCCCACAATGTCGAACGGCACACCAAAACCGCCCTGCAGCGGTAGGCAGCACGCAGCCGCGGCATCGCTGACCCCTGGCACAGCCTTCAGACGTTCGGTGCCGTCGCGAATAACCTGCGCAACTCCCGCCGTCTTCTGGAAACGCTCCCCGCTGATCGACATCGCCGTCGTCAGCACGTTGTGTGTATCGAACCCGGGATCGACGGCCTGCAGCTTCAGGAATGTGCGAATAAGCAAACTCGCGCCGATCACAAGAATCAGCGCAAGAGCCATCTCACTTACGACCAGCACCGAACGGAGCCTGCCGTTGCGAAAACTCATGCCGGAACCGCTGCCTCCTGCATTAAGGGAGGCAACAAGGTTAGGCCTCGACGCACTGATAGCTGGAGCAAGTCCGAAGAGAACTCCAGTAAGGATGGAGATCCCCAGCGTGAACAACAATACGTTCAAATCGAGCGTCACAGCCGAGCCATACTCCCCAACACGCGGAAGCCCGGCAGGGCCAATGCTGAGCAGCAGGCGAACTCCAACGGATCCCAGGACAAGACCAAGCAATCCGCCAGTCAAAGAAAGTACAAGACTCTCCGCAAGCAACTGCCGCACGATCTGCCCACGTCCGGCGCCAAGAGCCGCACGTGTAGCCAACTCCCGCCTTCTGGCCGAGGCTCGGACCAGCAGAAGATTCGCCACGTTGGCGCAAGCAATCAGCAGAACGAAGGTAACGGCCACCAGCAGAATCAGAAGCGAAGAACGAGTATCGCCGACGATCGACTCCTGCAGCGAAGTAACGCCGAATCCATCCTTCGGTCCGAGAGCGTCGCCATAGGTTCGTTGGAACTGGTCGGCAGCAAGCTTCAGTTGTGCGTTGGCCTGTTGAAGAGTGACGCCGGGCTTGAGACGTGCAGCCACCGTGAAGTAGTGGGCCATATCATGCGAGTTGAGATCGAACTGGAAAGGCAGCCACAGGTCGCCGACAGGATCGGTGACGAACCCGCGGCCAATCACACCGACCACAAGGTATGGCTCGCCATCCAGCTGAATCGTTGTCCCAACGATGTTGGAGTTGCCGCCAAACCGACTCTTCCAGAGACCATAGCTCAACACGACGACGTGGCCACCGTTCGGACTATCCTCCGCAGCCGTGAAGGTACGCCCAGCAATCACCGGTGCTCCGAACATGGGAAAGTAATCACCCGTGACATGAATGCCTTGCACCTGTTGCGGGTGATCGCCCCCGGTCAGATTAAGCCCCGCGCCGCCCATGTCGTACCCAGCAACTTGCTGAAAGATACTGGTCTGTTGATGCCAGATATTAAACTTCGGCACGTTCGCGCCGGGAAATGACCCTTGCGGTCCGGTGTTCAACAGCTCCACCAAGGACTGAGGATCAGGATACGCAAGCGGTTTCAGGAGCACTGTGTTGACGACCGAAAAGACAGCAGTGTTCACTCCAATCCCAACAGCAATCACGAGAATCGCGACAGCAGTAAAACCTGGAGTCTTTGCCAACGAGCGCACCGCGAAGCGCAGATCGCGCCAGAGATCTTCGATCCAGGGCAGGGAACGATAACGCCATACGCGTTCGCGTGCCACACGCGGATTACCAAACTTCAACCGCGCCTGACGGCTGGCCTCCTCCGCAGGCAGTCCCTTCGCTGCATTCGCGTCTTGCTCGTGAGCGAGGTGAGCCTCAATCTCCTCGGCTAGCTCTGCATCTCTCTTCTCGCGATCCATGAAGCGGCGTGAGCTCATCTGCATTCCTCCTGCTTATTCGGTCGGTTCACCAAGAATGAGGCCAATTGCGCGCGTCATCTGCCGCCACCGGCCCGTTGCAGCGACAAGTTCCTTCCGGCCCTTCGCAGTGAGCCGGTAAAACTTTGCCTTGCGATTGTTTTCACTGACGCCCCACTCAGACGAGAGCAACCCACGGTCTTCGAGGCGGTGGAGCGCTGGATACAACGACCCCTGCTCAACATCCAGAGCGTTCTCTGACGTGCGCTCGATCACCTCCGCAATGGTGTGGCCATGTGCGGGCCCCATCACCAGCGTACGCAAAACGAGCATATCCAGAGTTCCCTGCAGGACGTCACCCGCGACCGGCGCCTTCTTAGCTCCCATAAATCACCGCTCCACTAGAATGACTATGCGAGAGAAAATATACTCCACTCGATTGTCTATGGGAAGCCAAAAATTATGGGAAAGTAGTTTTTGGTGTTGGCAACAGATTCCAAATCGTAGAGTCAAAGGAACTGGTTCCGGGATCCAGCCGCTCATCATGTAATGAAACGCTCCTCTGAACAGTCGGATGCGCTACCAGATCCGCAACGCCAAACTGCGCCTTGGCGAGACCATGCGCCGCATGATGCGAACTCTGCGTTACGACGTGTATCCACTCATGCAGGATGACGCGTGCGATAGCACCTGCCATCAGCCGGATGCGGCCATCATGATTGAGGCCGAAGGCTTCAGTGCTGAGTATCATGCCAATGCTGCTGCATTCCACATGGGCGAAGGGTCCGATGTGCCCGTGGCTGCTTCGAACCCAGCCCAGTTCACCAATCGCCAACGTCAAGGTTTCGTCCACAACAATCGATCGTGGGCGAGGCGTAGTCGTGCATTCGCCATGCAAAACGACCGTAATGGATTTGCCCCCGATGAGGCCAACGCCTCCGATCATGTCTCCACGAATGATCCGAACTTGTTGATCCACACCCTCGCCTGAAGCGAGAAGAACGCGCGTCTCCGGCGAGCCTGAGTCTAACTCTTCGCGCAACGCTTCGACCAATGCTGGCCATAGAGCGTCCGGCATGGCGTGGTCGGCGAAGATAACGAGCGTGGTTTGCGCAGCAGAAGCATCAGACACCGATGCCTGACCAGCGCACAAAGCGCTCGACGTAAGCAGCGGAAGAGCAAGAAGAAGTAAAGGCAGGAGTGGTGCGACAGGGTGTTCCGATCGGACTCTCATGCACGAAGTCTGATCCCGGCCCGTGCATCCGTCCAATAGATTGATATGATGAAGTCCATCTGTTCTGGAGATGCTTCACATGGAAGTCCGTCAACTGCGAATCTTCTGCACCCTCTCTGAGGAGCTGAGCTTCACGCGCACAGCGGAGCTGGTTCACACCGTTCAGTCCAACGTGACTGCCCAGATCAAAGCGCTCGAAGAAGAACTCGGCACGCCGCTCTTCGATCGCCTGGGCCGCCGCGTGACACTGACCGACGCGGGCCGTCGCTTCCAGCCATTTGCCGAACAGGCGCTCCTGGCGATGGAGCAGGGCCAGCGCGCCATGCAGGCTGGAGCTGCGCCTAGCGGTCCACTCCGCATTGGCTCACCCGAGAGCGTGCTGACCTATCGACTGCCGCCAGTGCTCCGAGCCTATCGTCGTCGCTTTCCGCATGTCGAGGTCATCTTCCGTCCCTACTCAGATACCACCGTATGTTCCATGCTCGAAACCGGAAAGTTCGACCTCGCGATCCAGATGTCGGATACCGTTGCGAACCCGGCCTTCAAATCCATTCGCCTGAGAACGGAACCGGTTTTTCTACTAAGCGATGCGAACCATCCGCTCACACGTCGTCGCACAGTCAAGCCGACCGACCTGGCCGGCCAGATGCTTCTACTCACTGAGGCAGGTTGTGGCTACAGGGCAAAACTGGACCAGGTACTGGCGCTGCAAAACATCCGCCCCGGAAACGTGACGGAGTTCTCAAGCGTGGAAGCCATCAAACAGTGCGTCATCGCGGGCATGGGACTCGCGTTGCTGCCAGCCATTGTCGTCTCCCGCGAAATGCGTCAGCGTCAGCTCAAAGCCTTACCCTGGGCAGGACCATCTCTGGACATCGCCACGCATATTCTGTGGCACAAGGACAAATGGGTCTCCCCAGCAATGGCAGCGTTCCAGGAGCTGATACAGGGCACGGAAACTTAGCTACTCGATGACCACCATCACGTCCCCGGACCCAACGGCGTCACCAACGCCCACCGCAACTCTCGCAACCCGTCCGGCCTTTGGAGACTTCAGCTCATTCTGCATCTTCATCGCCTCAATCACCACCACCGCCTGTCCCACCTCAACCTCCTGCCCCGCCTCAACCAGCACACGCACCACCCTGCCCGGCATTGGAGACTTGACCGGCCGCGGTCCATCCGTACCGGCTCCCCCGCCGCGCCGCCCCTGTAGCGACCGAGGATCTTCCACCTCAAATCCGAACCGGCGTCCGTCAATTAAGATGCCGTCACCATCGAGCACACACCGGTATTGACGCCCAGCCACAAGCAGCGACAAAACCCCAGCCTGCAGAAATCGTCCATCGACCGTAATGGAGCGGCCATCGACCAGGCACTCCATCACTCCGCCTCTGGCCACCTCGTTCGGTAGCTCGACGCGCCGTTTCTCTCCCTCAATCTCAAGCCAGACCGTCAAAGCCTCAAGCCCTCCCGCCGTCCCGCCACGGCCCACCGGCTCTCCTCCGCAGCATCTGCCACGACCACGGTCTCGCGCCTCGCTGAGACCGCACACAACGCCGCAGCCACTGCCACCACATCCTTTGGCACCCGCTGTTCCTCTCCAGAAGCCTCATCAGCCAGCAGCCGTTCCAGATATCCCGTGTCGATCCGCGCCGCGCGAAAATCTTCGTCCATCAGGATCCGCCGAAACAGCCCAATATTCGTCTTGATCCCACCAATCACATACTCGTCGAGCGCCCGCAGCATTCGGTCGATAGCCTTCTCCCGCGTCTCCGCGAACGCCACCAGCTTCGACAACATCGGATCATAATCAAGCGGCACATTCCAGCCTTCATACACCGCGCAGTCCTCGCGAATCCCGGGCCCACTCGGCTGAATCAGCTGCGTAATCAGTCCAGGCGAAGGAAAGAACTGGTTATCAGGATCTTCGGCATAGATCCTGCACTCGATCGCATGCCCACGCAGCCTCACATCGTCCTGCGTCAGCGGCAACGCCTCGCCCATGGCCACGCGAAGTTGCATCTGTACCAGATCAAGCCCGGTTACCATCTCGGTCACAGGATGCTCAACCTGCAGCCGCGTATTCATCTCGAGGAAGTAGAAGTTCTCCTCGGCATCCACCAGAAACTCCACCGTCCCGGCGTTCACATAGCCCGCCGACAGCGCCAGCCGCACCGCGGCCTCGCCCATCCTGCGCCGAAGATCCTCACCCACAACTGCTGACGGAGCCTCCTCGATGACCTTCTGATGCCGCCGCTGCACCGAGCACTCCCGCTCGCCCAGATAAACGCAGCCCCCATGCTCGTCTGCCATCAACTGGATCTCAATGTGCCGCGGCCGCTCGATCAGCTTCTCCAGATAGACCTCACCCGATCCGAAGCTCCGCTCCGCCTCACTACTCGCCGCCGTAAACGCTCCCGCCAGATCCTCGGCCCGCGACACCGCCCGCATGCCCTTCCCACCACCACCTGCCGCTGCCTTCAACATCACCGGGTATCCAATGCCCGCTGCGACACGCATCGCCTCCGCAACATCCGCCAAACCGGTAACACTACCCGGAACTCGCGGCATTCCCGCCGCATCCGCTGCCTGCCGAGCCTTGGTCTTCGACCCCAACACCCGCATCGCACTCGCAGGCGGCCCGATAAATGTCACCCCCGCCGCAACACAGGCCTCCGCGAACTCCGCATTCTCCGAGAGGAATCCGTAACCGGGATGAACTGCGTCAGCCCCCGCCTGCCGCGCAACGTCCAGGATCAGGTCGCCTCGCAGATAGCTCTCTACAGCCGGCGCTGGCCCCAGCCTGTACGCCTCATCGGCATGCAATACATGGAGTGCGCCCCGATCCACATCGGAGTAGACCGCCACCGTGGCAATTCCCATCTCCCGACATGCACGAATCACCCGCAGCGCGATCTCACCGCGGTTCGCAATCAGCACTTTTTTAATCGATCTTCGCAAGCGGCAATTTTACCCCACGCAAGCGACCGCTTTCCCGTTCACAACCGGGCTCCCCCGACAGGAGCACAACAAAAGAGGCCTCCCATTACAGGAGGCCTCTCGTCACCGCAAAGCAACAGCAGCTACTGCATAGTTACGCCGCCTTGAGTCGCCTTTTCCTTTTTCTCTTCGTTGATCTTGCGAGCTCCCATAGCCTTCTGGATCCAGGAATCCACCTGGGCCATATCTTCCTTGCGCGCTGCTTCATCGCCGCACGCCAGATCGGCCTTCCGGCGATAGGTCAGTTGAAGGTACTGCATGGCATCGTCATAAGTCGGATTCAGCTCGACAGCCTTATTCAGATACTGCAAACCTTCATTCACCAGATCGGTATTCGCCGCCTGCAGCTTCTGGCATGCGCCTTTGCTCTTCTTAGGATTGCCATCGCCAGCATCGGTCAAGCCATCAGCAGCAAGAATTGTGATCGCGTTCTTGTAGGCAAGCGTCCAATCCACGAAGCCGACCGTGTAATACGCCTCTGGGTCGTTAGGAGCGATCGCAATAACCTTCTTCTCATACTCCTTCGCCACATCAAACTTCTTGATGTTGCGATTGATTGAGGCGATCTGCTTCAACGCAGTCAGATCGTTCGGGTCCTTTGCCAGAACAGCATTGAAGCCATCGAGCGCCTTCTGTGCGATCGCCAGGTTCTCTGGCGTATCCAAATTCGGCACCACTTGATAGGAGTACGCCGTGGCCAGGTACAGTTTCGCATCCTCATAGTTCGGGTCGAGGGCAATCGAATTCTGGAAGTGGTTCACAGCCTCTTCATATCGTGCATTCTTAAACGCCTGCACGCCCTTGGTCAGCTGGTCCCGAGCCTTCAGGCGATTACACCCGGTTGCAGTGATAAGCAGCAGCGCCAGCAGAGCGGCCGTAACCGGAATCCGTGCGGTGAATTTCATTGGGCGAATCGTCTCCTTCAAAATTAGGCGCGAGTTTTTGTTGCACAGAAATGAGGAAGTATGTGACCACGTTTCTCGGCTATCGATTGATTGTAATGGTATATCTCCCAACGTGACTAGGGGACCCATTCTTTCACTGATCTTGGTTTGCTGCCAACCGATTTTTCATAATAGACGCATGATTCTGTTTAGACCAATAATCTTTTAAGGTACGATGCGCACTTAAGGCACAAAGTCCACTCCGGGCACTCAACAATCGCTCTCATACAATACGCCCATCGCGCATTTTGACGATTCTGTCGGCATAAGACGCTGCATCCGAGTCGTGGGTAATCATCAAAATCGTCTGTCCCAGGCGACGATTCAGGTCCTTCATCAGCTTCAGCACCGCGGCCGAGTTTTCGCTGTCCAGATTGCCAGTTGGCTCATCGGCCAGTAGAATTGCGGGCGAATTCACGATCCCTCGCGCAATCGCGACCCGCTGTTGCTGGCCTCCCGACAGCGCACGAGGCTTGTGCTTCATCCGGTCAGAGATCCCCAGCAGTTGCAAAATCTCCTGAAACGCAGGGTCGAACGTCGTATGGCGCCCGCCGATATATTGCACCATGCGGATGTTGTCCTCAGCAGTCAGCGTCGGAAGCAGGTTGTACTTCTGAAATACGAACCCGACCGTGGTCTTCCGCAGATCGGTTCGCTCAGTGTTGGTCATACCTGCCAGATCGCGCCCGTTAATCTGTACCGTTCCCGAGGTCATTGGGGTCAGGCCGCCAAGAATGTGAAAGAGTGTCGACTTTCCGGAGCCAGAAGCGCCAATAATCGCTACAAATTCGCCCTTCTGTACTTCGAGATCCACCCCGCGCAGCGCATGCACCGCAACATCGCCCACCTGATAGGTCTTGGTCAGACCACGAACTTCGATAATCACGGCCTCATTCATACGAAAGGGCCTCCGTGACATCCTGCTTCACTGCCTTGATGCCGGGGACGATCGCACCTAGCAGCGCCCCCACCACCGCAATGCCTGTTGCGATCGGCCACCAGTCATAGACCGTCTCCTGCACCAGGCTCCCCGACACCGCGTGCTTCATCAGCCACTGAGCGCCGTAGGTCAAAACAATGCCAACGGCCGATCCCAGCAACGCCAGCAGTAGCGTCTCGCGAAACAGAATATTCAGAATCAGCCCCGACGAACCGCCCACGGCCTTCAGAATCCCGATCTCTCGGGTCCGCTCCAGTACCGCCGTATACATCGCCATAAACACCACGATGAATCCGACAATGACCGCAACGCCAATCACCACGCCGATAAAGCTCTTCAGCATGCCGACGTTGCTGATCGAGAGCATCGAGGTGAACTCTTCCATTGTGTAGATCTGGTAGCCGTGATACTTGATCCGCAGTGCATCCACGACCCCCTGCGCATCGTTCGGATTGTCCACCTTGATGAAGATCTGGCTCAAATGACCGGGATTTCCGGTCAGTGTCTGCAGCACATTCAGCTTCACGCACACACGCGCCAGCTTTCCAGACTCGAAGATGCCGACCAACTTCCAATCGTGGCCCATCATGTTCACGGGGTCGCCCACGTGCAGGTGCTTTTGCTGGGCGTAGTACTCATCCACAATCATGTCGTCGTCATTGACGAGCGGGCCGCCCTTTAGAAAATGGAACCCGCCATTCAGCCTGCGAAAATCATCCAGGTCGAGTCCCGTCACAGTATCGAACCCCGACAGAGGCTGCACCATCGTCCCCATCGCAAACGTTACGTGCGGCTCCTTCATCAGAAGCGCGGGAAGCTTGTCGCTCATCGGTGCTGTACTTAGCCCGATCGCCGAAGACCCAGGCGGTCGAAACCAGATGTCAGCGCCCACCCCACGAGCTCTCTGCGCCGATTGATCCAGCGTTCCATGACTCACCCCAACCAGCGTGAGGATCATGGTCACCTCAACCGCGATAGCAAGCACGCTCAATAGCGTACGGACAGGTCTGTGGCCGAGATTGGCGAATATCAGTTTATTGAGCAAGACTGAATTTTAGCGTAAAGTCGCGGCGAACGGTGTTACGTTGATTTGAGAAGAAGACCAGAGCCTGCAGCGTCCATTCGCTGAGAATGCTATCGCGGTAGCGAGCACTCGATCAACTACTTCTCCAGCTATTTACACAAAGCTCCGGGCGGCTGATCGCTAGGATCGGCCGCCCGTACGAGAGCTTCAAAGCTGAACTACTGTCCTGCTTCTACCCGAGGTGTGATGAGACCGATGTTGTCGACCCCGGCTTGGTGGCCAAAGTCGATGACCTCAGCAACCTTGTTGAAGTCCAGATCCTTGTCGCCTTTGACGAACATGACCTTCTCCTGACGAGTCGCGAAGATCTCCGCAAGCTTCGGTTCGATGTCCTGTTTGTTAAAGGAGTTGTCGTTGATCTTATAGGCGGGCGCAGCCGACCCATTCGACAGAACCTGCACTACGATCGTACGGTCGTTGATCGGATCATCGTGGTGCTCCTTGGGCGGCTGAGGTACCAGCGTCTCCAGACCCTTCGGCGTCACTGGCACGATCACCATGAAGATGATCAGCAGCACCAGAAGAACGTCGATAAGCGGGGTTACGTTGATCTCAGAAACCGCTCCGCCAGTATTTCCTCCACCCATTCCCATAGCAATCTCCTAAAAAACCTGCCGCTCCAGCTATTGCGAGTCCGGCATCCTACGAATTTCTACTTCTTTGCTGTTGTGCTGGTGGATTCGTCATTCTTCTCGGTCAACAGCCCAAGCTGGCTGACGCCTGCAGAGCGAATTCCATCAACCGCATCCATCACCTTGCCATAGTTCGCCCGAGTATCCGCACGCATAAAGACCTCTTTGCTGGTCTTGTTCTCGAGCTTCGCAGAGATCTTCGGGCCAAGATCATCAATCGTTACCTGGTCGCCGCCAAGAAACGTTCTGCCATCGCGCGTAACCGCGACAACAACAGCATCTTCCTTATTGGCGTCTTCCATCACCACCGCGGCATCAGCCTTTGGCAGATCTACGTTGACCTTGTTGTTCAGCATGGGGGTGATGACCATGAAGATGATCAACAAAACCAGCATCACGTCCACCATCGGCGTCACGTTGATGTTGGAGTTGACCTTCTTGCCTTCATCCCGCTTATTGATACCCATAACGTATGCTCCGTCCGGTTTGCTGTATTTGCTCTCCCTGAGATGCCGTTCAGACTCCGGATGCCGTTCGCTGGCGACATCCGGAGATCTGATCAGAGTTGTGATTCTCGCAGGGTACTGCTGCTTGCTTTAAGCTTCAGGACCGAAGCTTACCGGTGGCTCTGCTTGATAAAGTAGTCAACCAGTTCGCTCGAGCTGTTATCCATCTCGACGTCAAAGGCCTCAACCTTACCGGTAAAGTAGTTGAACGTCATAACGGCAGGGATTGCGACGAGCAGACCGAAGGCGGTCGTTACGAGGGCCTCCGAGATACCGCCGGCGACTGCGCCGATACCAGAGGTCTTCTGCGTTGCGATCTGTTGGAAGGCGTTCAAAATACCGACCACTGTACCGAACAGGCCGATAAAGGGAGCCGTTGAACCGATCGTGGCAAGACCGCCAAGACCACGCTTCAGCTTCGCGTGAACAATGGCTTCAGAGCGCTCGAGTGCACGCTTGGAGCTCTCAACCTGCTCCTCGGTAATGGTGCCACCCGAACCGAAACTGCGGAACTCCTGCAGACCGGCGGTAACAACCTCAGCAAGGTGCGACTTCTTGGAGCGGTCTGCAACCTTGATCGCCTCATCGAGACGGCCGTCCTTCAACGCACCAGCAACCTTCGGCGCAAACTCACGCGATTGCTTGCGGGCTGCGGAGAAGTAAAGAGCGCGGTCGATGATCACAGCGAGCGACCAGATCGACATAATGAAAAGCAGGATGACGACGCAGCGCGCCAGCCAACCCATGTTGCCCCAAAGACCCATGACACTGAAGCTGACCTGGGCCTCCTCGAAATACATACCGAGGGAAGCGGGAACGTGAGCGAAGTTTGTGACGAGATGAGCGAGAATCACTGGAATATTTCCTCCTGGTAGAACTCTAACTTTCAAAATCTTGACCCGGGAATCCCCCAAAAGTTCGAAACCTTTGGGAGACCCGCGAGAGACGTCATTGCGTTGTTAGGCCTTGGTCTAGCCGCCGCCAAAGTTGAAGTTGACGGTGATCTGTGTATCCACTTCGGTGGGTTCGCCGTTCAAGAGATATGGCTTGTACCGCCAGTTCTGGACAGCAGAGAGCGCACTCGCTCGCAGCATCTCAGGACCGCTGATGACTGTCAGCTTCTCAATCGTGCCTGTCTTCGAGATCACAGCCTGTAGAACCACGGCACCCGAGACGTGCGCCGCTCTTGCGATCGGAGGATAGATCGGCTTTGGCTGAGAGATCGCCAGACCATTGATGACGCCGCTCGAAACCCGCTGAGGCCCCTTCGGTGCAGCAACCTTCACGACCGGTGTAGGCGCTGTTCCAATGCCGCCCATCACACCGCCCGGGACGCCGCTGCCGCTACCCATACCCGACATACCGGCAACTCCGGCCATCTGCGGCGGTGGGGCAGCATCTTCCTTCAGCATCTTAATATCTTTGGGGATCTTCGTAGGCGCGTGCAGGCCCTGATCGATCTCGGACACCATCTTGATCGGCTTCACAATCTGGGCCGGTGGTGGTGGCGGTGGGGGGGGAGGTGGTGGAGGCGGCGCTGTCAGCATCGCGGTCATTGCCGTCTTCGGCAAGGCTTCCGGATACAGCAGCGGAATAAGGATCATGGTTGCCAGGATCGCGCCATTGAAGATAAAGGTCCCAATCATCCAGTACTTGGACTTGGTCTTGATCTGGCCACCGGATTCCATCAACGAGGATTCGAACATATGCAGCCTCTTTACTGTGAAGAAGAGCTATTTTTCTTTAGACACCACGTCGCTTCAAATTGTTCCCGACTTCATTCCACTACATCGACCCAAAAGGCCGAGCCCTACACTTTGGCGCGTTTTCCAGCAGGCAGACTCACCGACTTGCCCCGCTTCACCCGCCAATCCTGATACGCCACCAGCATCGGTGCCGCAACCGCGATCGACGAATACGTTCCAATCAGAATTCCAACCACAAGCGCGAACGAGAACCCATGCAACACCTCGCCCCCGAACAGATACAGCGAAAGCACAGTCAGGAAAGTCAGCCCAGACGAGATCACCGTTCGGCTCAACGTCTGATTGATGCTCCGATTGACGACATCATGCAGCGACTCCCTCCGCGAAAGCGCCAGATTCTCGCGAATACGGTCGAAGACGACGATGGTGTCGTTCATCGAATAACCAATCAACGTTAAGATTGCAGCGATAACGGTAAGGGTTATCTCCTGATTCGTCAAACTGAACGCACCCACGGTAATTAGCGTGTCGTGGAACACCGCCACGACGGCCGCCACGCCATAAATCAGCTCAAACCGGAACCACAGGTAGATCAGCATCCCGATCAGCGAGTACAGCGTCGCCAGCCAGGCCTGCTTCTGCAACTGCTTACCAGCCGTCGGCCCTACAATCTCCACCTGCTCGATCGTGAAATGCGAATCATGATAGTTCGCGTTCAGGGCACTCTCAACGCTCTGACGGCCCGCATCGTGCGACTGGTCGGTCGCCGTCGACTCGGGCAGCGCAATGATCACCTTGTTCGCAGCATGGCCGCTCGGATCGCTGACCCGCTGGATCCGGGCATCATGAACACCCGCGCGGTCCATCGCCTGCCGAATATGGTCCTCATTCGGTGTCTGATCGAAGGCCACGCGCACCTGCGTCCCTCCCTTGAAGTCGACTCCCAGCGGAATATGATGCCAGAACAAAATACTCAGCAGGCCGGCGACCGAAAAAATCAGGGAAAACCCAAGGAAATACCACTTCTTCCCGAGCCAATCGATATTCGTTGTACGAAACAGTTCCAAGCTCACGCTCTTAAACCCTCAGCGACAGCCCCTTGGGGCCCGCAATCTCTCAAAAACTAAATGGACAGCGCCGCGCCGCGTTCCTTCTTCTGCAGAATCGTGTCGAAGATCACGCGCGAAACCAACACAGCCGTAAACAGGTTGGCGAACAAGCCGAAGGCCAGCGTCACCGCAAACCCTCGCACCGGCCCCGAACCGAAGAGGAACAGGATCATCGCCGAAACGATGGTCGTCACGTGCGTATCGATGATCGTGACCCAGGCATGCGCAAACCCCTGCTGCACCGCAGCAGCAGCCGTCTTACCGGCCCTGAGCTCTTCACGAATGCGCTCGAAGATCAGCACATTCGAGTCCACGCCCATACCGATCGTCAGAATCACCCCGGCAATTCCCGGCAGCGTCAGCGTTGAGCCCGTGAAGCCCATAAATCCAAGCAGGATCACCAGGTTCAGCATCAACGCCAGATCAGCGTTGATCCCCGCGCCGCGATAGTAGATCAGCATGAAGATCATCACCGCTAGCATGCCTGCGATCGCAGCAACAACGCCCTGATGAATCGACGCCGCACCCAGGCTCGGCCCAACCGTCCGCGTCTCCAGATACGAGATCGAAGCCGGCAGCGCGCCCGTGCGCAACATCAGCGACAGGTCATTCGCCTGCTGCTGCGTAAACGCACCGGTAATCTCGCCGCTGTCGCGAATCGCCGACTGAATCCCCGCAACCTCGCGAACCTTGTTGTCCAGCACGATCGCCATCGAACCTGGTGTTGAGCTCGAAGCCGTATGCGCCTCGGTGTACTTGTAAAAACGGTCGCCAGCCTCCGTCGTCAGGTTGAAGCGAATATTCGGCCGGCCGTTCTGGTCCTGCCCTGGTTGCGCGTCGCGGAAGTCCGTACCTTCAACTTCGCTGACCCGCTTCAGCAGCCAGATCTGATCCGGCGCACCCGCCGAACCCGTCCCATGCAGCAGCATCGAGTCAGCAGGAATCACCCCGCCGTTCGCCTGAAGCGCCGCCTGATCCGTATCGTAAGGTCCACCGGTAACCGCGTGGATCGACAACTTCGCCGTCGATTGAATAATCTCTTCCACTCGCGCCGGATCGTCCACGCCAGGCAGCTCCACCAGAATCTGGTTCTCGCCGAGCCCGTACTTCTGAATCACCGGCTCAGCCACGCCCAGCTTGTCGATGCGCTCGCGAATCGTCTCAATCGACGTATCCAGCGTCCGCGTCTCCAGATCTCGAATCGCCCCCAGCTTCATCGTCAGCGTCGAGTTGCCATCCGAGGTCGTCGCAACGTCGTAGGTCGAGTAGTCGCTGCCCTGCAACACACTGCGCGCGTCACTCAGCTTCGCCGCCGGAATCCCCGACACCACAATCGTTTGGGGCCGCGATGGGTCCGTCTTCCCGACAGTCGCCCCAACAATACCGGCCTTTTGAAGGTCGCCCTCTAACCTGGCGACGTCCCGGTCCGTGGCGGAAGCTACAGCCTCGGCCACATGAACCTCAAGCACCAGGTGAGTGCCGCCTTTGAGGTCGAGCCCCAGGTGGATACGATCTTTGATCGACTGAGTGAGCCCGCCATGTGGAATGCCCACGATGCCGAAACAGAAGATCACCAGTACCGCAACGATGAATGCCGATTTCCCGGCCAGATTCTTGCCCATGATCTTTATTGAAGGGTTCAGCCGCGATGCCTTGCTTCAACCTCGCCGCCGTTCTCCTTGCTTCTTCCTCATCCGTTTTTAACGGTTCAATCTCAACGTGCCTGTTGCTAAAGTCTGATACAGCTTTACTTGAAATCTCTTCTCTAGGCGGCTTGTTCGTCGGTCGTAACCGCGGCAATCGCGCTCTTGACGAACTCCAGCTTTACGCCGTCCGGCTGCACGCGCAGCACAACCAGATCGTCTTTTACGGTCAGCACCGTACCGCGAATACCGCCATTGGTCGTCACGCGGTCGCCGGTCTTCAGCTGACCCAGCATCTCCTGCCACTTTTTCTGCTTCCTCTGGTTCGGCGCAATCATCAAAAAGTAAAGCACCACGAAAAACAGGATCGGCAGCGCGAGACTACCCAGATTACCCAGCCCGCCCATCGCACTCTGCAACCACATCGCAAACATCAATCAAATACTCCGTTCAACAACTCAATCTTTTCTAGTCACGGCAACCTGAAAAATGCCGACAGGCGCGCCAGAACAGACGCAGCTTCGCTCACAGCACAAAAGAGGGCCTAGCCCCTAAGCATCGCGTAACCGCCCCCCACTGTCAAGGTGCCAGCCCCGCTGTTCCCTTGGGCGCACGCCGCTTCCAGGCCATTCTCATCGCCGCTTCAAGCACATCGGCGCTCACGGCGTCCAGCCGAACCCGAGTCATTCCCATCCGTCCCCAGCCTCCCGGAACAGGCGAAAACACCTCCGGAGAGTCCTCCACCATGCCCACCTGCTGCTCCGGCGTCAGCATCAGCACGCCATATCCTTCTTTCTGATACGCAAGGGTGCAAAAGATCCTTCCCCCCACTCGAAAGTCAGGATGTCCCCCGTGAGCTCCCTCCGAGGCCCCCGCAAAACTCAACGCTACTCGTCGATATCCTGCCGCCGTCATCAGCGCCTCCTCTCATAACTCCCAAAGGCTACGCCTTCGCCGTACCTCATGTCCGCGTGGAATCTTCGCGGCCAATCAGCTCGCTCACTCGTAATCTCATAGACTGCTTGCATCCCATCGCCAACCCGCAACCTTGAAGGAGCCGCTCCAATGCCCATCGCCGAAGACCTGGCCATCATCGCCCGACAGGAGGCCGAACTGCTCTTCCCCAGCTTCAACCACGACACCGCCTGGCGCCTCGGTCTCAGCCTCCGCGAGCTGGCCGTATCGCGCAAACACTCCATCGTCATCGATATCCACCGCTTTGGCCAGCCCCAACAACAGCTCTTCTACACCGCACTCGCCGGCACCACGCCCGACAATCCCCGCTGGGTCCAACGCAAGATCAACGTCGTCGCCCGCTTCCATCGCAGCTCTTACGCCATCGGCCTGGCGCTCGAGCAAAGCAACCGCACCTTCAACGACCGCTACAACCTTCCCGATGCCGACTACGCCGCCCACGGCGGCAGCTTTCCCATCCACGTCGCCGGAACCGGCATCATCGGCAGCGTTACCGTCTCCGGCCTCGCTCAGCGCGAAGACCACAACCTCGTCGTCGAAGCCCTCTGCCTCGAACTCAAACAGGATGCCGGTTCATTCCGCCTTCCAAATCCTTCCTGACGCCTACGTTCTGCTGCCTTCGTCTCACCGCACCTTGTAACAACTGGATAAAAGGCGCGACAACGCGTTTTCGTACCGTGATACCGTACCGAAATGCGTCTTCTAACAGCTCTTTTCGTCGCCTCCATCGCGACCTCGTGCGTCCTTGCGCAAACCTCCACAACTTCATCCGCAACTCCCGCAGCCGTCTCCCCTGACACGCACGCCGCCGTCAGCAAACTCATCGGCGAAGTCATGGTCAACGGCAAAGCCTACGACTACGACCGCCACCTCGCCGACGACATCGGTCCACGCCTCACCGGCTCAGACAACTACGTCCACGCCGTCTCCTGGGCGCAGGAGCAGTTCAAATCCCTCGGCCTCAAAAACGTTCACACCGAATCCTTCACCATGCCCACCCTGTGGGAGCCCGAAACACCCGCCGTCGGCAACATCATCGAACCGCGCAACCAGCCCCTCCACATCTTCTCCGCCGGATGGAGTCCCTCCACCCCCGCCGAAGGCATCACCGGCAAAGTCGTCTATATCTCCCAGGTACTCCCCGTCGAAAAGTTGCAAGCCGCAAAAGACAAGATCACCGGCAACATCGTCATGTTTGACAGCGCAAGCTTCGGCGAGCATCCCGCCATCGGCGACGAGCTCAAGGCAATTGCTCTGCTCAACTCCTTCGGCCCCAAGGCGGTCCTCACCACCGGTAGCGCCAACGGCACGCAAAACGCAGGCTCAGTCAGCTTCAATGGCGAAATAGCCGCGTTCCCGGCCGCACAGATCGGCCTCGAAGACGAGCTCCTCATCAAACGCCTCCTCGAAGAAGGCCCCGTCACCGTCCACTTCTCCTTCAAGAACCGAGTCCGCCCCGCAACCGAGGTACAAAACGTCATCGCTGAGATCCCAGGCCGCGAAGATCCCAACTCCATCGTCATCGTCGGCGCCCACGTCGACTCGTGGCACCCCGGAACCGGAGCGCAGGACAACGGAACCGGCGTCGCCACCGTCCTCGAAGTCGCCCGCGCCGTTCAGGCCCTCGGTCGTCCGCCCCGCCGCACCATGCGCTTCATCCTCTTCGGCGGCGAAGAGCAAGGTCTCGTCGGCTCCAACTCCTACTCGAAGAAACACGCCGGCGACATGGCCTCCATCGACGCCGTCCTCATCTCAGACACCGGCGCCCAACCCGCAAAGGGCTGGTACCTCATGGGCCGCGCCGACGAAAAACAAGCCCTCACCGACATCGAACCTCTCCTTGCTGGCCTCGGCTCCAACGGCACCAACCCCGACACCGAGTTCCTCTTCGAGACCGACCACGCAGGCTTTGACGTCGCCGGTGTCCCCACCCTGGTCCTCTGGAACGGCGTCGATAAATACTTCAAGCTCCACCACCAGGCCTCCGACACCTTCGACTCCGTCGTCCAGGCCGACCTTGTTCAAGGCGTAGCCACCACCGCCGCCACTGCCTACGCCATCGCAGACTCCGCCCAGCCCTTCGCCCCCCACGACACCCCCGCCGAAGTAGAAGACATGCTCAAGAAAGCCAACGAGTACGACAACTACAAGGCCCTCAAATCAGCAGGCTTCGTCCCATAAAAACGTAGCCCCATAAATAACAAAACATAGCCCCATAAAAACCATCACGGCCTGACGAGTATCACCATCGTCAGGCCGCAAATGTTCAGAGCAAAGTGGTAGTTAGCGTGGACTACCGTGCCCTCGTTTGCCATACACCCGCTTGTGTGTCATTCCCCTCTTCTCATTCCCTTTTTGTCATTCCCGAAGGGAATCTGCGTTTGCCTTCATCCACACAAGCAGCAAATCCGCTAAGCCTGCACCGGAGCCGCAACCCCAGCCACCAACTCCCCCCGCACCCGCTCCATCGTATCCAGATAAAACGCGATATTGTGCAAGCTATTCAGCACCGCACTCAACGGCTCTCCCGAAGCAAACAAGTGCCGCAGATAAGCCCGCGTGTACCTCTGGCACACCATGCACACGCACTGCGCATCCACCGGCCCCTGATCCTCCGCATACTCCTTCTTCTTAATGTTGATGCGCCCCTCCGACGTAAACAACAGCCCATGCCGTCCCGCCCTCGTCGGCAACACGCAGTCCATCATGTCCACACCCATCCGCGCATACTCTTCAATCTCATCCGGATATCCCACCCCCATCACATACCTTGGCTTATCCTTCGGCAGATGCTCCAGCGTCCGTGCAATCATCTCCCGCGTCACTTCCCGCGGCTCCCCTACCGCCAGCCCACCAATCGCATACCCAGGCAGATCCATCTCCACCAGCCGCTCCGCACTCTCCTTGCGCAGATCCGCATACATCCCACCCTGCACAATCCCAAACAGACTCTGCGTAGCCCCGCCCAGCGCCTCAAACCAAGGCACTCGCTCTTTATGTAACTCAAAGTGATCCTTCGACCGCTGCGCCCACGCATGCGTCAACCCCATCGACTCCCGCGTCCGCTCCCAAGTCGCCGGCGTCTCCACGCACTCATCGAACACCATCGCAATATCCGCGCCCAGTGCAATCTGCACATCCATCGAGTGCTCCGGCGAGAAGAAGTGCTTGCTCCCATCCAGATGCGACCGAAACTCCACCCCATCCGGCGTAATCTTCCTTAGCTTGCTCAAGCTGAACACCTGAAACCCACCCGAGTCCGTCAGCATCGGCCGCTCCCAGCTCATAAACCGGTGCACCCCACCCATCCGCCGCACCAGCTCATGCCCCGGCCGCAGATAAAGATGATACGTATTCGCCAAAATAATCTGCGCCCCTTTTCCCCCCGCGCCGACCACCTCCAGCAGACTCTGCGGCACAGCCTTCACACTCGCCGCCGTACCTACTGGCATAAACACCGGCGTCTCCACCACCCCATGCGGCAGCCTCAACCGCCCCCTGCGTCCGCCGCCCTCCGCTACCTTCTCTACTTCAAACGAAAATCCCATTCCTTCAATTGTATGAGCTTGACCACCCACGCCACGCACGACGCACCAACACGCTCTCCGGCTCATTCATGCGTTATTAATTCATCTGGCATTCAACTGCAATTCACAAACCAAGCCCTATCTGAGCCTAACAATGAGGAGCAACGCATCTTTCCAACTTTTGAGGCCTCAAAAAATGATTCGGAAACTTCTCGCCCTTTCGTTGTCTTCGACCCTCATCCTTAGCGGCTGCGGCCAGGGCACACTCAGCAACCCAGCCGGCAACGGCAACGCGAACACCACTCCGCCACCCGCGCCGCCAACGCCGACAACCCCTCAGGCGGCCATCAAGCACGTCGTCGTCATCTTCGGCGAAAACATCTCCTTCGACCACTACTTCGGCACCTATCCACAAGCCGCGAATCTCGCCGGTGAGACGCCCTTCATCGCTGCGACCGCCGCCGCCGTAGCCGCCGGAACCACCACCCTCCCGGCCACCCCGACCAACATCTCCAACTACATCAGCACCCCGGCCCTGCTCACCGCGAATCCTAACCTGAACAGCGCAAACGTCAGCACCACGCTCAACTCGGTCGGCTCCAATCCCTTCCGCCTCGCCCCTGCGCAGGCCGCAACGCAGGACCAGGACCACAACTACAACCCCGAGCAGCTCGCCTTCGACAACGGCAAGATGGACCTCTTCCCCATCTCAGTTGGTACCGCGAACGGCGTTGCGCTGACCACCGCCACCAACGGCGCCCCCCTCACCAACACCACCGCGCTCACCATGGGCTACTACGACGGCAACACCGTCACCGCCCTATGGAACTACGCACAGCACTACGCCATCAACGATCACTCGTTCGGTTCCACCTTCGGCCCCTCGACACCCGGCGCCATCAACCTCGCCTCCGGACAGACCAACGGCGTCATCAATCCCCTCAACGTCGCCTCCTCCATCGTCGCTGACGGCCAGGGCGGCTTCACCGACATCAACGATGCCGACCCCACGGGCGATCTCTGCTCCTCGACCACCGCCAACTTCAGCATGTCGGGAAAGAACGTCGGCGACCTGCTCAACGCCGCCAACATCACCTGGGGATTCTTTGAGGGCGGCTTCGACCTCACCGTTACCAACGCCAACGGAACCACCGGATGCGGACGCACCACCGGCGCAGTCAACATCCCTGGCCATCCGCTCAAGGCAGACTACATCCCGCACCATCAGCCCTTCCAGTACTATGCCAGCACGGCGAACCTCAACCACCTGCGTCCTACCGCAGCCATCGGAACCACCGACCAGGCCAACCACCAGTACGATATGCATGACTTTACCGACGCACTCGCCGCCGGCAACATGCCCGCCGTCAGCTTCCTCAAAGCTCCCGGCTATCAGGACGCCCACGCCGGTTACTCCGACCCCCTCGACGAGCAGACCTTTGTCGTCAACACCATCAACGCCATCGAGAAGTCGCCCTTCTGGTCCTCCACCGCCATCATCATCGCCTACGATGACTCCGACGGCTGGTACGATCACCTGACCGACATCGTCAACGGCTCCGCCAGCGCTTCCGACGCCGCCATCTGCACCGGTGCCGCGGCTGCCTCGCTCCCCGGTCCAAACTCCAACGGCGCCCCGGTACAAGGACGCTGCGGACACGGGCCGCGCCTCCCGCTTCAGGTCATCTCACCCTGGGCGAAAAAGAACTTCATCGACAACACCCCAACCGACCAGGCCTCCATTCCTCGCTTCATCGAAGATGTCTTCCTGTCCAGCGCCCGAATCGGCGGCGGTTCTTTCGATGCCTCTGCTGGCACCCTCACCAATATGTTCAATTTCACCAGCAACGTCGCGCCGAACCCCAACGTGGTCGTGCTCGACCCCACCACAGGCAAGGTCACCAGCGGCAACTGACGCTGTTGTTCACATAGCCGTCACATTCACTTTGTATCTTTGAAAGCACGCACTCCCCAGCGGAGTGCGTGCTTTTTTGTTAGCCTCACTACTCTGGAGCCCGCCCGTTGTCCGATTCCAGTTCCTCCCGCCGCCGCTTCCTCCAACAGTCTGCTGCCCTCGGTCTCCTCTACGGCTCCCGCCACAGCTTCGCCCAGATGCACGACATGCATTCGATGTCGCCCGCCCAGAAGCCCCTTCCCGACGCCCCGGGCAAGACCGTCCCGATGCTGCACGTCCTTCAACTCACCCCCTTCGTCGACCCGCTCCCCGTCTCCGAAACCATGGGGGTAGCGCATCCCGGCAAACTCCGCATCACCATGCGCGAGATACACGCCAAAATCCATCGCGACGTCCCGCCCACTCGCATGTGGAGCTATGGTCCGACACCTCTCGCTCCAATCATCGAAGCGCGCTCCGCCCATCCCCTTGAGATCGAGTGGGTCAACAACCTTCCCACCACACACTTTTTGCCCATCGACCACAGCCTTCACGGCTGCGGCCACGACATCCCCGACGTCCGCACCACCACGCACGTCCACGGTGCCCGCGTTCCCTCCAAAGCCGACGGATACCCCACCGACTGGTTCGTCCCCGGCAAAAGCCGAACCTGCCTCTACCCCCTTCAGCAGGAAGCCGCCACACTCTGGTATCACGACCACGCCATGGGCCTCAACCGCCTCAACACCTACGCCGGTCTCTTTGGCCTCTTCCTCGTCCGCGACTCAGTCGAAGACTCGCTCCATCTTCCCACCGGTAAATACGAGATTCCCCTCATCCTCTACGACCGCGAACTCACCGCCGACGGCCAGCTCTTCTACCCCACCTCCGGCGACCCCGAACACCCCTGGGTCCCTGAGTTCGAAGGCGACGGTATCCTCATCAACGGCAAAATCCGTCCTTACCTCGAAGTCGAACCGCGCCTCTATCGCTTCCGCATCCTCAACACCGCGAACAGCCGCTTCTTCGGCCTCGCCCTCGACAACCACCAGCCCATGATCCAGATCGGCAGCGACCAGGGCCTCCTCGCTACACCGGTGGAGCAGAAGTTCTTCGCTCTGGCTCCCGCCGAACGCGCCGACCTCCTGATCGACTTCAGCCATCTCGCCGGCCAGACCATGCACCTCCGCACCGGAGCCCTCGACATTCTCCAGTTCCGCGTAGCGCATCAGCCCTCTTCCGCACCGCTTCACTCCATCCCCAAGACCCTGCGCACCCTTCCCCGCACAGCGGAGTCCTCCGCCACGCTTACTCGGACGATCACCCTCAACGAGTATCAGGACCGCCTCCAGAACCCCATGGTCATGCTCATCAATCACAAGCACTGGCACGAACCCACAACCGAGTTTCCCAAACTCAACTCCACTGAGATATGGGAGTTCGTCAACCAAACCGAAGACACCCACCCCATACACATCCACCTGGTCCGGTTCCAGCTGCTCGACCGTCGCACCTTCGACACCTTCGAGTACATGACCCACAAAAATATGCGCTTTATTGCACCTGCGGAGCCGCCGGCACCCAACGAACTTGGCTGGAAAGACACCATTCAGTGCCCGTCCGGCACCGTAACGCGCGTCATCATTCGCTTCGAGGGCTACACCGGCAACTACCTCTACCACTGCCACGTCCTCGAGCACGAAGCCAACGACATGATGCGCCCCTTCGAAGTCATCGCCTGAGCCATTACTAAGCGCCACGAACAAACCAGCATTGGGATCCAAACACCAGCGAAACTACCACGCCAGACCAGCAATAAAACGGCATGGTCGAATCCACGGTCTGCGCGATCCACAATCTGGGACGAATCCACAGGCTACGCGAATCCGCGGTCTGCGTATATGAGTGCCGTCATCACAACCTGAGCGCAGTCGAATGGGGAAGGATCCCCGTATTTGCCGCTGCACATTAGGCAAGCAGAATGCATCTACTCTGATTTCCCTTTAACCCAGCCGACCTCGAAGCCGCGCAAAATCTGTCAAGCCCCGAAACGCATAAAACCCGCTCCAGACGCGGCGAATCGCGTGGCGTATAAGTTATCTCCCACCAGCTAAAATAAAACTAGAGCCCAAAACAGAGAGAAACGTTAAACGGATGCTGAAAAAGTCTTTCCCGCATAAGAACACGGCTTTGGTCTGTGCTGAAAAAGCCTTTCCTACATAATGGCGCGGCTTTGGCCTGTGCTGAAGAGTCAGTCTTGCTTAGGGGCATGGCTTTAGCCGTGCCGTAAATGCCATGTTCTTGAATGCGGCTTTAGCCGCTGAGGTATGTCTTCGTCTCATGAAGCCACCAGCGCTCAAAGTCCGTGGGGGATTCGACCGGAAGCGATAGCTATCTACCTCATAACAAGTATTTTGCGCGTAAGCTATTTACTTTCAATATTTTACAGGATTGTAACCGCTGCAATTCATTCATAATAAATAACTTCCGCCCAAAATACCCCCCGAAGGGAGGGGGTACCCTCAGTCCCCTTTCACAACAGGAGCGGCAGATTTTACAACAGGCATCCCCAAATACTTGTCATACCAGTCGAACCACCTCTGGTATCGGTCCCGAATAAAGCTCGGCCGTGTAAATCCATGAAACTGTCCCGGGTACACGATCAGCTCGGCGGTCGTCCCAACGCTCTTCAGCGCCTGATACATCTGCTCTCCACCCACGAGCGTCACGTTGAAGTCCTTATCGCCTCCCATAAAGAGAGTCGGGGTCACAATCTTATCCGCATGCAGAAACGGATACGACAACTTCAGATAAGGCTCTACATTCTTCCACGGCGGCTGCAACTCATTGTCGTACTGCAGAATGTATTGATCCACCCCATACATCCCGAGCAGATTTGCCGTCCCCGCCCCACTCGAAGCTGCCTTAAACCGCGTCGTCGAAGCAATCGTGTAGTCGGTCAAAATCCCGCCATAGCTCCATCCGCCAACGCCCATCCGATCCGCATCAATCTTCCCTGACGCCACAGCACCATCGACCGCCGCCAGAAGATCCTTCACCTCCTTATCGCCCCAATCAGCATTGATCGCGAAGCTGTAGTCGTGACCTCGCCCTGTGCTCCCGCGATAGTTCACCTGCAACACCGCAAACCCATGCGCCGACAGCAACTGCCGATCCGCCGCAAACCGATGCGAGTCCTGCGACGTCGGACCGCCGTGAATCCACAGCAGCATCGGAGCCTTCGTCCCTGCCGTATACCCAAACGGCATCGTCAGTAAACTATGCACCTCATTACCATCCGACGCCTTCGCCGACAGATCCTCCGCTGGAGCCAGCGCCAACTGCGCCATCAGAGCATCGTTATGGGCAGTCAACTTCCTCAGCGTCTTGCTACCGGATGGGCCATCAAGCGCATAGATCTCCGGAGCCGCTACATCCGTCGTCCAAACCAACGCCACGTGCCCGTCTGCAACCGTGACAGACCCCACCGATCCCTTCTCCGCCGTCAACCGCGTCACGCCCTTACCCGTCAGCGGCACCTCCGCCAAGTAGTCCACACGATCCTCGGCAATCGTCGCCAGCAGCGCCTTCCCATCCTGCGCAAACACCGGCGCCCCTGTCAGCATCCCCGCCGTAGCCGTCAACACCTTCGGTGTACCACCCCCCACCGGCACCACCGCCAGCCGCTCCATGTCATAGATCGAGTACCGCGGCGAGACCCCCTGCCGATACGCAATCGTCGCACTATCCGGACTCCACGCCAGTGGCCCCCCATCCACTCCCGTAAAGCTGGTCAACTTTTTCGGAACCGAGTTACCCTTCGCCTCCACGACAAACACATCTGAGTTGTTCGACCGATCCGGATCAGGCGCTTCCTGATTGCTAACAAACGCAATCAGCTTTCCATCCGGAGACCACTCTGCCTGCCGCTCGTCATACTTGTCCTCCGTCTTGTCATCCCCAATAACTCGCGTCAACTTCTTCGTCGCAATCTCAAACAGAAAAAGATGCTCACGCTTGTCCGACAAGTACCCTTGAATATCCTGCTTGAAGTGATAGCGATCGATCACGATCGGTTTCGGCGGCGTTGGCTTGGCTCCCTTCTCCAGCTCAGGCTCCTCCTTCGCCCTTAGGGTCAATAGCATCTGCTTCGAGTCGGGCGACCACCGATAATCTTCAATGTCTTCCTTCACCTCGGTCAGCTGATGCGCTTCACCACCACGTCGATCCAACAACCACACCTGCGACCCCTTCGCTTTACCCGGTCGCGACGAAGTAAATGCAAGCCACTTGCCGTCGGGGCTCCATCGAGGCGACCCCGCGCCCTCAGGCCCATAAGTGAGCTGTACATCCTGCGTCCCATCCCAACTAGCCATCCACAGCTCAGAGACGCTCTTGTCTTCGCCCACATCCACGGTCGAGGTCGTGTAAGCGATCCACGCTCCGTCCGGCGAGACCTGTGGGCCACCCACACTCACCAGCTTTGCCAGGTCATCCAGCACCATCGCGCGCTTCTGACCAAATCCGATCGTTGTCCAAACACAAAAAGGCAGCAGGAAGAGGCCGGTTCGACGCAGTATGTGATATCGCATGAAAGGCAGTCTAGCAGAGCTCTTACAAACGAACAGCACTCTTGAAAATCGGATTCGGCACTATCGTTCCAGCATCTCTACAGCCTGGGTGAGGCTGATTTCGAGACGTGAACTCGACGCTTCGAGACTCGCCAGTGATGGAATTTGGTGCCGAAATATCCAATAAGCCTCAGTAAAACTCACGTAGACTAGCCGTCAATCGCAATGGCAGAGACTCCACAAAATCCGCCGCAACCAGTCACGATGCCTGATCCGTTGATGACCGAGCCTGAACTCGTCGGCCTCGACGTGGCGTTGATGCCCAGGCCGCCCGCGGGCCGCCGCGCCGCCGCTACCTTTATCTTCTTCACCGTCACCCTCGACATGCTCGCTCTCGGCATGATTGCCCCCGTCTTCCCCCGTCTCATCGAAGGCTTCCTCCACGGCGACACCTCCAGCGCAGCAAAGATCTTAGGCCTCTTCGGAACTGTCTTCGCTGCCATGCAGTTCTTCTTCTCCCCCATCGTCGGCTCGCTCTCCGATCGCTATGGCCGACGCCCTCTCGTCCTTCTCTCTAACTTCGGCCTCGGCCTCGACTACGTCTTGATGGCTTGGGCTCCTACCCTTAACTGGCTCTTTCTTGGGCGCGTCATCTCCGGCCTCACATCTTCCAGCATCCCCACCGCGATGGCCTACATGGCCGACGTCACCCCACGTGAGCGCCGAGCAGCCGCCTTCGGCATGTTGAATGCCGCCTTCGGTGCGGGCTTTGTCTTCGGCCCCGCGCTGGGAGGACTCCTCGGCAACATCAACCCACGCCTGCCCTTCTGGGTCGCCGGAGGCCTTAGCCTAGTCAACGGACTCTACGGCACCTTCGTCCTCCCCGAATCCCTCTCCAAAGAAAACCGCAGCCCCTTCTCCTGGGCTCGCGCCAACCCCGTCGGATCCCTCTCCCTGATTCGCCACGGCAACATGATCGCTATCGCCACCGTTCTCCTACTCGGTTACATCGCCCAACAGGTTTTGATGAACGTCTACGTTATCTACGCCGACTATCGCTATCACTGGACCGACCGCACTGTCGGCCTCTCTCTCGCCGTCGTCGGCATCTGCACAATCGTCTACGGCGCTCTGCTCGTCAAACCGATCGTCGCCAAACTCGGCGAGCGCGGAGCCATCACCGTCGGCCTTATCGGCGGAGCCATTGGTTACTCGATGATCGGCGCCTCCAAAACCGGTCTCCTCTTATGGCTCGGCATACCTGTCCTCAACATGATGACCTTCACCTGGCCCGCCGCCCAAAGCCTCATGTCCCGTAAGGCGAGCCCCTCCGAACAAGGTCAACTCCAGGGCGCCATCAACAGCCTTCGCGGCATCGCCGGCCTTATCGGTCCCGGCATCTTCACCTACATCTTCAGCAGATCCATCGGCGCCGGCGTTCACATTCCTGGTGCGCCCTTCTACACCGCTGCGGCGATGCTTCTTATATCCCTAGCTTTGGCACAACGCGCAGCAGCAAGCCAACCGCGAGCCGCCACCTAATCCTCAATGAGTTATTTAGGCTTGCCGAGCCAGGAATACTGCCACGCGGCCGTGACATTTTGATAGTTACCGCCGTATCGAATGTAGGTGCCGTTGCTGTAACTGAACTTCAGAGACTGATGTTTGGTAATGGGGAGCGAAACTGTCCCTCCGATTCGCGAGTTCGCCTGTTGGGTGACTGGGTTTGGTATCCCGTTAATACTCGTCTTCCCACCGAACCAGTAGTTACCGTCGAGAGAAGCCCACAAACGGGGCTTCGCCTCATAACTAAGATGGCCTTCAAACGAACCGATAGGATTTTGCGATTGTGACCGGGTGCCCTCGTAGTAGATGTTGCGCGACCAAAAATCGGAGTTTGTGGTGAAGAACCATACTCCCGCGTATCCATCGAGTTGCAAATCCTTCCAGCGTTGAGAATAGCCAAACTCTGGTTTGAAGGACCACCGGTTAGTCCCCCAGTTGATTAGCTTGGTCGGATCGTACTGTCCGGTCGGAGCGATCACCTTGACGCTAACGCCCAGCAAAACTTTCTGCTTCCACTTCATATACTCCCTGGGCTGCATCGCGGGACCACCCTTCAGGTTGACGGATAACCGATAGACAGAATCCACTAGCCCGGAACGATAGAGGTGGGTCCCAGCGCCGGCTACCGTCCCATCAAAGTTTCCTACTCCGTAAGGCAACGAGGCGACGACGTTCGCAGATCGACCTAAGAAGTCGAACGAATGGTAGTAACTCAAGATCGGTACGTTGTACTTTCCCGTAGCGTCCGAGACGGGGAGAGCTCCGTTGAAGTTAATACTGCCGTCATAGAAGGACCAGGCCACCGTGACCGCATTGGAATGCAGAGGAGTAATAACGTACGCACGTGGTGTGAGATCCTGGGCGCCCAGCCTGTACACAGAACACGCCACAACCACCAACGACGCGAGTTTCAAACCTAGTCGCATTCGAATCGCTTTCGAGAACAGTCTCTATTCTCCTCGCCTGAATGCGCTGGCAATAGCCTAAGCAGGACTCGTGGGTGCAACGGAAATTGTCTTCGCCCAGGCTCTCAATCGCCACCTATGGTTTCGGAGGAGGTGCAGGCTTTGGAATTCGGAACGTCCACACCCCGCCGAACACAAAGGTATTTCCCACAAAGTGGGAGTAGGCAGTGTACTCGTGGTAGCCCTTGACATAGAAATTTAGATTTTTCATCGGGAGAATATACGTGCCCTGTCCACCGATGGCGTGTACAGAGTAATAGGGTAGTGCGCTGGCTGGAATAGTTAGATTAGTCGACCCAATCGGTACAGTGCCCCCGTTTTGGGTTATTTGCCACTGGTCGTAGCCAACGAGGCCAACCTGCAGGAGCTGGCTGAAATTCTTCTTCAACGGGAGAACTTGCCCAAGACCCCACTCTAAGGTGAAAGCCTGTCCAGGCGTCTTGACGGTGCCGTTGGTACCCTGTCTCTCTCCGTGAACCTCCCAGTCCGTGAACACGTTCGCGCTGGTTCCTTTGTTCTTGGTGATGTAGTAGGTTAGACCGTCTATCACGTGATTGCCGAAATAACCGGTCCCGACGTTATTTGTAGCTCCGGGGTTATAGCGTCCCGTAGGAACCATCATCGCTTCAGCTGCATAGAAGTCTGCTCGTTTCGTGTGCCAGCCAAGGCCGAAGGGCACAACAAAGGTATCGGCCATCCCACCCCCACCCCCAACGGCGCTGAGATTGGGGATACCCGGATTTTGGGTCGCAAGATCTGCATCGAGAGAGCCGGTCGCGGGAGTAAGGATAAGTGCGAACATGATGTTTCCCTTCGCAATTTTATTATCCAGTACGCCGTAAAAAAAATTCTCAACTGCCCAAACATTGTAGTTACCCGTCACACGAATAGCGCTGCCATTTGAGCCATTGAATGCACTGGAACGGTAGTTAATATCGAGGTTGGCATAGGTAAATCCTGGCGGCGGTGCTATCCCCGCATTGAGTCCGATCTGGCCAGGCATCCACTGTGGCTTCTGCTGGCCGTGCAAGGGAAAAGCGCAGATCAGAAGAACGAACATCAGAACCGAAATTCGGAAGCGAATGCCCGCGGATATCAACGGAGAAGTCTCAGGATACGAAGTCATTGTTTGTCCTTTCGCGAACGGCTCAGGTTACTGGTCAAAGGAGTAGATGCGCTTCCAGTCGTTCTTCATGCTGATCACGACCCATGCGTTTTTCGTAGCTTCAAGCAGGAGTTCATTCGAGAAAGTGCCGACGTGAGTATCCGGAAGTCCTGATGCAGGCCCATACGCATACTCGCGCTTCGCGTCGTCGTGAAGGACGAGCATCATCAGACGTGTTCCTTCGCCCGCCTGCGTCCACTCGAGCATCTGCGCATCGCCTGATTTGAAGTCGGCGCCTGCGGAGTTACCGAACGCAGCTTGTGGCCGTTTGCCGATAAAGAGGTTAATCCCTAATGCTTTGCCGGGACCATCATCAATGAAGAACACCTTCGGCTCCCGCATAAGCACTGGCTTGCCACTCTTGTTGTCGTAAGTCGTCATGATGCTCGATCCGACAACCTGCTCCGGCGGTACGCCATACACTCTCTCGCTGTAGGTGCGCACAAACTCCTGTCCACCGCCCGTCACGATGTAAGTCCGGAAACCGTTGGCGCGAAGATACTGCATTACCTCTAACATCGGTTGATAGATGAGATCCGTGTACAGTCGATCAAACCGAGGTGCTTTTGCTGTAGTGATCCAGTCATTCACCAGCTTCTGAAAGGCCTCCGTGCTCATCCCTGCATGAGTCACCGCGAGAATCTGCAACCAGTCCGCCTCGGTAAACTTAGCCATCGCTTCGTTGTCACGAGCGAGCACCGACTTGAACGGCTCCTTCTGTTTCCATTCGGGATGCTTCGGTGCCATCTCGCCTATGCGTGCAAGGGCAAACGCGGCCTGCCCGTAAATCGGATGCTCCGTCCAGAGCGTACCGTCCTGATCGAACGTAGCGATGCGGTCCGCTGGCTCGACATATTTCGAGCTGGATTTGTCGGTTGTGTCTCTTACGAAAGCAAGCACCGCAGCCTTTGAAGGTCCATCATTCCACGATGGCAACGGATCGCCTTGGGCTTGACCGCCCGTCATGCCAAGACCGTCACGAAGGAAGATAGCAGCTGCACCCGCTGAAACAAATGCCCGTCGACTCACATTGTTGACCGTGTTCCGCAACGAACCGACTTTCATGGGACCTCCCTCCGTCTATGAATTGGCACCGCGGGCGCTGCCAGCTCCCGACTGACAGCGCTCTTGTTCGTGCGGAGCGAACTTCTTGCGAACTCGATTGTGCATCTTGCCGTAGCTTCGAACTCCGGCGGGTAGCCCTTACGACCACCCGCCTCCGGCGGTCGTCATGCTAATCGCTGGGGCCCTTGGCCGCTGCCTGCGCTTCGGCCATCCTTGTCGCCATCTGCGATTTGATTTCGTCAAGGTTGAAACTCGCACCCTTCTGCATAGGTGGGTACTCGATGAATGTTTGAAGCTCCTTGCCCACTACCTGCTGAACGAAGATGAAGCGCCAAAACTCATACTTGAACCAATCGAAGTATTGCTCGGCCCCGTCTTTAGTCCCGTTGCCGGGCCAGCCGGTGCGCTCGAACGGATCGAGACGCAAGTTGGTGATGTAAGGGATATCAGGATGGGTCTTTTGCCCCACCCACCCATTTGGTTGGTCAATGAAGCGGTACTTATAGTCGTCGATGCGTACCGCACCAATCGTGCTTTCGCCGAGATAGAAGATCTCATGACGTGCGGACGGCCCTTTGCCGGTGATGGCGTCCATCTGGTTGTAGCCATCCAGATGATTCTTATACGTCAGGTCACCGATCTTTTTGCCCGCCAGCAGTTCCTGGGTGATATTCGGGTTACCAGCCGCTGCGACGAAGGTGGGTAACCAGTCCAGGCCGGAGAAGATTCCGTTCTGCACTGAGTCCGCCGGTACATGCCCCGGCCAGCGAAGGATCGCCGGTACACGGAAGCCGCCTTCGAGAACCGTTCCTTTCGACTGAGCGAACGGCGTCTGACCGCCATCGGGCCATGTGAAGACTTCGGTGCCGTTATCGGTGGTGAACAGGACGATAGTATTTTCGTCCTCGCCATTGTCCTTCAGCTTCTGCATCACCAGACCGATGTCGTCGTCGAGTTGCGCCATGCCCGCCTCTTCTTCCGACCATCCATTCACTGAGTTCCGCATCGCTTCATACTTCGGCGAGAGGTGAGTGACGATGTGCATGCGGGTCGGGTTGAGCCAGACGAAGAACGGCTTATTGTCTTTCTTGGCCTTGTCGATGAAATTCAGAGACATGTCTCGAATCTCGTCATCCACGGTCTCCATGCGCTTGGGATAGAGCGTGCCGGCGTCCTCAATCTTCTGCTTGCCGATTGGACCCCATCGCGGCATATCGGTCTTGTCATCCGTAGCCGTAGCCCAACAATGGACCATGTTGCGCGGACCTACGACATTCAACAGGTTCTGCGGATAGTTGGGATGCGCAGGGTCTTCCATCGCATCGAGGTGATATAGATAGCCAAAGAATTCGTCGAAGCCGTGAACGCAGGGCAGGAACTCGTTCAAGTCGCCAAGATGGTTCTTGCCGAACTGGCCGGTTTCGTATCCCATCGATTTCAGTACCGTTGCGATGGTGACCGCTTCGGCGGGCAAGCCAATCTTCGCGCCCGCTTGGCCTACCGTCGTCATTCCCGTGCGAATCGGCAGTTCGCCGGTGATGAAGTTCGCTCGGCCAGCTGTGCAACTCGCCTCGGCATAGTAGTCAGTGAACAACATGCCTTCCTTGGCGAGTTTGTCGAGGTTCGGCGTCTTACCCGCCATCATGCCGCGGTGGTAAGCGCCGATGTTCCACATACCGATGTCATCCCCCATGATGACGAGAATGTTCGGTTGCTTTGTCTGTGCCTTACCTTGACATACGCCAACCGCCATCAAGAAACTCAGGACAGCTAATGACCCAATAATCCATCTGCGACTCTTTATGCGACAGTTCATTCTCGTCTCCTTCTAATCCGGTTTAGTCGCGAGGGACTGCAATGAGCCTTACCGTCCGCGAACATTGGGAAGCTGCCGCCCGAAGTGAATCGAGGATCGATCATAGGGCGCACTCTTCTAATGAACAACATAGGCTATGTAGCCTTAGTCGCACAGTTAGCAAAAGTGCTAGTAAGTGAAACCTATTAATCGTAGTTACGAGAAACGAGATACCGTCTCGTCATGAAGATTGGAAGCATGCAAACACGCGCGCCCCGGTACCTATCGTTCTGGCTCCCTGGCTAGTCGACACCATGTCCGCAGGTTTCATAGGCTTCTCGCAATCAAGCAGAGGTAAAATCCCTGTACTTTTGCTAGTTGACCGCTGCACGCCTGGCTCATAGACTCCGCGGAAGAACTTAGCAAGATGACAATTTGCCAACGTCAATAAACCCCAAAAGTAGTTTTGTTTTCTAACGCGCGATCCGCGCCGATGGCCAGGCCGAAAACTTTGCAAGGAGAGTGACGGACATGGACTTTGCAACTTCAAGAAAGCTGACGCTGTTCGCTATTGCCTGCTCAAGTTTGTTTCTGACGTGCGGCGCAAACAAAGCAGAGGCACAAACAGGCAAACCCAACATTGTCATCCTGATGACTGACGATACCGGCTGGAACGACTTCGGGGCCTACGGTGGTGGCGAGAACCTCGGCCATCCGACACCGAAGATCGATCAAGTCGCCAAGGAAGGCGCCGTCTTCACCAGTTGGTACGGCCAGGCAAGTTGCACCGCGGGCCGGGCCTCGTTCATGACCGGACGCATCCCGATCCGCTCCGCACTTTCGGTCGTGGTTGTGCCAGGCGACCCGAACGGACTCACCAAGAGCACGCCGACAATCGCCGAGTTCTTCAACAAGAACGGCTATTCAACTTACTTTTCGGGTAAGTGGCACCTGGGAGACCAACCCAAGTTCTATCCGATCGAGCACGGCTTCGACGAAATGAAGGAATTCGCTGCCTACTATCCAGGCGTCTATACCTATGACGACACAGACAGCTTCGCGCATCCTTGGTTCCCGAAATATAACCCTGCTTACTGGGCGGAATATCAAAAGATCGTCAACCTGGACGAATGGGAGGGCGTTGCAGGCAAACCTGCAACCAAGGTTGCGCGTATCGACTACGACTACCTGCACGAGTTCGATGTACGTCAGGCTGGCTCAGCGGTCGAATACATTAAGGCACACGCCAAAGGTGGCAAGCCCTTCTTCATGGACGTCAACTTCATGAAGATGCACAACCCAAATATTCCCGCCAAAGCGTTCATTGGGAAATCGCATCTCGGCAACTATTCAGATGCCATGATGGAACTTGACTCCAACATCGGCCAAATTATGGACGAAATCCGTGCAGATGCTCCAAACACCATCGTCATCATCACCGCCGACAACGGCGCGTGGCAGGACGCGTGGCCGGACGGCGGTACAGTGCCGTTCCGTGGGGAAAAGGGCTCGCCGTTTGAGGGCGGTTTCCGCGTGCCCGGCATCATGTGGTGGCCCAGTCACATTCCGGCTGGCGCACGCTATGGCGAAATGATGTCGCACATTGACTGCTGGTCAACGCTGGCAACGATGGCCGGTATCACTCCGCCGCCTCACGGCGCGTGGAAGGACAATGACGGCAAACCGATCTACTTCGACAGCATTGACAACAGTGCCTACATTCTGGGCAAAGAAAAGCACTCCGCTCGCAACGGATGGATCTATATCGACGGCGAAACCTACGCCGGTGCTCGTGCTGACATCGGCGGCGATCCCACGAACCCCGATATCAAGATCGCGTGGAAATATCTATATACCTCCAAGGACACCTGGCTCGGTCCCCAACAGAATCTCGGCGCTATCGGCTCGGCCTATAACCTCACGATGGACCCGTTCGAGAAATACGACATGACGTTCAACGGTGCCGTGAGCACACGCACCCCGACCACCTCGCCGGGACGCTATGCCGGTTACGACAATGGCTGGGTTCTTTCGTTGATTACGATCCCGGTTATGGAGTTCGACAAATCCATCGTTGATTTTCCGAACATCAAACGCTTCCCCGGCGGAGCTTCGAACGATATGAATCCGGACCTGCAGCATCCTGACAACCCATTGCCTTTGATGGATATCAAGAAGATCGTGCAAACCATAGGCGCAGCCGACTAGCTGTAGTTCCATCGTAAATTCCAAGGCCGCCTCTAATGAGGCGGCCTTGGAATCTACGATGAGCCCGAGAGGTGGGCTCTCTAACGACTCCTCTTTAGAAGCCTGCTTTCGCTAGTACAAATGCGAAATGATTCAACAGCAGAGCCGCAGTTCAGTAAGGAGAAGAATCAATACGGATCAGAGTGCCACCCAAGTTAGAAGGACGCTTGAAGTCCCACAACTGCGCCCTTCTGAGTTAAGTTGAGGCCAATTCGATCATGGCTATTGTTGACGACAAGGTGCGACCCCAATTGGTAGCCCGCGAGAACCGCGAAGTGCTTGGAGAGCGTTACACCAACATCACCAGTCGCTGACACAAAGTTTCCATATCCGAACAGGTACATGCCCAACACGCTCCCGTCAACGAACACCCTCGGGGAGTTGGTTACGTAAAACCGGAATTGAGGTCCTGCAACAGGAATAGGTGCGAGAAGCGATCCAGAGGCTGATACGGCATTGTGATGAACGCCGTCACCCGTGACTTGCGCTGCGGCACTGATTTTAGCTGTTGTGTTGAACAGGTCCATTTGCAATGCGAGACCGAGATGGCCGCGTTTACGTCGAATGAAGTCGTACTGGTACCCCGGCGCCACCGCAAGCGTATTCAGCGAGCTATTGGTCGTCAATCCAGCGTCAAACGTCTGTCCCTGAAAAGTAAATGTCCGGTTGAGTACGGTCTGACGCGAGGTATTAAGCGGAATGATGTTTACGTAGAGATGGTTCTTCCTTGTGAACTTCCAGTCCACCTTGCCGGAAAAAGTTGGATAGCTCTCAAAACCGAGATCCTTGTTCAGATTGATTGATCCGCTGTCGTTCGATCCATGGATACTGCCCGTAGGATCCGAGTAGAACCAACCTGCGTCGACGCGCAACTTGTAGATATCAAAATCATCCTTACCTTTTTCCTCGGCGTGCACCCATGGCGCAACCAACAAACTAGCAAACACGGCGATCCCGGATATTACGATGTGAAGTTTTCGGCCTGTCATTAAATCTCCAATGTCAAAGTTCTTCTGGTCTTTATAACCGCGAGCATAGTTTTTTGCGGTGATCTCGCAACCGCTTGCTGCGACAGCTACCCTGAAGCCTGCTGAAGGACGCTCTCACAACGTATAGCGGTTGCGAATTCAGCCGCTCCCTCAACACCTGTTTTATAGGATAGGTTATCTGGCCCAGCTCCCACAGTTAGCAAAAATACTAGTCATCTGAGAGCCTGCCCAGACGACTGAGTTAGCTAACGCCGCTCGATCGATCGACAGAGGGTGTAAGTCATTGAGAGCTGAAGATCAGACCGCACCTACTCATTTCGCCGGCGACTGACTCGTCTTCCTCAACGACCGCACCAGTTGCTTCCAATCCACTTCGGTCTGGTCCGCATACCTCTCCGCGAATGCCACCACCGCATCATCAAACCGCGCCGACGTCCCCAGATACCCAGACACCATCGCGCTATCTCCTGCACGAGCATGACCTCGTGCCAACAACTCGCCACACACAGCTGCATACTCCATCAACCCCACAGCCTTTAAATCCTCCAACTGAATCGAAGCCTTGTGGTCATTCAACTGCCGCACCAGATAGTCCCGTCCATCCATCGTCGTCCACCCCAAAAATGGATCCGACTGCAGCTGCATCGCCAGCTCCCCCTCCACCACCCTTCGCCCCTGGTGCTGCTTGGCCTTCCGGCCGCGAACCCCGGCAACATACGGCGCATACCCCGACGCAACCTCCTCTTTGACCTGCAAGAACAGCGGATCCTTCCTCCCATTCCCCTCCATGTAAATGCAGTAATCCCGCAGTCCCACCGACCCCGTTCCCACGATCTTGAAAGCAACATCTATCGGCCGGTACTGCGCTAGAAAATGCCTTCGCTGCGGCTGCAAACTCTCCGTGTACTTCGCCAACGACCCCACCACCTGCTCAGCCAGCGATCCCGTCACCCTCTTCAGGTTCGGCGGTATCGCCTTGAACACCCTCTGCGGTCGAGGAACAACTGCTCCCTCCATCGCCTTCGCTGCGCCTTTCTTCTTCGCACCTGCCTTCTTCGGCGGAGAAGCCCCCTCCACCTCAGTCAACATCAGCAGCGTATGCATCGGCGTTGCCCGCTCCGCCATCCTCAGAATCCCCGCCACTGGCGACACAGTCCCCAACCGATGCACCTTGTGCCGTGCCACCTCCAGCACCGGCATCCGCGCAAAGACAGCCATCGTCGTTCGATATCGTTCTAGAAATACTGCTGCGGCCTCCCGGCAATGCACGTTCTTCGCCCCAGCTCCCCGCCCCGCCAAAACCAAGCTGGTAGCCATTCGCTTCACATCCCACTCAAACGGCGCCACGATCGTCTCGTCAAAATCGTTTATATCGAACTCCAACCGTCCATCCGGCCCTGCGTACGCGCCAAGGTTTCGCACATGCGCATCACCGCAAAGCTGATTGCAGATTCCCGTATTGCCCATTAGGGAAAGGTCATACGCCATCACCGGCACCGCACCGCGAAAGTACGCAAACGGCGACGCAGACATCAACTCATTCTTCAACGCCACCAACGCCGGCACGCGTCCCCTCGTCGAAGCATCCAGCAGATGCAGCGGACTCTCTCGCCGGTCCTTCACGTTCCACGTCTTGTGATGCATCCGCCGTATCTGCTTCCGTCGCTCCTGTCCAAGAGCAAAGCGTTCCCTCGCACTAATCGGCTGCGTCATACACTCAAATCCTCCAACCATGTTGCAACGAAGAGTCTAGCTCATTCACGGTTACGCAAATCAGGATTGCAGCCATTAACAGCTACTCTTCCAGCCAGCCATGATCACATTGATGTATTCTTGCCCGCATAAGACAGACCGATCCAGCCAGTCACAAGAGGTCCTATGTCCCGTGCTCGAACGTCCGAGTTTACTAGGGTTGAACCACTTCTTCTCCTCGCGGTCATCGTACTCATCCTCTACTTCGCGCGAGATCTTCTCATCCCTCTCACCTTCGCGCTTACCTTGGCGTTCCTACTGGCCCCTGCCGTCAGTCGCCTCGAAACCAAACGCGTTCCCCGCGTCCTTGCAGTCGCGCTCATCGGCATTCTCGCGTTCTTCTGCATCGGCGGAGTCGGCTATGTCGTCGCACGGCAACTCTTGAACGTTGCCCGTACCCTGCCCGACTACCACCTCAAAATTCAGCAAAAGATGTCCACCGTCCACTCTTCCACCGAGCAGTCCTTCGAAAAAGCCATTATCGCCTTCGAAGACATCGGCGACGACTTCATCGCCAACGCGTTCACACCCACAGTGGCCACGACCAGCAAGCAGGCACCAACTCAAATCCAACCCGTCCGCATCATCGACCCCAACCGCAGCCAGCTCGAGGCCACCGCCGAGCTTCTGATGCGCTTCCTTCGCCCCATCGGCACCATAGGTGTCGTCATCGTCTTCACCATCTATCTCCTCATGAAGCGTGAGGATCTTCGTCACCGCATCCTTCTCCTTGCAGGCATGGGGCGCATCAGCCTCATGACTCAGGCCCTACAGGAAGCCGCCACCCGCATCAGCCAGTACCTCTTCTTCCAGGCCGCAGTCAACGCCTCTTACGGCATCCTCTTCGGCTCCGGCCTCTTTCTTATCGGCGTTCCCGACGCCACACTCTGGGGAGTTCTCGCCGGTATCCTTCGCGTCGTCCCCTACGTCGGCACCGCCACCAGCCTCGCTCTGCCTCTCGTCGTCTCCGTCGCAATCTCCAACACATGGTGGCCGCCTATTCTCATCATCGCTCTATTCCTCGCCCTCGAACTCTCAGCCACCAACTTCGTTGAACCCTGGCTTTACAGCACGCGCACCGGAATCTCCTCTCTCGCCCTCCTCGCTATGGCTATCTTCTGGGCGCTCCTGTGGGGATGGCCCGGGCTCATCCTCTCCACCCCGCTCACTGTCTGCATCGTCGTCATCGGCCGCCACGTTCCACAGATGTCCTTCCTCCACACTCTCCTCGGCACCGACGCCGAACTCTCTACAGAAGCACACTTCTATGAGCGTCTTCTCGCCATGGACCAGCGCGAAGCCCACACTATCGCCAACCGTTTCCTGGAAGGCAAGCCCCTCGTCGAACTGTATGACTCTGTGTTAATTCCCGCCCTATCTCTCGTCGAACAGGACCGTCACCAGGGAAACCTTGACGACGTCCGCTGCAACTTCTTCTTCCTCAGCATCGGCGAACTCGTAGCAGAGCTCACCGACTACCGCCAGAAAGAACCCGACAACCCTTCACCCAACAAGCCGTACCTCTCTCGTCCCTTCAAAGTGCAGGAGTTCGCCGTCGTCTGTATCTCTGCCAGCGATCAGGCTGATGAACTCACGGCACAGATGCTCGTCCAACTCATGGAGCGCTCTGACCACCAGACCCTCCTCCTCTCCGCGGCATCAGTCTCAGGCGAGATTCTCGACTCGCTCGCCGCAGAGCCGAACACCGTCATCTTCATCTCGGCCCTTCCGCCCTTCGCCTTCTCGCAGGCCCGCGCCATCTGCCAGCGCGTTCGCGCACACCTGCCAGAAAACCGCATCATTATTGGCCTTTGGAATACCACCAACGATCCCGATCAGACCCCCGAGCAAACCATCGAGCGCTTCGGCAGCGGCAAACCTACCGTCGTGGTCAACACAATGTCGCAGGCGGTCCAGCAGGTTACGCAATGGCATCAGCAGCAGCCCAGCCAATACATACGCTTCTAATTAACAAGCGGACCGCACAAAAGAAAAAGACCAGGCATCCATCGCCTGATCTTTTTGCTTCGTTTCGAATCTTCCCAAACCGCACTATTTCAGCGTAGCGAAGAATCACTCATCTTGCCTTGCTCTTTATTTGAGCGATGCGCTTAGTTCACTGACAACCGCTGCCGCTCAACACCATTCAGAGCGACCCAAAGCGCCTTCGCCGCGCGCTCTCCAGCCGCCAGCGCCGCCTCTTCTTCCTCAGGCGACCCAGCGAGCTGCTTATCGATCAACTCTCGCCACACACTCGCGTGTGCAACATCGGCCGTCTGATGCAACGTGAAGTACCGCGCCGCCGCTCCTTCGGTCCCATAGTGCTCTGCCAGTCCCTCAGCCTTGGTCGTCGCAATCGCCGGCACCTTCGACTCGTACGCATACAACGCCGCCATCGCAGCCGAAGCCTTCTCTTCCTGCATCAACTCACGGAACGTCGCCATCAGCGCCGTCATCTCCGGCTGCACTGTACGTCCTTCGACATCACCACGCGAAGCGCCCATCCCTGCAGCAAAGTCCATCCAGAGGTCGCTGTGCGGACGCGCAGTCCCAGCATCCAAACCCTCTTCCTCGGCGAGATTGCGCAACACCTCGCGCCGCATCTCCCCATCTGGCAGCCGAGAGTGCAGCGCACTCAAATAAGTCGGAAATGCAGACACATGATGCCAGTACTCGGCCGCATACTCCCGCAGATCCTCACGCGTCAGCTCACCCTTTGACCATGCCTGATAAAACGGGTGCTGCAACAGGTTGAACGGCGCAACGCGCTCCTCGAAACGGCTCCAGAAACCAGCATTCATCGACATTGGTCTTACTCCATCCAGAAATTTTCCTGCGACCACACGCATCGCAGCTACCCCAAGTGTATCGTCCCGCACCGCGCTCGTATCCACAGGTAAAAAACAAGAGGGACCAGATGATCATCCCATCAACTCCAAACTTGCTATCCAACGAAGCTCACAGACTCACACTCGTCCCAGCATCTCTCGCACCGTCAACCCCAAAACTGGATGCACCATCTCCGGCGCAATCTCAGCTAGCGGTTCCAGCACGAACTTGCGCGCCTGCATCTCAGGATGCGGCAGCACCAGCTCCTCGGTCTCCATCACCACTTCGCCCCGGTCCTGATGGACTCCCTCTCTAATGATGGCCTGTTTTTTTTTGAAATAAAGTAGCAGATCGAGATCGATCACTCTCGGACCCTTCGCCACCGCACCCTCTCGCTCTCGTCCCATCGCTCGCTCTACCGCGAGCAACTCCCGCAATAATGCCAACGGCTCCAAATCCGTCTCCAGCAGCAGTGCTCCATTCAGAAATCGTGGCTGTGCCAGAAACCCCACTGGTTCCGTATCGTAAAACGAAGAAATCGCCGTCACCTCACCCAGCGGCCGAATTAACCGAACCGCCTCCTCCAGATTTGCCTCACGGTCCCCAAAGGACGATTCCAGATTGGACCCAAGAGCGATGGCCGCCAGCGATCTCATCTCCCCACCGCCCTTAAGATGGCAGGTCTAGCCATACAAATCACCACAAATTCACCACGATTGACCAGCAAGGAACCATCCAAAAAACACCCAAAATTACGAGACAGTGGCGGGATGCAGCCGTGCGCCAACAGTGACAGGCTCAGTTACTTCGTCATACCCATGAGCCAGCTCCCAAGCCGACCGGTCGCGCATAAGTTTTTGTACAAGAGCAGTATGCATGGCATGCCCCGCTCTTTCGGCAACCACCCGACCCTGAATCCTCCGCCCCGCCAATGCGAGATCTCCAATCAGATCCAGAACCTTATGCCTTACAAACTCATCCTTGAACCTAAGTGGCCCATTTTCAACGCCTTGCCGAGAAAGAATAATCGCGCTCTCGTCCGAAACCCCGCGAATCAGCCCCATATTCCGCAACATCGGCTCATCTTCTTTAAACCCAAAAGTCCTCGCCGGCGCGATTAATTTTACGTAGTCTCCGGTAGCCAAATTTCCAGTAAATGTCTCATAACCAATGGGTTGAGGGAAGTCGATCGTGTACTGAATCCGGTACCCTGATCCAGGATAGACACCAATAAACTTAGTGCCGTCCCGTACCTCGATCTCCTTTAAAATTTTCAAGTACTCCCGTTTTCGCCTCTGCTGTTTAAGCCCCACAGAATGAATGGCTTGCACGTAAGGAAGAGCACTGCCATCCAGTATCGGCACCTCGAGATTGTCCACCTCAACAATCACGTTATCAACACCAAAGCCGATTAGAGCCGACAAAAGATGTTCTGTAGTTGAAATCAGTACGCTCTGCCGCATAAGGCTCGTCGCATAACTCACCTTGGCAACATTGCGTCCCACTGCAGCAATCTCAAAATTGTCTAAGTCTGTGCGTCGAAAGACGATACCGGAACCAGCCGGCGCTGGGACAAGTCGCATGAACACGGGTGCGCCGCTGTGCAAGCCAATCCCGCTAAACTCTATTTCGGCTCGAATTGTCTGCTCAAAATGAGCTTCCAATGCCACGAATCGATATCTCCAGCGAAGCCGCTCACAAGACTACAATTCAATGCGAACTAAGCAGTGTGGCAAATCAGCCACATTTCGGCGTAACGACTGACTACTTTTTTCCTCAGACAATATGGAAACTAATGCCTTTGACTGCTATAACATCCGTCCATGGATGTCGCCGCGATCTATAGTCATGTCGAAAAGCAAAAGCTCTGGATTCGAAACAACCTTGAGAAGTTGGTAAAGCAGGAGTCACCAAGTGAAGACCGGCAGGCGGTTAACTCGGCGATGGCTCTCACCGCCGGCTGGGCTCAGGCGTTAGGCGCTCGAGTCAAATTTCATAGGCAAACTCAGTTTGGCGACGTCCTTGACCTCCGCTTCAGCCCCTCCCGCACAAAGCAGAAGCCCGTCCTGTTGCTTGGCCACCTTGATACGGTGTGGCCGCTCGGGACGCTCGCGCAGATGCCTTGGCGCGTAGCCGATGGACGCTACTGGGGTCCCGGAGTGCTCGACATGAAGGCGGGAGTCGTCATGGCATTAGCAGCCCTAACTACCTTACGTGAGTTAGATTTGAAGCGCCCTGTCACGCTGCTATTGAACAGCGACGAAGAGGTTGGGAGTAAGGTTTCGAGGGCGTTTACCGAGCGGCTGGCTCTCGAATCTGCGGCGGTGCTTGTTCTTGAGCCCGCGCAAGGGCTAGCCTACAAGACAGCCAGAAAAGGTGTAGGGCAATACCATGTTGAAGTTACAGGAGTTGGATCGCACAGTGGAGTCGACTTTGAAGGAGGCCATTCGGCTGTTCTGGAGCTCGCTAAACTGGTCCAAACCATCTCCGGATTCACGAATTTAGCGCGTAAACTGACGGTAAATTGCGGCGTTATTGCTGGTGGAACGCGGTCAAATGTTGTCCCTTCACACGCCTTCACCGAAGTCGACGTCCGAATTGCAAAAGCAAGCGATTCTGCTTATATCGAAAGACTCTTCCGCACCTTAAAGGTCTCCGATCCGAAGTGCAAACTCACAATCACCGGCGGTATCAATCGGCCGCCGATGGAGCGTAAAGCTGGAACGATAGCGCTCTTCAAAAAGGCACGTCGATTGGCGGCTGAACTTGGCTTCTCCCTTGAGGAAGCGGCGACGGGCGGAGGTTCGGACGGCAACTTCACTGCGGCTCTTGGTGTGCCGACACTGGACGGAATGGGTGCAGTAGGCGACGGAGCTCATGCGGCACACGAGTCGGTCGTTATCGAGCATCTCGTGCCACGGACGGCCTTGTTGGCCGCTATGATCGCCGGTATCGAGTAATTCCTCATCGCAAAGCTAAGATTGACTGGGGTTGGGTGCTTCCGTAGACTCAGCTTCCGCCAGCAAAGCGATCGTACGTGAGATAGGAAGACCGACCACGTTGAAGTAACAGCCTTCGATCCGTGGAATCCAACGCGCCGCGTAACCCTGAATCGCGTAAGCGCCTGCCTTGTCGAGAGGCTCGCCACTGACGATGTACTGGGCGATCTCAGAGTCTGTAATGCAGTTGAATGTCACCTGGGTGATATCGAGATCCCGGACCACTTTTTTTCCCGTGACAGCAGCAATGCCGGTCAAAACAGCGTGTGTGCGTCCACTCAACAGTTCCAGCATCCTTCTGGCATCGGCTGTGTCGGTGGGCTTGCCCAATATATGGCCGTCGACCACGACACAAGTATCGGCACCCAGCACGACGAGCGGATCCTCAGGTGTGTCCAGTGACTTATGGTCGTTCCACACTGCCTGAGCCTTCTCCTCAGCGAGCCGCTGAACATATGCGGCGGCAGCCTCATTCTGGAGAAGATCCTCATTAATATTGGCAGCGACGACCTCGAACTTGAGACCGGCCTGCGTAAGAAGTTCGTAGCGGCGAGGCGAAGCGGAGGCTAGGATAAGCATCATTTTGAGAGTATCGGCAGCGCTCCCGTTCGCCAAGTCCATCAGCCAGATTCAAGCCTTAACTGGGGATGCCCTCGACAGAGATGTCTGCCTTCATAGTGTGGCTCGAGCCTGGAGCAAGGGTGATGGAGTCTTCCGCCGCGTTGACCGTCTCGACGGCGACGAACTCATGCCATTCTGTGGGATCCATATCCGCCAACTTCTGCGCGCCGGACTCCCAAGGATTCCAGACAACCGTGGTGTTTGAGTTTGTCTTCGCGATGATGATCCGACGCTTGGCTACAGGGTCGTGAACGACGCAGGTAGACGTGGTGTCAAGGTAGACGCGGTCGGTGGGACCTGTAATCGTAATCGCGCCATCTTGCCGCTTCGATTGCAAGTGTTCGTTCTTATCGAGGTAGGTTACGCCTTCCAGACCAGTAATTCTCACTTCGTGAACGTCGGCGACTTCGTAATAGGTGTGAAGCGCCTCCTCGAAGACCAGTGGCGACGAACTATCGTTGGCCACTGTAAGTTGCATCGTTAGGGTGCGGCCGATGATGAGCTGATAGGCCAGTCTGAAGTGATCGAAGCCAAGGCTTCGGCTTATGTCGGTTGGACCCAGCGTAAAGGTAAGGTGAAGATCTTCGCCTGCCAGCGCGGCGAAGGCGAGTGTCCAGTCCTGAATGCGACCGAAGCCATGCGAGGGACCGGTTTTACCGTCGTGACGTGTTGCAAACCACGGAAAACAGATAGGGATGCCACCGCGAATGGCCTTCCCCGCTGCGAGTTCGGTCTTCCGGCTTGTAAATATCACGGGTTGTTGACCCACAGGTTGCCACGCCGTCAGGTGGGCGCCCTGCAAATACACGGTAGCGCTCGCATGCGGCGTCGTAACGTCGGCTCGAATGAGACCTGAGGAGGTGGCGTTAAATGCGAGAACGCCGGGAAGACCGAAGTGTTCGTTGAGCTGAGCGATATCCATCGTGATGTCAGTTTAGATGAAGTGCATGAAGAGAGTAGACAGCTCATTCTTCAGGTTGCAACCGCTTGAGCTGTAATTTAAATCTGCGAGTAAGTGGTTGGACTTAGGATGAGATTCGAAATGTTACTCACAATCTCTTCGAAGTTGTATCGCGGAGAGCTTTTTAGCTTGTTCCACGCGGGGTCTGCGCGAAATACGTCCCATTTCGCGTTGAGATCAGCCATGTCGGGAAAGCTGAGCATGTAGGTCAGGTTCGGCATGCGCGGTCCAATCAACGTGTCGCCATAGAAGACCTGGGCAAAGCCTGCACTCTGGAAGATCTCGAACTCCCCGTGGTGAAACATCTCAACCTTGCGGACGTGAGCCTGACTGCTTGGACTTTCGTAGGTTCGAAGCTGAAAGATTCTCTTGCTGTGTGCCGCCGTCGTAGCGGGAGGAGTCAACTTAGGCCACCCTTCAAAAGCTATCAAAAGCGAGCTTTCGATCCGCTGAAAGGCCGGCGCGGTCGCCGGTGCGTTCCAGAAAGGCTCGGCAGCTTTCATAAACACGTCATCATGTGCAAGCTGCAATTCAGCCGTCGCCAAAGCTTCAAGTTTCGTGCTTGGCAGCAAGAGATATAGAGTTGGTGTCTCTGGCCCGATGTCGAGGTGGAAGGCTCCTATGGGCGCTATGCCGAGGCGATTTAACGCAGGAATCAAGGCATCAGATATGTAACTCTCGGTGATTTTAATCTGTGGACCAGTCTGCAAATGATATTTCCGGATCTCGTAATATTCCCGAGGCCGGACTGAGCTGGTCTGAGCAGCAGCAGCCTGGTTTGCCAACGCAACTGCGGATGCTGCGAGAGATGTAGTCAAGAATTCACGTCTTTCCATAGGGCCCCCGGTTGGCTTATAAACTCTGTCTTTGACAGATCGCGCACTCGCCTGAAGGATACAGTGTCAATCTGCCGATTCGCATCGAAAAAGCTTCTTCTACCTTACGACGGAGTTTGCTTGTGCAGGAGCCTTCATTAGAGCGATAAACAACTTGTTAAACCGCGACAGATCAAGATCAGTCTGAACGTGGACGAGCCGCAGATCAAGCGCAGGTTTGTTGGCCGCAGTCCACGACAACGTGTCGCCATAAAACGGTCCGCGTGTGAGATCTACGTCGACATAAAGCTGCTGTTCCTTGGTGATGATGCCTGGATCGAGCCAAGCAGCAGCAGCGAGTTCGTCCCATAGGTAGTAGAACTCTCCGGTGTAGGCCACGAGATACTGCGCGGCTGGGTTTTGCGATCGGCCGATATCTTCGAGCATCGCCTTGGTGAAGGCGGTCTTGATGGAGATATCTACTGTCGTGAGATCGATCCGTGGCCAATGTGCGCGCAACGTGATGTGAGCCGCCTCCGGATCGAACCAAAAGTTAAACTCGTGCCGAGGGTTATTTGCGAACTCAGGATCGCCGGTTTGAGGAGCGAGACTGCCACCCATGATCACAATGCCCTGCGTGAGCTCTGCGAAATGCGGATCTATTGAGATCGCTAGTGCGATGTTGGTAAGCGGCCCTCCGGCGTAGATCGTCACCTGGTGGGGATGTGCATGCACCTGTCGAATGAGAAAGTGCGCCGCATCTTCAGTAGAGGGCTTGATGCTTGGTTCACCCTCAGACAGTTTAGGAATGACGTAAGGCCCGTGATACGCCTGACGGCTGGTTTGCGCGCCGAGGTCACCCCAGGCACCGTACCAGGGAAAGGTGCCGTAGAGCTGCTGCTGGATCTTCGACTCTTCTTCCGTGCGAACAAGAGGAAAGACGGCACCCGGAACAACTGGAATATCCGGCCGATGGATGAGTTCCAGCATGCGTAGTGTGTGCTGCACTTCCTCGGGCTCCCATGCATTACCACTGACCATGGTGATCCCGAGTACGTCCGCCTGCGGAGACTGCAGGAGCACCATCATCGCCATCTGGTTGGAGCCGGCTGGGCCGGAGCCGTCCTGATCGATGAGAACCATGCGTTTGGCCTGGGCGCTTGCGAGAACAGGCAGCATGGCACAGAGCATCAGAAAGCCGAATGTGCCAATTTTCTTAATCATGATCTGCACAGAGTACCAGCCGGAGGACGATCGGGCCACGGAGGCGACTTGACCAACCGCTACTCTAGCCAACCGTTATGCTTAAAGCACCATGCACCGACCCTCGCTTCGTTTGCTTCTCATTTTTTCAATGTTGTTCTTTGTAGTCCGCACAGCCTCTGCAATCGAGGTCAAGATCTCTGCCCAGGCGCTTGAGCGCACGTTGCGGGCGCAACTCTTCAATGGACCGCAGGGCCGCTATTACATCCGCGGCGACGCCAACTCCGCTTGTTACGTCTATGCCGAGTCACCCCATGTGACCTTTGTTCAAGATCGCGTCGTGGTTCGCGTTCACGCAAAATCGAAGATCGGCACCGCCGTTCACGGAGTCTGCGTCGGCGTCTCCCTGACCACCGATACAGACGTCTCACTGGTTCCCGATGCCGAAGAGGAGAGCATCGGTTTTCGCGATGCGCGGATCGAACGGCTCAGCGAGTCAAAAGAGTTGAACTTCATCCTGGCCCCCTTCCTAAGCCACAAACTGCCAGCGCAGATGAAGGTGAACGCTGCTGTGTTGATGCGACAACTCCTCAGCCGCTCAACTGAGACGACGGGCTACGCACTGTCGCTCGACTCGCTCAAACTCCACTCGTTGCTGGTGGAGGGCCAGTCTTTGGTGATGGACGCCGACGCGAACCTCAAGGTTGACTGAGCTTCGCGTCGGGGCACGCACGGAGCTACTGTGGCGGCGGCGCAACTACGGGCGTCGTGACAGAAGCCGGGAGGGGTCGGCGCGTATCAACCGCACCTGGAACAGGCGGCGCGCTGGTCATCGTTGCAGGCTCTCCTGGTATGACCTCAACGGTCGCGTCTTTAGGCGCTTTGAATCGGCCATCGGTTAGATACGCCACGATAAGGCCGGCCGTGACCTCCGGACTCAAGACCGCAAGCGGCACAACATATTTTTTGGACTTGACTACCGATTCCAGGACGCCATCGATGGGATGACTGCGATGAATGCTGCCAGGAACCTGCGGAATCATGAAGGTGGAAAACTCCAGTTCGGGATGGTGATCCGCATACTTCGTCAATGATCGCGCTACCTGTTTCGGCGTCGTAATCCCAAGGTCGACGAAGTAGTTCCGATGGACGCCATGCGGATAGTAGACGTTCAGCAAAGTTCGCGAAAAGTCGGCACAGTTATGAAAGAGCAGATTGAAGTGGCCGACGTTTCGGCTATCGTTAAAACGGTCCATGAACTGCTTATCTTCTTCGGGCGTTGTCTGAATTTGAAAGCCGTAGATTCTGCGGTCGTACGAAGCCCCAACAAGCTGCGTCCACTCTCCACCAGGTGCTTCACCGGCCTTCTTCCCCTCGTCTCTGTCAGGAGCAAGAGCGAGCAGGTGGTCTCGCCGATACTGATCGCGTAGTTTCGCTTCGAGCGCTGCGTCCGCCGTAGCGGGAACGTCCTCCACTCGTTCAACGGCGTATAGATAGGGAACAAGCGGAATGGCTAGCCAGTCATAGCCGTCGATCTTGTGGTAACGGCTGATAACTGCCCCCGGCTCGCCTTGCCGGCATGGTCGCAGCTGCGTTGGAGACTCGGCGCAGATGTGATTTAGGTAGATTGCCGCATGTCCCGTTGGATTGAAGGCCCCAAACTCACCGTATGGTTCCTCCATCAAAAGCGCCGCGTCCGCATGCGCCCTGACTCCACCTATCGCTGACACAAATACCACAAGCGTCGCAACTGCTACGCCTAACTTTCTCATCCCCAACCCTTTCTGCAATGTGTGCATCGATGAGTCTTACCCACCTAAACACTTATTTTCGCAGAAGGGTGCGGGCAATCGCATCGCTAACCCATCCAATAGTTAGAGCAGCAAAAGTGGCGGGGAGTTGTAGTTTTGTCAGAAGGAGATTCGCGCTCCAAATTGGAATTGGCGTGGATCATAGGCTGCTGTCGGTGTGCCCGCTTGGGTGTAGAGCAGATTTACATCCAGTGTATTGTTCTTATTGATGATGTTGAAGATGTCGGTGCTGAGTTGCAGTGCGATGTTGTGTGAAAACGTAAAGGCGCGCGCAATGCGAAGGTCGGTGAAGACTGTATAAGGTTTGGTGCCGAAGTTGCGGCCCAGATCACCGGCATAGTAATTGCTGGCCGGGCCAGCACTGGCCGGAGCATCGGCGTAGCAAGGCAGATTGAAGGCCCCTGTGGGAGAGTATCTAGAGAGCACCGGGGCTGTCCCGCAACTCGTCACTCCACTGTTTGGAGCGACTGCATTTGGTCTGTCGGTCAGTGGGTCAAAGTCGAAGTTCGTATCGGTTCCGGTCAGGATGTTGAATGGGCGGCCCGAGGAGACTTCGATGATTGGCGCCAGAGTGAAGCCGGAGAAGACCTTCGAAACGAAGCCGGAACCCCCAAGCTGGCCGGAGTTATAAACGCCAGAGAGAACAAAGCGATGACGCTGGTCGAAGGTTGAGTTGCTACGTTCGACGTTCGGAGCGAAGTTGCTCTGTGGTGCGTCTGAGTTGGAGACGACGTCGGTTGAATCGTCGATGGCATGCGACCACGTATAGCTGACGAGGAACTCGTATTGAGAGGCGAATCGCTTCTTCAAATTCACGCTAAGGCCGTTGTAATCCGAAGTTCCGGTCGTCAGGTTGGGCGTCATGTCACCGAAGGGCACAGGAACACTGACACCGATGCCGTCAGTGGCTGCGATCTGGCTAGCAAGCGCTACGCATGGTCCACCGCCAATTGCCGGGTTCGCAAGAAAAGGAGCGAGCGAGACGTTTAAGCCCGACTTGCGAAAGAAATTAAGTAGCGGAGGCGCGACGTAGGGGCCGGTTGGGCCGACTCCGCAGGGGTTGACCCCGGCTGCCGTCGCAACTGTCAGTGGGCTTGAAGTCGGACTGGCCGTTCCTGGTGCTGCGGTCCCTGCGCTGACCGCATTCACAGCGTTTCGCCAGTTTGCCGTCAGAAGCTGCGCGTTCACTGGATTAACGTTGATTGGACGATTTAGGTGACGACCACCGGTGGAGTTGTAAGCGACATTAAGTGACAGATCGTGACCGAAATCGTGCTCGATGCCGAAGGATATCTGCTGCGCGTAAGGCGTCTTAAAGTAGAGGTCTGCCGGCAGACCAGATGGGAGAATCGCGAGAGGGAAGCCGGCAGCGAGGAAGTTCTGGTTGATGAAGAGAGAGTTCGTGTTGTTGGTGTCAAAGCGCTGCTGGCTCGCCAGAAAATTCAACCCCGCTGCAGTGGCGCCCAGACAGTTAGCATTCCCCAACGAACCCTGGAAGGTATTCGTCGCGTTCAGATTTAGTGGGCTGACGGAACTGGCAGGGCTTGTCGTTGAGCAGGGTATGCCGCCGGCGAGAATCATAAGCGGAACCGTCGTCGAATTGAAGCCGATGGACTGCGCCTCAAGATTCCCAGGCGCACGATCATAGAAGATGCCGTAGTTGGCGCGAAGAACCGTCTTAGAGTCTCCGCGAAGGTCATACGCTATGCCGATACGCGGTGCTACGTTTGCTGCCTGCAGGCGAATGCCTTCGCGAATCCCGTAGATTTGTTCGGCGGCAGTGGTATCGGCATTGAGCGCTTGTTTCGTAGGGAAGGCCTCGACGTCGTAGCGAATGCCAAGATTCAGGGTCATCCTACTGGTTGCATGCCAGCTATCCTGAAGGAAGGCTCCAAGAGCCTTGACTGTGTACTTTTGGGCCGTGTTGCCGACGCTTTGCGCGAAGGACTGGGGGATGCCGAGGCCATACGCCTGAATCGGAGAGAAGCCAGGAAGACCCGCGAGTGCAGGAGAGATCTGGGTTGCGTCGAGTGCCGCGAACGTATAGTCGCCACCGCCATAAAGCTGCCCCTGGACGATGTTGACAGGGATGTAGCGAAGATCGACACCCGTCTTGATAGTGTGTTTTCCATGGGTGTACGTGAAGTTATCTTGCAACTGACTTTGATCTTGAATTGTGTTGACGATTGAGAAGGGTGTCTTGCCAAAGTATGCGAAGCCCGGAATGTTCACCGCAGTGTCGGCGCCACCAGGCGAGGGAGAGTTGGCAAAAAGAACGGGATGGCGGGCGAACTGGAAGCGAAGCTCGTTTACCTTGTTGTTGCCGAAGACCATGGTGTCCTGCGCGGCGATGGCCCAGTCATGGAGGCTCTGCGTGGCGGTGCGCGAGAAGGAGTTCTCGCCGAGGTTCTGGTTGGCTGCGCTCTCCTGAATACCGCTAACGAAGCTGGGACTGGCGCTCCCAAGCAAAACGAGTTGCTGGTTGTTCGTCAGCTTGTGGTCGATGCGCAGCGAATAGACCTCGGTCTTCTCTGATATGGGGAAGTTGCCGATGAGACTATTTAGCGGAATGAATGAGGCAGGGGTCGCCTGCCCAGGAATGAACGCCGTTCCAACCTGCTGGCCGGAGGTCACAAAGTTGTTGACGCCAATGCTCGGCTGCAGGAACCCTGGGTTCTGTCCCGTGGTGGCGAGTGATGATCCCGAACCAACCAATGCGATGTAGCTCTGGATGCCCGGAGTATTCGCCGGCACCCCAGGATTCTGCAGGAACGCCTGTTGTTGCGGGGTTCCGAGCACTGTCAAGGCTCCAGCGGGAGCTCCGTAGAAGCGGCTGACATCGATGCTGGTCAGTCCGAAGTTGTTGCTGCCGATATCGGAAAATCCGGTCTCCTCTCTCCGAGTGATCTCTGTCGAGAAGAAGTAGAACGTCTTGTCAGGAATCAGAGCGCCACCGATCGTAAAGCCAGCCTGCACCCGTGTATACGCCGGCTGATACACAGTGGAAAACGGGTTAGTGGCTTGAATGTAGCGATTGCGAAGGAATCCATAGGCACTGCCATGCGTGGAGTTCGTGCCCGACTTCGTGATGATGTTCACAACGCCGCCCGACGCGCGTCCGTATTCCGCGTCAAAGCCATTTGTGATGATCTGAAACTCCTGTACTGCATCCTGCGACACAGTCGTCCGTGTGCCGCCGGAGAGGTAGTCGCTTGCGTCAGCACCATCGATGTTGATCGAATTGGAGCGGGCGCGAACCCCGCCGAAGTTCAAGCCCGAAGTTGGGATGGCGCCGATCGAAGGTGCAGCATCGCGAGCGATCTGCGAGTTGGTGAGGGTGAAGTTGATGTAGTTGCGGCCGTTTGTAGGAAGATTTGCAATTCGAACCTGGTCGACTGTAGTGGATTGAGAACTACGCTGTGTCTCAATAATGTCTGCGCCTGAACTAACGGTCACGATCTGCGTCGTGCCGACCGAGAGCGAGAGAACAAGCTCTCCCTGTTCGCCTGTGGTAAGAACTACATTCTTGCTGATGAACGTGTTGAAACCGGCAGCCGTAGCCTTGACCGTGTAGGTCCCGGGCGGTAGCAGCAGCAGACGGTAGTTCCCCTGACCATCGCTGGTCGTCGTGCGAGAGAAACCTTTTGACTCGTCGGAGATGGTAACGGAGGCGTTAGGAATGACGGCTCCGCTCTGGTCGCGGACAACGCCGTTAAGTTGGGCAGTAGAGATGTTCTGGGCCTGCAAACTCGCTGAGAAAAGGAACGCCATAAAAAGAAGGGCGGCCAAAGCACTAGAGAAGAAGAGCCGCGATTTGAAATAGATCATTGGTGGTGCTCCCTGTGCGATCAGAGGGCCCAACCCCACTTGGCGACGGCCCGACTGACAACTTTGACGACGCGATGTTCTACATGAATGACCATTCAGTGCGCAAGGGGAAACCAATTTCGGCGAGTATACTTCGGCGATTCATCGTCGAGAAGCCTCTTCGATGCGACTTATTTTGTGGAGTTTGCTGTCGGGACTCGGATCGATCGCTCCTGACTACGAGAGAGAAGGAACTCCGTCACTTCGCTGGATACCGCGGAAAGATGAAATAACGCTTGTTCCAGTAGGGCAAATATCGAGTAGCGGGCAGGCGCGACATCTCGGCTCGGCGAAGGTGCACGTTCGCTGTCCAAGAGTCTTTATTAGCGTGTGGTGCTCGTCGAGCGTTTCAGCAGACCAATCAGACGGCGCCATCTCCATCAACCGATCTTCTGTCTTGCGTGCATCCGCGCTCTTATCAACGAGGCCAAGTCTCTGAGCTACGCGCAGGTGATGGCTATCGACACAGATCGCACGTCGTCGCAACGTGCTGAAGTTGACCACGGCGGCGCTGGTTTTTGATCCGACTCCATCAAAACGTTCCAACCAGGAGCGGATCTTATCCGTGCGATAGCTCTTCAAGAAATCAAGCGAAAGCGCGCCGCAGCGTTGAGTGATCAGTTCTAGCGCACGCTTGAGATGAACTGCCTTCTGCTCTGGAAATGTAATCGCATGAATCGCATCTTCGATCTCTGGAATCGACGCGTCCCGCAACCGCTCCCAACTCCCGAATCGCTCCTCGAGATGCCGTACCACCTCGTGCGATACCTCCGTCTTGGTCCGAGATGAAAGCAGAGAATAGATAAACTGCTTCAACGGATCCCAGACGTCCCGCTCGGCCGGCCGACCGAAGTGAGTCAGCAGACGACCGTGGATCTCAACCAACCGTGTATCAGTAAAGAGCGGTGTAGCTTGCATTACCTCTAATTTTATTCTTCATAAGAGTTGTCGTCAGGCAGTGACGCCTGTCCGTTGCGCATCGTCAACAAAAAGTGGCTCCGTACACAATCAAGCTTGCGAAGTTAGTTGCGAGTGATGCCCAACTGTCTTCCCTCAGGAGTCTGCAAACCCCACGCCATGCGCGGCGTGTTGTGTGCCAGCCCCACCCGGCCATCCGGTCCAAGCAGAATGATGCCCCCATGCCCACCCAATCGGTTGAACAAATAAGCGATGGCCTCATACGCGGCTTCATCGGGACTGGCTCCAGCCGCAACGCGATCCACGGCCCATTTGCCCAGGACGAGCTTCATAATTGGCTCGCCCCAACCAGTCAGCGAGACAGCGGCTGAGAGATTGTCTGCATAGCAACCACAGCCGATCAGCGATGAGTCGCCAACTCGTCCCGGAGCCTTATTTAATGTCCCGCCGGTACTGGTCCCGGCTGCGATATTGCCATAGGTATCAAGCGCCACAGCCCCCACCGTATCGTGCGAGTCAAGACTTCCCGAAAAGGTCTCGTCCGGCAACCCTGCCAGTTCGTCAGCCTGGGCTTTGTACAGCCGTTCCTGCTCGCGCCGTACCACTAGATCCATGTTGTCGCACAGAGCCATCCCATGCTGACGGGCAAACCTTTCCGCACCCGTTCCCACAAAATACACGTGCGGTGACTTATCCAGAACCAGTCGCGCTGCGCGAATCGGATTTCGCAACCGTTCTACACAGGCTACTCCGCCGGTTCGCAGGTTTTCGCCGTTCATCAACAGGGCGTCCATCTGCACCCGGCCGTCCTGCGTGAGAAAAGATCCACGCCCGGCGTCGAAGGTATCATCGTCTTCCATCACGGCGACCGCAGCCTCGACAGCATCGACGGCGGTGGCGCCTTGTTCGAGGAGAGCATAGCCGGCGGCGAGCGCGTTTGCGATGCCATCTTCGTGGGCAGCAATGGCATCGTCGGGCATCGCCCAGGCTCCGCCGTGAATTAACAAAACTGGTTGCGCATTCATCGCATCTCAAGTCTACGGGATTCCACCTTATCCGCACCTAACCGGGCTGGCTCATTATGGTGCCGGGCTGAACCGAGGAGCACATGTCGAAGACAATCGCAGAGTTAATAGTCGAAAGTTTGAAGAAGGCAGGAGTCAAGCGAGTCTATGGTCTCCCGGGCGACTCCCTCAACGGTTTTACGGACGCGCTCCGTAGGGACGGCACGCTCGAGTGGGTGCATGTCCGCAACGAAGAGGTTGCGGCATTCGCCGCCGGTGCGGACGCGCATCTGACCGGCTCCCTCGCTGTCTGCGCGGCCAGCTGCGGCCCGGGCAATCTGCACCTCATCAACGGTTTGTTCGATTGTCATCGCAGTCGCGTTCCCGTACTTGCCATTGCAGCCCACATTCCCAGCTCAGAGATCGGCACCAACTACTTTCAGGAGACCCATCCGCAGAACCTCTTCAAAGAGTGCAGCGACTACTGCGAGATGGTCGGCATCCCCGAGCAGATGCCCCGCGTGCTTGAGATTGCTATGCGGACCGCCATTAACCTGTCCAGCGTCGCGGTCATCGTGCTCCCAGGCGATGTTCTGCTGCACAACGCACCCGACGACCACAGCGTGCTGCCTATAAAGATGGCAAAGCCTCTTATCCGTCCCAACGATGAAGAGCTGCACGAGGCGGCTGCGATCCTCAACGCAGGGAAGAAGATCACGATCCTTGGCGGAGCTGGCTGCAAGGACGCTCATGCGGAGCTAGTGGCCGTGGCCGACGCCCTCAAATCTCCCATTGTCCACGCCCTCCGTGGCAAAGAGTACATCGACTATGACAATCCCTTTGATGTAGGCCTCACCGGTCTGATCGGCTTCAGCTCCGGCTACCATGCCATGGAAGATTGCGACGTCCTGCTCATGTTGGGAACCGACTTCCCCTATCCCCAGTTCTTCCCAAAGAACGCGAAGGTGATTCAGATTGATATTCGCGGTAACCAGATTGGCCGGCGAACGAAGGTCGACCTTGGTCTCGTCGGCTCCATCAAGGAAACGCTCTCGGCGCTGCTTCCTCTCCTTGAAGCGAAGGCCGATCGCGGGCACCTGGACGCGAAGATAAAAGACTACAAAAAAGTCCGCGAAGACCTGGAAGAACTGGCTGGCGCGGACAAAAATAAGACGCCCATTCACCCGCAATACGTGGCGAGGCTTATCGACCAGTTGGCTGATGATGATGCCATCTTCACCTGTGACGTCGGGACACCTACCGTGTGGGCAGCGCGCTATCTCACGATGAATGGTCGTCGACGCCTGCTCGGGTCTTTTTCGCACGGATCCATGGCATGCGCCGTGCCACAGGCCATCGGCGCCCAATCGGCCTTTCCCGGCCGTCAGGTGGTCACGCTCTCGGGTGACGGCGGCCTGTCCATGATGCTTGGTGATCTCCTGACCCTTCGCCAGCTCAAACTGCCCATCAAGATGGTGGTCTTCAATAATGGTGCTCTAGCATTCGTTGAACTCGAGATGAAAGCCGCAGGTATCGTCACCTACGCCACCGACCTGGACAACCCAAGCTTCGCCGAGGTGGCTAACGCTATTGGCATCCACGGTGTTCGCGTTGAACAGCCCCGGGATCTTGAGTCTTCTCTGCGAACTGCCTTTGCGACGTCCGGTCCAGCGCTGGTAGAGGTGATGGTCAACCGACTGGAGCTGTCCATGCCGCCGCACATCAGTCTCGACCAAATGAAGGGCTTTTCTCTTTATATGGCACGCAGTGTTTTCAGCGGACGCGGCGACGAGATCGTCGAACTGGCAAAGACAAATGTAATCCAGCGGATACTGTCCTAGCGGATGCTGTCGCCTACTTGACCTGGGCGATCAGCTTGCGGCGTTCGGTTTCAAGGTAGGTGTAGCGAATGCGATGGATGACGGTCAGGGTTGCAAACAGCGCCAGCACCCAGAGCGCGGGCGCCATCACGCCCCATTTGTTGCACAACGCTCCCAGAATCACGCAGACGATGCGCTCCGGTCGCTCCATAAACCCAACCTTGCACGTGCCGATCAGCGCCTCAGCGCGGGCACGCGTGTAGCTCACCATGACGCACGCTGTCATCACAAACGCTACGAGCCCCACGTAGAACAGGCGGTTGCCGCGCGCGTAGTAGATCAGTAGGCCAAAGAAGATAGCCACATCAGAGTAGCGGTCCATCACCGAATCGAAGAATGCGCCAAATACCGATACCTGATTGGTCTTTCGCGCCACGCGCCCGTCGACCATATCGAAGACGCCTGCTCCGATGATGATCAAGCCCGCGTACAGAAACATGCGGTTGGCGTTATATGGACGCGCGAAACCAAAGAAACAAGCGGCAATGATGTTAATAACCAGGCCGATAAACGTAAGCGCATTCGGAGAGATGCGAGTCAGCGCGAGGCCGTTGACGATCTTTTGCAGCAGCCAGCCGCTGCCTTTGCCGAATGCGCTTGTCCAGGTCAAAAAACTTGCCCTCAGGGGAGATAGCCCCGTTTTTACCGCTTCCTTGATAACACATCGCCAACGCGTCCGAAGGCGTGCCCTTAAACCTCTTCGGTTACGTCGTGGATGGTGAGCAGCTTGAGGATCTCGAGCTCCCGTTTGCCGTTTGGAGTGATGACCGTTGCTGTATCCCCAACCTGTTTGCCAAGGAGCGCCCGGCCAATCGGTGAGGTCGTTGAGATCAGTCCCTTCGCAACATCAGACTCTTCGCTCGTCACGAGCTGATATTTGATCTCTTCGTCCTTGCTGGAGTCGAAGACCGTGACATGTGAGCCAAAACCGACCTTGTCGGTGGGAATGTTGACCAGGTTCACCATGGCGAGCTCGCCCATCCGCTTCTTCAACTGCCCTAAGCGGGCGTTGACGAAGACCTGGCGTTGCTTAGCCATGTGGTACTCGGCGTTTTCGCTTAGGTCGCCCAGTGCGACGGCCTTTTTGATCTCAGCAGGGAGTTCGGTTGTAAGTTCATGCTCCAGCAACTTAATCTCTTCTGCAAGCCTCTTTTTTACTTGTTCTGGCATGGGGCCTTCCGGATGGTCCTGGCGTGCTCGCAGATGCTCGTGCGGCAGCGCTGTGGTGAAAATACGATTATACGATGGCAAGACGGCAAAACCTTCCCTACGGGTTGCCGGACCGGCCTCGAGCTAGCTATGAGTTGCCGCACAGGTTCTGTCGGTCTGGAGAAATGACTGCAGAATTAGTGGATTCTCTCCTTGAATTGCGGTTCCGTCACAGGACTCGTGGGCTGGAACCTCGTCCCGGCTTTCATCGCTTGTCATGAATTTGGGTGTCTTGGTCATCGGGCGGGCAGTCAGCCGTAAAATGGAACGGATGCAGCAGGCGGACAAGCTGGGCAGCTTGGTGACAGATGTGAGCCTGATCCTAGTTCCCAGGCCGTGCAAATGATGGAGGCGCAGATTTGAAGTTTCTTGCAACCCTGTTGCTGCTCCTGGTGATTGGCGCGGCCATCGCCGGCGGTGTCATTTACTTGCCGTATGGCCCGTCGTCCGAGACTTTTATTGATATCGCACCCGGAACCGGGACCGAGGCAATCGCTGCCCAGCTTGAAAAAAGTGGCGTGGTTCGCAGCCAGTACGGCTTCGATATTCTGCGTCTCGCCAAAGGCGGCACACTCAAGGCAGGGGAATACCGCTTCGACCGACCCGTTCCTATGACTGATGTCTACGAGCGCCTGCTCCACGGTGACATTTACACACGTGCCTTGACGATTCCTGAGGGCTACAACATCTTCGACATCGCACAGGCGGTCGAGGCGGCCGGCCTGGGTTCCCGCGACGCGTTTCTTGCGGCGGAGCGCCAGCATACCGAGCTGATTTTGGCATGGGAACCAAGCGGCCTATCTCCGCCGGCTTCGCTGGAGGGCTATCTTTTTCCTGATACCTACCAGTTCTCGAGGCATGTCACACCTGTCCAGATTTTGTCGGCCATGGTGCGCCGATTCCACCAGGAGACCGCGCAGCTTGGCCTAACCAATGACGTAGCGCGCACGGTGACGATGGCGTCGCTGATCGAAAAAGAGGTCAGCCACGACGCTGAACGGCCACTTGTCGCCGGTGTCTTCGTCAATCGATTGGCTAAAGGAATCCCGCTGGCGACCGATCCAACTATCATCTACGCGGCGCTGCTTGAGAATCGTTGGCGGGGAACCATCTACGCCTCGGATCTCCAGTCGCCCTCGCCCTATAACACCTATAAACACACTGGTTTGCCACCGGGACCCATCTGCAATCCCGGGCTAGCCGCATTGCGTGCGGCCATGCGTCCGGCGCAGACGGATTACCTTTATTTTGTGAGCGATGCCGCAGGTCACAGCCGCTTTTCCGCTACCCTGAAGGAGCATGCCTCTCAAGTGCAGGCCTATCGCCAGGCGCAAAAACAGTAGACACTCTACCCAGACCACCAAAGCATTCAGCTCGCCAACATGCCGTCGACGATACCTTCCATGGCGTTTTCAGGGAGTAGTTACCACGGACCTTCCGGCTTCATTTGCTTGTGAAAACTCTGCGAAGCGCAGTCGAACTCGCAGACATCAAAGACGTATAGCAAGATAGTGTGGATGGTCCCCGCGTCGTGGTTTCCAGGCGATGGTTGAGCCAGGAAAGATATACTTGAAGTTTGTGTTCATGAGGATAAGACAAGCGTTGGCTGTGGGTTTGCTTGGGCTGGCTCCGGGATTGACCGGGTGCCTGACCCATACGCGCATCGTCCCCAAGACGAGGCCCGCCGACGTGGTCCTGAATGCGACGCTGGATCAGCTTCTGAAGCAGGTGGAAGGCCGATTTGATGGGATTCAGACCATCAATGCGTCGGTGGAGATTGCTGCAACGACGGGTGGTGGCAGACAGGGTCATGAGACGCAGTATCCGAGCTTCAGTGGTTACATTTTTCTGAGAAAACCCCAGGATTTACGGGTTTTGCTGCGCGTGCCGATACTTGGTTCGCAGGCGCTGGATATGGTCAGCGACGGTAAGAATTGGAAGATATGGATTCCGCGACGGAATCTTGCGATGGTGGGTACGAGCGAGGTGACGAAACCGTCGCAGAATGGGCTTGAAAACCTGCGTCCGGCGGTGTTTTTCGACTCGCTGATGGTGCATGGTCTTGGTCCGGACCAAGTGGTTTCGCTGACGCAGGATACGCGGATCATTACCAACGAAAAAGACAAGAAAGACCTGATCGAGGAGCCGGATTACGACCTCGAGTTTCTGGCTCAGCCGCTGGGCCAGACGGCGCATACGGTCCGGGTGATTCACGTTGGCCGCACGAATCTGCTTCCTTATCAGCAAGATATCTATGGTGCTGATGGGACTGTCGTAACGCGGGCTTTTTACAGCAACTACCAGATGTTCGGGGATATCCCTTTTCCCATGAAGATCGTGATCAAGCGGCCCCAGGACCAGTACACACTGACGCTTACGATCTCGAAGCTAACGTTGAATCAGAAGCTCGAAGATGACCAGTTTGAGCTCAGGATTCCGGACAGTGTTCCGATCAAAACTATGAACTGATTCTGGAGTTTTTGAGGTGCGGAAAGCAATTTTTTTTCTGCGTGGTGGGATTGGTGTTTTTACAGGGCTATTTTAGAAAAACGCGTGTTTTGTTGTGGTGTTTTTGTGGTGAAAACGTGGTGGATTGCGTGGTGAATGTGGTGAGTTGATGGTCACTAATTTGCCGACAAAAAATGCGCCACGGTTTCGGATTTATTTTCGTCGCGCGTTAGAGGCCGGCGCGCTCTGCGTGGATTGCGATGGCGTCGTTGATTTCCAAGGCGAGGGCGAGGGCGGCACGGCCAGCTTCGCCGGAGACCAGCGGGGTGGTTCGGGTACGGACCGCGTTCAGGAATGACTCGATTTCGAGGCGGAGCGGCTCGCCGGGTTCGACGGTGACTTTTTTCAGGGAGAGGCCGGCGGAGGGGTGCTGACCAGATTGTTGGGCCAGCTGAGCTATTTCGGCCATCTTCGCCAGTTGTGCGGGGTCCATGCCTGCTGCGGCGGTGACGTCGATCATCAGGAGGTCCTGACGGGCGAAGTCGAGCGAGAGGTACTGGTGGGGCTGGAAGAAGCGGAGCTTGCGGACGCGTTCGGTGCTGATGCGGCTGGCGGTGAAGTTGCCGATGCAGCCGTTTTCGAATTCGACGCGGACGTTGGCGATGTCGACCTTGTGGGAGAGCACCGGAAGACCGACTGCGCGGACTTCGCGTACGGGCGAGGCGACGAAGCTGAGGACGATGTCGAGGTCGTGGATCATGAGGTCGAGGACGACGTCGACATCAAGCGAGCGTGGGGTAAAGATGCTGAGGCGGTGGGCCTCGAAGAACATGGGTTTGTGGAGATGCTGACGGGCGGCGGTGACTGCTGGATTGAAGCGCTCCAGGTGGCCGACCTGCACGATGCAATTGTGCTTGCCGGCCAGCTCAAGGATATGGTCCGCGTCGGCGAGGCTCGCCGCGAGGGGCTTTTCGATGAGGAGGTCAACGCCAGCCGACAGAAGCGGGGCTGCAGCGGAGGCGTGGTGCACGGTCGGGACGCAGACCGACGCCGCGTCGAGCGGTCCGGCTGCGACCAGACACGCTTCGACGGACTCGAAGCCGGGTATACCGAACTTTGCAGAGGCGTCGGCAACGGCAACGGGGTCGCGATCGACCACGGCGACGAGTTCGACGGGTTGACCTTCCTGCTGGAGCTGATGGAAGACACGGAGATGGTTGCGCCCGAAGGCTCCCGCTCCGAAGACTGCGACGCGCAGTGGTTGCGACGCCGACACTACTTTTTGTCGGCCGTTGCCTCGACGGCCTGACGGCAGCGGGCGTAGAGCTCGAGGAGGTGGGTGACCTGATCTTCGGCCTTAGGTGAGGATGGGAGGCCAAAGCCGGTGGAGCCTGCGGACTTGTTGCCTACATTGGCCTGGGACGCAACGAACTTGAGTAGATCGAGCGCGATGTCTTCGGTGCGGCGCGCTGCGGGGGTGGATTCCATGAAGTAGTTCCTCTCGTTTCTCTTAGCCTGATGTTAATGGCCGGGATGGTGTGGGCGCAAATGGGTGGCCTTCGAACAGTCGTGGGGGATGGAGAAACGATAGTGAATGACTAGAAGAGCGTTTCACGGGACTAATGTTTGCGAGGTCGCCTCAAACGATGTTCGATGAGTGCGTGGCCTGTTGTCGTCAATCTACACAGGAGCGCGTGGAGCCCGGACCGCACCGATATCCGTTCCACTCAGCCCCGCTGACAGCGATCTATGTGATGCCTATAATCGCGCTGTCTCTTTAACCACGCGATCACATGGAGCCTACCTTTGCACCGCATTCATTGTTTGCTTATGCTGTGCCTCTTGCCGCTCACCCTGGAAAGTCAGGCGCAGAGGTCTCTAACGAGCGGAACCCACCGTTCCACGGTTGACGATCCCCGTGTCGAGATGTCACTCCGCGATGGATGGCGCTTCAAATTGGGGCCGGAATCTGCCACGGAGCTACAGGCGGAACCGGACGCGACATGGACGACCGTCAGCGTGCCCCACACCTGGAACCGGGTGGGCTACTACAAGGACGCACCCGCGTCCCACATCAACACCGCGCAGAACGTGGTAACGACGCAGGGAGTCGGCTGGTACAAGCTCGTTTTCACACCTCCAGCGAACGTGGCTGGTATGGAAAGCTTTCTGCAATTTGACGCCGCAAGCCGCATCGCAACCGTCTGGTTGAACGGAACCATGCTTGGCACGCACCGGGGAGGCTTCTCGCGCTTTCGCCTGGACACCACGGCAGCACTTAAGCTGGGCCAGGAGAACACGCTTACAGTTAAGGTTGACAACACGAAGCCCGCGCTGGGAAACTCGACTGCCGACGTGTTGCCGCTTACGGGAGACTTCTTCGTGTACGGCGGTTTATATCGTCCAGTAAGCCTCGTCTTCACTAGGAAGACGCACCTTGATCTGATGGACTATGGCTCCTCCGGTGTCTATGCGAAGACGACGTCGGTCGCGTCTGCCGGAGCGCAGGTGCAGGTGCGCGCACGCGTGCGCAACGACAGCGAGCAAAGCAGCACCGTTCTGCTTCGAACCCTGCTCGTTGATGCGCAGGGCAAGGTCGCGGCACAACAAGAGCAGTCCGTCACCGTGGCGCCAGCGAGCGTGGTAGAGAGCACCGCGAACGTCGCTGTGCCGCATCCGCATCTCTGGCAAGGTGTGGAGGATCCTTATCTGTACCGCCTGGTGGTGGAACTCTCAAACAACTCCTCCCAACTCGTGGATCGTGTCTCGCTCCCCTTCGGCATCCGGCAGGTTCGGTTCGATCCGGATCAAGGACTGTTCCTCAACGGGAAACACGTCGCCGTCCACGGCGTCGGCTACCACCAGGATCGTGAAGGCAAGGGCTGGGCGTCGGGACCGGAGGACGTTGCCGCGGACGAGGCGACGATGCGAGAGATGGGGGTGACCGGCATACGCCTCACCCACTACCAGCACGGCCAGCCGATTCACGACCTCGCGGACCGCGACGGTCTTGTGCTCTGGGACGAGATTCCCTTGGTAAGCCAGTGGACGTTGGGCGAGAGCCTGCAGCCGACCGCAGCGCTTCGTGAGAACGCCCGGCAGCAATTGCGCGAGCTCATCGCGCAGGACTTCAATCATCCCTCGGTCATCACTTGGTCCATCGGCAATGAGATCGATTTTGGAAACAGCATACCGGCCTTTGTGGGAAACAGAACAGGCGCCGTTCCTGATCCCCTGCCCTTACTCAAAGAGTTGAATCAGTTGGCGCACGAACTGGACCCAGGCAGACCCACAACACTGGCGACTTGCTGTGAGGGAATACGCTACGCACCGAATACCGTGGTGCCCATCACAGCCTCAGTCACCGACCTGTCGGGCGCGAATCGCTACTTCGGCTGGTACTACGACAAGCCGTCCGACTTAGGCCCCCACCTTGACGCCCTGCACCATACCCGGCCGACACAGCCGATGGCGGTAACGGAATACGGCGCTGGGGGTGCCGTCTCGCTGCACTCTGACAATGCGCTGGGTGGCCCGGAGTCGCGCAACCGGCCCCAGGCGGAAGAATATGAGTCCTACATTCACGAACAGAACTGGTCCACGCTGCGCAGCAAACCGTACCTATGGGGTACGTTTCTCTGGAATTCCTTCGACTTCGGAAGCACGACTCGCAGCGAGGGCAATGCCCAGGACATCAATACCAAGGGCATCGTGACCTTTGACCATAAGCATAGGAAGGACGCGTACTTCTTTTACAAAGCCAACTGGACGGCGACGCCAACGGTGCACATCAACTCCAGGCTTTACACCGAGCGAGCCTACCGGATAGCAGACGTGCGGGTGTACAGCAATGCGCCCAAGACCTCGCTGAAAGTCAATGGAAAGCTCATTGGAGTGCTTGCAGACTGCCTGGATCGCATCTGTGTCTGGAATGGCGTCGTTCTCAGCGCCGGCACCAACGACGTCGTCGCAAGTGGCTCGTTTCCCAAGGGAGATGTGGAGGATAGAGTTCAGTGGCATCTTTCCGACGCAGCCGCGAAGAATACTTTTGTCGATTGCGGCGCGCTGGTTGCTGGCACAAGCCCGGACAAACGCTTTGGATCGGATACGTTCTTCGAGGGCGGAACGGCGCAGGTTATCACCGGTCCGGGAGGTGGGTTCAGAGCTCCGGCGCCAGCGTCAATTGCCGGGACCAGCAGCCCCGAGGTTGCAGCCACTTACCGTGCGGGATCCTTTACCTATCGTGTTCCGGTGGTTGACGGTCCGCATCACGTAGTCCTTACGTTTGTGGAGCCATCTTTACATCCCGGCGACCGCATCTTCGACGTTTTCGCGAACGGACAGAAAGTTCTGACCAATCTGGATGTGGCAGCCGCCGCGGGAGGTGCGCTGACTGCGTATCAACAGCATTTGGAAGTAAATGCCAGGGATGGCATGGTCATTCTTGAGTTCAGACCGACCAAAGGAGACGCGATCGTTTCCGCGATAGAGGTGCAATAACATCACGAGTAGGTTCCCTTACAATTCGCGTCGCTAAGCCTGTCCCCCTTTTCCGCACGGCTATCTGCGTCTCGTTGATCAGTCATTGTCGGTTAGCTCTGCGGCTCCTGCAGCCCGATCCCTCGTATTCATTCAGACTCGCTCCTTAAAAACGGCCTTAGTGGAGCTATCTTCCACAGTCGGAGACGACTGCATAATCGCCGAATCACTTATTGAAGACTGATTGGTATTGATAAGTCGGGTTCTTGTCACTGATACTTCCTGACGAGAAGCGCGTTTCACGGGGCTCATGTTTGCTAGGTCGCATCAAACGATGTTCGATGGATGCATTGGTCTGGAGTCGTGCGTGCAAGAGACGCGACACCAGCTACTATGGTCCATGAATGGAGGACGTGGCTCATGCTGCGCTTTGTTTTCGCATGGTTGATGGCTCTGATGGTTTTCACACCTGCGCGGGTAGAGTGTGCGCCGCAGCATGAACATGCGTCGGACGAGTCGAACCGGATGGGAACCGTCCACTTCGATACGTCATGCAGTCCAGAAGTGCGCGACAGATTCAATCTGGCGGTGGCGAGTTTACATTCCTTTGGATACCGGAAGTCGGCGCAGCTATTTGCTGATGTGTTGAGCACAGATCCGAGTTGCAGCATGGCAGAGTGGGGCATTGCGATGAGCCACTACCGTCAATTGTGGGATCCGCCAACGAAAGACGATCTAAGGATCGGCCTGGAAGCGGCTCAAGCAGGTTTGGCGATGGGGCCGAAGACCCAGAGGGAACGCGACTATCTGAGCGCTATTCAGGATTTCTATCAAGATGCAGGCTCAGAGAGTCACAGCGTGCGCGCAAAACGGTATGAGACAGCGATGGAGTCGCTGCACAGCCGGTATCCGCAGGACAGCGAAGCAGCCATCTTTTATGCCCTTTCACTGATCGCGAATGCTTCGCCAAAGGACAAGACTTACGCGGATCAGAAGAAGGCGACCCTCATTCTCGCACCGATCGTTCTGCAGCAGCCGCAACATCCAGGTATCGCGCACTACATCATCCATGCGGACGATAATCCGGTGCTGGCTCCCCTGGCTTTGGATGCGGCGAAGCAGTACTCCCAGATTGCGCCGGACTCGCCTCACGCCCTGCACATGCCCTCTCACATCTTTACGAGGGTCGGTTTATGGGACGACTCCATCGCCTCAAATCTTGCCTCCGCTGCCAGCGCACGCAAGCAAAAGATGGCAGGCGACGAACTACACGCTCTGGATTACCTGGTCTATGCGTATTTGCAAAGCGGGCGCATCGCGGAAGCTCGCAAGATGACTGAACAGCTACCCGTTATCGAACCGGGCGATCCGGCGCGGTCCGCAGGGCTATACGCAACAGCAACGATACCAGCGCGGTACTGGATTGAGCGTCAGCAGTGGGGCGCTGCCGCGGCCCTGTCTGTGCCTCCGCAAATCTCTCCGGGGGACGCGCATGCGTCGACTCTTTATTTCGCGCGGGCGCTTGGCGCGTCAAGGCTTGGGGACACCAAGGGGGCGCAGGCGGCAATGCAACCGCTGCTTTCCTTGCGCGATGCACTCGCGCAGAGCGGCGACGGCAATGCGGATCGGGTGAATGTTCAATTGAAGATTCTGAGCGCGTGGATCAAGTGGACGGAAGGTGATCACGATGCGGCCGTACAAGAGATGAGAGCTGCCGCTGCGATGGAAGACGCAACCGAAAAATCGCCGGTCAGTCCAGGTCCTATTGCTCCCGCGCCGGAGATGCTGGGTGATATGTTGCTTTTGGCAAATCAGCCGAAGCTCGCGTTGGCGGCCTATGAATCGTCACTTACATCCGCCCCAGGACGCCTGAGAGCGGAGTACGGCGCTGCTGTCTCTGCCCAAAAGGCAGGAGAGCACGCAGCCGCGGAACAGCACTATCGCATGTTGATCACGAACTGCAACCACGCCGATTCAGATCTTCCGGAGCTCACGCAGGCAAATCACTTTTTTGCCAAGGACTAGCTGCGTTTCAGTTCAATTAATCGGAAGCGGAGCCAGGCTTGGGAATTATGATTCCTCAGGAAGTTGGCTTCTCGTCACTGATACTTGCTGACGAGAAGCGCGTTTATCGGGATCTAGGGCTAAGT
>CAVYUE010000029.1:0-104152 GCA_963771625.1 uncultured Acidobacteriaceae bacterium
GTGGTGGCCAGAGACGGGATCGAACCGCCGACGCCGGCCTTTTCAGGGCCGCGCTCTACCACTGAGCTATCTGGCCTTGGCATAAAACGCTGCTTATCGGGGATCGCCAAGAACCACCGTGCATTGTTGCTACATCTGTCGCCCCGGCTTTTTAGGGGAGCCCATCGCTGGTGGGGAACCAGCAACGCAAACGCATTCCAAGTATAGCAATCTCGAGCCATACCGCCAACTCACCCATCTCGCGCTATCCTTTCTCATCCAGATTCAACAAGGACGCCCATGCTCAGACGCTTCCGCAGCTACGCCTCTGCCTCTCTTCTTCTTTGTCTCGTTCCCATCGGCCTCGCGCAAGTGGTGGCACCGCCAGCAACTTCGCCGTCGCCCAGGACCACGGCCGCCGCAACACCTCGCGAGCAACGGGCCATCAAAGCCTTCAACACCGCAAAGCAAAGTCCTCTCCAACTCAACGCCTTCCTCACTCGCATGCCGAAGGGCGCGGACCTGCACATGCACCTCGCAGGAGCAATCTACGCCGAGACCTTTATTAAGGATGGAGCCGCCGATCTTCTCTGCGTCAACCCCACCACGCATAGCTTTATCAAGCCCGTTGGCACTACCCGCAGCATCCCACCGCAGCCTGTCTGTGGCGAGGGCAATGTTCGCGCCGAGGATGCCTTCAAAGACCAGAAGCTCTACGACGCACTCGTTGACTCCTTCTCCATGCGCGCCTTCGTTCCATCCACAGGTGTCAGTGGGCATGATCAATTCTTCGCCACCTTCGACCGTTTCCGCAGCCTCGACAAATCTCACACGGGCGAATGGCTTGACGAAGTCGCCACCCGCGCCGCCGCTCAGAACGAGCAGTACCTTGAGGTCATGGAGACCCCCATCTTTACCGACCTCTCCAAGATCGTCTCCAATATTGAGTGGCCCTCCACACCTGCCGATCAAGCGCAAAACCGTACTGGCGATGCCACTGGCACCAGCCGGGAGGACCTCAGCCGTCTTCGCGATAAGCTCCTCAAGGCAGGCCTCCGCGACGAGGTCGCCGTCGATCGCAAACAGTTGGACGACGCCCTCGACGATCGCGATCGAATCGAAAACTGCGGTCAGCCGAGCGCCCGATCAGCCTGCTCCGTCAAAGTCCGCTTCCTCTATCAAGTCCTCCGCGCTTTTCCCCCGCAACACGTCTTCGCGCAGACTCTACTGGCATTCGAAGTCGCCTCAGTGGATCCTCGGGTGGTGGGCCTCAACTTCGTACAGCCTGAAGATGCTTATCTGTCCATGTCCGAGTACCACCGCCAGATGCTCATGCTCGACTATCTCCATAGCGTCTACCCCAACGTTCACATCGCCCTGCACGCGGGCGAAATCGCTCCCGGCCTCGTTCCTCCCGACGGCCTTCGCTTCCACATCCGCGAGGCAGTCGATCTCGGACACGCTGAACGCATCGGCCACGGAGTCGATGTCATGTACGAGAACGAGCCGCAGGCGCTGCTGACTGAGCTCGCCGACCGTCACATCATGGTCGAGATCAATCTCACCTCGAACGATGTAATCCTTGGTGTCTCCGCTCCCTGGCATCCACTTCCGAACTATCGTGCCGCTGGCGTTCCTGTCGCGCTCTCCACAGACGACGAAGGCGTCTCCCGCATCGATCTCACCCACGAATACACTCGCGCTGCGCTCGAATTCAACCTCTCCTATCTTGACCTCAAAAGCTCAGCCCGCACCAGCCTCGAACACAGCTTCCTCCCCGGACCAAGTCTCTGGCAGCAGCACGACAAATTCACTCAAACCGTGTCGGCTTGTTCTGGCCAGCCTCTAGGCTCAGCGAACCCAACCCCAAAATGCATGAGCTTCCTGCAGTCCAGCGAAAAGGCCGCTCAGCAGTGGGAGCTCGAACATCGCTACGATCTCTTCGAATCCAACCTGCCATGAGCTGTTCAACAAAGATAGATCTCGACTTTGATCGAGATCCCAAGCAGCCGTGAGTCCTGCATCCATTCCGCAGTTCTGAGGTCGCGGAAAATTATCAGACTCTTGCAGAAGTCACTCACCTCAAACTCCTGCTGGATCTCCCTCAACCGCGCTAAACTCATCTCGAGAAACCACTATGAAAAATGTCGTCTCAGTCATCCTGCAGCTCATTCTTTTTCTGATCGTCTTCTTCGCCGGCTCTCTCTTTCCGCCTTTCCACATCGAACACATTCTCAGCACTGGTCCTGCGGGCACGCGCATCTTCGTCGCCGATGGCCTTCTACTTATGCTCGGTCTCTTTATCGTCATCCTCCTGATCGAAGTCCTCAGGAAACGCATCGTGACGTCCGGCCGCTGGACCGCCGCCGCATTCATCCTTGCGACCGCCCTCGGTCTCGCCATGAAGTTCGGCTTCCTCACCCGATCCGCGTACTAACAACATCTATATATGTCCGACGAATTTCTAAAACTCCTCGCCGAATCCCAGCGCACCTTGGACGAAGGCTCTGCCCACCTTCCTCCAAATCCCCCTCCAGCATTGGGCGAAGCCGCCTCAACGATTCTCCAACAAGTAGCAACCCGCCTCCACGACAACTATCCCTACGCGCATCCCCTCTACGCCGGCCAGATGTTGAAGCCGCCTCACCCCATCGCTCGTGCCGCTTACGCACTAGCCATGTCCGTCAATCCCAACAACCACGCCCTCGACGGTGGCCGCGCCAGCTCTGCCATGGAGATCGAAGCCGTAGCTGCCCTCGCCAAAATGTTTCACTGGCCCCAGCATCTCGGCCATCTCTCAAGCGGCGGCACCTTCGCCAACCTTGAAGCCCTCTGGGTCGCCGGACAACTCGCACCAGGAAAAGCCATCGCCGCCTCCGACCAGGCCCACTACACTCACAGCCGCATATCCAGTGTTCTCGGCCTGCCCTTCGTCACCGTCCCCTCCGACACCACCGGCCGCATGGATCTCACCGCTCTCGAACGTCTCCTCGCGACAGAAAACATAGGAACCGTCGTCGTTACCCTCGGCACCACAGCCATCGGCTCAGTCGATCCGCTCGACCACATCCTCACCCTTCAGAAAAAACACAACTTCCGCATCCACGTCGACGCAGCCTACGGCGGCTACTTCACCCTCGCTCAAAATCTCTCCCCCGAAACCCGCGCCGCATTCGACGCCATCCCTCACGCCGACTCTCTCGTCATCGACCCGCACAAGCACGGCCTCCAACCCTACGGTTGTGGCTGCATCCTCTTCCGTGACCCTGCCGTCGGCCGTCTCTACAAGCACGACTCCCCCTACACTTACTTCTCCTCCAAAGACCTTCATCTCGGCGAGATCTCCCTCGAGTGCTCCCGCGCCGGCGCCTCTGCTGTCGCCCTCTGGGCAACCCAGCAACTCCTCCCTTACACCCCAGGCGGAGCCTTTGCCCAGGGCCTTGAATCCGGCCACACCGCCGCCCTCAAACTCTACGAGCGCCTCGCCGAATCCCCTCATTTTCTGACCCCATCCAACCCGCCCCAACTCGATATCGTCTTCTGGGCTCCACGCGCTGCAACCCCTGAAGCATCCTCAGCCCTTGCTCAAGCGATCTTCGATGAAACCGCCAGAAATGACCTCCACTTTGCTCTCGCGCAACTTCCGGTGCGCTTTTTTTCACGAAATAAATGGAAAAATTTAGAGCAAATTGACGCGAAATCCACAGTCACTTGCTTGCGCTCCGTCCTCATGAAGCCCGAGCATCTCCTTTGGTTAGACCACATATGGCAGCGTCTCGAGGCTGCCGCCGTCCAGGTCGCCTCGGTCAATACCTCGATAGAACCAGCGTAAGTAACCGAGGTTCTATCAGTAACTCATGCCCTGTTTGGTAGAATCAGCCTTACTTCGACGCCACAAATGCTCTCTCTTTCGCATCTCGTGCATTGCATCTCTTCCGCCGATAGAGAGGTGTGTCGTAGTCCTCATGCCATCACCGAAACGAGATTCAAAATCGGATGAGAAAAGGATCAACCAACGCATGACTCTTCCCTCAACCCCCATCCCCCAGTCGATGCCTGATCTTTCCTCCCGTACCATCGCTTATTTCTCCATGGAGATCGCCCTCTCCCCAGCCTTGCCCACCTACTCCGGTGGCCTCGGTATGCTCGCCGGCGACACCCTCCGCTCCGCCGCCGACACCGCCGCACCCATGGTCGCGATCTCGCTCGTCCATCGCCGCGGCTACTTCCGCCAGAAGCTCTCCGATATCGGCCAGCAGACCGAGGCCGAAGTACTCTGGTCCCCCGAGACCACGCTCCCCAGCGCCAATCAGATCATCGCGCTCACTCTGCAAGGCCGTCAGGTCCTCGTCCGCGCATGGCGCTTCGACGTCGTCGGCGTCCTCGGCCACGTCATCCCCGTCTTCCTGCTCGACACCGACGTCGAGGGCAACGACCCTTGGGATCGCAAGCTCACCGACCACCTCTACGGCGGCGACACCTACTACCGCCTCTGTCAGGAGACCGTCCTCGGCCTCGGCGGCGTCGCTCTCCTCCACGCCCTTGCTTGTAAACCCAAGGTCTATCACATGAACGAGGGCCACGCCGCCCTCCTCTCCATCGGCTTGCTCGAAGAGCAACTCGCTGGCGCCCCCCTCAAAGACGCAACCGAAGCCGATATCGAAGCCGTTCGCCAGCAGTGCGTCTTCACCACCCACACCCCGGTCCCGGCAGGCCACGACCAGTTCGGCGTCGATCAGATGTACCAGGTCCTCGGCCACGATATCGGCGCCGCCATCGACCAGTTCGGCTGCCTCCACAACGGCCTCATGAACATGACCTACATCGCCCTGCGCTTCTCGCGCTTCGTCAACGGCGTCGCCATGCAGCACGGCAAGGTCTCCCAGCAGATGTTCCCCGACTCCAAGGTCTACTCCATCACCAATGGAGTCCACGCCGCCACCTGGCTCTCGAAACACTTCCAGGAGATCCTCGACGAAGAGATTCCCCACTGGCGCACCGACAATCAATACTTCCGCTCGGTCTACGGCATCGACCCGGCCCGCATCGCCGCCGCCCACAACAAAGGTAAACTCCGTCTCTTCAGCACCATCGCCAAGCGCACCGGCCATCACTTCAATCCCAACGTCCTCACCCTGGGATTCGCCCGCCGGGTCGCCACCTACAAGCGAGCCAGTCTTCTCCTCCACGACCCCGCCCGTCTGGTCGCCATCGCCGAAAAGATCGGCGGCCTCCAGATTCTTTACGCCGGCAAGGCCCACCCCGCCGACATCGCTGGTAAGGGCCTCATTCGCGACGTCTTCGCCTCGGCCACCAAGCTCAACTCCTCGGCTCTCAAAATTTATTACCTCGAAAACTACGACTGGGAGCTTGGCGCTCTCCTCACCCAGGGCGTCGATGTCTGGGTCAACACCCCCCGCCGCCCCTACGAGGCCTCCGGCACCTCAGGCATGAAGGCTGCCCTCAACGGTGTTCCTTCACTCTCCATCCTCGACGGATGGTGGATCGAAGGCTGTGCAGAGAACACCACCGGATGGGCCATCGAAGATGGCGAGGACGAAGCCGCCGAAGCCGCCAGCCTCTACGAAAAGCTTGAAGAGTCCATCGCTCCCATGTACGCCAACCCCGGAGCCTGGGCACGCATGCAACAACACTGTATTGCCATCAACGGCAGCTTCTTCAACACGCACCGCATGCTGGGTCAGTACTTCGAAAACTCCTACTTCCCGCAGGCACCGCTCTCAACGGCAAACCCGACCCCACTCAAGCGCCGCCGCTCGAAAGACTCCTTGATCGCAGAGCCAGCTCTGGTTTAATCGAACTCACAACGAAATCACAGGCAACGACAATCTCTGTCGTTGCCTGTTCTCTTTTCCCTCAACATTGTCTTGTTATTGCTTTTGCCGTTGCTTGTCCTTTTGTTGTCATTCCGCAGCGAAGCGGAGGAATCTGCGGTTGCATTTAAAACCTCAGAGCCTAATCCCCAGCCACAACCTGGGCCACACTCCCAGCGTGCCGTCTCTGCCGCCCCATCCGCGCAAACCTCGCTCTCACTCGATCAAAGAAGAGATAAACCACCGGCGTCGTAAACAGCGTCAGCGCCTGCGAAACGATCAACCCACCCACAATCGTGATTCCCAGCGGCCGCCGCATCTCGCTACCCGTGCCCCGACCCAGCGCCAGCGGTAATCCACCCAGCAGCGCCGCCATCGTCGTCATCATGATCGGCCGAAACCGCAGCATGCAAGCCTCGAAGATCGCCTCCTGCGGCGTCTTTCCATGCTGCCTCTCAGCCACCAGCGCGAAGTCGATCATCATGATCGCGTTCTTCTTCACAATGCCGATCAGCAAAATGATCCCGATCATCGCGATCACGCTCAGATCCACCTTGAACAGCAGCAGCGCCACAATCGCACCAACCCCGGCCGAAGGCAGAGTCGACAGAATCGTCAGCGGATGAATAAAGCTCTCATACAGAATCCCCAGCACTATATAAACAGCCACCAGCGCCAGCAAAATCAACCATGGCTCACTCTTCAGCGAATCCTTGAAGGCCTGGGCTGAACCTGCAAACCCACCGTGAATCGCGGACGGCATCCCAATATCCACCCGAGCCTGTTGAATCGCCTGCGTCGCCTCACTCAGCGAAGCCCCCGGCGCCAGATTGAACGACAGAGTCGTCGCTGGAGACTGCGCCTGGTGGTTCACCGCCAGTGGAATCCGCTGCGTCTCAAAGTGCGTCACCGCAGACAGCGGCACCATCGCGCCTGTCGTGCTCTTCACATAGATATTCTTCAACGCATCCGGATCTTCCTGAAACCGCGGCGCAACCTCCAGCACGACGTGGTACTGATTCAGCGGCATGTACGTCGTCGAAACCTGCGTCTGCGCAAACGCATCTGACAACGTCGAATCGATCGCCAGCGGCGAAACCCCCAACCGGCTCGCCGTCGCGCGGTCGATCACCAACTGCCCCCGCAATCCTTGCTGTTGCTGGTCCGTCGCAACGTCTTTGATCTGCGGAAGCTTGTCCATCGCAGCCTCCAGCTTCGGACCCCACTCGTTCAGCTCCTTTAGGTTATCGCCCGTCAACGTGTACTGATACTCCGTCGCCGTATTCCGCCCGCCAATCCGCAGATCCTGAAACGCCTGCAGATACATAATCACGCCCGGCAGATTGCTGACCTTTGGCCGCAGCCGATCAACGATGACCTGCGCCGTGTCGCCCCTCTTCTGCCGCTCCGCATCCGGCTTCAGCGACATAAACATGAACCCGCCATTCGAGTTGCCGCGCCCGCCTGCAAACGCAGTCACATCTTCGACCCCAGGGTCCTCCCCGGCAATCTTCGCCAGCGCCAGCACATTCTTCTTCATCTGCGGGAACGAAACATCCTGCTGCCCCTGCACCTGTCCGCCGATGCGGCCAGCATCCTGCTCCGGGAAAAATCCCTTCGGCACCAGAATGTACAGATAGACGTTCAGCACAAACGTCAGCACCGTGACGGTCAGCACTAGCTTCTGATGTTTCAACACCCACCGCAGCCCGAGCTCATACTCCGCGGCCATCCATGCCAGCACGCGCTCACCCGAGCGATAAAACCAACCATGCTTCCGTGTGCCGTACGGCTCCAGAAACTTCGCGCTCAACATCGGAGTCGTCGTCAGCGACACCACCAGCGACACCAGAATCGCCACCGACAGCGTCACCGCAAACTCACGGAACAGCCGGCCAACAATCCCACCCATCAGCAGAATCGGAATGAACACCGCAATCAGCGACGTGCTCATCGACACCACCGTAAATCCAATCTCCTTCGACCCAACCATCGCCGCCTTATACGGCGACATCCCCGCCTCGAGATGACGGCTGATGTTTTCGATCACCACAATCGCATCATCGACCACGAATCCCGTCGAGATCGTCAGCGCCATCAGCGACAGGTTATCGAGCGTATATCCCAACAGGTACATCACCGCGAAAGTCCCCAACAGACTCAACGGCACAGCCACGGTTGGAATCAGCGTCGATCGAACCTCCCGCAGGAACAAAAACACCACCAGGATCACCAGCAGAATCGAGATCACCAGCGTCCGCGTTACGTCCCTAACCGATGCACGAATCGTCGTCGTCCGGTCCATCGCGACATGCACTTGAATCGCGGGTGGTATCGACGCCTGCAGCATCGGCAGCATCTTCTTTACATCGTCCACTGTCTCGATCACATTCGCGGTCGAGGTCTTGAACACAATCACCAGAATCGCCGGCTTGCCGTTGAACACGCCTGTAGAATGAACATCTTCAACGCTGTTGACGACATCCGCGACATCCTGCACTCGCACGACACCATGAGCGGTCGTAGGCCCGGCAGCTAGCCCCGTCGACACGGCAGCAGTTGGAGTAACAGCAGCAGAAGGAGCACCACCGCTGGCGTTCGTCGCTCCATTCGCCGTTGAGCCCGTATTCGCATTTGCCGTCAACGCACTCGCCACTGAAGCTGGTAGCCCCGAACTCGCCGACGCCGTACTCACCGGCCCACGATCTGTCGAAACAATCAGCGGTGCATACGCCGCCGCGCCAAACAACTGATCCGTCGCACTGACGCTCCACCGTCTGCTGTCGTCCTGCAGATATCCCTTCGGCTGGTTCACGTTCACCGTGCCGATCGCCGCACGCAACGCCTCCAACCCAACGCCATAATGCGCCAACTGCATCGGATTCGCTTCAATACGAACCGAGGGCTTCGCACTCCCACCGCAGAACGTCTGCCCCACCCCTGGAATCTGCGCGATCTTCTGTGCCAGAATGCTGTCGCAAGCGTCGTACAACTGCGGAATATTCATCGTGTCCGACGTCAGCGCAATAATCATGATCGGCGAGTCCGCAGGATTCACCTTGTAATACCCTGGATTGCTCGGCAGGTTCGCCGGCAACTGACTCCGCGCCGCATTAATCGCTGCCTGCACATCACGCGCCGCGCCGTTCACATCTCTCGTCAGATCGAACTGCAGCGTAATCCCCACCGTCCCCGTCGACGAGTATGAGGTCATCTCATTAACACCAGCGATCTTCGCAAACTGCCGCTCCAGCGGCGTCGCCACCGACGAAGCCATCGTCTCAGGATCGGCCCCCGGCAAACTCGCACCCACCGAGATCACCGGAAACTCCACCTGCGGCAGGCTGGCCACCGGCAGCAGCGTATAAGCCACCGCGCCCGCCAGAATCACCGCGATCGACATCAAGAATGTCGCTACCGGCCGCCGAATAAATGGTGCTGAAAAATGCATAAACTCCTGATCTTCAAATCAGCTTCGAATCTCTAAGCCAGCTTCAATCCCCAGACACAGCATGCGCATGCATCTCCACGTCCTTCCGCCCTTGCGGACGACGCGATCTCCGCGCAATCCGATCAAAGAACAGATACACAACCGGCGTCGTAAACAGCGTCAACACCTGCGAAACAATCAACCCTCCGACGATCGTAATTCCCAGCGGACGTCGCAATTCACTCCCCGTACCCGTGCCCAGCGCCAGCGGCAACCCGCCCAGAAGCGCTGCCATCGTCGTCATCATGATCGGCCGGAACCGCAGCAGACAAGCCTGATAGATCGCCTCTGTCGGCGTCATTCCTTGCTCGCGTTCAGCCTCCAGCGCAAAGTCGATCATCATAATTGCGTTCTTCTTCACAATACCGATCAGCAAAATAATTCCGATCAGCGCGATCACACTCAAGTCCACATGGAACAACAGCAGCGCAAGAATCGCGCCTACACCAGCCGAAGGCAGCGTAGACAGAATTGTGATCGGGTGAATATAGCTCTCGTACAACACGCCCAGCACGATATAAACCACAATCAGCGCCGCCAGAATCAGCAACGGCTCATTCGCAATCGAAGCCTCGAACGCCTTTGCCGATCCCTGAAACTCGCCCTTCACGCTAGGCGGCATATTCAACTCCGCCTTCGCCTTGTTCACCGCATCGACCGCATCGCCGATCGACTTACCCGGCGCCAGATTGAACGAGATCGTCACAGCAGGGAACTGCCCTTGGTGATTGATTACCAGCGACGTCTGCTTCTCTTCAAAGTGCGTAAATGTCGACAGCGGCACCTGCGTACCATTCGAACTCTTCACATAAATATTGTCGAGCGCGGCCGGATTTCGCTGATACTTCGGCGCGACCTCCAATACCACGTGATACTGATTCTGCTGCGTAAAGATCGTCGACACCTGCCGCTGTGCAAACGCATCATCCAGCGTATCGTCGATGTTCTGCGGCGTAATCCCCAGCCGCGAAGCCGTATCGCGATCGATCACCAGACTCGCCTCAAGCCCACTCAACTGCTCATCGCTCGCCACATCGCTCAAAATCGGAATCTGCTTCAGCTTGGCGACCATCTTGTCCGTCCACATCGCCAACTCTTCCGTATTCGCGTCCTCAAGCGAGTACTGATACTGCGTCCGGCTCACCCGATCTTCCACCGTCAGGTCCTGCAGCGGCTGCAGAAAACACTGGATCCCATCCACTGCCGCAACCTTCGGCTCCAGGCGCTCAATCACCTCCAGTGCCGAAGAACTCCGCAGCTCACGATCCTTCAAATTAATCTGAATACGCCCACTGTTCAACGTCGAGTTCGTCCCATCAATCCCGATGAACGACGACACGCTCTCCACATCTTTATCCTGCAGGATGATCCTCGCCAACGCCTGCTGCCGCGAGCTCATCGCGCTAAAGCTGATCGTCTGCGGAGCCTCAGTAATTCCCAGCAGCACACCCGTATCCTGCACCGGAAAGAACCCCTTCGGCACAATCAGAAACAGATACACCGTCAGCGCAAATGTCGCAAGCGTCACCAGCAGCGTTGCGGTTTGGTGCCGCAGTACAAAACGCACGCCCACGCCATACTTCGCAATCACATACTCAAAAAACTCTTCGCTCTTTTTATAGAACGCGTTCTGCTCATTCTCAGGCGTATGCTTCAGCAGCTTTGCCGACATCATCGGCGTCAACGTCAACGACACCAACGCCGAGACCAAAATTGTAACCGCCAGCGTTACAGCAAATTCGCGGAAGAGCCGACCAACAATATCGCCCATGAACAGCAGCGGAATCAACACTGCAATCAAGCTCACCGTCAGCGAAACGATGGTGAACCCGATCTGTTCCGATCCCTTCAGCGCTGCTTCCAACGGCGACTCGCCCTGTTCGAGATACCGCGAGATATTCTCGATCATCACGATCGCGTCATCCACCACGAACCCGGTCGAGATCGTCAGCGCCATCAGCGACAGGTTGTTCAGGCTGTACCCCAGCAGGTACATCACTCCAAACGTGCCCACAATCGACAATGGCACCGCCACCGATGGAATAATCGTCGCCGCAATCGATCGCAGGAACAGGAAGATCACCATCACGACAAGGCCAATGGTAAGCACCAGTGAAAACTGCACATCCTTCACCGAGGCTCGAATCGTATTCGTCCGATCCGTCAACACCTGCAGTGCCACCGTCGCTGGCATCGACGAGCGCAGCTGCGGCAGAATCTTCTGCACCTCGTCCACTACGCCGATGATGTTCGCCCCCGGCTGCCGCTGGATGTTCACAATCACCGCAGGCTTCAACACCGCAGGCTGCATCGGCTGCCCATTCGCCGGAGCTTGAGCCGCCGTCCCCATCCACGCCGCTTGAAACAGATTCTCAGCGCTGTCCACTGCATTCGCAACATCCGACAGCCGCACCGGTGACCCATTCCGGTACGCAACAATCACATTGTTATAGGCCGCGCTCGAGGGCAGCTGGTCATTCGCGCCAATCGTGTAAGACTGGCTTGCTCCATTCAGATTGCCCTTCGCTTGATCGACATTGGTTGTGCCCACCGCGGCGCGAATGTCTTCCAGACTCAGTCCATAGTTTGCCAGCGCCGTCGGGTTTGCCTGTATCCGCACCGCAGGCTTCTGTCCACCATTGATCGACACCAATCCCACACCCGAAAGCTGCGAGATCTTCTGCGCGATCACCGTATCCGCCAGGTCCTCCACCTTTGCAAGCGGAAGCGTATCGCTCGTCAGTGCCAGCGTCATGATCGGCGCATCAGCCGGATTCACCTTGCTGTACACCGGCGGATTCGGCAGATCCTTCGGCAGATAACTAAACGCCGCATTGATCGCCGCCTGCACATCCTGCTGCGCAATATCGATCGACTCCGACAGCGAGAACTGCAGCGTAATCACACTGCCACCGCCTGAGCTCGACGACGTCATCTGGCTCAGCCCCGGTATCTGTCCAAACTGCCGTTCCAGCGGAGCAGTCACCGAAGAGGCCATCACCTCCGGGCTTGCCCCCGGATAAAACGTCTGCACCTGAATCGTCGGGTAGTCCACTTGCGGAAGCGCCGACACCGGCAACTGCTGATACGCGACGAATCCGGCAAGCAAAATGGCCACCATAAGAAGCGAGGTGGCCACCGGTCGGAGAATAAATGGCTTCGATGGACTCACGAGGGCTGCCCGCCTTCACTTGCCTTACCCAGCTCTGCCTTGGTCCCGTCCGCCTTCACCGGTGCTGTTCGCGGAAACACCTTGCTTCCGTTCTTCAGCTTCTCTTGCCCGTCCACCACAATCTGGTCGCCAGGGTTCACGCCGCCGCTTAGGATCACCTGCGTCCCTTCTGTCAGCTCAACATTTACCGTTCGTGCTTCCACATAAAAGTTCGTCTGATTCTGCGGCAGCTCAATCATCGGCGGCCCATCTGTCTTCTTCTTCTCCACCAGCTCCGCCGGCGGCTGCCCCTGCTTCAACAGATAAACAAAGTTTCCCTGCGTCCCCGTCTGCAGCGCCGAAGCCGGAATCACCACCGCATTTCGCTTTTCTTGCAGAATCAAACGAATATTCACAAACTGGTTCGGAAACAAGGCGCCATCATGATTCTCAAACACCGCCTTCGCCTTCACCGTGCCGGTCGTCGTATCGATCTGATTGTCGACGGTCAGCAAGCTTCCGCTCGCCAGATGTGTCGAATCCGCGCGATCATAAGCTTCGACCACCAGCTTGTCCCCGGCACGCGTCCGCTTCAAAACCTCAGGCAGCTGATCTTCAGGCAACGTAAAGATCACAGCAATCGGTTGTAGCTGTGTCACCACCAACAAGCCAGTTGTGTCCGAAGCATGAACAATATTCCCCGGATCAACCTGGCGCAGCCCAACCACTCCGTTGATCGGCGACAGAATCTTCGTATAACCCAGGTTCACCTTCGCCGCTTCAATCGCAGCCTGGTCAGCAGCAACCGATCCCTCTGCCTGTCCTGCCGTCGAAATCTGCGCCTGCTGGCTCTCCTTGGACGTTACTCCCGCCTGCAGCAGCGCCGTATACCGAGCCGCTTCCGCCCGGGCATTTACTGCATTCGCCTGATCCTTCACCAACTGCCCCTGCGCCTGCTCCAGCGCTGCCTGGTAGGGCTTCGGATCGATCTCCGCCAGCATCTGTCCCTGTTTTACTGCCTGCCCCTCGCGCACCGGCACCTGCATCAGCTGACCATCCACCCGCGACTTGATCGTCACAGTGTTGTAAGCCGTCACCGTCCCCAGCGCTGTCAGAAAGATCGGCATCGTCTTCTGCTGCACCGCCGACACCTGCACCGGCGTCGGCCTGTCAGCCTGAGCAGCCATGATCATCTGGACGTTGTCCTGCTCCTTGCCATTCCTGCGGATCTTCCAGATCGCAGCTCCAACCACCGCCACAATCACCAGCACCACGATCCACTTCCGTGCAGCCGAACCCTTCGGCTCTTCCGGAGCTGGCTCAGTTGAGCGCAGATTTATCTTCGGCTCAACGACCCGAACGTCATCGTGTGGTTCTTTTTCACTCGTCTGCGCTGACAACATGGAGGTGTCTCTGCTCTCTGGGAAATTCAACTATCCGTAAATCTGATTACTGTGTCAGATACCCAAGAATAAATGATAATGAGCTTGGTCGCCTACGCAGCCCTGCTGATGTTCTGGTGGTCATAATCAACCGTTTTTGTACCCGTAATGGTTTAGACGTAAGAAAGGACACTTTTGCCTCTCACGGCCTCTGCACTCGATATCTCTACGCTGCCTGTGCTCTGCGTCGACCTCGACGGTACCCTCGTCAAGTCGGACACACTTCACGATTCAGCGCTGGCCGTCGCCCGCCACCACCCGGTAGCCCTCCTGAAACTCCCCGGCTGGCTCCTCCAGGGCAAAGCCGCCCTCAAACGCCATCTCGCCGCTACCGTCCAGCTCGACGTAACCCACCTCCCCTACAACCGCGAACTCCTTCAGTATCTTGAGCAACAGCACGCTACCGGCCGCCCCATCTACCTCGCGACTGCCGCCGATGCCGACACCGCCCACCGCGTCGCGGACCACCTAGGCCTCTTCACAGGCGTCCTCGCCTCCGACGGTCAGCTCAACCTTGCCGGCAAAAACAAGCTCGCCGCCTTCCGCTCCCAGTTCGGCGACAACTTCTCCTACATCGGCAACGCCACCCCCGACCTCCCGCTCCTTCAGAACTGCAAAGAGCCCATGGTCGCCAACCCGACCTCCGGCCTCCGCGCCGCCCTCCGCAAAGCCGGCGTCACCCCAGTCCACACATTCAATGAGTCCGCCTCCCCCCTCAAAGCCTGGCTCAAGGCCATCCGCCTTCACCAGTGGGCCAAAAACGTCCTCATCTTCGTCCCCCTCATCCTCGCTCATGTCTGGGCCCCCGGTCTTCTCGCCGGCGCCGCCCTTGCCTTCTTCAGCTTCTGCTTCTGTGCATCCGCCACCTACATCGTCAACGACCTCCTCGACCTCGAAGCCGACCGTCAACACCCCCGCAAGCGTCGCCGCCCCTTCGCCTCAGGTGATCTCTCCGCTCTCTCCGGCGTCGCTGTCGTTGTCTTCTTCCTTGCGATCTCACTTGTTCTGGCAGAGCTGGTCCCACACGTCATCGCCGCTCTCTCGCCCGAGCTCCTCTACCTCATCAAACCTCACTACTTCCTTCTGTGGCTTGGCGTCTATCTCGTAACCACGCTTGCGTACTCCCTCCGCGTCAAACGCTCCGTTCTGGTCGACGTCATTGTTCTCTCAGGCCTCTACACCATCCGCATCATCGCCGGCTCCGCTGCCTCTGGAATCGCCCTCTCCACCTGGCTTGGCGGCTTCAGCATCTTCTTCTTCCTCTCTCTTGCCCTGGTCAAACGCTTCGCCGAACTCGAAAGCTTGCGCGAACGCGGTGGCGTCTCCGCCGGAGGCCGCGGCTACCACATCACCGACATCGAGCAGCTCCGCAGCTTCGGCTCCGCAAGTGGCTTTGCCTCCGTCGTCGTTCTCACCCTTTACATCTCGAACCTCGACGCCGCACAGCTCTACCAGCACACCCGCCGCCTCTGGCTTCTCGTTCCCGTTCTTCTTCTCTGGATCATGCGTCTCTGGCTCCAGGCGTCCCGCGGAGAACTCAACGAGGACCCAGTCGTCTATGCCATCACCGACCGCCGCAGCCTCCTCCTCGGTGTCCTGGTCGTCCTCATCATCCTCTCGGCCCTTTAGTTTCATAGCGGGAAGCGTGTTTTTTCGTGTCAATAGCCCGAAAGTTTTGCTGATTCTTCGCTAAATTGCGTCAATAATAGAGTTGCGGAATTGTTCCTGAATCGAAAACATCACAGATCTAGCTGGAATTCAGCCGTGTAGGACGATAGAATTTCAATATTCCAGAGGGATTACATGCCAGGGGAAGCAATTGATGTTGCCATCATTGGGGCTGGTCCGTACGGCCTCTCCATCGCGGCTCACCTAAGCTCTCGTAAGGTAGCCTTTCGCATCTTCGGAACTCCCATGTCCAGTTGGCGCAACCACATGGCCGCCGGGACCTTCCTGAAATCGTTCGGCTTCGCGTCCTGCCTCTACGATCCCGACTCCGCGTTCACCTTCGCTCACTTCTGCCATGAGCGCGGCATCCACTACGACGACGTCGTAACCCCAGTCGCCATTGAAAACTTCACCGCCTACGGCATGGAGTTTCAGCGTCGCTTCGTCCCCAACCTCGAACAGACCGACATCACCTCGCTGCGTCGGCTACCCGAGTGTTTCGCCCTGACCACGCAAACCGGAGAGGTGGTCCTCGCCCGCCGCGTCGTCGTTGCCGTCGGCATCACGCACTTCGGCTACGTCCCGCCCATCTTCGCCGATCTGCCCGAAGAGCTCGTCTCCCACAGTTCGAAGCACACCCACGTCGATCAATTCAGCGGCCGCACCGTCGCCGTCATTGGCGCTGGAGCCTCCGCCGCCGACATCGCCGGCCTCCTCGCCGACGCCGGAGCCGACGTCCACATGATCGTCCGCGGCGATTCCATCCACTTTCACGAGACGCCCGGCCCCGAGCCCCGCCCTCTCTCCCAACGGATCCTCAAGCCCCGCTCCGGCCTCGGCCAGGGCTGGCGTGCACTCCTCTGCACAGACTTCCCCCTGGTCTTTCATGCCCTCCCGGTCAAACTCCGCTTCCGGGCATTGGAGACCATCAATGGGCCAGCGCCGGGCTGGTTTGCAAAAGACAAGGTCGTCGGTCGCGTCACCGTTCACCATGGCGTGGACACGAAGCGGGTCAACATCATCGACAAGCGCCTCCAGCTCCACCTCGGCCAGCGCGACGGCACCGCGAAAGACCTTCAGGTCGATCACGTCATCGCTGCCACCGGCTACAAACCGAAGCTCAAGCGCCTCAACTTCATCGACTCGGGCCTCTACAGCCAAATCGAAAAAATCGATGACACCCCGGTTCTCTCAACTAACTTCGAATCCTCCGTCCCCGGCCTCTACGTCGTCGGACTGGCCTCCGCCGCTAGCTTCGGCCCGCTCTGCCGCTTCGCCTTCGGAGCACAGTTCACCTCCGACCGCATCGCACGCCACCTGGCCGCCACCCAGCTATTGCATCCAGCCCTCGCAGAATCAGTCCTCGTCCCACCGGTCACAGAAAAAGTCTCTTCCTAAATGTAAGAGTCAACCGCAAGCCCAGAGCGGAGGGAATCTCCTTCGCTCCGGCTGCGCCCCTGTATCCGCGTCCAGCGCGCATCCTATCCGCGATACGAGGCCCATACTTCAGCCACGAAGTACGCCGTGCACCCTCTGTCATTTATTCTGATCACTGCCATCATGAACGAAGCCATCCCCCAGCTCCCCACCCACGACGACGCGGCCCTTGACGCCGCCTTCGCCACCCTCTCCGAAGAGGTCCGCAGCGAAACCGCCTCCCTCAGCGACCCCGAAGCCTTCCGCCTCCACTGGCTCGGCCGCAAGCAGGGCCGCCTCAAGCTCATCAGCGAAGCGTGGCTCAAATCCGCACCACCCGAAGCAAAAAAAGCTTTAGGCATCCGCTTCAACCAGCTCAAGCAACAGATCGAAGCCGCCCTCGAAGCACCAGCGACGACGAAAGCCGCGACAGCAGTGCAGGGAATCGACATCACCCTCCCCGGCACCCTCCGCGCCCCCGGCATCCCCCACCCGCTCCTCAAGACCATGCACGAGATCGTCTCCGTCTTCCATCATCTCGGCTACAGCACCAACCTCGGCCCCCAGGTCGAGTCCGACTTTTACAACTTCGAAGCCCTCAACTTCCCCGAGAACCACCCCGCCCGCGACACGCAGGACACCCTCGTCATCGCCAACCAGCAATCCCGCCCCTCGCGCGACCGCCTCCTCATGCGCACCCACACCAGCCCCGTGCAGATCCGCACCATGATCGCCCAGGCCCCACCCATCCGCATCGTCATCCCCGGGAAGGTCCACCGCAACGACGCCGCCGACGCCACCCACTCCCCCATCTTTCACCAGATCGAAGGCCTCTGCGTCGACACCAATATTACGTTCTCGGACCTGAAGGGAACTTTGGATCACGCCATGAAGGCCCTCTTCGGCTCCGCCGTCAAAACCCGCTTCTTCCCGTCCTTTTTCCCCTTCACCGAACCCAGCGCCGATGTCCAGATCTCCTGCATCTTCTGTGGCGGCACGGGCTGCCGCAAGTGCAAACACTCCGGCTGGATCGAGCTCCTCGGCTGTGGCATGGTCGATCCCGCCGTCTTCGCAGCAGTCACAGCGGAGCGGAGAAAAATAAACCCCGCAGACGACGCCTACAACCCGGAAAAGATCACAGGCTTCGCCTTCGGCATGGGCGTCGAGCGTATCGCGATGATGCTCTACGGCGTCTCCGACATCGGTCACTTCTACTCCGGCGACATGCGCTTCTTAGAGCAATTCGCATAATCCAAACCCGAGCATCGCGAGGGCCGGGGGTGCACATATAACCCAAACAAGGTACATAAGTCACGAAGTGACCGCTCGCCGCGCAGGCGGCCCGTCCGGCAGGACAAAGCTTTTTTACCGCTCAGTGTCATACAAAAAAGCCATTTGCCGCTGACTCACGCTCTCCGGCGTCCACCGCATCAACAGATTTCGCAGCTTCCCCAACCAAGCCGACTCCAGCTGTGCCACCTTTCCCAGCTGCCAGGACATGTTCACAATCTTTGTCGTGCGTGGACGCCGTCGCTCATCAAAAGCCCGAAAGGCGTCCTCCACGCCCGTGTTTTCTCTGAGACACCGAGCGAGCATCGCGGCATCTTCCACCGCCTGTCCGGCTCCCTGACCAAGGTTCGGCGTCGTTGCGTGGGCAGCGTCCCCTGCGAGCAGTACCCGACCATAAGCGAACGTTTTCAGAGGCTGGATGTCCCATATGTCATTCCACAGCAACTGCTCGTCACTCGTGCGAGCAAGCAATTCAGGCACAGGAGATCGAAATCCTCCGAAGTGTCGCCGCAGATCCTCTATGCGCCACCTGCGATAACCGGCATCATTGGGCGCCTGACTATTCACACAGGCGAACCAGTACACCCGTCCTGCGCCAATCGGGACAAAGCCAAACCTCCCCGCCTCTCCCCAATACTCGACAGCGCACCCAGCCCCCAACTGCAACGTGGAGCCGTCAATCACACCCCGCCAGCAGGTATATCCAGCAAAACGGGGTTTGCTCTCGGGGGTCACCTGCAGGCGAACGCCGGAGCGAAGACCATCCGCGCCAATCAGCCCATCGCCCCTCACCGCACCGCCGTTCTCGAAATGCGCAATGACGGTCGAGCCTTGCAGTTCAAAGCGTTCAAAAACAGCCCCCATCCGGACCGTCTCCTCCGGCATGCGCTCAAGCAAAATCCGCTGTAGCTCCGCGCGATGAATCGCAACATTGCTATAGCCTGCCTGTTCAACGAGTTTCGCAACACTCACATCCCGGATCACCCTGCCAGTGCTCTCGCACAGTCTCATGCTGGTCACTTCACTACCTGCCGCCCGGACGGCATCATGCACCCCGAGTGCATCGAGCGCGCGCATCGCATTCGCTCCCAGCACAACTCCCGCGCCAACTTCGCGCAGCTCCCTTGCAGCCTCAAAGACGCGAACCCCATGGCCCAGTTGGATGAGAGCCAACGCTGCAGTCAACCCGCCGATGCCGCCACCCACCAGAATGAACTCCATGGCGCACCTCAAAACCAGCCAGCCGCTACTGCCCCAACCCTGCCCTCAAACTCACCAGATTCTGTGGAACCACCTTGATGAATCCCCGTCTCGGGCTATCGATATCCGAGATCAGAAGGAACGAGATCGCCACCACCAGCGGCAGCACCATCAAAAGTCTCGCATCGACCTTTCGCGCTCCATATCCCAGCATCACATTGCAAAACAGCGCGATCACGAACATCAAAGCCCAAGCGCCACCAGGAATCCGATTCCACCACGCCGCCTGCGTGTACCCCTGCGAGTTGATCACGTCGTTCATTCCTGCCACCGCCAGCGCAATCACCGGCGTCGGTTGGCCCATCGCAGGTTTGGACGCAGCGGTCCACAACTCATCCTGCACCTTTGTCGTCCCTATAGCGATCTGCGCCAGGTCGTTCTCCTCGCGCGAGGTGTAAAACCTGATCCTCAGATCCGTGTACTGCCGTAGCAGATCTCGTACTCGCGAACCATCCGCTGCCGGCAGCAGATCGGCCCGAATATACTCCGTCCCGATCGCATTGGCCTCCGCCTCTTCGTACGTCTTGCGCAGGTCATAGCGCGTCGTCGCCATCGAAAAGCTGAATCCAATAATCAAACCCAGCAGCGTCAACGTAGCCGCAAGAACCGTCCCAAAGTCCGGTCGGACATCATCCTCCAGCCCATGACGCCACTTACTAATCTTGCCACCGAGCCACGCCGCGAACCACAGCACCAAAAACGTGAGTAAAAAAAGCACACGAGGATAGTCCAAAATATCTGCCACGCCTTCCCGCCTCTCAGGTCATCTCGAAGAGCCAACGTTCGCCGACAGCCGGCGGCCACTCGAACCCCTCGAGACTCCTTCTATGAATTTTTCTTCGCTGCGGCCCCAAAAAATCCAAACAGCATATGCAGAACAGCCAGCGCCAGCGCCCCTAAAAACGCCGCCTTGAACGTCGTCACCGCAAATCCCGGCACAAACTTGCTCGAGAACCAGAGAACCACCGCATTCACCACCAGGAAGAAGATCCCAAACGTCAGAATGCCCAACGGCAGCGTAATAATCTTCAAAAACAATCCCAGCGTCGCGTTGAACAGCCCAATTACGACCACCGCAATAAACGCCGACACAACGTTGCTGACGATAAATCCATCAACAAAATGCGAAACCACCAACAGAGCCAGGGCATTCAAAATCCAGTGCAAAAGCAAGCGAAGCATAGGTCGTCCTTATCGAGCAAAGTTGGAATCCGAACTCGCGACCAGCATATCCGACGGTTGTCTCCTCCGCCACAAATTCCGTCCAACCACTAGCCGCGCGCCCGAAATCCGCCTACTTCGCCAGCTCATGGTCAAAGCTGATGACCCGCGACACCTTCCACGCTCCATCCTTGTACTGCCACAGGTGAATGAACTTCGCCTCCCCCACAACCCCATGATCCTGCGTCCCCGGATGCAGAAACCGATGCACTCCAATCTCCACCGCACCATAGTGAGCGATGGGATACACCTCCAGCGACCCCGGCACCAGCTCCCGCGTCACCTTCCCGCAGATGTTGTTCTTGATGCCCTCCACCAGCGACTTTCTTGCCCACCGCCAACCCACTCTTATCGTGATAGAACTCGATATTCTCATCGATCAACGAGCCAAACTTCTCTAGATCGCAAGTGTTGTAAGCGTTGAACAACTCCGCATCAAGAGTCGTAATCGCCCGCGTCAGCTCCTCCTGACTCTTGATGCTATCCAGCGCCGGAACCGTCTGCGCGTGCACCAACACCCCACCCATCAAAAACATCACCGCAAACGCAAAAATCTTCTTCATCGCCACACCCCTCTCCTGAAACCGAACACCCACCGCAGTACGCAGCCACCTGCAAAAATGTTCGCAACACAGGAACAAAAGAGGGCCACGCCGCGACGAAAACCTAAGCCGCTACGGAGTCACCTTGATCGTCTTCATCCACGTATCCACCAGGGCAGGCCAGTTCGTCACCGGCAACTCCGTCTTTCGCAGACCATACCCATGCCCACCCTCTGCGTAGATATGCAACTCCGTCGGCACCCCAGCACCCTTCAGCGCAAGAAAGTAAGCCGTCGCATTCTCCACATGTGCCGTAACATCATCCTCTGCCTGCAGCAGAAACGTCGGCGGCGTATCCTTCGTCACCGGAATATCCGGATTGAACATCATTTCCTTCTCCGCCAGCACCAGATATCCCGGATAAAGCACCACGGCGAAGTCCGGCCTGCAGCTCAGCTCATCAGCCGCATCGATCTTCGGATACAGCCGCGCCGTAAAGTGCGTACTCACCGCCGCCGCCAGGTGCGCACCCGCAGAAAATCCCAGCACCCCCACTCGCTTCGGATCAACCTTCCACTCCGCCGCATGCGCCCGCACCAGCCCCACCGCCCTCTGCGCATCCTGCAACGCCTCATCCGACTTCGGATACGGCCCCGTCCCCGGCACGCGATACTTCAGCAGAAAACACGCAATCCCCCGCGACGTCAGCCAGTCACAAACCTCTGTCCCCTCCAGATCCATCGCCAGAATGTTGTACCCACCGCCCGGAAACACCACCACCGCGGCCCCATTCCCCATTGTCGTCGGCGCAAACACCGTCAACGTTGGCACCGAAACATTCCCCAGCCTCACCACACTCTTGCCCGCAACCAGCGGACTAGCAGCCGTCGAAGTATCCGCCTCCGCACCCTTGGTCATATCCGGCCCCGGCGCACCCTTCGGCCACAGCGTCACCACCGTATGTCCTGGCCCCACCGGCCACCCGCTAGACTGCGCCAAACCCACCCCACCAAAAACCACCATCACCAAACCGAACAGAACTCGCCGCATCCGCAACATCCTCTCCAACCACGCAGCCATCATCGCCGTCCATCCATCTCAACGCAAATCGCGAAACCGCAACCCACCGGTCACCGCTCGCGAATCGCCCACGCCATTCCATCCGGCTCTCCACCAGCGTCGATATGTCCAACCACCTCAAGCGTCTTCAAATCGATCACAGCAACATAGTCATCCGGCGAGCACGCAACATAAGCGCTCAGCCCATCCGGATTCATCTGAATCCCCGCCGCACCATGACCCACGCTCACCCTCTTCACCTCTTTGCGACTCGCAGCATCGAGCACAACAACATCCGGCCCCGCCAGCGACGAAACAAGAACTGTCTTCCCATCCATAGTGAACTTCAGCCGATTCGCCCCCTTCACATTCGCATCCAGCGTCTGTGTCACCTTCTTCGCCGCTCTGTCGATAATCGAGATCGTCCCATCTCCCGCGTTCGCCACCCAGATCTCTCTTCCATCAGGCGAAACATCAAACCCCTCCGACCCACTCCCGACCGGAATCACCGTCTCATCCCAATTACCTCCCGGCGCACCCATCGGCCCGCCAGGCGGCCGCGGCGCAGCACCACCTCCCGGAGGCGGTGGCGGAGGCCCCTGCCGCCGTGTGCTCTTCTCAATGATCGTCACCGTCCCCGCATTGACGTTCGTCGTCACCATCCACTGCGCACCCTGCGCAACGTAGACCATATGCGTCCGGTCCTGACCCGTTCCCAAAATCCAGTCCACCTTCTTGCTCACCGGGTCGTAGCTTCCGATCGCCTTGGCTGCCTCAGCCGTAAACCAGACCTTCCCTCCAACAAAATCCAACCCATGCGGCCCCCGCAAAGCCCCAAGATCCACCGCCGGCAGCGCCTTATGATCCACCAGATCGACAACCGCCAGAGTGTTGTACGCTCCTCCGCCATAGTTCGAAACATAAGCGGTCCTCCCATCCGTAGCTGCAATCACCTCATGCGGATCGTTCCCCACCGGAACGCTCGCCACCACCTTCAAACTCGTCGGGTCCACGATCGAAAGCGTATGTGCCCTCTTCGAGAGCACCAGCAACGAAGCGCTTTGAGCATCCAGCCGCAGCGGCAGACACCCGATCACTCCCACACAAGCCAGCCACGCGAAAGAAAACTTGGTTTTCATGCACGAAAGCCTACACCACCCCGCGCAAACCATGCGGCCACGCTTCCCCTTCGGGAAGCGCTCACACGACAACAACATTTAGACTAGAAGCCGTCCATCATGAAGATTCTTACCAACTGGCTTCGCACCTACGTCCCCAACATTCCGGTCGATGATAACCAACTTGCAGAAGACCTCACCCTCCGCGGCGTCGCCGTCGAAGGCGTCCACAATCTCGGCCCAAACAACGGCCACCTCTTCGAGATGGACATCACCACCAATCGCGTCGACGCGATGAACCACTACGGCATCGCCCGCGAAGCCGCCACCATCTACAACCTCCCGCTGGCCCCGCTCAACCCCAAGCTTCCCATCGGCACCCTGGTCGACTCACCCTTCCCAGTTCGCATCGCCCCCGAAGCTAAAGGCCTCTGCGGCCGCTTCACCGCCCAGGTCCTCCGCGGCGTCACCATCGCCCCCAGCACCGGCGACATCAAAACTTACTTTGAAGCCCTCGGCCAAAAACAGATCTCCAACGCCGTCGACGCCAGTAACTTCGTCCTCTTCGGCATGGGCCATCCCACTCACGCCTTCGACCTCGACAAGATCGAAGGCGGCATCGTCGTCCGCCTCGCCCACAAGGGAGAAAAATTAAAGCTGTTGGACGGCACCGATCGCACCCTCGAAGCCGACGACCTCGTCATCGCAGACGAAAAGAAAGCGCTCTCCCTCGCCGGAGTCATGGGTGGCTGGGACTCCATGATCACCCCCGAGACAAAAAACATCCTCGTCGAAGCCGCATGGTTCGATCAGGCCACCGTCCGCCGCAGCTCACGCCGCCACGGCCTCCACACCGACGCCTCCCACCGCTTCGAGCGCGGAGCCGACTTCAACGCCGCCCCTATCGCCAACGCCCTCGTCGCCCAGCTCATCCTGCAAGCCGGAGGCAAGCTCGAAGGCGACCTCATCGACCTCATCGACCCCGAAGTCGCCGCCCGCACCGCCACCCGCCCATCCATCGAGCTCTCCGTCAAACAAGTCCAGCGCCACCTCGGCACTACCATCGCACCTGAAGGCATCACCTCCGAGATCGTCTCTCAATACCTCACCTCGCTCGGCTGCGAACTCCTCCTTCAGGGTCTCGATCTCTACTCGACAAAGCTCCCCTCCTGGCGCCTCGACCTCGAGCGCGAGATCGACCTCATCGAAGAAGTCGCCCGCGTCTACGGCTACAACCGCTTCGCCAACACCCTCCCCACCCCCGGCATCGTCATCGACCACCCCACCGCCACCAAAGAAGTCGCAGTCCGCACACGCCTCCTCGCCCTCGGCTTCAGCGAATCCGTCTCCAGCACCTTCGCCGGCCAATCCGACACCGACCTCTTCTACAAATCATCAAGCACCGAAAAAAATCCGGGTGCCCAATCCCAAAATCCAGGCAAAAATCCGGATGCCCCATCCTTCGCAGTCTCACCGCAAAGGGTGGGTTATTCGCAAGGCGAACCGTCTTCTTCCAACCTGGCCACCATCCCGGTCCCCATGGAGAACCCGCTCTCCGAAGAGGCATCACTCCTCCGCCCATCCCTGGTGCCCGGCATGGTCACCATGCTCGCCCACAATCTCAACCGCGACGTCCGCGAAGTCCGCCTCTTCGAGCAGGGCCAGATCTTCACCGGCACCATTCCCGCCGACGGCACCTTCATCTCCGACGTCCACGAAGCCCAACAACTCTCCCTCGGCCTCACTACCGCGACACCCCAACCCACTGCACCACTTCAAATCGCAGCCGACGCTCCATTCTTCGAGCTCAAGGGAGCCATCGAATCGCTCCTCTCCATCTTCACTCTCCCGGGTGGCTCCAGCGCCCTCACCTTCACTTCAGAGGCCCCCGCCTGGCTCCAACCCGGCCGCTCCGCCACGGCCCTCCTCAACAACCAGCCCATCGCCCACTTCGGCGAACTCGTCCACACCCAGCGCGACACGCGTAAACTGCGCCAGCCGCTCTACCTCGCGCAGATCGACCTCGCCGCACTCTACGAACTCCCCCTCAAAAAAATCACCGCCCACGACCTCTCCCGCTACCAAGCCGTCGAGCGCGACTTCTCCTTCGTCTTCGCCGACACCGTCCAATGGCAAGCCGTCGCCTCAGCCATCCACGCCCTCGCCATCCCCGAGCTGCAAAGCCTCAAGCCCATCGAAGTCTGGCGCGACGCAAAGAAGTATCCCGGCGTCTACTCACTCCTCCTCCGCACCGTCTTCCAATCCAACGACCGCACCCTCCGCGACGAAGAGCTCACCGACTTCTGGACCCGCATCATCGCCGCCCTCACCGCCCTCGGCGGCACCATCCGCGACGGCGCTGCATCGCACTGACTCGAAGAGTAAAAATAAATCTCAAAACCGTGGCGTATTTTTCATGCGCCAATTAGTGGCTGCTTAAGCACCACATCCGCCACGCAATCCACCACAAAATCACCACGAATTCACCACAAAAAAACCACCCAAAATCTCATAACCCCCTTGAATTACGCACACTTCACCACAAACCAAATTTAATCCGCACAAACTCGCACCCAAATAGATTCCACCTCGTCTTTCCCCAGCGAAAATCCACGTCTTACACGTCTATACTGAGAGGAATATGAGTACATCCACAATCAGCCCCAGCATCAGCGCAGACGAGTTCCAGGCGCTCGAGCAGAAGGTCCTCCGGGCCGTCGAAATCGTAAAGCGTGAGCGCGAAGCCCGCGCCAACGCCGAAGCCGAAGTAGCCACACTCCGCGCCCAGCTCGCAGAACAGCAAACCCTTGCAGCCATGACCGAAACCGAGCTCACCACGCTGACGAAAGAACGCGAAACCGTCCGCCACCGCGTCGAAAAGATGCTCCAGCAGATGGACGAACTTCTCTAAAACCTCACGTAAAGGAGACCCGATGGACCAAACCCTCGAAGCCACTCAGGCACCCGCCGAGCCCACGCAAAACCAGGCCATCGCCGTCGAAATCTACGATCAGGTCTACAACCTCCGCGGCACCGACCCCGCCTACATCGAGCGCCTCGCCGCCATCGTCGACGCCAAGATGCGCGCCGTCTCCGCCCACGGCAACACGGTCGATTCCTTGCGCGTAGCCGTCCTCGCAGCTCTCAACATCGCCGACGAACTCTGCTGCGTCCGCGAGCGCCACGACAACCTCGCCGGCAGTCTCCAGAACTCGCAGCAGTCCCTCCGCTCCCGCGCCGGCAACATCGCCCACATGCTCGACGAGGTCCTCGACGACCGCAAAGTCGGCTAATCCTGCTCAACCATCGATTTTTCTTGAGTTTCCCAGCTCCTGCTGAAATGATCGACAGCGCCAGTCCATCATCGTCACGGAGCTCTTCGATGCGTCGATCGACCCCCCTTGCTGCACTGCTTCTCTGCAGTCTCTTCTGCCGTCCTACCATCCAGGCGCAGACCACGCCGGACTACAAATCCAATCCAAAGTTCCAATCTGCCATCGCCGAAGCGAAGCAGCTCAAGCACCAGCGCGAAATCTTCTTCGCCATCGAAGCCTACAAAAAAGCCAATAAAATTGCCGACGGAAAAGACCTCGACACTCTGAACGAGATCTTCGCCCTTCAACTCAGCACCGGCAACTACAAGGACGCTGTCACCACCGCATCCTCTCTTGAAGCGGCATCCACCACCCCCATACAGAAGTCGCGTGCCGAAGCCAATCGCGGCTATGCCCTCTTCCTGCAGGCCGGCGAGAAGAACAAGCCTGATCTGTTGAACGCCTCGGATGCCGCCCTCAAGGCTGCCATCGCCGACGACCCTAAAAACGCCACCGCCTTCTACCTCGACGGCAACGTCCTAGCCCGCCTCGGCCAGATAGACGCCGCTCGCACTCAGTTCAAGTCCTGCCTCAGCTGCATCACTCCGAAAGACCCCAGTTATCTCCGCGCACAACACTTCGCCGAAGACCCCTCGCTCTCTCTTCACAAAATGGCCCCCGCCTTCGACGTCGTTGCACTCGACGGCTCGAAGTTCAACCTCGACGCCATGGGAGGCCGCGTAGTCCTCATCGATTTCTGGGCTACATGGTGCGGCCCCTGCAACGAAGAGCTTCCCCACATGAAGAAGATCGCCAAAGAGTTCGCGGGCCAGCCTCTGGTCATCATCAGCGTCAGCTGGGACTCCGACGAAACCAAATGGAAGAACTTCATCAACAAGAACGAGATGACCTGGGTCCAGTACCGCGACGCGGATCACTCGCTCAGCAAAAAGTTCGGCGTCGAAGCGATTCCACACTACTTCACCATCGACTCCGACGGCGTTCTCACCGCAGAAATGCTTGGCGAAGGCTCCGACGTCGAAGGCAAACTCAAAAAGCTCGTCGCTCGAGCCAAGGCATCCGCGCCGCCAGTAAGCCAAAGTGGGAATTAGCTGCACAAAGCAGTCTCCTTGGGGGCTAAAGCTCGGAGATCAAGCCTAAGCCGTTCGGGTCTGTAACTTGCTAATCCTCCCCGGCACATTTAGCATCCAATCTTAAGAAACCGGCCTGCAAAGCAGGTACGCGACCTCCGCTGGTTGAACCAATATTCATTGAACAGGGGCCTGGCTCGTATACATGGTTCGGTGTGCTGTCCTCCAGTCAGGAATGCCTAAAGAACCACGGCAGGGTCCCGCCGTCTTAGACGGGTTCACCAGCGACTCGACGTACGGCCCAGTGGGTCGGTCTTCTTTTTCCAAGGTTCCTCCTCGATGATGAAATCGAGGAGCGCGAACAGGAGGGCATCATCCTGAGCGCATCAAGAACCCTGTATTTGTCTGAAATCTTGAACGTGCACCCCTACCTCCTCCACTCCGGCCATCTCCTGCTTCCAACCTTCGGCGTTCTCGCTGCGGCAGGCCTTATGTCCGCCCTCACCCTCAGCCTTCGCACCGCCGCAACCGTTGGTCTCCCTCCCGACAAACTCTGGAACGCTGGTCTTTTCACCCTTCTCTCAGCCTTCGGTCTCTCCCGTCTCCTCCTCATTCTCTCCAACTTCCATAACTTCCTCGCCTACCCCATCCTTCTCCTCATGGTGCCCTCCCTCACTTCCACCGGCATCCTTCTTACCGTCCTCGTCACGATCATCTATCTCCGCATCCGCCAGCTCCCACTGCTTGATACCCTCGATGCCTGGAGCCCCTGCGCAACTCTCATATGGGCCTTCCTCGCCCTTGGGCACTTCGCGGAGGGCAACGACGCTGGCCTACCCACCAACCTCCCTGGGGCCTCCCCATCCCCCCCGATCGCACTCCACTCCACCCCGTCCCGCTCTACGTCGCGCTGGCCGCCGCAACCCTTACCCTCATCCTTCTCTACCAACTCCGTCGCCGCCGCCATCCCGGCGAAACCTTCGCTCTCGCACTGGCCGTCGCCGGAACCACCCAGTTCCTTCTAACATTCGTTCGCCAGCCGAACACCAGCATCGCCCCACCCATCTTCGACATCCTCGACCCCATCCAATGGATCGCCCTCGGTATGATCGTTACAGCAGGCTTCATTCTGCTGTTATCTCGAAAGCTGGTCACCCATGCCGTCTAAGAACATGCTCCCCAAGGGCCAGCGCCGCCGCACCGTACGTCCTGAATACGTGGCAACTCGTGGCATCGAGGAAGTCGCGCCACTCCCAGTCCCGGTCGTCGAATTCGACGAAGTTGAAGAAGACTCCGACGCGGCATCCATCCGCACCTTCACCGCCGACCCCGCCGCCGCCAACCTGCGCCTCGACCAGTACCTCGCCCAGGCCATTCCAGACATCAGCCGCGCCCGCGTCCAACTCCTCATCGAAGCCGGACAGGTCCGCGTCGATGGCAACCCCGCCAAGCCCAAACAGAAGCTTCGCGGCGGCGAGTCCATCGAGATAGAAGGTTCTCCGCAACCCGCTCCCCTCCACGCTATCCCGGAAGACATTCCCCTCGACATCGTCCACGAGGACAAATACCTTGCCGTCGTCAACAAACCTGCCGGCATGATGGTCCACGCCGGGGCCGGCAGCACCGACGACGACCGCAATCGCGGCACCCTCGTCAATGCGTTGTTATTCCACTTCGCCAAGCTCTCCGACGTCGGTGGCGATCTCCGTCCTGGCATCGTCCATCGCCTCGACAAGCTCACCAGCGGCCTTATCCTCGTCGCCAAAGACGACAGCACCCACCGCAAACTCGGCGAGATGTTCTCCCGCCGTCAGGTCACGAAGACTTACCTGGCGCTCCTCCATGGCCACCTAAAAAAAGACGACACCACTGTCAATCTACCCATCGCTCGCGACCTCATCCGCCGCACCCGCATGACCACCCGACGCGCCGATGGCCGCACCGCCGTCTCCCACTTCCACGTCCTCGAACGTCTAACAACTCCCTATGGCCCCTTCACCCTCGTCGAGGTCCGCATCGAAACCGGCCGCACTCACCAGATCCGCGTCCACGCTCAGTCCCTCGGCCACCCCGTCGTCGGGGACACTCTCTACGGCGCTCCCCATGTCATCCCAGGCCTTCCCGCGGAGAAAAACCTCGACCGAAACTTCCTCCACGCCGCCCATCTCTCCTTCACCCATCCCCAAACCCATAAGCCCATGGATCTCGACGCCACCCTGCCTCACGAACTCGAGACGTTTCTCAAAGCAATTCGCACCAATTCATCCGGAGTTGAGTAAAATCATCGGAGTGACCGTAACCCAACGAATGAACCTCGTCTTCAAGCCAAAAGCCCCCATTTTCCTGCTTTCTCTGGTTATCGCCTCCACGCCTCTCCGCGCGCAAACAGCTCCCACACAGCGACCAGGCTGGATGCACCGCCTCTTTGCCTCCTCAGGCCAACCTTCAGCATCGCCGACTGAAGCTGCCCAGACCTCGACGACCCCTGCAAATCTTCCTGCTGCGCCCGTGTCTCAATCCAACACGCCATCGCCGGTATCGCCGGCTCCCTCAGTTCAGCCGCCTGCTGCGACGTCTCCCCAAACTACGCCGCTACCTGCGACCACCACGGCTCCCACAAATGCTCAAACGCCAGCTCAACCTGCTGACCAGACGCCCGGCACCCAGCCCCCTGCAAATCAAGAGCAGCCTATCGAGACCTTTCACATTCAGGTCAACGAAGTGAATCTCATCTTTACCGTCACCGACAAGCACGGCAAGTTCATCACCGGCCTCAAACGCGAGAACTTTGGCCTCCTCGACGACGGTCGTCCGCCCACCGCCGTTCTGCGCTTCACCCAGCAGACCAATCTTCCCCTGCGCGTCGGCATCATGCTCGACACGTCTAGCTCCATCCGTCAGCGCTTCCAGTTTGAGCAGGACTCCGCCATCGAGTTTCTTCTCCAGATCCTCCATCGCGATGACCGCGCCTTCGTCGAGGGCTTTGACATCGAAACCGACGTCGCGCAGGACTTCACCAACAACGTTGACCTCCTGAACCAGGGCATCCGCAAACTCCGTCCCGGCGGCGGTACCGCTCTCTTCGACGCCCTCTATAAGACCTGCAAAGACCAGATGCTCACCCTGCAGGAGACCACCGCCGTTCGTCGCGCCCTCATCCTCGTCTCCGACGGCGACGACAACTACTCCCGCGTCCAGGAGTCCGACGCCATCAAGATGTGCCAGCGCGCCGACACCATCGTCTACACCATCAGCACCAACATCAGCCCGAGCAAAGACAAGGGCGATGACGTCCTGAAGGCCATCTCCGACGCCACCGGCGGCCAGGCCTTCTATCCCACCAAACTCGAGGACGTCGCTATTGGCTTCCGCAACATCGAAGAGGAACTCCGCAGCCAGTATCACCTCGTCTACCGCCCGGCGAACCTCAGGATGGACGGCTCCTTCCGCACCATCTATCTTCAGGCCAACGATCCGCGCTACAAAGTCCGCGCCCAAAAAGGCTACTTCTCTCCGCGCCCACCCCAATAGGCCTGCTTGCGCCGTCTTTTTCGCGTCGTTCCACAGCGAAGCGGAGGGATCTGCTGTCTTGTCGTTGTCGCAACAACTTGCTACACAACCTAAACAGGCAAATAATGGACGCACCCGAGCGTAACTCCCCATTCAAACCCGGGTCTAAGCAAGTAGGGAGACAATCATGAAACTGCGTCCCGTCCTCTTAGCTCTTGCCCTCTCCACCGCGGTAGCCATAGCGCAACCACCTGTCGGCCCGCCTCCGCCCCCGTCGTTCGACATTCAAGGAGCACTGTTGAACCTGGCCGATCAGCCAGCCACCCACACCTCCTTCAGCTTTGATCGCAGTATGCTCCAGGTCGCCCAGAACCTCCTCGAGTCAAACGGCATGGATGCAAACCGCGCCCCCGCGGCCCTCACCGGCATCTCCGTCGATAACTACCGCTACCCCCGCCCGGCCTTCTACACCCCAGAGACGATGGATGCCATCATCAACTCCTACCACGCTGCAGGCTGGAAGCACCTCGTCAACGCTAATCAGACTGCCGCCAACACCGCCCAGCCTCACAACACAGTCACCGACCTCTGGCTACACTTTGCTGGTCCCGACATCACCGGCGTCACCGTCCTGAGTCGCTCCCCCCGCGACATGAGCGTCATCCAGATCACCTGCGAACTCCGCCCCCTTGACCTTGTTCATCTCAGCGGCCACTTCGGTATCCCCAAAGTCGACCCCAACGCCGTCATGGTGCCCGCGCCAAATGGTCGCTAGTTCGCCTCTAGCTTCGATACTGTAATTTCGCTGTCATCGAAGGAGACAGCGCAACAGAAAGACGTCTGCAGCCTCGTCATTCGCCATCTTTTACATCTCTAACCACTATGGCATTCGTCTGGGTCGGACTTGCTAGATGAGTGGCTTTGCTGTAAACTGAGTTAGAACTAAAGAAACCTGGTTGCTAGAATCAAAAGTAACCTAAAGTAACTGTTACAAAAGATTAACTACAAAAGATTTGCATAGCCGATGGAAATAATGTCAACCTAGACTCATCAGGGTCAGGATAGTGGCATTTGTATTCGCCAGCCTTTGCTTCGTTTTTGCCAACCAAAAAATTGTAATTTGATTCCGTATGAACGCTGGGGAATGAGAATCGGCGACTTGTGCAGCATCATGGTAGTTGCCAAGTCAGACTAAAAAGCACCCATTGCGCCCATTATGTCCCTCCGAATCGGACGGCGCGCAATCATACGAAATCACCGCATCATTATCTCTTTTCTTTCTTTTATCTGCTCAAGAACCATGCAATTTTTGCGCAAATAAAAGAGGTAATGAGTGCCCTATCGCAATTCTTTTTCTACTCCCGCCGGCCGTGTTGTATCAACCTCAACCCTCCATCCGACGAGCCAATCGTCAAGACGGAAGAGATCGCGCTCCTGGCTCGTGAAGAAACTCCCCGTGCTTAGCGCAGGGCTTAGCTTTTTTATCTTTGTACTGGCTTACGGCGTGGCTCTATCGACGCCGGTCATGGCGCAGACCACAATCTGGCCATCGTCAGCTAAGCCTACGACGATCGACCACGGAAATCCCGCTCCGACTGAGCTCGGGGTGAAGTTCAAGTCCGACACGACCGGCTACATCACTGGACTGCGCTTCTATAAAGCAAGTACAAACAAAGGCACCCACGTTGCACACATCTGGTCTACGTCCGGGGTACTCCTGCGAAGCGCAACCTTTACCAACGAAACTGCGTCGGGTTGGCAGCAGGTAAACTTCTCCACACCTGTCCAGGTGACCGCAAACACTGTCTACATCGCCTCCTATTGGGCGCCCGCAGGTCATTTTTCAATGGACATGAACTACTTCGCGAGCAAGGGAGTAAATAGTGCTCCCCTGCACGCGCTGCAGAATGGCGTCAACGGTGGAAATGGCGTCTATGTTCACTCCTCAAAGAGCAGCTTCCCGAATGGGAACTACGAGTCGTCAAACTTCTGGGTCGATGTTGTGTACTCAGGCCAGGCAACGGCCGCGAATCCGCAGCTGAAAGTCAGTGCAACATCTCTGAGCTTCGGCAGTGTTGCTGTAAACACGGCGACAACAGCGTCAGTGACGCTTACCTCTTCGGGGACCTCTCCTTTGACAGTGAGCTCGGCTTCAGTGAGCGGCACGGGCTTCAGCCTCACCGCAGGCACCTTTCCGACAACTCTGAACCCGAACTCATCGATGACCCTGCAGCTTCAGTTCAAGCCCACCGCATCCGGGGCAGTGACTGGCAAACTCACCATTGGCAGCAACTCGACGACTGGCACGTCAACGGTCGTGTCTCTCAGCGGCACGGGCGCTGCCGCAAACCCGCAGCTCAAGGTGAGTGCCACGACTTTGAGCTTCGGCACCGTGGCCGTAAAGACGGCGAAGACGGGTTCCGTGACACTTACCTCATCGGGCACCACAGCAGTGACGGTAAGTTCGGCTTCAATCTCCGGCACCGGCTTTAGCATCGTCGGGGGCTCCTTCCCGGCAACGTTGAACCCAAATCAGACGTTGACGCTGACGCTTCAGTTCAAACCCACTGCAGCTGGATCAGACACCGGGAAACTCACCATCAACAGCAATTCAACTACTGGCACCACAGCTACTGTGGCTTTGAGCGGCACAGGTACGACAGTAGCCGGTCAGGTTAATCTTAGTTGGAGTGCTCCCAGCAGCTCCGCCGCTCCGGTCGTGGGTTACAACATCTACCGCGCGTTGGGCAGTGGGGCGTTCCAATTGCTAAATTCTTCAATGGACGCGAAGACTACCTACGTGGACACCGGAGTTGTGAGCGGCGATACCTATAACTACACCGTAAAGAGCGTCGATACGAGCGGGGTGGAAAGTGCTCCATCGAACGAGATTACGGTGTCGGTTCCGTAAGCCGCCTGGTTAATCTCTCAAGAATCGCATAGCCAATTCAAACGAAACCCAGCCCGGGCTCAATAGAGCCCGGGTCATGGGGAACCTTTGCTTGGTTTTGCCAACCCATAACGTTTCAGCCGTACGAAACCACGAACCACGCAAATTTTGCTTAATTTCAAGAGGTATCGGGTGCCCTATAGCAGTCTTTTTTCCACATTCGCTGATCGTTTTGTATCAACCTTAGCTCTCAACCTCCCCATCTCGTCTTCTATACGAAATCTTCAGCACCTCTGGCCTGCAAAGAGACACTCCCTTCTCGACAAAGCGCTTAGTGCTCTTCTTCTCATACTGACCTGCGGTGTGATGTTCTCCGCCTCTGCCTATGCGCAGATCACAATCTTCCCGGCATCCTCGACGCCTGTGACGATCGACCACGGTAACCCCGCGCCAACCGAGCTTGGCGTGAAGTTCACGTCCGACACAACCGGCTACATCACTGGATTGCGTTTCTATAAAGCAAGTACAAACACAGGTACCCACGTTGCGCATCTTTGGACTGCATCCGGGGTACTCTTGCAAAGCGCCACGTTTACCAACGAAACCGCATCAGGCTGGCAGCAGGTAAACTTCTCCACACCCGTCCAGGTGACAGCAAACACTGTCTATGTTGCCTCCTACTGGGCGCCCGCAGGTCATTTTTCCATGGACATGAAGTACTTCGCGAACGCGGGGGTAAATAGTGCTCCCCTGCACGCGCTGCAAAATGGCGTCAACGGCGGGAACGGCGTCTATATTCACTCCTCAAAGAGCAACTTCCCGAATGGCAATTACTTATCGTCGAACTTCTGGGTCGATGTCGTGTACTCGGGACAAGCTACTGCCGCCAACCCCCAACTTACGGTGAGCTCCTCAACGCTGAACTTCGGCAGCATCGCTGTCAATTCCTCAACGACAGGGACTGTGACGCTTACCTCCTCGGGCTCCTCTCCTTTGACGGTGAACTCGGCTGCAGTCAGCGGCACAGGCTTTAGCCTCGTTGCAGGAACCTTACCGACGACTCTGAATCCAAACACATCGATGACCCTGCAGCTTCAGTTCAAGCCCACCGCATCCGGGTCGGCGACTGGCGCGCTCACCATTGGCAGCAACTCGACCACCGGCAGCTCAACGGTCGTGTCTTTGAGCGGTACAGGTGCAGCCACCACTCCTCAACTTTCGGTCAGTGCCACCTCACTCAACTTAGGCAGTGTCGCTCTCAATACGGCGACCACCGGTTCGGTGACCCTCACCTCCACCGGTACCTCTGCCGTGACCGTGAACTCGGCTGCGATCAGCGGCACGGGCTTCAGTATCGTCGGCGGCTCGTTCCCGGTAAGCTTGAACCCAAGTCAAACGCTGGCCGTGAAGGTTCAATTTGATCCCACCACAGCTGGATCAGCCACCGGCTCGCTCACCATCAACAGTAACTCGACCACAGGTAGCTCGGCAGTCGTGGCTCTCAGCGGTACCGGCACGGCGACACCCGCACAGGTCAACCTTAGTTGGAGTGCACCTGCCAGCTCATCCGACCCAGTTGTTGGCTACAACGTCTACCGGGCGCTGGGCAGTGGGGCCTTCCAACTGGTCAATTCATCGATCGATACGATGACCACCTACGTTGATACCTCGGCCATAGCTGGTGACACCTACAACTACCTCGTCAAGAGCATTGACCAGAGTGGTGTAGAAAGCGTCAGCTCAAACGAAATTACGGTGGCTGTTCCGTAATCCATCGCAATCATGAGCTTGTTGGTACGCTGGCCTTCGTAATCTACTAACGAATGGCCAGCGTACCGATCTTCGTTTTCTCAGCTTCGTATTGTTGGCCACTTAGGAGTGAACGAGCGGCAGCAAAAGAAACCTACACGCAAACCAAATAAGAGTCTGCCGCTCTCGCAGCAAAAACCCCTGTCAAGCCCAGGAGACGCAGATCCCTATATAAATCATGTACATACGCGTGGCGTATGAGTTATGCTCCAGTAGCTATACTTAAATAAAGCATCGGAAAGTTCCAGGAATCTGGGGCTTTTGACGTTTGAAAGGAGAAGCAAGCCCTAACTCGTTTGCTTGGACGAATTTAGCCGTAAGCCATTTAGAATGACGTATTTGGAATTCTAATTTTGCTCAAGTTGTTCATTGTAAATACTTTACGAGCATGTAATAGGGAGGGGGTACCCTCCGGGCTAGTATCCGTATTGCTCCACACGTCGCAACAGCTCCAGTTTTCGCTCTGGTGGCAGAAAACTTGCCTCCACAGCATTTGCAGCAAGCTCACGCATCTGCTCCAGGGAAAATTCAAACTCCTTTTGAACCAGAACGTACTCTTCCAGGAGATTGCTCCCGAACATCGGTGGATCGTCGGAGTTGATCGTCACCATTAAGCCGGACTCGAAGTAATGCTTGACTGGATGCTCGGAAAAGCTCTTACAGCATCCCGTGCGAATGTTGCTAGTCACATTTAGCTCCAAAGGAACCTGTCTCTCTGCGAGCACTTCAAGCAGCTCCGAATCATGCTGTGCCGAGAGGGCATGACCCACACGCTCTGCTCCGATGTTAAGCGCGGCCCAGATGCTCTCAGGACCGATCGTTTCGCCTGCATGAGCTGTCAGTCGCAGTCCAGCAGCCTTAGCCTCCGCATAAGACTCCCTAAACAAATCTGCACTCCCCCGCGCCTCATCCCCACCGATCCCGATCCCAATAATGCTTGGGTAGAGTTCCCGCAACGCCGCCGCCTTCCGGAACACCTTAACGGCCTCCTCTGCCCCGAAGTGCCGCACCGCGTCGATCAACCAATAGACCGTTGTTCCGAAATCCTTTTCGCCCCGCACCCGACCGCGCTCAATCGCCTCGACGTACGGCTCAACCTCTTCATTCTTCCAGTAATAGATAATCCCGAACGAGATATACACCTCAGCATGCACCACACCCTGGGCCGCCAAGTCCCGAATCATGTTGTAAGTGATCAATTCATAGTCGTCCGGTCCCTTCAAACGCGCTGAAACCGCCTTGAACGAGTCCATGAATCCCAGAAAGTTTTCGTAGATATACAGCTTCTTTGCTTCTTCAACAGTCAGCGGCTCCGCATCATGCCTTTTGCTCAACTCCAGCAAAGTATCGAGCTGAATCGTTCCTTCGAGATGCAGATGCAGTTCAACCTTCGGTAGCTTTCGCAGCCACTCAACCACATCGATCTCAACGTCTTGCTTTGTCTGCTTCCGAGCCATCTATCTATCCTAGACTTTAGGAGCCGGCTTTGGGCACGTAAAACTCACTGCGCTTCCGGCTGTAAAGGACATAAACGAACAGTCCGATGACCAGCCACACGAAGAACCGCAGCCATGTCTTCGTTGGCAAACCAGCCATCAGCAGCACGCAGAACAACACGCTGAGCACTGGAATCACCGGTCCGAATGGCACGCGAAACCCACGATGCCGTTCGGGCTCTTTGTACCTCAGCACAATCACACCGATCGATACCAGAACGAACGCGAAGAGAGTCCCAATATTGGACATCTCCGCAAACGTCCCGACGTCGAACAAACCCGCAGGAATCGCCACCAGAAAGCCAGCGACCCATGTCGCAAACGCAGGGGTCCGAAATCGCGGATGCACTCTGCTGAAGACATCGGGTAGCAAGCGGTCCCGCGACATGGCGAACCAGACTCGAGCCTGTCCCAGCTGGAACACCAGGATCGACGAGATCATTCCTACCAGAGCGCCGATGAGCACCGCGAGCTGCACCCAATGCAGCTTGTGTCCGTCAGGCGTAAGCGCCACCCGCTTCAGCGCGTTGACGACAGGAGCAGCATCCCCTGCAACCGATTGCCAGGGAACGATCCCAGTCAGCACGATCGCAACACCAATATAGAGCAGTGTGCAGACAACCAAGGTAGCCAGAATCCCGATCGGGACGTCGCGTCGAGGCCGCTTACACTCTTCGCTAGCAGTAGAGACCGAGTCGAATCCGATATAGGTGAAGAAGATGATCGATCCACCAGCCAACACACCGCTCCAACCGTTAGGGGAGAAAGGATGATAGTTTGCCGGATGTATAAAGCTGAGGCCGAAGAATACGAACAGCAGGATGGCAGCGATCTTCACCAAAACCATGATGTTGTTGGTTCGTGCCGACTCGCGTATGCCCCGCACTAGCACGACCGTGAGCAGCAGCACGATCAGGAACGCGGGGATGTTGAATCCCGCATGCCAGCCAGTGGCGTAGATATCCTTACCCTGCAGATCTTGCAATCCGAGTGGCAGATAAGCAGGTGAAAGCCACTTCGGCGAGAGTGGTACCCCAATCCAGTCCAGCAAGGCCACCACATGAGCCGCAAAGCCAACGCTCACGCTCATGTTGCTGAAAGCATATTCGAGGATGAGATCCCACCCGATGACCCAGGCGATCAACTCTCCGAGGGTCGCATAGGTATAGGTGTACGCTGAGCCCGCGATAGGGATCATCGAAGCCAACTCTGCATAACAAAGACCGGTCAGCGCGCACACAATCGCAACCAGTACAAGCGAGATGGCGAGCGCCGGCCCGGCTCCCGGCCGCCCAGCAATCGCACCGTGGTGCAGAAGCAGATCGATGACCGGTGAATCCCCAAAAGAAGCCATCGCGGCAGGATTGCCGCCGATCGCCACGCCGATAACGGTAAAGATGCCCGAACCGATCACCGCACCAATACCCAAGGCAGTCAGCGAGATCGGCCCAAGGGTCTTTTTTAAGGCGTTCTCCGGCAGTTCCGATTCAGAGATCAGCTTGTCGATCGACTTAGTTGCAAAGATTTGCCTGGCCAGCGCGCTCGCTCCTGCTTGCAAAGAATTGGTGCGGGGCGTTTCCGACTACACAATGCGGTTTCAGAAGACATCATCTCCCAGCAAGACCGCTACGGCAACAAAATCCGTCGACCTTGCTGAGGAGATCATTTACCGCTTACTCTGACCGCGCGCTGCCTTCTTGACCTTCTGCTTGTTCTCGCCACGAGCGCCCGTGCGCGGACCCTTCGGTGCTGCTGCCTTACGTGCTGCGCGCTTAACCTTCTTGCGTTCCTGTGTGTCGGTGATGCTCTTCGTATTTGCCATGTATATTGCCAATCTTTCTATAACTTCGATTTTCAGAACTTTAGAGGCGCTCCAGCTGGGCAAATTTCTCCACCAGCTTCTTCACACCGTGCTGTTGAAATTGTACTGTAATCTTGGCGTCGTCCCCATCGCCTTCGCGACGAAACACCGTTCCTTCTCCATACTTCGGGTGCCTGACCCGGGAACCCTGCTTCAGTCCGGTCTTGCCAGTCGGCTCCTGGATGTCCAGCTTTGGCCGGGAGATCTTCTGTCCTCTCGCCGCAAAGAAGCTTGCAATATTATCCATTGACTGCCCCGGAGCAGTTGTCTTGCCCTTGTACCCTGCCCGGTTGTTCACTCCAGGCATCCCGGAAGGTCTGGTCTGGCCCCGGTCTCCACTTTGGTCCTCATCCTCATAGCTGTAGTGTCGTTCGCCCTCCTCGGCGTTCCCGCGACCAAATCGGTTAGCCTTGGGATAAGGAGTCGCATAGGTGCCACCATAGCCTGAACCGTACTCCGACCCGGAAAACTGCGGTCGCGCCGGCGGACTCCCCAGATCTTCGACCAGCCGGCTGGGTACCTCTTCGAGAAACCGCGACGCAATGCTCGACTCCGGCATATCACTTCCATACCTGCGTCGATATCGGGCCCGTGTCATCACAAGCGTGTCCATTGCCCGCGTCATCCCGACATAACAGAGTCGCCGTTCTTCCTCGAGCCCAATAGGGTCGGTCAAAGTGCGCGAGTGCGGAAACAGTCCCTCTTCCATGCCGGTCAGAAAAACGAGCGGGAACTCTAGGCCCTTGGCTGCGTGCAGCGTCATTAGCGTCACCCTCGCCTCTTCGCTGTAGCTGTCTGCATCGCTTACCAGCGCGGCATGGTCTAGAAACTCATGCAGCGTCTCTCCGCGCTCCTGCGCATCCTGCGCCGCATTGGCCAGTTCTTTCAAGTTTTCAATGCGCGAGAAGGACTCCGGCGTAGCCTCTTCCTCAAGCGCACGAATATATCCGCTTCGATCATTCAAAAACTTGATCAACTCCGGAAGAGTGGCGGCGTCCCCAGGCTTGCGAAACGCGGGCTTCTCGTCCATCTTGATCTCGGCAGCCCTCTCCATTGTTGTGCCTGTAGATCGTTTCGATACAACCGGTGCAAACGGATTGAAACTCGCAGCATCAATTCCATGCGCCTCATCCGAATCAGACGCGTTTTCAGCCGCAATCGTAGAGATCTCTTCGGTAGGACCAAAGTCGAAGCCAAAGTTGAAGCTCGTATCGAACGAAGTATCCGCTCCAGTGTCCTCCTCCTCTGGCGCCGCGCTCTCCTCACCAAATCCGAACGAAACTGCTTCAACATCTTCAGCATCGTCAGAAGAGATAGAAGCATCTCCTGATTCAGCAAGATCGCCAGTCAACTTATCCGCAAATCCTGGCCCCAGCATTGCGCGTGCATCCTCAATTAAGCGCCTAAATCCGCTCAGCGCCTGCAGTGCCCGGGCCGGCAACAACTTATCTTCAATCGCCCACCGAATCGCATCCCAGGTGCTCATGCCACTCGAGAGTGCCATGCGTTCGAGTGTCTCCATCGTCGTCTTCCCGATTCCTCGAGGCGGAGAATTCACTACCCTCGCGAGCGCAACTGAGTCGTGAACATTCTGAACGAGTTTCAAATAACTCAGAATGTCTTTTACCTCAGCACGGTCATAAAAGCTGAAGCCACCCACCATGTGATACTGAATCTGATACCGTCTCAGCGCCTCTTCTACGAGACGTGACTGTGAGTTGGTCCGATACAGCACAGCGCACCTGGGCAGATCCGCTTGGCCTCCAGCCTCCCGTAGATACCGCTGCACGCGATCTGCGATAAACAAGGCTTCGTTCTCGCCATCTGGCGCCTCGTAGTACCCGATAAGGCTCCCCCCTTCACGCGTCGTAAAGAGATTCTTGCCCTTACGTTGCGTATTCTGCGCTACCACCGCGCCCGCGCCCTCAAGGATGACCTGTGTCGAGCGATAGTTTTGCTCCAGACGAATCGTCTTCGTCTCCGGAAAGTCCTTCTCAAACTCCAGGATGTTCTTGATGTCCGCACCGCGCCAGCTATAGATCGACTGGTCTTCATCTCCCACGACGCAAACGTTGGCTTCAGGCCCTGCCAGCAATTTCATCAACTCATACTGCGGCCGATTGGTGTCCTGATATTCATCGATCAAAAGGTATTTGTAACGTCGGTTGTATCTTTCCCTGGTCTCACCCGAAGACTTCAGCAGCCGTACCGTCTCCAGCAGCAGATCATCAAAGTCCAGCGCATTGGCTTTGAACAACTCCTTCTTGTAGATCTCGAAGATATGCGCAATCTTCTCCTCCATCGGGTTTGTGCTCGCAAGAAAATACTCCTGCGGATCAATCATGTGGTTCTTCGCCCATGAGATTCTCCCCAGAGCCACTCTCGGCTTCAGCGACTTGTCATCGATTCCCAGTCGCTTCAGCGCTTGCTTCACTACTGCCTGCTGATCGGTCTCATCATAGATGGCGAACGTGCGCGTCAGCCCAACTCCGCTCACGCGCATCGCTTCAATATCTCGCCGCAGCACCCGTACGCAAAAGCTGTGGAACGTCGCCAGCATCGGCTTCGAGAGACTACTATGCCCTAAAATCTTATCGACTCGTTCGGCCATCTCTTTGGCGGCCTTATTCGTGAAGGTCACTGCAAGAATCGAATCCGCCGGTACGCCTCGCTCCTGAATCAAATAAGCGATGCGATGAGTAATCACGCGCGTCTTTCCTGATCCGGCACCTGCAAGCAGAAGCACGGGACCGTCCACGGATTGGATCCCCTCCTGCTGCTGCGGATTCATATTGTCTAAAAGTCGACTCAACTCCACACACTCCAATCTCTATTTTAAGCTCTACGCGCCGAAGCTCCCGGCTGCCTCTTGAAAACTAGCTCAAACCCGCATATTTACTGTCCATTTGCGAACAAGCTGTCCGCGCGTGGACAAGAACCAAGTCGATTAAGACGAAACGATTAATTCGAAAATCAAATTGAGTTTTTTGGGAACCAACTTCGTCCAACCTGCGTAACTCAATTCACGACGGGCTCCCTGATCCATGGCAGAGAACTTCAGTCGAAATCTTGAAGTACTGGAGCTAACATGAAACGTCATAATCTCGTCACGATCGCGGTAGTCGCTACTTCACTCCTTGCAGCCCCGGCTGTCTACGCTGCTCCTGCAAGTATCGCGTCTCCCGTTCATGCAATGTTCAGCAAGACAAAGATCAGCACAGTCAAATTCAACCTCCGCAACGAAACCGGATCTCCTTTTGAGGTTCTGGTTGGTGACAAACCGATGACACTTGAGCCCGGCAAACTCGTCGCCCTCGATCTGCCTGTCGGAACTCGCATCGTCGCCAACAGCGCTACTCCGAATCACGCCGTAGGATCGATCATTGAAGAGGTCATTAAGGATCACGCTGGCGCAACCATCACCATTCGCTAACTCTATTGCAGCGAGAAACTACTCCCGCACACATTCTTCGGGCCGACCGCTCTCCTTCAAACTTCGGTCGGCCTCCACTCCTTCTCAATAACCGCAGCGCGCTTGTTGTCGAGACCAACGTCGCTGCGGCTTGATATTCTCGACACTATGATTCGCAACATAGCTGTCTTCTGCGCCTCCGCCAATGGATCGAACGCCGCCTATCGAAACGCTGCGGAACAACTAGGTCAAGTACTAGCTGCCCGTCACATCAGCATTATCTACGGCGGGGCCAACGTCGGTCTCATGCAGGCCGTCGCAGAATCGGCAATCAACGCCGGAGGCAAAGTCATCGGTGTCATTCCAGAAGTTCTCGTCGACCTTGAGGTTGCTCACCGTGGCATCACGGAGCTTCACGTCACCGATACGATGCACACGCGTAAAGCGCTCATCGGGAAGAAAGCCGACGCCTTCATTGCGTTGCCAGGAGGCTTCGGCACATTCGAGGAACTCTTCGAGGTGCTCGCTTGGCACACACTTAAAATTCACTCAAAACCAATCCTTCTGCTCAACATAAATGGTTTCTACGACAAACTCCTGGCCTTCTTGGATCATTGCGTCGCAGAAGGTATGCTCAAACCGACGAACCGACAAATCATTGTTGTCGCGGACAACGTTGAAGAAGCCTTGATCAGATTGCAGCTTGATGGTCCAGAGATGGAATTACCGATGCACAATCTTGACTGACTCAAGAACTCTCAAGAGACTAGTGTCGGTACCTCGTCAGTCTTCAGGCTTTCGGCAATCCCGTCCCAAAGCGCAATGCGTGCCCTCAGCGCCGTTTTTGCTGCCTCCTCTGCCTCCTGCCACTTTGTTACATCGTCGCCACACAACTCGGCGACCATCCTCAGCGCCATCGGGCCATGTTCTTCGCCATCCACTTCGATATGCCGCTCCATATACCAGCGCATCAGTTCGAGACGCCCATGAAGCCTCTCATTCTGATCGCGAATAAACCCGCGAAACATATCGGGGATCAGATCCTCTCGTCCGAATGTAAATGCTGCTGCCGTTGCATTGCGGCTTATCGCTCTCAATCACCGCGAACGTCGCTCGCACAAACCGCTGTGCCGCTGCCGGAGCGCCACTCATCGCCAAAGCCCGGTCCCATCCAGCTCCGTCGCGTAGTCCACGCAGTAAATCTTCAATAGCGCTAGTTGAAGCTCCGCACTCTCTCATTGCTTGCAGGTACAGCTCGAAGTGGCTTACGGCTTCGGTCCCGTAAACATCGCTCTCTTCGCCGAGAACAATCTCATTCATCAGCCGGCGGCTCTCGGCAAACCTGCTCGGCAGCCACGGCACCTCCACACACGTCAGCTCGCGTTGCAGCGTCTTCAGCAATGACATGAAATCCCACACGGCAAACACATGCGATTCCATAAAAACGTGTAAGTCCTCCAACGTTTCGAAGGATCCGTACAAATGGTGATTTGCCAATTGCTCATAAAAGAGTCGCAGCTGCTCTGCTAAGGCCTGCAGATGTTCCGTCTGCTTCGAAGTACTCATCTTCTCTCCTACAACTTTTGCTTCGTCATGCAGGCTTCACAACGGCACACGCGCCGCAAATACTCCCACGAATAAATACCACTCTCATGCCCATCGCTCCACTTGAACTTCAACGCGTACTTTCCCACTGGAGTTACCTCAAGCGGCTTTACCGGTGCCTCGTACATCATCAGCAGCGCCTGCTCCTTCGGCTTCGCCACGCCTGGCAATCTCCCGGTCTTCTCACGATCCTCATGGCAAGTGGCACAGGGACACGCGTTCCTCAGCCACGCAAAGTTCCAGGCGCTCTGATGTCCGTCCCTCCAGTCAATCTCGACGCCCGTCCCCTCTGTCTTCTTTACTCTTACCTTCTGCGGAGTCACCGCATCCACAGGCAGCCGTTCGTGCTCCGCATCTTCTCGCTGCGCCTGCTCCGCACTAACAACGCGAATTCCTTCATGACTCATATCTCTTCTCCACTTCTATAGCCGCACATCTCAGCCATTTCTCCAGAAGAAATAAGCGGCCATCACGCATCCTGTAATCACAACGATCGTGCGCAACACATCCGCGTTCATCTTCCGAGCATACTGCGCCCCTACATAGCCACCAACGGCAGCAAAGGCCATCGAGATCAGACAGTAGTGCCAGATCACGGCACCACTGAATACAAATGTCACTACAGCACAAAAATTAGACAAACAGGCCGCCAACACCTTCATTGAGTTCAGCGCATTCATCTCTTCAACACCAAACAGCGCCAGAGCGCTCATAATCAAAAAACCGGCCCCAGCTCCAAAGTAGCCAATATAAAAGCAGACCGGAAGCAGTACGAAGAACAGCGGAATTACCGCCGGCGCTTTGCTCGCGTGGGGCTCAGTTGAACGCCTCCGCAGCCACCGCGACACGGGCCCGCTAATTCCAAAGAGCAGGGAAGCGGTTAGCAGAAGCCACGGCACCATATGCAAAAACGTAATCTGTCGCGTGTGAAGCAGAACTACCGCTCCACCAACGCCCCCCAATATGGACGCCGCACAGACTGCTGGCAGCAGATCTCGCCTGAGGTCCCCATGCAGAGCAGCCACCGAAGTCAACTGGCCCGGCCAGAGAGCGACCGTGTTGGTTGCATTTGCCTGAACTGGAGCGACACCCATCGACAACATGGCTGGAAAGGAGATAAAGGATCCACCCCCAGCCATCGCATTCATCACTCCTGCGATCAACGAAGCCCCGACCAGCCAGAGGTAGTGCCAATGCGAACTAAAACTCGAGATCATCCATCTTCCATTGTATCGACTTCGGGATGACGACTGTTCACGGCACGAAACTGCCCCGATGTTTCAAGCTACAACGGGCATCTCCGGAGTAGCCGCTATCAGCCGCTGCGTGTACTCATCCCGCGGAGCGTCGCAAACCTGCTCACACTCCCCCAACTCCACCAGTCTCCCTCGTTGCATCACCGCTACGCGATCGCACAGATACCTCACCAACGGCATCGAGTGCGAGATAAACAGGTAAGTCAGCCCGAACTCTCGCTGCAGATCTCGTAGCAGATTCACCACCTGCGCTCCCACACTCACATCGAGAGCGCTCACCGGCTCATCCAACACGACAAACTCTGGATTAAGGGCCAACGCGCGCGCGATGTTGATTCTCTGACGCTGTCCTCCACTGAACTCATGCGGGAATCGGTCCAAGGCCGATCCATCCAGGCCGACAGTTGTCAGCATCTTCGCCAGTCGCGCCGCCAGTCCTTCCGTTGGGGTCTCACGATGAATCGAAAATGGCTCCGACAAGATGTCTCGCACCCGCATCCTCGGATTCAGCGCAGCGAAGGGATCCTGAAAGACGATCTGCATGCGCCGCCGCATCCCGCGCATCTCACGCGGATTCATCGCCAGCAGGTCCTTTCCACCGTATTGAATTTCACCCCCGCTTGGCTCCGTCAGACGCAGCAACATACGCGCCACTGTGCTCTTCCCCGAACCTGACTCCCCCACCAGCCCCAGAGTCTCGCCTCGGCGAATCGTAAACGAAACATCGTCCACCACGCGCCGACCCGCACTATACTCCTTCACTAACCCTCGCGCCTCCACCAGCAACGCTTCATTCGTCGACATAGCCGGATACTAGCACTTGCTTATGTAGCGAGCCACCAGTCACTCGCACAGAACTTCACTCATCCGAAGCCTTCCGCCGCGTGAATGAAATCCTCAGATAACAGCTGACCATCTTGGCGCTGAGCATGCCTGGTATGTGAAGAGAGATTGACCTAATGGGATTCTGTCTAGATCTCACAGAACTGCGTCCAGAATCCCAAAATGTTCATTGACGTTGACCTTCAGAATCCCGATTGACTTAGATATCGAGGTTCTTCACATCGAGCGCGTTCTCTTCGATAAACTTCCTTCGGCTCTCGACATCCTCGCCCATTAACGTTGTAAAGATCTCCTCACAGGCTGCAATGTCCTCGAGCTTCACCTGCAGCAGCGTGCGCCGCTCTGGGTCCATCGTGGTCTCCCAAAGCTGCGGAGCCGTCATCTCGCCCAGCCCCTTGTAGCGCTGGACCTGGTACTCCTTCTTGCCCTGTTCGATTACATACTCGAACACATCACGCGCAGTCTTCTTCTCCACCGGATCCTGCGAAGCCTTGCTCGACCTCTTGCTGGGCTTCACCTCGGCAACCGTCCCCGGAGCTGTCGCAGTGTCTGCAACACCTTCTTCTGACGCGATCTCCTCAGCCTCTTCCGCAGCCTCTGCGGCAGCTTCGGCCTTGGTTTTCGTCGCATACTCGATAAAGAACGGTGCAACCAACTGCTCCTTGATCTGCGCATGCTTGGCGAGCATCTGGCGGCTCTCCGGCGCTGAAGCCAGTGCCCAATCGATCGTCCTTACTGCACCCTGAGCGTCGGTGTAGCTCACCGAGTAGCTCCTATGTTCCTCATCCATCACAACATCGCCGACATTCTTGAACTGATACGTCTTCTGCATCGCCACCAGGCGCTGCCGCATTTGCTCAACCTTCGCGGGTGTCTCAAAATCCACTCGCCGCACCGAATCTTTGCCCTCATGCGCAAACAGCTCCGCAAACGCCTGCGTCACATCGTCATTCCGCAACCGCTTCTGTACCTTGTCGAAGAACCCAAGGTAGTCGTTCAACTGACCCATGTACTTGGTCAGTGCAGCACCCTCGAGCCTTCCGCCGTCCTTGCCGTAACGAATCACCATGCCATCCGAGGCGCGCTTCACCATCACGCTCACATACTCGCGATCGTCTTTGATGTACTGCTCAAACTTACCCTTTTTGATACGATACAGCGGTGGTTGCGCAATATAGACATGTCCACGCTTGATCAACTCCGTCATATGCCGGAAGAAGAATGTAAGCAGGAGCGTGCGGATGTGCGATCCGTCGACGTCGGCATCGGTCATCAGAATCAACTTGCCGTAGCGCAGTTTGCTAGCGTCGAAGTCATCCTTGCCGATTCCGCAGCCCAGCGCCGTAATCATGGCCCGAATCTCTTCATGCCCCAGCATCTTGTCGTACCGGGCTTTCTCCACGTTGAGAATCTTTCCCTTCAACGGAAGAATCGCCTGGAACTTCCGGTCGCGCCCCTGCTTAGCCGTTCCGCCTGCGCTCTCTCCCTCTACGAGATACAGTTCGCACCGATCCGGCTGCCGCTCTGAGCAATCTGCGAGCTTACCTGGCAGCCCACCGCCATCGAGCGCACCTTTGCGACGTGTCAGATCGCGAGCTTTACGCGCGGCCTCACGCGCCCGAGCAGCGTCAATCGCTTTGTTGATAATCTTCTTCGCAACCGAAGGGTTTTGTTCCAGGAACGCGCCCAGACGCTCGTTCACAAACGCCTGCACCGTCCCGGCGATGTCCGAGTTCAGTTTGCCCTTCGTCTGACCTTCGAACTGCGGCTGGCTCAGCTTCACGCTGATCACGACAACAAGACCCTCGCGCACATCATCGCCGCTCAGGTTCTCCTTCACGTCCTTGAACAGGCCCAGCGACTGCCCCGCCGCGTTGATTGTCCGTGTCAGAGCCGTTTTGAAGCCCGAAAGGTGCGTTCCACCATCCACCGTGTTGATGTTGTTTGCGAACGTAAACACGGTCTCGGAGTAAGCGTCGTTATACTGCAGCGCAATCTCCATGGCCACGTTGTCGCGCTCGGCTTCCATGTAGATCGGCTTGTCGTGCAACACCGCCTTGCCCTTGTTCAGGTGCTTGATAAACTCCGCGATCCCACCAACGTACTTGAACTCCTGGTGCTTGTACTCGCCTGTCTTGGAGTCGGTCGTTCGCTGGTCGGTCAGGTGAATCTCCAGCCCTTTGTTCAGAAATGCCAGCTCTCGCAACCGCTGCGCCAGCGTGTCGTAGTTGAACTCCGTTACCGTAAAAATCGACTTGTCCGGAAGGAAGTGAACCTTGGTGCCCTTACGCGTGGAGGCGCCCATCTTCCGCAGCTTGCTGATCGGCGCACCCTTGGAGTAGTCCTGCTCCCATGCATGGCCGTCGCGCCAGATCTCGACATCGAATTCTTCACTCAGCGCATTGACGCAACTCACACCGACACCGTGCAGACCACCCGAAACCTTATAGTTCGAAGCATCGAACTTGCCGCCCGCATGTAGCATGGTGAGCACCACCTGCACGGCCGGCATCTTCTCCCCGTTGATCACCTTGTCGTCGACAGGGATTCCACGTCCGTCATCGACCACCGTAATCGAGTTATCGACGTGAATCGTCACATCGATCTTGGTCGCATGCCCGCCCAGTGCCTCGTCGACCGAGTTATCGACTACCTCATAGACAAGATGGTGCAATCCCTGCTCACCGGTCGAACCGATATACATCGCCGGTCTCAGCCGCACCGCCGCCAAGCCCTCCAGAACGGTAATGTTCTCAGCCGAGTAACCGCCGCCCTCTTTTCCCTTGGTGGAAACGTCGTTGATTGCGCCAGCTTCAGGCTCTAAAAGAGCACCTTCGGTGGGGATTGCAGTCGATGCCATGTATCTCCGTTCAGCGATTGCTGAAGTTGCAGGATTTTCAGCCCGTCCCGTGTTCGCGCAATCCGCGAAAACCCGCGCCTTTACAGCGCTTTACACACGTTCTAGCCTGACTCTCAGTGTCTTAATTATAGCACGTTGGGAGGGCTCTGAGCCTCGGCGGAGTCCCCGGAAAGTCACCCTCAAGGCCCCGTTTCTGTGGCATTGGTAACTACTTCGGCTGCCCCGAAAGTTGTACTCCCCTAACACCTGTGGCTTGTTATGCTTCGGCTCGTAACTCCCCGAGGTGACCAATGAAATTGAATCGTTTGATGGCTGTATCGATTGTTGGATTGTCACTGCTTACAACCTCTACTTCAGCCTTTGCCTGTGATCACGATAGCGGTAGCTCGGGGTCTTGGTTCGGCTGGTGCCACCACGACCATGACCACGATTGCGACCACAACAAGGACAAAGGCAGTAACGACTGCCCAGGCCATGGCGGTGGTTCCACTACGCCTACCCCTCCCTCCCCCAAAGGCCCAAAGGGATAACTCGCAAATCCATAGATACACCATGCTCGTAAGAGCCCAACGATGACCCTTTGCGGAGGGTCATTTTTATTTGCACTGAATTACCTGCTCTGTCCATGGCCTACAGTAGATGGCGCCATTTTAATCCTGATCCGGACCTCTCAGTGCGATTTGGACAGAAGGCAGGAAATCACGATAATTGCAGTAATGACCTTCGCTGCTGCCACTCCCGCTGACATAGAAGAACTTGTCCGCTTCGTCAACAATGCCTACCGTGGCGAAAGCGCCGAGGCTGGGTGGGCGAGCGAGGGCAAGCTAATGGCAGGGCAGAGAATTGACTCAGCAATGCTTGCTGAAATGCTCTCCATTCAAAGCGGTACGATCTTGCTCATGCGGGATCAGATGGGCGGTCCGCTCGCCGGTTGTGTATCTCTCAAGCTTACGGATGAACCGTCAACCTGGTACCTTTCCATGCTGGCCATTGATCCGCAACGCCAAGCCGAAGGCCTGGGTCGTCTCCTCTTAGCCGAAGCCGAAGATCGCAGCAAGGCTCGGGGCGGCACACAAGTCAAAATCACAGTGATTTGGCTACGACAGACCCTCATTGAATGGTATGAACGCCGGGGATATCGTCTAACAGGCCAAACGGAACCATTTCCGTATGATGATCAGCGCTTCGGGGTGCCTCTCCGCAACGACCTTTACTTCGTTGAGTTGGCGAAACGCTTGGGTTCGGGCCTCTAACAGTAGTCGGTAGCTCTTTAGGTGTTTTATTTACAACATCCTGCCGGAAACAGCACGACTTTTTGTGATAGCCCGGCAAATCGAGGTTACTTAGACGCAAGCCTCGTATATACTTAGTAAGTTGTCCAGAACATAGTTTTCGTCAGGAACACCATGCCAAAGTTGAAGACACACAGCGGCGCAGCCAAGCGCTTTCATAAGACCGGCACCGGCAAGTTCAAGCGCGGCCAGTCCAAGATGCGCCACATCCTAACTTCGAAGGCTACCAAGACCAAGCGCAAGCTCGGCGGGTCAGCACTTATCTCTGAGGCGGATCACAAGGTTGTCGCCCGCATGATTCCTTACGCCTGATTTTTTAGGCAGGGAAGCATGAGTCATTCAAGTCAAGCCGCTCCTAAAAGAGCAAAGGGCCAGTAAAAGCGTTGTGGCCCCTGGAACCGCGTTAGCGACTCCACCGAGACTTGAAGTTGCATAGCGAGTGAAGAGGCCACCTTACCTCCAGCCGCTTAAACGAAGTACGCAAAAGGAGAAGCAAGATGCCCCGTGTAAAACGGAGTACAAAACGCAACGATCGCCGCAAAAAGATCCTCAAGCGCGCGAGTGGTTACTTCCTCACCAAGTCCAAGCTCTACCAAGCCGCTCAGGAAGCTGTCGAGCGCGGATTGAAGTTTGCCTATACGGGCCGTAAGCAGAAGAAGCGCCAGTACAGGGCTCTCTGGATCGTCCGCATCAACGCAGCTTGCCGCAACAATGGCATGAGCTATTCGACTTTTATCAACGGCCTCAAGCTTGCCGGCAATCAACTGGATCGCAAGATCCTCGCCGACATCGCAGCCAACGACGCTGCAGGTTTTGCCGCTCTGGCCGTCCAGGCCAAGGCAGCCCTGAAGACTGCAGCAGACAAACACGCAACAAACCGCGCCACTGCTGCAGCCTAAATAAGCTCCCGTGCAAAAAGAGGCACAGCGTTTGCTGTGCCTCTTCCTTTTTAACCTGAGGTCCTCGTAACCAAGTATTCTGTTCTTATGGCCGACCCTATCGCAACAGAGGAAGCTGCCTTCCCGGTTCAAGCTTCCTTCGAATCTTGGGGCCGCTATCCCAAACACAACGCCAAGGTGATTCCTCTTCACTGGCGCGACGACTTTCCCCGTGTAACCACCGGCCTGCACAATGGAGCCTTACCCGTAGGCATGGGCCGCAGCTACGGCGACGTCTGCCTTCTAGAGGGCGGCAATCTTCTTCAAACAACAGCCATGAACCGCCTTATCGACTTTAACCATGAGACGGGCGTCCTGACTGCCGAGTCTGGAATCACACTTGCCCAGATCCTCGACTTTGCCGTTCCTCGCGGTTTCTTCCTTCCTGTCACTCCGGGCACGAAGTATGTAACTCTTGGTGGAGCAATCGCCAACGACGTCCACGGCAAAAATCACGAGGTCGCCGGCTCCTTCGGCAACCACGTGCCGTGCTTCGAACTCGTTCGTTCCGACGGCACCCGCCGTCTCTGCTCTGCCACCGAAAATCCCGACTGGTATGCGGCGACCATTGGGGGCATGGGCCTCACCGGCCTCATCACTTGGGCGCAACTCCGCCTCAAGCCCATCGTTTCTCGCCTTATTGACTACGAAGGCATCCAGTTCCACGGTATCGACGAGTTCCTCGATCTTAAACAGCGGTACAAGCACGTGGAGTACAACGTGAGTTGGCTGGACTGCGTGTCCACCGGGAAGAACTTCGCGCGCGGCATCTTCATGCCTGGTGATCATTCGAAGGTTTCCGCCGAGCTCAATCCCTCGCCTGAACCGAAGCTCGTCTTTCCCTTCGAAGCCCCAGGATTTGCTCTCAACCGTACCACTGTCAGCATGTTCAACAGCGTCTTCTTTCACAAGCAGATGAAGACGCACGTTAAAACTCTGCAGGACTACGAACCTTTCTTCTACCCGCTCGACAAGATCCTTCGCTGGAATCGCATGTACGGCAAGAATGGCCTCGTGCAGTTCCAGTACGCCATTCCATGGGAGCACGCGAAGGAGGGAACAATCGCGATTTTGCACGAGATTGCCAAGTCCGGCCTCGCCAGTTTCCTCGCCGTCCTCAAGGCCTTCGGAGAGATTCCCTCGCTCGGCATGATGAGCTTTCCTTACGCTGGCATCATGTTTGCGCTCGACTTTCCCATCAAGGCCGATGTCACCTTCCCGCTGATGCGACGGCTCGGCGATATGACACTCGAGTTCGGAGGTCGTTTGTACCCCGCGAAGGATGCAGCTATGACCGCACCGCAGTTCCAGGCGTTCTATCCCCAATGGCAGCAGTTCGCCCAATACCGTGATCCGATGCTTACCTCCAGCTTCTGGGAACGCGTCACTCAAAATTCATAAGACCGGACATTACTATCCCTATGAGCTCGACCCCGCAAGCGACTACCGCTAATCCTCGCAAGATCCTTGTTCTTGGCGCGACCTCTGGCATCGCCGAGGCTACGTGCCGCATCTGGGCTTCGCAGGGAGCGAGCTTGTTTCTTGTCGCACGCAATGCCGAGAAGCTTTCAGCAGTAGCCGCGGATCTCAAAACTCGCGGCGCTAGTTATGTCGATACCGCCGTCGCCGATCTCGACGACACCGAGAAGCACCCTGAGCTCCTCGCCCACGCCATCAACTCTCTCACCGGCATGGACATAGCCTACCTCGCTCACGGCGTCCTTGGAGATCAGACCGACGCAGAGCGTGACTTCAACACCGCTGCACAGATCATCCACACCAACTTTATGGCCCCGGTTTCACTCCTCACCTGGCTCGCCAACTTCTGCGTCCAACGGCACGCCGGCACCCTCGCCGTCATCTCTTCGGTAGCCGGAGATCGCGGTCGTAAGTCCAACTACCTCTATGGTTCTTCGAAGGCTGGCCTCTCCGCCTTCCTTGGTGGCTTGCGGAACCGCGTCGACCGCGAAGGCGTTACCGTCCTCACCATTAAGCCTGGTCCCACCAAAACCGCCATGACTGTGAATATGCCCAAGAGCGAAAAGTTTGCTGATCCCGAATCTGTCGCTGAATCTATCGTCAGCGCGATCGACAAGCGCAAGGATGTGCTCTACGTACCATTCCAGTGGCAGCCGATCATGTTCATAATCCGCAACATTCCTGAACGCATCTTCAAGAAACTGAATCTCTAACAGTTTCCTGTTGTTGCTGAGCCATTTGCTGCTGTCGTGTAGGGGGCGGTGCCTGCTCCGGCAACTGCGTCGCCTTCTCCACTAGAATCGACCAGTCTTCGGGTACCGGCAACTCCTGATCAAGCGACGGCATTCCTAAACTCGGCGTCACCCGCACCGCAACAGTCAGTTCACTGTTAGCCCTTCCACGAAAAATCCCATGCGTCGGTGGGACATCGGCATAATCCCTCCCAATCGCCGTGCGAATATGCCGATCACCAGCCACCAGCCAGTTCGTCGGATCGAACCCTACCCATCCAAGGTGAGGAATCAACGCCTCAACCCACGCATGCGTCGCCGAGTTCAATGAGCGGTCCATATCCGTCTCGCCATGAAACAGATATCCGCTCACATATCGGCAGGGAATCCGTAGTTTTGACCGTACCAGCGTAATCATGATGTGTGCGAAGTCCTGACATACGCCCGCCTTCGTGCTCAGCGCAAGGTCGATCGGCGAGTCCACCTTGGTCGATTCCGGTTTGTAATCGAAGTACTCATAAATCTGTTGATTCAACCGATGCAGAACCATCAGCGGGTCTTCCCTGCGGCGCACATCAAGGGCAACAGCTAACTCATCCAGGGCTTGCGTCGGAGCGGCAAACTGACTCGGCAGCAGCATCTCCCAGTAGTCGCCCTGCTCCACCATCGCATCCAGATCAGCCCAAGCATCCGGTGCCAAAAACGCTGGAATCTGCGCCGCGGGCCGTACCTCAACCAAAGACTCGGCAACGATCACCAACTGCCCATGCATTCCTGGAATATCGAAGTGATGGACATGATTTGCCAGATGGTCGCGATAGCTGAAGACCCTGCATCTCGGGCTTACCGAAAGATGAAACGTCAGACATCGCTGGTTTTGGTCGCTCCGCGGGTGCATCCGCGTCTCCATCATGCTCTCGCTGACCTGGTTGCTGTACAAAAACTTTGTCAGATGGCGAATCGAATAATACATAGCCCGTCCTTTCAGTCTTACGCCTACAGCGGCCAGTAGAAGAGCCATTCCAAATGCCAGTGTTTCTGGCGATACCAGACAATAGCAGGAAGAAGCGCAGCGAATGCAGTTGGCAACAGTAATTGGAGCCACAGCTCACGCGTATGAAAGATATTGAGGAGGACCGCGCGCGTGGCACCCTGAGCAAATGCGCTCAAAAGAAAGATCGCTAGCGAGGCCCGCCCAAGCCACGCCAAGCCATCCCCCATCGGACGATCTTCCAGTAACTTCGCAAGTAGAAAAAGTCCTGCTGTACCTGTTAGTCCAAGTCCTGCATAGGTCCAGCGGTTTGGTGCACCAAATAGATAGATCATTGCGACTTGAACAGCAGTCAGACAAGTCAAGCCAATGACCGCCGTGACCTTCTCAATGAGTTCCATACGGTATATCCGACTGCCGACCCACATTCCGGCAGCCACAAAACAGAATTCACGTAACACTTGGTCGGTGAGTGGTGGTCCAAACGCCGGCGTCATTCCTACAATTACCGCAGTCCAAAAAACGACACTGCGGGGAAGGCGCACCGTCAAAAGCGCGAGCATAAAGCAGAAAAATAAGGTGAACAAAAACCAGCTTGCGTTTCCATCTAGAACACTCAAGAGGAACACCCTCCATTGGAAAGGGGCGACACCCACCTCAAATCGTCCAAGCAATGGTTGCGCAGCTGCATAGATGACGGCGAACAGCAGATAGGGGTACAGAATGCCCTTAATCTTCTCCAGCGTAAAGCTCCCAGCCCCCCTGCGGTCGATGCTTCTTTGCACGAACAATCCTGCAGCAAAGAAAAAAGCCGCCATGTGAAAGCTATAAATAAACGAATGCGAAAATGCCGCTCCCGGCGTACTCCACCAGCCGCGATGGACCAGGCCCTGCGCCGTATGACCATAGACGACCAGAATGATTGCCATGCCCTTCACAATATCGACAATATTCGACCGCGTCCCACTGGTGAGAGGCTCTAACGTCGCCGGTGCTTGTAGCTGTTCGATCATCTATCCTGCCAGAGCAGCCTGAATGGAGTAGTCCACGTATAACTCGTAGATCATCTCGTGAATGGCTCGGCACTGTGCTTGAATATTGTTCAAATAAGCCGGCACGTCCTGGTTCAAAATCTCATCTACGCTGCTGTAGTTCAGTGACGACTGGAGCCTTCCACTTAGTCTGCGCAGCGCCTCCGCTCGCGTCTTGCCACTATCCCCCTGGATCTTCTCCAGCGCGCACTGCAAGCTGTCTATAGAAAAACGCACCGAATGTGGAAATTCCTCATCCAACAGCAGGAACTCGAAGATCTGTTCCGGCGTCAGATCAGCGGTGTACACCTTGCAATATGCCTCAAACGCGGTTGCAGAGCGCAACAATCCCATCCAGTCAAGATATTCGTTTCCGTCGACGATCCGTTCCGGGTATTCCCACAAATCACTATGATAGGCCTGCAGCAACAATGCGGTTGCGCACGCTCGTTCAATGTAGCGCCCCACCTGGATGAACTGCCACCCCTCGCCATGATTCATCGTCGAGTCGGTAACGCCTTGAAACTGATGCACCGCTTCCATAACCGATTGCAGGAATTCGCTTGGTTGCGACATTCCCGCCACCGAATCCTTGCGCTTTTGCATTTCAGGCCCGGTCACCTGAAGATACAAGCTGTTCAACCGATGCCACTGCTCTGTCGAAATCTGCTCGCGCACATGCCGAGAGTTCTCCCGTGCCGAAATAATGCACGACAGAATCGAAGCTTTATTTTCTGTATCGAAGGTCAGCGCCTGCGTCAGCGAATAGGGCTCACCCGCCCATTCGACGTCCTTTGGATTTCCCAGCGCCTGCAGCACCCGTTGCCAGCGTCGCTCTGCACTTATCGGGCTTTCATCCAGCATCAGGTTAAGATTCACATCCAGCAACCGCGTTGTATGTTCGGCGCGCTCAAGATACCGGCTCATCCAGTACAAACTATCCGCAACGCGTGACAGCATCGGCATCTCCCTTCACTGGCTCAGCACCCATGTATCTTTACTTCCGCCACCCTGTGACGAGTTGACCACCAGCGACCCCTGATTTAACGCCACCCGGGTCAGTCCACCTGGCACAATCGTCACCTTATCGCCATACAGAACATACGGCCGTAGATCCACATGACGCGGTTGCAACTCATCGCCGATCAAACAAGGCGCTCGAGAGAACGAGATCGTCGGCTGAGCGATATAGTTCCGCGGATCGGCCTCAATTTTTCTCGCAAATTCCTCTTGCTGCGCCTTGGTTGACTGTGGCCCGATCAGCATCCCATAGCCGCCGCTCTCACCGACTGCCTTGACGACAAGCTTGTCGAGATTGGCGAGCACATGCTGCCTCTCCTTTGGCTTTGTCAGAAGAAAAGTCTCAACATTCTTCAGTACAGGCTCTTCGCTCAGATAGTACTTGATGATCTCTGGAACATACGCATACAGAGCCTTATCATCTGCAACGCCCGTACCGAACGCGTTCGCCAGCGTCACATTCCCCGCGCGATACGCATTGAACAGCCCAGCTACACCAAGAATCGAATCGCCACGAAACGCCAGCGGATCGATGAAGTCGTCATCCACGCGTCGGTAGATCACATCCACTCGCCGGAGCCCACTCGTCGTCCGCATATAAACGACGTTGTCATGGGTCACCAAGTCGCGACCTTCGACTAGCTCGATCCCCATCTGCCGCGCCAAGTACGCGTGTTCAAAATAAGCCGAGTTGAAAACGCCTGGCGACAGCAGTACGATGTTCGGCTCGGGTCTGCCCTCCGGTGCCAGCGAGCGCAGCGTTCCTAATAGCAGCTGCGTGTACTGTTCAATCGGCCTCACGTTATAGCTTCGAAACAGCTGAGGAAAGATCCGCTTCATCACTCTGCGATTGGTCAGCATATAACTGACTCCGCTAGGCACCCGCAGATTATCCTCGAGCACCACAAACTCGCCGCTCTCAAGTCGGATCAAGTCCGTCCCACATACGGCGATATAGACATTCCTTGGAACTTGTAGCCCCGCCATCTGCCGTCTGTAGTGCTTGCAGCTATACACCACCTCGCGCGGCACGATCCCGTCGTCAAGAATCCGCCCCTCGTTGTAGATGTCTTTCAAGAACAGGTTCAGGGCAGTGATCCGCTGGGTCAGCCCCTGCTCGACTATCGCCCATTCGGCAGCAGTGATGATCCGTGGAATAAGATCGTAGGGAAAGATCTTCTCGGTCCCCTCTTCGCGCCCATAGACCGTGAAGGTAATGCCTTGATTCAGGAAGCTAAGATCGGCCGCCTGCTTGCGCCGCTGTAGCTCCTCTGTGGGCAGAGAAGCAAAATGTTCCAGCAATGGTTCACAATGGCGATGGAGATCGCCCGAACTCGTGAACATCTCATCGTAGGCGTGGTCCAGCAGATAATTTTTCAGGGCCGCATGCTCGAACTTGGATGACTGGGTTGGAAGCATTGGGAGCCTTGAGTATAGCGGCACATCCCAAAGCGTCCAAACTCAATCTCTATGCGCGATCGAAACAGAAAAGAAAAGGGCTGCCTTGAAGGCAGCCCCTTTCCACGCGGTTCGGCATGGCTCACATCCGTTTGCCACCGGCCAGCATCAGGGTTTGGCCCGTCACCCAGCCGGCATCATCCGATGCAAAAAAGACTGCTGCGGTCGCAATGTCGTCAGGTTGCGCGATCCGTCCGAGCGGGGTGGTTGCCTCAATATGTTTCTGGTAGTCGCTTCCTGCGAAGCCGACTGCATGCAGGCCTTCGGTCTCTACCATGCCAGGATTCAGCGAGTTCACGCGAATCTTTCTGGGCCCAAGTTCCTGCGAGAGAGAAGCCGCGAGAGAGTCAACCGCTGCCTTGGTCGCGCTGTAGACCGATCCAGTAGCAGCCGGCATCTGTCCCACGATCGAGCTGATGTTGATGATCGAGCCGCCCTCGGGGCCGATCAACTTCACTGCCTCTTGCGTGGTCAACAGCAATCCGAGAACATTCAGGTTGAACTGCTTGTGAAAGTGTTCAGCGGTAATGTCCTCTAACGGCTTGAAATCATAGATTCCAGCGTTGTTGACCAGAACATCCAGCTTTCCATAAGCCTTCTTGGTCTCCGCAAACAAGCGGGTAATGTCTTCTTGTTTCGAGACGTCGCCCTGTACGGCGATGGCCTTGCCGCCTTTGGCGGTGATCTTGGCGACAACGGCGTCCGCCCCGGCCTTGCTGCTGCTGTAGTTGACTACGACCGACGCGCCTGCTGCGCCGAAGTGCTCCGCGATCGAAGCTCCAATGCCCTTCGATGCCCCGGTTACTACTGCTACTTTTCCTGTGAGCTTGCTCATGACGTTCTCCTGCGTCGATCAATTTGACAATAATCAATTCGACAACTGTCTAATTGATGTAGCTGAGAACCTAAAGGTGCAAGCATCTTGAACTTTTGCTAATTGATTCGGCTTTTAGCTCCCCGTTCCATGTGGGTATCTCAATGACAGGAAAGGTGGGTACCGGTTAGTACATGATTTCAGCGTATTTACCGTATCTTCTTCCGTTTAGCCTCATTAAAAGAGGCCAATGTGGAGCTAAGTAGGCTAAACTAGGAGAGACGCGCACTTTCCCCGAAATACCACCCCTAAGCGCACAGACAGGACATAAACGCAGTGAGTAACTCAACCGCAGTTGCCGTTAAGCCCATCTTCAATATCGCCATCATCGCCCACGTCGACCATGGCAAGACCACCCTTGTCGACGCCATGTTGCGCCAGAGCGGCACCTTCCGCTCCAACGAGGCTCTCACTGACCGCGTCATGGACTCCAACGATCTTGAAAAAGAGCGCGGCATTACGATTCTTGCGAAGAATACCGCTCTTTACTACCACGACAACAAGATCAACATCGTCGACACCCCGGGCCACGCTGACTTCGGCGGAGAAGTGGAACGTGCGCTGAAGATGGTCGATGGCGTCGTTCTCCTTGTGGACGCCTCCGAAGGCCCCCTGCCCCAGACCCGTTATGTCCTGTCAAAGGCCCTCGAGGCCGGCCTCACCCCGATGGTCGTTATCAACAAGATCGATCGGCCTGATGCGCGTCCCTCAGGAGGTTCTGAACGAGGTATATGACCTCTTTATCGACCTCGATGCTGACGAGTCCGTCCTCGACTTCCCGGTTCTTTATACGAACGGCAAGCTTGGCACCGCGACCACCGATCCCGCTATTCCTGGTACCGATCTGCAGCCACTATTCGAGCAGATCATTACGACCATTCCCGTTGCCAAGGGCGATCCGGAGGGTGCGGTCCAGATCCTTGTGACCAACCTCGACTACTCCGACTACCTCGGGCGTTTGGCCATCGGTCGTGTCTTCAACGGCACGATGCGGACGGGTCAGGAGTACAACGTCGCAAAGATCGACGGGACCTTTACGAAGCACAAGATCACCAAGCTCTTCAGCTTCTCTGGCCTCAAGCGCACCGACATCGATGAGACTCAGATAGGCGATATCGTCGCCATTGCTGGTATCCCTGGTATCACCATCGGTGAAAGCTTCTGCGATCTCGAAGACCCGAAGCCGCTCCCGCCGATCATCATTGACGATCCGACCATCGCGATCCAGTTCAACGTCAACAACTCGCCGTTTGCAGGTCGTGAGGGCAAGTTTGTTACCTCGCGCAACCTGCGCGATCGTCTCGACAAGGAACTTCTCACGAACGTCTCGCTGAAGATGCAGGAGACGGGCTCGCCTGATTCGTTCAAGGTGCTTGGCCGCGGCGAACTTCAGCTCGGCATTCTCATTGAGATGATGCGTCGTGAGGGCTTCGAGATGATGGTCAGCCGGCCTGAGATCGTCACGAAGAAGATCAACGACGAGGTGATGGAGCCGGTCGAACACCTCTCTATCGACGTGCCGGAGAACTTTGTCGGAACTGTTATTGAGCGCCTCGGACCGAGAAAAGGCGAGATGACCAAGATGGTCAATCACGGCTCCGGCCGCGTCCGCATGGAGTTCCGGATCCCCAGCCGTGGCCTCATCGGCTTGCGTTCTGAGATGTTGACGGAGACTCGCGGCACCATCATCATGAACTCGATTCTGGACGGTTATATTGCGTATCAGGGTGAGATTCCGCAGCGTCTCTCGGGTGCTTTGATCTCCGATCGCCAGGGTACGACTACCGCATATGCGCTCGAAGGGTTGCAGGATCGCGGTGTTTTGTTTGTTGGCGACGGGGTAGAGGTTTATGAGGGTATGGTGGTCGGCGAACACTCGCGCGACAACGACCTCGACGTGAACTGCGTTCGCGAAAAGAAGCTCTCTAATATGCGTGCGTCTGGATCGGATGATGCTGTGCGGCTCGTGCCTTACAAGCAGCAAACGCTGGAGCAGTGCATTGAGTTCATTGCGGATGATGAGCTGGTTGAGGTTACGCCTAAGTCGTTGCGGTTGCGTAAGAAGGTGCTTCAGGCGAATCGCCGTCCCCGGAAGGGCAGCAGCGAATAGCTTGAGCTAAAACTGTTACTGAGACGGCTGAACCTACGGGTTCAGCCGTTCTTTTTTGGATGAAACCAAGAAAAAAATTATTTTGTGGTGGAATGCTGTTTTTGCAGGGGTTTTTGGAGAAAAGACGGTCGCAAAACGTGGTTTTTGATGGTCATATTGTGGTGGTTTGTATGCAGAACGTGGAGTCTTATTCGCCACTTTTTCGGGTCCGAAAAATGTGACATGTTTTCAAACTATTTTTTTGGGAGCGCAGTTCAGGTTCCAGGCTGGACGTAGGTGGCTTGCTCGATCAGCCTTCTTTCCTTGCCACGCGGGTCGTCCTGGACCCGCGGCGGTTGCTCCCAGACCATCGTGGGGCGACGTTCGAGTTCGAATCGGGGCCAATGCGGGATGGAGCTGTTGTTCGGGTCTCCGGTGCGGGCGAAGGCGATGAAGGTTTCGCTGACCTGGTCGGCGAGCCGTTGGGCGTCGGGACCGCCGCCGGTCATGGGGGCGGCGAGTTGGACGTTGTCGAAGGCGAAGGGGATATCCATGGTGTGGGGCGCGCCCCATCTTCCGTCCTCTACCAGCGACTTCCAGGCGAAGTTATAGGCCCAGGTTGGCCCATGTTGCGCGGCGCGGCGCTCGCTTTCAATGACCATGCCGTGCCAGCTGCGAAATGCGGTGGTGACGGCGAAGAAGACGTCGGAAGGGGAGTAGGCCGGGTACCACTTCTGGTAGTCGGCGACGATGTCTTCGGTTTTGAGCGTGCCGAGGAACTGGCGGTAGTGTTCAAGCTCCGACGGCAGGGCGTCCCAAGTGAGGGTGAAGAGCTCAGGGTTTGCGGACCCGATGAGGAGGCGCGTCTCGTCGTGGGTGTTGCCGAGGATCATGGGGATGTTCGCGGAGATTGCAGGAGCGTCGGGGGAGAAGGGATCGCTGGGCAGGACGCTTCCGTCGTGTACCGGGCCGAAGTATCTTCCGGCGCGGATGGCGGCGACGAGTTTTTCCATTGAGACTTTGTTGGGATCGCGGATGTTGTCGAGGTTCGCGTGGGTGAGGCTGAGGGCATTCAGAACGGCTTCTGCGGTGGCGGTGGCGTGTTCGGGGACAGTCGCGGTCAACTGCTGGCCGCTCATCGTGATGACGCGGTGAAAGAGGCCGTGAGCGGCGGGCATGGCCATCAGGGTTGCGCACTTTGCGCCACCGCCGCTCTGACCGAAGATCATGACGCGCGACGGATCGCCGCCGAATTCGGCTATGTTATCTCGCACCCACTCGAGGGCGAGGACGAGGTCTAGCTGTCCGACGTTGCCGCTGTCGGCGAAGTACGGGCCGCCAAGCTTAGCCAGGTAGAGGTAGCCGAAGAGGTTGAGGCGGTGGTTCATGGTGACTACGACGACATCGCCGCGTTTGACGAGGCGGACGCCGTCATAGACCGGGCCGTTGCTGCTGCTCGAGGAGTACGCTCCGCCGTGGATGTAGACCATCACGGGCCGCTTGCGCCCATCGCGGAGGCCTGCGGTCCAGACGTTCAGGTGGAGGCAATCTTCGTTGTTGACTGGGTTTTCTTCGTCAAGAGGAGAGAAGGCCGAGCGCCCGGTTCGGGCATGGATCGGCTGCGGCGCCTGGGGGCCAAAGGTGAGGGCGTCTCGAACGCCGGTCCAGGGGATAGGTTTTGGCGCGGCCATGAAGCGATGCTTCGAGGTGTCATCTCCGTAAGGGATGCCTTTGAAGACGTTGACTCCGTTGTCGACGAATCCTCGCACCTTGCCTGAGGTGGTTGTGGCGATGGGGCCGGCAGCGGCCTGGGCACCGAGTCTCGTGGAGAGCAGGGTTCCAGTGGCGAGGAGGGTGGAGTTCTGGAGCAGTTTACGGCGCGTCAGATGGAGGAAGCTCATAGATTATCCAGCCATCTGTGACGGGGCTGTGCTTCGACAAGTTTCAGTAACTGTTCTGGCCGCTCCCGCTCTTACGGGACCGTTGCGAAAGAACTGACGTGTCGGCGCAGTCTGCCGGGCGAGTTGTGCGACTAAGCAGGAACGTACGTCAATCGAATTACGTCTTCGGTGATTAGGTCGTTGGCAACAAGGCGGAGCGGCGGCCGTGGGCCGGAGAAGAATGGCGTGCCGTGACCAAGTACGACGGGGTGGAGGTAGAGTCGATACTCATCAATAAGACCAAGGTTGGTCAGGCTTCCTGCCAGGTCTGGTCCAGCAACATCAATCTCCCCAACTTGCTGTGCCTTCAGCCCACGTATTACCGCCTCGACGTCATCCTCGACAAGTGTGGCATTGGGTCCGACCGACTTCAACGAGCGCGACACAACCCACTTCGGTTTACTCCGCCATGCCGTCGCGAACTCGTGGTCCTCCGCGTCCCAGTCCGGAAGGTCTTCGTCCCAATAACGCATGATCTCGTACATGCGGCGACCGTAGACCATGCCCGTCAGGTCGCGCGCATGCTCCATGAAGTGATGAGAGACCGCCGGGCTTGGCCTACCAATTGCCAGATGGTCGACGTAGCCATCCAAAGACTGGTTCAGTGCATATACGAGTTTTGCCATGGTACAAACCTCCACGAGGTTCTCAGAAAAGCTTGAGCCGACGTTTGGGCCGTAACCTCCGATCCAGATTCGCATTCGGCGCCGTTCGCATATTACTTGAAAGCGTTACTGCGGATAGCGGGGCGGATCGGAATATTCCACTGGATCTGCCCGAGTCGCAGCACAAAAGCAACAGGGCTGCGCGAGGCAGCCCTGTGGGGTTGGCTTGATAAGGGTCTATTTGTACGACTTGGCGGTGGCGAAGCGTTTGTTGATCTCGTCCCAGTTGACGGTGTTCCACCAGGCAGCGAGATAGTCGGGGCGCTTGTTCTGGTACTTGAGGTAGTAGGCGTGCTCCCAGACGTCGTTGCCGAGGATGGGGTAGTGGCCCTGGGAGAGGGGATTGTCCTGGTTGGCGGTGGTGACGATGCTGAGCTTTCCGCCGACGATGATGATCCAACCCCAGCCTGAGCCAAACTGCTTGGCGGTGGTCTCGTTGAACTGCTTCTTGAAGTCTTCGAAGGAGCCAAAGTCTTTCTTGATCTGTTCGGCGATCTCGCCGGTGGGCTCTCCGCCGCCCTTGGGCTTCATGATCTGCCAGAACATGGTGTGGTTGACGTGGCCGCCGCCGTTGTTCTGGACGACTTTGCGGACGTCTTCGGGGATGCTGGCGAGGTCCTTGACGAGTTCTTCGGGAGTTTTTTTGCCGAGTTCGGCGTGCTTTTCGACTGCACCGTTGAGGTTGGTGACGTAGGTCTGGTGGTGCTTGTCGTGGTGAAGCTTCATGGTCGCTTCGTCGATGAATGGCTCAAGCGCCGCGTAATCATAGGGCAATGGGGGAAGTTCGTAGGCCACAGTAGTTCTCCTGTCGTCGTTCGTTGTGCCAGTCAGGAGCATCCTGACCGCCTGAGTGTGTTCGATGCTGTCCGGAGGGTGCGCGATGCACTCGGGGAGTCCGCACAACCTCCAGAATCATAACGCAATTGCGGATTCATCGCCCTTTGACAGGGGAATGTAACCAACTTCCGAATTTTGCGCTCTAATAGAGACCAATGAACGATCTAAGTGCTACTTATCGCTGGCTTGATGACGACGGTCCCGCTTTTGGGGCGCCGGGAATGGAACCGCGCTGGACTTCGAGCGAGAAGGACGCGGTGACGACTGCTTACGCTGCCTCCAGTCGCGTGTGGTTCACGATCTCACACGGCACGTTGAACGAGATCTACTATCCGACGATCGATCGCCCGCAGACGCGCGATATGGAGCTGTTGTTCAGCGATGGCGAGTCGTTCTTCCACGAAGAGAAACGTAACTTTAATTACGATTTTCACTACATCGATAGCGCTGCGTCCGGAGTTCGTGTTGTGGCTACCGATCTGGATGGCCGGTATACGGTGACGAAGGAGTTCATCAGCGATCCGCATCACGCGGTGGTGCTGATGAATGTGAAGATCACCGGGGATGAAGATATTCTCTCGCGGCTGAAGTGCTACGCGTTGCTGGCGCCGCACCTGAATGGCGGAGGGGCGGGGAACTCCGCCCGGTCGATTGATGTGGCGGGGCAGCGCTGTTTGCTGGCGTGGAAGGGTGAGACGTCGCTGGCGTTTGGGGCTGACTGCGGCTTTGTGCGGTCGTCGTGTGGGTACGTCGGCACAAGCGATGGCTACCAGAATCTGCTGCAGGAGATGCGTATGACCTGGCAGTACGGCCAGGCTCTCGATGGCAATATTGCGCTGATGGGAGAGATTGATCTTGCGCGGAATCGGGAGTTTACGATTGCGATCTCGTTTGGGGATGGACATCATGCTGCGATTGCGCAGATGATGCAGACGCTTTCGTCGCCCTATAAAGACCTTCAGGAGCGTTTTCTGGACCAGTGGGCGCGGTCGGTTGCGCCGGCTCGGCTGGCTACGGCTGCGATGGATGGGGGGAGATTGATGCGGATCAGCCATAATGTGCTGCTGACGCATGAGGACAAGACTTACTCGGGTGCTTTTATTGCGTCGGCTTCGATTCCGTGGGGGGCGTCGAAGGGGGATTCGGATCTGGGTGGGTACCACCTGGTGTGGACGCGCGATATGGTGCAGACGGCGACGGCTTTGCTGGCCTGCGGGCGGACTGATACTGCGTTGCGTGCGTTGGTTTATCTGGCTTGCACGCAGCGGCCGGATGGGAGCTTTGCACAGAACTTCTGGATCGATGGCACGCCGTACTGGACGGGGATTCAGCTGGATGAGGTTGCGTTTCCGATTATGTTGGCGTGGCGTCTCTGGAAGCAGGATGGGTTGGGTAGCTTTGATGTGTTTCCTTTTGTTGCGCGGGCCGCTGCTTTTCTGGTGCGCTATGCGCCGGTGACGCAGCAGGAGCGATGGGAGGAGGCGGCGGGTTACTCGCCTTCGACGCTTGCGGCGGTTATTTCAGGGCTGATCTGCGCGGCCGATATTGCTCGCGCTCATCAGTCGATGGAGCTGGCCAGCTATCTGGAGTCGTATGCGGATTGGATTGAATCGCATTTGGACGAGTGGACGACTACGTCGGAGGGGGTGCTGCTTCCTGGCGTTCCGTACCACTACATGCGCATACGGCCGCCTGCGAAGGGGGAGCCTTTCAATAATGATCAGCTTCCGCCGGGTGTGATTCATATCAATAATCGCGAGCCGGGTGAGAAGACGGACTTCGAGGCGCGAGAGGTCATTGATGCCGGATTTCTGGAGTTGGTGCGATACGGCATTCGCCGCGCCGATGATCCGTTGATCGTGAATTCACTAAAGGTCGTCGATCACTGCCTGAAGATTGAAACCCCGTATGGCGTTAGCTGGAGACGGTACAACCATGATGGTTATGGCCAGAAGAAAGATGGTGGACCGTATGATGGCTCGGGCCAGGGGCGGGCGTGGCCGATTCTGACCGGCGAACGCGCGCACTATGAGCTGGCCGCCGGGGGAGATTACGCGGCGCATATCAAGGCGATTGAGCAGTTCAGCTCGGTTGGGGGGATGCTTCCCGAGCAGGTCTGGGACTATGACGATATTCCATCCCGGGGAATGTACCGGGGACGGTCGGCTGGTTCTGCGCAGCCGCTGGTGTGGGCGCATGCGGAGTATCTGAAGCTATTGCGCTCGGCGGCGGATGGTCGTGTGTTCGACCGGATAAAGGTGGTTGAGGAGCGGTATGCAGTTCCGAGGGAGAAGCGCTCTTTTACTAACCATCTAGAGATATTCGAGACTGGGAGGCCTATCTCCACGATCTTCTCCGGATATACGCTTCGTATCGTTGATCTTGAACATTTTCGTGTCGTTTACACCTTCGATAACTGGTTCACGACGCTTACGATCGATTCGCGTTCTGTAGGGTATTCCGGGTTTTTTGCGGATATCTCTACGTTTTCGGATCAGGAGGGAAGCATCGTGTTTACCCTGGCGTGGCCGGGGCAGGACGGAAAAGATCGCTGGTTAGGACGAAATATTGATGTCTCCGTTGTTCCGCTGCCCGCATCTACGAAGGTGTAGGGATGCAGCGGGTGTCGCTCCGCTAGTACACTGTTAGAGATTGTCCAACCCATCCAGATTCAGCGTCGCCGAATGCGTCGCGTCTCTTCAAAGAGCAAAGGAAAAGTAATGAGCGAACAGCAGGATTCGAAGCAGCACGAAATCGACCAGATCTCCATCAACGCCCTCCGCTTTCTCGCCGTCGATCAGGTGGAAAAGGCGAAGTCGGGCCACCCCGGAGCCCCGCTTGGATGTGCTCCGATCGCTTATCTGCTCTTTCACAAGCTGATGAAGCATGATCCTTCCGATCCGAAGTGGATCGACCGGGATCGGTTCGTGCTTTCCAATGGGCATGCGTCGGCGCTGCTTTACGGTGTGCTGCACTTGTCTGGATACGACCTGCCGATTTCGCAGCTGGAGCAGTTCCGCCAGTGGGGATCGCATACGCCGGGCCACCCGGAGTACGGTGAGGCTCCAGGCGTTGAAGTAACGACCGGTCCGTTGGGGCAGGGCTTTGCGATGGCTGTGGGCATGGCGATCGCTGAGAAGCATCAGGCTGCGGTGTACAACCGCGATACGTACAACATCGTTGACCACCATACGTATGTGCTTTGTGGCGATGGTGACCTGATGGAAGGCATCTCGCATGAGGCGGGTTCTCTGGCTGGAACGCTGGCGCTGGGCAAGCTGATCGTGCTGTACGACGATAATCTGATCTCGCTCGATGGACCGACGGAGCTGTCGTTCACGGAGGATGTGACGAAGCGCTTTGAGGCTTATCACTGGCATGTGCAGTATGTCGCTGATGGCAACGATCTGGTAGCGATTGAGGCGGCGATTCTTGCAGCCAAGGCGGAGACCAAGAAGCCTTCGCTGATTCGCGTGCGCACCGTGATCGGTTATGGCAGCCCGAAGGCCGGCACCAACAAGGTGCATGGCGAGGCGATGGGACCGGAGGCGACCAAGGCGACCAAGAAGAACCTGGGTTGGCCTGAGGACAAGAGCTTCTACGTTCCGGATGAGGCTCGCAAGAACTGGGACACGATCAAACTGCGTGGTAAGGATCTGCATGCTTCGTGGACGGCTGAGTTTGAAGAGTACGCGAAGGCCTATCCTGAGCCGGCGGCACAGTTCGACCGGACGATCAAGGCGAAGATGGAGGATGGGTGGGAGAAGAAGATTCCTACCTTCCCGACCGACAAGCCAATGGCGACCCGCAATGCGGGACAAGCTGTGATGCAGGCGATTGAGAACGTGGTGCCGGAGTTGTTTGGCGGCGCGGCGGACTTGACTGCTTCGACGAAGACGATCTTCAAGGATTCCCCGAGTTTCCATGTGGATCCTGTGGGGCGGAATGTGTTCTTCGGGGTGCGCGAGTTCGGCATGTGCGCGGCGGTGAATGGAATGGCGGCACACGGTGGGTTGATTCCGTTTGGGTCGACGTTCTTTACCTTCTCGGACTACTGCCGCAACGCGCTGCGTTTGGCTTCGCTGATGAGTCTGCATTCGCTGTTCATCTTCACGCACGATTCGATTGGACTGGGCGAGGATGGACCGACGCACCAGCCGGTTGAGCAGTTGATGAGCCTGCGCGCTGTTCCGCACCTTACGGACTTCCGTCCGGCGGATGCGAATGAGACGGCGGCTTGCTGGCAGTTGGCTCTTGAGCGAAAGAGCCCGAGCTTCATGGCTCTGTCGCGTCAGGATCTGCCGACGATCGACGCTACGATCGCTCGCGCTGGTGCGCGGTTCGGAGCGTACGAGGTGCTCTCACACGGCAAGGATCTCATTCTGATCGCGACTGGGTCAGAGGTAGGACTCGTTACGAAGGCTGCGGAAGAGCTGAAGGGAATCGGGATCAACGCGACTGTTGTTTCGATGCCGAGCTTCCACATCTACGATGAGCAGAGTGATGAGTACAAGGCAAAGCTGATGCCGGAGAACACGCCGAAGCTGGCGGTGGAGGCCGGTGCAACGCTGGGCTGGTACAAGTACGTCGGCCACAATGGCGGCGTTATCGGTCTGGACCGCTTCGGTGGATCGGCTCCCGGGGCTGTCGCATTCGAGAAGCTGGGGTTCACTGTCGCAAACGTGGTCGAACATGCCAAGAAGCTGGTGAAGAAATAAATCGGTGGGCGGGGCATACTAGCCCCGCCCACTTGTCTATGGTTCGTCCATGGGTTTGTCTACGGGCCTTTGAGTTTCTGGCTGAAAGATAGCCCGGGACTGATTTGCGTCTTGCTGCACCTCCAGAACATCCAACGTTGAGGCCATTCCTTGAAGATCGCCATCGCTTCCGACCACGCTGGTTTTCCTTTGAAGGAGGAGGTGCGTGCGCATGTCGCCAAGCTGGGCTATGAGATCAATGATCTTGGGGCCTACAACACGGAACCATCCGACTACCCCGACTTTGCGTTGCTGGTGGGGAAGGCGCTGATGGCGGGTGAGGCAGAGCGTGGCATTCTTATCTGCGGGTCGGGCGTGGGCGTTTGCGTGGCCGCTAACAAGATGCCCGGCGTTCGTGCGGGCATGTGTCATGACACCTACTCCGCGCATCAGGGAGTGGAGCATGACCAGATGAATGTGCTGGTGATGGGTGCACGCATCATTGGATCTGCACTCGCGTTTGAGTGCGTTGATGCTTATTTGAAGGCCAACTTTATCGCAGATGAACCACGATTTGTGCGCCGTCTCAACAAGGTCAAGGCGATTGAGAAGCAGTACATGCCTGCGGCGGCCGGGACGGCGCTTAACTCATAGACCTGTGACGACTGCTTTGCTATTTCGGAATATCTGGAGAGTATGACTCAATCAATCCAACGTGTCTGGTTCATCACCGGAGCATCAACGGGCTTCGGTCGGATACTTGCCGAAGAGGTTCTGAGGACTGGCGGTAAGGTCGTTGCGACCGCTCGGAAGCTTGATAAGGTCGCTGATCTGGAGGCCTCGTATCCGAAGACCGCGAAAGCGATTGCTTTGGATGTGACTGACGCTGGTCAGGTGGACTCGGCGGTGACGCAGGCTTTTGCTCATTTTGGGCAGGTCGATGTGCTGGTCAATAACGCAGGGTATGGCGTTGCCGGTGCGATCGAAGAGGTCGCTGAGGCAGAGTTTATGCCGATGTTCGAGACCAATGTCTTTGGATTGCTGAAGGTGACGCGAGCCTTTCTTCCCTATCTTCGCAAACAACGCAGCGGTCACATCCTCAACATCTCGTCAATCGGCGGGCTGATTGGTGGACCGGGCATTGGCATGTACAACGCCACTAAGTTCGCCGTTGAGGGGCTGTCGGAGGCGCTGGCGGCGGAGCTTGCTCCCCTGGGGATTCGCGTCACGGTCATTGAGCCGGGGCCATTCCGCACCGATTTTCTGGGCCGCTCCGGGGTGCTTGCCGAGACGCGGATCGGTGACTACGACAACACCGCGGGAAATATGCGGAAGTACTTCTCGGAGAATGACGGGAAGCAGAGGGGCGACCCGCTGCGCGCCGTGCAGGCGATGATGCAGGTGGTGGAGTCTCCGAATCCTCCGCTTCATCTTCTGCTTGGAGTGAGCGCGTTGCAAAGGATGCGGACCAAGCTGGATGGCTGGGGCAAAGAGATTGCAGCGTGGGAGCAGGTAACTGCTGGCGCGGATTTTCCGGAGGGCAAGTGAGTTCGTCCCCTATCAAGACAGTCTTCTGGGATATCGGAGGAGTCCTGCTCACGAACGGGTGGGATAAGGACGAGCGTACTCGTGTGCTGGGACGGCTTGGCGTGGATCTGGCGGACTATGAGAGCCGTCATGAAGAGGCGAACTACTTCTGGGAGCGCGGGCTTTCTACTGCGGAACACTTCTTCAATGTGACGGTGCTGAATCAGAACACGCATCTCACGTTCAGTGAGCTTTGGCCGCAGGTTTGTGCTGAGAGCAAGGTTCTGCATCCCGGAGCCCTGGATCTTTTGGGAGAGCTTGTGGAGTCTGGGCGGTACAACATCGCGACGCTGAACAACGAGAGTCGCGAGCTGAACGAGTATCGTCTGGATGCGTTTCGGCTGCGTTCTTACTTTGACTACTTCATCTGCTCCGGCTACGTGCATGAGATGAAGCCGCATCCCGGAATTTACCACGCTGCTATTGAAATCTCGGGTCACGTAGCAGAGACAGCGTTGTTTATCGACGACAAGGTTGAGAACTGTGATGTCGCTGCGTCGCTCGGCATGCAGACTATTCATTTTGAATCACCAAAACAGCTCAGAGATGAGCTTGCACAACTCGGCGTAAAAGCCGCATAAAGAAAGGAAGTACATGGAACTCGGAATTATTGGCCTCGGCAAGATGGGATTTAATATGGCGGAACGGCTCCGTCTTGCAGGGCATAAGGTTGTCGGCTTCGACTTCAATAAAGATGCGACTGCGAAGCTGACAGCGGCTGGTTCGCTGGGCGTCAACTCGCTGGAAGATCTGGTAAAGAATCTCGCTGCGCCGCGGGCTATTTGGATCATGGTTCCGTCGGGCGATCCGGTCGATCAGACGATTGCGAGGCTTGAGCCGCTGATGCAGAAGGGCGACACCTTTATCGACGGAGGGAACTCCAACTACAAGGACACGCAGCGCCGGCATGCGGAGTTGACTAACAAGGGATTCGAGTATGTTGATTGCGGTACCTCGGGCGGCGTATGGGGCCTGAAAGAGGGCTACAGCATGATGATCGGTGGCGATAAGAAGGCGGTCGAGCGATTGACGCCGATCTTCGAGACGCTGGCTCCTGCGAAGGATGAGGGTTGGGGACACGTTGGTCCGTCGGGCGCGGGGCACTTCGTCAAGATGGTTCACAACGGTATTGAGTATGGCTTAATGCAGGCGTATGCCGAGGGCTTTTCGATCATGAAGGCGAAGACTCCGTTGAACCTTGATCTGCCGCAGATCTCGAAGATATGGCAGAAGGGTTCGGTGGTACGTTCGTGGCTGCTCGATCTTACGTCGGATGCGCTGGCGAAGAATCCTACGCTCGAGGGGCTGGAGGCGTTCGTTCCGGACTCGGGTGAGGGCCGCTGGACCGTGACGGAAGCGATCGACCTGAACATCTCTGCGCCGGTGATTACGGAGTCGCTGATTCGTCGTCTGCGCTCGCGCGAGGAGAACAACTTTACTGACCGCATGATCTCGATCATGCGTGGCGCCTTCGGTGGCCACGACGTGAAAAAGTCGTAGCCTCACAACTTCCAGCAAGCTAAGGTTCAACGAAAGTACGAGAGGTAAATCGAATGTCTACTAATGAAAGCACTACAGCAGTCGCGCAGCCGGAGCGTACGCCCGATCCCTGCATCGTCGTGATCTTTGGCGCCTCGGGCGACCTTACCAAGCGCAAACTTCTTCCGGCGCTCTACCATCTGGAGCAGTCGGGACTTCTGCCGAAAGACTTCGCGGTTGTTGGTGTAGCGCGACGTCCGCTGGAGAAGAGCTTTGCGCCGGATATGAAGGAAGGGATCGTGAGCGGGGGCGGCGTCGAGAAGGATGAAAGTAAGCTTGACCCGTTTGTGAGCCGTATTCAGTACCACGCGATGAACTTCGATGATGCGTCCGGTTACGATGCGCTGAAGAAGGTGCTGGCCGATATCGACAAGAAGTTCGGCACCAAGGGGAACCGTCTGTTCTACCTTGCGACTGCGCCGGAGTACTTCTCGGACATCATCAAGTATCTCGGTGATCATGGCATGGCGAAGCCTGCTGTGGGCAAGGATGGTGAGGTCACGAGTTGGGTTCGCACCATCATTGAGAAGCCGTTTGGCCACGATCTGGAGTCGGCCAAGGCGCTGAACAATGAGGTCAACAAGGTTTTTGATGAGGACCAGATCTTCCGTATCGATCACTATCTCGGCAAGGAGACGGTGCAGAACATCCTGGTGTTCCGCTTCGGTAACGGCATCTTCGAGAATGTGTGGAATCGCAACTACATCGACCACGTTGAGATAACTGCGGCGGAGAGCATCGGTATCGAAGGCCGCGGACCGTTTTACGAGACTGCTGGAGCGCTGCGCGATGTGGTGCAGAACCACGTGATGGAGCTGCTGAGCTTTGTTGCGATGGAGCCGCCGGTTTCGTTTGAAGCCTCGGCTGTGCGTGCTGAGAAGGTGAAGGTCTGGAAGGCGATTCCGCCAATCCATCCTGCGGATACTGTGCGCGGCCAGTACGGGCCGGGTACCGTCGATGGCAAGCCGGCTGTGGGCTATCGCCAGGAGGAGCGTGTTCATCCGCGCTCGCAGACTGAGACCTACGCTGCGCTGCGGCTGGAGATCGATAACTGGCGCTGGGCGGGAGTTCCTTTCTACATTCGAGCCGGCAAGCGGTTGGGCAAGCGTGTGACGGAGATTTCGATTCAGTTCAAGCTGCCGCCACAGATGCTCTTCAAGGATGCACAGGGCAAGGGTGCTGAGGGGATTCGGCCGAACGTTCTCTCGATGCGCATTCAACCGGACGAGGGCATCACGCTTCAGTTTGGCGCGAAGGTGCCAGGGCCAACCATGACTATCAGTAAGGTAGATATGGACTTCAGCTATGCTGAGGCGTTTGGCAAATCGTCTGCGAACGGCTACGAGCGGTTGCTGCTGGATGCAATGCTGGGCGATGCTACTCTGTTCGCGCATCGTGATGGCGTTGAAGCAACCTGGTCGTTGATTACTCCCATCCTTCAGGCGTGGGCGAAGGATCCGATCAAGGATCTTCCGAACTACGCAGCAGGAACGTGGGGACCGGCGGCGGCAGATGCCATGCTGAAGTCTGACGGTCGTAAATGGCGCAAACTCTAACTCTCTGAACGGATACGATCCTATGCCCCGTGCAGTCAACATTACCTATCGCGTATCACCTACACCGGCGGACACAGCTCGGGCCGGTGCGCAACTCTTCTCGGACGCCGCAGTGAAGGCTGCGGCGTCGCGAGGGCTCGCTCGCATCGCAATCTCCGGAGGCACAACTCCGAAGACGATGTTTGGCCTGCTGGCAGATCCAGCCGAACCCTTTCTCAAGAAGGTTCCCTGGGACAAGCTTGACCTTTACTGGGTTGACGAGCGCTGCGTGCCACCCGACAACGACGAATCGAACTATCGCATGACGAAAGAGGCGCTGCTCTCGAAGGTTCCGCTGGCAGCCGAGCGGGTCCACCGGATGGAGGGCGAACTCGCCCCTGAGGTTGCGGCGGCGCGCTACGAGTCGACCATACGTAATACGTTCAAGCTTGAGGGTGCAGAGACGCCAACCTTCGACCTGGTGCTACTTGGAATGGGCGATGATGGCCATACGGCTTCGCTCTTTCCTCATACCGAGGCGTTGAACGAGATGAGTCATATTGTCGTTCCGAACCATGTGCCCCAGAAGGACACCTGGCGCATCACGCTGACCTGGCCAGTGATCAACCAAGGCAGGGAGGTGGCCTTTTTGATCGAAGGCGCTGGCAAGACGCAGGTGGTGCACGATGTGTTTCTCGGCCCTTACGTGCCCGAGACCCATCCCTCGCAGCTCATTCGGCCCGCAAGCGGAAAGCTAACCCTCTTGCTCGATGCGGCTGCAGCGTCTAAGCTGCCTGCACCGGCGAATTCCGATTCGACCGGCACATTGGAGCTCAAATAGATGATTCTCGCTGGCGATGTTGGCGGAACGAAGGTCCACCTAGCGCTGTACGACTTTACCAACGGGCGCCTTCACCCGATTCGCGATCAAAAGTTTCCGGCGCACGAGTTTGCGAGTCTAGATGATGTAGTCAACAAGTTTCTTGCAGACGACAGTAGTTCGGATTCTCCCAAAGGAGCTATTATTGCGGCCTGCTTCGGCTGTCCCGGGCCGGTTCGCGATGGCCGTCTGAAGTTGACCAACCTGCCCTGGATCCTGGATACGCGCGATCTGGTCAAATCCCTTTCTATTCCTCACATCTCTCTCATCAACGACCTCGAAGCGAATGGCTACGGTATTCCAGAGCTCGCGCCAGACAAGATTTTTACGCTGCATACTGGTAATCCCGAGGAAGACGGACACGCGGGTTTGATGGCGGCGGGGACCGGTCTCGGAGAGGCGCTGCTGATCTGGGACGGTAAGAGGCATCGCCCGATTCCTTCCGAGGGCGGCCATGCCGACTTCGCCGCGCGGAGCAATCGCGAGATTGCGCTGCTGGAGTATCTGCGCTCTACGCTCAAAGGACGTGTGAGCTGGGAGCGCGTGGTCTCCGGGCTTGGGATCAAAAACGTCTACGCCTTTCTGCGCGATGTGGAGAAGATCAACGAGCCGGGCTGGCTTAAAGATCGCATGCTGTGTGAGGATCCGAACGCTGTCATCGGCCAGTGCGCCGAAGATGGTTCCAGTTCGTTGTGCTTCGAGACGATGAAGATCTTTGCGGGGGCGTACGGCGCGGAGGCAGGCAACCTTGCTCTTAAGGTGCTCGCGACTGGCGGTATGTACCTTGGCGGCGGCATTGCTCCCAAGATCTTAAAGACGCTGGAGAACGGCACCTTTATGCAGGCTTTTATTGATAAGGGACGTTTGTCGCCGTTGCTCGAGTCGATTCCGGTACGCGTGATCCTGGACGATACCTGTGCGTTGCTGGGGGCTGCTGCGTATGCGGAGGCTCGGGCCTCGGAGATATCGGGCGTTTCAGAGCGTGCTGCTTCGATTCAAGCATCCTGATATGTCTTCAATGGCTTGCAAAGAGTGATTTCAACGGTACAATTGCCGCCTATGGCGAAGCACGTCTATTGGGGATTCAAGTGCAAAACGGAGGACTGCCCCAGCCCTTTTCATCCGGCGAAGTACATTGGTGAAACTGAGAAAAATATGGCTATCTCTGCACTTCCTCAAGAGATGCCAGAGTCGTTCGATTACCAGTGTGGATACTGTGGCGCAACGCACAGGTACATGAAGAGCGAGATGAAACAATTCCTGCTAAATGAACGAGTTCCGCTGGAACAAACTCCGTGGGTTTGACTCACTTGCTTTGAATCAACTTGCTTCCTCGCTGCCCTGTCACGGTAGTCACAACATAGATACGGAACAACATTTTAGAGGGTCACGGCCGTATCACTGTCAAGAGCTGGAACAAGAATCGGAACAAAAATAATTGGGGTGTGGTTTTTCTAAGTCGCGTAGTTTCAACCTCTATACTGATCGCGGAACACTTTGTCTTTGACCTCCATCCCGTCGCAGGAAATCGCGCCATCTGAAATTCTCGACGGCAGTCCTTTCGAGAGCACGGCATCGGCCCATCTGTCGACGATACCTGCCGTACTCGACTTTTCCCGGCGCGCAGATCTAATTGAACTGATGGATCAGCCGTGCAGTTATGCGGAGCTTCGCGCCTGCCTGCATGACATAGCCAACGTCAACCGACTAACTTTTGCGGATCGTCCGACACTCAACTGGCTGAAAGAGTTGGTTGCGACTCACCCGGTTTCGTCGGGGCCGCTACGCGTGATGGATGTGGGGTGCGGCTACGGGGATACGCTGCGGCTGATCGATAAATGGGCGGCCAAACGAAATATTCCAGTTGTGCTGACGGGCATAGACCTGAATCCGGATGCCATTCGAGCGGCCAGGGAGGCGACGCCGCGGGGCCAGCGCATCGAATGGCTGGTTGGCGATGCACTGACCGACGACACTGCAGGGAACATCGACGTCGTGATCTGCTCCCTGCTGACACACCATCTGACCGACCCGCAGATCGTGCATTTCCTGCGCTGGATGGAACAGACGACGCGGCTGGGCTGGTTCATTAATGACCTGCATCGCAAGCCGATTCCGTACCACCTCTTTCGGCTATGGGCGCGGTTCACGAAATGGCACCGGTTTGTTATGCATGATGGGCCGGTGTCGATCCGGCGCAGCTTTGTGGCGGAGGACTGGCGAAATCTGTGTGCTGCTGCCGAAGTTGTTGCGGAGACAGTCTCAATCAAGGAGTATCGTCCCGCTCGGCTGTGCGTTGGCCGCATGAAGTAAGCACTTCGCGGCGATGCGCTTCCGAGTATCAGATTCTTATTTGTTAAAGGTCCTTCATGTCTGCTCGCAGTAATGCTCTTCGCTTCTTTGCCTTGGTTCTTCTCGCATCCACCGCAGTTCACGCGCAACGACTTCCGGGTGGGGTCCATCCGGAGCACTATGCGCTGACGCTGACACCGGATTTGAAGTCGGCTACGTTCAGCGGAGAGGAGACGATCGATCTCGTGCTCGATGCGCCGAGCAAAAGCATTACTTTGAATGCGGCGGAGATCAAGTTTGGCGAGGTGAAGGTGTATGTGCTGCCGGGCGCGACCTACGATTACGGCAAGCTGGGGTCGGAGCCGAGGCCGCTGACACCATTGGAGGCCGATAAGCGTCCGCAGACTGCAATCACGACGCTCGACCACGAGAAGGAGCAGGCGACTTTTTCCTTTGCCAATGAACTATCTGCGGGCAAGGTGACGCTGACGATCCGGTATACGGGCGTGTTGAACGACAAGCTGCGCGGGTTTTATCTTTCCAAGACGAAGACGCGCAACTATGCGGTGACGCAGTTCGAGCCGACGGATGCGCGACGAGCTTATCCGAGCTTCGATGAGCCGGCGCTGAAGGCTACGTACGACATCACGATGGTCGTTGACAGCGGCGATACGGCGATCTCGAACACTAATATGATTTCGGATAAGGCGGGGCCGATCGCGGGGAAACATACGTTGCGTTTTGCAACCACGCCGAAGATGTCGACCTACCTGGTGGCGTTTCTGGTGGGGGACTTCAAGTGCACGGAGGGCAAGTCGGATGGAGTGCCGATTCGCGCGTGTGCGACGCCGGACAAGGTCGGGCTAACGAGATTCGCGGTGGAGTCGGCCAAGTTCGTTCTGCATTATTACGATACTTACTTTGGTATCAAATACCCGATGCCGAAGCTCGATATGGTGGCGCTGCCTGATTTTGAGGCGGGTGCGATGGAGAACTTCGGCTGCATCACTTATCGTGAGACAGATTTGCTGGTCGATTCAAAGACGGGCGGGATCACCGACAAGAAGCGAGTCGCGGTGGTGGTCGCGCACGAGATGGCGCACCAGTGGTTTGGCGATATGGTGACGATGCAGTGGTGGGACAATCTGTGGCTCAACGAAGGATTTGCCACATGGATGGAGACGAAGGCGGCGGGGACGTGGCATCCGGAGTGGGATTTTTCGCAAGACGATGCGCAGAGCCTTGATGAGACGCTGAACTTCGATTCGGGGAGGGCGACGAGAGCGATTCGTGCGACCGCCGATACTCCGGATGAGATTAACGAGATGTTTGACAGCATCGCTTATGGCAAGGCCGGCGCGGTGATCGGCATGGTGGAGAACTATGTTGGGAAGGAGGTCTTTCGGCAGGGCGTGCATAACTATCTGCAGGCACACCTGTATGCGAACGCGACGGCGGAGGATTTCTGGAACGCGCAAACTGTCAACTCGCACCTGCCGGTGGACAAGATCATGTCGAGCTTTGTGACGCAGCCGGGGGTGCCGCTGCTGACGCTCTCCGAGAGACAGGCAGGGAGCGTCCCGGTGACGCAGGGCAGGTTCTTTCTATCTGTGGCGGAGAGCAATCACGTTTCTGGTGGTGGCGTTACGCAGTGGACGATTCCGGTTTGCCTGAAGACGAGTGGGGAGCCTATCTGTCGGGTGCTTCGCCCTGAGGATTCTGCTATTCCATTGCCCATGGACGTGGGGATGCCGCTGTTTTATGCGAACGCGGCGGCGAAGGGCTACTACCGTACGGCATATACGCCCTCACAGGCGAGCGCGATCGTCGCAAAGGCGGAGACGTCACTGACGCCGCCGGAGCGGATTGGACTGCTGGGCGATCGGTGGGCGCTGGTGCGTTCCGGAAATGCTGGGGTCGGGGACTATCTGGACCTGGTTCTCGCGCTCAAGCAGGATCCCGACGCTGCCGTGCTCGATACGGCCTATCAACAGATAAAGAAGATTGATTCGGATATTGCGTCGGAGGAAGATCGCGTTGAACTGGCTGCGGTTCTGCGACGCCAGTTCAGTCCGGTCTATACGGCGCTCGGCAGCCCGTCGAAGGGTGATTCGTACGATCGGCAGCAGCTTCGCGGAACTCTATTCGAGTTGCTGGGGGATGCGCACGATTCTACGGTTCTGGCCGAGGCGAAGCTGCTGACGGCTCGAACCTTCGCGGTGGACAATAAGAAAGATAAGACGCTCGATCCAACACTATCGGACGCGGCTGTGCTGGTCAGCACGAGCAACGGTGACGTGGAGCTGTATGACAAGCTGCTCGCCGTGAGCAAGGGCTCCAGCGAGCCGGGCCAGCAGACCGAAGCTCTGCGGGTACTTGCTCGCTTCCACGATCCCGCACTGGTAGCACGGACGCTCGACTATATGGCTTCAGGAGAGGTGCGCAACCAGGACAGCTGGACCATTCTGGCGGAGCTGCTGCGCGATCGCGAGACCCGCGACCAGACCTGGGCTTACATTCAGAAGAATTGGGATAAGATTCATGCGCAACTGACAGTTTCCTCGGGTGCGGAGGTGGTGAGGGCGACCGGATCTTTTTGTAGCGTAGGACAGCGCGATGAGGTGGCCAGCTTCTTTGCCACGCACAAGGTAGATGCCGCAGAGCGCACGTTGACCGCAGCTATCGACAGTATCAACGACTGCATTCAGCTACGTTCCGTACAAGAATCGAAGTTGCATGCCTGGCTGGCGGTGCAAGCGAAGTAGCGTACAACTTAAGTGTAAAAGGTCAGCAATCAAGAGTACGGGCACAGGTGCGAGCCGACCGGTTCCCTTCGCGGGTGAGTCTGTGACAAATCCTGATGTATTAGAAAGTTAGATAACGGCGAGGCCACGGTCGTTCTGTAGATGGAGTATGAAAACATTTTAGATACCCAAAAGTGTTACGGGGGCAAGGGCATTCTGCGTTGACTTTCAACTTTTGTACCAGTACCTTCCCAATTGAGGACACAAATGAAGAAAACTTGTTTCGTACTCGCCGGCATCGCCATCCTCTCTTCCGTCGCCCTCCCGCTTTATGCGCAAGGCGGTTGTGTTGAATCCCCTGAAAATCCAACAGCTATCCTCGCCGTTGTGGGCTCTGCGGGTGCATTTTTTGTTTCGGCACGTGCTCGCATTAAGGCCCGTCGCAACAAGTCCAAATAACCACTCACTGGGATTGGCCACCTTATACTCCCCTTGGTGCGCCACCTGAATCGAACCGGTATGCCAACTTTTTCTGCTGCTGCTGAAGTCAGCCCCCTCCATTCGGCTGGAGCGGAAAGGCCCAACCTGGCGCAGGCTGCAGGACTCGCGGCAATCGTCGCGGTCCTTGGCCTTTCTACCATCTGGTCCACGATGTATGCCCTTTGGGCACTATGGACCACCGATGCCCTCAAATCGATAGGCATGTTCATTCCGCTGGTCAGCTTCGTGCTGATCCTGCGGGTGTGGCGATCGCTTGGATGGGAGATGGAGGGTAGCTGGTGGGGCATGGTCATCCTGGTGCTCACTGCCATCGTGGTTCATATTCGACAGCAGTCAGTCCTGTTATTTGTCTTCTCGCCTCAGTGGTCTATCTTTGTTCCGCCGCATTCGCTGGTCATGTTTGCATACGGCGCGGGTGTGGTTCTGCTCTTTGGCGGAGCGCGCCTGTTCCGGGCGTCTTTGTTCCCCCTGCTGCTTCTGTTTTTTGTGAACCCGGTTCCCCACATCTTCAACGTGTTTGTGGATCTGCCGTTGCAGCGCGCGTCGGCTCACGTCGCACGTGCTTTCGCGATTGCACTGGGGCAGCCTCTCAGCCCTGACCAGCTGCGGCTGATGTTTACGCCGGACTTCGGCATGTTCATCGCTCCGGGATGTAATGGCATTCGGGGCGCCATCACCATGGGCTTCATCGCATTGATCGCGGGCTATGTTTACCGCTTTCGGTGGTATGCCCATGCTGGCGTCGTCGCCGGCGCTGTGCTGCTGGGCTATGCCTTCAACTTTGCTCGTCTCTGTATTCTGGTGCTGTACTATCTGGTCGCGCTGCACTTTACTTCGCTGCAGAATAAGGCAGAGATGGGCGATTATGTGATCGGGGCCTGCCTGTTTCTTCTGGGGACGTTCCTTCTCTTCCATGTTGTCCGCCGTCTCAGCGAATCACCGGGCCAGATCAAGCCTCCTCAGATAAGCCCGTCCGCTTCAGTCGAACCGGTAAAGGGGTCTTCTTTCTATCCGCGCTTTGCGGCGATGCTCGCACTGGTACTGCTCAGTGGATACGGGTTCGCGCGCACCTATGCGCAGACGCATAGTGCCAGTTACACCGCTCAAACGAACGCAGATCAGGATGCTCCGGGAAAGTTTCCTGCCAGCGTCGGAAGCTACAAGCTGGTGCGCTCCTGGAATGAGAACATCTTCGCGGGCACGCTTCTATTTCATTGGGCTGAGTATGCTCCTGCCGATGGAGGTCCTCACGTTTCTTTAGGCGTGTCGCCGGTCCTGGGATCGCACGACACATTGATCTGCCACTCAGCGCGCGGAGAAGATCCCCTCTGGAAGGATCAACTCACGTTTCCTACGGCAGGGAATGTGCCGGTGAGTTTTTCCGGTTCGTTTTTCAACGATGGCGCTACGCAGTATCTTGAGGCGACAACGATCTGCAATGGTGGATCGTGCGGAGAGTACTCGAGCGATCGCACTCACTTCGGCTTCGTTTACAGCAAGCCTACGGCTCAATCTCTCTTTTCACAGGATGCACAACGTCCGATCCCCATCCTGCTTCGGGCCGAGACGATCGACACGACCTTGCCAGCGGAGGTAGCTCGTCAACAGATGACGACCGCTATCCGCTCGTTTATCGCGTCTGTCGATCTGAGTGGTCTTACGCAACCGTACCGTCACCACTAACACGCGGCATCTTTGGTATCTTTAGCTTTCCAGTGAAATCGATCTCGTACAGCTTTCAAGGGCTTCTCACCGTCACGATGGCTTGCGGTCTATCCTGCATGCTTGCGGGATGTGGCGGCGGAGGCTCAACCGCCACTCCGCCTCCTGTTACGCCACCACCCGTCACTCCTGCAAACCCCGGCGTGAGTTTTACCGGGAAGGCAATGGCTGGCACCCAGCCGATTGTCGGAGCTGCCATCCAGCTTTACGCTGCGGGCACCACGGGAAACGGCTCGGCTGCGACGGCACTGCTTACCACTGCGCTCAACACGGATGCGACGGGAGCCTTCACGGTTCCTGCAGGTTATGCCTGCCCTGCGGCTGCCTCAGAGCTTTATGTCGTTGCCCGCGGGGGACAGGTGGGGACCGCGTCGGATAACACAGCTATTACGCTGGCTAGCGCGCTCGGCGCCTGCAACCAGGTTGTGGCCGCATCGAAGTTCGTCGTCAATGAAGTTACGACGGCTGCCACGGCGTGGGGGCTCGCTCAGTTCCTCAACACTGGTGGGAACGTTGGAGCGACAGCGACGAATGCCCAGGGTCTTGCCAATGCATTCGCGACGGTTGCGAACTTAGTGGACCCGACGGCCGGGTCATCGCCGGGAGCGGCCTTTCCCAAGACAGGTGTGTCGCCTACGGCCAAGATCAACACTCTGGCCAATGTGCTGAACAATTGCACGACAGCTGCCGCAGCCTGCAGCCAGCTTTTCTCTGCGACTACACCCAGCGGTGGATCCGCTCCGGCAAATACACTGGACGCTGCACTTAATGTTGTGCGCAACCCCGGGAGCAGCATCGCCGCCCTCTACGCGCAGCAGACGAGCAGCGGACCCTTTACGCCTGCGCTCACTGCGGCGCCATCTGACTGGACACTCTTCATCAACTACACGGGCGGAGGCATGAGCGTGCCTTCTGGACTCGGCGTCGATTCGACTGGCAACGTCTGGGTTACCAGTTATGCGGGTGTCGCGTCGAAGTTTTCGAATACGGGCAATCCTGTTTTTGCGAACGGCATTACGGGGAGTGGTTTGCTTAGCACCTATAGTCTTGCGGTCGATGCTCAAGACAACGTCTGGATTCCTGACCAGCAGAGTACCTCCGTCAACGGCAACCTTGGCAGCGTAACGGTGCTCAACTCAAGCGGACAGTCGATCTCTGGCGCGACCGGGTATAGCTCCGGCGGGATTTATTTTCCGGAGGCGATCGCGATCGATACCAATGGAACGGTGTGGATTGTGAATAATGGAAACTCGACCCTGACTCTGCTGTCTGCTACCGGTCAGCCGCTGTCAGGTGCAAAAGGTTACGCCTCGACGCAGTTCGGATTTCCGATTGCGGTGGCGGTCGATGCGAACCACAACGGCTGGGTGGCGAACTCGGACTCAAACACGGTCACCAAGGTCTCCGCGGACGGGACTCAGATTACGAGCTACGCCTGCTGCGATGCACCTGACGGGATCGCGATCGACCAGCACGGCGATGTATGGGTGGCCAACTATTATGGTGACAGTATCAGCCAACTGGCCAGCGATGGAACCGTTATCTCGAGCGGGTACAGCGACATGAAGGCGAGTATCAACCATCCGCAGGGGCTCGCAATTGACGGATCTGGGCATGTCTGGGTCGCGAACTACCGGGGACCGTCGATCACGGAGTTGGCTGGTTCGGCGGCCTCGTCACCTGGCCAGATTCTGTCGCCTACTGTCGGCTATGCGGCAGATGCAAAGCTGCTGGAAGCATACGCAATCCAGGTCGATGCAAGCGGGAATCTCTGGATTACGAACCAGGGTTCCAGTATTTTGACTGAGATTGTCGGGCTCGCGACTCCTGTGAAGACTCCCTCCATTGGGACTCCCCAGACTCCTTAGGGTGCAATTTTGATGGCACCGATGGCGAACAACTACTCAGCCAATTAGCTGATAAGTCATTTTAAGGTACAACCACATAGAATCTTTGAGTTCGAGGCATCGTGGACGGTCACCCCGTTCGGTATTCGGCGTATTTCTTTGTAATTTGCCAATTTAATCGCGACCCATAGCGGAAAAACATAAGTTAAAAAGTCTAATTTTGTGCTTGACAGTCCTTAGGGGAATGGCTCAGGCTAGCTAGCGCAATCAAATTGGTCTGACCTTAAACCGTCGAGCAAGAAGCGGCAAAGGCGCCAGAACATGCGAAGCAGCTTTCTTAGGGATATTTTGTGAGGTTCAAGATGACGTCAAGCAGGCTCCAAAGACAGGCCGAGTTGCGGTTTGGGACGAGTGTTTCCCGGGTATGGTCCAGGTTTCTAGTTTTTCTCGCAGTGATTGCGCTGCTATGCAGCCCTTCGGCACGCGCTCAGCTCTCCGGCAAAGGCGAGATTAAGGGAGCAGTGGTTGACTCCAGTGGCGCCGTGGTGCCGGGTGCAATTGTAACGGCGACGTCGACGACTCAGGGGACGAAGGTCTCCCGCACGACGTCGAGCACCGGCGACTTTGATCTGACGCCGCTGAATCCGGACCTCTACACCATCTCTGTGACGGCGAACGGTTTTCGTCCGCTGACGCAGGACCACGTTCAAGTCAATGCTCTGGAGGTGTCCAATCTGAAGCTGGTGCTGACGATCGGCTCCGAGAGTCAGAGCATCGAAGTCTCTGCTGCGCCTCCTGCGCTAGAGACCAGCAATGCGGTGCTCGGCGCAACGATGGAACAGGAGTTGTATGCTGCACTGCCGATCCAGATGGGCGCAGGAGGAAACCCTGACCAGCGTCGGGCCACAGACTTCGCTGTGTTGATGCCGGGAGTGCAGGGCAACGAGACGAATGGAAACGCAACTACGAACACTGGCGTAGTCAATGGGTCGGGCAGCCGTGGAGCCGCCTCGTCGGTTTATATCAATGGAATTCCCTTTACCTCAGTTGCCGGCCAGGGCGACACACGTTTTGTCTGGACGGCGATTTCGGTGGACGCTGTCGATCAGTTCCAGGTCCAGACGTCTGGCTACTCGGCGATCTATGAAGGAATGGGCGTTCAAAACTATTCGACCAAGGCTGGTGGAAACAAGTATCACGGTTCGGCCTACGAGTACTTCCGCAATACAGCGCTGGACACATGGGGCTTCTTCGCTCCCTCTCTTCTTGGCCCAGGTGGCGGCCCGCCGGAGAAGCCGAGAGAGAATATGAATGAGTTTGGAGTTGTGTTGAGCGGGCCTATCAAGAAGGACAAACTCTTCTTCTTCCTTAACTACGATGCTTACCGCTTTTCTCATGGACCGCTGGCGGCCTATCAGACGCTGCCTACCCAGGCGGAGTACAACGGCATCTTCACCGATCAGAAGTTGAAGATCTACGATCCAACCTCTACCGTTTGTAACGCGGCTGGTACTGCCTGCACGCGCACACCGTATGCCAACAACACGATTCCCCTAGCGAAGCAGTCTGCGGTCGCGCAATATCTGCAGCACTTCCTGCCGCAGGACACCGCGTTGCCTACGACGACCGGTAATAACTTCGTCGGAGGCTATAAGTACGGCCTGGTGAATTGGATGACTACCGACCGAGTCGATTGGGTTGCCAGCTCGAAGCATACGATGTCTCTGACCTTCGGAAAGGGACGCCAGGCAACGCAGGGTGGGCCTGCTGTTCAGACGACAGCAGGGCGAAATGTTACGCCGTTTGCTCCCTACAACTATGGCCAGGTTTACGCGCCAAAGACCACGGTCTGGGTGTTTCAAGATGCGTATAGTTTCACTCCGCACGTCGTGAACCAATTCAACTATGGCTTTGCGCGTTACAACGGACCGACTTTCAATCCCAACAGCGGCGGCGACTTTGCGGCTACTGCAGCCGGCATCAGCGGGCTGCCTGCGGGTCAGGCTTCGGACGCGTTTCCACTGGTTACCTTCGCTGGAAATGGATCCGTGCCCACAGGATGGGCTGGCAGTGTCGCCAATACTGCGATATCGAATGCTTACATCGCGACGGATAACCTTCAATGGATCCTCGGCAAACACTCGATCACTGTCGGAGCGCAGATCGCCTGGTTGCAGTATCAGTACACGATCAACGCTACGGGCACGAGTCCGCTAACGATTGCGACGGCAGCTGCGGAGACAGAAGGGTTCCTTTGCAAAGCCGTCAATGGAGTGACGCCACCTACCGGTAGCTGTACACTTGCAAACTCCACCACGAACCTCGATACAACAGGGGGATTTGCATACGCCAGCTTCCTCGCGGGTGCAGCCGATAGCCAGACTCTGACGGATAGTCTTTCGCTGGTTGAGACCGGAGCGCGCTTCCGTCCTATCTCGCCCTATATCCAGGATGATTGGAAGGTGAATTCAAGGCTGACTCTGAACCTGGGGCTGCGTTGGGATTACTACCCTACGTATCGAGAGGCACAGAATCGGCTCTCGTTCCTCGATCCGAATGCGATCAACCCGTTGACGGGTAATAAAGGCGCCACAGCCTATGCAGGTTCCACTGCTACCAGCGGGGCATGCAACTGCCGCACGAACGTCAGCGATTATTGGAAGAACCTTGGTCCCCGTTTGGGTTTTGCGTTCCAGAGCGATCCAAAAATGGTCTGGCGAGGAAGCTATGGGGTGATCTATACGCACGGCAACGGTGTCGGCGGCGCAGCGGGCTCTAGAAACGGCACCGGGACACTCGGCTATTCCGCGAACCCCAAACCGACCTACGTCAATGCGACCGATTACAATCCGGCACAGCAGCTGGATGCTGGATTCCCCGCATTTGCCCAGCCACCGAACCTCGTCGGGAGCGCCGGTGTGGGATACAGCACTCTCTTACCGAAGCCAGCGGGTACTCCAGTTCCTGCACCTCAGTCGATTGGCTATGGCGATCCCTACCTCGGTGGCCGTGCTCCTCAATACATCACTTGGAGCTTCGGTTTCCAACGAGCATTGACGGACACGATCGCCCTGACGATGAGCTATGTCGGATCAGAGGGCCACTTTCTCATTACCGATGGAGGCAACGGTCGCGGATTGTGGATCAATCAACTCGATCCGAAGTATCTCTCGCTGGGTTCCAATCTAAGCAATAAAGCGACAGTCGCTAATGTTGCTGCCATTGAGGCCCTGGGAGTTACACCACAAAATGGATTTTCTACTTTTGATCCGACCCAGCCGATCTCGACACTGCTGAAGCCATTTCCGCAGTACACCGTCACCGATACCTATGGGAACATGGCGAACGCGAGTTATAACGGTCTCCAGATGTCGGTCATCAAGCGTGCCTCGCATGGGCTCGTCTTCATGGCGAACTATACGTGGTCCCGAGCGATCGACGATGGAGGCACTTTCCGCTCCGGTTACGATATTCCGGCTCAATATGCCGGGGATGGAAAGTTCCATAAGGCTGACTCGATTGAGCGCTCCGTATCGACTTCAAACCAGCCTCAGCATGTCGTCATCACTGGTGTCTACGATCTGCCCTTTGGAAAAGGCGAACTGGGTGGTGGACATGCATGGTCGCGTGCTCTTCTCAGCAACTACAAGTTCTCCAGCATCATTCAGATGTACTCGGGGTCGCCGTTGGCTCTCACTGCAGCTTCATGCGGCACCAATCCCGCTAACGGCACGTGCCTGCCAAGTCTCGCTCCTGGATTTACCGGCTCGGCAAAGCTGAACGGCAACTGGGGACATGGGGGCAACACCACCAACCTCAAGACGAGGCAGTTCATCAACCCTGCTGCATTTATCACGACACCCTCTACGGCAGCGGCTCCGCTCTTCAGCAATTCGCCTCGGACGGCTCCGTATAACCTGTATGGCCCCGGGAACTATGATGTCGACATCAGTATTCGCCGTACCTTTGGCCTAGGGTTTGAGGGCGTTCACATACTGCTGCAGGGCGACCTGTACAACATCACGAACCATACCCAGTTTGGCGGAATTGGAACTGTCTATTCCCCGACCAGCACAACGTTTGGTACGGTCAGCACGCAGGCTAACAGCTCGCGTGACGCTCAACTCGCTGCTCGGATTGAGTTCTGATCGGCGTTCGTTGTGTGCTGTACCCGTAGTCTGCGAAACAGCAAGAGGCCGCCGTCTGGATGTGACGGTGGCCTCTTTTTTGAGCGATGAAGTTACGGTTTGACCGTCACCATCACGATGCCATGGCTTGGCACTTCTGCAGAGTAGCTTCCGCTTTGCTTGCCGATGTCTTTTGCGTTCCACAGGTCCCGCACTGAAGCGGGGAGGCCATCGGGATAGCCGATGTCGGTCCATGCGACTGACATTTTTGTTGCGGCTGGTCCACGATTCAGCAAGGCGACTGCTCGTCCGCCGTCCTGCAACTGCTTAGACCAGATCTCCAGGTCACCTGTCTTCTTGACTCTGCGTCCCTGCTGCCCAAGTGCGTCCTGGTCGATCGCGATGACTTCCTTGTTCATCAGGATCTCCTTCGTGTCCGCGCTCATGTTGGAGATGTCGTTGCCCGCCAACAGCGGTGCGGCGAACATCGCCCACATACTGAAGTGAGCGCGATACTCCTCCTTTGTCATGCCGCCGTTGCCGACTTCAAGCATGTCGGGGTCATTCCAGTGGCCGGGGCCGGCATAGCTTTCCAACCCGCTCATCTGGTCGATAATCTGCGCTACTCCGTTGCCTCCCCAGTCTTTCTTGCAGTCCCAGCAGTCCTGAATGTCTCCGGTTGAACGCCAGAGGTTTCCGATCGGGCCTGCCCATAACCAGGGCTTGGTCGATCCCCACTCGCAGATGCTGAAGACAATCGGGCGCCCCGATGCGGCGAGCGCATCGCGCATCACGGTGTAGGACGACTCGCTGTTTTGTCCTGGCAACGTACTGCACCAGTCCTCTTTCAGATAGTCGACGCCCCAGTTCGCGTATTGCTTCGCGTCCTGATACTCGTGTCCGATGCTGCCTGGACGTTTGGCGCAGGTCAACATCCCTGCGTCGGTGTAGATGCCGAACTTCAGGCCTTTGCTGTGAATGTAATCGCCCAGCGCTTTCATGCCGGAGGGGAAGCGCTCGGCATCCGGGACGATATTGCCATTCGCATCGCGCCCGGTCTGCCAGCAGTCATCGAGGATGACGAACTGATAACCGGCGTCTTTCATTCCGTTGCTGGCTATCGCGTCTGCGGTCTCTCGAACGACCTTCTCGTTGAGCCCCTTGCATGCGAACTTATTCCAACTGTTCCATCCCATCGGCGGCGTCTTCGCCAAACCATTATCCAGGGCCCGTCCAGCGATTGGTGTTATGACAAGCATCATGACCACCAGCCACATTTGTGTAGCGAAACGACGTTGATGCATTTGAGTTGCTCCTTTTCAAAACGGCATGAACCATATAGCAAGCTTCGGGGAATTCTACCTTCTCGAAACGGAGCATCGCCCAAGGGGCCTCGAACGAGGCTCCGATAGGCACCCACTCTCTTAGCTTGGCGCGAGCCGTTTTTCGTAGCAAAGAAAGCGTAGACCAGGCCTAAACGCGAGGCTGATCTCGCCGGCAAGCAGATAGCCTAGCTTTGGGAAGAGGCGCTGTGTGGCCTCGTTCTGGGTGTTGGTATCGACGCGAAGGACGTCGATGGCGCGCTCGATCGCGACTTCTTCCGCCTTTTGCATCAAGGCACCGGCAGCTCCTAGTCCACGAAATGCGGGATCGACTGCGAGTCGGTGCACCACAACGGCGGGCTCCTTGATGTCCCAGCCCACCTGGGCATAGTCGGGCTCCTGATCCATGGTTACGGCAGCGACACCGGCTATACCAGCATCTACTTCGGCTACCCAGAGCTGACTCAGGTCGATGTCGCGCTGAAAAACGGCCTCGTTCGGATAGTTATCGTCCCACTGCAGATTTCCGGAAGCACGCATCAGCGGGACCACCCGCCGCAGCAGTTGCATCAGGGCCGGGAGATCATCCTCGGTGGCAAGCCGTATACGCATCGCTCTTTCAGCGTATCAGTTGGAGCGCGTCGCGCTATCTGAACGAGCCCATTACATAATGCGAAATCGTTCGCGCATAAGTCGTTGGAAGCGTGGCCGCCAGATCAGGTCGTAAGCAAGCTCTTTGCCCGGGAACATGGCGAGAGCGGCCTTTCTACTGTCTGCGATCATCTGAGCTGCATCATCGACGGTGAGTGATCCGTCTTGCGCGATCACCTGCATCACCATGTTCATCATCATCTGCAGTCGGCGAATCAGTTTTTGTTCTTCGGCACGCTCTTCTGCGCTGATTGTGACGATCTCTGCATTCGTCTCGTTCAACTCCATCGAAAGCCCTCCGATTAAGTTAACTGCTCACGGATTAGACGCATCGAGAATCTCATGGATTCGGCCGTCCCGTCCCAACAAAAATGTAGTCAGGCCAAACTCGTCCGTTCGGTACAGCTTAGTACGTGCCTCTGCGATTCGCTCGATGACTTCGTAGCGGGGGTGCCCAAATGTATTCCCCTTGCCTACGGACATTACTGCGTCTTTTGGAGCAGCAGCATCCAGGAACTCCTGCGTTGTTGAGGTGCGGCTTCCGTGGTGCCCGACCTTGAGCAGAGTCACAGCGGCGACGCGTCCATGAGCCAGCATTGCGCGTTCGCTGGGGGCTTCGGCGTCTCCCTCCAGCAGCACCGAGGATTCACCGTATTGCATCCGCATCACGAGAGAGTCGTTATTTACTGGCTCATGCGGGTTGGCGTAGCCGCTCTCTGGGGCCAGCATTGTTATTTGAGTTCCGCCCCATGCGAGCTTATCTCCGGCATAGAAGTGACGCACAAGGACACCGAAATTCTTCGCTTCTGTCAGGAGGGCACGATAAGCGTCCGAGTTCGGATCGATGCTGACCCATAGTTCGCGAGGTCTGAAGTTTCGCATCACGGCAGGCATTCCGCCCATGTGGTCGCTGTGCGCATGGCTGAGGACAAGAACATCCAGTTGGCGAAATCTGCGCGACCAGAGATACGGTGAGACGACTTCTTCGCCGACGTCAAAGCGGCTGGTAGCTTCGGCCGCCTCGGTGACTCCGCCGACGGGGCCGCCTGCATCTACGAGCATCGTCGCTCCGTTTGGCGCGACGATAAAGATCGAATCGCCCTGTCCAACGTCGATGGATGTCACCTCCATCATGCCAGGCGATACGATGTTGCGCTCAGGCCATAGCACCATGAGGGCGATCAATGGCAGCACAACGACTGCCGTCCACGCCCATCTGGGCGAACGGCGCACCGCCCAGCAGCAGAGTGCCCATCCCAGGACGGCTGCCATCGCGACGCAAACCATAGGCGCTGGGACCCGTAGGTCAGCAGCATGCACAACGCTCAAGCGGCCAATGACGCCGGTAACTCCGTGAAGCAGCAGGGCGGTCGCTGCGCCTGGCAGCATCGCCAACCAAGGACTAATAAGCGATGAACAAAATGTGACGACAGCCGTGGGAGCTAATATTGCGACCAACGGCACGCTCAACATATTGGTGGGAACGGCAAACATGGTTGCCCGATGGAAGTAGACTGCCATCGGTAGCACCATTACCATCTCCGCTACGACGCCGATTAGCGCTAGTTCAAAGGCCCAAAGGCTGCAGCGCATCAACGCGAGCGGTAGATGACTAGCCCATTTACCGAAGAAGCTCTCTACTGTCTCGCTCCAAAGGCGCAGCATGAGACGAAACTGCGCGACGCGTGGTGGAAGTGTGATATCGACCCACTTGTCCTCGATGTTTTTCGCTGCATGAGCATAGGGCAAAAAACTGCGTTCGGCTAACGGGACGGCAATGCCGCCGATCGCAATAATTGCCAGGAATGTCATCTGAAAGCTGGCTTCAAACAGGGCCGACGGCGACCATATCAGCACTCCGAGCGCTGCAGCTCCGAGAGCGTTGAGAACGTTGCGGTCCCTCGACAGCAGACGAGCGAGGAGAAAGATGACCGTCATGAAGAGCGCGCGTTGCACCGGAGACCCAAAGCCTGTTAGCACCGCGTAAATAAAGGTAAGCCCAATGGTGAGCAGAGTTGCGGGCCACTCGTGCAGCTTCAATTTCCTCGCCAACCAGAACGCAAGGCCAGCCAGAAGCCCCACGTGCATTCCTGAGACGACAAAGAGATGAAAGGAGCCAGTCCGCTCAAACCCGACGCGCTGCGATTTGTTTAGTCCGGCACGGTCGCCGAAGAGCATTGCGTTGAGCATGCCGGCGTCATCGGAACTAAGCCGCAGAATGCGAGGAAGCTGGCGGTTGGCTTTGGAACGCACGTAGCCAATTACGCGTCCTGAGGACCAGCTCTGCGCTGCAAAGACTCTACACTGCCATTGGGCTATCCGATCGGTCTGCGGCGCTAAATCTAGGCCAGCTTTGTCGAGAACTACCACCTTAGAGGCACGTACGCTGGCGTGAGCGCCGATTCCCTGTGCGAGCAGATAGTCGGCGTACTGCCAAGCTCCCGGATCTCTATAACGTTCTGCGAGCTTCATTCGCATCGGGGCTTCCACGATATCCCCGCACTTCAACGTTGGAAGGGTTCCAGCGGCTGCAGTCGAAATCGTCCCGCTCGCAGCGCTGTTGTTTGCTGGCTTGTCGGCAACCACGTTCATACGAACGCCGCCAGTTTGGGGGACCATCTGCGAGATGTCGGGTGTTACCTCTTCGACCGAGTCGACCTGGAGATCGACCGAGAGAGCACCGATTGCGGCTGCTTCCTCGTCTTCTTCTTTCTCGGCCCACCAGCCCATCTCTTTATCTAGGTTGGAGTCGTCTTGCTTGGGGGTCAACTCGCGTACGCGCACCACACGCCCGCGTACCTGGCGACTGAGACCGTCGGCGTATGCTGCCAGTGCGTGCTGTGTTGGTGGAACAGGTTGTATCTCCGCACACCAGAGACCTGCGGTTATCCAGATCGCTGCAAGGGGGACGATTGCGATTCGTAGCGACCACCGCAGGGCAACGAGCGTGAGCGCGCACAGTAGAAGCATCGCGATGAGCAGAACTATCGTGGGCGCGTGATTCCGCGCCATTAACTCACCCAGCGCAAACCAGCATACGGCGGTCAAGAGAGGAGCGCGGCGGAACTCGAGGGCAGGGACGCGTGCAACCGCCTTCGGCCAAAGATCAGGGTTCGGCTCGTTCGCACTTCCGGTCTTCAAAGCTCTGCCTGCGGACCGCACTCACTAACTATTTCACCACAGATGGAGCCGCGATCACCTGCGCAAAACGACAACTGTTTCCAGGTGAAACGTCTGAGGAAACAGGTCCACGAGATGAAGCTCTACCATGTTGTAACCAGCCTCAACCAGCATCTTCAGGTCGCGGGCCAGCGTTACCGGATCGCAGGAGATATAGACGATTTCAGGCGGTGAAATCCGCGCCAGGAGAGAACAAACCTCCGCTCCCACGCCTGCTCGTGGGGGGTCCATCACGACGAGTTCGGGCCGCTCCCGCTGCACGACTGCATTTCGCAGGAACTCAACAGTTGTAGTCTCCACGGCGCGTCTGCCTTGTCCGCGAAATGAATTCGCGAGATCGCTTCCAGCCGCCTCGACCGCCACGACTTGCTGAAACGCCTTTGCCAATTGCCGCGAAAATAATCCAACTCCGGCGTATAAGTCCCACGCTAGTAGGCCGCGCCGCGTCGCCACGACTATATCCACAAGTTCGTCGACAAGAAAACGATTGACCTGGAAGAAGCCGCCTCGGCTGACCCAGTAGTCTTCGCCCTCCGCGTGATAGCTCAGCCCTGTTGCTCCCCAGCTTTCGAGGGGGCGCGGTTTCTGTATTTGTCGCTGAGGATTTTTCGGAGAAACTAGCAAGCTACCGGCTCCAACTAGCTCCGGTAGATGTTGCTTCATTTGCTCGCAGAACTCAGCGAATCCAGGTTGACTTTTTCGAACGAAGAGAGACATCTGCAGCTTCTTTTCATCCGCGCTAGTGAAGAACTCTACCTCTAATGCGCTGCGGAGCCACTGCCCGGGGGTAGAGTTGTTTGCGATGGCTAAAAGCTTTTCAGCTGCGCGCCATAGGACAGGGGCCAAGATTGGACACTCTTGGATGGTAAGAAATCGGTTGGAACCGCGTTGATTGTAGCCAACTTCTAAAGTGCCTTTGAGATCTTCTATTCGTAGCCGCGTTCGGTTCCTGTAAGCCCATGGCTCACCGGCGTGAGTTTGTATCTTTGGCAACGCGGTTAATCCAACGTGCTCCAGCGTTTCTTGTAAGATGGCAGTTTTAATATTCAACTGCGCGGGGTAGAGTGCGTGTTGGTAGTGGCATCCGCCGCACTCGCCGAAGTGCTGGCATCCTGGAGGGGTACGGTCTTTGGAGGTAGTTAATATATTCAGGAGCGATGCTTCTCCGAGCTCGCCTTTCTGTTCCGTGAGGCGAGCCTCGATCAGCTCGCCGGGGAGCGTAAACGGAACGAGTAGAGTCCGAGCCGTGCTTCCGCCGTCAGTGGGATGGGCCAGACCCGCGCCGCCATACACCATCTTTTCAATTTGTAACTTCATTCGTGGCTCATGTAAAAAAGGCTGAGCCTCGGCAGTTTGCGTGCCTCCAGCATTCGTTTTTGCAAAAATTGCTGTTGCACCTGCTTGATCTGTACGGCTTGCATCTTGCCGCGGTAGGGAGCGAGTTCTCTCGACGCCTGTTCGCGTAACGCTACTAACTCCTCTTCCGGCGCTGCCGTCATGAGTGCCGCAAACATCTTTTCCTCGAGCACACTAAGTGTTAGGTCGAGCTCTTCCAACGAACGTATCGGCTCAGCGCGAAGACCAAGCGCGAGAGCTCTCAACCGCACGGCAACCTCAGACGCCATTGCATTTGCAGGAGCATTGAGCGTTGCCGACTCTATGGCTGCAGCGTTCTGCTCCAAGTATTTAGCCACACGCTCAACCTCGAAGCCGCTCTCTATAGTCGCGCCTCCCGCAACCGGCGCGGCACCGATCGAAGCTTCCATCGCTTGCTCTACGGCCTCCATTACACTCTGCGAGCACCACGCCAGACCATTGACCTTGCGTGTCCTGCGAGGGGATCGCATTGCCTTCTCATCATGTTTGTCGAAGGCATTGTCGATGCCGCGCAGGACGGCCTCCAAAGGAACGCGAGCCTCACGCCAGGTCTCAATGAGCGCCCAATCCAAAGTGGATAGCATCAGCAACGAGCCGCGCCGCTGCTGAAATCGTTCTTCGATCTCGGTGAAGTAGTTGAAGTAATTTTGCATCCGCTCTTACAAGCTTAATCCCACATGCTGGAGCGTGCCTAAACCGTACTGCATGAGTTATGCGCCGCGCTTTTTGTGCCGATCCAGATTGCGTTCGTAGATGAGGCGGAGACCGGTTAGAGTCAACATCTCGTCGACAGCACCGATGTACTTCGAGCCGCCGGCGATGAGCCTTGCCAGGCCTCCGGTGGCGACGGTCTTGGTCTCGGGTCCCATCTCGGCGATCATGCGCTCGAGGATCCCGTCGACGAGCCCGATGTAGCCGTAGTAGAGACCGATCTGAATGTTGTCGACGGTCCCCGTTCCGATTACCTTTGCTGGCTTTTTGATGTCGATCCTCGGCAGACGGGCGGCGCGCGAGAACAGCGCATCAGCAGAGATGCCCAGGCCGGGAGCGATTGCGCCGCCAAGAAATTCGCCCTTCTTTGAGAGCACGTCGAAGGTTGTGGCGGTGCCCATATCGACCACAATGCATGGGCCGCCGAAGCGTTCAAAAGCCGCGACACAGTTGACGATTCGGTCGGCTCCGAGTTCTGCGGGATTGTCCGTCAGTACCGGTATTCCGGTTTTAACGCCGGGTTCGATAAATACAGGTTTTACGTGAAAATACAGTTCGCAGACTTGTCGCAAGGTCGAGTCCAACGGAGGGACTACCGATGAGATTGCGATTCCGTCGACGACACCGATCTCCAACCCTTTCAGCGAAAACAAATTGCGCAGGAGGATGCCGAATTCATCACTGGTCTGCTTCGATGATGGTGTCGTGATTCGCCAGTTTGCAATCATCTCCGGTCCGGTCGCTGGCGTGGCCGTTTCGCCTGCTAGTTTGTAAAGCCCGAGCACAGTGTTGGTGTTGCCGACATCCATTGCCAGTAGCATTGCTGCATCTCCTGCTATCTTCCCGGTTAGTACGAGCGAACGCCGCCGGAGATCACAGTGTGAAGCACTCCGTCATCTCCGGCGACGCGCAAAAACCCATGTGCGTCGAACCCAGTCGTCACGCCAGTATAGCCGCCGCCTTCGTCCACGCGAACGCGTTTGCCAACCACCCAGCTTGATGCTGTCGCGAATCGATCTAACAACGCGGGGGCGGCGGGTTGTCCGCTCAACTCTGCTTCGAGAAGGTTGACTTGTCGCTCCAAAGCTCGCAAAAACTCGATCAGCAAACTCTCCCTTGCCCAACGTCTTCCGCTCTCGCTGAGCAGGGAGGTGGCGACTGATTTCAGTTCGGCAGGGAAGTTCAGGTGGTTTACATTGACGCCAATGCCAATGACCGCATAACGCAGGATTGCCGGCGAGTCCGGCTGTGAGGCGATGGTGGAGGTTTCGACGAGGATTCCGCCGACTTTTTTTTCGCTGATTAGAAGGTCGTTTGGCCAGCGAATGTCCAGTTCGAGGCCTGTAACTTGAGTGATGGCTGCCTGCGCGGCAAGACCGGTGGCGAGCGAAAGCCACAGCGCATCAACGAGCGCGATTTGTGGGCGCAGCAGTACGCTGACGTAGAGTCCGTCACCGGCAGCAGAGTGCCATCCATGGCCGCCACGTCCGCGTCCTGCGGTCTGCTCGTCTGCGACCCATACGCTACCGTGCGCTGCGCCTGCTTGTGCAGCTGCGAGCGCCAGAAGATTTGTGGAGCCCACGGAAGGCAGGTGCTGCAGATGGCCAGCGAAGATTGTCCCGGAGAGGGCCGTTAGAACGGCAGATACGTCGAATGAATCAGCCACGACGCGCCTCAGTAGATGTCTGCGGTGATACGCATGCTGAGGTCAGCGGCCGCTGCAGAGTGGGTTAGGGCTCCTACGGAGACGAAGTCCACTCCTGCTAGTGCGTATGCGCGTACGGTCTTGAGGTTCATGTTTCCAGAGGCTTCGATGGGCACGGTTGGTAGCGTAGCGCGAATCTGTTTGACCGCTTTTTTTACCTGGGATGGGGTCATGTTATCGAGGAGGATCGACTCTGCGCCACCAGCTATGGCCTGATCCAGCTCGATCTGGCTGCGAACTTCGACCTGGACAACCTGTCCGGTTTTGCGGCCTTTGAGAGCACGCTCCAACACTGCCGGAAGGCCGCCGCCGAGAGAGATGTGATTGTTCTTGATGAGGATTCCGTCTTGTAGGTCCAGGCGGTGATTGACGCCGCCGCCGCAGCATACTGCGTACTTATCGAGTGCGCGTAGGCCGGGGATTGTTTTGCGAGTGTCGAGTACTTTTGTCTTTGTGCCGGCGACGGCTTTGACGAACTCGTTGGTGAGGGTGGCGATGCCGCTCATGCGTTGCATGAGGTTGAGGATGACGCGCTCGCAGGCCAGGATTGACGCGGCGTTGTGGCGAATGACGGCGATGGTCTGGCCCTTTTTAACTTTGACTCCGTCGAAGATTTCGGGGTGGCTTACAACTTCAAAGCGGCCGGTTGGCGTGGTGGACATTTTGGCGAAGATGTCGAGGAAGACGGGGATGCAGCCGAGGCCGGAGATGACGCAGGCCTGCTTGGCGACGATGGTTCCCGAGGCGCGAAGGCCTGGGTCGATGGTGAGAGCGGTGGTGACGTCGTTGGCTACTTTGTCTTCTGCCAAGGCAGCTTCAAGGATGGTGCTAATCCGTTTGCTCTTCCAGTCCATTCTGTAATCCTAAACCTGTTACTTTTACCGGAAAAAATTTGGATGGTGGTGGGAGGTGTTTTTTGTCATTTTTCGGGTGTTTTTTGAAGGGGGTTTTGAAAAACGGGTGGTTTTAACGTGGTGTTTTGGTGGTGAGTTGTGGTGGTTCGTTGGTGAGATGTGGCGTTCTGCAGGACATATGTTAAGAGGCGAAAAATGCGTCAGGTTTTTGAAATATTTCTGTGGAAAAGCTTTGGTGGGAGCGTCCGGCACATGGCTATGCTGTTGCGTAGAGACGGCAGTGTTCGAGGTAGGCGGTCTCGTGGCTGGCTATGAGTTCGACGACGCTGCGCCACATCCAGTTGGGAGCATTCAGGCTTTTGGACTGGTTTTGGTTTAGCTGTGCGGCCCAGCGCTTGCGGGTGGCAGCGTTCATCTGACGGGCGTGAGCTTTGCCGACGATGCAGGCGAGGTAGCTTGCCGCGGCGACGGCCTCTTCGCGGGTCAGGCGGTCCATCTCCAGCTTAAGGTCCTGAGGCATCAGCTCGCGCAGGACGACGGAGCGGGAGAGAAACTTTGCTGCCAGCATACGTTCGCCGAGATAGGGCGAGAGGTTGCAGGCGCCGGTGACGACGCGCTGGGCGAAGTCTTTTGGCATGCCGGCGTTTTTTGCTGCGGGCGCGGCGGCGCGGATGGCCTCTTTGATGTCGACCAGGCAATGCTCTTTGTCTTTCTTCGAACCCACGCCGAGCAGGACGGCATAGCGGAGGCGTCCGAGGGAGCTGCAGCCCTTCATCCAGTAGGCGGCGTCGAGCACGCGGATCTTCGCATCGTCGTCGCGATGCTTGAGAGAGGTGATGAGTTTGCGGGCTGCTTCGGTCTCGAAGAGCTTTGTGATCTCCTCTTTTTCTTCTTCAGATAAAGCCCAGAAGCGCTCGCCGAGTGGGATGGTTGGCTTGACGTCCTCGATGCGCTCCTGCGCGAGGTGGCGCCACTCGCGGTTGACTGCCTGATGGAGGATGGTCTCGATGGGGCGCAGCTCCTTCGCGTCTTTCGCTGCTTTCCTGGCGCGGGGAGCGACCATTGCAGACTGGTAGCCCTTGACCATCTGCTCCATCATGAGGGCGGTGGTGACACCGGGGAGGTCGGAGCTTCGGGAGGCGGTGGCGAGGGAGAGGGCGAGGCGAATGAGGTCATGGGCGGGATTGCCGATGACGGTCTGGTCGAGGTCGCGGATCTCAATTTCGACTTTGCCGTCTGCATTGGCGACGGGACCAAGGTTGCCGACGTGACAGTCGCCGCAGATCCAGATGGGTGGGCCCTGGGGGAGTTTTGCGGACGAGTCGGTCTTGAGCCACTCGTAGAACTTGAGGGTGCTACCGCGCACGTAGGCATGGGCGGATCGGGCCATCTTGAGGCGGCGGCGTTCTTCCAATACAGCCTGACGGTCTGTTGGCTTGATCTCAACTACTTTTTTCTGCATTTGCAGGTTTGATGCAGAAACTGCGTACTGCGGTCGAGATCGGGCGATCAGGTGTCCTTTGGAGCTAGAAGTTGATTACGTTCAGGTCGAGAGGGAACTCGAGCTTTCTGTCGGAGGGCTGGGGGGAGAGGCCACTGCTCCAATCGCCTTCGAGCTCGGTTTTATTGAACTGCTCGGCGGAGAGCTGGCCGGCGAGTTCGAAGTGGTCGATGACATAGGGCAGACCGGAGGAGCCGAGAACGGAGGTGCCGTCCATGAGGTGGAAGTGCAGGTGAGGGGCGGAGGTGTTGCCAGTGTTGCCGAGGAGGGCGAGGGGTTGGCCGCGTTTGACGTGATCGCCTTTGGCGACGAGAAGAGAGCCTTTCTGGAGGTGGGCGTAGAAGCCGTACTTGCCGTGGCCGAGGTCGAGGACGATGTGGTTGCCATCGACGTTTTCGATGGTGATGGTCTTGGGGTCGGGGAGGGTGCCGGGAGTCTGATCGTCAAGTGTGGAGAGGGTTTCAATGACGGTGCCGTCGGCTACGGCGATAACTTTGGCTCCGTAGTCGGAGTAGTCTTTGACGCTCTTGCCGTCGCCGGTGTTGAACTTTGCGTTGGCGTCGAGGAGCATCCAGTCGATGGCGAAGCGCTGGGCGAAGTAGATCTGGCCGTTGACGGGCATGCCGGTGCCGCGGTGAACGCCTCCGGCCTCGCAGCAGCCGTTGAGTGCGACCCAGTGCTTGCCTGAGAGCGGAGGACCGAGGATGGTGATGTCTGTGGTGAGAGCGATGGGAGCGATGGTGTAGGTTTGCGGCACGGCTTGATCTTTGGGCGAGCCTGGAGGGCCTGCGGCGAGCAGGGTAAAGCGGTGCAGCAGCGTAGTGGGTGGGTGGGTGGTTGCGTCCAGTGTGAAGTCGATGAGGAGGAGACGGGTTGCGCTGAATTCGATCTGGGGTGAGGTGAGCTCGGGGCCTCGGCCGGCGGTGCGAAGGCGAGTGAGGAGGGAGGCGCCTTCGAAGGTGGCGAGGACTTGATTGGGTGAGGCTGCGCTGACGACTTCGATCTTTTGCAGGGTCGCGGTTGCGGTACCGGTGTTGGTGATTGTGAGTTCGTAGACGAGATGCTGCTTGTTGTCGGTTCCGAGAAAGGCTGATGTCGAGGGGCGAAGAGGTGCCGCGATCACTGGGGTGAGGGCGTCCTCGGGTTGAGCCGGGAGGGCGGTGATCGCAAGGATGGCGAGAGCAAGGATTCGTCCGGCGCGCATGGGCAAGGGGTTTCCTTAACACAGATTTTCGTTGGCTGGCCCGAGGGAAGGAGGAAGCACTCACATTAGAGCAGAGTTGTTGTGGGATTGCTATTGAGGTGAGAGTTCGCGTTTGACCCGGTTCGGAATCGTGGAGGATACGGTGAGTTTGGAATGCTGGTACAACTCGCATAGGCGCTGCGCTGCTTGCTGAGGCAGTGCGGGTTGAGATTCGATTGTGTGGAGGCGATGTGGAGCAAGTGATTCAGGAGCAGTTTGGGCAGATCGATATCTATGTGTTCGACCAGATTCTGAGGGGGAATATTGGGGCGGAGACGAGGGTTCTCGATGCTGGATGTGGATATGGAAGGAATCTTGTCTATCTGCTGCGGGAGGGGTGTGAGGTGTTTGCTCTCGACGGAGATGCTGAGGGGGTGGAGCATGTTCGCCGGTTGTCGGCATCGCTGGAGACGGGGTTGCCGGAGGAGAATTTTCAGGTTGGGTTGATTGAGAAGATGCCGTTTTCCGATGGGTTTGCGGATGTGGTGATCTGTAATTCGGTTCTTCACTTCGCGCGGGACGATCGGCATTTTCGGGCGATGCTGGATGAGCTTTGGAGGGTGCTGCGGCCGGGAGGGATGTTGTTTTGCCGGTTGGGGTCGAGGATTGGGATGAACTTCGAGCGGGTTCGAGGGAACATCTTCGTGGTGGGGGATGGGTCGGAGTGGTACCTGGTGGATGAGGCGATGTTGCTGGGGCTTACGCGGGAGTTGAATGGGGTGCTGGTGGATCCGTTGAAGACTACGGTGGTGCAGGACTATCGGTGTATGACGACCTGGGTGATGAGGAAGCGGAGAGGGTAGTGGGCGCGACTAAGTTGAGGCTGCGGTTTTCCGCGATGGTTCAGGGCTTGTCGTTATTCGAGGTTGAATCAAGGTACTTGATGAGGATGACTTCGTTGCCGGTTGCGTTGTAGATCAGCTCGTCTACGGTGCCGCTTGCGAGAAGAAGACCGTATCCTCCGGCGCGCATGCCCTGCTCCTTGCGTAGCAGGATGTGGGCGGTGGGGTCGGTAGCGGGATTTCCAATGGCCGCGTGGGTGAGGGATTCTTTTTGGAAGCCGGTGCCGGGGTCGCGAACACGGAAGACCATGGTGCGGGCGGTGCGGATGGCGTTCACTTCGACGACCTGTTCGGGATTGAACTTCGCTCCGTGTTCCATGGCGTTCATAAGAATCTCGCGAAAGGCCTGGATGATCTCCTGTCTCGCGTCTTCGGGGAGTTGGGCGCTGAGTTCCTTCGCGAAGGAGAGAAGGCGTTCGGCTGTGACGAGGCGGCAGTTAGCGCGGATGGAGACCCAGCCGGGGCGGGCCGAGAGGATTTCGATGTCGTCTCGCGATTGGTTGTCGGCCGCTGCCTTGGCGACCAGGGTCGCAATCTCCTGAGTATCGAAGGGAGGGGTGAAACAGCCGAAGACACGGGCTTTCAGGGCGGCGATGACCTTGTCGGGGGTGCTGTGTTGCGCCAGGACGATGCACTTCAGATCGGGCCGGATGGAACGCATCTCTTCGAGGAGAGCGAGGTTCTCATCGATATCGCTATCGGCACTGGTAATGACGACGTCGAAGTGCCGGGTACGCAACCGCTTCAGAGCATCGGCGGGGCCTGCCGAATAGACCGTAGGCAAACGAGCGGCAGTGAGTGCGCGGCCGATCTCGCGGCTGATCGGGGTGTGACTTCCGATGATGAGAACTCGGCTCATGTCGTGCTCCGAGACGCGGGAACGAGTTGATTCTAGACCATCAGCTCGTGCGAGACCATCGCTCGATGATGTGATCGAGCTGCTCTGTCAATTGCCGAGAGCGTCTTTGGGTTTGTCGTAGAGGATGCGGTTTGGGCTGATTGTGGGTTTAATTTTTCAGGCTGTCAGCAATATATGCGGGAGATTTGGCAAGCCTTCGCGACGCGGCCTATAATCCCGCTTCCATAAGGGGGGTTGATTATGACCGCAGATGACAAACAGATCATGGAGAACAAACGAATCGCGCAGAGGTTCTCGGACGAGTGCTGGAACCAAGGGAAGATGGATTCGGTACGCGAACTGGTCGCAAGCGGATGCAAGCTTCACGACCCGGTTTTTCCCGCTCTTACCTCGGGAGCGGACAACCTGAAGCGGCACATTGAGATGGCCAGGAGTGGATTTCCCGATATCAAATTTTCAATCGACGATACGATCGCGGAACGAAATGAGGTTGTGCACCACTGGACGGTTCGAGGGACTCACAAGGGACAGTTTCTTGGCTTGGCTCCGACCAACCGCACGGTCACGGTCTCGGGCACCTCGATCCATCGGATAGAGGGCGGAAAGATCGTGGAGCAGTGGTCTGATTGGAACCTGATGACGTTGATGGAGCAACTCGGGGTCTCTGCCGGGACGAAGACAGAGAATAAGGCAGAGACGATGAAGCCAAAGGCAGGCGCGAAGGCGCGCGCTTGATGATGAGCGCAGCTACACGCCTGCTTGAAGTCAGGTAGTTATGCGGGGGGCAGCGAGTCGAGAGCTGCCCTCGTTTTATCGTGCAGGATCTTTGTTTCGGCAGACTGTTTGCGCAGGCCTTCTACGATGTTGGCCGGGGCTTTGGCCATGAAGGCTTCGTTGTTTAGCTGCTTGTCGGCGGCGACGAGACCTTTCTCGTATTTGGCGAGGTCTTTGGTGAGGCGTTCGCGTTCAGCGACTACGTCGATCTGGCGCTCGTAGAGGACGGCTACGTCGAAGTCTGCGGTGCTGCGGGCGTTGGTGCCGGTGAGAGGCTCGCTGGCGAACTCGACGGCTTGAACGCGTGCCATCTTTGCCAGGACATCTTGATTTGCGTCGGCAAGGGCGTTGATGCGGTTGCTGGCGTGGATGGTGATCGGCGCGGCTTCTTTTTCAGGGACGCCGAGGTCTTTGCGTAGGGCGCGGACGGTGACGATGAGTTCTTGCAGCGTCTTCATTGCGCTGGTGGCGATGGGGTCGGCGGGGAAGTCGGAGGCCTGTGGGTAGCGGGTGAGGGCGACGGATTTGGCTGGTGGTGCGCCGTCGTAGAGTGCGTGCCAGAGCTCTTCGGTGAGGAAAGGCATGAAGGGGCTGAGGAGGCGGAGCGCGCTCTCGAAGACGCCGACGAGAGAGGCGAGTGTGAGGGCGGTGGTTGGGTTGGGCTCTGCGCCTTCAGCGAAGTTGAGGCGGAGCTTGACGAGTTCGAGGTACCAGTCGCAGAACTCGCCCCAGAAGAACTGGTAGATGGCGTTGGCGGCTTCGTCGAAGCGGTAGTCGGCGAGAGCGCGTTCGACTTCGGCGGAGACGGCGCTGAGTCGGTCGAAGATCCAGCGGGTTTCGAGTGGGGTGTTGGCTGGTAGGGCTACGGTTTCGGGATGTGCGGTAGCGGGCGAAGACGGT
>CAVYUE010000030.1:0-34138 GCA_963771625.1 uncultured Acidobacteriaceae bacterium
CCCGCATATGACTCATCTGCGCTCCACGTCTCTCGCGGGCATCTCCAGTATCAATCTCATCTTCGACGACGATTCGGTGAACGATTGGAATCGCGAAAAGGTACTTGAACGCCTCTCGCAGGTCACTCTTCCCGCCAATCTTCAACCTCAGATTGGCACCGACTGGAGTCCCGTCGGGCAAATTTACTGGTATACCCTGCGGAGCACAAACCCTCTCTACGACAACATGGATCTCAAGTCCCTCGAGGACTGGACCATTGAAAAGCAGCTCAAATCCGTTCCCGGCGTCGTTGACGTCTCCAGCTTTGGCGGCATGACACGCGAATATCAGGTCCGCGTCGATCCCGACAAACTCGTTGCTTACGGGCTCAGCATTGGCCAGGTCGAGCAGCAGCTCACCAACAACAACACCAATGCCGGCGGCAGCTTCATCGAAGAGGGGCAGCAGCAGATCAACGTCCGTGAGGTTGGTCTTTATAGAAATGTCCACGACATCGAAGAGACAGTTTTAAGACGCAGGCTGGAACGGCGCTCCGAGTTAAAGACATCGCCACCGTCGCTCAGGGACCGAAGATTCGTCTCGGCCAGATCGGAAAATCTTGCCGATTTGGCATTCTGCCGGAGGCCGAGCCGCCAAGCTCCTGGGGCGCCAACGACCCATGCATCGACCATCAAGCCAAGCAGGAAAGTTCGAAGGCCATACACCGCGAAGATGGGAAAATTGTCGATGATGGGGACGTCGTCGAAGGCATTGTGGCCTTACAAAAGGGAGACGACTCGCAGTTTGCCCTCGACGGCATTCACAAGAAGGTCGATGAACTGAACGAACATATTCTGCCTCCTGGTGTAAAGATCGTCCCTTTCCTCGATCGAAGCGACCTCCTCCACTACACCACTCACACGGTTCTGCATAATCTCACCGAAGGCATCATTCTTGTCGTCATCGTCCTGTTTCTCTTCCTCGGAAATGTCCGCGGCGCTCTGATCGTCTCGCTCACGATTCCGTTCTCTCTTCTCTTTGCCTCCATCTGCCTCGACCTTCGCCACATTCCCGCAAACCTCCTCTCGCTCGGCGCACTGGACTTCGGTATGGTCGTCGATGGTGCCGTCGTCATGGTCGAGAACATCGTCCGCCATCTCAGCCACCAGCGCAAAGACTCTCTCTCTCCGGCCGAACAGATCCGCGAGGCAGCACACGAAGTCCAGCGTCCAGTCTTCTACGCTATCGGCATCATCATCACGGCCTACCTGCCCATCTTCACCCTCCAGGCTGTTGAAGGCCGGCTCTTTCAACCGATGGCCTGGACCGTGGCTTTCGCGCTTCTTGGTGCGTTGATCTTCTCCATCGTCATCGCCCCGGTGCTGTCCAGCCTGCTCTTCCCGAACGGTGCTTCCGAATGGCATAACCCAATCATGGAGTGGCTCACGGACCGCTATCGCCACGCCGCACGTTGGGCCATCGAGCATCGCCTGGTCACCATCAGCGGAGCAGGCGCTGCTCTCCTCCTCGCACTCTTCCTCGGCCTGAGCGGTGTCATCGGATCCGAGTTTCTACCCCACCTCGACGAAGGCGCTATCTGGGTACGCGGCACATTGGCTCCCAGCACCGGTCCCACCGAGAGCCTGCGCATTATGAATCAGGCCCGAATCGTCCTGTCATCTTTTCCTGAAGTCACTCAGGTCGTCAGCCAGACCGGCAGGCCGGACGACGGAACCGACGTCACGGGATTCTTCAACACGGAGTACTTCGTCGACCTCAAGCCAAAAAAAGAATGGCGGCCGGTCTTCAAGAGCAACAAGGAAGAGCTCATCGGAGCCATGGACCGTGAGCTAGAAAAGATGCCTGGCATCATCTGGAACTTCTCGCAACCCATCTCCGACAACGTCGAGGAGGCCGTCAGCGGCGTCAAAGGAGAACTGGCCGTTAAGATCTATGGCGACAATCTGAAGACCCTCGAAGAAAAGGGCGATCAAATCGTCTCCATCATGAGCAGAATTAAAGGTGTCAGCGATCTTGGCCTCTTTCGCGTCATCGGTCAACCAAACCTCGACTACACCGTCGACCGTCAGGCCGCCGCGCGTTTCGGGATCAACGTCGCCGATATTCAAGACGCCATCCAGACCGCTGTCGGAGGCAATGCAGTCAGCCAGGTCCTTCAGGGCGAAGCACGCTACGACCTCGTTATTCGATACCTGCCGCAATACCGCGACACACAGGAAGCGATCGACAATATCCGTCTGCTCTCACCATCAGGAGAACGCGTCTCGCTTACACAACTCACCACCGTCAGGATGGAGGACGGCGCAGAGACAATCAGTCGCGAGGGCGGCCAGCGTTTTGTTGCTATCAAATACAGCGTTCGCAACCGCGACCTTGGAAGTACGGTCGAAGAGGCAATTCGCAAAGTGAACGATCAGGTTAAGCTTCCCCCTGGCTACAAGATTGACTGGGCCGGTGAATACGAAAGCCAGAAGCGATCCTCTCGTCGTCTGATGCTGGTATTGCCAGTGACCATCATCATTATCTTCATCATCCTTTACTCAATGTTCCACTCTGGTAAATGGGCTGGCCTCATCCTCATTAATGTTTCCATGGCCCCGGTCGGCGGTCTGCTCGCTCTTCTCTTCACCCACACCAACTTCAGCGTCTCCTCGGGCGTCGGTTTCCTCGCGCTCTTCGGCGTCTCCGTACAGACCGGCGTCATTATGCTCGAATACATCAACCAGATGCGGGTTCGCGGCCACTCCATCGAAGAGGCCGCTATCGAAGGCGCTGTCCTGCGGCTCCGTCCCATCATGATGACCATGCTCGTTGCCACGCTCGGTCTTCTTCCCGCCGCCACGTCGCACGGCATCGGCTCGGACTCGCAACGTCCTTTTGCCATAGTCATCGTTGGCGGCCTCGTCGGAGCGCTCCTCATCAGCGTCTTTCTGTTGCCGACCCTCTACGTCTGGATCGCAAGGCCCAACGATGTTCTACCCAACCCAGAGACGGAGTTTGAGAACTAATGCTGTTCCAGTGTGCAGGCAAGTATTCGACAATCTTCAAGCAAGCGAAAGGAGGTCCTGAAGGCCACATGACAACTAAAAACCATCGGACCCTCCTCGCTGTGGCCTGTCTTGTGCTCCTGCCGTGCGCTGCGTTCTCGCAGACCCCGTCGTCCAGCTCCGCCCCGGTCGCCGTTACCATGCAACAGGCCGTCGATATCGCACGCATGAAGAATCCAGCTCTGCTCTCCGCGCAGCAGAACCTGCTCTCCGTCAAGGCGCAGGAGATTCAAGCTGGACTCCGAGCAAACCCTGACCTCAACGTCTCCGGATCGAACGTCACCCTTGGCGCCCAGTCCAACAACCCCTACGACTACAACGTTGGCGTCTCCCGGCTGTTCGAACGTGGCGAAAAGCGTCGCTGGCGCCTCGACAGTGCCCGCTCCACCACCGCCCAGACTGACGCCCAGTACCACGCCCAGGAACAGCAGACCATCCTCTCGGTCCGCCAGGCCTTCACCAACTTCGTCGTCGCCAAAGCCGCTAAGAAACTGGCCGACGACAACCTCGCCGACTTCAAACACGAGCTCGACATAGGCCACGAGCGCTTCAAAGCCGGTGATCTCTCCAAGCTCGACTACGAACGCCTCGACCTCCAGCTCGCTCAATTCGAAACCGACGAATCGAACGCCATCACCAGCGCTCAACAGGCCAGCATCCAACTCCAGGCGCTCCTCGGCTACGACAAAACCCGCCCAGACTTCGATGTCATCGGCAACGTCGTCCCACCGCCCGTCTCCGACACCATGGAAGGCCTCGAGCAGAAAGCGCTCGCCGCGCGTCCCGACTATCACGCAGCCCACCTGGGCGTAGCCGTCGCCGACGCCAACGAAAAACTAGCCTACGCCAACGGCACGACCGACCCCACCCTCGGCGCCGAATACGACCGCAACGGCCCGGACAACTCCGTCGGCTTCTCCCTCGACATCCCCCTGCGCATCTTCGACCGCAATCAAGGCAACAAGGCGACCAGCAAATACCTCGCCCAGGCCAGCCGCTTCACCGAACTCGCCACCCGCAACCAGGTCATCGCCGACGTCGATCAGGCATGGTCCGGCTACGCCAACGCCAAGATCCTCTCCGACCGCTACAACGGCCACTACCTCGACGAAGCCAAAGACGTCCTCGACATCTCGAAGTTCAGCTACGACCACGGCGGCCTCGCCCTGATCGACTACCTCGACGCCCTCCGCGAATCCCGCTCCGTCACCTCGGACGCCCTCAACGCCTACTCCCAGACCTGGATGGCCATCCACCAACTCAGCTTCGCCGCCGCCACAGAAGTCATCCCCTAGCAGCGCAGGAGAAGACATCAATCCCTTTCTTGGACGAAGGCAATCTCAAGTTTAGTTTTGGCGTTGTAAACCTCGGCCGAATAACAAACGACCATCCATATCGCCTCTTATTCTCTGCACGCCACGCCAACCGCTGGGAACGAGCATAAGTGTGAAGAATTCGAGTCTTCATAACTGGTAGCAGTAAATAAAACCTCTATTTTTAGCAGCTAAACTTCTAAGTTTAGCTTGCAAGTTAACCTGTCCTTATATATGGTGAACTTGTTATGCAACGAAAGACCTTGGAAATCTCTGCGATCGACTTTACTCAGGCCGTTGCGCTATTGATACGGCGTGTGCGTGCGGCGGCAGCCTCTCACGAGCTCTCATTGACCGAGTCCGCCGTCATGGCGCGACTAGCTAAAGACGGGCCAACAACGACCGCCGATCTGGCGCGTGCAGAAGGCATGAAACCTCAGTCGATGGGAACCACCGTCGCGGCGCTTGAGGAAATGGGCATGGTCGAGCGAAAGCCTCATCCGACCGACGGCCGCCAAATGAATATCGAGTTAACCTCCAAAGGCGCAGCAACGCGGAAGAGTGCTAAGGATGCAAAGCAGACGTGGCTGGCGCAAGCCATCCTCCAACTGGACAAGCAGGAACAGGCAACCCTGTTCGCAGCAGGCGAGATCATGAAGCGCCTGGCCGAACTGTGAAAAAGTCCGAAACCAGTTCTGACGCGCAGCACGCCTCTCTCCCAGGGGCTTCAATGTCGCATGCATGGCGAGCGCTTCGACACCGCAACTTCAGGCTCTTCTTCTTTGGCCAGAGCATCTCCGTGATCGGCACCTGGATGACACGTCTGGCGACAACCTGGCTGGTCTTCCACTTGACCCATTCGGCGCTGATGCTTGGCATCGTAAGCTTTGCGGGACAAATTGTTTCTTTTGTGCTGGGCCCATTCGCGGGAGTGTGGGTTGATCGTCTTGATCGCCGTAACCTACTGGTGTGGACACAAGCGGCCGCTGCCGTTCAATCGCTTGCCATGGCCGCGCTCACCTTTGCACATGTCATCACCCTTTCGGAGATCATCGCTCTCACAGCGTTGCAGGGTTTCATTAATGCGTTCGACGCGCCAGCGCGCCAAAGCTTCCTGATACAGATGGTCGACGACCGAAACGACCTCAGTAACGCCATCGCCATCAACTCTTCTATGGCAAACGGTGCTCGATTGGTTGGCCCGGCCCTCGCTGGTCTGGTAATCGCAGCCTTTGGCGAAGGCGGCTGTTTTCTAATCGATGGCGTCAGCTACTTTGCCGTAATCGCATCGTTGCTGATGATGCGCCTGAAGCCGCTAAACATCCACCGCAGCAACGCGAACATGCTCTTGCAGATGCGCGAAGGTTGGGACTACGTCCGAACTTTTCGACCTGTTCGCACCATCCTTCTGCTCTTTTCGCTTATTAGTCTGATGGGCTATTCGTGGTCCGTGCTACTGCCGATCTTTGCCTCTCAGGTACTGCATGGCGGAGCAGCTACCCTGGGTTGGCTCATGGGAGCCGCCGGCATCGGTGCGCTTTTATCGGCGCTTTCCCTTGCGGTCCGCAAATCGGTCCTCGGGCTGACGCGCATGCTTCAGATTGCTGTTGCGATACTGGGTTGCGCACTGATTCTCTTCGGCCTGTCTCATACGTTGTGGGTGTCGCTTCTGTTGATGAGCTTCGTCGGTTTCGGCATGCTCCAGGCTGCGTCCGTCAGCAACACGATCATCCAGTCACTGGTGCCGGAGGATAAACGCGCACGAGCAATGAGCTACTACACTATGGCCTTCTTTGGTGCGGCGCCGTTCGGAAGCCTGCTGGCTGGTGCGCTGGCTAATCGAATCGGAGCGCCACACACAATCATCATTTGTGGCGCGTTCTGCGTCGCCGGCTCACTCTGGTTCACGCTCGATCTGCCGAAGGTCAGAGCGATCATGAGGCCGATCTACAAGGAGATGGGCCTGCTGCCCGCAGCCGACATAAGCTTGCTCTCCGGAGCGCAAGAGCCGGCAATATAAACGAAAGGTAAAAACACAATGAACTGGTATGAGTACATCGCTTGTTTCTTCGCTGGAGCCTTTCTCGCCAACGTCGTGCCTCATTTCGTGCATGGCATCTCTGGCGATCGTTTCCCAACGCCATTCGCCCACCCTCCGGGGAAAGGATTGTCTTCTTCAACGGTGAACGTTGTTTGGGCACTCTTTAATCTGGCCGTCGGATACTTACTGTTTCGGGTCGGTAAAGTTTCGAGCGAAAACTACTTGGCCCTTGTAATTTTCTTCGCAGGCATCGCCGTAATAAGCATTATGGGCAGCGTCTCTTTTACAAAGAAGCATGCGCGGTAGCCGCCTGGCGAAAGCCGGCTCGTTGCCATAACCGTCTAACCGAAAAGGAAAATAATGCCCCTCACACAACTAGACACTGTTGCGGCTTTGATCGTAATCGACCTGCAGAAAGGCATTGTGGGTATACCAACCGTGCATCCTTCCGCTGAGATTGTCGATCGCTCTGCTCAGCTCGCACGTGCTTTTCGCGAGCGAGGTCTGCCCGTCGTTCTCGTTAACGTAACCGCAGCGGCTCCGGGCCGTACCGACGCCGGACCTCGTAATTTTACGTTTCCAGACAATTGGACTGACCTTGTTCCTGAACTGGAGCAGCACCCCAACGATTACGTTGTGAGCAAACAACGAGTGGGTGCATTCATCGGCACATCATTGGATGATTACTTACGTCAGCGTGGAGTAACCCAGATCTTTTTAACAGGTATCGCAACAAGCGGCGGCGTAGAAGCGACAGCCCGCAGCGCCTTCGATTATGGTTACAACGTCGTGTTAGTAGTCGATGCAATGACGGATCGAGACGCCGATGCGCACCGCTATAACGTCGAGAAGATGTTCCCCCGCTTGGGTGAAACCGACATAACCGAAACCGTACTGAGGCTATTGATCCCGGACTGATAGACTCCAACCACCAACAGAAAGGTGTTTCGCGATGTCACCGAAAGCCATATCTGACGTCCTTGTCCGGACTGCCACAGCTCAAGATATCCCAGCCTGCGGGCAGATCTGTTATGACGCCTTCACGGCCATCAACGCAGCTCACGGTTTTCCTTCCGACCTCCCCGAACCTTCGGTAGGGGTGAGTCTCATCTCATCGATGTTTTCCGACCCTGACTTCTATTGCGTTGTGGCAGAGAATGACGGCCGCATTGTCGGCAGCAATTGTCTGGACGAGCGCTCCATCATTCGCGGCGTTGGACCCATTACTATTCACCCCGGAGTACAAAATCTTGGTGTTGGCCGCAAACTGATGCAGGCCGTGATGGACCGCGCCAGCGATCGCGGTGCCCCCGGAGTACGGCTGGTGCAGGCGGCCTTTCACAATCGCTCTCTCTCCCTCTACACCTCTCTCGGCTTCGACGTCCGTGAGCCGCTCTCCTGCCTGCAAGGAAAGACCCGCGAACGCAGCGTTCCCGGATGCCAGGTACGGCCCGCTACGCCCGCCGACGAGAGCGCCTGCAACTCGCTCTCTCACCGCGTTCATGGTTACGACCGTTCCGTCGAGTTAGCACAGGCTGTCTCAGAGGGCACCGCCCGTGTGGTCGAACGCGGAGGCCGCGTCACCGGATACACAACTCATCTCGCCTTCTTCGGCCACTCCACGGCGGAGACGAATCTGGACATGCAAGCGCTCATCACTTCTGTAGAGTCCTTTCCCGGCACTGGAATTCTTGTCCCCTCGCGCAACAGCGCCCTGCTGCGGTGGTGTCTGCATAACGGTCTGCGCGTCATTCAGCCTATGACACTGATGACCACCGGACTGTATAACGATCCCGCTGGCGCCTGGTTGCCATCCATACTCTTTTAATAAATTCAGCCATCGTGCGGAAGACTGCTCTCAATGAGGACTAGATGATGGCAATCTAAGCTCCGTCTGGTAGCTCGAACGACTGCATTAGAATCGGTCTATGTCCGACAACGCCCTTGCTCACCTCGCTTCGCCTGACGTCTTGGCCCGAGCACGTAAGATCAAACTGTTTTTGATGGACGTGGACGGCACACTGACCGATGGTGGTGTCTGTTTGATATCGACGACCGTTCACGGCTCTGGCGATCCGAGTGTCTCCGAAATGAAGGTGTTCAACGCGCAAGATGGGCAAGGGCTATCGCTCGCCCACACGATGGGAATTCAAACCGGTTTTATCACCGGTCGTTCTTCACCGGCCGTTGCCAGGCGCGCTGAAGAACTGAAGGTCACTTTTGTATATCTCGGACAGGCGAAGAAGACCGAGGCTTTCGAGGAGTGCATGAAAAAAGCAGGTGTGACTGAAGAAGAGGTCGCCTACATGGGCGACGATCTACCGGACATTCCTCTAGCGCGGCGAGCCGGACTTGCGGTGTGCGTGGCAGACGGTGCACCCGAGTTGGCCGCGGTCTGTCACTTCACGACTCGTCGACTTGCCGGACGGGGCACCGCGCGCGAAGTAGTAGAACTCATCTTGAAGGCGCAAGGACGTTGGGAAGAGGCCGTGCCGTTGGCGCTTGCCTAGTAGTAGTTGCATACCCATCTACTGAATGAGCTAGCCACCTGAAAGCTGTTTCAAATACGCGATCAGGTCTTGCCGCTCCTGCGCCTTTGCTACGCGGAACTCCATATTGTTTTCAGGCACCAGCGTATCGGGATCAGCAAGCCATTGCTCTAATGTCCGATCATTCCAGGCGATATGCGCTTGCTTCAGCGCAGACGAGTAGCCAAAGCCCGGCGTACTGCCGGAGGAGCGTCCATAAACACCCCGCAATCTCGGGCCCTCCCCGTCTCGGTCCAACGAATGGCATCCGACACATCTCCGCTCAAATACATTCCTGCCCCGATTCGCATCCCCTTCGCTCTTCACCTGCACCATCGACTCCTCTCCGCTGCCAGATGATCGCGCCCACTGAGTAAAGTTCCGCACGTCATCATCGGTAATCCTCGCATCCCAGTGAATCATTCGGTACTGCAGCGGTGGCATCTCACGCGCCTTGATCTCCTGCACCATCTTTGCCGTCAAAGTCTGCCGCCTGTCTTCAGGCAAGGTCTCCCATTGCGACAGATCCATCTTCTTCCGGCCTTCAGCAATATCGCGTTCCATCAGCCATGAGACAGGCGCAAATCGCCCATAGAACGGCGCCCGCGTCTGCATGGAGTGGCAATCGGAACACTTTCCAACCAGGGTCGCGAGCACCTCCGGCGGAACCGAAGAGTGCTCCATTATGGGTCTCTGCGCGCCATGCGACCCATACAAACCCACGTTCCCGAACGGATGAGTGCGAGCCAACAGAAGTGACGCCACTGTAGCGAGCGCACACCCGGCAAATATGGTCCTAGCGCGCCTCATCCTTTTTCCTCGAGGGCAGCATCGATGATCGCCAGATGACTGTGCCTTGCAACGTACTTCACCTCCGTGATGCCCAGCACGCTCTTCAACCTTCCGGCCGGAACCACCATCGGTCCGGCATTCGGAGCCTGGCCAGGAGCAGGTTGAGGAAACGCCGTCGACGTCGCGGTATGAAAACTGATGTTCCCTTCTACCTTCTGCACCACCTGGTGTATGTGTCCGTTCAACACTGTCACCGATCCGAAACGCTTGAGATAGGACAGCGCCTGCGCCCCATCCTGCGTCCCCCAGCCCCACTCCGGATACACCATCCACAGCGGAATATGAGCGAATATCACAATCGGCGTTGAGCTTGAAAGCGAAGCCAGATCGTCCTTTAGCCAACTGAGTTGATCGGGCCCCAGCCTGCCCATCGCATCCACCTGCAACACGTTGTTGAGCCCAATAAAGTGCACGCCCTTGTGCGTAAAGCTATACCAGCCATTTCCAATCGTGCCTTTGCCGAAGCGTTCGCGGTAGAGGGCTCCATCGTCGGATGCCGTGTCATGTTCACCAGGAACATAGAACGTCTCACCCACCTTGGCGCCCCGGACGATCTGCTGCGCCACATCGAATTCGGACGCCTTCGCCGACTGACTCACATCTCCGGTATGCAACAGCAGTTCAGGCGCCACCGAAAGCCGGTTGATCTTGTCGATCGCCAGCTTCAGCGTTCCCGCCACATCCTGGTTAGCTGCTTTGTTAAAGCCAATGTGACTATCGCTGATCTGCACGAAGCTGAAAGCTCCGGTAGCTCCTGCTCCGGTGGCGCCGTGTGCTGTTTGTCCGCCAGCTCCAGTAGTTGCAGCAAACAGCCTGGAAGTGGGGACGCCGCCCGCCATCGTCCATAACAGACCGGTTCCCGCCCAGGCCATGCAGCTAAGAAAATTCCTCCGGTCAATTCCGTCGTTCGGCGTCTGAAGCTCCTCGTTCAAAGCTTTGACATCTTGAGCTTGATGCTGCGCAGGTGTACGGTTATGCGTGTTATTCATGGTTTGTTCCTCCATGAATGCAAACTGACCACCGCCGAAGTTATTCCACGCAAATTTGGAATAATTTAGCCCAACGTCAGTTTTCATTCTTAGATGAGCAGAGCAAGCCGCGAATGAGCCGAAAAAGAAAGGGATAGTCTTCTGATGTCGTTGTTCCACTGGAAGCGCGCAGTTCCCAAGAGCGATTCCTCCGCATCTACGTTTGAGGATCTCGCTCTGCCTCTGCTTGCCTCGCTCTACAACGTGGCCTTCTGGCTCTGCCGCAACCCTACTGACGCGGAGGATCTCGTGCAGGAGACATTTCTGAAAGCGCTTCGCGGATTCGGTTCCTTCGAGCCAGGGACAAACTTCAAGGCCTGGATATTCCGCATTCTCAGAAACAGCTACCTCACCTCCCGTACCGGCCTTGCAGTCCAGCGCACCGTGGCCCTCGAAGACGAGTTAGACCGGGAAGACCCGTCTGGACCAGCCCCCTACCCCGAGGCCGCTATCGACCGTTGCACCTCGGAGACCAACCTGATCCGTCTGGAAAATCGCGCCGCAATCCAGGCCGCCATGGATAAGCTCTCTGCACCTCTCCTCGAGGTAATTCTCCTCTGCGATGTCGAAGAGATGAAGTACCGAGAAATTGCCACCGTCCTCGACGTTCCAATCGGTACAGTCATGTCTCGTATCGCGCGTGCACGCGCCGCTCTCCGAAGAGAGCTCCAGCCTCACGCCTTAGCCGAAGCGGAGTCTCGCCCATGACCGGTCATCTCTCTATCACGACCCTCAATGCCTGGGCCGATGGTGAACTTCCTACGGAACAGCTCGCCCAGCTAACGGAGCATCTGGCCGAGTGTCCTGCCTGCAACTCCAGTGCACTGGTTCAAACCATACTCAAGTCTGGGGTCGCTAACGCAGGCCGCCGATTCTCCCCGCCGCCTCACTTCCAGGAGCAACTCCTGCGTCAGGCTCGCCGGGAAATATCGCCCTCCTCGTTCGCATCAGTACCGACATCGGAAGCGAGACGTCCACTCGCAGCACTCGGTTGGGCAACCGCGTTCGCACTCCTTCTCGTCTCGATCGGCATTGCTCTTTTGCAGCGCACCGCGCATCGAACGTCAGCCGTCTCAACGCAATACGCTGCGCTTGTAACGGAGATCAGCGATCAGCACATTGCAACACTTGCAGCCAACTCACCACCGCAGGTGCTATCTTCCGACAGACACACCGTGAAACCCTGGTTCCAGGGCAAAATACCGTTCAGCTTCAATCTTCCGCAGAATCTGCCGGCTGACATAAACCTCGATGGCGCCAACCTTACGTACCTCCGCAACCAACCTGTGGCGCAACTGCTCTACAGCATCGGCAGGCATCGCGTCTCCATCTTTATCAAGCAGAAAGGCGGCGCTCTTTTGCCCAGCAGTCTATCGGCAGAGCGGTCGGGCTTTCATGTGGCCGGCTTCGTTACCAACGATCTGGAAGTAATTGCGGTCAGTGACGTGGATCCACCACGGATGTCCGAACTCCTCAATAGAATCCAAAATGCCCAGACGGCAGGGGAAAACCCTACGCAGTGACCTTATCGGTCACCCAGATGGGCCGAAGAGCCCAATTCAATTGTCACGTTCATGTCACTTTTATAAGCGAGTACTCCTTTTGAGCATAAACCGGCGGAAAATAGAGCTATGACTCAAGAGACAATCTTCAAAGCAGGAGAAGGTGTGGACAAGCCCGCTATTCCCGAGATGGGTACTGTTCTTATCATCGAAGACGATCTGCGCATGCAGAAAGTTCTTACCCGTATGTTCCATGACGAGCACTACCAAGTCATCGTCGCTGGCGACGGCAAAGAAGGAGTCGACGCCTTCCTGGCCCATCGTCCTGTGGCAGTGGTGCTGGACCTGATCCTCCCGCAGATCTCCGGACGCGAGGTGTGCAAACAGTTGAAGAGCAAAGACAGTGAAACTCCCGTCATTGTGCTCAGCGCTATCGCCGAAGTCGTCGACAAGGTGCTCCTGCTGGAGCTTGGCGCCGACGACTACGTCACAAAGCCATTCAGTCCACGAGAGCTATTGGCGCGTGTCCAAGCCGCAATTCGACGACGACGCAAACCAGCCGTCTCTGAGATCTACCGGTTTGGAGATTGCGAGATCGATTTCCTCAGAATGACCGCCTATCGAAGCGAGATACCGGCCCTGCTCACCGCGCATGAGTTCAAGCTGCTCCGCTTCTTCACCGAACACGCTGAACGCGTGCTGAGCCGCGAAGAACTCTTGAACGAAGTCTGGGGATACAACTTCTACCCAACCACCCGTACCGTGGACAACCAAATCCTCAAGCTACGACAGAAGCTTGAAACCGATCCCGCCAACCCGCGCCATTTGCTTACGATCTACGGAGCAGGTTACAAGTTCGTTCCATGAAAGAGAGAAGACCGGCCATGTCCGCGGGCAAGGGAACACGAACCCGGCTGATGCTTGTCGCTCCTTTGGTCTTTGTAATTGCCATCGTCACTGCTTCCAGCCTGCTGATCGTGCGCAGCCGTCTGCGCGTACAGATCTCCGAGAATCTATCAGCTGACCTGACTCACTCCGTCGACACATTTCAAAGCATCGAAGCTCAGCGACTCGACGTTCTCGAACGAGAAAACGCACTGCTCTCAAACCTGCCCAGCCTCAAGGCGCTGATGACCACCAGCGATGAACGCACGATCGGCGACGCCTCCATCCAGTTCTGGCAGGTCAGTGGCAACGACCTCTTCGCCCTTGCTAACAAAGACGGTCGCGTCGTAGCCGCCTACACCAGTGGAACACCGGCCACACCCTCCCTCAGCGCCGACATCGCCGCAGTCATCGACCGTCCACAACTGCACTATCTCCTCAGCGATGGCAGACTCTTCGTGTTCTCCGTTCGACCGCTCTACTTCGGCAGCGAAGACACCGGCACCCTGCTCGGCTACGTCATCAGCGGAGACGCGATCAACAGCAACTTCGTCCAGCAGATCAGCCACGCCTCTTCTGTTGAGGCCGCCTTTCTCAGCGGCGATCACGTTATTGTCAGCACCCTATCCCCTTCCCTTCAGAGCTCCCTCGCTCGAAATATCTCATCGTCTACGAGCCACAGACTAGAAGTCGCTGGAGCAACACTCGGCAAAGAGCGCTTTCTTACCTCGTCTGCGGACCTCTCACGCACCTCCTCCGCACCGCTGCGCCTGCTTGTCCTTAAATCCTTCGATCAGGCAGAGCTTGCGATGAAGCAGATCAATCAGCTCGTAGGCATCGCCGGCCTGATCGCCGTCATCGCCGGCACCCTCTTCATGCTTGCTCTCTCCCGCGCCGTCACAAGGCCGTTGGAACAATTGGCAGAAGGAGTACGAGCCTTCGGAACCGGCGACGCGGCTCACTCCCTGCCGCGGGATGGAACCCTTGAAGTGCGCGAGCTTAGCATCTCATTCGCCGCAATGCGCGACAAAATCAACGAGGCAAACATCGCACTTCTCGAGGCCGAGCGGCTCGCCACCATCGGACGTATGGCCAGCTCCGTCTCCCACGATATCCGCCACTATCTTGCCACGGTCTACGCCAACTCCGAGTTCCTGGCGGTCGGCCATCTCTCTTCGGCAGAACGCAACGAAATCCTCGCAGACATTCGCGCCGCCGTCCACGGTACCACCGATCTTCTCGATTCCATGTTGATCTTCAGCAGATCCGGAGGTGCGCTCCGACGTTCGGACGAACTACTTGCCTCGCTTCTCGAACGAACTACGGCGCTTGTCCGCGTTCATCCCGACGCAAACGGAATTACCCTCTCCACACAGTATGGCGATCCGGTCGACACGGCGGCAGAGGTGGACCCTCGACAGATCGAACGCGCTATCTACAACCTCTTGCTCAATGCCTGCCAGTCAGACAGCCCCGTCGGCAAAACACGTAACGTCAAATCAATTCTCGAAACAACTGAGGATGCCGTTACTCTCATCGTAGTCGACGACGGCCCCGGAGTTCCCGATGACATCCGCGACAGTCTCTTCGATCCTTTCGTAAGCGTCGGAAAACAGAAAGGCACAGGTCTCGGTCTTACGCTCGTTAACTCAATCGCGGTGGAGCATGGCGGAGGCGCCGCACTCGTCAGCAGTCGACCTGGCGAGACGATCTTCCTCATGAGCATTAAGCGCAGGTCGGTGCACGCACAAGCAGACAAAAGAACCTTGGAAAGTGGGGTTGCACTCGAATGAACAAGATTGCACTCAAGCCCTCTAACCGCATACTCGTTGCCGTGTTCATCATTCAGATGGCGCTCTGCAGCCGCGCATTCGCCCAGGACAGCTCTTCCGAACCCACAGCACAGCAGCTTGAGCGCCTGACCGCCGCCGTCAGCCTTGCCGAAGAGCAGCTGGCCGCGTCGCAGCAGCAGATCATCGAACTGCGTCGCGAGCTCGATATGCTGAAAGATCAGTCCGCTCACAAGCAGGGTGCGGATGTGCAGCCAAACAACGGCGACCCCAATCCGATCCAATCTCAACAGGGCACTCCACTCACCCAGTCCGTCGAAGATATTCGCGAGCGGCAGGCCGTGCAGCAATCCGAAATAGCAACTCATGAGCGGTCGAAAGTAGAAAGCGAATCGAAATACCCCGTAAAGATAACCGGTTTGATCCTCCTCAACGGCTTCAACAACTCAAGCATGGTGAACTCTCCCCCGACACCCACCTTGGCTCTGCCTGGCGCCGGCAGCAGCGGAGCTTCGCTCAGCCAGACGATACTCGGCCTCGACGCTCATGGACCTCATCTATTCGGCGCGTCAAGCACAGCAGACCTACGAGTCGATTTCAACGGAACCACCGAAGTAAACGGCTATAACAATGGCATCGATCTTGTGCGTCTTCGCACTGCACACGCCGCTCTCAGCTGGCAGGCGACTGAGCTGTTCTTCGCGCTCGACCGGCCGATCCTCAACCCAAACGCGCCCTCCTCTTTGACCGCAGTCGCCGAGCCTGCACTTGCCTGGTCAGGTAATCTTTGGAGCTGGAACCCGCAGCTCGGTATCCAGCATGATTTCAGACTCAGTCCATCCTTCCGTCTGCGGTCGCAAGCGGCTCTGATCGACCCCGTAGATCCGCCGGGGCTTGCCTCTTTCATTCCCCCTTCAGTGCTGACGGCTCCGAGCGGCACCGAACGCAGCCGCTGGCCAGGTGTCGAAACCCGCCTCGCGCTGATCAAGGGCGATGACGATCGCGCCGCGACATTCGGGATCGGAGGCTACTTCAGTCCGCACCGAACACCTTACCAGACCTCTTACGACGCCTGGGCCGCAACGCTCGACTACCGCATTCCGCTGCCTGCCCGGTTTGAGTGGAGCGGAAGCGTCTACCGCGGACTCGCTTTGGGCGGCCTCGGGGCCGGCGCATTCAAAGATTATGTCTTCGCTGCAGACCCCGGCTCCAATTCCACCTACGTCCAGCCACTCGACGACGTAGGTGGCTGGACACAGCTCAAGCAAAGGATCACCGAACGCGTCGAATGGAACATGGCTTATGGCATCGATAACGTCTTTGCGAACCAACTCCGGCCTCTCGCTCTCCCCGTCTACGCGCCCTACTGGAACCTCGCACGCAACCGGACCGCGTACGCGAACATCATCTATAGTCCAAGCGCCTATCTCCTCTTTTCGTTTGAGTATCGGCGCCTCGAAAGTTCTCCAGTGATCTCTCACACATCCGCGGCCAACATCTTCGGTCTCGCAGCCGCCTACAAATTCTGATGCCATCTATGCGCAAATCCTTTCTAACCCGCACGCTCTATCCTGCCGGACTCGCGTGCTTCGTCTGCTTGAACTGCCTGCCTCGATCCACGGGCGCGCAGGCCCAGCAGCCGACAGTCGAAGTTCGCCTGCACTTGGTTCAGCAGTTGAGCTCTTCTCCCAACCACAACACACCACCACATCCAACGCCTGCCGTAGTGTGGCTCTCGCCGCTCGACGGCCGTATACTCCCCTCTGTCCACCACGAACGATATGTGCTCCTGCAAAAGAACCGCACATTTACTCCCCACCTGCTTGTCGTGCCGGTCGGCAGTGTCGTTCTCTTCCCAAATGCAGATCCCTTCTTCCACAACGTCTTCTCCCTCTTCGATGGAAAACGCTTCGATCTTGGCCTGTACGAGGCTGGAAGCACAAGACAAGTGACTTTTCCTCGCGAGGGTCTCTCCTACATCTTCTGCAACATCCACCCGGAGATGAGTGCTATCGTCATATCGCTTGCCACACCGCTGTATGCCATCGCTGGCCCCGATGGGCAGATCGCGTTACACGAGGTTCCTGCTGGAGAGTATGAGCTGCACGTCTGGGTCGAAGGCGAGATGCAGCCCACACTCGATAAACTCTCCCGTCGGATACGCATCGGTTCATCCACAGTCGACCTCGGCAACATAACGCTCCCAGAGCCTCCCAAATCGCGCGGCACTCACGAAAACCTCTTCGGCCAGCCCTACGATAAAAACTCGAAGCCCGTCTACTAAAGCAAGCGCCCTGCCGAACCGCCCTCCTCACGGAAGGCAGCCCGGCAGGACAAGCTACTACATCACCGTCAAGGCAACAGTTACCGACTGCGTCACAGAGCTCGAGGTCGCACTGATAGTAACTTGAGATGTTGTCGCAGGCGCAGGTGTAGGTGTTGGTGTTGGCGTCGGTGTAGGTGCCGCTGCCGCTCCCTGTGGTGTCGCCGAGCTTGAGCAGCCAACGACAGTCATCGAAACCACGCCGAGGAAGAGAACAAGGAACATCCCGCGGACTGCAGTCGATCGGCGACGTAATCCCACAAACGCGAACAAGCCAAGGGGAGCGATGAACGCGAGCGCGACTCCGCTGCCGCTACCCAGCGTAAGACGTCCGATAGTGTATGGCGAACTGATTGGGGCAGATGTGCCACCCGTTGAAATGTTGACCGCAACAGGTGTAGCGTTCGTCCCCGATAAGGTCAGAGTAGCCGGGTTAAAACTGCAACTGGCACCCGCCGGAAGACCTGAACAAGATAAGGTCACCGGGCCACTGAACCCGTTCGACGGTGTCAGCGAGAGCGTCAGGCTTCCAGCCTGCCCATTGACCACACTCAGCGTAGACGCAGACGCTGTCAAAGCAAACGCAGGAGCAACACCGCTCGGCTGCACTGCAATCGAACCGAAAAGACCGTCCTTCTCGCCGTTGATGCCTGCCGCAAAGTACAACGTATTCGGATCTCCCACGCCATCCTGACCGAAGAATATCTCCCACAGGCCAGAGTTGCTGATTGCTGTCCCGGAACTAGTCTGCAGAGTCCCTACGAGCGCAAATGTCGTCGGATCGAACGCATTGATCACGCCATCTCCGAAGTTGCCAACCAGAAGGTCGCCTCCGAATTGTCCGAAGCCAGCAGGCGCCAGAGCCATTCCCCACGGCGCATTCAAAGCTCCCTGGCTGATCGCTCGTTGAATCAGGTTCCCGTTGTTGTCAAAGACATCCACGTACCCGAGCCCCGCGCCAACCACCTCGAGTCCTGTCGTTGGATTCGGCTCCGCATAGGTTACATAAATCTTCGTGCCAATACTGTGAATACCGAACGGCGAATATCCTGTCGGCAGCTGTGGGTCGGCGAAGCTCCCCGCAAGGTGCGCTGGCGCAAACGTACTGTCGAAGACGTCCACTGTGCCCTGAGCAAAGTTTGCCGCAAGCATAAATGTCCCCGTCAAATTCGTGTCGAGCGCAATGTCGGTATATGCAGCATGTGCCGAGGAGTTATTGACCACCGTAACCGCCTCCGGAGTATTAGCGTTCCATGCCGCGATCGTTCCATCGAGCGTACCGAACAGGAACAGAGCCGAGCCAACGTTCGGACTTCCAGATCCGCTGCCCGGAATATTGAAGATGGCCGTGTTGTTATTGAAGACCGTTCCTGCCGGGCTGCCGTGCGCCGAAGTGGACGCCGCAGGAGGTATCGAAACCGCGAACGACTTCACACCCGCAATGCTATCGACAAGCGAGAACCCGCTTCCCGCCGTATCAATCCATAGGTTGCCATCTCCGACCGAAACGCCCCATGGATTGATCAGCGTCGGATCCGTCTGCGCAGCCGGCACCGCACCGTCCGAGATGATGTTGGTCTGCACATATCCGGTTTGTGCAAATGCACCGGCCGAAAGTAACGCTGATCCGACGGTCAACAAGGCACCCCCCAACTTGACTCCGCGAAGGACGCGAGTTCTAACGGCTTTCTTATTCGGAAACTTCCAATCTTGCTGCAAGATGTTTTCGCTTTGCATAACGGCTCCTGGATGCGGCCTGATTTAGGGAGCGTTCTCAAAGCGCTTACCCCAACCGCGTTCTGTAGCTGAGCCTAGGCACTCTCAAGGAGCAACTTGTCACCGACATGTCTTCTCATCTTCATCATCACGCTGCGCTCCGCAGCCATCTTGAAAAGCCGTCCTTCCCGCAGAAATCTGCGAACAAATGGCTTTTCGCACCGCAGATTAATTCCTGATCGTGGGACTCTGGTCGAACTTCATCAGCAGGAATGCCAGCTTCGGTGTATTGTCTTCGAAAGCCAGCAAACGTGTTCGTACCGGCAGAGTCCAGTTTTCGGCAGCTGGCCCGCTGTCATGACTACAGAACCGGGAGGGATATGGGGAAACCAAACGAAGCTACTCCACTACAAAGAACATCCGGCAATCCAGACGCAACGCGAGAGGACTCTTTGGTTCGTGGAGGGCCGTTTTATCGTGCTCAGGAAGCTATTCACCTTCTATCACCGGATCGGTGGAACCTGGGTAGACGGATAGCAATCGCCATCGCCGTAAGTTGGATGCCCCTGGTTCTCATTACTCTGCTCACCAAACCCGACACGATCGGTGATCTGCTGAAGGACTATACCGTCAACGTCCGTATGCTGATCGCCGTGCCCGTTCTCCTGGCCGGCCAGATAGTGATGGAAAACGTCCTTCGTATGATCGTCCGCCATATCCGCGAAGCAGAGCTTTTGCCCTCGTCGGAGCAGGTAAAGATGGACCGTACGATTTCAGGTCTGCTCCGTCTGCGCGATTCGTTCGTTGCCGAAGCTATCATTGTGGTCATTGCCTACGGAAATGTGGCCGCCATCATCGGATCTCACCTGGCCGCAGTCCAGGGGTGGGCGCTGGGTAACTTCGGTTGGGGGCATCATCTGTCACCAGCCGGATGGTATTACGCACTGATAAGTCAACTCATCTTTCGTTTTTTGATCGGCATCAGTATCTGGAAGTGGTTTCTTTGGGTATGCTTCCTCTTCCGTCTCTCACGACTTGATCTGCAGCTTGTTCCAACCCATCCCGACCATCACGGAGGAGTTGGCTTCCTGGGAATGTCACCACTGGCCATCGCCCCCACTGTCTTTGTTGTCTCGGCCGCGATTGGATCGACGTGGCGGACGCAGATTCTCAATCACACAGCACACCTGATGGACTTCAAACTCCATGCGATCGTTTTGCTGCTAATCATGCTTATCATAGGCGTGGGTCCGCTCATTTTGTTCGTTCCAAGACTTGGACGCCTTCATCGCAGTGGCATCTTGCAATACGGAACCCTTGGCCAAATTCACAGCGCCGAATTTCACAAAAAGTGGATACTCAATCGAGCTGGGCACGAAGAAGAATTCTTAACTGCTCCTGAGATCAGCACTCTCACTGACTATGCCAGTAGCTATGAAAATGTCGAGAAGCTCCAGCCTTTTCCGCTCGATCGAGGAGCAATTGTCGGTCTTATCCTGGCAATTGCGGTCCCAATGATACCCGTAGTCGTTGCCGAGATCCCATTCGTAACAGTATTGAAGGGGCTTCTGTCTGCATTGAAGTAACAAGACAAGCGACCGGACGTTCTCGTCCCTTTTAGCCTAGCTGCAAACCGGCCGAACGGTAAGAAGTTGCTATGACAAAGAACAGCCGAAGGCGAGCACTGCCTTCTTTGTGATGGGACCGGGCGAAGTTCGAGGAGGCATCCGTTTCAGCCAGAGTAGAAAGAACAAAAATCCAGTGAAATTTTCTTTACAGAAGAAACGAATTCACGGAGAGTGGTACCTTCGTAGAACTATCCTTCCACCTGTGTTCTAGTTTGCGGAAGAACTCGACGCAGCGAACCCCAAAAAGCACAATATGACAGGAGATAAGCAATGAAGAGACTTTTAGCTGCAGTGTTGATCGTCGGTGGGGCAGCAATATCTGGTCACACCTCTGCCATTGCGCAAGACAGCGCACCGCAAGCAAATACAACCCAGAGTTCTACGGGTTCTATCGACCAGGATATCGATCTCCTCCGAAAGGACATCCGCTCCCAGAAGAAGCAGATCATTGCTGCGAACGTTCAACTGACAGACGCCGAGGCGCAGGCGTTCTGGCCCGTGTACGACCAATACACCGCCGATCTAGTCAAGGCGAACAACGACAAATACGCCCTGATTAAGGAGTACGCGCAAAGTTACAACACGATGACCGATGCGCAGGCCGACGACTGGACCAAGCGCATGTTGCAACTGGATGCGAATGTAGCGGCCGTGCGCCTGAAGTACTTGCCCGCATTTCGCAAGGTACTCTCGGCGAAGAAGACAGCCCTGTACGAGCAGGTAGAGCGTAAAACTCAGATGCTGATTGATGTCCAACTGGCATTGCAGATTCCACTCGTCCAACCATAGCCACTGCAAACCCTTTCAAAAAGGGCTGGTGCCTTACGGAAATAAACGTAACCGCCGAGACCGAGGATCGCCACCTGAGCGCATCCTCGGTTTGCCCTAGGCCACATCGGTGACTGCAGCCTCTCGACTCTGATCGGCAGACCCATGTAATTCGAGCATGTTGAGGATGGGTGTAGTCATCATGGTCGTGATCAGTGCCATGACAACGAACATGGTGAAGAGGGCGAGCGAGAACACGTGAGCGTTGTAAGCAACGTTCAACACAATCAACTCGACCAGACCGCACGTGTTGAGCAGCGCACCTAGGGGCCCAGGCATCCTTCCACGTCTGTCCAGTCCAACGGGACAGTGAGATCGGTGCCTTCATATCGGTCGCGGGTTGGGCCGTCCCCTGGGATAGAAGCGTGGCTTGTGGTATCTCGCTCGCGTTCAGCGACGAAACTTAACAGCCCAAAAAGGACCTAAGCGCCGCCTGAAATGTAGCATCGTATGCAAGCTTATCCAGCAGCACGAGCACGACTAGGCGCAGTTCAGGCATTGGGCTTTGTGTTGAGCCTGAAGTTAGATCGGCTCCGAGCAAAAATGCTGTCAGCCATCTCTCATCATCTTTCCACATCCTTCTACTTAGGTGGATGGGAACGGCGAGGCAGAAGGATTACACCTCGCAAACCGCAGCCTCAAATCTGATTGACTGAGACGTTTTTTTGCAAACTGTGATGATCGAGTGACGCCAATATCCGAAAAGGCTTGACGCGGTGGTAGTGGCAGTTCACTCTGGCCATCAGCCATGCGAATCCTTTCACAGCCGTCCAGCCGGCAAATCGTCCCCTTTCCATCCTAAGAAAACTTTGTTAGCTTCTGGACTCGGCCTGCTCTTCCTCTCAGGGTGCGGTGAACAGCTCCTTACCAAATCGGTTGCGCCAGCTCCTCACGCCGCCGGACGTAATGGATCCATCTACGGAGGCCAGCAGCCAGTCACCGGCGCTACCGTCCAGCTCTATGCAGTGGGCACTACCGGCGACGGTTCGGCAGCGACCCCACTCTTCTCCAGCCCCGTAACCTCCGACAGCTCTGGCAACTTCACCTTTGCTGCCTACACCTGCCCCACTCCGAATACCTTGGTCTATATAGTTGCAACGGGCGGTAATCCCGGCCTGCCAGGTCCTGTAAACAATACCGCTCTTGCATTGATGGCTGCAATCGGCCAATGCGGCAATATCAATTCGTCAACATTCATCAATATCAACGAAATCACAACGACCACATCGGTCTTCTCGTTGGCTCCTTACATGACATCGTTCGACCACGTCGGATCTGGGCCCAGCGATACCGCCGCACTTATCACCGCATTCGGCAACGTGAGTCAGTTAGTTAACATCTCCAATGGAACGGTACCCGGCCCCACCTTACTTCCGGGCTATGGTGTTCCCGTTGAGCAGATAAACACCCTGGCCAATATCCTCGCGGTCTGCGTCAACTCAGCCGGTGGCGTCTCCGGCGACACGTCAAGCTGTGGTCAGCTATTTCAGTACACTGGCGGCAGCGCCACAACGAATACGGTCACAGCGGCCATTCAGATTGCAAGCAACCCCTCCGCCAATACCAGTCAACTCTTTGCGCTGATTCCTCCCAATAGCCCGTTCCAGCCTACGCTCACCGTAGCTCCATCAACGTTCATCGTTTCGGTTCTCCCGCAGGCCCCGGCACCACAGTTGACTCCGGCTGGCGGCCCATTTCCGGTCACCGTCACCATTACAGCCGCACTCACCGGTACCAGAATCTACTACACCACGGACGGGTCCACACCTACTTCAGGCTCAACGCTCTACACATCCCCGTTTACTATCTCCACTCCTACAACAGTGAACGCTATCGCAGTATCTCCGGGCTACTCAAATAGCCCAGTAGCGTCGATGGGCTACGGCGTCGTAAACCCGGGTTACACCGTCAAAACCGTAAATGTTTGCAGCCCAATCGGAAATGATGGAACCAACTGCAACGTCTATGCCATCGCGGTTAATTCGAAGTACCAACACCATATACCTCGGCCTGCAAACAACCACCGGTCTCGATCCCGAACGTCCGGACAACCTCACAATACTTGATGGCAACACTGACGTTCCGACTTCGTACATAGCTACTGGCCTTTCATCAGTGGTTGCCGCAGCTGCCAATCCGGTTACAAATAAGATCTATCTGGAAGGTGGAACGCAAAATCCCTTAGTCATGGATGGCAGTACCAACGCTCTGACATCGCTGAATATCGGAGAGCCGATTACCGAGACACTCTTCCTGAATCCCACCACAAATAAAATCTACACAATCGCCATCGATGGCACTCTGTATGTTATCGATGGAGCCAGCGGCAACCTCACCACCACGATCCCAACCAGTGCAGATACCAACGTTCTTAGTATCAATCAGGTCACCAACAGCCTCTTTGTGGGCGGCTCTCCGTTTCTCAACATCAACGGCGCCAGTAATAGCGTCGTCGATGCCTTCACAGTGGCTGCCAGCGAGTGTTGCCTTCGTAACCTACCCAAAGACGTCGCCGTAAATACAGTTACGAACAAGGTTTATATCGCGGCAGACAATGTGGTCGCCTATGACCCCGTGTCTCTCACCACAACGACTGTTGCCGGAACTGTCAATCCGGATTCCATCGTGGTCAACCCAATAACGAACATGATCTACAGCCTCAGCTACGTCGAGCTCGACATCATTGATGGCGCAACGAACACTATTACATCCACGATTCCGATTGCAGACTTCACCACTCTCTACACCGGCGGAAAACTCATCATCGATCCTCTGCTAAATAAGCTTTACGTGATTGCGAACGACCACACCATCACTAATCTTTCAACCATATCTGTCGTAGATCTTTCAACGAATACCCCCAGCGTCATCGCTACAGGTCAACCAATTCCTACGAACAGTGCCCTGAACCCAGCGACTCATAAGCTATATTTGCTGGACTATATCGAGAACGTCGTAGTTATTTCACCCAACTAACCTACAGCGTTTCTTTAAACTCAGGCAGAAAAGGGTAGGAGAGCACAGCCTTTTGGCGCCTGTGACATCACTCTGGTTGCGGCCTGCAGCAGATATTTCCCAAAACGGGAAACCCAAAAATAAATCCAGAATCGGTGGCGTATCTTTTGAGCCCAATTAGTGACCATCAAACCACCACATTCACCACGCGAACCACCACAAACACACCACCAAAACACCACGTTTTGGCACCCGTTTTTGCCAAAACCCCCAGCAAAAACGCGTATCCATCACGTTTCAAAAAAATACTGCAATAATGGGCCTTCTTCAGGCTGTATCTTGGCCTCTTCCGCCGGACTGACGACAACACGGCAACCCCATTTCCGGCTGTCGACGAAGACCAACCTGCCCAGTGCAGAGGAAGCTTCGATGTAGCTACGCACGCAGAAGCCGACTCGTGGATTCGAGAGCTAATATGGCCTTCGGCCGCGCGACGTTCATCAGCCTAAGGGTGGACACGAAGTCCGCCTTTTGCGCGATAACAGACCCAGTGAAGGTTAGCTCTTCACTGTCGACAGGTCCTGTCGGCGGCACGAGCAACCGGTAGGAACAAATCCCATACGACCTTACTCGGCAACGTATCCGGACAGGCAGGCGATTAGAGCTGAAGCGTCCAGGTTTACTGGCCGGATTTCTTTCGCAAAGCCATCACCAACTCCTTCTGGAACACCGGGTCCAGTTCAGAAGCTTGAAGCGCATTCCGGTAGGCGACCTGAGCCTCAGCAGGTCGGCCTATGGCCTCCAATGCATTGCCTTCGGCCTCCCAGGCGGTCGCACTCTCAGGGTCCAGACGTTTCGCGAGTTCCGCTTCGGCAAGCGCCTCCTCGGCTCGCCCTTGCACCAGGAGCGTTCCTGATCCCTCAACGTGTTCTAGAGCCGCAGCAGGCCCCAGATTGAACTGTCCTTTGTACACATAAACGGCACGATCAATCACTGCATCCGGTCGCAAAGTTTGAAACTGTGCGTAGGGGTTCGTCTTTCCGGGAATGTCCGCACCTGCCAGAACACCGTCGCTCACTAAGATGAGCCCAGAGACATTTGGATTTGAACCGAAGCGTACAGAACTCATCCCGGTCCAGGAGCCGGAGCCAGTAGGCAGCACCTGGCACCGAACGCCGTAGTCTCGGAAATCGACCGGACCTTGTTCGAAGTAGGCGAAGTAGCAGGGCTCATTCGGATGCTCATCAAGGTACGTTTTTACGGACCGCAGCTGCTGGCCCCAGTCCGTATTCGAATCGGTGAGATAAAGGTGGGTCTTTGTGGGCCCGCCCCAGGCCTCGTTCGCGTAGGCAACCAAGCCGGGCCGTGAAAGCTCAGACGTTCCGATCTGCCATAGCAGCAGTGCGCCCAACGCATAGGCAAGCTTTCGATTCTCGTTTACAAGGTGTACCGCACATCCGGCGATCAGGATGTACAGCATCGGAAAGATCGGGAGTAGATGGCGGAAGCCGATTCCAATGTCGGAGGTGCTCGCGACAACGAACAGCACTGCTGGTGGAACCATCAGAACGATGGCTTCTCGCCGAACCTTCCAGCGCCTGCTTGCAAGCGCCATGATGGTGACAATCAGCAGAATGAGGAACGGGAGCGTGGACTTAATCGTCAACGCCGCCGGGTAATACCAGCGCGATGCTTGATGCGTCAGGTGTCCGAACAGGTAACTCGGCAGAGAGGCCGCGGAGATCTTGGTGTCCGCAAGGCCGTAGAGATATGCCTCAGGCAGTAAGTGATGTTTCGCTACCCAAAGCATCGCCGAACGGCTCAAGGGTGACGAAAGCTCCTGCATATACTCATTTGTCGCAGGATCTAGTCTCAGATTCGCAGGACGCGCCGCGAAGCGGAAGCGATAGATCGCCCAGACGAAGAACAGACCGATCGCCGATGTCGCCGCAACCACCACAGCCAATTGGCGGGGCCCCACATGCTCCGCACTCTCTACGTCCCTCCGGTTCCACATGTCGAAGAGCCAAATAACAACCACAATCGGCACGACGAAGATCCCCGTGAATTTGGCGGTCAATGTCATCCCGACGGCGATCCCCAGCCACACCACTCGAACCGCCGAGGGACGTTTTAGAACGCGGTAAAACAAATAGATGGATAGAAGCAGAGTGAGCGACGCACCAATATCCGTAGTAACAAAGGCTCCATGCGCCAGGAAGTTCGGATCGAAGCAGAACAGGGCCAACGCCAACAATGCTGCCGTCTGACCGTACATCTCCAATGCCGCCAGAAAGATCGTGGTCGCCAACATCACGCTGAGAAGAGCAGCCATCAGACGAGCCGGGATCAAAGTTCGATCAATGCCATTGGCTGCTAAGAAGCGTTGGCCAAGCACAAAGCCTTCTTTTTAAACGAGCCTCCGATGTAGGCAGGCTGAGCGATGTCGCGATGCAGAAGCGGTATCGCGCACCACATCTTGACAAGGGGTGGGACCTCCGGATTGAAGCCGAAGTCCGCCTGTTTCCACGACAGCCACCCCGAATAGAGGTGCTGCGATTCATCCCAACTCACCGAATCTCTTTTGGCCGCAGAGATACATTGCGCGAGAAAGATCAGCACAAGAACGATGGCTGCCGCGACCCCACCTTTCGTTGCCCGCATACGGTCGCTCAACTCTTCAGGCTTTGCTATAGGCATAAAAGGCTCCACATAAGATCGACGACGTAACCGCAAGCAAAGTTGAGCAGGCGTTTACCTCACAACCTGCCCACCATATCTCTACACCCGCCCACCGTCAATCCACCAAAAACCGGCTTCATTGAATTAGTAGCAGATTATGCAAGCGCGGAGGACAAGGTCAGCGGCGAGGAGCATCGTGTGCACGTGCTCTATGCATGGCAAGACATTACGGGCGCAGATCGGCAACATGCGCATGTCATCCATCACTCGAAGCAATCGTCAATGTATGAGCCCGTTTTTATTGGTGATCATTGGACGATCGCTTAAATCAGGAGCAGAATGGGTGTCACTAAGAGGAGGTTAAACATGAGTGTCGAAGGGATACGCTCCATTATTCGGCGTCATACGGGCCTGAATCCTGCGGAAACCGGGCCTATCCCTCACAGCGAGGTCCTGGCTATGATCGCTTCCGCGAAGGACGGGAACGGGATCACATCCCGCGAGCGAGCTGAGCTGTTGGCAGCGATTGCAATGTTCGGGGACACGGTGCCGGGACGCCCGTCCCTTCTTTCACCGACAGACGAAGCTGCGCTTAAGGCAACGGCAATCTCTGGCATCGAGACTTTGGATCTGTTTCTTGCACAGCCAAAAGCTAAGCAAGAAAGCTTTATCGTGTACTGCGTTCTTCAAGGCAGTGCCGAGTACATTGGCTTCACTCAGCCTTATACCCCTCCGGGCACAGGAGATCCAAAGGTCGTGGCCTACGTGCAGAAGACCCTTGTTCATATTCAGGAACAGTTGGGCAGTGGCTTTGGCAAAGCCAATTGGTTCGATATCGTTCCTGTAACAAAGGACAATCAAGTCTACGGGTATATCGTAGAGTCTTCGTATCCCGCCTTGCAGTCGAAGGATACCGAGTTCTACACAGGTGTTTTGGGCGTGAGATTGGACTACTTCAAAGTGATTTACAAGGAACTCGATCCTCCCGACACTGACTGAGCAACCCTTGCGTGGCAGTCAATCGCTTTACTTGGTTATGGACCCGGTCACCTTTTCCAGAAATCCTACAGGGTATTTCGGCTCGTTAGGCTTGTCATATGGGCATCCCTTGGGAAATTTCCAATGGTCGTTTACACAGAATTGGCATGGACCATCACTACGCGTCAGAAATCCCTGCTTGCCAGCTGACGGATTTGTATAGGCAAGCTGTCCACCCGAGTACATCTGCTCGAGTACAGCGGCCATCATATTGTGCGGGTCATAGAAGTATTGCATCAGTTCTGCCACGGCACCCGCATCCTTCGCTTTCAATTCTGCTATGACAGCTGAGGTGTCCGTCTTCACGCCCGCCACGACGAAACCTCCGACAGGCGTTTGAAAAATAAGTCGCGGGTCGGTCTGAATAAAGTCTGCGACAGCCGGATACCGCTTTGCAAAAGTCTTAAACGTTTGCGGACTCATTCGGAACTGCGGCATGAAATTTTCGTTGTAAGAGAAGTGCGGCGTAATCACTACGCGAGTGGAAAGTGAATATGCGAGTCCGTCAATCGTTGTGGAGAATTGCAAGAGGCACTCTTGCTGAGTCGTCATCCGTAGCAACGTATAGGGCCCGTCCTCAGGGAATTTCGGCAGCGGCGTTTTCGCAGTAATGAGTTCGCCGAATGACTGGCGAAACATGCTCCATGAAGACTGTCCGACCAGGAATAGGATCGCGGGTTTCGTCTGCACCAACTGCTTCATCGCCCATGCGTTCTTGTGAACACAATTCGAAATGATAGTGTTGACGCTCTGACTACTACCGCCAAGCCACGGAGGACCCCAGTGTGGTGTCGCGCAGGCAATCATGTCGACCTGACCTACATCTTCACCCACCTTCAGGTTAGCGTCGGCGTGCCCTTCTCGGTTAAGAAATGTCTCGAATGACTGCAGAACTGGCAGTATCTGGGTGTAATACCCGATTGGTTCAGCGTAAATATTAGTCTTATGCCCGGCGGGAACATTCAAGCGCGCAGCGAGCAGGTCGCCCTTAGCAAATTTGTCTCCTGCGTTCATGAGTACTACATACCGTGGTCCGCCCAGCACTCCGGCAAGGTGGATCGAGGACACAGTCGCATCGCCGTCGTACTGCACCCGAAGCTCGAACGCTGGGTCGTCGCTCGCTCGCGGGAACTCCTTGATGATGCCTGCCTTCGGCGCAGTGATTCTTCCGTCTGGAAGTAAGAACGGCTCGATAAACTTCAGGTCGAAGTGTTCCTGATAGACGGAACGGTATCGGTAGTAATAAGCATATTTTGTCCAAGAATCTGTTTCGCCCGCGTCAGAGAAACTTGGATAACACCAGGAAGCTCCGGTCTTTCCTGAGGCGAAGGCCGTCAGATTCGGATTAATCCCGATCGTCATGATCGGCGCTTTACGGCATCCGTCCATAACTTCCGGATCCGGAAACGCCTGAGGCTGGGTCAAGCCTTCTATCCAGACGAAGGACCCAGGTGTTTTCCCCGGAGGCTTCTCCGTAGGCGTGTTCGACAGAAAATCGTAAGTCGGGTAAGGCCCGTAGGCCTGCGGCGAAGAGGGAGGCCAAAAGAATCCGCAGGTTCCGCAGGATCGAACGTTGTAGACAAGATCGATCTCAAGCGGATCTTTGGGAGGCTTCGGCTCGAGTTGCCGGGGCGGGTAGTATGGCATTGCTTTGGTCTCCTCTCTATCGGTCCCGTGTATGCGAAGGTCCCTCGAATCCGAATGGGATACGAACGTCCGATTGTGCTAACATTCGTGCGATTAGAGATACCTGATCATTTTTGTTTTCGAGTTGACTCCGTTCGAACTGGAAAAGCAAGCCCGAACTTCCCCGGTTTTCTCGCCTGATCCACCGATCGTCTGTAATCTGACGCGCCTTTCCGGATGCGTCTTTCGGCCCCGAACGATGTACGGCCCCCAGACTAGAGACTTTGTGAGTAGGAGAGCTGATGCCGCCTAAGACAAAAATGGCGAGCAAGCATAAGAAGCGTAAACCGCATTCTGTTCGTATGCTCGCCCTCGGCCCCGGTCCAGTTACGATACAGCTGCACGTAAATGGGCAGACGCGTGTGACGACTGTTGAACCCTGGCTAACATTGCTTAAGGCCCTGCGCGAAAACCTGGGATTAACGGGCGCGAAGCAGGTATGTGATCACGCCACCTGCGGAGCCTGCACTGTTCTGGCCAATGGCAAGCGAATGTATGCCTGCTCGATGCTCGCCATCGATTCACAAAACCTTCAAATCACCACGATCGAGTCCCTCGCAACAAATGGTCAACTCAATCCGCTGCAGCAAGCATTCATAAACGCAGATGCCTCCCAATGCGGCTATTGCACGTCCGGCTTCATTATGTCTGCGATGGCATTTCTGGCACAGACCCCGCACCCCACCCTTGACGATCTCAAGAAAGGAATGTGCGGGAATCTCTGCCGCTGCGGAACCTATGCAGGTATTGCGGAGGCTCTGCTGACAGTCAGTCAGCCGGCTGCTCCTTCCGCGACGAGAGGTCGCCGCCGTGGCTGACTATTCCTGGCCAGTAGCGGCCAAACGAAAGGTGATCGGCAGCAGCGTCTCGCGCATCGAAGACCCACTCAAAGTTTCGGGCAAAGCCCAATACACGACAGATTTCAACCTGCCGGGCATGTTGTACGCGACTACCGTAAAGTGTCCTTATCCGCACGCCAAAATCGTCAACATCGACATCACTGCTGCCCAGGCCACTGCGGGGTTCAAAGCGGTCTACATCATTCAAAAAGCGGGTACGGAGATCATGTGGGCTGGAGACGACGTCGTCGCAATCGCGGCCGTCGACGAATTTTCTGCCGCACAGGCCGCCAAAGCAGTAACTGTAACTTATAAGCAACTGCCGCATCTTGTAGTCGACTCTAGCCTTGATACCCCCACCGGCTACGCTCAGCCGATGAAGCCTGAGACGCTGGGTGATGCCGACGCTGCTTTCCTCAAGGCTAAGGCCGTCGTGGAACAGACGTACACGATGCCCGTCATCACGCATTGCTGCCTAGAGCCGCATGGAAGCCTCGTAACTTGGGGCGACGATTCTCTCGACGTGTATATATCGACTCAGTCAGTATCTGGAATCGTCACCCAGATGAGCAAAGCGCTAGGTCTTCCGGCGAGCAAGATTCGAGTGCATGCTCAGTTCGAGGGCGGCGGTTTTGGATCGAAGTTAGCGGCGGATCGGTGGGGACTGGCCGCAGCTCAGCTATCGAAGCTCGCAGGTGGCGTACCAGTGCGCCTGGTTGTCGATCGACGCACCGAACAACAGACCGCAGGTTGCCGGCCATCAGCTTACGGGACGATCAAGATCGGATCCGATGCACAAGGGAAACTGACTGCCTGGCAAGCTACGACGTGGAGCACAGGCGGAATGACCGGTGGTGCAGAATTTCCTTTGCCTTACATTCTAAAGATTCCAAATCAAAAGAATCAGCACACCACAATTCTGAACAACATTGGCAGCGCGAGATCCATGCGGGCCCCTCGACAACCACAGGCCTGCTTCCTCACGATGTGCGCAATCGAAGATCTCGCCGATAAGCTAGGAATGAATCCCCTCGCGCTCGTCATGAAGAACCTCAAGCTGGCAGGCTCGCGAGCGACGGTTTACGAAGAGAATTTACGATCGCTGACAACCTAATGGGTTGGACAAAGAGATGGCACCCAAGAAGTAAAGGTGATCCGGGACCGATCCGGCAGGGACTCGGACTCGCCTTTCACACTTGGTCGGGAACCGCACACCCAGCATCGTGCAATCTCACAATCAATACCGACGGCTCGATCGTTATCTCCGCTGGAACCCAGGACATCGGCACCGGGACACGAACGGTCATTGCGATCATCGCGGCGGAGACCTTCGGCCTCGAAGTGGATGACATTCAGGTCGAGATAGGTGAAAGCATCTATCCAGCGTCAGCAGGATCTGGAGGCAGCGGTACCGTCGGTGGCATGGGGTCGGCGACAAGACGCGCCGCAGTCGATGCCTTACAGGAACTCTTTGCGAAGATTGCCGCCGGGCTTGGAGTGCAAGCGAGCGTTCTCCAAGCAACTGGAGGTCAGGTCATCGGAGGAAAAACTGCCGTGAGTTGGAAGCAGGCCTGCTCTATGATGGGCGGTCTCCCAATTACCGTCCGTGGGACGAATCCAGGGCAGGGCGATCTAAATTCAACCGGCGTAGGCGGCGTTCAAATGGCCGATGTCTCGGTGGATGTTGAGACTGGCGTCGTGAGCGTCAATAAGTTGGTCGCAGTGCAGGATTGCGGGCTCATCATCAATAAAAAGACGGCTCTGAGCCAGTGCTACGGTTTCATTGATTATGGGCATTGGCTACGCGCTCTATGAAGAGAAAATCATGGACGCCAATCTCGGATGCATGCTCAATCCAAATATGGAGTTATATCGGCTATGCGGGATTGGCGATACAGGTGAGTTAGTCGTACACCTCATGTCCGGCAAGGGGTATGACGAGCGAGGAATTGTTGGCTGTGGTGAGCCACCTGTCATATCACCGGGGGCGGCGATTGCGAACGCAGTTGCCAATGCAATTGGGGTCCGCGTTCCTCATCTTCCGCTCACTCCGAATCGGTGCTTGCGGCGTTAGGCGGACAACCATGAATGCTTTTAGCTATTTAAGCCCAACCGATCTCAATCGGTTATCGCTATCCTCGGTAATAGCTGGGGCCCTACCGAAGTCTTAGCCGGGGGAACCGACTGCTCGCGCTCATGAAAGACGATGTGGTAACACCGTCGCAGTTGGTCAATATCAAACAGGTCGCTGGATTACAAACACTAACGGTGGACAAGAAAACCGGGCTCCACGCGGGCTGCCTCATCAAGCTGGACGACCTTGCCACCAACCCCAAAGTAAGCAAGCTTTATCCAGTCCTCGCCACGGCCATCGGCGATGCCGCGAGCCCACAGATCGGGGATATGGCAACAATTGGAGGCAATCTTTGTCAACGCCCTCGCTGCTGGTATTTTCGCAATGGTTACGGACTGCTCGCACTGGATGCGAACGGTAAGTCGCTGGTCTTGCAAGGAGACAATCGCTATCACGCAATACTTGGAAACACTGGGCCCGCTTACTTTGTTAGTCCTTCGACGATCGCACCGGTCATAATCGCGCTGGGTGCGACGATCGGGATCCAGGGCTGAAAGGGCTTACGTTCGATTCCATTGGAAACCTTCTACGTTGTTCCACAGACGTTGGGACAGCGCGAACATAGTCTGCGACCAAATGAGATCATAGTTTCGTTGACATTGCCGCCTCCCGTCCCTCGACGTCAACTGCTTACTTCGAAGTGCGCCAGAAGCATCGATCCGATACCCCCGCAAACCGCGCTCGGTCTCCCTGGTTATGAAGAAAACAACGGTAACCAGCGCCTCAGTCGTGTTCGGCCACGTAGCTCCCAGTCCGTGGCGTGCTAGAGGGCAGAGACTGCCCTCATTGGAAAGGTGATCGACGCAAGCGTCGCCGCAGCGGCAAGTCAAGCAGCGTTGCAAGGCGCTCGCAGTCTGGGGCAGAACGGATACAAAATTCAGATTGCACAAGTGGCTCTCAGCCGTGCAATCCAGCAGGCCGCCGGGATAGCTGTACCGCCACCGCATCCCGCAGGAGTAAACACGTGAAAGCCCTTCATATGCTCTCGCACGCCGTTCGTTTTGACCGCAAGGATCCGAACATTTGCCCAGGGCTCGTCTGGAAGAATCAATTTACCCAAGAACCACCTATAGACTCTGATGGACAGTCTACGATCGACGACCAGTACTGGTGCGTCTACACGCAAGCCTGCGTAGGCCCCGACAACGGGTTAGTCGAACCGTATCTCTGTTCGATAAAAAAACGCATTTGTCACAGGGATGCCGTCCGCCGCAATCGATAGGTAATCGTGGCCGACATCCACATGCAGATTGCGTCCATCGTCGCTGCATTGGTATTGACGGTTGGGACGTACACCACTACATTGTTCACGACAAGAATTT